>CAWIDG010000027.1:0-554628 GCA_963834875.1 Miltoncostaeaceae bacterium
GCGGGGACGGCAATGACCGAGCCGCGCACCTCGGGCACCCAGAGCCCGCGCCGATGGCCTCCGGCCGCGGCCACCACGACGTCGTCGTCGTGGGCGCTTGCCGCGTGGGAGCCTGACACACCCGACCCTGAGAGGGGACCTCGATGAACAATGCGATCCAAACCACATCCGGCGACTACATCCACCCGCAGGACTTCGTCCGGCGCCGCCGCTGGGCGGGAAGCCGCACCTCGCCCGCGCTGCTCGCGGCCTCGTATGCGTCGGAGGACGCTTCCTCGGAGGCGAACTGAGCCGGACGGTCTGGCGCTTCGGCGGGCGCGACGCCCTGGTGGCCCGCCACCAGGGCTACCGCGCGCATTGGCCTGACTTGCCACGCGGCGGGGACGGCTCCAGGGCTTTCGGGCCGCCGTGACGCGCGGGGCGGTACCCCGCTCGCCGCCCGCCCTGGCCAGGATCCGCCGTCCCTGGCGGACCCTGGTCCCTGACGAGCGCTGGGGCGCGCCCCGGGCATGAGCCTCGCCCGAGCTATCGCCTCGGCCCTGCCGCACGCCTCGGCGGCAAGCGGTGGGGTCAGCCGCCGCCCGGTGCACGCGGGCCTCCGTCCCGGGCATGCACCGCAGCAACCTGCCCAGCCGGTCGGCGGCCCGCTGCTCGAGCGCGCTCGCGCCCTGGCGGCGCGCGACCGCCATCGCCGCGCGGTAGGCCTCCTCGGCGCCGGCCTCGTCGGGCACGGGCCCCGCGAGCGCGACGTCGCCCTCGAGCCGGTGGAGGCTCCGCTCGCCAGTAGAGCTCGTGCCCGACGTCGGCTAGCGCGGCCGCGTCCTGGCCGATCCGCCGCGCGTCGTCCGGGGCGCCCGCGTCCAGGTGCGACTCGCCAGGAGCGCCATGAAGTACGGCCGCAGAGCCGCCGATCCGGTCGCGTCCGCCGCCTCGACACCCGTCGCGCATCTGGGCGGTCCCGCCCTCGGCATCGCCGGAGCGGGCGGCGGCCCATCCGCGCAGGATTCGTCCCAGGCCTGGAACACGGCGATCCCGTGCTCGCCGGCGCGCTCGTGCGCCTCCTCCGCCGAGCGCCGCGACGACGTCCGGCTCACCGCGGAACTGGTGCACGACCGCAGCGCAGAGGAGCGCGTAGACCAGGGTTAGCGGGTGGTCGAGCGTGCGGGCGGTAGCGACGGCGGCGGCGCTGGTCGCCGCCGCCGCGTCGGGCTCGCCGGTCAGCCACTGGAGCCAGGCGAGGTAGGAGGCGCCGGCCACGCCCGGGTCTTCGCCGAAGCGGAACTTGATCTCGCCGTCTCGCTCCGCATCGAAGGAGGCGGGGATGCGGTCCAGCTGCTCGCGTGCCGGCCTCGAGCCGGCCCATGGCGAGCAGCGGCAGGGCCGCGCGCGGTGCGGACCGCGACCGCCGGATCGGCGTGCTCCTCGGCGAGGCGGAGGAAGGCCTCGCCGATCTCCAGGGCCGACGCGTGGTTGCCGGCGACGATCTCGTTGTTCCAGAGCCCGTCGAGGACGGGCAGGATCTCGGGGCCCTCGCCGAGCGCCTCCACCAGCTCCCGGGCGCGGGCGTAGTTGGCGCGGGTCTCGTCGGCCGCGTAACGGCGCGGCGATCAGGGCGTTGCCCAGCGCGATCCGCAGCGTCAGCTCGCGCTCCGCCCGCTCCGCGACGTCGGGCGCCCCGAGCAGCGTCTCGATCGCGTCGCCCAGGAGCAGGGCCGCCTCGCGATGGGCGCTCCGTCGCAGCGCGGCGTCGGCCGCCAACCCCAGGTGGCGCACCGCCCGCTCCCCGTCCGGCGAGCGCCCGAAGTGCGATGCGAGCAAGGGGGCGATCTCCTCGGCGCGGTCGCCCCACGCGTCCTCCAGCCGCGCCCCGACCCGCGCGTGCATCGCGGCGCGCCGGCCGGCCGGGCAGCCGTCGTAGAGCACCTCCCGGCAGAGGTCGTGCGTGAAGGCGAAGCGCGTCGAGATCGTGCCGTCGGGCCAAGCTCGGCCCCCTCCGAGACGATGAAGAGCCCGCGGCGGGTCAGCGTCGCACAGCGCATCTCGACGTCGTGCGGGTCGGCCCCCGACCCGGCGGCGGCGGCCGCCGCCGAGAACCGTGCCCCGACGATGCTCGCCGCCGCGAGCACCGCCTGGTCGTCCTCCGGAAGCTCGACGAGCATGCTCTCGATGAGCTCACGCACCGTCTCGGGAACCGCGTCGCCGAGCTCCCCCTGGTCCAGCCAGGCGTCGATGAGCGTCCGTACGAAGAGGCAGTTGCCCCCGGTGCGAGCCTGGATCGTGCCCGCGAAGCCCTCTGGGGGCGCAGGCGCGCCGGCGGGCAGCCGGCGCGCGACCAGCTCGCTGATCGCCGGCGTCGTGAGCGGCTCGACCCTCAGCTCGACGCACAGGTCACGGGTCGCCAGGTCGCGTGCCAGCGCGCCGACCGGGTGGCCGACGATCGCCGCCTCCCCCGGGCGGTAGGTCCCCATCACCAGCAGGCGCGCCGGCTCGCGGCGGCGCGCGATCGCCTCGACGACGTCGAGCGTCGAGTGGTCCGCCCAGTGCAGGTCCTCGAGCAGCACGACCACTGGCGCATCCGCCGCCATCGCCTCGAGCGCCTCGACGATCTCGCGCAGCATCCGCTCGCGGCCGGCGCCGAGCGCGCGGCGGCCTGCGGCGCCCGGCTCCTCGCCGGCCGCCAGCCACGGCATCTGGGCCAGCCACGTCGGCGCCGTCTCAGCGAGCGTCCGGACCACCCGCTCGCCGCCCGGCCGCCGTGCAAGCCGCCCGAGCGCCTCGAGGACCGGCATGAAGGGCTCGCCGACGCCGCGGTGGGCGATGCACTGCCCGCGGGCGACGCGCGTGCCGCGCTGGCCGTCGGCCGCGTCGGCGAACGCCTCGACCAGCGTGGTCTTGCCGATCCCGGCCTCGCCCGTGACGAAGACGATCCGCCGCTCGCTCCCAAGCGCCTCGGCATGCAGGCGCGCGAGGACGCCCAGCGGCCGCTCTCGGCCGACCGGAGCGGCTCGGCGGGCGACGCGGGCCGCGGGAGCGCTCGCCGGCCACGGGGCGGCCGGGGGGGTCCCATCCGCGCGGAGCTCGGGGTCCTGGCGGAGGATGCGCCCCTCCAGCTCGCGGAGGTCGGCCGACGGCTCGAGCCCCAGCTCGTCGGACAGCACTCGGCGTGCCTCCTGGTAGGCGGCGAGCGCCTCGGCCTGGCGCCCCGAGCGATAGAGGGCCAGCATCTGGCGGCGCCGGAGGCTCTCCCTCAGCGGATGGCGCGCGACCAGCGCGTCCAGCTCGCCGACCAGCTCGGCGTGGCGCCCGAGCGCCAGGTCGGCCTCGACGCGCTCCTCGAGGGCGGCGAGGCGCAGCTCCTCCAGCCGGTCGGCCTCGACGCGCGCGAACGGCGCTGAGAACTCGGCCAGGGCCGGGCCTCGCCACAAGGCGAGCGCGCGCCCCAACAGCCACGACGCCGCAGTGTGATCGCCCAGCGCGGCTGCCTCGCGAGCCTCGCGGCGGAGCCGCTCGAACCGCAAGAGATCGATGTCCTCGGGGGGCACGTCCAGGGCGTAGCCGGGAGGGCGGGTGACCAGGTGGTGGCGCGGGAGCGATTTGCGGAGCTGCGAGACGAGGATCTGGACCATCTTCGGCGCCGTCTCCGGGACGGCCTCGCCCCACAGGTCGTCCACGAGGCGCGACGCCGGGACCGTGCGCCCCGCGCTCAGGATGAGGATCGCGAGCAGCGCTCGTGGCCGCGAGGCGCCCAGCGCGACGGCGCGGCCCGCGTCGCGCACCTCCAGGGGGCCGAGCAGGAGATACTCCACCCGGCGAGCGTCCCACGAAATGGTCGCCCGGCGCGCACGCGCGCTTGATGACGTCCGGGGCGCGCCAGGTGATCGGGCTCTGCACGCCGGCCGCCGAGGCCGAGGGGGTGCGGGCCGGGCTGCGGGTGGGCGAGGCGCTCGCGCGCTGCCCGCGGCTCGACCTCGTGGTGCCCCACCCCGAGCCGGCCGCGGAAGGCCGCCGAGCGGCTCCTCGAGCGCCTCGAGGCCGACGGCTTCGCGGTCGAGCCGATTACGACGGTCGCGGCGAGCGGTCGTGACGCTCGCTCTCAGGTGCGAAGCGGTTGCTCACGCAACGGAGGGCGGGAGCGCCGGGTGGCGCTCCCGCCGCTAGCGCGTTGGTCAGAGCTGGAGTCCGGCGGTGGCTGACATCATCGGGGCCCGCCTCGCGCGCACGGTGGCGATGATCTTCGACGCCGGGCACGGCGGGGTGTTCCAGTTCCACGAGGACTTCGCAAGCGGGCTCTCGAGTTCCTATGAGAGCTCCCGCGCCGCCGCACACCCTCGCGCGGACCGCCCTCCGCACGTCGTCCGCGCCGCGGCCGACCCGTTGGCGTCCTTCCACGACCTGCGAACGGCTGGCAAGCTCCCGCCGGGGAGAACGGTCATGAAGGCATTCGTCGTCGAGCACTACGGCAAGGACGCACTCCGCGCCGCCGACGTACCCGAGCCCGAGGTCGGCGACGGCGACGTGCTGGTCAAGGTGAGCGCCGCCGGCATCAACCCGCTGGACAAGATGGTCCGCAACGGCGAGTTCAAGCGGCTCCTGAAGTACCGGACCCCGTTCGTGCTCGGCCACGACGTCGCCGGCGTGGTGACCAGGGTCGGCTCGGCCGTACGCGACTTCCAGGGAGGCGACGAGGTCTACGCTCGCCCCCGCGACCTGCGGATCGGGACCTTCGCGGAGTACATCGCGATCGACCAGGAGGACGTCGCGCCCAGGCCAGCCTCGCTCACCCTGCACGAGGCGGCCGCGGTGCCGCTGGTGTCACTGGCCGCCTGGCAGGCCCTCGTCAACCGCGCCCAGGTGAAACCCGGCCAGAAGGTCCTCGTCCACGCCGGCTCCGGCGGCCTGGGGTCGACCGTCATCCAGCTCGCCAAGCACCTCGGCGCCACGGTGGCGACGACCGCGAGCGGAAAGAACGCGGAGCTAGTGCGCAGCCTCGGCGCCGACGTCGTCGTGGACTACACGCAGGAGGACTTCGCCCAGGTCCTCTCCGGCTACGACGTCGTGTTGGACTCGGTCGGCGGCGAGAACCTCGAGAGGTCCCTCACGGTCCTCAAGCCGGGCGGACAGGCGATCGGCGTGACCGGCCCGCCGGACCCCGGGTTCGCGAAGCAGCTCGGGGCGCCGAAGTTCATGGGCGTCGTGATGGGGCTGCTGAGCCGCAAGGTCCGCAAGCAGGCGCGGAAGCTAGGCGTGAGCTACTCGTTTCTGTTCATGCAGGCCAACGGCGGGCAGCTGCGCGAGCTGGCCTCCCTCTACGACGGCGGCCACCTCCGCCCGCTCATCGACAAGACGTTCCCGTTCGACCAGACCCTCGAGGCGCTGGCGTACGTCGAGCAGGGCGGCGCCAACGGCAAGGTCGTCATCACGCTCGACTGAACGCCGCCTGCCGCCCAACGCCTGCAATGGGTCCGATAGCGGAAGCGAATGGGCGGCAGTCGCAGACGCCTGTCTTGGACGATGAGCAGGAGCGCAGGCCGAGACTGCTCCTTCCCCCACGAGGGAGCAGTCTCGGCGCGCCCCGCCCTCAGGCGGAGCCGGGAGAAGCGTATGTCCTCAGAACTCGACCGCCCCGTCGCCCTTCCAGACGGCGAGCTTGACGAGCGTCTCGTCGTCAACGCCCTCGCCCGACAGGACGCAGGTCTTCTCGTCGCGCTCCCACGTGACCACCCGCCGGCCGTCCTGGGTGAACAGCCGCAGGTCGATGCCCCCGCTCGTCACCTCGCGGGCGTCCTCGGGGGGGTCGAGCGCCTCGCCGGGCACGATCGTGTAGCCCACCTGCTTGCCCTCCTTGTCGTAGAGGACGGTGCGGGTCTCGCGGCCGTCGAGGTCGTCTCCGCGCTGGCCGGACGCGGTCCAGCCGAACTCGGCGTCCCAGTCGGGGAAGGCGGTGCCCTCCACGGCCGCGTCGAGCAGGGCGGGCTGGGCGGGGTCCTGCGGCGGCGGCCCCTCGGCCGCCGGGCGGGCGCTGACCGCCGCGGCCTGGGCGACGGTCGGCCCGCCCCCGCCGGTCGGCAGCAGCGCGAGCACCATCAGGGCCACGAGCGCCGCGGCTACCGCGGCGATGCCCAGGGCGCCGCGGCGCCCGAGGGCGGGGCGGCGCGCCGGGCGACGTGCGCGGTCGAGGCCCTCGCGAAGCGAGGCGGGCGCGCCGCCGGCGTCGGCGGCGGCGGTTCGCAGGATCTCCACCGCGCGCCGCTGCTCGGCCAGATCGGCGGCGAGGTCCGGCGACGCGGCGGCCTCGCGCTCCACCTGCGCCGCCCGGTCAGCCGGCAGGCGTTCGTCGGCCAGCGCAGCGAGCTCCTCGGGCGTGGGCCCGGAGCCGCCTGTGCCGTCGCCTGTCCGCTCCACCGACAATCCCTTCGCGTCGCAGTTTCGGTGCTGCCGCACCGCGGGCGCAGACCGCGCCTTGACCTTACGGACGCCACCCGGGGCCGAGTTATTCCCGGCCTCGGCGAAATCGGTAAGTGGCGCCCAAGGGTCCGCCGCTATTGTGGCCCACGGCGGCCCGGGGCGTCGCGCCGGGCGGACGCGCGTTCCCAGGAGGGGGGAAGTTGGAGCGCCACCTCGACCCCCGCGCCATCGGCGATCACATCGACCGCCTGCACCGCGCCGCGTGGGCGCTCTGCGGCTCGCGTGAGGACGCCGAGGACCTGGTGCAGGAGACCTTCGCGCGCGTCCTGGCCAAGCCGCGCCTCCTGCGCCGCGAGGACGATCTGGGCTACCTCCTGCGGGCCCTGCGCAACGTGTTCCTCAGCCAGCGCCGCACCGAGTCGCGGCGCCCGCGCACGGCGCCCCTGCCCGACGAGGCGGTGTTCGCGGAGCGGCGTCCCGAGGCCGACCCGCAGGCGTCGTACGAGGCGCGCGAGGTCTACGCCGCCGTCGCCGCGCTGCCCGACGACTTCCGCGACGTCATCGTGGCCGTGGACGTCGCCGGGCTCTCCTACAAGGAGGCCGCGAAGGCCTTCAAGACGCCGGAGGGCACCGTGATGAGCCGCCTCTACCGGGCGCGCAAGCAGGTGGCGCAGGCGCTCGAGGGGTAGGCGCCGCCCGGCCTGTGCGAGAATTCGCCGCCGCGCGGGCGTAGCTCAACGGTAGAGCAATGGCCTTCCAAGCCACAGACGGGGGTTCGACTCCCCTCGCCCGCTCTCACTGGAGACCGTGGAACGCGCCCCCGTCGATGTGGAGGCCGGCGCCCGTGACGAACCCCGCCTGCTCGGAGCAGAGGAAGGCCACCACGGCGCCGAAGTCGCCCGGGTCGCCGAGGCGCCCGGCCGGGATCGCCGACGCCATCTCGTCCAGCGACCCCGCGAGCGCCGCCACCCGCGCCGTGTGGTGGGTCCCGGGCTGGAGGCTGTTGACGGTCACCCCGTCGCCGGCGACCTCGGTGGCGAGCACCTTGAGGAAGCCGGTGACCGCCGCGCGGGCGGTCGACGAGGCGATGAGGTTCCCGATCGGCTGGCGCGCCCCCAGCGAGGTGATCGCCACCACCCGCCCCCACCCGCGCTCGCGCATCGACGGCACGGCGGCCCGGCACATCGCGACCGTCGACAGGCAGTTGAGCTCGAGCGCGGCGCGGTAGGCATCGAGATCGGTCGTCGCGAAGGTGCCGGGCGGCGGGCCGCCGGCGTTCGCGACCAGGATGTCCACCGGCCCGCCGAGGCGCTCGGCGGCCTGCTCCACGAACCCGGCCGCCCGGTCGGGCTCGGAGACGTCGGCCGCGAGCCCCACGGCGCCCTCGCCGACCTCGGCGGCCGCCGCGGCGAGGCGCTCGCGGTCGCGGCCGCAGATCGCGACGCGCACCCCCTCGGCGGCGAGCGCCCGGGCGGCCCCGAGGCCGAGCCCGGCCGACGCGGCGGCCACCGCCGCCCGCCGCCCCGCGATCCCCAGGTCCATGGCCGGCAGGGTACCGGCCGCGCCGTGAGCGATCCGTGACGGCCGGGTGAGTGGCCGCTGATGGGCTCCGGCCATGGCGACCTCCCCCCACCCGCCCGAGCGCCCCTCGCAGAGCCTGGCCGCCCGGGTCGCGCTCGTTACGATGGCCGGCGGGGGTGGACGCGGATGAGGCTCACCTGGCGGCAGCGGCTCGCGGTCCGGCTCGGCGGCGCCCTCGAGCGCATCGCGCCCTGGCACCGGCTGCCGCGCCTGCTCGGCCTGCTCTGCCTGATCGGGATCCGCATCCGCCTGCGGTTCCACAACCTCTACGACCCCGCGCCGCACCGCGGGCCGGCAGCGCCGCCCGCGGGCGGGGCGGGCTTCCCGTTCGGGCGCAACCAGCCGCTCTGGGCCGCGCCCGAGCCCGGGCTGCTCGACCCCAGCCCCCGCCTGGTCAGCGAGCGGCTGCTGGCGCGCAACGGCGACTTCGACGCGGTGCCCTTCCTCAACCTGCTCGCCGCCGCGTGGCTCCAGTTCCAGGTGCACGACTGGATCGTCCACCCGAGGGACCCCGCCCCAGCGGCCAAGATGCGCGTCCCCCTCCCGCCGGGCGACGGCTGGCCGGAGGCCTCGAACGGCGACATGCTCGTCGCCCGCACCGCGCCCAGCGCGCTCCCGCCGACCCCCGGCGGGCCGCCCGTCTACGACAACACCGACTCGCACTGGTGGGACGCGAGCCAGGTCTACGGAAGCACCCCCGAGCGGCAGGCCGCGCTGCGCGAGTACGCCGGCGGCCGCCTCCTGCTGGGCGACGACGGCGGCCTGCCGCTCGACCCGGGCACCGGCCTCGACCTGACCGGGGTCAGCGGGAACTGGTGGACCGGGCTGTCGCTGCTGCACTGGCTGTTCGCCAAGGAGCACAACCGGATCTGCGCGATGCTCGCCGACGCCCATCCCCGTCTCTCCGACGAGGAGCTCTACGGGCTGGCGCGGCGCGTCAACGCGGCGGTGATGGCGAAGATCCACACGGTCGAGTGGACGCCGGCCGTGCTGCCGCACCCGACCGTCCGCGCCGCGATGCGCGGCAACTGGTACGGCCTGTTCGGGCCGCGCGGGTCGCGGCTGCTCCGCCGGTTCACCCGCTCGGACCTGCTGATCGGGATCCCCGGCTCGCGGCACGACGACCACGGCGTCTCCTACTCCCTCACCGAGGAGTTCGTCGCCGTCTACCGCATGCACCCGCTGATCCCGGACGAGGTGCGCATCGTCGGCGCGGACGGGCGCGAGCTCGGCGCGCGCAGCCTGCTCGAGCTGACCGGCACGGCCGCGCGCGTCGTCTCACGGGACTTCCGCGCGGCGGACCTCATGGCGTCGTTCGGCGTCGGGCGCGCGGGACGGATCGCGCTCCACAACTTCCCCGACACGCTGCGGAACCTGCCCCGCGGGCCGGCGGACGTCGCGCAGGGCGACGAGGCGCGGATCGACCTCGCCACGATCGACGTCGTGCGCGACCGCGAGCGGCGGGTGCCCCGCTACAACGACTTCCGCCGCATGCTCCGGATGCGGCCGGCTGGCAGCTTCGAGGAGCTCACGGGCGGCTCGGCCGAGACGGCCGCCCTCCTGCGCGAGGTCTACGGTGACGACGTGGAGCGCGTTAACCTCATGGTGGGCCTCTACGCCGAGCCGCCTCCGGACGGCTTCGGCTTCAGCGAGACCGCGTTCCGCATCTTCGCGCTGATGGCCTCGCGCCGCCTCAAGTCCGACCCCGCCTTCACGGACGACTACCGGCCCGACGTCTACACGCGCGAGGGCCTGCGCTGGATCGAGGAGCGGACCATGCCGAGCATCATCGCCGAGCACCTGCCGACCCTCAGGCCCCTGCTGGACGACGTGAGGAACGCCTTCGAGCCGTGGGACCGCCCGGGCAACCGCGTCTCGGGCCGGAGCGACCCGTTCCCACCCGCCGAGCGCGCCGGGGCCCGGCCGTGAGCCCGCCGATCCAGGCCCTCACCGACGGCACCGCGGGCCGGGTCCACGCCTACCTGCTGGAGATCGACGGCGGCATCACGCTGATCGACACGCTCTCGGGCGGCGACGGCGCGGTCGTCCTCGCCGCGCTGCGGCAGATGGGCCGGGCTCCCGAGGACCTCTCGCGCATCGTGCTCACCCACGCCCACCGCTCCCACATCCGCGGCGCCGCGCGCCTGCGGGAGCTGAGCGGGGCGACCGTCTACGCCAACCCCTTCGAGGCGGCCACCATCCGGGGCGAGATGCCGTGCGCGCCGGTGACCCTCTGGCCGCGGCGCCCCTTCCGGGTGCTGCACCTGCAGTACGGCCTGACGATCGGAAGCCGCCTGGAGCGCGCCGGCGCGCCGCGGCGGCTGCTCGACCCGTTCATCGCGCCGGCCTGTCCGGTGGACGCCGAGGTCCGCGACGGGGACGCCATCGGCTCGCTCCAGGTCGTGCTCACGCCGGGGCACACCGACGGCAGCACCTCGTTCTACTGGCCCCAGGAGCGGGCGCTCTTCACCGGCGACGTCCTCGTCACCTGGCCGCGCCTCGAGATCGGCTGGGCCGGCCTGACGACCGACACGGCGCGCAACCGGCGCTCGCTGTCCGAGCTGGCCACGGTCGGGGACGTCGAGTGGATCGGCACCGGCCACGGCCCCCCGATCGAGCACGACGCCGCCGCCCGGGTTCGGGCACTCCTGGAGGGCGGTTCAAGGGGCTAGCCCTTTCCGGCGCCCGCCCCGGCGAAGCCGGTGCGCCGGTCTGCAAAAGGCCCCGGCCAGGGGCCTTTTGCGCGTCCCGCCGCCCCCGCGAGAGGGGCGGCGTACGCCGGGGCCGTCTCACTACAGCAAGGAGGAATAGAGCTCGCGGGTCTCCTCGCCGGGCTCGATGCCGAGTCGCCCACGCAGGATGGCCCGGCAGGCGTGGAACTGGCGCAGGGCGAGCGGCCGCTCCCCCGCCTGGGCGTAGGCGCGCATGAGCGCCCGGTGCCAACCCTCGCGCTCGGGGTCGGCGTCGACGAGCTGCCGGTAGCGCTCGATGGCGGCGGCCGGCCGCCCCATCTCGAGCAGCGCGCCGGCGAGGCGCTCCAGCAGCTCGACCCGTCGGCGCTCGAGGTCGCGGCGGGTCTCCTCGCTCCAGGGCTCGTAGGGGAAGTCGGGCAGGAACTCGCCGCGCCACAGGCTCTCCGCGGCGAGCATCCGCTCGAGCGCCGCCGGGTCGATTGCGCCACCCGACGGCGCGGCGAGGCGCTCGAACTCGCCGGCGTCCCAGGAGTCCCGCTCGCCCAGGTCGAGCCGGTAGACCTCGCCCTCGCGCACGATGGGCGACGCGCCCGAGCGCGGCGCCGCGAGGGGGTCGAGGGTGCGGCGGAGCTCGTGCAGGGTCGTGTCGAGGGCGCGCGAGCCACGCTCGGCCGGGAGCTCCGGCCAGAGGTGGTCCAGCAGCCGGTCGCGGTGGACGCCACGGGGGCCGGCGCAGGCGAGCGCGCCCAGCAGCGCCCGGGCCTTCGCGCGGCCGAAGGCCGAGTCGGGCACCCGGGAGCCCGCGCGGTACAGCCGCAGGCCCCCGAAGGTCTCGATCCGGATCGGCGGCCGGGGTCGGCTCTCGAGCAGGCCCCGCGCCCGCTCGGCCGCGGCGGTGACGGCCGGGTCGCCGTCGGCCTGGAGCAGGCGGAGCGTCTCCGGGTCGACGTCGGTCTCCTCGCCGATGGCGTCGGCGAGGGCGGCGCGCGCCGCCGGGCGCGCGGCCAGCTCCGCGCACCCGTGCAGCACCTCGCGCCCGCACGAGGCCGCGATGCCCGCGGCGGCGGCCGCGCCCGGCAGGTCGCCCTCGAGGGCCCGCGCGAGCAGGGCGGCGGCGCGCGGCCGCTCGCGCCGGCTCCACAGCGCCCCGAGGCCGAGCCGCTCGGTGAGGTCGAGGGCCTCGGAGAGCCGCTCGTCGCCGAGCGGCAGGCCGGCGTGGGCGCTCGCCGACAGCAGCGCGGCCCGGGCGCGATACCAGTCGAACCCGTAGCGCCCGGCCAGCGCGTGCGCGTCCTCGGCGATCTCGCGGGCGAGCCCGGCCGCGCCGGCCGCCTGGGCGGCGAGCGAGAGCTCCCCGAGCACCGTGGGGATCTCGTAGGAGTCGCCGTACGCCGCCGCCGCGGCGCGGGCCGCCTCGACGCGGGCGACCGCGACGTCGGCCTCGCCGCGCGCCGCGGCGCCGCGCGCGATCCCGGCGCCGAGCCGGTAGGCCACGTTGGTCCCCGCGCCGGCCGCCATCGCCCGGCGGGCCTCGGGCTCCAGCGCCGCCACCGCGTCCCAGTCGCCCAGCCCCGCGTACGACATCAGCCGCCACCACAGGATCAGCAGCCCGGGCGCGGCCGCCATCCCGAGCGAGGCCGCCATCCCGAGCACGGCCTCGGCCTCGTCGAGGCACGCGCGGTACCGGCCCGTGTCCGCGAGCATGAGCGCCCGGTTGCCCCGCCCGAAGGCCTGCATCATCGAGGACTCCTCGACCTCGATCGGCTCGATGCGCGCGAGGCCGTCGTCCATGCGCGCGGCCGCCTGGGCGAGCCGGCCCTCCGGGTAGTCGAAGTAATAGCCGCGCACCATCTCGGCGCAGGGCGCCAGGAGCGCGAGCTCGCGGCGCCCGGCCGACGCCAGGGCCTCGGCCATCAGCGCCTCGGCCTCCGCGCGCCGGCAGCCGATGGCCTGGGCCACGGCGACGATCATCCGCACGAGGCCCGCGGCCGGCCCCGCGCCGGCGAGGCCGCCGAGGTGGCGCTCGGCCGTCGCCACCCTCGCCGCCGGGCTGACCCCGACCGTGAGCATCGCGAGCTGCGAGCGGTACAGGGCGGCGGCGGCGCGGTCCACCTCGCCCGCCGCCACGAGCCGGCCGATCGCCTCGTCCCAGCCCTCGAAGGCCGCCGGCGCGTCCCCGGCCAGGTAGCTGAGGAGGGCGTGTGCCAGCTCGATCCGGGGACGCGGCCGCCAGACCTCCGGCGGGATGCGCTCGAGCCAGCCGGCCAGCGTCTGGCGCTCGGCGGTGGGCACCATCGACTCGGCGACCTCCTCCAGCGCCGTCGCGGCCGCGTCGGGGTCGCCCGCCTCCAGGTGGTGGCGCACGGCCTCCTGGTGCTCGCCGGCCGCCGCCCAGGCCCGCGCGGCCCGCTCGTGCAGCACCGGCAGCCGGTCGGGCTCGCGCTCGACCAGGCGGCGCCGGAGGAAGGCGTGGAAGAGGTGGTGGTAGCGGAACCAGTCGTCCTGGGCCTGGACGATGAACAGGTGCGACGCGAGGAGGTCGCGGACGACCTCCGGGGCGTCGGGACGGTCGGTCACCGCCGCCGCGAGCGCCGGGGTGAAGCGCTCGAGGACGGCCGTCTCGAGCAGGAAGCGCTGGAGGTCGGCGGGCAGCCCCGCGAGCACCTCGTCGGCCAGGTAGTCGAAGTGGGGGCCCGCGGTCGCGACCTGCTGGGGCAGGCCCTGGCCCACGCCCGAGCGCGTCGCCAGCAGCAGGCCCGCCACCCAGCCCTCGGTGCGCTGGTGGAGCTCGCCGATCTCGGCCTCGTCGAGGCCTTCGGCCGCGTCCTCCAGGAGCTCGGTCGCCTCCTGGAAGCTGAACGCGAGCATGTCCTCGCCGACGGTCGTCGCCCCGCCCGCGGCCACCTTCGAGGTCGGGATGGCCAGCTCCCGGCGACTGGTCATGGCCAGGTGCACGTTCGGCGGCAGGTCCGACGCCAGCAGCCCGAGGGCGTCGAGCATCGCCTCGCCGCCGAGCGAATGGACGTCGTCCAGCGCGAGGACGAAGTCGTCGGGGATGGTCTCGACCAGCTCGTTGGCCAGCGCCGCGATCTGGTGCTCCGGCGGGCCTCCCGGCCGCAGGGCCGAGGCCACCCCCGGGAACCCCTCGGCCACGCCGGCGGCGACGTGGGCGACGAGCATCTCCGGCGTCCTCAGGCGCGGGTCGCACGACAGCCACACCGACGGCATCGGGGACGCCTCGAGCGCCTGGACCAGCAGCGTGGTCTTCCCGTACCCGGCGCCGGCGACGATGGCCGTCAGCCGGCCCTCGAGCCCGCGGTGCACGCGCTCCACGAGGTCCGGCCGCGGGACGGCGCGCGGCGGCAGCCGCGGGGGCAGCAGGCGGGTGCGGAGGACCCCGGCCGCGGGCGCCGCGGCGGAGGACCCGGTTGTTGCGGCCGTCGTCATGCTCCAGGGACACTCGAATCGCGCGTGCCGCGCAATCATCCCAGCGCACCGCAGGCTCGGGCGCAGGCCCAATCCGCCAGATCTTGGGCGAACGGGCCCGTGAGGCGGTCGTGACGCGCCCGTGAGGGTCCCGCGCCATCGTGCGCCATGGCCCACCATCCTCACAGCCGCCCCGCCGCGCCGCGCCCGGCTCCGGCCGCGGAGCCGGAGGCGCCCTGGGCGCCGTGCCCCACCTGCTGGGGCCAGCGCCGGATCCTGACCCCTGCGGGGAACGGCGAGGGGCTGGTGCCGGTCGCGTGCCCGGGGTGCCTGGGCGTGGGCGAGCGCCCGGTCCGGAGCCCGGCCTCTTAGCAAGGAGTTTCCCGGGGGCCCGGTCACGGCCGTGCCGCGCCGTGATAGACACCCCCGCGTGCTCGAGCGCCTGAGGAGACTCGGGGGCCTCCCCGGGACCCGCGTCGGCAAGTGGGTCGTCCTGGTCGCCTGGCTGGTGATCCTGTTCGCCGCCTTCACGCCGGCGGGCCAGTTCGAGGACGCCCAGGAGAACGAGTCCACGAGCTTCCTGCCCGGCGACGCCGAGTCGACCAAGGTCCTCGAGCAGCTCGAGCAATTCCAGGACGAGAGCGGCGAGCAGGCGGACGCGGTGATCGTCTACGCGCGCGACGGCGGGCTCACGGCCGCCGACCGCGCGACGATCGCCGAGGACCGGGCGTCGCTGAACCGCGACCGCCCGGAGGCCGCGGGCCCGACCGGCCCGCCGGTCGTCAGCCGGGACGGCGACGCGGCGCTGCTGATCACGCCGCTCTTCATCGAGGAGGGGGATGCCGACACCCTGCTCGACTCCGTCAAGGACATCCGCGACCGCGTCGGCGATGCCCCCGAGGGCCTGGAGGTGAAGGTCACGGGCGGCGCCGGCTACTCGGCCGACGCGATCGAGGTGTTCGGCGACATCGACTCGACGCTGCTGCTGTTGACGGCCTTCTGATCGTCTTCATCCTGCTGGTGCTCATCTACCGCAGCCCGATCTTCTGGATCATCCCGCTGCTGTCGGTGCTCTTCGCCGAGGTCACCGTGCGCGCCATCGGCTACGGGCTGGCCGAGGCGGGCGTGATCATCAACGGCCAGACCGCCGGCATCCTGCTGGTGCTGGTCTTCGGCGTCGGGACCGACTACGCGCTGCTGCTGGTCTCCCGCTACCGCGAGGAGCTGCGGCGCCACGAGGACCGGCACGAGGCGATGGGGCTCGCCCTGCGACGGGCCGGGCCCGCGATCCTGGCCTCGGGGGCCACCAACATCTGCGCGCTGCTGGTGCTGACGATCGCCGAGGTGAACGGCACCGCCGGCCTCGGGCCGGTCGCGGCGATCGGGGTCGCCGTCGCGCTCGTCGCGATGCTGACGATCCTGCCCGCGCTCCTCGTCATCTTCGGGCGCCGCGCGTTCTGGCCCTTCGTCCCGCGCTACGAGCCCGGCGGCGCCAGGGTCCCCGAGGAGCACGGCTTCTTCCGCCGCCTCGGCGACCGCATCGGCCGCCACCCGCGGCCCGTGTGGATCGGGACCGTCGTCGCGCTGGTCGTGCTGGCCATGGGGCTCTTCACCTTCGACACGAACCTGACCTCCTCGAACAGCTTCCGCGGCGAGGTCGAGGCGGTGCAGGGCCAGGAGCTGCTGGCCGAGCACTTCGCGGCCGGCGCCAGCGCCCCCACCGACGTGATCGTGCCCGACCGCGGCGCGCGTCCCGGCGGTGACGGCGGCGCTTCGGGGCGCCGAGGGGGTCAGCGCGGTCGCGCCCATCGACCGGGGGCCGCCGGGCGTGCGGCTGGCGGTGACGCTGGAGCCCGACCCCTACAGCACGGACGCCTTCGACCTCGTCCCGGGGCTGCGCGACACGGCCAAGGCGGCCGGCGGCCCCGACACCCTCGTCGGCGGGCCCGACGGCGACCGAGTACGACCTGCGCGTCGCGTCGGAGCGCGACCTCGCGCTCATCCCGCCGATCGTGCTGGTCGTGATCCTGGTCATCATCGGCCTGCTGCTGCGCGCGATCGTGGCCCCGCTGATCCTGATCGCCACGGTGATCCTGTCGTTCCTCGCCGCCCTCGGCGTCAGCGCGGTCGTCTTCGACGTGATCTTCGGCTTCCCGGGCGAGGACGCGTCGCTGCCGCTGTTCGGCTTCATCTTCCTGGTCGCCGTGGGGGTCGACTACAACATCTTCCTGATGGCGCGGGTGCGCGAGGAGGCGCAGCGCCACGGCACCCGGGAGGGGATGATCCGGGGCCTCGCGGTGACCGGCGCCGTCATCACGTCCGCCGGCCTCGTCCTCGCGGGCACGTTCGCGGTGCTGGGCGTGCTGCCCCTCGTCTTCCTCACCGAGATCGGCTTCCTCGTGGCCTTCGGGATCCTCCTCGACACCCTCCTGGTGCGGTCGGTGCTCGTGCCGGCGCTCGTGATGGAGGTCGGCGACAAGGTCTGGTGGCCGTCGCGCCTGTCGCACGAGGCGGGGAAGGCGCCCCCCGAGGGGGCGCCGACCGAGCGCCGGCCCGCGCCGGAGGGCGGCTAGGCCAGGCGGCCGGCTCGCACCTCGAAACCGCCTGCGGGCGGCCCTTGACCCCGGGGCCGCGCCGACGTAGGACGCCAGCGCGGCAACGAGACCGGGGGCGGCGATGAGCGGCGAAATGTGGGACCTGACCGGGCGGACGGCGATCGTGACCGGGGCATCCTCCGGGCTCGGCGTGACGTTCTCCGAGGCGCTCGCCGGCGCCGGGGCGAGCGTCGTCCTCGCCGCGCGCCGGATGGAGCGCCTGGAAGAGCTGGCCGGACGCATCGAGGAGGGCGGCGGCCGCGCGGCGGCGGTCCCGTGCGACGTCACCGACCCCGAGCAGGTGGCCTCGATGACCCAGGCGGCGCTGGAGCGCTTCGGGCGCATCGACGTCATGGTCTGCAACGCCGGGACCGCGGGCGATGGCGGGCCGATGGCCGAGCGGCTGCCCCACGCGCTGTTCGAGCAGACCGTTCGCGTCAACCTGCTGGGCGTCTGGTACTGCTGTCGCGACGCGGGCGCGGTCATGCTCGAGCAGGGCTCGGGGGCGATCGTCAACGTCTCGTCGACCGCCGGCCTGGCCGGGGTGCAGCACTTCCCGCCCGCCTACCAGGCGACCAAGGCCGCCGTCATCAACCTGACCCGCAACCTCGCGTTGTCATGGGCCGGCCGCGGCGTGCGGGTCAACGCGCTCGCGCCGGGCTGGTTCCCGAGCGAGATGACGAGCCCGTTCATCGAGGCGCCCGTATACGGGGACCACATCCTGCGCCACGAGCCCACCGGGCGGGTCGGGGATCCCGCCGAGCTGGTCGGGCCCCTGCTGTTCCTCGCCTCGGACGCATCCAGCCGAGTGACCGGACAGACGCTGGTCGTGGACGGGGGCCATTCCGCCGGGTTCATGGGAGCCCGCTACGAGCAGGAGCTCTACGACTTCCACGCAGCGGTCGTGCCGGACGGGCTCGGCGAGCGGATCATGCCCCGATAGCGCGAGGCCGGCCAGTCAGCGGGGGGCGCGGCCTCCGGGGCGAGGACGGCGGCGAGCTCCTCCAGGATGACGGGGTCGTCGATGGTGCTCGGAACGGAGTAGTCCCGGCCGTCGGCGATGTCGCGCATCGTCCGGCGCAGGATCTTGCCGCTGCGGGTCTTCGGGAGCCGCGCGACCACCTCCACGCGCCTGAGGCTCGCCACCGCGCCGACCTCGCGGCGCACGATCTGGACCAGCTCGGCCTGGACCTCGGCCGCGTCGCGCTCGGCGCCGGCCTTGAGCACGACGAGCCCGACCGGCACCTGGCCCTTGAGCTCGTCGGCGACGCCGATGACCGCGCACTCGGCGACGTCCGGATGGGTGGCGAGCGCCGCCTCGAGCGACCCGGTGGACAGGCGATGCCCGGCCACGTTGAGCACGTCGTCCGTGCGCCCCATCACGTACAGGTAGCCGTCCTCGTCGAGGTGGCCCCCGTCGCCGGTGAGGTAGTAGCCGTCGTGGGCCGACAGGTACGAGTTGACGAAGCGCGCGTCGTCCTTCCACAGCGTGGGCAGCGCCCCGGGCGGCAGGGGCAGGCGGATCATCACCGCGCCGTCGACGCCGGCCGGCGCGGGGCGGCCGGCCTCGTCGAGGATCCGCACGTCCCAGCCGGGCACCGCCTTGGTCGGCGAGCCCGGCTTCACGGGGAGCGGCTCGAGGCCCATGCAGTTCGCCGCGATCGGCCAACCGGTCTCGGTCTGCCACCAGTGGTCGATCACCGGGATATCGAGCAGGTCGCTCGCCCAGTGGTAGGTGTCGGGATCGAGGCGCTCGCCGGCCAGGAAGAGGCACCGGAAGCCGCGACAGGTCGTGGCCGGCCAGCAGCTCGCCCTGTGGGTCCTCCTTCTTGATGGCGCGGAACGCCGTCGGCGCGGTGAAGAGCGCCCTCACGTCGTGCTGGGCGATCACGCGCCAGAACGCCCCGGCGTCCGGCGTCCCGACCGGCTTGCCCTCGTAGAGGACGGTCGTGCAGCCGGCGAGGAGCGGCGCGTACACGATGTAGGAGTGGCCGACGACCCAGCCGATGTCGGAGGCGGCCCAGAAGGCCTCCCCCGGCCCGGTCGCGTAGATCTTCTCCATCGACCAGCGCAGCGCGACCGCGTGGCCGCCGTTGTCGCGCACCACGCCCTTCGGCGTCGCCGTCGTGCCCGAGGTGTAGAGCACGTAGAGGGGGTCGGTCGCGGCCACCGGCACGCAGGCCGCGGGCTCGGCGCCGTCGAGGGCCTCGCCCCATTCCAGGTCTCGGCCGGGGACGAGGTCGGCCGGGGCCTGCGGCCGCTGCAGGACGATGCAGCGGGCGGGCGGATGCTCCGCGATCTCGAGCGCCGCGTTCAGCAGCGGCATGTACTCGACGACCCGCTGGACCTCGACGCCGCACGACGCGGTGACCACCAGGACCGGCCGCGCGTCGTCGATCCGCGCCGCCAGCTCGCGGGCCGCGAAGCCGCCGAAGACCACCGAGTGGACCGCGCCGATGCGGGCGCAGGCCAGCATCGCCTCGACCGCCTCGGGCACCATCGGCATGTAGATGACGACGGTGTCTCCGGGGCCCACGCCCAGCCGGCGCATCGCCCCCGCGACCCGCGCCACGCGGTCGCGCAGCTCGCCGTAGGTGAACGACCGCACCTCGCCGGTGACCGGGGAGTCGTGGATCAGCGCCGCCTGCCCGGCGCGCCCGCCGTCGGCGTGGCGGTCGAGGGCGTTGTGGCAGGTGTTGAGGACGCCGTCGGGGAACCAGCGGTAGAGCGGCGCCGCCGAGTCGTCGAGGGCCCGGCTCGGGGCGCGCTCCCAGTCGACGGCGCCCGCGGCCTCGAGCCAGAAGGCCTCCGGGTCCTCCAGGCTGTGCCGGTAGTCCTGCTCGTACGCCCCCACGCGGGCCCCCTTCCGCGTCAGTTGATCCTCCGGTCGTGCCCCTCCCACTCCTGCTCGCGCAGGAGCACCTTGCGCACCTTGCCGGTCGAGGTGCGCGGCAGCTCGTCGAGCATCTCGAAGACGTCCGGGCACTTGTAGCCGGCCAGCAGGCCGCGCACGTGGGCCCGCAGGTCGTCCGGCGCCGCCACGCCGTCCGGGCGCAGCACCACGAACGCCTTCGGCCGCTCGCCCCAGCGCTCGTCGGGCACCCCCACGACGGCCGCCTCCAGGACCGCCGGGTGGCTCACGATCGCCTGCTCCACCTCGATGGTGGAGATGTTCTCGCCGCCCGAGATCACGACGTCCTTGGCCCGGTCGCGCAGCTCGACGTAGCCGTCGGGGTGCCACACGCCGAGGTCCCCCGAGTGGAACACGCCGCCCCGGAACGCCTCGGCCGTCGCCCTCGCGTCGTCGTGGTAGCCCTTCATGACGTTGTTGCCGGACATGACGATCTCCCCCACCGCGACGCCGTCGCGGGGCACGTCGCGCCCCGCCTCGTCGACCACCCGGATCGGGTCGGCCTGCACCATCGCGACGCCCTGGCGCGCCAGCAGGAGCGCCCGCGCCCCGGGCTCCTCGTCCTCCCAGCCCACCTGCCACTGGCACACCGTGTAGGGCCCGTAGGTCTCCGTGAGGCCGTAGACGTGCACGACCCGGGCTCCGAGCGCCTCGGTCTGGGCGAGGATCGTCGGGCTCGGCGGGGCGGCGGCGGTCATCACGACCAGCTCGCGCTCGAGCGGGTGCGCCTCGGGCGCGTTCACCAGCAGCGACAGGACGGCCGGCGCCCCGCACATGTGGGTCACCCCCTCCTCGTCGATCAGCCGCCAGATCGCGTCGCCGCGCACCGCGCGCAGGCAGACCTGGGCGCCGCCGGCCGCGGCGATCGCCCACGGGTGGCACCAGCCGTTGCAGTGGAACATCGGCAGGGTCCACAGGTACACGGTGCCGGGGCCGTGGCCGGCGGTGATGTTCTCGCCCAGCGCGTTCAGGTAGGCCCCCCGGTGGGTGTACATCACGCCCTTCGGCGCCCCCGTGGTGCCGGAGGTGTAGTTGATCGAGATCGTCGCGTCCTCGTCGTCGACCACCCACGGCAGGGGCTCGTCGGAGCCGCGCGCGGCGAACTCCGCGTAGGTCGCGCCGGGCGGCGTCGCGGCGGCGGCGTCGCCGGCCCAGACGACCTCGCCCACCGGGCCGAGGCGGTCGATGACCGGCGCGACGGTCCCGCTCAGCTCGGCGTCGGCGACCAGCAGGCGCGAGCCCGAGTGCGCGCAGATCGCCCGCACCTCCTCCGGCGCGAGGCGGGTGTTGATCGCGACCAGGACGGCGCCCGCCAGCGGGGCGGCGAAGTGGGCGACGAGCAGCGCCCGCGAGTTGGGGCACAGGTAGGC
Source organism: Miltoncostaeaceae bacterium (assembly GCA_963834875.1). GTDB lineage: Bacteria > Actinomycetota > Thermoleophilia > Miltoncostaeales > Miltoncostaeaceae > DATAGF01. The sequence goes on from CAWIDG010000027.1 coordinate 20,981, forward strand.
GACCCGGTCCCCCGTGCCGATCCCCGACGCGCGCAGCGCATGGGCGGCCCGCGTCACCTCGGCGGCCAGCTCGGCGTAGGTGATGCGCTCGTCGCCCTCGACCACGGCGACCCTGTCCGCGAAGACCGACGCCGAGCGCTCGAGGAACGCGAGCGGGGTGAGCTGGGTGATGTGGACCGGCACAGGGGCATCACAGCGGCCGGTCCGCGGCCCCGTCAAGCGCCGCCGGGGTTGACGCGGCCGGCGACCGGGTAAAGAGGGACCGTGCCCGAGCGCCGCGGCGGCGCGGGGGACGAGCCGGGGGCGCCGACGACTGTCGAGCCGCCTCCGGTCGCGGCGGCACGGCCCGCCTCGCCGGAGCGGGTCGTGCGCGCCGCGCTGCTCGCGCCGGGCGGGCCCCGCCGGCGGCTAACCTGGGCCACCGTCGCGGCCGCGGCGGGCCCACGCAGCCGGAGGGACGGGAGTGGAGGCGCGCCTGCTCGAATCCGTCTTCCCGACGGACACCAACCCTCAGGGGAACCTGTTCGGGGGCACGCTGGTCTCGTGGATGGACAAGGCGGCCGGCTACGCGGCGATGCGGCGGGCGCGCAGCAGCGTCGTGACCGCGGCGATCGACGACATCGCCTTCCGGGTGCCCATCCTGCAGGGCGACCTCGTCGAGGTCGCGGCGCGCGTGATCGAGGTCGGCCGCACGAGCATGCGGGTGCGGGTGGAGGTGCGCAAGGAGAGCCTGGCCGACGGCACCGCCGAGCTCTGCACGGTGGGGCACTTCACGCTCGTCGCGATGGGCCCCGACCGGCGCCCGACGCCGGTGCCGCCCGAGGAGCCCTGACGGCCGAGCCCGCGACCGGCGGGCCGGAGGCGGCCGGTCCGCTACCGCAGCGCGCGCGGGCGGCTCGTGCTGCTGGCGACGGTGCTGGGCTCCGGGATGGCGTTCCTGGACGCGACGGTCGTCAACATCGCGCTGCCCAGCATCGGCGAGGACTTCGACGCGAGCCTCGCGCAGCTGCAGTGGACGGTCAACGCGTACGCCCTCACGCTGGCGGGCCTCATCCTGATCGGCGGGTCGCTGGGCGACCACCTCGGCCGGCGGCGGGTCTTCGTGTGGGGGGTCTGCTGGTTCGCCGTCGCGTCGCTGCTCTGCGCCATCGCCCCCACGGTCGAGGCCCTGATCCTCGCGCGTGCGGTCCAGGGGGTCGGCGCGGCCCTCCTCACCCCGGGCAGCCTGGCGATCCTCGAGGCGGTCTTCCACCCCGAGGACCGCGGGGCCGCGATCGGCGCGTGGTCGGGGCTCGCCGGGGTCTCGACGGCGATCGGACCCTTCCTGGGAGGCTGGCTCGTGGAGGCGGTGTCGTGGCGCCTGATCTTCGTGATCAACCTCCCCCTGGCCGCGGTCGTGGTGTGGGCGGCGCGCAGGATCCCGGAGACGTACAACCCCGAGGTGCGCGGCCAGCGCCTCGACTGGGCCGGCGCCGCCCTGACCGCGCTCGGCCTCGCCGGCGTCACCTACGCGCTGACGGAGGGCGACGCGGCCGGCTGGACCGACCCCACGGTCGTGACGCTCGGGATCCTCGGCGTGGCGGCGCTCGCGGCCTTCCTGGTCGTGGAGGCCCGCGGGAGCCATCCGATGGTGCCGCTCGACATCTTCCGCAACCGGCTGTTCTCGGCCGCGAACGCGATGACCTTCATCGTCTACGCGGCCCTGGCGGGCGCCCTCTTCCTGCTGCCCATCCAGCTGCAGCAGGTGGCCGGCTACTCGCCCCTGAAGGCGGGATCGGCGTTGATCCCCATGACGATCGTGATGCTCCTGCTGTCGTCGCGGGCGGGCCGCCTCGCCCAGCGGATCGGCCCGCGGCTGCCAATGGGGCTTGGCCCGATCATCGCGGCCGTCGGCCTCGCGCTGCTCACGCGGGTGGGGCCCGACGCGTCGTACGTCGCCGACGTCCTCCCGGCGGTGCTCGTGTTCGGCCTGGGCCTCGCCGTGACCGTCGCGCCGCTGAACGTGACCGTCCTGGGCGCGGCCGGCGAGGAGCGGGCCGGGATCGCCTCGGCCATCAACAACGCCGTGGCCCGCGTGGCGGGCCTGCTCGCCGTGGCCGTGATCCCGCTCGCGGCGGGCATCTCGGGCGACGACTACCTCGTGCCCGAGGCGTTCGACGAGGGGTTCCAGACCGGCATCTTGATCTGCGCGGCCTCCTGCGCGGCCGGCGGCGTCCTGGCGCTCGCGACCATCCGGCGGCCGGAGGAGGCGCCGCGTGCGCCGGCGCCGGTCCATTGCTGCATCAGCGGGCCGCCTCCCGCGGTGCCGCTCGAGGCGCCGCCCGCGGCCGGCTGACCGGCTCCATCGAGTCGGTCGGCGCGCCGCGCAGGTCCCCCACCGGCGGCGCGCCGACTCGACCGCGTTCCCGCAGGCCCAAAGGCACTTCGGGCGCCGACCACTCTTTCCCCCTTCTACTGAAGAAATCCTGAACGCTCGCGCCGGGACGTCTCATGAGGCGATACTGGCGCCATGCTGTCGCCTCTGGTGCTGGTGGTGGAGGACGACGCCGCCCTGCGCTCCGTCCTGTCCCGCGGCCTCCGCGAGGAGGGCTTCCGCTGCGAGGTCGTCGCCACCGGGGCCCAGCTGCTCGAGCGCGTCCCGGTCGCCCGTCCGGACGTGCTCGTGGTTAACATCGGCCTTCCCGACTGCGACGGGCGGGACGCGTGCCAGGCCCTGCGCGCGGAGGGGGTCGGGGCCCCGGTGCTGTTCCTGACGGCCCGCGACGCCCTGGTCAACCGGCTGGCGGGATTCGAGGCGGGCGGCGACGACTACATGGCCAAGCCGTTCTCGCTCGACGAGCTGGTCGCCCGCCTGCGGGCCCTCGTGCGGCGGGGCTCGCGGGGAGCGGAGCCGACGCGCGTGGGTGGCGTGGCCCTCGACCCCGCGCTCCACGCGCTCGTGTCGGGCGAGCAGCGCGTGCGGGTCACGCCGACCGAGTTCCGCATCGCGGCGGCGCTGTTCGCGCGACCGGGGGAGGCCGTCCGGCGGCGTGAGCTCATCCGCGTGGGCTGGCCACACGGCGCGATCGTCAACGACAACACGCTGGACGCCTACATCGCCCGCCTGAGGCGCAAGCTGCGGAGCCTCCCCGACGCCCCCCAGCTCGAGACCGTGCACGGCGTCGGGTACGCGATCCGGTGAGCTGGATCCGCACGCCGCGGGCGCTCCGGACGCGGCTCCTGCTCGCCATCGTGCTGGGCGTCGGCGCGGGCCTGGCCGCCGGCACGGTCGGGTTCAACGTCCTGGTCGCCAGGAGCCTCTCGAACGATGCGGACGAGATCCTCCAGGCGCGGGCCTCCGGCGAGCGGGCGAACCTCACCTTCGAGAACGGTCGCATCATCGCGCAGGAGCTCCCGTCGGCGGCCACGATCGAGACGCGTGCCTGGGTGTTCCAGGGGCGGACGGCGGTCCAGAGCCCGCCGGTGACCGCCGAGCTCGAGCGGCAGGCGACCGCGCTGGCCGGGGGCCCCGAGCGCAGCGTCGACGTGGCCGGGGACGTCCGCCTGCTCGCGCTGCCCGTCACGGCCGATGGCCGTCGGGTGGGCACCGTCGTGGCGGGCCTCTCGCTCGAGCCCCACCAGCGCACCCAGGTCATCGCCCTGATCTCCTCGATCGCCCTCGCGTGCGCGCTGCTCGCCGCCGTCGCGCTGGCATCGGCCGCGATCCTGCGCGCGTCGCTCCGGCCCGTGGCGAGGATGACCGAGGACGCCGAGCGATGGAGCGAGCGCGACCTCGACGAGCGCTTCGCCGTCGGCCCGGCCCACGACGAGATCTCGCGACTCGCCGCGACGCTCGACGGGCTGCTCGACCGCCTGGCGGCCAGCGTGCGCCGCGAGCGCCGCCTCACCGCGGAGGTCTCGCACGAGCTGCGCACCCCGCTGGCCCAGATCCAGGCCGAGGTCGATCTCGCGCTGCGCCGGGAGCGGACGCCCGACGAGTACCAGCGTGCGCTGGAGGAGATCCGCGCCAGCGCACAGCGGATCGGCGCCACGATCGAGACCCTTCTGGCCACCGCCCGCCAGGACGGACGGCTGCCCCGTGGCACCGGCGACGTGGCCGAGGCCGCCTCGCGGGTGGCCGGCGAGGTCGGGCCGCTCGCCGGCGGGCGGCCCGTCGTCGTGCGCGTCGATCCCACGATCGAGAGCGCGCGGGCGGGCGTCGAGCCGGAGGTGATCGAGCGGATCCTGCACCCGGTCATCGAGAACGCCTGCCGCCACGCGCGCGGGGAGGTGCGGGTGGGCGTCACGGCCGAGAACAGCGACGTCACCGTCATCGTCGCCGACGACGGCCCGGGCGTGCCCGAGGGCGACCGCGAGCGCATCTTCGAGCCGGGCGTCCGGGTCGGCGACGGCGACGGCCCCTCGAGCCCCCCGGGCGGGGCCGGTCTCGGCCTTCCCCTCGCGCGGCGCCTCGCCCGCGCCGCAGGAGGGGACGTCCATGCCGAGCCCGGCACCGGAGGCCGCTTCACGATCCGGCTCCCCTCCGCCTGAGCGGGTCCGGTCGGCCACCGGAGGGGGAGCCGTCCGCGCCCGGTGGAACGATCACGGGCCCTGCGGGCCCGTCGAGGCCGACCGGCCTGCGCTACTGGGGCGCGCCGGCCGGCCTCGCAGAGAGGAGGCGAGACCGACGAACCGAGTCTGCCGAGCCCGGCGCGGTTCACGCCATATCTCGGGGAACGGCCGGGTGGTGCGTTCGCCCGTGTGCCAATTGGCAGTCGCGCGCGCACGCCAATTGGCACACGGCCCGGCACGATCCCAACCGGATCACGGCTCAGGTCGGCGGTGATCCGTGCTCGCCCCGGGTGGAAGCTCTTGTCGTGGCGAGAACCCTTTACAAGGGGGACCGGTTGGGAAAGCGCCCGCCGTGCCTGATCTGCATGGGGCCGGGTCGGGGCGAGCGAGGGCAGCTGCATCTTCCCGGTGGGGTTTCGGTCTGGCTGTGCGCGTCCCACCGCAGCGCCGAGTTCCTCCGGCGGCGGGGCGGCCGCGATCTTTGCCTCAGCCTGATGCGGGCATGGCAGGCGGCCGGGTGCATGACGCGCACGCGTCATCGCGCCCTGGATGCGCATCTGGCACGGCTGTCGGGGCCGCCCGCGCGCGCCCGGCCCGGCTCCTATGCCTGGCCCGAGCTCCGGCGCGAGGCCGAGCGCCGGTTCGCAGCCGGCGAGCCGCCCGCCCGGGTGATCGGCGATCTGCGGAGCGCCGTCGCCGCCGGGCCGGCGAGGGCGCCGTCGCGGCGCACGATGATGCGCTGGTTCCGCGAGGGGCGCTGGCTGGACGATGGCGGCGGCCGGCGGTCGCGCCCGCCGGCCGGTCCGGGGGACGGTAGGGTCACGAGAGACGGATCCGGACGGGCGGCCGCTCGCCGCCCCGACGCCACGGAGGGAACGCCGATGTGCGGACAGTGCTACGCGACGGGAGCCGCGGCGGGCGAGGCCGCGATGCTGATCGGCGCTCCGGTGGCCTACGCCGCCTACCGGCGGGCGCGCCGCGCGCTGGGCCTGCCGGACACCGCCGTCGCGCCTCAGACGGACGCGAGCGGGCCCCGGACGGCGCACCGCCCGCCCGCCGGGCACCGGGGCCTCTCGGCCGGCCGAGGCCAGGCTCGCGGGCGCCGAGCGCCGCGAGGCGCGTGTCCTCGCGGCCGCGCGGGCGCCCCGGTCACGGGATCACCACGAGCTTGTCGCCGCCCGCGCCCGAGGACGCCACCCGCGACCACGCCCCCGCGGCCTCCGCGAACGGCACCTCGACGACGCTCATGGAGACGGCCCCGCGGACCGCGGCGTCGGCCAGGTCGGGGTACGCGGCGGCGAGGTCGCCCGGGTCCTCGCTGAAGACCGAGAAGCCGCGCAGGTCGAGCCGCATGCCGCGGAACGGGCCGGCGGGGACCTCGGCCACCTGGCCGGCGGCGCTTCCCACCTGCACGATGCGGCCACCGCGCCGCAGGGCGCCGATCGCCGCCACCGCGGGCTCTCCCCAGAGGATGTCGATCACGAGATCGGCACCCTCGCCGCAGGCCTCGCGCAGGGCGTCCCCGAGCCCCGCGTCGGTTGGGAGCGCGACGTCCGCGCCCGCGGCGAGCGCGCGCTCGCGCCCGTCGGCGCTGCGGGCGGCGGCGACGATCCTCCCGGCGTCCCCGTCGCGGGCCGCCTGGATGGCCACCTGGCCGACCGCGCCGCCCGCACCAAGGACGACGACGGTCTCGCCCGCCGCGAGGCCCCCGCGCTCGCGCACCGGCATCCAGCCCGCCAGGCCGGCGATGCCGAGGCCCGCCGCGCGGGGGTAGTCGATTCCGGCGGGCAGGGGCACGACCGCGCTCTCGGGGACGCTGAGGACCTCGGCGAGGGCGCCCGTCATCGGCAGGCACCAGACCGGGGCGCCGACCGGGTGCGCGGCGGAGTGGATCACCTCCCCGGCCGCCTCGGCCCCGGGGACGTACGGCGGGTCCGGGACGTCCATGTAGAAGCGCCCCGCCGCGATCGCGACGTCAACCGGGTTGAGCGAGGCGGCCCGCACCCGCACGAGCGCGCGGCCGGGAGCGGGGTCCGGCTCGGGCAGGTCCGCCGGCTCGGGCACCGCCCCCGGCTCGGGCACGCGCAGCGCTCTCACGGCGGGGGAGGCTACCGCGCCGGGCAGGCGGAGGCGCGCGCCCGATCGTTGGCCCTGGGGCCAAGGGAGGCGCCGCCCGAACGCCTCACACTCGCCCCTCATGAGCCGCCATCACCACGAGCCGCACGGCGACCCGAGCGTCTGGGTGCCGTGCGCGACGTGCTGGGGGCAGCGGCGCCTGCTGACGGCCGCGGCCGGCGGCGGGCTGGCCCCCACCACGTGCCCGGGCTGCCTGGGCGTCGGCGAGCGCCTCGCCAACAGCGCCCAGGTGGCCGCGCCGGCCCGGGAGGGCGAGCCCCTCGGCTAGCCTGCCGCGATGCCCGTCGTCGACGAGCTCCTGCGGCTCGACGAGGCCGCCGTCCGCGCGGTCGTCGACCTCCGCTGGGGCGCCCTGACCGCGGTGATGACGGTCCTCTCGGCCTGGTGGGTCAAGGGGGTCGCCATCGCGGCGATCGGCGGCCTCGCCGACCGGCGACGGCGCCCGGGGGCCATCCCGTGGACCGCGCTCCTGGCGACGGTCGCCCTGCTCACCGCCTCGCTGGCCTCCGGCCTGCTCAAGGACGCCGCCGATCGCGTGCGCCCCGCACTCGCCGAGCCGGGCGTGACCGCCCTGGTCTCCGTTCCCGGCGACGCCGGCATGCCGTCCGGCCACGCGGCGACGGCGGCGGCCGCGGCGGGGGTCGTCGCGCTTCTGCACCCACGCCTCAGGTTGCCGCTCGTCTCCCTGGTCGCCGCGATCGGCCTGTCGCGCGTCTACCTCGGCGTCCACTACCCGTCGGACGTCCTCGCGGGGCTCGCGCTGGGGCTGGCGGTCGCGTGGATCGTGGTGGCCGGCGCGCGGCGCGTCGTCCGGGCCCGGCGCGAGGATGGCGCGATGACCGAGGCGCACGCGGACGCCGGGTGATCAAGTACATCGGCTCCAAGCGGGCCCTGGCGCCGGTGATCGAGCAGCTCGCGAGCCGGCTGCCCATCGCCTCGGCGGCCGACCTCTTCGCGGGCACGACGCGCGCGGGGCAGGCGTTCCGGCGGGCCGGCTGCCGGGTCGTCTCGAACGACCTCGCGACCTATTCCGAGGCGCTCGGACAGGCGTACATCGCCGCGGGCGCCGACCTGGACCGCGACCTGCTGCGCGGTCTCCTGGGCCGGCTCGGAGCGCTGGCCGGCCGCCCGGGGTACGTGACGCGGACCTTCTGCACCGAGGCGCGCTTCTTCTCGCCCGAGAACGGGGCGCGCATCGACGCGATCCGCGACGCGATCGACGAGATCGACGCCCCCGAGCCGCTGCGGGGCTGCCTGCTGACCAGCCTCCTCGAGGCGGCCGACCGCGTGGACTCGACCTGTGGCCTGCAGATGGCCTACCTCAAGCGTCCGGCGCCCCGGTCGCGGCGCCCGCTCGAGCTGCGCGAGCCCGCCCCGGTGGACGGCCCGGCCGGGGAGGTCGTCCGCCGCGACGCGAACGGCCTCGCGCGCGATCTCGGCGGGCTGGACTGCGCCTACATCGACCCGCCCTACAACAACCACTCCTACTTCTCGAACTACCACGTCTGGGAGACGGTGGTCCGCTGGGACCGCCCCGAGGCGTACGGGGTCGCGCGCAAGCGGGCCGACTGCCGCACGACCCACAGCGCGTACAACCGCTCCGGGCAGGCGTGGGCGGCCCTCGCCGATCTCGTGGGGTCGTTGACCACGCCCTGGATCGTGGCGTCGGTGAGCGACGAGGGCTTCCACGACCCGGCGGACGTGGCGGCGCTCCTCGCCGAGCGCGGCCACGTCGCCGCGCTTGCGATCGACCTGCCGCGCTACGTCGGCGCCCGCATCGGCATCCACAGCCCGGCGGGCGAGCGCGTCGGCACCGTCTCGCACGTCCGCAACCTCGAGTACCTGATCGTCTCCGGCCCCGATCGCGCCGTCGTGGAGCGCGCGTTCGACGGCCTCGACGCCGCGCCCCCCGCGGCGGCTCTCAGCGCGGCCGGGCCGCGTCGGCGATGAGGGCCCGGCTCTCCTCGCCCAGCTCGAGCTCCACCTGGGCGAGCCAGGCGCCGCCCGCGTCGAGCAGGAGGATGGCGACGCGCTCCTGACGCGCGAGGGCGGTGGCGAGGCACCGCTGCTCCTCCCCCTCGAGCGGCAGCCCGATGCCGGCGGGGGCCTCCGGCAGCGGCGGCCCCGAGGGGAACGCGAGCTCGAGGGCGGGGCGCGCCGGGGGGTGCGCAGCCGCCGGGGCGCGTGCCGGCGCGACGACGACGACCGGGGCGCCGGCGAGGTCGCCGCGAGCGAGGCGGGGACACGCGGACCGCATCGACTCGCGCCACCAGCGGTGTCGCGAGAAGCCCTCGGGGTGGGGGTCGGCGATGCTCCACTCGCCCTGGTGGGCCGCCTCGGCGCGCAGCCGTTCCGCGATCGCCGGCCCCAGGAGGACGAGGTCGACCCGGGCCGGCGAGGCGTCCTCGGCGCGGGCCCAGACCAGCCGCAGGCGGCCGTCGCGTCCGAGGCGCTCGGCCACGCCCCTCGCGTCCGCGAAGGCGAGGTCGAGCGTGAGCGCCACGGCCGGGTCGCCCGCGAGCGCCAGCGTCACGCGCCGGTGGGCGGGGAGCCCGGGCTCCCGGCTGGGGGGCAGGCCCACCGCGAGGCCCCCTTCGGCGAGGGCTTCGACCCGCTCGGCGGGCACGGCGCACACGGCCGTGACGGGCCGCGGGCCGGGACGCACGTCAGCGAGAGGCCGCGCCAGCCGCGGGCGATCGCCGATCGCAGCTGGTCGGTGAGCCCGCAGCGGCAGCCGTCGTGGGCGCTCATATTCGGCGACCCAAAACGACTTCGGCTTGTCGAGGCACACGAAGCCGCCGGACGCCGATGGGCGCGCCGGCGGCCCTGGCCGCGGTGGAGGAGCCGCGGCTACTTCAGGCGGAAGGTGATCCGGCCCCGGTTGAGGTCGTAGGGCGAGAGCTCCACCTTCACCCGGTCTCCCGGGTTGATGCGGATGCGAAAGCGCCGCAGCTTGCCCGCCATGTGGGCGAGCACCTCGTGGTCGTTGTCGAGGACCACGCGGAACATGGTGTTGGGCAGGGCCTCGGTGACCTCGCCCTCCACCTCGATCGCCTCTTCCTTCTGCTTCGTACCCAGGAAGTCTCCCCTTCCGTGCTCCGATCCCGCTGTGCGCCTACAGCGGCGACACGCTGGACGCCTGCGGGCCCTTCTGGCCCTCCGTCGCCTCGAAGCTCACCCGCTGACCCTCCTCGAGGTTCCGGTACCCGGACCCCTGGATCTCGGAGAAATGCACGAACAGGTCCTTGCCGCCGTCATCCGGCGTGATGAACCCGTAGCCCTTTTCCGCCGAGAACCACTTCACGACACCCTCAGGCATTGATCGTCCTTCGCTCGTTCCACTTTTGCCGGGCTGGCGCACAGCCCGCGCGGGATGGTACCTCACGCCGCCGACGCCGGACGCGCGCCGGCGTCACGACCGGGCGAGGCGCTCCTGCATCGCCGCCACGCCGCGAGCGCAGATCGGCCTCCGGGACGGTCATCAGGGAAGCGTTGGCGACCGCGTGCACGGGGCCGTCCAGGGGATCCTCGCCGTCGATCGCGTTGGCGAGGAACCGGATCGGGATGTCGTGCGTGACCACGAGCGGGGCCCGCGCGACGACGCCCAGGAGACGCTCGAAGCCGCGCGCGTAGCGGCGCAGGGCGTCGATGCGGCTCTCGCCGCCTCGCGGGCGGGCGTCCTGACCGCGCTCGTCGCGGAAGCGGCGGTAGTCGTCCACCGAGCGTCCCTCGAACTCGCCGAGGAGCACGTCGTCGAGGTCCGCGCAGACGACGACGGGGACGTCGCGGCCCTCGAGCAGGATCGCGATCGTCTGCTCGGTGCGGGGGAAGCGCGTGCGGACGCCCAGGTCGAACGGGACGCCGGCGATCCGGTTCCGGAGCTGGGCGACCTGCGCGCGCCCCTCGTCGCTGAGGTGCACCGGCACCGACGGATCGCCGTTGAGGCGGCGCGCAGCGTTGTAGTCCGTGCCCCCGTGGCGCACGAGGGCGAACGTGCGACCGTCGGCCATCGGCGCCAGCCTATCCGGCGGGCCTCACGGGGCGCCGGTGCCTCGGCGCCCCCGAGGGCGCGGCACACGCGCCCGTGCGCCGCTTCGCGCGGGGCCGGAGTGCCCTTCCGGCCGCACGCCGCGCGATGCGGAACCCCTTCGGTGCGCGGCGCCGAAGTCCTCCGCGGGTTTCCCCTCCGACCGCTTCGGGCACTATGCTGGGCGTCATGATCAACCGCCGCAAAGCCATCATCGGATACGTGACGTACTTCTTCACGACGCGGATCGTCGGGCCGCATCGTGCGGAAGAAGGCGGGCGACCTGAGTCCCGGATCATCTGAGAACGGGGGAACAGGGATGCTGAACCGGACGAAGTCCGCGCCGAAGGCCATGGCGGCGCGCACCGCGGCGCTCGTCGCGGTGGCGCGCCCGATCGTGGAGCGCGCGATGAACGACCCGGAGCTGAACACGGCGATCCGGCAGGCATTCGACACGGGGCGCGAGGTCACGACCGAGGTCCGGGGCAAGTCGCCCAAGACGACCGCCAAGCGCGTCGCACGCGACCAGAAGATCCTCGCAAAGGTGGAGACCTCGGCGGCCGACCTGCAGGAGGCGCTGACGGCGCGTCCTCAAGGAGCCCAAGAAGAAGGGCTTCTTCCGCAGGGTGGTGACGCCCCTCCTCGTGATCGGCGGCGTTGCCGCGGCGGCGTGGTACGCGTTCAAGAAGTTCGGCGAGAGCAACCAGAAGGAGCCGCCCTACTAGCGCGCTGCGCCGCCGGGCGACTCGGGGATCGGAGCCGCGTGGCGGGCGCCGGCGGCGCCTTCCCCGTCTTCCTGGAGATGGGGCTCGGCGTCGACCTCGTCGGGGAGGACGCCACCAAGGCCGCCTGCCGGGCGGTCCGCGAGGCCATCGGGCGGACGTCGCTGCCGGGGGTGCGCGACCTCATCCCCAGCCGTGACCGGGCCGACATGCGGGTGGACGTGACCATCGCGGTCCCCGGACACGAGGGCGTCGACGCCGGCGCGGTGGCGTCCGAGCTCCCGTACGGCCGCGTCAGCGTGCGCGCGGAGCCCGGCGGGCTGCGGATGCCCAACGGCACCGACGCCGGCCCGGGCGAGGACCACCTGATCTGCGCCGTCGCCGTCGTGGCGGTGGGCTGGTAGAGCGCAGGAAGTCACCGCGCTATACGCTCGCCCGTCGTGATCGACGACGGCGCCCCGGCCCTCTCCTGCGAGGGCGTGACCAAGCGGTTCGGGGAGGTGACCGCGCTGGCGGGGCTCGACCTGGAGGTGCCCGAGGGGGCCTTCTTCGGCCTCCTCGGGCCCAACGGCGCCGGAAAGACGACCCTCATCCGCAGCATCGTGGGCCTCACGCATCCCGACGGCGGCGGCATCCGGGTCTTCGGGCGGCCCGCCTGGGGCGAGGGCGCGGGCGCGGCGCGGCGCGCCATCGGCTACGCGCCCCAGGAGATCGCGCTGGACCGGTTCGTGCCGGTGCGCGAGTCCCTGACCCTGCACGGCCGCTACTTCGGCATGAGCCGGGCCGACGCGCGCCGCCGTGCCGACGACATGCTGGTGGCGTTCGACCTCGCCGCCCGGGCGGACGACTACGCCCACCACCTGTCGGGCGGCATGCGCCGGCGCCTGCTCCTGGCGCGGGCGCTGCTGCACCGGCCGCGCCTCGTGATCCTCGACGAGCCCACCGCCGGCGTCGACCTCGAGCTGCGCCACGACCTCTGGGCCTACATCCGCGCGCTCCACGCCGACGGCACCACGATCCTGCTGACCACCCACTACATCGAGGAGGCGGAGGCGCTCTGCGAGCGCGTGGCGTTCATCCGCAGCGGGCGCATCGTGGCCGACGGGACGCCCCCGGGCCTGCGCGAGCGCTTCCGCGCCGACCGGCTGGAGGACGTCTACCTGCAGGTGGTGGGGCGATGACCACGACGGCGGTCCCGGCCGCCCGCTGGCGTGGCGTCGCCGCCCTGGCCGAGCGCGAGGTGCTGCGCGTCCTGCGCCTCTGGACCCAGACGATCGCCCCCCCGGTGGTGGCCGCGGTGCTGTTCATCGTGGTCTTCGGGGTGGCGCTCGGCAGCAGCATCCGCGTGATCGACGGGGTGCCCTACGAGCGCTTCATCGTGCCCGGCCTCGTGCTGATGAGCGTGGCGACGTCGGCCTTCGGCAACAACGCCACCTCGATCTACCAGGCGCGCAACGACGGCTTCATCGAGGACCCGGCCAGCAGCCCGATGGGCCCCGCGCAGCTGCTGGCCGGCTACCTCAGCGGCGGCGTGGTGCGGGGGCTCCTGATCGGCGGGCTGACGCTGGCCGCCGCCCGCGTCTTCGTCGACTACCCCGTGGACGACCCGCTCGTGCTGGCCGCGGCGGTGGCGGGGGCGAGCGTCGCCTTCGCCGCCCTCGGCACCGTCGTGGGGCTCCACTCCACCGGCTGGGAGCAGCAGAACGTGGTGGGCAACCTCGTCATCGCGCCGCTCGCCTTCCTGGGCGGCGTCTTCTACTCGATCGACGCCCTGGCCGAGCCGTGGCGCTCCCTCACCCACGCCGACCCGATCTTCTACATGGTGGTGGCCGCCCGGCACGGCACGCTCGGCGGCTCCGAGGTGCCCCTCGGGCTGTCGCTCGGCATCACCCTCGGCCTGGCCGCGGCGATGCTGGCCTGGGCCTGGTGGACCTTCGTCCGCGGGGTCGGCATCCGCACCTGACCCCCCGCCCCCCGCCCGGGGCCTCCCGTACCATGGCGGCGCAATGGACCCGGGCGACATCCTGAGCCGCACCTGGGAGCTCTACCGGGCCCACTGGCGCCACTTCATCGCCATCGCCGCCGTCATCTACGTGCCGCTGGGGGCGGTCTCGGCGGGGCTGGCGCTGATCGGCTGGCCCGGGGTCCTCGCCGGGAACATCCTGAACCTGGCCGCCATCTTCCTCGTGCAGGGGGCCCTGGTGACCGCGGTCGAGGACGTGCGCGACGGCCGGCGGGACCGCGGGGTGGCCGACACCCTGCGCCACGCGGGCGGGCGGCTGGTGGCCCTGACCGTCGCGGGGCTGCTCGCGGCGCTGGGGATCCTCGCCGGGCTGACGCTCCTGATCGTCCCCGGCCTGGTGCTGCTGACGTGGTGGCTGGTCGTCTCGCCCGTGATCATGCTCGAGTGCTGCGGCGTCGCCCACGGCTTCGGACGCAGCCGGGCGCTCGTGCGCGGCAACTCCTGGCCGGTCTTCGGCGTCGTGGTGCTGACGATGCTCGTGCTGCTGGCCTTCAGCCTGGCGCTCGGCCTCGCCCTCACCCCGCTCGGCGGCGCGACGCGCGGCTTCCTCCAGGCCGCGGTGGGCCACAGCGTGGCGGCGCCGTTCGCCGCGGTGGCCTGGACGCTCACCTACTTCCGCCTGCGCGACATCGAGGAGCGCGGCGCCCCGGCAGGCCTGCCGCCGCCCGCCCCGGCGGGGTGACCGCGGCGCGGCGAGCGGGCGGCCTACTCGGACCAGTCGCCCTCGACGACCGGCGGCCCGTGGCGGTTGAGCAGCTCGGCCGGCAGGAGGAAGCGCCGCCGGTCGCCGTCGCCCTCCTGCTCGTAGCCCGCGGCGGCGTCCTCCGGCACGTTGACCGCGAACAGCACCCGGTCGTCGCCGTCACCGGCGTCGGGCGGCCGGTCGGTGACCCAGACCCCCGCGCGCGACCCCTCGGCGGCGTCGCGGAACCCGGACTCGCGGATCGCGAGCGCCCCGTCGTAGTCGCTGGCGTGGTAGAGGCGCAGGCTCGGCGGCCGCTCGGGGGCGGGCCCGGGCGGGGCGGGCGGCGGCGGCCCGCCGGGCGGGGCCGCGCTCTCGAGCTCGAGGTCCACGACGACGTGCGTGATCGGCAGGTCGTAGCGGCCCCGCGCCCGCGACACGACCTGGCGCTCGAGCCAGTTCGAGCGCTGGGGCGGGTGGGTCGAGATGATGACCTCGTCGGGCTCGAACGTGCGGATCGCGTCGTCGAGGGCCTGCAGCGGATCGGCGTCGCCGAGCGCCCCCTGGGCGGTGATCCCGGCCGCGGCGAACGCGCTCACCGACGCGTCGAGGCGCTCCAGCGCCTCCCCGCGGCGACGCTCCAGGTCCGACGTCAGCCAGTGCTCGAGCCGCGACCGGGCGAGGGCGGGCGCGACGATCATGACCTCGGCGCCCGGGCCGCCCCGGTACCCGACCTCCTCCACGACGCCTCGCGCCGCGCAGGTCTCGTTCGCGATGACGAGGACCCTGCGGGGGCGCGCCCCCGCCTCGGGCGACGTGGACATGCGGCGAATCTACTCAGTCGCCGGACGGGGCGCCACCGCCTCCGGAGGATGCGCCGGCCGGTAGAATCGCCCCCGTGGCCCGGACGCACTCGGTTCGACGACTACCTCGAGGCGATCTACTTCCTCGCGACGCCGATCGGGGAGTACGGGCCGGTCGTGAAGGAGCCCCCGGTCCCGGCCGCGCGGGTGGCCGAGATGCTGCACGTCACACCTCCGACCGCGAGCGAGATGCTCAAGCGCCTGGAGGCCGAGGGCCTGGTCGAGCGCGGTCCCCGCAAGGGGCCGCTGCTGACCCAGAAGGGACGCGCGGAGGCCGAGCGGGTCGTGCGCCACCACCGCGTGATCGAGCGGTTCCTCACCGACTTCATGGGCTACTCGCCCGCCGAGTCGCACGTCCACGCCGACGAGCTCGGGGACGCGTTCTCGGACGAGATGGTCGAGCGCCTCGCCGAGCAGCTCGGCAACCCCGAGCGCTGCCCCCACGGCTGGCCGGTCGATCCCTCGCACGAGGTCGAGGAGAACCGCGACCTGCGCCCGCTGGCCGCGCTCGAGTCGGGCCCGGCGCAGATCGTGCGACTCGCCGAGCACGACGGCGACCTGCTGCACTGGTTCTACGAGCAGGGGCTCGTGCCGGGCACCGACGTGGAGGTGCTGCGAGCCGACCCCGCCGCCGGCCAGCTGACCATCCTGATCGACGGCGAGGAGCGGGCCATCGGCGACCGGGCGGCCGCCGGCCTGTACGTGCTGCCGGGCTGAGCTTCCGCCGCCCCGGGGCGGGGCGGTAAGGTGTCCCGAATGCCGCGCCTCCTGGCACCCGACGAGCCCCGTATCGGAGGGCCGTCCGTCGGCCGCTGAGCCCCTCCTCATCGCGGGCCTGACGAAGTCGTTCGGCGCGTCCGCGGTGCTGCGGGGCGTCAACCTGGCCGTCCCCGCCGGGGCCCTGGTGGCGCTGCTGGGGCCCAGCGGCTGCGGCAAGACGACCCTGCTGCGGACCGTGGCGGGCCTCGAGCGGCCCGACTCGGGCGAGGTGCGGGTGGGCGACCGGGTGCTGTCGGGGCCGGACCGCTTCGTCGCGACCGAGCGGCGCCGGGTGGGGATGGTGTTCCAGGACGCCGCCCTCTTCCCCCACCTGAGCGTCGGTCGCAACGTGGCCTACGGGCTGCCGCGGCGCTCCCCCGACCGGGCCGAGCGCGTGTCCGAGGCGCTCCGCCTGGTGGGCCTGTCCGGCTTCGAGGCCCGCATGCCGGCCACGCTGTCGGGCGGCCAGCTGCAGCGCGTCGCGGTGGCGCGGGCCCTCGCACCGCGGCCCTCGGTGATCCTGCTCGACGAGCCCTTCTCGAACCTCGACGCCCCCCTGCGCGCCGAGCTGCGGCTGGAGGTGCGGCGCCTGCTGACGGCGATCGACGCCACGGCGGTCTTCGTCACCCACGACCAGGAGGAGGCCTTCCTCGTGGGCGACGAGGTGGCCGTGATGGGCGGCGGCCAGGTGGCCCAGCAGGGCGGGCCGACCGACCTCTACGAGCTGCCGGCGACGCGCGAGGTGGCCGAGTTCATCGGCGACGCCAACTTCGTCGCGGGCATCGCGGCCGGCGACGCGGCCGAGACGGCCCTCGGCGCCGTGCCCCTCCACGCCGAGGCCTGGGGCCCGGTCGAGGTGATGATCCGCCCGGAGCGGCTGCTGGCCCGGCCCGGCGGCGACGCGACGGTCGAGCGCATCGAGTACTACGGGCACGACGCGGTCTACGTCGTGGCGCTCGACGCGGGCGGGGCCGTGCGCTCCCGCGTGATCGGCGCGCCCGCGCTCGCCCCCGGCGAGCGTGTCGCCCTCGAGTTCACCGGCGCCCCCACCGTGGCCTATCCGGCCGCCGCGGCGAACGGGGCCGCCGTCCCCGCGGGGGGCTGATCGCGCAGTCGGCCGACCTGGTGGTGCTGGGGGCCGGGCCCGCCGGCGTGGGCGCGGCCTACCGCGCGGCCCGCGACGGCCACCGCGTGATCCTGGTCGAGCGGGCCGGCCACGTCGGCGGGGCCGCGGCCAGCCGTACCGTCGCCGGGCTGCGGGTGGACCTGGGCAGCCACCGCCTGCACCCGACGGTCGAGCCGCGGATCCTGGCGGTGCTGCACGACCTGCTCGGCGACGACCTCCAGCGTCGTCCCCGCAACGGCCGCATCAGGCTCGGCGACCGCTGGATCGCCTTCCCCCTGCGGCCGCTCGACCTCGCCCGGCGCCTGCCGCCGGCCATGGCCGCGGGCGCCATCCGGGACGCCGCGCTGGGATTCCGCCGCCCGGCCCCCCGCGCAGACACCTTCGAGGAGGTCCTCCGGGCCGCGCTCGGGCCGACCCTCTGCGAGCGCTTCTACTTCCCGTACGCGCGCAAGCTCTGGGGCCTCGAGCCGTCCGAGCTCTCCGGCGAGCAGGCGCGCCGCCGGGTCGAGCGCGCGCTCACCCGGCCGCCTGGTCGGCCGGGTCCTCGCCCGCGGGAGCGCGGGGGTGCGGTTCTTCCTCTACCCGCGGCGCGGCTACGGCCAGCTCTGGGAGGCCCTCGCGGACGGCGCCGCCTCGGCCGGCGCCGAGGTCCTCCTCGACACCGAGGCGACGGGGCTCGAGCTGCGCCCGGAGGGAGCCCGGGTCACGCTGGCCGGCGGGGGGGTCCTCGAGGCGCGGCGTGTGTGGTCGACGCTGCCGGCGACGGCCCTCGCGCGGATGGCCGTCCCCTCCCCGCCGGCGGACGCCCTGGCCGCCGCGTCGGCGCTCGAGTATCGCGCGATGGCCCTCGTCTACCTCGTCCTGCCGCGGCGCCGCTACACGCCCTACGACGCGCACTACCTGCCGGACGGGGCCACGCCCGTCACGCGGGTGTCGGAGCCGCGCAACTACCGCGACGGCCCCGACCCCGAGGGCGTCACCGTGCTCTGCGCGGAGATCCCGTGCGACGCCGCCGGCGGGCTCTTCGCCGCGCCCGACGAGGTCCTGGGCGAGGTGGCGGCCGAGGGCCTCGCCGAGGCGGGCCTACCGCGCCCCGAGGTCGCCGGCGTCGAGGTGGCCCGCCTGCGCCACGCCTACCCCGTGCTGCGTGCCGGCGTCGAGCGCCATCTCGCCGCGCTCGACGCGTGGGCCGACGCGCAGCCCGCCCTGCTGACGCTCGGGCGCCAGGCGCTGTTCGTGCACGACAACGCCCACCACGCCCTCGCCATGGCCTGGGCGGCCGCCGACTGCCTCGGCCGCGACGGCGCCTTCGACGACCAGGCCTGGGCCCGCGCCCGGCGCCGCTTCGCGGCCCACGTCGTCGAGGACTGAGCCGTTCAGCTCGCGCAGGACGGCGGGCACGACGCGGCGCAGGTACGGCCCCAGGCGCACGAACGAGCGCCCGTGCTCACGGGTGCGGTAGGAGATGGGGACCTCGGCGTAGCGGTGGCCCTTGGCCAGCAGGTCGAGCGTCAGGACCTGGGCGTAGTTGTAGTCGTGGACGATCTCGGCGTCGGCGGCCGCGGCTCGGGACAGGGCGCGGTAGCCGCTCTGGCCGTCGGTCAGGCGCCGGCGAGCGGCGAACGAGAGCAGGCGCGTGAGCACGAGGTTGCCGACGCGGCGCTGGGGCCTCATGCGCTCGATCCGCCCCGCGAAGCGCGAGCCGACGACGTAATCGGCGCGGCCCGCCAGGATCGGCGCCACCAGGGCCTCGAGCTCCTCCGGGGCGTACTCGCCGTCGGCGTCGCAGAACGCCACCGCCGCGGCCCCGCAGGCGACTCCCTCGGCGAGGCCGCGCCGCACGGCCGCGCCGAGCCCGCGCGTGCCTCCCGTGCGCACCACCCGCGCCCCGGCCGCCGCAGCCGCGGCCGCCGTGTCGTCGGACGAGCCGTCGTCCACGACGATCACCCGCACCGGGCGGCCGGCCACGGCCGCCGGCGCCCGGGCCACCACGCCGGCGACCGTCGCCCCCTCGTCGCGGGCGGGCAGCACCAGCGCCACCGGCCCCGGCGGGGCGGGCGCCGCGGGCGGGGGCGCGGGGCGGGCGCGGGGCAGGCGCACCCGGCCGAAGAGGCCCGGCGAGGGGTGGAGCGCGCCCACGCCCCCGGCGGCCAGCGCGTACGCCGTCTTGAGCGCGTGCGCGGCGACCGCCGCCGCCAGCGCGGCGCCCGGCTCGGCCCCGGTCGCGACCAGCGCCGCCGTCGCCGCGGCCTCGTAGGTGCCGACGCCGCCGGGCGCGATCGCCACGAGCTGGGCCGCGATCGTCACGGCGGTCACCAGGGCCGCGTCGCGCGGGGAGAGGTCGATGCCGGCCCAGCCGGCGCAGGTCCACACCAGGACGCTCTCGAGCAGCCACGCGGCCGCGGCGCCGGGCAGGGCCACGGCGAGCCAGCCGCGCGAGGGCCCGAGGCGGCGCACCGTGCGCGCCAGCCACCAGGCGGCCGCCACCAGCACCGCGGCCGAGCCCACGGCGAGCGGGACGCCCGCGCCGCCCACGAGGCGCTCCGCGAGGTCGGGGCCGAGGACCGCCGCGATCGCGATCACCGCCAGGACGTCGGCCGCCCGCAGCAGCACCGCCGAGGCGGCCGCGGCCCCGAGCGGCACCCGGGCCCGGCGCACCGCCGAGACCACGCGCAGCGGCTCCCCGAGCCTCAGCGGCAGCAGGTGGTTCCCCGCCAGCGACACGTGGATGGCGGCGAGCGACTGGCCGAAGCCCAGCCCCGGCAGCGCCCGGCACCAGAGCGCGGCGCGCAGGGCGAACGCCAGGCCGTACGCCCCGAGGGCCAGGGCGAGCCCGAGGGGGTCGGCGGCGGCGGCGCGCGCGGCGGCGGCCAGCGCGCCGAGGTCGACCGCGGTCGCGATGTAGGCGACGCTCGCGGCGAGGGCCAGCGCGCCGACCGCCGTCAACGCCCGCCTCGGTCCGCCCGACCCGCGTTCGAAGGTGCACCTTATATTCAACGGCGGTTGACCTTACACTCTCCCGGCCCGGCGGCGAAGAGGGGGACGGCGTGAGGCGAGCGAGGCGAGCGATCGTGGTGGTGGTGGCGGCGGTGCTGGCGGTCGCGGGTGCCGGCCTGGCGGCCGGTGGGTGCGGCGGCGACCGCGACGCCCTGACGATCTACTCCGGGCGCACCGAGGACCTCGTCGGCCCCCTGCTGGAGCGGTTCTCGGAGGAGGAGGACGTCGCGATCGACGTCCGCTACGGCGACACCCCCCAGCTCGCGCTGCTCCTCGCCGAGGAGGGCGACCGCACGCCGGCCGACGTCTTCTGGGGCCAGAGCCCCGGCGCCACCGCCTACCTCGCCGACCGCGACCTGCTCGCGCCGCTCTCGCGCGAGGTGCTCGACCTCGTGGACCCGGGCTTCGAGGACCCGGAGGGGCTGTGGACCGGGGTCAGCGGCCGCCAGCGGGTGCTGGTCTACAACTCCGAGGAGGTGGCCGAGGCCGAGCTGCCCGAATCGGTGTTCGAGCTCACCGAGCCGCGCTACCGCGGCCGGGTGGGGATCGCCCCCACCAACGGCTCGTTCCAGGACTTCGTGACGGCGATGCGCGACATCGAGGGCGAGGAGGCGACCGCGCGGTGGCTGCGCGGCATGGCCGACAACGACGCGCGCACGTACGCGAACAACAACGCGATCGTCGAGGCCGCCGGGCGCGGCGAGATCGACATGGGCCTGGTCAACCACTACTACAACTACCGCTTCCTCGAGGAGGACCCCGGCCTCCCGACGCGCAACCATCAGTTCGCCGCCGGCGACGTCGGCGGCCTGGTGATCCCCTCCTCGGCCAGCGTGCTCGCCGCGTCCGGCCGGAGCGAGGAGGCCGAGCGCTTCATCGCCTTCCTGCTCTCCCGGGAGGCCCAGGAGTACTTCGCCGAGGAGACCTTCGAGTACCCGCTCGCCCAGGACGTCCCGCCCGCCGAGGGCGTGCCCCCGCTGTCGTCGCTGCGCCCGCCCGACGAGGACCCGGGGCGGCTCGGCGACATCGAGGGGACGGCGCGCCTGATCCAGGAGAGCGGGCTGGAGTGATCTCGGCGATCGACGCGGCCCCCGGCGACGGCGCCCGCGCGCGCGGGCTGGGCCTGCGCGCGCTGGTGGTGCTGCTGGCGGTGCCGTTCGCCGCCCCGCTGGCCTACCTGGTGGTGCGCAACGCCGAGGAGGGCGGCTTCGCGTCGACCCTCGCCGACGACGCCCTGCTGGCGCCGCTCGGGCGCAGCCTGCTCCTGGCGACGTCGGTGGCGCTGGCGGCCGCCGTCGTGGGCACCGCCGCCGCCTGGCTCGTCACCCGCACCGACCTGCCGGGGCGGCGGGCCATTCGGCTGCTGCTGCCGCTGCCGCTGGTGCTGCCCTCGTTCATCGGCGCCTTCGCGCTGATCGCGGCCTTCGCCCCGGGAGGGCTGATCGAGCGGGTGCTCGGGGTCTCGGGGCTGCCGGAGGTGAGCGGCTTCGGGTGGGCCTTCGCGATCCTGACCCTGCTCACCTACCCCTACGTCTACCTGCCCGTCGCCGCGCGGCTGCGTCAGCTGCCGCCCGCCGTCGAGGAGTCGGCCCGCCTCCTGGGGCGCCGGCCGGCCGCGACCTTCGCCACCGTGGTGCTGCCGCAGGCGCGGGCGGCGATCGCCGCGGGGGCGCTGCTCGTGTTCCTGTACGTCATCGCCGACTTCGGGGCGGTCCAGCTGCTGCGCTACGACACCCTGACCCGGGCGATCTACGCCAACTACCTGCTCGACCCGGAGGTGGCGGTCGCGCTGAGCCTGGCGCTCGGGCTGCTGGCCATCGTCGTCGTGGTCGCCCAGCGGCGGGTCGCCGGCGGGACCCGCCAGGACGCGCGCCGGGAGGGCCGCTCCCTGACCGTCGCCCTGGGGCGCTGGCGCGTCGCCGCCCTCGCGTTCGTCGGCGGGCTGCTGGGCCTGGCGCTCGCGGCGCCGGTGGCGGTGCTGGTCTACTGGACGGTCCGGGGCGTGGAGGCGGGCAGCTCGCGGGCGAACTCGCTGGTCGCGGACCCCGGCCGGCTGGTGGAGCCGGCCATCAACACGTCGGTGGCCAGCGTCGCGGCGGCGCTCGTCGCCGTCGCGGTCGTGCTGCCGGTCGCGTTCCTCACCGCCCGCCACCGCAGCCGCGTCGGCGGCGGGGCGGCGGCGCTCGTGATCGGCGGCTTCGCCCTGCCCGGCCTCGTGATCGCGCTCGCGCTGGCCTTCTGGACGCTGCGAAGCCCGGGCCTGATCGGCGCGCTCTACCAGACCCTCCCGCTGCTGGTGGGCGCCTACGCCCTCCACTTCGGGGCCCTCGCCCTGGGCCCCGCGCAGGTCGCGGCCTCGGGCGTGCC
This sequence comes from Miltoncostaeaceae bacterium, assembly GCA_963834875.1. GTDB lineage: Bacteria > Actinomycetota > Thermoleophilia > Miltoncostaeales > Miltoncostaeaceae > DATAGF01. Next base: position 43,234 of record CAWIDG010000027.1, read on the forward strand.
CCGGCGCCTGGACGACGCCGCCCGCACCCTGGGCCGGGGGCGCCTCTCGAGGCTGGCGACGATCGACCTGCCGCTGATGGCGCCCGGGCTCGCCGCCGGCGCGGGGCTGGTGCTGCTGTCGGCCATGAAGGAGCTGCCGGTCACCCTGCTGCTGGCCCCGGCCGGCTTCCCGACGCTGGCCACGCGCATCTGGAGCTCGACCGAGGACGCCTTCTGGGCCGACGCCAGCATCGCGGCCCTCGCCCTGCTGGCGGTCTCGGGCGTCCTCACCTGGCTGCTCGTGGTGCGCCGCGACCGGGCGCTGGCGTGAGGCGCCTCGCCTCGCTGCGCTGGGCGATGGCCCTCGTGGCGGCCGTCGCGTTCGCCGCCGCGGCCGCGGGGCTCGGCTCGCGGGCGTCGTACGGCGCCCAGACCACGGCCGACGAGCCCCACTACCTGCTCACCGCCCTCAGCCTCGCCCAGGACGGCGACCTGGACGTGCGCGACGAGTTCGCCGGCCAGGCCTACCGCCCGTTCCACGAGATCGGCCTGGCCCCTCAGGCCCGGCCGCTCGCCGACGGCCGCCTGATCGAGCCACACGACCCGCTGCTCCCGGCGATCCTCGCGGCCCCGGCGGCGCTCGGCGGATGGGTCGCCGCCAAGCTGATGCTGGCGGCGATCGCCGCCGCCCTGGCCGCGCTCACGCTGTGGACCGCGGTGCGGCGGTTCGGCGTGCCGGTGCTCCCGGCGGCGGCCGTCGTGGGCGTCTTCGCGGCCTCGGCGCCCCTGGCGGCCTACGGCAGCCAGGTCTATCCGGAGCTGCCCGCGGCCCTGGCGGTCGCCGTCGCGATCGCGGCGCTCTCCGGGCCCCTGCGCCGCGGGGGCCTCGTCGCGCTCGCCGCGGCCGTCGTCGCGCTGCCCTGGCTGTCGGTGAAGTACGCGCCCGTCGCCGCCGTCCTGGCCGTCGTCGGGCTGTGGCTGCTGGTCCGCGGCGGGCGGCGGCGCGCCGCCCTGGCCCTGGGCGGCGGGCTCGCCGCCGCGGCGCTGGTCTTCCTCGGCGCCCACCAGGCCCTCTACGGCGGCGTCACCCCCTACGCGGCGGGGTCGCACTTCGTGGGCGGCGAGCTGACGGTCGTGGGGTCGGATCCCGACTACCTCGGGCGCGGGCGCCGCCTGGTGGGCCTGCTGGTCGACCGCGACTTCGGCCTGGCGGCCTGGCAGCCGGCCTGGCTGCTGGTCGTCCCCGCCGTCGCCGCCCTGCTCGCGCGCCGGCCCCGCGGCTGGGCATCGGTCGCCCTGCCGCTTGCGGCCGGCTGGCTGGTGGCGACCTTCGTCGCCCTCACCATGCAGGGCTGGTGGTTCCCCGGCCGGCAGGTCGTGGTCGTGCTGCCGGCCGCCGTGCTGGCGATCGCCTGGTGGGCCCGCGGCGGCGGGCGGCGGCTGGGGATCACGCTCGCCCTCGGGGCGGTCGGGGTGCTCGCCTACGGCTGGGTCGCCGTCGAGGGGGCGCTGGGCCGCATCGCCTGGGTGGTCGACCTCCAGGACACGGCCAATCCGCTCTACCGCGCCTGGTCCGCGGCCCTGCCCGACTACCTCGACGTGACCGCCGCCACCTGGGTCCTCCACTGGACCTGGGCGGCGGCGCTGGTGGCGCTCGCCGTCCTCGCGGCCCGCGGCGACGGTTTCCGCAGGCTCGACCTGAGGGTGAGATCAGCCGGTCACGAGCGGCTGCCCGAGGCGGGCGCAGGTGCCCACGCCGCCGTCCACGACGTGGATGACCTCGGCCGCCCCCGCCCGCATGAGCAGGCTCGCGCCGACGCTGCTCCGCTGGCCTGACGCGCAGACGACCGCCACCGGGCGCGCCGGGTCGATCCCGTCCGGGATCCCGCGGATGTCGTGGTACGGGGCATGGACGGAGCCCGGGATCCGCCCCGCGTCCCACTCGCCCTGCTCGCGAACGTCCAGCACCTGGAGCGAGGGGTCGGCCGCGAGGCGGGAGGGCAGGTCCTCGGCCCGCAGCCGCGCCATCTGCCCCACCGGGCGGCGCTCCTCGCGCCAGCTCGTCATGCCGCCGGCGAGATGGCCGGCGACGCTGCGCACCCCGACCGACGCCGCCAGGCGGGCCGCGCGCAGGCCGTCGGCGTCGTCGCGGCCGATGAAGACGATCTCCTGGCCGGGCTCGGCGACCCACGCCAGCTTGGTGCCGAAGCCGGAGCGCAGGTGGGTGACCAACACCGAGCCGGGGACGTGGGCCTCGGCGAACTGGAGGTCGGTGCGCACGTCCACCAGCAGCGCCCCCTCGGCGCCCATCCGGTCAACCTCGCGGGCCGACAGCGGGGCGGCTCGGACCCCGGCGGTGAGGAGCGGGCCCCGGTTGAGGGCGACGATGTCGCCGAAGCGCGGCGGCTGCGGGCCGAGGCCCGCGAGCGCGCGCTCGACGAAGCCGTCCTCGCTCGCCTCGGACAGGATCGGGTTGTGGCCCAGCTCGAAGCCGATCGTCGACGAGATCTTCTGGTCCATGTCGGGCCCGCCGCACATCGAGCCGCCCAGATGCCCCGGCCAGACCTCGGTCTCGGGCGGCAGCGAGAGCAGGCCGTCCGTGAGGCTGCGGTAGAGGGCCCGGGCGCCCTCCTCGCGCTCCACAGCGAGGTCGGGGCGCGCGACGTCGCCCACGAACAGCGAGTCGCCGGTGAGGACGGCCCACGGCGCGTCGCCCCGAGCCGTGTCCACGAGGGCGAAGGCGGTGTGCTCGGGCCGGTGGCCCGGCGTGTGGATCGCGCGCACGCGAAGCCGCCCGAGGAGCAGCTCCCAGCCGTCGTCGAAGGGCTCGTGCGGGTACTCGACGCCCGCCGCCCGGTGCACGTGGATCGTCGCCCCCGTCGCCTCGGCCAGGCGGCCGTGGCCCGAGACGTGGTCCGCGTGCGTGTGGGTCTCGAGGACGTGCTCGATGCGCACGCCCAGGTAGCGGGACAGCTCGAGGTACTCGTCGATCTCGAAGCGCGGGTCGATCACCGCCGCCGCGCCCGCGTCGCCGTCGCCCACGAGGTACGACGCGCAGCCCAGGTCGTCGTGGATGAGCTGGCGGAAGATCACGCCCGCAGCCTATGACGGCCGGGGCGGCGGCGGACAGGGCGCGGGCCGGGGCCTAGATCGCGAACAGGATCCCGGCCGGCTCGCCGGGCTCCGCCGCCAGCCGCGGGAGCGACGCCCGCAGGGCGCGCTGGAGGATCCCGGCGCTCTCGCGGAACAGCCTCGCGAGCGTCTCGTGGGGCGTCGGGACGGCGCCCACCCCGTTGGCGTGGTCCGTGACGAACCCCATCAGGGCGAACGGCAGGCGCGCCTCGCCGGCGAGGACCGCCTCCGGGCCCGCGGTCTGGCTCACGCAGGTCACGCCGGCCGCGGCCAGCTGGGCGATCTCGCTGACCGAGTTGAAGCGGGGGCCGTCCACATGACCGTAGGCGCCCCCGTCACGCACCTCCAGCCCGGCGTCCCGCGCCCCCTCGACCAGGGCGGCGCGGGCCCGCTCGCCGAACGGGCGGTCGTAGATCCAGTGGCCCCGCCCCGGGATCTCCGGCGAGGTGAACAGCGTGCAGAGCGAGCCGTCGGCGAGGCGGTTGGAGGGGAAGTGGAGGTCGTCGAACACGACCAGCGACCCGAGCTCCAGGGACGGGTCGAGGGCGCCGCACACCGTGGTGGAGACCAGGCAGGCGGCGCCCACCTCGACCATGGCCGCCACGGTGGCGCGCGGCGTCACCTGGTGCGACAGGCGGGCGTGCCCCGGCCCGTGGCGGGCCACGTGCGCGACCGGGACGCCGGCCAGCCGGCCCGTGACGACCTCCGCCGCGCCGTAGCGCGTCGCGACCGACTCCAACCGGCGGCCCTCGACGCCCTCGAGCTCGTACAGGCCGGTGCCGGTGATGAGGCCGACGGTGCCCGTCACCGCGCGAGGCCCTCCACGTCCCAGCCGGCGCTCGTCGCGCCCGCCAGGTACGCGCTCTCCAGGAACGCCATCAGCGCCTGGCGCGGGTCCGGGGCCGCGCGGACGTCCTCGTACGGCAGCAGGGCCAGCGAGCCGGTCGGCCCGCGTCTGCCACGCGGCCGCCGCCGGTGCGAGGGGCTGCTCGACGAGGCCCGGCGGCTCCGGGGCCGTGTAGGAGTAGAAGGCCGGCATCGGGATGCGGTCGTCGCCGGCCCAGAAGCCGAAGCTGACGACCTCGTGGGTGTAGGCCTCGGCGGTCACCGGGTCGGCGCCCTCGCTCGGGGGCGCGCGGCGGCCGGAGAACCTGGTGACGGCGAGGTCGAAGCTGTGCCAGAAGAGCTGAACCGGGCTCGTCTTGCCGGAGAAGCGGCCCGAGAACTCGCCGAAGGCGTCCGCCGCCGACCGCAGGACGGCCCACCAGCGCGCGACCGCGTCGGCGTCGTACGAGCGGTGCTCGCGGTCCTCGGGAAACGGGGTGGCGTCGGCGAGGTCGAAGGGCGTCGGCCGGATGACGCAGCTCACGCCGAGGTCGTCCAGGGCCGCGAACAGGCGCTCGTGGAACGCGGCGACCGCGAGCCCGTCGTGCAGCGCGAAGTCGCGCGTGGCGCCCTCGCTCGTCCGGGCGACGGCCCGGTGCGCGACCAGGTCGAGCTCGATCTCGGCCAGCCCGGCCTCGCACGGCATCGGGCCGGTCGTGACGCCCCGCGCGCTGACGCGCAGGGTCACGTGCCACCAGTGGTTGAGCGGCGGGGTGAGCGCCATGCGCACCTTGCCGACGATCTGGCACCAGCGGTGGAGCGTCTCCTTGGTCGGGCGCCACTCGTCGAGCGGCAGGGGCGGCCAGGCGTCGGCGGGCGGCATGCGGAGTCCGGGTCGGGGGGACGTGCGCCCAGCGAACGGGCCTACTCTTCCCCGCCGACGACCTCCCGCGGGTCGACCCACTCCTTGGCCCGCTCGACGAGCCGCCCCTGACGAACCTGCTCCTCGTCGATCTCCTCGGGCGGGGCGTCGGGCGGAAACCCCTCATCCGGGTGCGCGAGGACCTCCTCGTCGTCGTCGGTCAGGCGCGGCGGACGGTCGTTCATTCCCTGACGATACCCGGCGCGGTGACGCTGTAGCCGCCGCGGTGCGCCGACAGGAGGAAGTCCGGGTTGACGCAGGGGCCGTCCGAGCGGTGCTCGAAGGTCCGCTCGATCTCGGTGTGGCACATCGGCAACGGCTCGCGCGCGGCGCGCAGACCGCCGAAGCCGGCCCGGGTCCGCTGAAGCAGCCGGAAGCGGTGGAGGTCGATCTCGGCCCGGTAGACGCCCTCGAGGCAGCCGATCCAGGTGCGCCCGTCCCGCTCGTACGAGTAGAGGCGGCTGCAGCCCGACGCCAGGCAGCCGGCCGGGAGGACGATCCGCTCGCACGCCACCGGGCAGAGCCGGCACGAGCCGGCCGCGCGGGCCGCGGCAGCCGCGGTTCCGGTGGTCGTCATCGTCGGATGGTCTCAGGGGCACCGGGCGAGTGAAGCAGCCCTCCGCGCCGAGGGTCAAGGCGCCGTGGCGACGGCGCCGAGCGCGACGCCCGGGACGACGAAGCCCTCCTCGGTCCGGAAGGGCGCCAGCGCGGCGTCCACGCGGCGCCCGGAGCGCCTCGACTCGCGGCGGGCAGCGCGCGCAGCACCGCGCCGAAGGGCGACAGCTCACCGCTCACCAGCGAGGTAGTCGGCGGCGTCCCGATAGCGCATGGTGACCGCGATCTCCTCGACCCGAGGCATCACGAGCCCGGCGGCCAGCGAGCATGCCGGCCAGGCGCTCGGGGTCGGCCAGCGCGAAGGGCGACGGCTCGCCGGGCTCCAGCGGCGGCAGGTGGCCGCGCTCGCGCAGCACCGCGCCGCCGACGGCGAGCCACGGGTTGCGCTCGGGCGGCCCCCAGACCGAGAGGGCGATGATCCCTCCGGGGCGCAGGACGCGCCGCGCCCCCTCCAGGGCGGCGTCCGGCTCCTCCATGAGCATGATGACGAAGCGCGCCACGCACGGCGTCCACCGAGCCGTCGGGCAGGTCGATGCGCTGGCCGTCCATGACGCGGTGCTCGACGTTGCCCGCCCCGACCTCCTCCGCCCGGCGGCGGCCGAGCTCGACCATCGCCGGGCGACAGGTCGGTCGAGATCAGCCGGCCCTCCTCGCCGACGGCGGCGGCCGCCTGCAGGCCGGTGTCGCCCGAGGCGGCGGCCAGCTCGAGCACCGTCTCGCCCGGGCACGGGGGCGAGCGCCGCGACCAGCCACTCGCGGACCGGCGCCAGCTCGCCGTCGATGCGCGCGCGCCGTGCCGCTCCCACCCAGGGGCCATGGCCGCCGAGATCTCGGCGGGCGTGGACGGCGGCGCTCAGAGCGCATGCGGCAACCGTAGCGTCACGGCCGGGCTACCGTGTCCAGCATGCACCTGATCGTGGGCCGGAAGGAACACTGGGTTGACAATTGATCCATGGCGGAGCTGGCGGCGCGCCACCGCGCCGTCGCCGTCGACGTCGGCACGGGTGACGGCGCCTACGCCCGCCGCCTCGCCGCCGCCGACCCCGGCCTGCTGGTGGTCGGGGTCGATGCCAACGCCGACAACCTGAGGCAGGCGTCGCGCCGGGCGGCCGCCGCCCCGGCTCGAGGAGGGCTTCCCAACCTGCTGTTCGCGCGCCTCGCGCTGGAGCGCGCGCCCGACGCGCTCGCGGGGCTCGCCGACCGCCTCAGCGTCCTGCTGCCCTGGGGCTCGCTGCTGCGCGCGGTCGCAGTGGGGGAGCCCGACGGGCTGGGCCGCCTGCGGGCGCTCTGCGCGCCGGGCGCGGAGATCGAGATCGTGCTCGGCGACGACGATCTCGACGGTGTCCCGGCCGAGGCGCTGCCGGCCCGCTACGCCGACGCGGGCCTGGCGGTGTCGGCCGAGCCGGTCGGCGCCGCCGAGGTGGCAGCGCTCGGGACGACCTGGGCCAAGCGCCTGGCCCGGCCCGACCCGGAGCGCCGCTTCTGGCGCCTGAGCGGCCGCGCGGTCGCGCCGCCCCTCAGGCCAGGCAGCGCTCCCCGAACAGGGTCTTGAGCTCGGCGACCAGGCCGTTGTCGCGCGGGTCCACGCGGTACTGCTCGCCCAGGCGATAGCGCCGCGGCCCCTCGCCGGTCTCGACCTCGACCACCACCGGCACGTCGCCGCGGTGGTCCGCGAGCAGGCGGCGCAGCTCGTCGAGCGGGGTCGCCGAGAGGCGGGCCAGGGGCACGCGGACCCGGAGCCGCTCCTCCTCGGCGCCCTCCTCGGGGAGGAAGGCCCGGACGGCCTGGGCCACGAGCTTGGTCTCGCCCTCCCCCTTCTGGTTGACCCGGCCGGCGATGAGCACCAGCGCGTCCGCCGTCAGCAGCTCGCGGGCCTCGGCCAGCACGGCCGGCACCACCACGACCTCGACCGACCCCTCGAGGTCGTCGAGCCGGGCGAACATCATCGGCTCGCCGCGGCGCGTGGTGATGTGCTTGATCGACCCGACGAGGCCCCCGACCGTGACCGCCTCGCCGTCGGCGCGGTCGAGCAGCGCGGCGAGCCCGCAGGTGACCGCGCGCGCGAGCTGGCGCCGGCAGTCGTTGAGCGGGTGGCTGGAGACGTACAGGCCCAGCGCCTCCTTCTCGGCGGCGAGCTTCTCGTCGCGGGCCATCTCCGTGCCGGAGATCGGGGGGTCGAGCTCGGCGACGGGGTCGGCGCCGCCCATCGCGCCGAACAGCGACTCCTGGCCCGCCGCGAGGTCGAGCCGGCGGCGGGCGGCCTGGCCCATCGCCGCCGGGAGCGCCTCGAGCATCCCCCGGCGCGTCGCGCCGGTCGAGTCGAGCGCGCCGCCGCGGATCAGGCTCTCGAGCGCCCGCTTGTTGACCTGGGCCTGGTCGACGCGGCGGCAGAAGTCCCAGATCGACTCGAAGTCGCCGCCGTCCTCGCGCGCGGCGAGGATCGCCGCGACGGCGTTCTCCCCCACCCCCTTCACCGCCGGTCAGCCCGAACCTGATTTCCCTCGGAAATCCGGGCATCTCCCCGGGCCCCGTGACGGCGAAGTCGGGGCCGCTGACGTTCACGTCCGGGGGCAGCACGGCCAGGTCCATCTCGGCGCAGGCCGCCACGTAGAACGGCACCCGGTCCTTGGTGTCCATCACCGAGCTCAGGAGCGAGGCCATGTACTCGGCCGGGTGGTTCGCCTTCAGGTAGGCGGTGTGGTAGGCCAGCAGCGCGTAGCAGGCGGCGTGGCTCTTGTTGAACGAGTAGTCGCCGGCCGCCTCGCAGAGGCTCCACAGGCGGCCCGCCACCGTGGGGTTCGTGCCGCTCGCGATGCAGCCCTCGATGAACTCGTCCTTCAGCGAGGCCATCAGGACCTTGTCCTTCTTGCCCACGGCCTTGCGCAGGTCGTCGGCGCGCGCCGGCGAGAACCCGGCGATCTCCCGCGAGATCGCCATGAGCTGCTCCTGGTAGACGGCCACGCCGTAGCTCACCCCGGTGATCGCCTCGAGGCGCGGGTCCTCGAAGGTCACCCGCGCGGGGTCGCGCTTGTTGCGCGCGTAGGTGCTGATGAAGGCCATCGGGCCCGGGCGGTAGAGGGCGACGAGGGCGATCAGGTCGGCGAACTCGGTCGGCCCCACCTCGCGCAGGGCCTCGCGCATCCCGCTCGACTCGAACTGGAAGACGCCGATCGAGTCGCCGCGGGCGAGCATCTCGTAGGTGCGCGCGTCGTCGAGGGGCACCGTCTCGATGTCGAGGGCCTGCCCGGTGCGGCGCTCGATCAGGCTCAGGCACCCCTGGATGACGTCGAGGTTGCGCAGCCCGAGGAAGTCCATCTTCAGCAGGCCGAGGCTCTCCACGTCGTGGTCCGGGAGCTGGGTCACCACGTTGCCCTCGTCGTCCAGCCGGACGGGCAGGTAGTCGGTGATGTCGCCAGGCGCGATGACGACCCCCGCGGCGTGGACGCCCTCGTTGCGCACCAGGCCCTCGAGCGGGCGGGCCGTGTCGATGATCTCCTTGGCGACCGGGTCCTCGGCGTACGCGTGGGCCAGCTCGGTGCCCGGCTTCATCGCGTCCTCCAGGCGGATGCCGATCGGCCGCTCGGGCACGAGCTTGGCGATGCGGTCGACCTGGCCGTAGCTGTGGCCGAGCACGCGGCCGGCGTCGCGCACCACCGCCCGGGCCAGGAGCTTGCCGAACGTGCCGATGCGCGCCACGGCCGACGAGCCGTACTTCTCGGTGACGTACTGGACCACGCGGTCGCGCCCGGCCACCGAGAAGTCGGTGTCGATGTCCGGCATGGTCCTGCGCCCCGGGTTGAGGAAGCGCTCGAAGAGCAGGCCGTGCGCCAGCGGGTCGAGGTCGACGATGCGCAGCGAGTAGGCCACGAGCGAGCCCGGCCGCCGATCCCCTCCCCGGCCCCACGGCGACGCCGTTCTCGCGGGCCCAGCGCATGTAGTCCCAGACGATGAGGAAGTAGCTGGCGAAGCCCATCTCGGCGATCACGCCCAGCTCGAAGCGCAGGCGCTCCTCGGCGCCGGGCGGCGGGCCGTCCGGGTACCTGGCGGCGAGGCCCTCGCGGCAGAGGCGCTCGAGGTAGGCGTCGGCGCTCTCGCCCCCCGGCACCGGGAAGCGCGGCAGCTTGACGTCTCCGAGCGGCAGCCGCAGGGCCGCGCAGCGCTCGGCGACCTCGACCGACATCGCGATCGCCTCGGGGAAGTCGGGCAGCGCGGCGGCCATCTCGGCCCCGGTCTTGAGGAAGAACTCCTTGGTGTCGAACCGGAAGCGGCTCGGGTTGCTGAGGAGGTCGCGGGTCTGGATGGCGAGCAGCGCCTCGTGGGCGTCGGCGTCCTCGCGGCAGGGGTAGTGGGCGTCGCATGTCGCGACCATCGGCAGGCCCGCGTCCGCCGCCAGCCGCCGCAGGTGGGCGTTGATCGCGGCCTGCGACGCCATGCCGGCGTGCTGGACCTCGACGAAGACGCCGTCGGCCCCGAAGATCTGCGCCAGCGCGTCGAGCTCGGCGCGCGCGGCGGCGACGTCCTCCCGCTCGAGCGACTCGCAGACGACCCCCGAGAGGCACCCCGACAGGGCGATGATCCCGCCCGCGTGCCGGGACATGAGCTCGTGCGAGATGCGCGGCTTGCGGTGGTAGCCCTCGAGATACCCCGCCGAGCAGAGCCGGATGAGGTTGTAGTAGCCCTCGGTCGTCTCGGCGAGCAGCGTCAGGTGGTTGCGCCGCTCGCGCGCCGGCCGCAGGGCGTGGTCGGGGACGACGTAGGCCTCGAGCCCGAGCACCGGCGTGATCCCGCGCGCCGTGGCCTTGCGGTAGAGCTCCACCGCCCCGCTCATCACCCCGTGGTCGGTGAGCGCGACCGCCGGCTGGCCCATCTCCTCGACCCGGTCCAGCAGCCGCTCGATGCGGCACGCGCCGTCCAGGACGGAGTAGTCGGAGTGGACGTGGAGGTGCGCGAAGGGCGGATCCGCTGACGCCGGCATAGGACGCTGAGGCTACCCGCGGGCACGGGGCCCGACAAGCGCCGTTCACGCTAGATGCGGGGGTTGCGCCGACCCCGCGGCGCTATACCTAGCGCACCCGGCGCGGCTGCCGTCTCGCGCAGCGAATCGGCGGTCTCGCGCTGCGACCCGGGCCTTTCGCGGCCGCGGCGACGGCCGTACGCTCCCGCTGCCCGGCATGCTGCGAATGGGGGGAGAATGACCGCGAGCGAGACCGCCACCCGGCTGCTCGAGGCCTTCAACGCCGGCGACTGGGACACGTTCCTCGGCGGGGTGACCGACGACGTCGTGTACGTCGAGGCGGGGACGGGGCGGCGCATCGAGGGCGCCGACGCCTACCTCGCCCTCTGCCAGGGGTGGCGGACGGCCATCCCGGACGTGCACGGCACCGTCCACCGCTCCCTCGAGGGCGACGGCGTGGTCGCCCAGGAGGTGACCTGGACCGGGACCCACGACGGCCCGCTGCCGACGCCCCGCGGAGACATCCCGGCGACCGGCCGTCCCGTCAGCGTGGACGCGACCCTCTGGATGGAGACCCGCGGCGACGCCGTGGCCGAGGTGCACCACCACCTCGACGTGATGGCCCTGATGGCCCAGATCGAGGGGATGGGCGACTAGAGCGACGGCAGACGCTCTCGACGGCCTCGCTCGTCGAGCAGGACGACGCTCTCCTGCTCGCTCGGGTCGGTGCGGGCCACGACCGCGACGCACTCCTCGGTGGCGCTGACGTTGGCCGGCCGGTGCGGCATGCCTGCGGGGATGTAGAGGAAGTCGCCCGCCTCGACCGTCAGGCGCCGCGCGAGGCCCTCGCCGAAGGTCATCTCCGCGCGCCCGGACAGCACGAGGATCGCGGTCTCGTGGTCCTCGTGCAGGTGCGGCCGCGCGACGCCGCCCGGCGGGATGACGAGCCGGTGCATGCAGAGGCCGGTCGAGCCCGCGCTCTCCGCGGAGACCCCCTCCTGGTACTCGAGGCCCTGGCGGCTCGCCTGCGATCCGCCCGGGCGCACCACGACACACGTCCGCCGGTCCGCCGTTGACATCCCGTTCCTCCGATGCGCTATGCCGCTCCGTGGAGCCTCACGGGGACCGCCCGCCCCTCCTCGGCGGCCACCATGGTGAATACGGCGCGGCAGACGTCGCGGATCTCCTTGCGCACGGGGTCCTCCGCGCGGGCCGACAGCTCGACCCGCAGCGAGGATGTGCCCACCCCCGCCAGGCGCGCCGTCACGTGGCAGACCTCGCCCGCGTGGACCGGGCCCGACCACACGCAGTCGTTGACCGCCTTGAAGTAGACCCGCTGCTCGGGGACCACCGCGCGCGTCGCGACCACCCAGGCGGCCATGTCCATCCAGCTCATCATGTGCCCACCGTGCATGACGCCCAGCGTGTTGACCTGGGCGGGCATCACGAGGATCGAGAGGACGTAGGGCTCGGCCGCCTCGGCGTCACTCATGGGCGCCGATCGCGCGCGCGATCACCATCTTCTGGACCTCCGACGTGCCCTCGCCGATCTCCAGGATCTTGGCATCGCGGTAGAGGCGCGCGATGGGGGTCTCCTCCATCCAGCCGTAGCCGCCGTGGATGTGCAGGCTGCGCTCGGCCACCGTCTGGGCGAGCCGCCCGGCCGTGAGCTTCGCCATGGCCGCAAGCTTCGTGACGGGGGCGCCCGAGTCCTTCACCCGCGCGGCGGAGTAGAGCAGGCTCCGGGCCGCCGCGATCTCGGTGGCCATCTCGGCGAGCTGGAACTGGATCGCCTGGAAGCCGGCGATGGCCCTCCCGAACTGGCGCCGGTTGCGCGCGTGCTCCAGCGCGAGCTCGAGGGCGCCCTGGGCGAGGCCGACGCCCATGGCCGCGATCGCGATGCGGCCGCCGTCGAGCGCGCCGAGGGCCTGCCGCATGCCCGCCCCGGGCGGGCCGAGCAGCGCCTCCGGCCCGAGCTCGACGCCGTCCAGGTGCACCGGCCGGGTGTCCGAGGCTCGCCAGCCGACCTTCCGGAGGGCGGGCCCGGGCCGGTACCCGGGGGCGTCGGCGGGGACGATGAAGCAGCTGGTGGCGCCGTCGCCATCGCGCGCCGTGACCGTGCAGCAGGCGGTGATGTCGGTCCCCGAGTTGGTGATGAACATCTTCTCGCCGTCGAGCGTCCAACCGCCCCCGGGCCGCGCGGCGGCGCGCGTCCGGCAGGCGGCGGCGTCCGAGCCCGCCTCGGGCTCGGTGAGCCCGAACGCGGCGAGCCGCCGCCCGGCCGCGAGGTCGGGGACCCAGCGCCGCTTCTGCTCCTCGTCGCCGAACAGGACGATCGGCATCGTGCCCAGGCCGGTGTGCGCCGCCACCGTCACGGCCACGCTGGAGTTGACGCGCGCGAGCTCCTCGACCGCGATGGCGTACGAGAGCGTGTCGAGGCCCGCGCCCCCGAGCTCCTCGGGCACCGTCATGCCCATCAGGCCGAGCCCGCCGAGCGTCGCGACGATCTCGTAGGGGAAGCGGGCCTCGCGGTCGAGCTCCTCGGCCACCGGCGCGATCTCGCGCTCGGCGACCTCGCGCACGGTGGCGCGCAGCTCCACCTGCTCGCGGGTGAGCCCCTCGTTCACCGCCGCGCCGCGCGCCCGCTCACGCGGCGGACCGTAGCGCTCCCTGGCCGGCCAGGCGGGCGTGCGCGCGCCCCAGCGCCGCCTCGAGGGGCGTCACGCCCGACTCGCGCGCCTCCCGGAGCAGCTCGCGCACCGCGTCGCCGATCCGCTCGACCCGCTCGCACACCCGGTCGCCGTCCCAGCCGTTCAGCTGCTCGGTCACGGCGATCAGGCCGCCCGCGTTGGCGACGAAATCCGGCACGTACCCGATCCCGCGCTCCGAGAGCAGCGCCGCGACCGATTCGTCCGAGAGCTGGTTGTTGGCCGCCCCCACGATCCAGCGGCAGCGGAGGGAGGGGACCGTCCGGGGTCTCAGGATCCCGCCCATCGCGCAGGGGACGAGCACGTCGCACGGGTGGGCAAGGGCGCCGCCGGGCGCGAGGACCGCCGACCGCGTCCAGCTCGCGACGGCCGCGGCGCGCACCGGGTCGGCGTCGCTCACCCACAGCCGCGCGCCCTCGGCCGCGAGCAGGCCCGCCACCGCGCCGCCGACCTTCCCCACGCCCTGCACCACGACGCGCGCCCGGTCGAGGTCGCGGCCGGTCTCCTCCCGCCACGCGGCCCGGATCGCCGCCACCACGCCGCGCGCCGTGAGCGGCGAGGGGTCGCCGTCCCAGCCGACCGGTCCGTCCGGCAGGCCCAGCACGTAGGGCGTGTGCCGCCGCAGCGACGCCATGTCGGCGACCGTCGTGCCCACGTCCTCGGCCGTGTAGTACGCGCCGCCGAGCAGATCGATGACCCGGGCGTACGCCCGCCAGAGCGCCGGCGACCGCAGCTGCGCCGGATCGCCGACGATCACCGCCTTCCCGCCCCCGACCGGCAGGCCCGCCGCCGCCGCCTTCATGGTCATGCCCTCCGCGAGCCGCAGGGCGTCGATGGCCGCGCACGCCTCGCTGGCGTACGGGTGGAAGCGCGTGCCGCCGACCGCCGGCCCCGGCGCCGTCGAGTGGATCGCCACCACGACGCGCAGCCCGCTGTCGTCGTCCATCGCGTGGACGACCCGCTCGAAGGGCCCGACGGCCGCGTCCTCGAGCACCGTCACGACGCGCCGGCCCCGAGTAGCTCTGCCAGGCGGGCGTAGGCCGCGTCCTCCTTGGGGTAGCGGACCTCGCGGAAGCCGGTCACCGACTCCGGGAGCCGCAGCGCCGCCTCGGCGGAGGGCCCCGCCAGGCGGCCGTCGCACACGGCCCCCACCACCTCCTCCTCGTACCAATCGCGGAAGGCGCGCTCGCGCCGGTGCCACGCCGGCAGCAGCCGGCGCAGGAACCGCGCCCGCGACATCAGGCGGAGCTGCCAGTCGCGGGTCTCCATGTCCCATTCCACGCGCCGCCCGAGCAGGTCGAACGCGGGGCGGTTGAGGTGCACGTAGCTGATCCGGTCGCCGCGGGAGGGATCGACGCCGAAGCGCTCGCGGTCCCGCTCGTACTTCTTCCGGCTCGTGAGCTGGGAGGCGACGAAGACCTCGTCCTTGATCGCCATCGTCCGGTGCAGGTTGTGGATCGCGGCCGGGATCAGGGCGGGCGCGGCCCCACGGACCCGGTCGACCTGCGCCAGGTAGCGCTCGGCGTAGGCCGGGCCGCCCCACGCGACGATCTCGGGGAGCCGCGGCGCCAGCATCCTCATGGCGACCTCGCCAAGGCCCGCCTCCCGCGCCCGCTCGAACGCCCGCGCGACCGCCCGCCGCCGCCGCCGGCCGCGCACCCACGCGAGCTCGCGGGCGATCATGGTCTCGGCATCGTCCCGCGCGGCGGGGCCGCCGGCGTCGGCCGCGAGCACCCGGCCGAAGAGGAACGCGCGCAGGTTGGCCTCGGCGCTCCTGCCGGCGACGCGCCGGATCGCGGCCTCGATGGCCTCCCGCCCGATGGGGATCCAGCCCCGCTGCCACGCGGCCCCGAGCACCGCGACGTTGGCGTAGCGGGCGTCGCCCAGCGCCCGCCGGGCGGCGGTCGTGACGTCGGTCGCCACGAGGGCGCCCGGCCGCGTCTCGGCGTTGGCGCGCTCCACGAGGTCGTCCGGGTACCGGGCCGCGCCCGTCAGGACGTTCGTGGTCGGGCGCCGGTGCGTGTCGATCGCCGCGGCGGTGCGATCGGGCGCGGCGAGCCGCATCGCCCGCGCGGCCTCGAGCGGCTCCAGGCCGAGGATCAGGTCGGCCGTCCCCTCGGCGATCTCGGCCGCTCGCGGCATCGCGCCGTCGTGCATCGTCACGTGGCTGAAGACGCCGCCGCCGCGCTGGGCGAGGCCCTTGCGGTGGAAGACCTCCACCGCCGGCCACTCGGCGGCCGCCGCCTCGATCAGGATCCGGCCGACGACGCCGATGCCCATCCCGCCGACCCCGGCGAGGTGGATCCGATAGACGGCCGGGTGCGACGGGATCGGGGGCTCGGGCGGCGGGACGAGGTCGACGCGGGCGGGCTCCGGCGGCCGCGAGCGCCTCACGGTGACGCGCTCGAAGCTCGGGCACGCCTTGATGCGGGCGCAGTAGCCGTCGTCGACGCAGACGTCCTCGCTGATGCCGACCTTCTCCCCAAGCGGCGTGCTCACCAGCTCGAGGCCGGGGCAGCCGGTCCCGGTCGTGCACTCGCGGCAGTTCTCGCAGGTCTCCTCGACGATGTTGTAGCGGGTCACCTCGGGCAGGTAGCCACGCTCGCGCTCGACCGCCGCGCGCTCGGCCCGCAGCCGGCGCCCGGAGGTGATGGCGCACTCCTTGTCGGCGATGATCACCCGGGTGCCGTCCATCAGCAGGGCGCGCTCGATCAGGCCCATGTGCGCGTCGCGGTCGTCCGGGTCGGAGCGCCGCAGGAAGTCGGGGCCCATCGCCGCGACGATGCGCTCGATCTCCAGGGGGGTCTGCGGGCGGCCCATCAGGTCCGTCTCGCTGGCCGGCGTGCCCTGGTGGCCGGTCATCGCCGTGTTCTTGTTGTCGAGGATGATGAAGAGGATGTCCTGGCGCTGCTTGATCGCGTTCGCGATCGTTGACATCTCGCCGTGGAAGAAGGTCCCGTCGCCCACGAGCACGTAGTGCTTGTTGGTGACGAGCGGCGCGGCCCCGGCCCCGGTCGCGCCCCCCAGCCCCATCGCCGACAGGTTGTGCATCTCCTCGAACGGGGGGAGCATGGCCATCGAGTAGCAGCCGATGCCCCCGTGGGCGATGACGTTGACCGGGCCCCGTCCGTGCACCCGCCGCATGTAGGCGGGGTCGGCCAGCCGCCGGCGGATCTCGAGCATCGGCGAGCTGGTGCCGCGGTGCGGGCAGCCGGCGCAGTAGGTCGGGGTGCGCGGGGTCACGTCGAGGGCGCGGCGGGCGAGGGCGGCCCGGCGCTCCGCCGCGGCGCGGGCACGCTCCTCGGCGCCGGGCGGGAAGGCGTCCGGCCGGGCGAGGACGAGCCTGCCCAGCACCGCCAGGGCGATGTCCGGGTCCATGCCCGAGGCCTCGGGGAACCCGCGCGCCCCGCCCGGCAGCCGCTTGCCCCAGACCGCCTGCCGGCGCCCCTCGAGGGCCCGGCGCACCTGGTCCTCGACGTGCGGCGCGCGCTCCTCCATCACCACGACCTCGTCGACGCCGTCGGCGAAGCGGCGCACGAGGTCCTCGTCGACCGGCCAGGTGAGCCCCAGGCGCAGCACCGGCACCTGCCCGTCGATGCCCAGCTCGGCGAGCGCGCCCCGCAGCAGGACGTAGGAGGCGCCTGCCGTCACGATGCCGAGCCGGTGGGGCCCGGGTCCGTCGGCCCGCTCGATGCGGTCGACCCCGGCGGCGCGCACGGCGGCGTGGAGGCGCGGGATGCGCCGCTCGAGGATGTCGGCTTCGAGGGACGTTGCTTGAGGCGGCAACGAGACGGCATCGGCGACGCGGACGGCCGCCGTGTCGAGCGCGACCCGGCTGCGGGGGCCCACCGCGGGCGCGCGGTTGGGGAGCAGGTTGACGACGCCCGCGCCGTCGGCCTGCGGGGTGGTGCACATCAGCCCGACGATCAGCTCGCTCTCGGCCGACAGGTCGAAGGCGAGGCGCACGAGGTCCTTCAGCTCCTGCGCGGTCGCCGGCTCCAGCACCGGGATCCGGGCGCCCGCCAAGGTGGTCCGGCTGTCGGCGCCGACCTGGGTCGACGAGAGCGCCGGGTCGTCCCCGGCGACGACGACCCCGGCGGCGCCGGCAGCCGGTCGGGCGGCGTTCGCGATGGCCAGCCCGTCGAGCGCCACGTAGGCGCCCACGCTCTTGAACACCGCCATGGCCCGCGCCCCGGGCACCTGCCGGGCCCCGTTGAGCATCGCCGCGCTCTGCGCCTCGTTGTTGGCCAGCTGGGCCTCGACGCCGAGCTCCAGCAGGTAGGGAGCGTGGGCCTCGCAGATCGAGAAGACCTCGGCGACCGGGGAGCCCGGATAGCCCGCGATCAGCGAGACGCCCGCCTCCAGCGCGCCCTTGACGATCAACTCGTTGCCGTCGAGCACCGCCCGTCCCGCCCCCCGCCGGAGGGGCGGCCCGTCGGCCGCGCGGGGGCGCTGGTCGCTCGCGACGGTGGCCATCCCCGAGCCTCCTCTCAAGCGCCGGCTACGTGACGATCGATACGCACGAGAGTAGGCTCTGATCGTTCGGGCTCATAGGCCAATTCATTTGATAATCGAGCTACATGGACGCAATCGACCGAAAGATCCTTCAACACCTCGTGGCCGATGGGCGGATGTCGTTCGCCGCGCTCGGCCGGCTCGTCAACCTGTTCGACGCCGGCGGTGCACCACCGGGTGCGCCAGCTGGAGCGGCGCGGCGTCATCACGGGCTTCGGCGCGCGCGTCAGCCCCGGCGCGATCGGCCTCGGCCTCTCGGGCCTGGTCGCGGTCGAGACCGAGGGCAGCCTCGACGCGATCATCGCCGCCGTGCGCGCGATGCCGGAGGTCGAGGCCTGCTGGTCGACCGCCGGGACGAGCGACCTGCTGCTGAAGGTCAGGGTCGGCGACCCGCCGGCGATGGAGCGGCTGCTCGTGCGCCTGCGCGAGCTGGTCGGCGTCGACCGCACCCGCACGACGATCCTCCTCGACACCCAGTTCGAGCGCGAGCCCGACCCCGCGGCGCTCGGCGCGGTCGAGGGGTGAGGGCGGCCCGCGCCGCCGCCGCAGCCCTGCTCGTCAGCCCTCCGGGCCCGCCGCGCGGGCCAGCATGACCCCCCAGGGCCCCCCGAGCGCGAGCATGGTCCCGTCGGGCGACCACGCCGCCGCGCGGGCACCGCGCACCCACCGCACCAGCGCCCGGTCGTCGGGGCGGACCAGCGCGATCACGTCGGAGCGGCCCTCGCGCGTGTGGACGGCGACGACCGCGCCGCCCGGCGCGGTGGCGAGGGCCGCGAGCTCACCCGAGGCCAGCGAGGCCGGGTCGAGCGCCGGCGGCAGGTCCGCCGAGGGGTCGTCGCCCGGGCGCTCCTCCGAGGCCGCGGCGAGCTCCGGCACGGACCAGGTGCGGGCGACGTAGGGGCTGATGCCGAGCAGGAGGCCCTCACCGTCGAAGGCGAGGTGGAGGGCGGGCTCGCGCGCCGCGGCGACGACCCGCACCGCCCCGAGGCCGGCGACCGGGGACGACGGGTCGATGCCCGCCAGGCGGAGGGCCGTCTCGGGCGGGGGCGACAGCATGAGCCCGACCGGGGGCGGAGGGCGGCGCCTCCCGGGCCTCCCGGCCTGCGAGAACACCGAGCTGACGACGCTCCAGGGCCCGGGGTCGTCGCGCAGGACGTCCGGGGGCGGCAGCGGTCGCGTGCTCATCCATCCTCCTTCAGCGGTGTCAACCAGGCGCAGCCCCAGTCGCCGCCGATGACGCCGCCGTCCTCGGCCGGGGACGGGGCGAGGGCGCGGGCGCCGGCGATCGCGCGCACGACCGCGCCGTCCTCCGCGCGCGCCAGGCAGGCGCTGGGGTCCTCGCCGACGGGGGTTCCCAGGGCGACGAGGCTCCCGTCGGGGCACAGCGCCGGCGACGCCGGCCGCGGCCAGCGGAGACGGCCAGGAGCCGAGGGGCTCGGCGGCCCCGGACTCCCAGACGCTGATCGACCCGTCCTCGTGGCGCGCGACGGCGCGCGGGGCGGAGGACGCGCCGGACAGCGAGACGATCGGCGAGCCCTCGCCCGGCTCGGCGCCCGGCGCGGCCGCGCGCGACCCGCAGGCCGCGAGCAGCGTGCCGTCGCCGGCGTAGCAGAGGGCCGCGGGCACGCCGTCGTGGCGGGCCACGGGGTCGGGCGTCCCGAGGTCCCACTCCTCGACGCCGCCGTCGACCGCCGCGGCGATGCGGCGGCCGTCGGCGCGGACCGCGACCGGGCCCGGGCCGAGGCTCGCCGCGACGTCCCCGAGGCTCGGCAGCACGACGGCCCGCCAGCCGTCCCCGGCCCGCAGGAGCCCGGCGTTCGCCAGCGGCGCGCCGATCGCCGCGTCGAGCCCGGGAGGCCGGCGGTCGTGGATCACCTGCATCTGCGGCGCCGAGAGGGTGTACGCGACCCCGGCGGCGGTCGCGAGCACCAGCCTGCCGCCGGCGACGACGACCGCGTCGCGCACCGCCACGGGGGCGCCGGCCCTCAGGCGCAGGGGCGGACCGCCGTCATCGGCCGCGCCGGCGGGCGGTGCCGCGGGCGCGAGCCGCAGGCCGCGCGGGCCGCGCTCCACGCGCGAGAAGGCCGGCACCGCCGCCGCGTCCACCGGCAGGACGGGCGGCCCGCCGCGCCTCACCCGCGCTCCCGGGCATCCGCGATGCGGTGGGCCATGCGGCTCTGCAGCGAGAAGAGCTCGATGAACCCGGGCGCCGCCCCCTGCGAGAAGGTGGCGTCGGCGTCGAAGGTGGCCAGGCCGCGGTCGTAGAGGGCGTTCGGCGACCGGCGCGCGATGGCGGCGGCGCTCCCCTTGTAGAGCCGCATCGTGATCTCGCCCTCGACGCGCATGTTGACCCGCTCCATGAAGGCGTTCAGGTCGGCGAGCAGGGGCTCGTACCAGAGCCCCTCGTACGCGAGCTGGGCCCAGAGCGCGTCGAGCTGCGGCTTGACCGCGTTCTCGCGCCCCGTGCAGACGAGCTTCTCGAGCTCGCGGTGGGCGGTCAGGATGATCTCGGCGGCGGGGACCTCGTAGATGTCCCGCACCTTCAGCCCCACGACGCGGTCCTCGATGTGGTCGACGATCCCCACGCCGTTGCGCGCGCCGGCCTCGGCCACGCGGCGGATCAGCTCGACCAGCCCCATCTCCTCCCCGTCGAGGCTTGCGGGCAGGCCGTCGCGGAACCCGATCACGACCTCCTCGGCGCGGTCGGGGGCGCGGGCGGGCGGGGTCACGAGCTGGAAGACGTCCTCGGGCGGCGGCCGCTCGAGGTCCTCGATGACCCCGCCCTCGCTCGAGCGGCCCCACAGGTTGTCGTCGATCGAGTACGGCCGCTCGACCGTCGAGGCCACGGGGATGCCGTGCTCCTGGGCGTAGGCGATCTCCTCGTCACGGCCCATCTGCCACTCGCGCACGGGCGCGATCACCCGGAGGTCCGGGGCCAGCGTGGCGATGGTCGCCTCGATCCGCACCTGGTCGTTGCCCTTGCCCGTGCAGCCGTGGGCGATGGTGTCGGCGCCGTGCTCGCGGGCGGCGTCGCAGGCCAGCTTGGCCAGCAGCGGCCGGCCGAGGCTGGTGAAGAGCGGGTATCCGCCCTGGTAGCGGGCGTTGGCGCGGATCGCGGGGGCGACGTACCGGCCCGCGAACTCCTCCTTGGCGTTCGACCACCAGGCTCTCGACCGCGCCCAGGTCGAGGGCCTTGCGGCGCACCGCCTCGAAGTCGTCGTCCGGCTGCCCGAGGTCGATGCAGAGCGCGATGACCTCGGCGTCGTACTCGTCCTGGATCCACTTGAGCATCACGGACGTGTCGAGGCCGCCCGAGTACAGCAGCACCACGCGATGCACCTCGTGGGGCTGGGCGAGATAGCCCGCGACGGGCGGGGTGGGGCGGGGCTCGGGCACGCGCTCCTCCGGGGACGTCAGCGGCCGGAGTCTAGTCGCAGGCGGCCGCCGTGACCGGCCCGTGACCGCTCCGTGAGCGCCGTCTGGGAGGGTCGTCGCGACCCACCCGGCAGGGGAGGGTCGCTCTTCGTAGAACTCGACGGACGAGGGGTGACCGAAGGCGGCACTTCGGCCGTATATGAGGATGAGATGCTGGGACACCCGACCACACCGACCCGCCCGCGAGTGATGCCGATCGCCCTCGGCGTCCGCTCCAGCCTCCGCGTCCCGGCCGACCTGCGGGTCGTGGCCTTCGTCAGGTGCGCCATCGCCTGCGTCCTCGATCGCGAGGACTGGCCCGCCGAGAGCGCCGGCCTGGTGCTGCTGGCGTCGAGCGAGGCCCTGACCAACGCCATCGAGCACGGCTCGCCCGCCGACGGGCGGGTGGACATCGACCTCGACGTGACCCGCGACCGCGCCGACATCCGCATCGTTGACCAGGGCGTCCCGGGCACGGCGACGCCCGCGCCTGCCGAGCGGGCCGCCGCCCGCCACCGCCGAGCGCGGCCGCGGCCTGATCATCATCAGCCGGATCGCCGACGACTTCGAGATGGTCCCGGCCGGCGGCGGTACCGAGGTCCACGTGGGCTTCTGGCGGCACGCGGCGGCCGAGGAGGCCGACGAGGTGGCCGTGGGGGCCCGGGCGGCCTGAGGGAACCTCCCGCGCGGCCGGTCCGGGCACGCCCGGCCGCCCGCCGGTATCCTCCGGCCCGCTGTCGAGGCCAGGAGGCGTCGGATGACCGAGGGCACCCCGCCCGTCGAGCAGGGCCCGGCCGAGCGCGACGGGCTCGCCGTCTCCGCCCGTGACGTGACCAAGCGCTACGGCGCCGGCGGAGCGGCCGTGGACGCCCTGCGAGGCGTCTCCGTGGACTTCCCGAAGGGGCAGTTCGCGGCCGTCATGGGCCCGTCCGGGTCCGGGAAGTTGACCCTCATGAACATCCTCGCGGGCCTCGACGCGCCGACGTCGGGCAGCGTGGTCATCGACGGCACGGAGATCACCACCCTCAAGGACAAGCCGCTGACGCTGCTGCGCCGGGAGAAGGTCGGCTTCGTCTTCCAGTTCTTCAACCTCCTGCCGATGCTGACGGCGGAGGAGAACCTCGAGCTTCCGATGTCGATCGCGGGGCGCTCGATCGACCGCGAGTGGGAGCAGTCGCTCGTCTCGTCCGTCGGGCTCTCCGAGCGGCGCCGCCACCGTCCCTCGGAGCTCTCGGGCGGCGAGCAGCAGCGCGTGGCGCTGGCCAGGGGGCTGATCTCGCGGCCGGCCGTCCTCTTCGCCGACGAGCCCACGGGCAACCTCGACTCCTCGACCTCCGACGAGATGCTGCGGCTGCTGCGGCGCTCCGTGGACGAGTACGGTCAGACGATCGTCATGGTGACCCATGACGCCCACGCCGCCGCGGCCGCCGACAGGGTGCTGTTCCTGCGCGACGGCGAGATCGTCGGGGACCACGGCCACCTCGAGGCCGACGAGATCTACGACGTCGTCGAAGACCTCGAGCAGGCGTGAGCCGGCTCGTCCTGCGCGGGCTGCTGGCCCGCAAGCTGCGCACCATCCTCACGTCGATCGCCATCGTGCTCGGCGTGGCGATGGTCGCGGGCACCTTCATCCTGACCGACCAGATCAACGCCGCGTTCGACGACATCTTCGAGACCGGCAACTCCAAGATCGACGTCGTCGTCTCGCGCGCCACCGAGTTCGACACCTTCGAGGACGCGCTCCCCCCGCTGCCGGAGTCGACCGTCGCGGAGGTCGCGCGGGTGGACGGCGTCGAGCACGCGGAGGGCCAGATCCAGGCCAGCGGCCAGCTCGTGGTCGACGGCGAGATCGTGGAGTCGGAGGGGGGCGCCCCGGCGATCGTCGTCTCCAACGTCGACGAGTCGATCAACCCAAACGTCCCGCTCGAGGGGAGGCTGCCCGAGAACCCGGGCGAGATCGCCGTCATCAAGGACACGGCCGACAAGGAGGACCTGGAGGTCGGCGAGGGCGGCATCGCGCTCGCGACGAAGACGGGCACGCAGCCCGTGTCGCTCGTCGGGATCTTCCGCTACGGCGACGTCGAGTCGATCGGCGGCGCCACCGTGGTCCTGACGACCTTCGCCGACGCCCAGCGCTGGTTCGACCGCGAGGGCGAGACCTCGCTGGTGTTCGCGTCGGCGCAGGACGGCGTGTCGGCGGCGCAGCTCCGCGACCGGGTGCGAGGTGCCCTCCCGGACACCGTGAAGGTCGAGACGGCGGAGGAGAACGCGCAGGAGCAGAGCGACGACATCGCCGGGGAGATCTCCGGCTTCCTCACCCCGGCGCTGCTGACGTTCGCCGGCGTCGCGCTCTTCGTGGGCGCGTTCATCATCTTCAACACCTTCTCGATCACGGTCGCGCAGCGCGTGCGGGAGTTCGGGATGACGCGGACCCTCGGCGCGACGCGCGGGCAGGTGCTGCGCAACGTGATCGGCGAGGCGCTCGTCATCGGCGTGCTGGCCTCGATCATCGGCCTCGCCGTCGGGGTCGGGATCGCGAAGGGCATCCAGGCCCTCTTCGACGCCATCGGATTCGGCCTGCCCGCCGCCTCGATCGAGATCCGGCCGCGCACGATCATCGTCGCGCTGCTGATCGGGGTGGTCGTGACGGTGATCGCCTCGGTCGGCCCGGCGCTGCGGGCGACCCGGGTCCCGCCGATCGCGGCCGTCCAGGAGGGGGCGACCCTCCCGCCCGGGCGCTTCAGCCGCATCGCGCCCTACCTGGCCGGCGTCCTCGTCGTCCTGGGCGTCCTCCTCTTCGTCTACGGCCTCTTCGGCGACCTGGGCGCCACCGACGCGCTGTGGATCCTCGCCATCGGCGCCGTGCTGGTGTTCCTGGGCGTCGGGATGCTCGCGCGCTTCGTGGTGCGTCCGCTCGCCAGGGCGATCGGGGCGCCGATCGAGGCCGCCGCCGGCACGACCGGCCGCCTCGCTCGCGCCAACGCGACCCGCAACCCGGCGCGCACGGCCGCGACCGCCGCCGCCCTGATGATCGGCGTCGGCCTGGTCACCTTCGTGGCGATCTTCGCGGCCGGGCTGAAGGAGTCGTTCACCGGCGCCATCGACCGCACGCTCCAGGGCGACCTGATCCTCCAGACCGACAACTTCGAGCCCTTCCCCGCCGCCTCGGAGCAGGAGGTCCGCGAGCGTGCCGGGCGTCGAGGCGACCGAGTTCCTGCGCTTCCCGGAGATCCGCGCCGAGCCGGGCGGGACCCAGTTCCTGAACACGATCGACCCTGCCGAGGCCGGCCGCGTCTTCGACTTCGACTGGCAGGGCGACGCGTCGGACGCCCTCTTCGCCCAGCTCGGCACGGACGGCGCCCTGATCGAGACCAACCTCGCCAAGTCGTCCGGGCTGCGGACCGGCGACAGCTTCACGGTCACCACGAACCGCGGCAACCAGGGCCGCTTCACGGTGCTCGGCGAGTACCGCGACCCGGTGCTGTTCACCGGCATCACGGTCTCGAACGCGGCCGCCGACCGGCTGGACGTGCCGCCCGACCCGTCGGTCGGCGTGGTCGCCTTCGATCCCGGCGCCGACGCCGACGGCGGTCCAGCAGGAGGTCTCCGACCGCGTCGAGCAGCAGTTCCCGGTCGTGAACGTCCAATCGAACGCCGAGTTCAAGGAGGAGTTCGAGGGCCAGATCGACCAGCTGCTCGCGCTGCTCTACGCCCTGCTCGGCGATCAGCCTCATCATCTCCCTGTTCGGGATCGTCAACGCGCTCGTGCTCTCGATCTACGAGCGCACGCGCGAGATCGGGATGCTGCGCGCGATCGGCACGACCCAGCGCCAGATGCGCAGCATCGTCCGCTACGAGAGCATCATCACCGCCGTGATCGGCGGGGTGCTGGGCATCCTGATCGGCGTCTTCTTCGCGTGGATCCTCACCCGGGGGCTCGAGGACGAGGGCATCGGGTTCTCGCTGCCGATCCTGACGCTGGTGGTCTTCCTCGTCCTGGCCGTGGTGGCCGGGGTGCTGGCGGCGGTGCTGCCGGCGCGCCGCGCCGCGCGCCTCAACCCGCTGGAGGCCCTCCATCACGAGTGAGGACCCGCCGCAGGGCGCCGACGAGGCCGTCGATGTCCTCCTCCTGAGATGACGAGCGGGGGCAGGAAGCGCACGGTGCGGGACGAGGTGTTGTTGGCCAGGTAGCCGGCCTCGAGGAGGCCGGCGACCAGCTCGGGCGCGCGCGGCAGGGGGAGGTCGATCGCGCACATCAGGCCGCGGCCGCGGGCCTCGGAGGCCAGGCCGTCGGCCACGAGGCCCTCGAGCCCGGCGAGCAGGCGGGCGCCCTTGCGCCGCACCCCCTCCTGGAGCCCGGGGTCGCCCAGCACCCCGCAGGCGGCGATGGCCGCCGCGCAGGCCAGCGGGCTCGCGGCGAAGGTCGAGCCGTGGTCGCCGGGCTGCAGCACCGCGTCGTGCTCGGGCCGCGCGACGATCGCCCCGATCGGCACGCCGCCGCCGAGGCTCTTGGCGAGCATCATGACGTCCGGGACCACGCCGGCGTCCTCGTAGGCGAAGAGCGGGCCCGTGCGGGACAGGCCGGTCTGGATCTCGTCCACCAGCAGCAGGGCGCCGTGCCGGTCGGCGAGCTCGCGGGCGAGCCGGATCATCTCGAGGGGGACCGGCTGGACCCCGATCTCCCCCTGCACGATCTCGAGCACGATCGCGCAGGTCCGCGGGCCGACGGCGGCCGCCATCGCCTCGAGGTCGTCGCGCTCCACGTGGCGGACCCCGGGCACGAGCGGGCGGAACGGCTCCTGCTTTGCGGGCTGGCCCGTCAGCGACAGGGCGCCGTAGGTGCGGCCGTGGAAGCCGTTGACCAGGGCGACCACCTCCGGCCGGCCCGGGCCGCCGCGCTTGCGCGCCAGCTTGAGCGCGGCCTCGCTGGCCTCCGCGCCCGAGTTGCAGAAGAACACGCGCCCCCCGAGGGAGCGGTCGCGGATCCACTCGGCGAGCGCGACCATCGGCTCGGTGTAGTAGAGGTTCGAGACGGTGATCAGCCGCGCCGACTGCTCGGCGATGGCCGACACGACGGCCGGGTGGCAGTGGCCGACGTTGTTCATGGAGATGCCGGCCATGCAGTCCACGTAGCGGCGGCCGTCGCCGTCGAACAGGGACGCCCCCTCCCCGCGCACGAAGGCGACCGGCTGGCGGCGGTAGGTCGGCATCAGCGCCGCCGCCTCGCGCTGCACGAGGAGCTCGTCGATCACGCGGTGATCTTCGTGCCGATGCCGGCCTCGGTGAAGATCTCGACCAGCACCGAGTGGGGGATCCGCCCGTCGATGACCTGCACGGCCTCCACCCCCGACTCGAGGGCATCGGCGATCGCCGCGAGCTTCGGGAGCATCCCGTCGCCCACGCCCCGGGACGCCGCCATCTCGCGGATGTCCGCCAGCCGGCACTCGCTGACGAGGCTGGCGGGGTCGTCGACGTCGCGGAAGATCCCCTCGACGTCGGTGAGGAAGATCGCCCGCCGCGCCCCCAGCGCCGCGGCGAGGCGGCCGGCGACCGTGTCGGCGTTGATGTTGTAGCTCTGGCCGTCGGCGTCGACGCCGACCGAGGCCACGACCGGCACGAAGTCGGCGAGGCGCTCCAGCACCCGGGTGTCGATGCCGGCGACGTGGCCGACGAACCCCAGGTCGGCGTCGGGGCTCGAGGCCTTCTCGGCGCGGATCAGCCCGCCGTCGTCGCCGGCGAGGCCGACGGCCGACACGCCCGCCACGTGGAGCTGGGCGACGATCTCCTTGTTGATCTTGCCCACCAGGACCATCTTCACCAGCTCCATGGTGGGCGCGTCGGTCACGCGCAGGCCCTGGACGAAGCGCACCTCGAGGCCCAGGCGGTCGGAGTAGCGCGAGATGTCCGGCCCGCCCCCGTGGACGACCACGGGGTTCATGCCGACGAGCTTCAGCAGCGCGACGTCGCGCGCGAACGACGCCTTCAGCTCCGGCGTGGTCATCGCCGCGCCGCCGTACTTGATCACGATGGTCGCCCCGGCGAACTGGCGGATGTACGGCAGCGCCTCGAGCAGGACGTTAACGCGCGGCTCGACGTCGGCGCGCGTCGGGGCGGTCCTCGTGGTTGCGTGCTCCGCGTCCTGGCCCATCGGCGCCGGATCGTGACACACGATCGCGCCCGCGGGCGCGACGGGCCGCTATTTCGCGGGGCTCACCGGGGCGCCGAGGCGGAGTGCCCCGGTCAGGACGAGGTCGATCACGGGGACACGCCGCGGCGGCGGGGCCGGCCTCGCCCGCGCCGGCGCCGGCGGTGCGTCGGGCTTCGGTTGGTGGCCGTTCGTGTCCGGTGACATGGGCGTCCTCGGTTCCGGTGCCGTCCAGGTTCCCGCTTCAGGCTGCCGCGAACCCATGGCCCGGGCATATCTCCCCGCGGCCAGATCGAGCCCGGCCCGGATTGGACCGCTGGTCCGGCGGCGGGGTCGGGGCGGCGGGTCGAATTCGCCGCGGCCGCCCGCGCCGAGGTGCCCCGCGCCTAGGTGTGGTACTCGGCGTTGATCCTGACGTACTCGGGGGTCAGGTCGCAGGCCCAGAGCTCCGCGCCGGCCGAGCCCCGGCCGAGGTCGATCCCCAGGTCGTACTCCTCCTGGGCGAGCACCAGCCGGGCCTCGGCGGAGGCGGATGGCACGCCGTTGACGCGGATGTCGGGCTCACGGAACGGCCCGGGCCGGCGGGCCAGCGCGGCGCCGACCGCCTGGGTCACTCGCCCCCAGTTCGGGTCGCGGCCGAAGATCGCCGCCTTGACCAGCGGCGAGTCGCCGACCGCGCGCGCCACGCGCTCGGCCTCTCGCGGGTCGCGTGCGCCCGAGACCAGCACCCTCACGGCGTGCCGGGCTCCCTCGCCGTCCCGCACGACCTGGATCGCCAGCCAGCGGCAGACCGCGGCGAGGGCGGCGAGGAGCCGGTCGCGGTCCCCGCCGGCGAGGGGCGGGCCGTCGGCGCCCGCCATCACGAGGAGGGTGTCGGAGGGGCTCATCTGGCCGTTGACGCTGATCCGGTTGAACGAGGCCGCCGCGGCGGCGGCGGTCATCGCCTGGAGGGCGGCCGCGCTCGACGGGGGCGCCGATCGTCACGTAGGCGAGCATCGTGGCCATCCCCGGCGAGATCATCCCGGCGCCCTTGGCGGCGGCGCCGATGATCGCCTCCCCACCCGACAGCGACAGCCGGAACGCGCCGCCCTTGGGCGCGCGGTCGGTGGTGCAGATCGCCCGCCCGAAGTCGGCCCCTCCCTCGGGGGAAAGGGCCGCGACGGCCGAGCCGATTCCCGGCTCCACGAGGCCCATGTCGATGCGGTCGCCGATCGTGCCCGTGCTGCACACGGCGACCTGCTCGGGGAGCAGCCCCAACCACGCCGCGGTCCTCCGGGCCATCGTGTCGGCGTCGTCGATCCCGGGAGAGCCGGTCGCCGCGTTCGCCGACCCGGCGTTGACGACGACCGCCCGGATCCTCGCGCGGTCGATGGCGCGGTTGCGCAGGACCGGCGCCGACGGGAGGGCGCTGGTCGTGTCGACCATCGCCGAGACGACCGGGCCCTCGGCGGCCAGGATGCCGAGGTCGAGCGCCCCCGAGGCCTTCAGCCCGCAGGCGACGCCCGCGGCGCGGAACCCCTGCGGCGCCGTGACCGACCCGCCGGCCACGAGCTCCAGCCCCTCCGGGGCGCGCACCCAGTCGTCGCGGCCGACCGGCGGGAAGCGTCCCATCAGAGCAGGCCCTCGGTCTCGGGCCGGCCCGCCATCAGGTTGAGGTTCTGGAGCGCCTGGCCGGCGGCGCCCTTGCCGAGGTTGTCGATGGCGCCGAAGGCCGTGAGCCGGCCGCCGCGCGGGTCGGCGACGGGGCAGACCTGGGCGTAGTTGGTTCGCTGCACGGCGCGCATGCCCGGCGGGGCCTCCACGACCTCCACGAAGGGGTGATCGGCATAGTAGGCGGCGTAGAGGTCGCGCAGGTCGTCGGGGTGGGGCGCGGCGCCGTCGCGCAGGCGCGCGTAGCAGGTGGCCAGGAGGCCGCGGTCCACCGGCACGAGATGCGGCGTGAAGGTCACGGGCTGGCCGAGCTCCTGCTCGATCTCGGGCGTGTGGCGGTGCGCGTAGACCTTGTAGGGGCTGACGTTGTCGGCCGCCCGGGAGAAGTGCACCGTCTCGGTCGGCGTGCGCCCGGCGCCGCTCACGCCGCTCTTGGCGTCGATGACGACCTCCTCGACCGCGTCCGCGAGCGGCAGCAGCGCCAGCAGGGCCGCCTCCGGATAGCACCCCGGGTTGGCCACGACCCGCGCGCCCGCGATCCGGTCGCGGTAGCGCTCGGGGAGGCCGTACACCGCCTCGTCCAGCAGGTCCGGCCGGGGGTGCTCGAAGCCGTACACGGCCCGGTACAGGCCGGGATCGCGCAGCCGGTGGTCGGCCGACACGTCCACGACCCGGGCGTCGCGGTCGACCAGGTCGGCGACGAGCGCCGCCGCCTCGGCGTGCGGGTAGCAGACGGCCGCCAGGTCCCCGGCGTCCACGGCCTCGACGTCGGGGGCCTCCAGCCTCCGCTCCACACGGTGCTCCGGCGCCACCTCGACCAGTCGCCGGCCGGCGTCGCCGCGGGCGGTGATCGACCCCGAGCTCGAGCGACGGGTGGCGGTCGAGCAGGGCGGCCAGCTGAGCGCCCGCGAACCCCGCCGCGCCGAACACGTGGACCCTGGTCATGTCCGCAGCCGCCCGCCGGCGGCCTCGAGCGCCTCGCGGGCGCGCGCCACCGCCGCGTCGATCTCCTCGTCGGTGAGCGTGCGCCCGGGGTCGGCGATCTCGAGGCGCAGGGCGAGGCTCACGTGCCCCTCGCCCACCTGCTCGCCCTCGAAGCGGTCGAAGACGCTCACGCTGCGCACGAGCGGAGCGCCGGCCCGGCCCGCCGCCGCCACGAGGTCGGCCGCGCGGGTGCCCTCGGGCACGACGACGGCCAGGTCGCGCCTGGACACCGGGACCGTGAGGAGGTCCTCGTAGGTTGGAGGCGCCGGCGGCCGGGCCGCCAGCAGCGCGTCCAGGTCGAGCACGAGCGCGGCGACCGGCGGGGCCACGTCGAAGGCGCGCAGCACGAGGGGGTGCACCTCGCCCGCCCAGGCCAGGACCGCCGGGCCGGCCGTGAGCCGGGCCTGGCGCACGGGGTGGAAGTACGGCGCGTCGTTCGGCTCCGGCTCGGCCGAGGCGCCGGCGGCGCCGATCAGGGCGGCCGCGAGGCCGCTCGCGGTGTGCACGTCGGCCGGCCGGCGCGGGGTGCGCCAGCCCTCGGGCGCGACGTCGCCCCACTGCACCGCCGCCAGGAAGTTGCGCTCATCGGCGAGACCGTCCTCGCGCGGGGCGTAGGTCCGGCCGACCTCGAAGAGCCCGCCGTCGGCGCGCTGGTGGGCCTGGTTACGGGCCACCGCGCGGAGCAGGCCCGGCAGCATCGAGCGGCGCATGACGGCCATCTCGCCGCTCATCGGGTGGGCGAGGGGCACGACCCGGCGGCGGGGATCGCCGGCGGCGAGGCGCAGGGCGTCGGCGTCGGCCTCCGGCACGAGGTGATAGGTGACCGCCTCGGACAGGCCCAGGTCGGCGGCGAGCCGCTCGAGGCGGTGCACGAGGGCCTGCGCCGGGCTGCGGCGGCCGCGCCCCACGACCCGCGGCATCTCGGCCGGGATCGCGTCGAGGCCGTGGATGCGGGCCACCTCCTCGATGAGGTCGATCTCGCGGGTCAGGTCGGCCCCGCGCTCGAACGGCACGCGCACCGTCAGCGCGTCGGGGAGCGCCTGCACGACGTCGCAGCCCAGCCGCGTCAGGACCGCCGCGGACTCGTCCGGGGCGACCTCGATGCCGAGCACGCGCGGGCACGCGCGCGTGCCGCATCGTCACCGGCGGCCGCTCGGCGGGCGGCACGAGGGCGTCGAGGGTGCCGGGGACCAGGCGCGCCCCGGTCAGCTCCACCAGCAGCCGGCAGGCGCAGCTCATGGCGCGCGCCGGCAGCTCGCGCGGCAGCCCCTTCTCGAAGCGCGAGCTCGACTCGGTGCGCAGGCCGAGCCTCAGCGAGGTCTCGAGGATCGTGGGGCCGTCGAACGTCGCCGCCTCGAGCAGCACCGTGCTCGTGCCCTCCCCGACCTCGGCGAACTCGGCGCCGAAGATGCCCGCGATGACCGCCGGCCGCTCGGCGTCGCAGATCGCGAGCATCGAGGGATCGAGGGCCCGCTCCTGCCCGTCGAGGGTGACGATGCGCTCCCCCTCGCCTGCCCGCCGCGCGACCACGCGCCGCCCCTCGAGGCGGTCGAGGTCGAAGGCGTGGAGCGGCTGGCCGGTCAGCAGCATGACGTAGTTCGTGATGTCGACGACGTTCGAGATCGGTCGCATCCCGGCCGCCTCGAGGCGGTGCCGCAGCCAGGGGGGCGACGGGCCGACGCGGACGTCGGTGAGCACGCGGGCCATGTACCGCGGGCACAGGTCGGGGTCCCGCACCTCGATGCCCGCGTGGTCCTCGACCCGCCCCGGCCCCTCGGCGGGCGGGTCGGACTCGGCGAGGGGGACGAGCGGGGCGCCCGTGACCGCGTGCACCTCGCGGGCGACGCCGTAGACGGCCAGGCAGTCGGGCCGGTTCGACGTGACCTCGAGCTCGAGCACCACCTCCGACAACGGCAGGACGTCGGCGAGCGGGGTGCCCGCGGCGATGCCGTCCTCCAGCACGATGATCCCCGAGGCGTCGTCGCCGAGGCGCAGCTCGGTCTCGGAGAGGATCATCCCGTTCGACTCCTCGCCGCGCATCCGCCTCGCCCTGAGGGGCTCGTCGGCGCCCGGGAGCACCGCGCCGGGCAGCGCGACGGCGACGGTCTGTCCCGATGCCACGTTGGGCGCGCCGCAGACGATCTGGCGCGGCTGCCCGTCGCCGAGGTCGACGCGGCAGACCCGGAGCCGGTCGGCGTTCGGGTGCTGGGCGGCCTCGAGCACCCGGCCGACCCGGAACGCCCCGAGGTTGCCGTCCCCGCGAGGCACGCCGAGGTGGTGGACCCCCTCCACCATCGTCCCCGTCCGCGAGAGGCGGGCCGCCAGCTCCTCCGGCGCCACGCCGGGGTCGACGTGCTCGCGCAGCCACGACATCGGCACCCTCACGCGAACTGCTCCAGGAAGCGCAGGTCGTTCTCGTACATCAGCCGGAGGTCGGGGACGCCGAAGCGGATCATCGCGATGCGGTCGAGGCCCCAGCCGAAGGCGAAGCCGGTGTGGCGCTCGGGGTCGATGCCGCACGCCGACAGCACGTGGGGATCGACCATCCCGGCGCCCGCCAGCTCGAGCCAGCCGGGCCGGCCGGCCTTGTCGACCCACGAGACCTGGACGTCGACCGAGGGCTCGGTGAACGGGAAGAAGTGCGGCTGGAGGACGATCTCGCGGTCGGCGCCCAGCAGCTCGCGTGCGAAGTGCAGCATGGTGCCCTTGAGGTGGGCCATCGTCAGGCCCTCGTCGACCGCGAGGCCCTCCATCTGCTGGAACATCGGGCTATGGGTGGCGTCAACGTCGTCGCGGCGGTAGACGAAGCCCGGCGCGACGAGATAGATCGGCGGCTCCTGCTCCTGCATGGCGCGCACCTGCACCGGCGAGGTCTGGCTCCGAAGCAGCCGGTCGGGCCGCCCGGCGACGTAGAAGTTGTCGCTCGCCGACCGCGCCGGGTGCCCCGGGGGGGTGTTGAGCGCGGTGAAGTTGTGCCACTCCGTCTCGACCTCGGGCCCATCGGCGATGAAGTAGCCGAGGGCGAGGAAGATCTCCTCCATCTCGCGCCGGATCTGGGTGATCGGGTGGAGCGCGCCGCGCGGGTGGGGGTCGCCGGGGAGCGTGACGTCGGTCGCGTCGCGCTCGAGGGCCGCTCCCAGCTCGTCGGCCTCGAGCTCGGCGGCACGGGCCCGAAGCGCCTCCTCGATCGCCGCGCGGGCCGCGTTGGCCGCGCGGCCGGCGGCGCCGCGCTCCGCGGCGGGCAGCGAGCCGATGCCGGCCAGCGCGGCGGCCAGCCGGCTGCGCCGGCCGGTGTGCGCCACGCGCGCGGCCTCGAGCTCGGACAGGCTGCCCGCCGCCCGCACGGCGGCGAGGGCCTCCCGCTCCACCTCGGCGAGATCCCCGGTGCTCATGGGCCGCCCAGGCTAGCGGACCCGTCCGTCCCGCCCGCGGCGGCGACGGCGCGCTGGCGGACGGCCTCGGCGAGCAGGGCCGCGCCGGCCGCCGCGACGTTCAGCGACTCCGAGCCGGCGGCCTGGGGGATCGTGACCCGCACGACCTCTCGGTCCGCCCCGAGCTCGGCAAGGGCTCCGCCGAGCCCCGCGCGCTCGGCGCCGAGGGCGAGGACCAGGGGGCGCGACAGGTCGGCCTCCCACGGCGCGATCCCGCCGCGCGGCACGGCCCCGACGACGTCGAAGCCGCCGCGGGTCCCGAGGTCCGCCGGCGTCACGCCCTCCAGCAGCGGGACGGCGAACGTCGCGCCCATCGCGGCGCGCACGGCGCGCGGATGGAAGGCGTCGGCCGAGCCCGGCCCCAGCGCGAGCCAGTCGGCGCCGAGGGCCGCCGAGGTGCGCACCAGCGTCCCGACGTTCCCGGGGTCGGCCACGCCCGCGAGGTAGACGGCGAGCGACGGGGGGAAGCGCACGTCGCGGAAGCTGCGCACCGCCGGCTGCGGGAAGACGCCGATGATCCGCGGCGGCGCCGCGAGGGTGCTTGCGCGACCAAGCAATTGCCCGGGCACGCGGTAGCGCTCGGCGAGGCCCTCGGTCGCGGCGAGGCGGGGGTCGTCGTCGGGCACGCGCTCGGCGTCAACCAGCAGCGCGACCGGGCTCACGCCGTGCGCGAGGGCGGCATCCACCAGGTCCTCCCCCTCGGCCACGAGCAGGCGGCGCTCGCGGCGGACCTTCTTCGCCTGGAGCGCGGAGACCAGCCGCAGCGCCGGGTTCCGCGCCGAGCTGACACGCCGCAGCCGCGAGCGCGGGCTAGGCGCTCGCGGCGCTCTCTCGTGCGGCGCGGGCCCGGGCGCAGAGCGCGGCGAACGCGGCCGGCTCATGGGTCGCCAGGTCGGCGAGGATCTTCCGGTCGAGCTCCACCTCGGCCAGCTTCAGGCCGTGGATGAGCTGGCCGTAGGTGAGCCCGTTGTCGCGCGCCGCCGCGTTGATGCGGGCGATCCAGAGGCGCCGGAAGTCGCGCTTGCGCGTGCGCCGGTCGCGGTAGGCGTAGCGGAGCGAGCGCTGGACCTGCTCCTTTGCGCGCTTGTACGACGTGCTCTTGGTGCCCCAGTAGCCGCCGGCCTGATCGAGGACCTTGCGCCGCCTCTTGCGGGCGGTGACCGAGCGCTTGACCCGGGCCATCTACCGGCGCCCCAGCATCCGCTTGACGGACGCGGCGAGCTCCGGTGCCACCTCGGCCTCCTTGGAGAGATGCCGGTGGTCCTTGCGCGACATCTTCTCGAGGTTGTGGCGGACGCCGGCGCGCTGGAACCGCACCTTGCCGCCCCCGGTCACCCGGAAGCGCTTCTTGGCGGCTCTCTTGGTCTTCATCTTGGGCATGGGAGATCCTCGGGCGCTGCGGGCCGCCGGACAGGTTAGACGACGGGACGCGCGGCGGCTAGGAGGCCGTCGAGCCGTCCTGGGCGGCCGCCGGCTGCTCGGCCTCCTGCGTCGGGCGCCCGTTGCCGTCGCCGCCCTCGGCCCCCGCCCCCCCGGGGTTCTTCACCGGGGCGAGCATCATCACCATGTTGCGCCCGTCCAGGTTCGGCCGGCTCTCGACGATGGCCAGGTCGCTGAGCTCCTCCGCCAGCCGCAGCAGGAGCGCCTCGCCGCGCTCGGGGTGCAGGAGCTCGCGGCCGCGGAACATGATGGTGATCTTCACCTTGTCGCGGTGGCGCAGGAACCGCTCGACGTGGCCCTTCTTGGTCGCGTAGTCGTGAGGGTCGATCTTCGGCCTGAACTTGATCTCCTTGATGGTGATCGTGCTCTGGTGCCGGCGCGCCTGCTTGGCCTTCTGCTCCTGCTCGTAGCGGTACTTGCCGTAGTCCATGATCCGGCAGACGGGGGGCGGGCGTCGGGCGCCACCTCGACGAGGTCGAGGCCGGCGTCCACGGCGATCTCCTGGGCCTCGGCGAGCGGGACGACCCCCCGGTTCTCGCCGTCCGCGTCGATCAGCCGTACCGACTCCGCCCGGATCGCCTCGTTGATCCGGGTCGAGGGGCCGGCGGGCGGGCGTGTGTCCGGTCCGCGCCTAGGCGGCAAACAGCACCGTGGCGGGCCTCAGGCGCGTCCCCCGACGTGCGCGCAGGGCGGCGCTTGTGCGCGTCGGATCTCGATGATGGTTGAGGTCTGCGCCAATGGAAGGAGCCCGCCCCTGGCGGCGGGTCGGATGACAATAGCAGGGGCCCGAGGGGCCGGTCGCCACTCCCTAGCCCCGCGGGTGCTCGGGAGTCACGACGTACTGGCGCAGGTGCAGGTCGCGGTAGGTGACGGGCCCGCGCGGCCCCGGGACGTGGTCGACGTTGATGCCGGTCTCCGGCGCCGCCATCAGCTCGAAGCCGTCGAGGAGGCGCGTGGTCGCGTTCCAGAACGCACCCGTGCCGCCGTAGGCCGCGAGGAAGGCGTCCGCGACGCCCCGGTCCTCGGTGACGATGGCGGCCGCGATGCCCGAGGTCTCCTCGTTGGCGATCCGGGCGGCGTCGGCGGCGTCGGCGGCCGGGGCGATGGTGACGGTCGCCTCGTTGCCGTCGTCGAGCGCCCACTCGTGCCCAAGCGGGT
Source organism: Miltoncostaeaceae bacterium (assembly GCA_963834875.1). Taxonomy (GTDB): domain Bacteria; phylum Actinomycetota; class Thermoleophilia; order Miltoncostaeales; family Miltoncostaeaceae; genus DATAGF01. The sequence continues at coordinate 79,106 of CAWIDG010000027.1, forward strand.
GGTCGTGCGGGGGAAGCGAGGGGCGCACGCCCAGGGCCTCGAGGCGCTCGAGGATGGGCGGCAGCAGGCCGTCCCAGAGCGGCCGCGCGAGCAGCAGGAGGTTGAGCCGGTTGCAGACGCCGAGCCGGTCGAGGCTGCGCTCCACGAGCGCGAGCGCGCGCTCGCGGTCGGCGGCCGCGTCGACGTAGAGCACGCCTCCCCCGTCGGCGTGGGCGAGCGTCCGCACGCCGTGGGCCGCCGCCTCGGCGGCCAGGGCGGCGGTCGTCTCGCCGCTGCCGCGCAGGATGACCAGCGGGATCAGCCGCGGCAGGGACACCAGCGCCCTCGCCGCCTCGCGCGCCGGCGTGCGCACGAGCTGCACCGCGCCGGGGTCGAGGCCCGCCCCCGCCAGCGCGGGGCCGATCACCTCGTCCAGCAGAGCCGCCGCCGATCCGAGCGCCGCCGCGCCGGTGCGAAGCACGCCCGAGTTGCGCGACTTCACGAGCTGGGACGCCACGTCCACCGTGACGTTCGGGCGGGCCTCGTAGTTCGCGCCGATGACGCCGACGGGCCGCCGGCGCTCCTCGACGACCAGGCCGCCGCCCAGCCTGCGAGCGCCGGCCAGCGGCTCGACGTCCGCGAGCCCCGCCAGCGTCTCGATCTGGCCGGCGATGCGGCCCAGGCGGGCCTCGTCGAGCCGCAGACGGTCGAGGAGGGCCTCGCCGAGGGCCCCGCCCGCGGCCCGCAGGTCCCGGGCGTTCGCCGACAGCACCGGGTCGGCGCGCTCGACGAGGAGGCCGGACATCGCGGCGAGGGCCTCGGCGATCGCCGCAGGCGTCGCGGCGGCGAGGACCGGGTGGGCGGCCCGCGCCGCGCGCCCGGCCGACGCGACGACCTCGCGAGGACCGTCAGACGACACGCCGCACCGCCACCCGGGCACCGCCCCACGGCGTCCGGTCATTCACCAGGCGCAAAGCCCCCGGGGGCCGCGCGCCGCGACCGCCGCGCGCTCTGGGCGGCTACCTGCCGCCGGCAACCCTCTGCTTGAGGACCGCCCCGGGCGTGAAGCGGGGCACGCGCCGCGCGGGGATCTGCACCTTCTTGGACGGGTCCTGGGGGTTGACCCCGGTCCGCGCCGCGCGGTTGGAGACGGAGAACTTGCCAAAACCTGCGAAGGCGACCTCGTCCCCGTTCGCGAGGGCTTCCTCGATCTCGTCGAGGACCGCTTTGACGGCCCTCCCGGCCTCGGCGCCGCTCATGTCGTTGTTCTTGCCAACGCGGCTGACGAACTCGGTCTTGTTCACAGGGACCCCCTGGGGCGTCGATGTATGCGGGAGTGGCCCGCTCATCCAACCTACCAGCGGCGCCGGACGAAATCGCGGTCACCGTGCGGTTTCTCGCGCTCGGCGGGCGCTTTCCGGGCTCCCCGGGTCGCACGATGCGAAACCTGCCCGTGGGGTCCCGGGCCGGCCGAAAACGCGGCGCGAGCGGGGGAAACCCCGCCTGCCGACGCCCCGCCGCGGCGCCCTCTGAGAGGCTGGCGGGGTGGAGCCGGACCTGGCGACCCTCGTGATCATCGCCGCGGTCGCCGTGCTGGCGCCCATCATCGCGGACATCCCGCGACGCGCCCGGATCGCGACCGTCGTCGTCGAGATCCTCCTGGGCATCGTGATCGGCCCCCAGGTGCTCGACCTCGCCGAGCCGGACGCCTTCGTCAACTTCCTCGCCAACCTGGGGCTCGCGGCGCTGTTCTTCCTCGCCGGCCGCGAGATCGACCTCCGCCGCATCGCGGGGACACCCCTGCGCCAGGCGGGCGCGGGATGGCTGATCGGGCTCGTCCTCGGGGTGGCGATCGGCTTCGGGCTGGATGCGGCAGGCGTCGTGTCGGACCCGGAGATCGTCGGCATCGCGCTCGCCACCACCGCCCTGGGGGTGCTGGTGCCGATCCTGCGCGACGCCGGGCTGTCCGCGACCCGCTTCGGGACGATCGCCCTCGCGGTGGGCGCCTTCGGCGAGGTTGGGCCGATCGTGATCCTCTCGGTCTTCCTGGCGACCGACAACGACCTGCTGAGCGCGGTCCTGCTGTTCGCGTTCGCCGCCATCGCGATCGCCACGGCGCTCACCGCGGTGCGGCTCCGTCCCCGGCGCATCGCCCGGCTCGTCGACGAGACGATGCACGCCAGCGGCCAGCTCGGCGTGCGCATCTGCATGCTCCTCCTGTTCGTGCTCGTCTTCGCCGCCGTGGAGCTGGGACAGGACCTGATCCTCGGGGCCTTCGCGGCCGGCCTGGTGCTGGGGTACGTGACCCGCGACGCGCCCGCTCTGGACGACCTGTGGCACAAGCTGGACGCGATCGGCTACGGGCTGCTGATCCCGTTCTTCTTCATCCGCAGCGGCATGACCTTCGACCTCGACGGGCTCCTCGAGAGCCCGGCCTCGCTGGCGGAGCTCCCGCTGTTCCTCGCCCTCTTCCTGGTGGTCCGCGGGCTGCCGACGTTCCTCAGCCGCCGCGAGGTGCCGCCGGGCGCGCTGGCCCCGCTCGCGCTGATGGCGGCGAGCGCGCTGCCCCTGGTCGTCGCCATCACCGACGTCGGGGTGCAGACGGGCCGGCTGGCGTCCGACACGGCGGCGTCGATGGTCGGGGCGGCGATGCTGTCCGTGCTCATCTACCCGGCGCTGGCGCTCGCCCTGCTGAAGCGGGCCGAGGCGAAGGGGGAGATCGCGGCCGACCCCGCGCCGGCGGGCGGCGGGCCCGGGCGGGCGCCTCCGGCGTAGCCTGGGGCCCGTGGAGCAGCGACGGCTCGGCCGGGGCGGCCCGCTCGTCGGGCCGATCGGATTCGGCGCCATGAGCTTCGTCGGCTACTACGGCGCCGCGGACGCCGCGGAGGGCATCCGCGCCGTGCGCCGGGCGCTCGACCTCGGCATCACGCTCATCGACACGGCCGAGTCCTACGGGGACGGCTCCAACGAGGAGCTCGTGGGTCGCGCGATCGCCGGCCGCCGCGACGAGGCCGTGCTGTCGACCAAGTCGAGCCGGGGGAGTGCCGAGCACCTGCGCCGCGCGATCGACGCGAGCCTCGCGCGCCTCGGGGTCGACCACGTCGACGTCTACACCCTGCACCGGGTCGACGCCGAGGTGCCCATCGAGGAGTCGGTCGGGGCGATGGCCGACCTCGTCGCGGCGGGCAAGGCGCGGCACATCGGGCTCTCCGAGCCCAGCCCGGCGACGCTGCGGCGGGCCCACGCGACGCACCCGATCGCCGCGGTCCAGAGCGAGTACTCGCTGCTGCACCGCGAGCCGGAGGCCGAGATGCTCCCGCTGGCGCGCGAGCTCGGGATCGCCTACGTCGCGTACAGCCCGCTCTCGCGCGGGCTGCTCACGGGCCGCTTCCGGCGCCCCGACGACCTGAGCCCCGACGACTGGCGCCGCCAGGTCCCCCGCTTCCAGGACGGGAACCTCGAGCGCAACCTCGAGGTGGTCGCCCGGCTCGAGGCGATCGCGGCCGCGCGGGGCGTCGGCGTCGCCACGCTCGCGCTGGCGTGGGTGCTCGCTCAGGGCGACGAGGTGATCCCGCTGATCGGGAGCAGCCGCGCCGACCGCATCGGGCGCAGCCTGGAGGCACTGGACCTCGACCTCTCCCCGACGGAGCATCGAGGCCATCGGCTCCGCGGCCCCCGTCGGCGCCGCGTCGGGCGACCGTTACCCCGCCTCGCACATGCCGAGCCTCGGGCGCTGACGAGACGGTGGAGCACCGCGGCCGGCCCTGCGTGCACCCCGAGACGCGGGCCGAGTGGCGGCGGTGGCTCGCCGAGAACCACGCGTCGAGCGACGGCGTCTGGCTCGTGTCCTGGAAGGTCGCGACCGGGCGACCGGTGATCCCCTACGAGGAGGTCGTGGAGGAGGCCCTGTGCGTGGGATGGATCGACAGCCGCGGGAACAGGCTCGACGACGAGCGCCACCTCCTGCTCGTCACCCCGCGCAAGCGGGGCAGCGGCTGGTCACGATCCAACAAGCAGCGGGTGGAGCGGCTCACCGCGGCGGGGCTCATGCGGCCCGCCGGGCTCGCCGCCGTCGCGGCCGCGGTGGCCGACGGCTCGTGGACCGCGCTCGACGCGGTGGAGGATCTCATCGAGCCCGACGAGCTGGCGGCGGCGCTCGACGCGGTGCCGGCGGCGCGGGAGAGCTGGGACGGCATTCAGCCCGTCCGCGCGCAAGGGCATCCTCCAGTGGATCGCCACCGCCAAGCGCCCGGAGACCCGTGCCAAACGGATCTCCGAGACCGTGCGCCTGGCGGCCGAGGGAAGGAGGGCGAACCAGTGAGGGTGGCGACCCCGCCCCGCTCAGGCTGGGGCCACCCCGAGGATCTCGCGAAGCTTGGTGAGCATGGCCTGCTCGCCCTCGCTGACCCGCGTGGCCCCGATCCCCATGAAGCCGCCCTCCTTGGCGGCGTCGGCCGTGGCCTGAGCGGAGTCGATCAGCCACTGCCGGAAGGCACCGGCCTCCTCCGGGGTCGCCTTCGCCGTGAGGATCTCGTTCACCTTCCGGAGCTCCTCGGCGATCTGATCGCGGGCCGTCGCGCCCTTGAGGTCCATCTCCTTCATGACGTTGTGGCGCTGCTGCTGCTGGGCCAGCGCGTCCTGCGAGACGGCGACCAGGAGCTCCTGGTCGCCCGGCGGCGTCCCCGCCGCCCGCAGCGCGGCGATGCTCTCCTTGGACATCTCGATCGGCCCGCCGGGGTCCGAGAGCGAGACCGCGAACCCGGCCACGGTCGGCGCACGGCGCAGCGCCGCCCACTCCTCCTCGGTGTAGTCGGCCTTCGTGGTCATGTGCCCTCCTTGGTCGGACCACGGACGGGGCCGGACCGGCCGGCCGGCCGGCCGGGAGCCGCCGCGTGGTCGGCGTCGAGGTCGCAGGCGGCGATGACGCGCGACGCGTGGACGAAGACCCCGGGAGCGCGCCCGGGCTTGATCGGCTCGCCGCACTCGCCGCAGCGGAGCCGCGGTCCCACCGGCTGCCGTTCAACGCCCATGGTCATCGCGCTCCCGCGATCGTGGCTTCCCCGCGACGCTATCAGGGGCGGGCGGCGCGGACAGCGGCACGAAAACGCCCCGAGCCCTGGATCAGGGCTCGGGGCGGACCTGCGTGCAGTGGACCCGGCCGGCACTGCCCCGGCGTCCGAAAGCGTTCCCACATCAGCTTCTCCGAGCGCAGTCGGCGGTGAGCGTCTCGCGGGGGGCGTCACCGTCGACCAACCGCTCCCCCGCCAGGCACTCCTGCGATCTCGCCCGACGACCGAGTGCCGCTGCCGCCAAGCCAGGGCCGCTGACTGACACCGGTGATCTCCCTCACGACCCGAAGGGAGGCCGATGGCTCTCAGTACTGCTGTTTAGGCAGCGAGAGCGAGCTTGGGAGAGTTCTCCGCAGCTCCATTGGTTCCCGGTTGTTGACGCGGTCCTCCGGGTCCGCGGCTCGCTTACCGATGCGGTACCGCTCCGTCGAAACTGGATCGGGCCCGTGTTCCCCACGAGGGTAGCACCGCCCCGGGCTACGATCAGCCGGTGCGCGCCCTGCTGATGAGGACCTGCCTGGCGGACCTCGTGGCGCCCTCGGTGGCCCGGGCGGCGGCGGCGGTGCTCCGGCGGGCGGGCGTCGAGGTGGTCGTCCCCCGGGGGCAGACCTGCTGCGGCCAGCCCGCATGGAGCGCGGGCCACCCCGACCAGGCGCGGCCGGTCGCCCGTCGGGCGCTCCGGGCCTTCCGCGGGCGACGACCCGGTGGTCGTCCCGTCGGGGTCGTGCGCGGCGATGGTCCGCCACGGCTACCCGGAGCTCTTCGCCGGCCGGCCGGAGGAGGGCGAGGCGCGGGCCATGGCCGAGCGCACGCTGGAGCTGTCCCAGTTCATCGCCCGCGAGGGCCTGGCGGTCGGGCCGGCCGGCGGGGCGGGCGGCTCGGTGACCTACCACGACTCGTGCCACATGCTGCGCATCCTCGGCGAGCGCGAGAGCGCCCGCGCCGCGCTGGCGCAGGTCGGCGGCCTGGAGCTGCGCGAGATGGACGGCACCGAGGTCTGCTGCGGCTTCGGCGGGACCTTCAGCGTCAGCTTCCCCGAGGTCTCGGGCCGCCTGGGCGAGGAGAAGGCCCGCAACGCCGCGGCGACGGGCGCGGACGAGCTGGTGGCCTGCGACGTCTCCTGCCTGCTGCACATCGCCGGCCGGGCCCGGCGCACGGGGATCCCGCTGCGGGTGCGCCACCTCGCCGAGGTCCTGGCGGGGTGAGCGCGGCGCCCGGCGGCCGGCCGGTCGTCTACCCCGACGCCGACGCGCCGCTGCGCGAGCGCACGCGCGACGCGCTCGCCGACGCCGAGCTGGGCGGCAACCTGCGCGCCGCCGCGGCGAGCTGGGCGGCCGGGCGCGAGCGCATGGTGCGCGACCACGGCTTCGGCGAGATGCGGGCCCGGGCGCGGGAGATCCGCCGCGGCAACATCGCCCGCCTGCCGGAGCTGCTCGAGCGGCTCGAGCGGCGGGTGACCGAGGCCGGCGGCGTCGTGGCCCGGGTCGGCGACGCCGAGTCCGCCTGCCGCTACGTGACCGACCTGGCCGCCGCCCGCGGCGCGCGCCTGGTGGCCAAGTCGAAGTCGATGGCCACCGAGGAGATCAAGCTCAACGAGGCGCTCGAGGAGGCGGGGCTGCGCGTGGTGGAGACCGACCTGGGCGAGTGGATCCTGCAGCTCGCCGGCCAGCACCCCAGCCACATCGTCGCCCCGGCGGTCCACCTCAACAAGGAGCAGGTGCGCGAGCTGTTCGCGGCCGAGAGCGGCGAGGACGCTGCCCTCGGGGCGCGAGGCGCTGGTCGCCCACGCGCGCCGGCGCCTGCGCGAGGTGTTCGCCGACGCCGACATCGGCGTGTCCGGCGTCAACCTCGCCGTCGCCGAGACCGGGACGCTCTGCGTGGTGGAGAACGAGGGCAACATCCGCCTGGTCAGCGCCCTGCCCCGCATCCACGTCGCCGTGATGGGCATGGAGCGCGTGGTCGCCGACTGGGACGAGGCGGCGCACATCCTGCAGATCCTCCCGATGGCGGCCATCGGCGACGACGCGGCCGGCTACGTCAACCTGATCACGGGGCCGCGGCGCGCAGGACGAGGCCGACGGGCCGGAGGAGCTCCACCTGCTCATCCTCGACGGTGGCCGCTCGGCGCTGAGGGGCACGGACGTGGAGGAGGTGCTCGACTGCATCCGCTGCGGCGCGTGCCTCTACTCGTGCCCGATGTGGCGCACTGTGGGCGGCCAGGCCTACGGGTCGCCCTACTCGGGGCCGATCGGGGCGGTCATCACGCCGCTCCTGGAGGGCATGCGGGGCGAGCGATCGAGCGAGCTGCCCTTCTTGTCGTCGATCTGCGGCTCCTGCCACGAGGCCTGCCCGGTCGGCATCCCGCTGCACGACCTGCTGGTGCGGGTGCGCGGGCGCGCCGCGACCGCCGCCCACCGGCGCGACCGCTGGCGCTTCCGCCTGTGGAGCCGGGCCTGGAGCTCGCCGCTCGGCTACGGCGCCACCCGCATCGCCGGGCGGCTGGGCCTGCGGCTGCTCGGCCGCCGCGGCTGGGTGCGCCGCCTGCCCGGCCCCGGGGGCGACTGGACCTCCCAGCGCGACCTGCCCACGCGGTGGCCGCCCCGCTGACCTCCCTCGCCGAGGACCTGCTCGAGGCCCTGGCGCGCCGCCGCGCCACCGGAGTCGTGGTGACCGCCGCCGCCGCGGCGCGCGCGGCGGCCGCGGCCGCCGACGACTGGGGCGCCGAGCGGGCGCTCCTGGCCGACGACCCGGTGCTCGACGAGCTGGGGGTGGGCGAGGCGCTGGGCCGCGACGGCCGCGAGGTGCTGCGCTGGCCCGAGGGCCGCGGCGGTGGCTGGCGCGAGCTGCTCGGCCTCGAGGGCCCCGAGCTGACGGTCGGCGTCACCGTGCCGGCGCTCGCGGTGGCCGAGCGCGGGACGCTGGTGCTGGAGACCGGGCCCGGGCCACGGGCGCTCGATCGACGTCGTGAGCATGTACCACCTCGCGGTGCTGCCGGCCTCGCGGCTGCGGGCGACCCTGGCCGAGGCCCTGACCGAGACCTACGCCGGCGGGCGGGCGCCGTCGGCGGTCTCCCTGGTCTCGGCGCCGAGCCGGACCTCCGACATCGAGAAGATCTCCACCCTCGGCGCCCACGGCGCCAAGGGCCTGCACGTGATCGTGGTCGAGGACCGCTAGCCCGAGGGCAAACGAGAGGGCAGGCTCGTGAGACGCTGGGGACGGACTCGCAGAGGCGTTACCGCCGTCGGCGAGACGGCGGCGCCTGGTCACGCCCTCGCGAGATCGGGGTCGGGGCGCACGATCACGGTGTCCACCACGGGGACGATCTCGTCCACCGGCAGATCGGCGGCCGCGGCGTGCCGGCGGATCGCATCCGGGTCCGTGGCCTGGTAGATGCAGACGGTGCCGACCGACCCGTCCTCCTCGCCGAGCGCGTAGCTGCGGATCCAGCGGACCTCGTTGGGCATCTGCTCATCGCCGACCTGGGCCGAGCGCCTCGCCGCCTGCTCGAGGTCCTCGGGCGTTCTCCAGCCGCGCCGGCGCAGGATCGCGTAGGTGTGCATAGTGTCCTCCCTCCAGGATGGTCGTCGCGCGGACGACGCTACGTCCATGACCTTCCCGAGACCTTCCCGCGCTCAGACCATCCCGGCGAGCCGTGCCTCGACTCGTTGGGCGTCGAGGCGCCGCTCGTTCCGGGCGAACGCGTCGCCCGCCGCACGCAGGCGCGCTCGCGCCTCCCCGCGTTCGCCGCGCGCCCAGGCAAGCTCGCCGCGCGCCTCGTCGATCGCCGCCGGCCAGGGGCCGCCGCGCCACAGGGGCGCCGCTGCCTCCGCCGCCGACACCAGCGCGGCCGCACGATCGGGCTCCGCGGCACGAGCGGCCGCGATCCCTGCGGCGACGCGGAATGCCATGCCGCAGAAGGCGCAGACGAGCTCCTCCCCACGGAGGTCGGCCTCGGCGTCCTCCAGCCGCCGGCGCCCGAGCTCGGGATCGTCGCTCGCCCGCAGGAGGGCGGCGTACGCGAGCGGCTGGAGGTGGGCGCTGAGCGGCGACCAGCGGGCGATGACCAGCGCGTCCGCGAGCAGCGCGTCGCCCTCGCCGGCCTCGCCACGGGCGCGCGCGGCTTCCCCGAGCCGCAGGCTCGCCAGGGCTTCGGCGGACACGGCGCCGAGCTCGCGGCTCAGCCGCACCGCCTCGCGGAGCCGCTCGTCGGCCTCGTCGGTCCGGACGGCGATCAACGCGGCCTCGCCCAGGATCGTCGCCGCGAAGGCCTGTGCGCGACGCGCGCCGGACCGGACCGCCTTGGCGTGGAGCGCCTCGGCGACCGTCCGGATGCGCTCGAGCGGATCGCCGCTGGTCAGCACGTACTCGGCGACGCACAGGTGACCGTCGAAGAGCATGTCGGCAAGGTCGGGAGCGCGGAGCGATGCATCAAGACCTCCCTGCAGCGCCGTCGGCCAGGCGCCGGTGCTGTGGGCCACCATCGCCTGGATCTGGACGGCGGTGCGGGCCTCCCGGCCAAGGCCGGCCGCGACGGACAGCGGCTGGGCTTTGGCGGCCGCCCGACGTGCCCCCTCCACGTCGCCGCGAAACCACGCGGCGGCTGCCTGGGCCAGCAGGAGTGCCGCCCGCTCGACGTCTGAGCGCGGCGCCAGGAGAGCGAGCGTGGCCTGTGCGGCGCCCGGGTCGCCGCCGGCGAGCTGCGCCCAGGCCTGACGAATGCGGAGGGCCATGCCCTCGGGACCCGCGGCCGCCGCCGCCTCCGCGTAGGCCGCCGGGGCACCGCGGTCCCCGATCGCCATCATCAGGTCGGCGCGGGTCGCCAGGAGCTCGCGCGCGCTCGGCGAGCGGCGCCTGCGCCAGCGCCAACTCGACCGCGGCCAGCGCGTTGTCGAACGCCGCGCCCCCCGCGATGCGAGCGTGGAGGGCAAGCGTCTCCACGCTCGGCCGGAGTCCGAGCTCCTCGAGCGCCGCGCTCAGCCGCTCGAAGGCGCGCAGCGCGCCGGGTCGGTCTCCGGCGGCAAGCCGCGTGAGCATCACCGCTCGCTGAGCGGGCTCGTCGGCCGGTTCCGCGTCCGCGAGCTCCTCCCAACGGCCGGCCTTGCGAAGGCCATCGAGGTACCGCGCGCGAAGGGCGGCCCGCCGCTCCTCCGTCCACGGTGCGTAACGGTCGTCGGGGAGCAGCTCCCCGAGGTAGAGCGCCGGATCGCCCGACGTCTCGAACCGCTCCACGTCGGTCTCTACGCGAGCCTCGGGCGCCAGCATCACCTGGCCGTCGCGCAGCACCACCGCGCCCGGGCGACCGAGCGCCCGGCGACCGTGGTGCGCCGCCTTGTGGAGGTTGGCCAGCCCCGCCTCGACGCCGAGCCGAGGCCAGAGCTCCTCGAGCACGCGGTCGCGTGCCAGTCGGTGGCCCGGCGCGAGCGCCAGCAGCTTCACGAGATCCCTGGAGCGCCCGTGCGTCCACGCGGCCGCCGGCACGGGGTCGCCGTCCACGCGCACCTGAAGCGGCCCAGGAGGCAGACCTCGACGCGTTCCATCGCGTCATCATCATCATCGCCGTGGCCGGGCGTGAACAAGAGGCGCCGTGTCGCCCTTCCGCCAGCGTCGCGGCATCGCGGTCGCTGACGGCGGCCGCGCCGCCGCCGCCCGCGTCAGCCCGTCCAGGGCCGGGCGACGAAGCCCAAGGCGTCGAAGCGGGTGCGCCCGAAGGTACCGGGGCCCGGCCACCCTTCGAGCGACGGGGAGTCCTCAGGAGCGGCCGCCGGCGGGCGAGACCGGAATGTCGAGCCGGTGCTCGGCGGCGCCGTCGACCGGCCCGATGCCGTCCGCGCCCGGCGCCAGGAGACAGCTGCGGGGCGGCCTCGGTTCGGGGAGCGGCCGCCCTCGCCTCCCGGTCCCTCTCGGCCTACGCCTGGGGGTCGGGGTCGAGGATGCGCGCGCGGACGCGCGGCGCGCCCGATCGCGACGGGGAGTCGAGTTCGGGCTCGAGGGGACGATCGCCGGCCTCGCCGCCCCGCGGGCCGCATCCCTAGCGGCGGCGCACGGCCTTCACCGCCCGGTCGGCCTCGCGGCGGGCGTCGCGCTCGGCGATCGTGCGCCGCTTGTCGTAGAGGGTCTTGCCGCGCCCGAGCCCCAGCTCGAGCTTGGCGCGGCCCTCCTTGAAGTAGAGGCGCAGCGGCACGAGGCTCAGCCCCTTCTCGGCCAGGTCGGACGCCAGGCGCTCGATCTCGCGCTTGTGGAGCAGCAGCTTCCGCGTCTGGCGGGGATCGTGGCCGCCGTGACCGGCGTTGTCGTACTCGGAGATGTGGGCGCCCACGAGCCACGCCTCGCCGCCGCGGATCTGAACGTAGGCATCGGTGATCGTCGCGCCGCGCTCGCGCAGGCCCTTGACCTCGGTGCCCTGCAGCACGATGCCGGCCTCGAGGCGCTCGAGGATCTGGTACTCGTGGAGGGCGCGGCGGTTACGCGCGACGTCGCGAAAGCGCTCGCCGGCGGCGCCCACCTTCTTGCGAGGAGACATCGGCGCGCGATGTTAGCGCGGGCTCGAGCTCGACCCGCCCGCGCAGCGGCTCGACCCGCACGACGCGGGCCTCGAGCACGTCGCCGAGGCGGATGCGGCGGCCGGTGGCCGCGCCGACCAGCGCGACCCCGAGCGGGTCCGCGCGGTAGTGGTCGTCCTCCAGGCGCCGCGAGGGGAGGAACCCCGTGAACACCTCGTCGAAGACCGCGAACAGGCCGGCGTCGATGAGGCCGGTGACGGTGCACCGGACTGGGACCTCCCATCCGCCGTCCGCGAGACGGTCCCTCAGCAGGTAGGCGGCGCAGACGGCGTCGGCGCGGCGCTCCACGTCGGCCGCCTCGCGCTCGGTCGCCGACGAGTGGTCGGCGGCCTCGTCGAGCTCGGCGGGGCCGGGGCCGGGATCGCCGATGCCCAGGGCGTCCAGGAGGCTCCGGTGCACGAGCAGGTCGGGGTAGCGGCGGATCGGCGAGGTGAAGTGGAGGTAGGCCGGGCTCGCGAGCCCCGAGTGGCCGGGCTCGGCCGGCGAGTAATGGGCCTGGCGCAGGGACCGGAGAACGAGCGGCCAGAGCGCCCGGCCGTCGGCCCCCCGGGCCGCGATGTGGCGGGCCACCTCCCGGGCCGCCTCGGCGGCGGCGCGCCGGCACTGGGCGGGCCCGAGCTCGCCGCCCGGGAGCGGAGGCGTCGGCACGCCCAGCTCGTCGAGCTGTGCGTAGAGCAGCTCGATGCGGCTCTGCGCGGGCTCCTCGTGATGGCGGAAGACCGTCGGCGCCGCGCGTGCGATGAGGTAGCGGGCGACGGCCTCGTTGGCGGCGATCATGCACTCCTCGACGAGGGAGTGGGCCGGCGTCTGGCCCTCCAGCCGGATCGCGGCGACCCGGTCGCCGTCGAAGCGCACGACCGGCTCGGCCGACTCGGCCTCGAGCGCCCCGCGCTGCAGCCGCCGCTCGCGGAGGGCGGCGGCGATCGTCGCGGCGCGGCGGAGGTCGAACTCGAGCGCCGGGTCGCCCAGGCCGCCTCCGGCGAGGAGGGCGTCCACCTCGGGGTAGGTCAGGCGGCGCTCGGAGCGGATGAGGGAGCGCGAGAAGCGCGTCTCGCCGACGGTCCCGTCGCCGCCCACCACCATCTCCACCGTCACGGCGGCCCGGTCGGCGCCGGGGCGCAGGCTGCAGAGGTCCGACGACAGGCGCTCGGGCAGCATCGGGACCACCGACGCCGGGGACGTAGACCGAGTTGCCGCGCCGCGCGGCCTCGCGGTCGAGCGCGCCACCCGCCGGCACGAAGCGCGACACGTCGGCGATGTGCACCCAGAGCCGCGTCGCCTCGCCGCCCTCCGGGCGCGACGGCGATCGCGTCGTCGTGGTCCTTGGCGCCCTCGGGATCGATGGTGATGACGCGCTGCTCGCGGAGGTCGCGCCGTCCCGGGTCGGCGCCGCCGGTCGAACTCGTCGGCCTCGTCGGCCTCGCGCAGCGCGGCGCGCGGGAAGGGACGCGACAGGCCCCCGGCCGCGAGGAGCCCGTCCAGCGCGGCGCGCGGCGAGGACGCGGGGCCGAGGACCTCGCTCACCCGCCCGGCGCGGCCGCGCATGGTCACGACGACCAGGTCGCCCACCTCCGCACCGCCGCGGGCCCCCTTGGCCAGCGGGATCCGCGGCCCCGGCTCAAACGCCGGCTGGGCCGCGGCGCCGCGGCCGGCGGGCACCAGCTCGCAGACCAGGACCGCCGGCGGGCCTCCACGGCTCATCGCTCAGGCGGCGGCGGCCGCGAGCGCCACCCCCCGCTGCAGGGCCTCGTCCCGCCGCGGCGTGGCAGGGTCGTCAACGACCCGCACATCGGGCGGCAGGCCGCGCGCGGCCAGGTCGAACCCGTCCGGGGTCAGGTAGCGCGCGGTGGTCAGCTTGAGGGCTCCGCCGTCCCGCAGCGGGCGGGTGCTCTGGACCAGCGCCTTGCCGAAGGTGCGCTCGCCCACCAGCTCGGCGCGGTCGGCGTCGCGCAGGGCACCGGCCACGATCTCGCTCGCGCTGGCGCTGCCGCGGTCGACGAGGACGACGAGCGGCAGGTCGCCGGCGGCCGGCGTTCCCTCCGAGCGGAAGACCCGCCTCGGCGAGTGCAGCCCCTCGGTGACGACCACCTCCGAGGCGTCGGGCAGGAACACCCCCGCCACCCCGACCGCCTCGTTCACGAGGCCGCCGGGGTCTCCGCGCATGTCGAGCACCAGCGACGTGACGCCCTTCTCGCGCAGCGCCTCGACGGCGTCGGCGAGCGCGTCGGCCGACCCCTTCGTGAACTGTGCGAGGCGCAGGTAGCCGACCTTCTCCCCGCGCGCGGTCTCCACCCGCGAGTCCACGGCCGGCACCCGGATGCGCTCACGCTCGAGCTCGTAGCGGCGGGTCGCGCTACCCGGGGAGGCGATGCCCAGGCGCACCGTCGTGCCCTTCGGGCCGCGGATCCCCGCCACCACCGAGTCGAGCACCCGCCCCGTCACGGGGGTGCCCTCCACCGACACGAGCCGGTCGCCGGCCCGGATGCCGGCCTCGGCGGCGGGGCTCTCCTCGAACACGCGCGTGATCACGATCTGCTCGCCGCGCTGGGCCACCTGCAGGCCGACGCCGTAGTACTCGCCCTCGTTGCGCTGGCGCAGGGCCTCCAGCTCCTCGGGGTCGAGGTAGTCGGTGTACGGGTCGCCCAGCGCGGCGATGATTCCCTGGACCGATGAGCGCTCGAGCTGCGTGGCGTCGATCGGCTCGTAGTAGTCGTTCTCGAGCACCTCGAGCACCTGGGAGCCGAGGTCCTCCCCGCTGTCGCCCAGCAGGATGCTCCGCAGCGGATCCGAGAGGCGCGTGAGCCCCGTGGCCTGGGCGTGACCGCCCACGACCACGCCGCCCACGAATGCGGCCAGCACCACCAGGACGGCGGCGACGACGGAGAGGATCCGGCGCGGGCTCATGGTCGTGTGCGGCCGCTCACAGCGCCCGCCGATGATACGCGCGCCCCGGGGCGGCGCCCCTGGAGGCGGTCCGGCGCCGGCGGCGGGCTACACTTTGAGGAAGCGGCGCAGTGTGAGGCCGCTGCCGATGGCGCCCACGATCGCGCCGGCGGCGATGAGCACCAGGCCGAGCAGCGGGAAGCCGATCGTCGTGGCCTCGTCGCGCTGCAGCGCGCTGTCGGTGCCGTCGATCCACTGGTCGACGACGCCGACCTTGACGGCCCACAGCAGGGCGACGGAGAGGACGGCGCCGACCAGGCCGCAGATGATCCCCTCGATCACGAACGGCCAGCGGATGAACCAGTTCGTGGCGCCGACCAGCTTCATGACCTCCACCTCGCGGCGGCGGGCGAAGATCGACAGGCGGATCGTGTTGCCGATCAGCAGGATCGACGCCACCAGCAGGATCGTGATCAGCGCGAGCCCCGCCCACTGGATGAAGCGCGCGACGGTCAGCAGCTTGTCGGTGGTCTCCTTGCCGTAGGAGACGCCGAGCTCCTCATCGACCGCGGGGTACGAGTCGATGGCCGCGATGACCTCGTCGGCCTGCTCGGCCGCGCCCGGCTTGATCCGGAAGTTGGCCGGGATCGGGTTGGAGCTGAGGAAGTCGGTGACCGACGGGTCCTTGAGGCGCCCGCGCAGCTCCTCGAGGGCCTGGTCCTTGTTGATGTACGTGAACTCCTGGACCAGCCCCTGCGCCTGGAGCTCCTTGAGCTCGTTCTGCAGGGCGTTGACCTGGGCGACCTTCGCCGAGTCGGAGATGTAGGCCCGGATGTCCACCCGTTCCTTCTGCGAGTCGACGGTCAACTGCACGTAGAGGAACGAGGGGATGAACGCCCCGAGGATGAAGACCGCGATCAGGACGGTCACGGTCGCCGCGATCGAGACCGCGACGTTCGCGCGGATCGAACGGATGGCCTCTGCCAGGAAGAAGCGCGGTCTCACGAGGCGCTAGTAGTCGACGCGGGCGTAGCGGCCCTGGCGCTGGTCGCGGACGACCCTGCCGTCCTCGAGCCCCACGACCCGCATCTGCATCTTGTCGACCATCTCGCGGTCGTGCGTGGCCATGATGACCGTCGTGCCGGTGCGGTTGATGCGGTAGAGCAGCTGCATGATGCCGATCGAGGTCTCGGGGTCGAGGTTCCCGGTCGGCTCGTCGGCGATCAGCAGGCGCGGGTGGTTGACGAACGCGCGCGCGATCGAGACGCGCTGCTGCTCGCCGCCCGACAGCTCGTTCGGGTAGCGGTCGCCCTTGTCGGACAGGCCCACCAGGGTGAGGATCTCCGGCACCTTGCGCCGGGTGTTGCGCGGGTTCTCGCCGATCACCTGGAGCGCGTAGGCCACGTTGTCGTAGACCGTGCGGCCGGCCAGGAGCTTGAAGTCCTGGAAGACGCAGCCGATGGCGCGCCGCAGGTAGGGGACCTTCGACCGGCGCAGGTGGTTGAGGTTGCGCCCCCCCACCGTGATCGTGCCCTCCGTGGGGTCGAACTCCTTCAGCAGCAGCCGGATGAAGGTCGACTTGCCGGAGCCGGAGGGGCCCACCAGGAAGACGAACTCGCCGCTCTCGATCGAGAGGGAGACGTCGTCGAGGCCGAGGACGTTGGGGTCGTAGCGCTTCGTGACGCCCTGGAAGATGACCATCGGGCCCTCGCCGGGGCGCAGCATCGAGCGCCGGTCGGCGCGCGTGACGGGCACGTCGCGCTCGCTCGGGCGATCGCGACGACGACCGCGGCTGGGCGGCGTGTCGGGGACCGGGGGTGTCGGGGGCGCGTCGGTGCTCAAGGCGAAGACCGCTGCGGAGGCTCGCGCGACGGGGCAGGACTGGGCACGTCTCGGCCACCGGCCGCCGCGAGGCCACGGCAGGGTAGCGGGTGCCGGATGCCGGAGTCAATCGAGGCGGGAAATCGCTGCAACGGCGCGCATTCCATCGCTGCGCACCGCTTCGACGCGGCCGGGATCAGTCCTCCGCACCCCCGTGCCGGCCCGCGCCGGGCCCGGGGGCGGCCCTCGCGCGCCGCTCGAGCTCGGCGCGGATGAAGGCGTCGATGTCGCCGTCGAGCACCCCCTGGGCGTTGCCCGTCTCCTGCCCGGTGCGCAGGTCCTTGACCATCGTGTACGGATGCACCACGTAGGAGCGGATCTGGCTCCCGAAGCCGATGCTCTGGCTCTCGCCGCGGCTCCTGGCCGCCTCGGCGTCGCGCCGCTCGAGCTCGGCCTGCACCAGCCGGGCCCGCAGCAGGGCCATGGCCGTCGCGCGGTTCTGCGTCTGGGAGCGCTCGTTCTGGCACTGGACGACGATCTTCGTGGGGAGGTGCGTGATGCGGACCGCCGAGTCGGTCTTGTTGACGTGCTGCCCCCCGGCGCCGCTGGCCCGGTAGGTGTCGACCTTCAGGTCCTTGTCGAGGATCTCGACGTCCACGGACTCGTCGACGAGGGGCGCGACGTCGACCGCGGCGAACGAGGTCTGGCGGCGGTTGGCCGCGTCGAACGGGGACAGCCGCACCAGCCGGTGCACGCCCCGCTCGGCCGACAGCAGGCCGTAGGCGTTCTCGCCGTGGGCGGTGAAGGTCGCCGACTTGATGCCGGCCTCGGCCCCCTCCTGGACCTCCTTGAGGTCGGTCCGGAGCCCCCGCCGCTCGGCCCAGCGGAGGTACATCCGCAGCAGCATCTCGGCCCAGTCCTGGGCGTCGGTGCCGCCCTCGCCGGCGTTGATGGTCACGAGGGCGTCGCCGCCGTCGTGCTCGCCCGAGAACAGGCGCGCCTCCTCCAGGCCACCCAGGCGGTCCTCCGCCTCGGCGATGCCGTCCGCCAGCTCCGCCAGCAGGGCGGTGTCGGGATCTCCCGGCGCCTGCTCCTCGCGCAGGAGCTCCGCCATCTCCGCGAGCGAGGAGACCTCCTCGGTGAGCTGCCGGTAGGCGCTCAGGCGGCCGGCGGCGGCGGCGTGCTGCGCGGAGACCGCGGCCGCGCGGGCCTGGTCGTCCCAGAAGCCCGGCGCGCCCATCTCGCGCTCGAGCTCGGCCACCCGGCGCTCGAGGGCCGGCGGGTCAAAGATAGTCGCCCAGGACGCCGGCCCTCTCGCGAAGGCGTGAGGCGCGCTGGACGAGGTCGTCGAGCGACAGCGTCGGCTCGGTGCTCATCGGGGCTCCAATCCTGACGGCGCGGTGCGGCGGCCCTCAGGCGCCGTGGCAGCGCTTGTACTTCTTGCCCGAGCCGCAGGGGCATGGGTCGTTGCGGCCGACCTTCTGGTCGTCGGAGAGCACCCGCTGCTCGACGACCGCGACGCCCCCGCGGCGCTCGTCGGCCTCCATCTCGGGGGCCTCCTCGACACCCTCGGCCTCGGCTGCCGCGGCCTCGAAGCCCTGGAGTGGGTCCGCCTGGTACGAGTAGTCGACGTCGGCGACCTTCTGCTCCTCGGCCGCGGGGGCCCGGTCGACCTGGATGTGGAACATGTACCGGACGAACTCGGTCTTCACCGTGTCCATCATCTCGTCGAACATCCCGTGGCCCTCGAGGCGGTACTCGGACAGCGGGTCCTTCTGGCCGAGCGCGCGCAGGTGGATGCCCTCGCGCAGGTAGTCCATGTTGTAGAGGTGCTCGCGCCAGTGCTGGTCGACGAGCTGGAGGAGCACCCAGCGCTCGAGGTCGCGGACGAGCTCCGGGCCCAGCTCGGCCTCGCGCCGGTCGTAGGCCTCCATGGCGTCGTCCTCGAGCCGGTCGAGCAGCTCCTCCCGGGCCAGCGGGTCGACCTCGTCCTCCAGGTCGGCCGCGATGTCGTCGGGGCCGAAGCTGACCGGGTAGTAGCCCTGGAGCGCCCCGAAGAGCGCGTTCAGGTCCCAGTCGGCGGGCAGCGAGTCCTCGTCGCCGTACTGGTTGACGACCTCGACGAGGGTCTCGGCGATCCAGTCGCGCGCCTGCTCGCCCAGGTCCTCCCCCTCGAGCACCCGGCGGCGCTCCGAGTAGACGACCTCGCGCTGCTTGTTCAGGACGTCGTCGTAGTCGAGGACGCGCTTGCGGATGTTGAAGTTCTGCTCCTCGACCTTCTTCTGAGCGCCCTCGACGGTCTTGGTCAGCATCTTGGCCTCGATCGGCAGGTCGTCGCCGGGGCCGAGGCGGTCGAGGATCTTGTAGATGCGGTCGCCGGAGAAGATGCGGATGAGGTCGTCCTCGGCCGACAGGAAGAAGCGGGAGGCGCCCGGGTCGCCCTGACGGCCCGAGCGGCCGCGGAGCTGGTTGTCGATGCGGCGGCTCTCGTGGCGCTCGGTGCCGACGATGTAGAGGCCGCCACGATCGGCCACGCCCTCCCCCAGCTTGATGTCCACGCCGCGGCCGGCCATGTTCGTCGCGATGGTCACGGCGCCGGGCTGGCCGGCGTGCTGGATGATCTCGGCCTCGCGGGCGTGGTTCTTCGCGTTCAGCACGTTGTGCTGGATCCCGCGCCGGGTGAGCATCCCCGCGAGCATCTCGGAGACCTCGACCGAGATCGTCCCGACCAGCACCGGCTGGCCGCGCTCGTTCGCCTCGGCGATCTCCTCCACGACGGCGCGGAACTTCGCGTCCTTCGTCTTGAAGATGTAGTCGTTCTCGTCGACCCGGATCATGGGCACGTGGGTCGGGATCGACGCGACCTCGGCGTTGTAGATCTTCGCGAACTCGTTGGCCTCGGTCGCGGCCGTGCCCGTCATGCCCGCGAGCTTCTCGTACATGCGGAAGTAGTTCTGCAGCGTGATCGTGGCGAGGGTCTGGTTCTCCTCCCGGATCCGGAGCCCCTCCTTGGCCTCCAAGGCCTGGTGGAGCCCCTCGGAGTAGCGCCGCCCCTCGAGCACCCGGCCCGTGAACTCGTCCACGATGAGCAGCTCGGCGTCGCGGACGATGTACTCCTTGTCCCTGCGGTAGAGGGCGTGCGCCTTCAGCGCCTGGATCAGGTGGTTGACGAGGTTGCCGTTGACGTCGAGGTAGAGGTTCTCGATGCCGAGCGCCTTCTCGACCTTGTCAACGCCGCTCTCGGTGGGCGACGCGGCGCGGTGCTTCTCGTCAACGTCGTAGTCCTCGTCCTTCTTGAGGGTCGGGACGATCCGGGCGAAGCGGTAGTAGGTGTCGGTCGCCGCCTCCGGCACCCCGGAGATGATCAGGGGGGTGCGGGCCTCGTCGATCAGGATCGAGTCGACCTCGTCGACGATGCAGAAGTAGTGGCCGCGCTGCACGCAGTCGGCGAGGCGGACGGCCATGTTGTCGCGCAGGTAGTCGAAGCCGAACTCGGCGTTGGTGCCGTAGGTCACGTCGGCCGCGTAGGCCTGCCGGCGCTGGTCCTCGGGCATCATGGTGGCGATCACGCCGACGGAGATGCCGAGCAGGTCGTAGATCGGCCCCATCCACTCGGCGTCCCGGCGCGCGAGGTAGTCGTTGACCGTGACGAGGTGGACGCCCCGGCCGAGCAGCGTGTTGAGGTAGACGGCCGGGACCGCGGCCAGGGTCTTGCCCTCGCCGGTCTTCATCTCGGCGACCCGCCCCTCGTGGAGCGTCATCGCCCCGACCAGCTGCACGTCGAACATCCGCTGCCCCAGGCGCCGCACGCCCGCCTCGCGGGCGACGGCGAAGGTCTCGTCGACCAGCTCGTCGAGGTCCGCGCCGTCGGTGACGCGGGCCCGGAACTCGTCCGTCTTGGCGCGCAGCTCCTCGTCGCTGAGCTTCTGGATCTCGGGCTCGAGCGCCGTGATCTGCTCGACCCGCGACAGCATCCGCTTCATCGAGCGGCCCTCGCCCACGCGGAGGACGCGGTTGATCATGTCGGTGCTCATCCAGCGGGCTCCCGGGGCGGGGACACGGCCGGCTCATCGTAGCGCGCAGCCTCCGGGCGCTGGGTGCCCCACAGAACGGAACCCCAAGGCGTCCGCAGAACGGAACCCGAGGGCACCGAGGCGTGAATTCCGGCCTCTCGCCCCGCCGAAGGCGGTAAGGCCGGATTAGGCCGCATCTGCGAGATCGGCGCGCCCCGGCCGAAGGCCGGAGCCGATCTCGCCGGCGCGGCGGAGGCTCACCGTGCTCAGCGAAGGGTCAGAGCTCGGCCAACGCCGTGACTCACTCGGGGCCGATCAGGCCGTAGTTGCCGTCGCGGCGGCGGTAGACGACGTTGACCTCCCCGCCCTCGCTGCGGAAGACGTAGAACTCGTGGCCGAGCATCTCCATGTTGAGCGCGGCCTCCTCAGCGGTCATGGGCTTCATGTCGAAGCTCTTGCGCCGCATCAGGCGGGGCCGCCCCTCGCCCCCGGCGGGCGGGAGGAGGACCTCGTCTCCTGCGCGGGCCGCCGCGTCGCCGGCCGGTCCTCGGCCGCCGTGGGCCTTGCGCCGCTCGCGGTAGCGCCGCGCCTGGCGCTCGAGCTTGCGGGCCGCCTGGTCGATCGCGGCGTACATGTCCTCCGCGCTCTCGCGCACCCGCAGGACCGGGCCCTTCGTGCGCACCGTCACCTCGGCGATCTGCGAGCGCTCGATCTTCGGGTTCTTCTCGACCGACAGCTCGAGCTCGACCGTCATGGCGTCGTCCCACGGAGGCATGATGCGGGCGAGCCGCTCCAGCTTCTGCTCCGCGTGATCGAAGAGGGCGTCGGTGACGGAGGTGTTCCTCCCCTTGACCTGGAGCTGCACGGTCGCCCCCTCCCGTCGCGTTCGGTCGCCTCATCCTAGAACGGGAGACGGCCTCCGACGAGGGCCTCATCGCCCCCGCAGTGCCCGGGCGAAGCAGGCCGCGCCGACCGTGCGCGCGCCGCCGGCCCGCAGGGCGCGAGCGCAGTCGGCGAGGGTCGCGCCGGTCGTGTGGACGTCGTCCACGAGGACGGCGTGCGCCGGCACCGGATCGGCACCGGCGGGAGCGAACGCGCCCGCGGCCTGGCGCGCTCGGGCCGTCGCGGAGGCGCCGCGCTGGGCGGGCTCCTCGCGCACCCGCGCGAGCGACTCCGCCACCGGGCGCCCCCAGCGGCGGGCGAGCTCGCGCGCGATCAGCAGGCTCTGATTGAAGCCCCGCGCCGCGAGCCGCCGCGGCCCCAACGGCACCGGGACGAGCGCCGCGCCGAGGGGCGGCGCCGGCACCGCCTGCGCGATCCGCTCGGCGAGGACGGCGGCGAGCGCCCGGCGGCGGCCGTCCTTCAGCGCCGCGACGAGCGCCGGTGCCGCGGCCGAGTATGCGACCGCCTGCCGCGCTCCGGCGACCCGGCCGCGGCAGCCCGGGCACCGGCCCACGGGTACCGGTACCGGCGCCCCGCACCCCTCGCAGAGCGGCGGCTCCAGCGGCTCGAGGGAGCACAGGCAGCCGGCGCAGGCGACGGGCCCGGGCAGGCCGCAGGCGGCGCAGGCCGGCGGGAGCAGGAGGTCGAGGAGGCGTCCCACGGGCATGCCTCAGCGTGGACGCCTCCCGCGCACGGGAGGCGCGCTGCGTGTGCCAGGGGGCTCACGGGAGCGTGCCGACCGCCGCGCGGAGCGAGCGCTCGTACGGTGGGCGGTGCACCCCAGCCTCGGTCACGATGGCCGAGACCAGCCGCGCGGGCGTCACGTCGAAGGCGGGGTTGGCCACGCTCGCCCCCTCCGGGGCCGCCGGGCGGCCGAAGAGGCCGAGGCCCCGCACCTCGTCGGCGGCCCGCTCCTCGATGACGACGTCCGACCCGGCCGGCGTCGAACGGGTCGAGGGTGGTGGTGGGCGCGGCCACGATCAACGGGATCCCGTGCTCGCGGGCCAGGATGGCGAGCCCGTAGGTGCCGACCTTGTTGACCACGTCGCCGTTGGCGGCGATGCGGTCCGCGCCGACGACGACGTGCGTGACGCGGCCCGACGCCATCAGCGTCGCCGCCGCCACGTCGGCGATGAGGGTGTACGGGATGCCCTCGCGCTCGAGCTCCCAGGCCGTGAGCCGGGCGCCCTGCAGCAGCGGGCGGGTCTCGGCGACGACCACCCGCACCGTGGGATCGGCCGCGAAGGCCGCCCGGACCACGCCGAGCGCGGTGCCGTAGCCGCCGGTCGCGAGCGCGCCGGTGTTGCAGTGGGTGAGGATCCGCGCGCCCCGCGATATGAGCCCGAGGGCGTGGCCGCCCATGCGCTCGCAGCGCTCGACCTCGTCGGCGTGAAGGGCACGGGCGGCGTCGGCCAGGGCGGCGGCGAGCGCCTCCGGCGGCCCGGGGTGCCCGGCCGCGAGGGCCGCCTGCCCGTCGACCGCGGCGGAGAGGTTGACGGCGGTCGGGCGCGCGTCGCGCAGCGCGGCCGCCGCGCGGGCGACCTCCTCCTTGACCGCGGCGAGGCCACCCCCGGCGGCACGGCGGGCGGCGAGGGCGACCCCCATGGCCCCCGCGACGCCGATGGCCGGGGCGCCGCGGACGACCATCGCGCGGATCGCGTCGACGACCTCCTCCCATCCGAGCAGGGTCACGGTCACGACCTCGCCCGGGAGGCGGGTCTGATCGAGCATCTCGACCACGCCGTCGCCGAGGCGGAGGATGTCCCGGGGCGCCAGGCCCGGGGGCGCCGGGGGCGTCGTCCCGGAGGCCGTCACGTCGGGGCGATCGCGAGCCGCGGGTCAGCCCTCGGCGCCCGCCGCCCTCCCGTAACCGGTCTGCGCCAGGCGCTCCTTGAGGCGCTCGATGGGCTCCACGGGGCCCGGGTCGACGCCGCGCAGCAGGGCGAGATAGAGGGACGCGTAGTCTCCCAGCATCACGAGGTCCAGCATCCGCGCGAGCGGCGCCTGGCCCTCGGCGGTGATCGACAGGGCCGAGTCGGTGTGGGCCTCGACGATCTCGCGCGTGAGCTCGAAGCGGCGCTCGACCTGGCGGTGGTTGCGGGGGTCGCGCAGCATGACGAGCCGGGTCAGGTCGGCGAGCGGGGCCGGCGTGCCCGAGAGCCCGACGATGTCGTTGTGGTCGAGCTCGGGCAGCGCCGCGGACCACGCCGGCAGCTTGGCGTTCTCGGCCACCTGGCAGCGCCAGCGGTAGGCGACCGGCGCCGTCAGCTCCGCGCCCCAGAACAGCGGCACCCCGCCCTGCAGGGCGCGAGCGAGCTGCTTCGCGGGGTTGCCCGACTCCGGCACCTCGTGGCCCAGGGCGGCGACCGAGGCGGCGATCGTCTCGCGGGCCTCCTGCAGGTCGGAGCCCAGCGGCGGCACCGCGCCGACGCGGTCCAGGAGCACGGCCACCGGCACCAGCAGGCGCAGGAGCGCCGCGCGCGGCTGCAGGCCGGGCGGCAGGGCGATGACCGGCACCCCCTCGGCGGCGTAGAAGCGCCCGAGCTTGCCCCCGCTGGTCACGGCGACGCAGAGGGAGTTGCGCTCGAGGGCCTGGCTCGCGCAGGTGAGGGTCTCCTCGGTGTCGCCGGAGTACGAGCTCAGGATCACGAGCGTCCCCTCGCCGATCCAGCCCGGCAGGTAGTAGTCGCGCACGACCGACATCGGCCGCAGGAGGCGGTCGCGGTAGGCCCCCAGCACCAGGTCGGCGGCGATGCCCGAGCCGCCCATCCCGCAGACCGCGATGTCGCTCACCGCCTCGGCCGGGAAGGGCAGCTCGACCGCCTCCGCCGCGGCCCGCGACTCGTCGAACGCCGCCACCGAGCCGGCCATGCCGGCGATCAGGCCCTGCGAGTCGATCGCGAAGGCCTCCGGTCCGTCGAGTCCGTACACCGGCGCCAGGCTACAGGGCGTCTGTGGCACCCGAGAGCTCGGCCCCCGTGGGCACGGGAAGCAGGCCGTCGACGGCGCCGCCCGGCCCGATCGTCGCGCGGTCGCCCACCACCGCGCCGGGCGCGAGGGTCGCTCCGCGACCGACGCTCACGCCCTCCCCCACGATCGCGTCGCGGACCACGGCATCCTCGCCGACGCGCGTCCCGGCGCCGATGACGCTGCCCTCGACCACCGCCCCGGCGCCGATGGCGACCCCCGGCCCCACGCTCGAAAGCCCCCCGACCCGCGCGCCGGGGTCGACCTCCGCCCCGGGGGCGAAGTAGGCCTCGCCGGTCGGCGACTCGGTGCGGACCGCGCCGCTCAGGACGTCGCGGTTGGCGGCCAGGTAGGAGGCGGGCGTGCCGATGTCGCGCCAGTAGGCCTCGCTGGGGAAGCCGTAGAGGGTGCCGATCTCGGCCAGGGCGGGGAACACCTCGCGCTCGATCGAGCACGCCCGGCCGGCGGGGATCCGCCCGAGCACAGACGGCTCGAGCAGGTAGGTGCCGGCGTTGATGCGAAAGGGCTCTCCGGGGCGCAGCGCCTCCGGCGCCGGCTTCTCCACGAACGCCTCCACCGAGCCGTCCGGATACAGGCGCACGAGGCCGAAGGCGCTCGGGTCCTCGACCGGCGTCAGCACGACGGTGGCGTCCGCCCCGGTGCGGCGGTGGGCGACCGCGACGGCGTCGAGGTCGAGGTCGGTGAGGATGTCCCCGTTGAGCACCAGGAACCGCGTGCCGTCGAGCTCCGGCTCGGCGTTCTTGATCGCGCCCGCAGTGCCGAGCGGCTCGGGGTCAACGACGTAGCGCAGCCTCACGCCGGACGGCTCCCCGTCGCCGAAGTGGGCGCGCAGCGCGTCGGGCCGGTAGCCGCAGGAGAAGATGACGTCCGTCACGCCGTGGCGGCGCAGCAGGTCGAGCTGGTGCGCCACGAAGGGCCGGTCGACCAGGGGCATCATCGGCTTGGGGCGCGTGTCGGTGAGGGGCCGCAGGCGGGTGCCCGCGCCACCGACGAGGACGACGGCCTGCATCAGGCGGTCACGAGGGGGTTCGGCCGATGCCCTCGAACGTGTAGCCCGCGGCGGCCATGGCGTCGGGGTCCAGGGCGTTTCGCCCGTCGATCAGGACCGGGGAGCGCATGGTGGACCGCAGCGCCTCCCAGTCGAGCCCCACGATCGACGCCCACTCGGTCACCAGCACCGCCGCGTCGGCGCCGCTGATGGCCTGCTCCGCGGAGGTGCACATGATCACGCCGTGCAGCCGCTCGGCGGCGCCGTTGACCACCGGGTCGTAGGCGCACACCTCGGCACCCTCCGCCAGCAGGCGCGCGGCCAGCACGAGGCTCGACGCCTCGCGCATGTCGTCGGTCTCGGGCTTGAAGGCCAGGCCGAGCAGGGCCACCCTCTTGCCCTCCAGGGACCCGAGGTGCTTCTTGAGCTTGCCGATGACGCGGCGCTTCTGGAGCTCGTTGACCTCGATGACGGAGGTGAGGAGCTGGAAGTGGTAGCCGGAGTTGCCGGCCAGCTGCTTGAGGGCGGCGACATCTTTCGGGAAACATGAACCCCCAAAGCCGATCCCGGCCCGCAGGAACGAGCGGCCGATGCGCCCGTCCAGCCCCATGCCGTGAGCGACCACGGCCACGTCGGCGCCGACCTCCTCGCAGACGTTGGCGATCTCGTTGATGAAGCTGATCTTCGTGGCGAGGAACGCGTTGGAGGCGTACTTGACCATCTCGGCGGACGGCACCGTCGTGCGCACGATGGGGGCGCCGAGGGAGCGGTAGAGCGACTCGACCCGGTCGCCGTGGACGGCGTCGAAGGCGCCGATCACGACCCGGTCCGGGTGCAGGAAGTCCTCGATCGCCGCGCCCTCCTTGAGGAACTCGGGGTTCGAGCAGTAGCCCACCTGGCCCATGCCGCGCGCGTCGAGCTCGGCGCGCACGCGCTCGCCGGTGCCGACCGGGACGGTGCTCTTCATCACCAGGAGGTGGCGCGGGCCGGCGCCCACCCGCTCGAGCTCGTCGATCACGCCCATGACCCGCGAGAGGTCGGCGTCGCCGGAGTAGGTCGGCGGCGTGTCGACCGCGATGAAGACGATGTCCGAGCGGGAGAGCAGCCGCTCGAGCGACAGGGTGTAGGTGAGCCGCCCGGCGTGCTCGGCCATCAGCTCCTCGAGCCCGGGCTCGTAGATCGGGACCTGGCCGTCGTTCAGCGACGCCACCTTGGCGGCGTCGATGTCGCGGAGCGTGACCTGGTGGCCGATCGCGGCCAGGCAGACGCCGGTGACCAGGCCGACGTAGCCCGCGCCGATCACGCCGACCCGCTCGCGCGCCGGGCCCTCCCCGTCGGGCGCCGGCCCCTCCGCCCCCTCGGTCACGGCGTGGAGCCCTCGAACTCGACCGAGACGTCGGTGTCGGTGCGCCCCTTCTTGAGCCTGGCGCGGTTCAGCGGGCGCATCGACTTCGCGATCTCCTCGATGGTCTTGGCGCTCAGGTCGTTCTCGAGCGTGTTGGAGACCCAGTAGGTCACCCCGCCAACGGTGAACGCGAGCCGCTGCAGGTTGCGCCCGTCATAGTACGTGAGGTACTCGCGCCCGCCCGTCGTGTACGAGCCGGTCTGGCCCTCGAGGATCGAGACGTTCCGGGCCGAGGTCATGGTGATGCCCCAGTAGCGCGGGGCGCCGCCGACGTACACCTGTCCCACGACCTTGACGGCCGGAGGGCCGCCGTTGCCCGACCCGACGTTGACGCGGTAGGCGCGCACGATCCTCACGCTCGCCCCGGTCGGGACCTTCATCGGCGCCATGACCTTCAGCCCGAGCGCGCGCCCCGCGCGGCGCAGGGGATCCACGAGGCTCGTGGTGTCGACCGTGTCCGCGGGCGGCCGGACCTCCGGCTTCGGCGCCGGCTTGAGCCTGCCGTCCCAGTCGTCGCCGGCCACGACCACGACCTCGTTGCCGTTGGCATCGCCCTCGTCGAGCGGGGCGGTGCTCGCCGACCTGCCGAGCGCGCCGCGGATCTTGCGGGCCGGCGCACGGAAGCCCTCGGCGTAGTAGACGACGCTGGCCTCGTAGGAGAAGTCGTCGGCGTTCCCGGCGGCGCGGGCGTTGTAGCGGCGCTCGCGCAGGGCCTCGGCCAGGTCCTCGGCCGCCAGCACGCGCCCGCTGCCGTTCATCACGGCGACGTCGACCGTCGCGGGGTCGATCGGCTTCTCGTTCTCCTCCCCCTCCTCGAACTCCGGGTCCTTCCACTCGGCGACCTTGGTGGCGATCTCCTGGGACGAGGCCTGCTCGACCGCCGCGCCGTTGATCAGGTTGGGGCTCCCCTGGATGCGCACCCGCGCGATCTTCTCGTCCGGGGTCGTGAGGGCCAGCTCGAGCAGGCTCAGGAAGCGCCCCGGGTTGGTGATGTCCATCTCGATGTTCTTGTCGAAGATCTTGCGGAAGCTGGTGACGTTGGTCAGGTTCCCGACGTCCTTGGTCTGGCGCTTGAGCTCCGACAGGAACTGCTGCTGGCGGGCGATGCGCGCGTAGTCGGAGTCGGTGTGCCGGTACCGCACGTACGCCAGGGCGTCGGTGCCGTTCAGGCGCTGGTAGCCCGGCTGCAGGTCGATGTCGGCGTAGTTGGTCGCCGCCGTGCCGACGTTCTCGTTGAAGTAGCGGCGGTCGACGTCGAGGTACACGCCCCCGACCTCGTCGACGAGCTTCGCGAAGCCGGCGAAGTCAACGATCACGTAGTGGTTGACCGGCTCGCCGGTGAGGGCCTCGACCGTCTTGATGGTGGTCGCGGCGCCGTGGGAGTAGGCGCTGTTGATCTTCCCCTGGCCGACGTCGGGGATGTCCACGAGGAGGTCGCGCGGGAACGAGAGCATCGAGATGAAGCCGCGCTTGTTGTCCATCCGCACCAGGATCAGCGTGTCGCTACGGCCCGGGTCGCCGAGCTCGGGCCGCGTGTCCGACCCGATCACCAGCACGTTGACGGGCTCCCCCGGCAGCACCGCGCGCGTCGCCCGCCGCGCGGCCTTGGCCTCGGGGGTGTTCGGCGCCGCCGCCTCGAGGGTGTCGTCGAGGTAGATGTAGCTGCCGACCGAGATCGCAACGGCCAGGCCGATGATGCCCCAGATGGACCAGCCCACGATCGACAGCCACAGGCGGCGCCGGCGTGGGACCCGCCAGTAGCGGGCCTTGGTGTGGGGCGGCTCGACGTTCTTTGGGGTCATCAGATGCCGGCGCCCGTGTCGCCGGCCGGGGCCGGCCTGCCGGCCACCGCGCGGGCGAACTCGACGAGCGCCCGCCGGTAGCGGGGCAGGCTCTCGATCTCGACGTACTCCTCCGGCCCGTGGTGGCCGCCCCCGCGCGGCCCGAACTCGACGGCGGGCACGCCGACCTCGAGGAAGGCGACCGCGTCGGAGGCGCCGTCCCGCCCCACCGAGGCGCTCGACGGCTCCTGGCGGCCCGCGGCCTCGAGCAGCGCCAGCACCATGGGGTGGTCGGCGGGCACGGCCGCCGGCGGGCGCTCGATCAGGACCTCGACCTCCGCCCGCGGGTCGAGCGAGCGGATCTGGGCGAGGACGTCCTCGGGCGACTGGCCCGGGAGGTAGCGCACGTCGACGTCCATCCGGCAGGCGTCGGGCACCTTGTTGACGGCGTCCCCGCCCTGGATGCGGCCCAGGTTGATCGACGCCCGCTCGAACAGCGGCGCCGACTCGGCGGCGAACGGGAGCGTCTGGATGAGGCGGAAGAGGTCCACGGCGCGCAGGACGGCATTGTCGCCCAGCCAGGGGGTGGCGCCGTGGGCGGCGGTTCCGCCCACGTCGACCCGCACCATCAGGACCCCCTTCGCCTGCACGCCCACGTGCATGTCGGTGGGCTCGCCGCAGACCACGAAGTCCCCGCGCAGTCCGTCGCGCACCAGCATCTCCGTACAGTTCTCCCCCGGGTCGGAGCGTTCCTCGTCGGGCACCACGATCAGCTCCACCTCGGCGCCGTCGATTCCGCCGGCCAGGTCCGCCACCGCGAGCATCATGGCGGCGAGCGCGGACTTCATGTCGTAGGCGCCGCGCCCGAACAGCCGCCCGCCCTCGAGGCGGGGCGTGAACTGCTCGGGGTGGCCGGGGACGACGTCGAGGTGCCCGTGGAAGACGAGCCGCGTCGCGCCCGAGCCGACCCGCGCCACGAGGCAGCGGCGGCCGGCGGTCTCCATGCGCTCGACCGTTGCCCCGCGCGCCTCGAGCCAGCCGGCGACGAAGTCGGTGGCCAGCCCGATGCCCGAGCGGCGCGACGTGTCGTAGCCGATCAGCCGCTCGGCCAGCAGGACCTCATCCACCGGGGCAGGATATCGGAGGCCCCCACCGAGCCCCCGGGGGCGGGCGGGTCACTTGGTCTCGGTCGTCGGACGGGTGCCCGCGGGCGCGCCCGGCGCGGTCGCCCGGTCCGCCCAGCCCCGGCCGTCGATGGCCTCGACCGGGTGCCGCAGGCTCCAGGCCCCCCACAGCGCGAGCAGGGCGGCGCAGCCCGTGAGCGTCGCCACGATCCCGGCCTCCTCGGCGATCGCCCCCGCGACCGTCGAGCCGATGGCGATCGGGCCGATGACCGAGAGCTGGTAGAGGCCCAGCATCCTGCCGAGGAGGCTCCTCGGCGAGCGGAGCTGGATCGCCGTGTTCGTGGCCGCGAACATCCAGATCCAGAAGGCGCCGCTGAAGGCCATGCCCGCCAGGCCGAGCCACAGCCACGGCGTGAGCGCCACCACCGCCAGGCCGGCGGAGAAGGTGAGGGTGGCGATGGGCAGCGCCCGGTGACGCGGGAGCCCGCGCCCGTGCAGCCGCTCGAGCAGCCAGGCGCCGATGAGGGCCCCGCCGCCCATGGCCCCCAGCAGCAGCCCCAGCCCCTCGGGCCCGGCGTCCAGCCTGTCGGCCACCACCGGGGCGAGCTCCTGGATCGGCGAGGCGAGCGCGGTGAAGAGCGCCATCCCGATCAGCAGCCGGCGCATGCCGTCGTCGCGGGAGGCGTAGGCGAGCGCCTCGCGCATCCCGACCCCCTCCGGCCGCGCCGCGGCCCGGCCCGCAGGGATCCGCAGCAGCACCAGCACCAGCGCGAGGAAGGAGGCGGCGTTCACCGCGAAGCAGGTCGTCGCGCCGAAGAGCGCCAGCGTCGCCCCGCCGATCGCCGGGCCCGCGAGCCGGGCGACGTTGATGCCGGCCGCGTTGAGGCTGACGGCCTGCGAGAGCCTGGGCGACGGCACCAGCGCGGGGATGAGCGCCAGCATGGCCGGCAGCCCCAGGGCGAACCCCACCCCGACGAGGAACGTGAAGGCGTAGATCGACCAGACCTCCGCGCCGGCGATGCCGGTGATCACCGCCAGCGCGGCCGCGGCCGCGGCCTGGAGGGTGAAGGTCCAGATGCCGACCGCCCTGCGGTCGAAGCGGTCCGCGAGCTGACCGGCCACGGTCGAGAGCACGATGGCGGGGGCGCGGGTGACGAGCGCCAGCGCCCCGACGGCCGCCGGGCTCCCGGTGAGCTGGAGGATCAGCCAGCCGCTGGCGACGATCTGCAGCCACGACCCCGCGTTCGACGCCAGGCTCGCGAGCCACACGTCGCGGAACGTCCGGTATCGGAGGACCTCGGGGACCACCCGCCGAGTATGGCGGGGAGCGATCCGCGGTGAGTCCGGGCACTCGCTGGTCCGGACGCCTGGCCGCGCCGGCGAAAACGGCTCCGGCCTTCGGCCGGGGCGCGCCGTTTTCGCAGATGCGACCAACCGGATTTCACCGCCTTCGGCGGGGCTGGAAATCCGGAATTCACGCCTCGGTGCCCTCGGGCTCCTGGTCGGCGGAGCCAGGCAATCGGATGACCGCGATCGGCCCCCTGATCGAGGCCTCCCCGCCGTGCGCTCGCGCGATCGCCCGGACGATGGCCAGGCCCAGCCCGGCGCCCTTGCCGTCGGCGGAGGACCCACGGGAGAAGCGCTCGAACGCCGTCTCGGCCTCCTCGGCCGGCACGCCGGCGCCGCCGTCCGCGACCGTCAGCTCGACGGCGCCGTTGGCGCGGCGGGCCCGCACGACCACGGGCCCGGCACCATGGCGGAGGGCATTGTCGACGAGGTTCGCCACGGCCTGCTCGATGCGCAGGCGGTCGGCCTGGACGACGGCCTCGGGGTCGGCGGCGACCTCGATCGAGCGCCCCTCCTCGGCGGCGCGCGCGGCGAAGCGGGCGGCCACGACCTGCAGGACCTCCTCCGCCTCCAGGCGCTCCCGGTGGATGGGCATGCGCCCGTCGTCGATGCGGGCCAGGACCAGCAGGTCGTCCGCGAGGCGCGCGAGGCGCTCGGTCTCCTCGCGGGCCGACGTCAGCGCGTCGCGCAGCTCCGGCGCGGAGCGGTCGCCCGCCAGGGCGAGCTCGATCTCCGCCTTCAGGATGGCGACCGGCGTGCGCAGCTCGTGCCCGGCGTCGGCGACGAACGCCCGCTCCCGCTCGAGCGCCGCGTCGATGCGCTCGAGCATGCCGTTGAGGGTCTCGCCGAGCCGGCGCAGCTCGTCGCGCGCCTCGGGCAGCGGGAGCCGCTCCCCGGAGCGCGCCCCCGAGATCTCGGCCGCCCGGGCACGCATCGCCTCGACGGGCCGCAGGGCCGTCGAGGCGAGCAGATAGCCCAGGAGCGACGCCGCCAGGAGCGCGATCGGCCCCGCCACCAGCAGCAGCCCGGTGAGCCCGGCGACGGCCTCGTCGCGGTCCTCGAGCGACGAGCCGACGACGACGACGCGCCCGTCGTCGCCGGCCGGGCGGGCGAGCAGGCGCACGGGCCCGTCGGCGCCGGGCGCGGTGTCGCGCTCGACCCTCAGGGACCCGGCGGCGGCGCGCCGCAGCTCGCCGGCGTCGAGGAGCGGGGCGTCGAGGAGGGGCGACGACGCGTCGATCACGCCCCCGCGCCGGTCGAGCACCTGGGCGAAGCCCTCCTCGACCTCCGAGAGCCGGCGCTCGGCCGGGCCGGCGAGGCTCCCGCCGCCCTGTCCCACCAGCGCGGCCAGCTCGTCGGCCCGGGCGCCGAGCGAGGTGTCGATGCTCTCGTCGAGCTCGCTCTGGAGGCTGAGGCGCAGGAAGACCCCGACGACGACGAGCACGAGCGCCATGGCGAGCGCGAAGGCCAGCGTGAGCCGCCAGCGGACCGGCAGCCGGCGCATCAGGGGGCGCGGAGGCGGTAGCCGCTGCCGCGAACGGTCTCGATGTCGTGGCGGCCGAACGGCCGGTCGACCTTCTGGCGCAGGTAGCCGATGTAGACGGCGACGACGTTCGAGCGGTTCTCGTACGCGCTGTCCCAGCCGGCCTCGAGCAGGGCGAGCCGGCTCAGCACCTCGCCGGGGCGGCGCATGAAGGCCTCGAGCAGCGCGAGCTCGGTCGCCGACAGGACGATCTCCACGTCGCCGCGCCACACCCGCCGCTCGGCCGGGTCGAGGCGCAGATCGCCCACCTGCAGCACCGCCGGCCGCTCCCGGGGGCCCCGGCGGGCCAGCGCCCGCAGGCGGGCGGCCAGCTCGGCGAGCTCGAACGGCTTGACCAGGTAGTCGTCGGCGCCGCCGTCGAGGCCGGCGACCCGGTCCTCGACCTCCCCGCGCGCCGTGAGCATCAGCACCGGCGACCAGACGCCCGCCTCGCGCAGGCGCCGACAGGTCTCCAAGCCGTCGATGCCCGGCAGCATCACGTCGAGTGAGATCGCGTCGTACGCCGTGGCGCCGGCCATCCAGACGGCGTCCTCCCCGCGGGCGACGACGTCGGCGACGACCCCCTGCTCGGCCAGGCCGCGCCGCAGCAGGCCCGCCATCTTGGGCTCGTCCTCGACGATCAGCACCCGCACGGCCACCTCCGCCCGTCGCCGGCGGCCCGAGGATGGCGCATCCCGGATGAGACCACGGTGAGACGAGCCTCTCACCTCCCTCTCACGCTGTCCCGCTTTCATCGTCCACAGCGGGCCGGGACCGGCCCGGCACTTCGACGCGAAGGAGACGAGATGGCGATGGACAGACGGACCCGGCTCGGGATCGGGGGCGCCGCGGCGGTGCTGGTGATCGGCGTGGGGTCGTTCCTCGGCATCGCCGCGGCGACCGGAGGGGACGACGACGAGCAGCTCAGCGGCTCGACCCGCGACCGTGCCGTATCGGCCGCGCTCGCGAGCACCGGCGGCGGCCAGGTCCTCGAGACCGAGGCCGGAGACGACGGCGCCGCCTACACGGTCGAGGTCGAGACGCCCGACGGCTCGGTGGTCGAGGTGCAGCTCGACGCCGACTTCACGGTGACCGGCGCGGTCGCCGACGACGACGCGCGGCGGGGAGGACGACGACTGACCGGACCGCGGGCGGCGGGTGTGCGAAGCTCGCGGCCGTGCGACCCGTCTACGTCACCGGGCACCGCAACCCCGACCTCGACTCGATCGCCTCGGCGATCGGCTACGCCGAGCTGAAGGGGCGCCTCGACACCGGCGGGCGCTACGTCGCCGTCCGCCTGGGCGAGGTCAACGCGCAGACGCGCTGGGCGCTCGAGCGCAGCGGCGCGCCGGAGCCGGAGCTCCTGCCGCACGTCCGCCTGCGCGCGCGCGACGTGATGCGGCCGGAGTGCCCGCGCGCGGACCAGGGGGCCTCGCTGCGCGACGTGGGCCTCGTGATGGCGGGCGGTGATGCCGACCTCGTCGCCATCACCGACGACGGCGGCGCGGTCGTCGGCATGATCACCGCGCGCGATCTCGCCCGCCGCTACATCAAGGAGTCGGGCGAGCCCTCCAGCTTCGCCGACCGCCCGGTCTCGGCCGACCTCATCGTCAACGTCCTCGAGGGCGAGATGCTCCTGCGCCCGGAGCGGCGCCTGAACGGGCGGCTGTGGGCGGTGACCGTGGACGCGGCGAGCATGGGCGGGACGATGGGGCCCAACGACATCGTCGTGATCGGCGACCGCGCCGACGCGCAGCGGCGGGCCGTCGAGATCGGGGTGGCCCTCCTGGTGACGACGTACAGCTCGCGCCCCGACCCCGAGGTGATCGACCTCGCCCGCGGCGGCGGCACCGGCATCATCCTCTCCCCCCTCGACTCGTACGTCACCGGCCGCCTCGTCTCGCAGTCGGTGCCGGCCCGCGAGGTGATGGGCCGGGATCCCCTCACGGCCGACCCCGACGACCTGCTGTCGGACATCGCCAACCGGGTCAAGGACGTCAACTACAGCGCCGCGATCGTGGTCGACGAGTCCGGGGTCCCGGCGGGCCTGGTGACCCGCGCCGAGCTGGTGAACCCGCTCCCGCGCCGGGTCCTGCTCGTGGACCACGGGGAGCAGAGCCAGAGCGTGCCCGGCGTCGAACGACGCCCACATCGTGGAGATCCTCGACCACCACCACATCGGCTCGATCGAGACGCGCTTCCCGGTGTCGGCGACCTTCGACCCGGTGGGCAGCACCGCGACGCTCGTCGTGGAGCGCTTCCGCACGGCGGGCCGCGAGCCCCAGCGCTCCACCGCCACGCTGCTGCTGGCCGCGATCCTCTCCGACACGGTGATCCTGAGCTCGCCGACGACGACCGAGCGCGACCACCGGGTCGTCGAGTACCTGGAGGAGCTCCTCCGGATCGACGCGCGGGCGTTCGGCTCCGAGATGTTCGAGGCCTCGTCGGACGTCGGCGACGTGCCCGCCGCCGACATCATCCGGCGCGACGTGAAGGACTACGAGGTGCAGCCCGGCACGACGGTCAGCATCGCCCAGATCGAGACCGTCGGCCGCAGCCTGGCGGCCCGCCACCGAGAGCTGCTGGAGGCCATGGAGGCCGCCCGGGAGCGGTCCGGCCAGGCCGTGTTCGCCCTCATGCTCACGGACATCGCGCGAGGAGGCACCGAGCTCCTCGTCGCTGGCGACCGGACGTCGCTCGAGCGGGCGTTCGGCGCCGAGGCCACGGACGGCGTCATGGACCTGCCCGGCGTGATGAGCCGCAAGAAGCAGGTCGTGCCGAGGGTCCTGGCCGCCTTCTCCTAGGTGCCCTCGGCGGCGGCCGTGGCCCGTCAGCGGATCAGAATCGGCGGCGGCGGGTCGGGAGGCGGACAATCGAGCTTGGTGCTCATCCATTCCCTGCCGGGCCTGAGCACGCCGAGCCGCTGTCTCAGGACGAACGCGACCTTGGTGTAGAACACGGCGGGTTCCCCGTGGCCGGCCAGCCTCGCGTTTGGGCAGTAGCCCGGCCGAGTCAGCTCCACCCTGAGGCGCGTTCCGTTGTCGCTGCAGCCGCCCGCGCAGGGAATGAGCGACTTGAAGCTGCCGAGACCGACGGCCTTCCGTCCGCCGAACTGCGTCCAGCGCACGCCGCGGGCTGCGCCGGCGATGCGGATCCGAACCTCCCGTGGGCGCACCTTGAAGCTCTTCGCGCCCGGCCCGTCGCGGTTGCGGTGCAGGACGCCGACCCGCTGCTTGAAGCCGACCTCGACGTCGAAGTCGGCGGACCAGGATCGATTCGCCGGCGGGGTGTCGTCCGCGTTGGGGTCGCAGACGCGCTCTCCGTCTGCGACGGCGGTGAAGGTGACCGCGTTGCCCTGGACGGACACGCCGGTGAGTTGCGCGTCGAGATTCGCACTCCTGGCGCCGACAGACGGCCGCCGGACCCGAACGTCGAGCACCCCCGCCGGCAGCGTCACCGTCGCGGACGCCGGCACGCCGCAACCGACGCCCTCGATGCCGATCTCATCGGAGACGGGCAGCGGGGCGACGATGGAGTTGCGCGGCGTGAGCGCCGACTCCGCAGCACCTGACGGCCAGACCGCCACGGTGGCCAGTGCCAGGGCTGCTGCTGCGCTCAGACGACGCATGGCCGGACGATCAGCGTAACCCGGGCGGCGGGGGCGTGACCAGGACGAGCTGAGCGAGGACTGGAGCGGCCGCGGCGCTCTCGGCGGCGCCCCCGCCCCGCGGGGCTAGCGGTCGGCCACCCTCAGGCGGTTCTCGGCGCGTCGGAGGGCGCTCTCGGCGGCGGTCCGGGCGACGTCGTCGTCGGCCTCGGCGAGGGCGGCCTGGGCCCGCTCGAGCGCCTCCTGGGCGCGGGCGCGGTCGATCTCGCCGGCCAGCTCGGCCTGCTCCACCAGCACCAGCACCTGGTCCTCCTCCACCGACACGTAGCCCTCGGTGGTCGCGTAGACCAGCTCGCTGTCGTCGAGCAGCTTGATCCGGGTCTCGCCCATCCGGAGGAACGCGATGAAGGGCGTGTGGCGCGGCAGGATCCCGACCTCGCCCATGACGCTCGGGGCGATGACCATGTAGGCGAGGTCGTCGAAGACGGCGCCCTCCGGCGTGAGGAGCCGGACGCCGAGGCGCTTGCGCTCCTGTCCCGGGACGGTGCCGGTGCTCACCGGTTCTGCAGCTCCGTGGCCTTCTCGACGGCCTCGTCGATTCCGCCGACCATGTAGAAGGCGTCCTCCGGCAGCTCGTCGTGGCGGCCCTCGACGATCTCCTTGAAGCCGCGCACGGTCTCGGACAGGGGCACGTACTTGCCGGGCCGGCCGGTGAAGGCCTCGGCCACGTTGAACGGCTGTGAGAGGAAGCGCTCGATGCGGCGCGCGCGCGCCACGGCGAGCTTCTGCTCGTCCGGTGAGCTCGTCCACCCCGAGGATCGCGATGATGTCCTGGAGGTCGCGGTAGGTCTGCAGGGTCTCCTGCACCTGGGTCGTCACCTCGTAGTGCTCGGCGCCCACGCCCTCCACCGACAGGATGCGGCTGGTCGAGCCCAGCGGGTCCACGGCCGGATAGATGCCCTTCTCCGAGATCGCCCGGTCGAGCACCGTCGTGGCGTCGAGGTGGGCGAAGCTCGCGGCCGGCGCGGGGTCGGTGAGGTCGTCGGCGGGCACGTAGATGGCCTGCACCGAGGTGACCGAGCCGTTGCGGGTCGAGGTGATGCGCTCCTGCAGGTCGCCCATCTCGGTCGCGAGCGTCGGCTGGTACCCCACGGCCGAGGGCATCCGGCCGAGGAGCGCCGACACCTCGGAGCCCGCCTGGACGAAGCGGAAGATGTTGTCGATGAAGAGCAGCACGTCCTGGCCGCCCTCGTCGCGGAAGTACTCGGCCATCGTCAGCCCGCTCAGGCCCACGCGCAGGCGGGCCCCCGGGGGCTCGTTCATCTGGCCGTAGACCAGCGCCGTCTTGTCGATGACGCCGCTCTCCTTCATCTCGAGCCAGAGGTCGTTGCCCTCGCGCGTGCGCTCGCCCACGCCGGCGAACACCGACAAACCGCCGTGCTCCTGGGCGATGTTGTGGATGAGCTCCTGGATGAGCACGGTCTTGCCGAC
Organism: Miltoncostaeaceae bacterium; assembly: GCA_963834875.1. GTDB lineage: Bacteria > Actinomycetota > Thermoleophilia > Miltoncostaeales > Miltoncostaeaceae > DATAGF01. Next base: position 116,626 of record CAWIDG010000027.1, read on the forward strand.
GCCGGCGCCGCCGAAGAGGCCCACCTTGCCGCCCTTCACGTAGGGCGCGAGCAGGTCGACGACCTTGATGCCGGTCTCGAAGATCTCCTCGGAGGGGTCGAGCTGGTCGAAGGACGGCGCCTGCGCGGTGGATGGGCCAGCGCTCCGTCGCCGTGACCTCGCCGCCCTCGTCGATCGTGTCGCCCAGCACGTTGAAGATCCGGCCGAGCGTGGCCTCGCCCACGGGCACCGAGATCGGCGCGCCGGTGTCGGTGACCGTCGTGCCGCGCGCGAGGCCGTCCGTGGTGTCGAACGCCACGGCGCGGACCCGGTCGTCCCCCAGGTGCTGCTGGACCTCGGCGACCAGCGGCGCGGCGTCGTCGCCGCGGTCGATCTCGAGCGCGTTGTAGATGGCCGGCAGCTCGCCGCCGGGGAAGCGGACGTCGAGGACCACCCCCTTGATCTCCAGGACCGTGCCGGTGCTGCGGGCGTCGTCAGCCATGTGTCGGTGCGCTCTCCTTGAGGGTCATTCGAGGGCGTCCGCGCCGGCCACGACCTCCAGGATCTCCTGGGTGATCGCGGCCTGGCGGGCGCGGTTCATCGCGAGGGTCAGGTCGTCGATCAGCGTGCCGGCGTTGTCGGTGGCGTTGCGCATGGCGGTCCGCCGGGCCGCGAGCTCGGCGGCGGCGCTCTCCCGCAGCGCCCGGTAGATGGTGGTGTCGAGGAAGGTCGGCAGGAGCGCGCGCAGGAAGTCCTCGGGCTCGGGCTCGAACAGCGCGAGCCCCTTGCCGAGCTCGGGCTCCTCCTCCTCGTCCTCCTCCAGCACGACCGAGCGCTCGATCGGCAGGAGCTGCTCGGTCGTCACCCGCTGCTCCAGCACGGACTTGAAGGCGTTGTAGACGATGACCACGCGGTTGACCTCGTCCGACGTGAAGCGCGAGACCAGGTGCTCGGCGACCTGGCTGGCGTCGGCATACGTCGGCTCCGTCGAGAAGCCCTGGAACGAGCGGTCGAGGGAGAGGCCCCGGAACCTGATCGTGCCGGTGCCCTTCTTGCCCACGGTCACGTACTCGATCTCGGAGAAGCCCTCGGAGGCGAGGTCCTGCGCGACGAGGTAGGCGGTCCGGACGATGTTGACGTTGAAGGCGCCGGCCAGCCCCCGGTCGCCCGTGATCGCGACCACGATCGCGGCGCCCTCGGCGGGGCGCTCCTCGAGCAGGGCCAGGCCCTGCATGCCGCCGCTCTGGCGGGCGGCCTGGGCCATCAGGCGGCGCATGGCCGTGGCGTAGGGGCGCAGCGACTCGATCGACTCCTGCGCGCGCCGCAGCTTCGCCGACGCCACGAGCTCCATGGCGCGGGTGATCTTGCGCGTGTTGCGGACCGAGTCGATCCGCCGCTTGATGTCCCTCTGGGTCGCCAACGGGCGCTAGGCGGCCGCGCCGGCCGGCTCCTCGGCCTCCTCGGCCTCGTCGGTCTCCGCGGCCTCGTCCGCCGCCGGCGTCTCGGGCTCCTCGTCGGGCGACGCGAACTGCGCCGCGACCCCGGCGACGACGGAGTCGAGCTTGGCCGCCGCCTCGTCGGAGAGGTCCTTGGTCTGCCGGATCTCCTCGAGCACCTCCGGCGCGCTCTCGCGCACCTCGCGGCGGATCGCCTCGTTGACGTTCGGGACCTCGGACACCTCGACTCTGTCGAGGTAGCCCTGGTTGGCGGCGTAGATCACCACCACCTGCTCCTCCACCGGCCACGGCGCGTAGGCCGGCTGGTTCAGGGTCGCGACGAACCGGGCCCCGCGCGCGAGCGTGCGCTGGGTGGCGGCGTCGAGCTCGGAGCCGAACTGGGCGAAGGCCTCGAGGTCGCGGTACTGGGCGAGCTCGAGCTTCAGGCGGCCGGCCACTTTGCGCATGGCGCGGAGCTGGGCGTTGCCGCCTACCCGGCTGACCGAGATGCCGACGTTCAGCGCCGGGCGCACCCCCGAGAAGAAGAGCTTGCTCTCGAGGAAGATCTGCCCGTCCGTGATCGAGATGACGTTCGTCGGGATGTACGCGGCCACGTCGCCGGCCTGCGTCTCGATGATCGGCAGCCCCGTGAGCGACCCGCCGCCGAGCTCGTCGCTCAGCTTGCAGGCGCGCTCGAGGAGGCGCGAGTGCAGGTAGAAGACGTCGCCGGGGAACGCCTCGCGGCCGGGCGGCCGCCGCAGCAGCAGCGACATCTGGCGGTAGGCGTCGGCGTGCTTGGAGAGGTCGTCGTAGATGCACAGCGAGTGCTGGCCGCCGTAGAGGAAGTACTCCCCCATCGCGCAGGCCGCGTAGGGCGCCAGGTACTTCAGCGGCGCCGACTGCGCGGCGGTCGCGGCGACGACGGTCGTGTACTCCATGGCGCCGGCCGCGCGCAGGCGCTCGACGACGGTCGCGACCGTGGACGCCTTCTGGCCGATCGCGACGTAGAAGCAGTGCATGTCCTGGCCGGCCTGGTTCATGATCGTGTCGACCGCGATCGTCGTCTTGCCGGTCTGGCGGTCGCCGATGATCAGCTCGCGCTGGCCGCGCCCGATGGGGATGAGGGCGTCGATGGCCTTGATGCCGGTCTGCAGCGGCTCCTTCACCGGCTGGCGCTGGACGACGCCCGGCGCCTTGAACTCGACGGGGCGGAACTCGGTCGTCTCGATCGGCCCGCGGTCGTCGAGAGGGTTGCCGAGGGGGTCGACCACGCGCCCGAGGAGCGCCTCGCCCACGGGCACCTGGATGACCTTCCCGGTGCGGCGGACCGGGTCGCCCTCCTTGATGAGGATGTCCTCGCCGAGGAGCACGACGCCGACGTTGTCCTCCTCCAGGTTGAGGGCCAGCCCGGTGACGTCGTGGGGCAGCTCGACCATCTCGAGCGCCACGCAGGAGTTGAGACCGTGCACGCGGGCGATCCCGTCGCCGACCTGGAGGACGGTGCCGACCTCCTCGACGTCCACGGTCCCCGAGAACTGCTCGATCTGGTCGCGGAGGACCTTCGTGATCTCGTCGGGTCGAAGCTTCATCTCTTGCGGTCGTCCTCTCTGCTCAGGTCGGGTGCGGCAGGTCTCAGGCGGGTGCGACGGCCGCGTTGACCGGGGCGGCGGTCAGCTCGCGACGCAGCTCCTCGATGCGGTGGCGGACGGAGCCGTTGACCACGACCTCGCCGACGCGCAGCACCAGGCCGCCGATGACGTCGGGGTTGACCGACTCGGTGAGCTCCACCGTGGCGTTGGTCTTGGCCTGGAGGCTGTCGACGATCCGCCCGCGCAGGTCGTCGGGCAGCGGGACGGCGGTGACGGCCTCGACCTCGAGCCGGGCCTCGGCGCGGGCCACGCGCTCCCGGAACGCCGCGGCGATCTCGAGATACTCGGCGATGCGGCCGCGCTCCACGAGCACCTGCAGGAAGTTGGCGAAGAGCGGATTGGCGTCGGTGGCGATGGCGCCGACCACGGAGCTCTTGGCGCGCGAGTCGATCTCGGGGTTCTCGAGCGCCGCCTCCAGATCGGAGGACTCGCCGACCGCCGTGGCGAAGGCCTCGACGTCCGCGGCCACCTGCGGCACCGCGTCGGCGTCGAGGGCGGCCTCGTAGAGGGCCTCGGCGTATGTGGTCGCGACGCTCACCCGGAGTCGGGCCCGCCGCCGTTGGTCGAGATCGCCGACAGGTCGGCCTCCTCGATCGCCTCCTCGATCAGGCGGCGGTGGTCGTCGTCGCTCAGCGAGCGGCGCGACACCTTCTCGGCCGCCATGAGCGCGAGGGTGGCCACCTCGTCCCGCAGGCCGCTCGCCGCCGCCCGGGCCTCGGCGGAGATCTGCGTCTCGGCGTCGGTCAGCAGGCGCTCGCGCTGCGTGTGCGCCTGGGCCAGGATCTCCTGCCCCTGGCGCTCGCCGTCCTTGCGCGCCTGCTCGCGCAGCGCGTCGGCCTCGCGGCGGGCCTCCGCCAGGCGGGTCTTGTAGTCCTCGAGCAGGGCGGTGGCCTCGTCGCGGCTCCGCTCGGCCTCCTCGATGCTCTGGGCGATGTCGGCGCGGCGCTTCTCGATCGCCTGGCCCACGGGGCCGAAGACGTACCTCTTCAGGATGAAGAGGGTGATCCCGAAGATCACCAGCGTCCAGATCATCAGACCCGGGCTGGCCTCCAGGAGCGGGTTGCCGCCGTCGTCGCCGTTCTCGGCCTGGAGCGGCAGGACGTAGGCGGCCAGTGTCCCCATCAGCTCCACCTGCTCAGCCGATGAAGAAGGCGACGAAGCCCATGAGCAGGGCGTAGAAGACGATCGCCTCCGTGAGCGCGAGGCCCAGGAACATCAGCGACATGATCTCGCCGCGGAGCTCGGGCTGGCGGGCCACGGCCTCCACGGTCTTCCCCATCAGGTAGCCGACACCCGCGCCCGGGCCGATGGCCCCGAAGCCGGTGGCGAGACCGAGGGCGAGGATCTTTGCTGCATCCTCAACATTGCCTTCAAGCGCCACGGAACTCCCTTTCGTTGGTTAGTGCGATGACTCGACCGCGAAGCCGATGTAGATCCCGCTGAGCATCGCGAAGATGAACGCCTGCAGGCCGGCGATCAGCACCCACTCGAAGACGTAGAAGAACACGCCGACGGGGATGGCGATGAGGCCCGCGTAGTTCCCCAGCAGGATCACGAAGCCGGCGCACATGATGATCAGCAGGTGGCCGGCGAGGAGGTTGGCGAAGAGCCGCACCGACAGGCTGACCAGGCGCAGGAGCTGGGACAGCACCTCCAGCGCGGCGATGAACGGCTTGATCGCCCGGGGGGCGTCGGGCACGAGGGTCTTGGCGTACCCGACCGGGACCGTGCGCCCGGATGCCCTCGTAGTTGTAGGCGATGAAGGTGACGAGGGTGAGCCCGAGGGTGACGTTGATGTTCGCCGTCGCGGCGTAGAGCGAGAGGTCGGGGATGCCGAACGGGAACGTGCCGCTCTCGTGCGAGACCGGCAGCGGGATGAAGCTGATGAGGTTGCTGACCGCGAGGAACATGAAGAGCGTGGCGATGTACGGGAAGTAGCGCGAGAAGACGCTCTCGCTCAGGGTCGGCCGCGCGATCTGGCGCTCGGTGAACTCGTACGTCAGCTCCACGAGGTTCTGGGCCGCCGGTCGGGCGCTGGCGCAGCCCGCCGCGCACGACGAAGATGCCGACCCCGACGCAGATGATTGCCGCCAGCAGCAGGTAGATGACGGCCTTGTTGACCGACAGGTCCACCGGCCCGAGCGTCGATCGAGATGTACGGGTCGAGCTGGAACTCCTCGGACGGGTCGAACTCCGTCTCCTCCTCCTGGCCGAGCGCCAGGGCGGGGGCCGCGAGCAGGCACCCGACGGCGAGCGCGGCGAGCGCCCGCCAGGACCGCCGCAGGCTCACCGGGGCGTGTCCTTGACCGCCCGCTGGCGCATCGCGAAGAGCATCGAGCGGCCCGCGAGGTCGCACGTGAAGGCCACGAGGAACACCGCGGCCGCCGTGAGGCCGATCTGCTCGTCGTAGTTCAGCGCGATCACGAAGAGGATGATCGCGACGAGCCACGCGCGCGAGATGAAGGAGAGGCCCGCGAGGCCCACCGCGGCGGTCGGCGACGTGTTCATCACGAGCTTGCCCGTGAGCAGCTGCAACGACCAGTTCGCCGCCCAGAGCACCACGCCGAGGACCCAGCCGTTCAGCGGCCCGCCGACCAGCAGCACCACGGGAAGGGTGAGGACCGCGACGATCAGGCCGATGGCCGACGCGATCGCGGTGAGGGAGCGGGGGCCCTCTGGCGTCGGGGCGGTGGCCGCGACCGTCATCGGCCGCCCCTCAGCGACCGGGAGATTCCCTTGTGTGATGCGTCCTCCGTGGTCACGCGCGTCGAACCGGGCGCCGCGGGGGGCGGGTCCCGGCCAAGGCGCCGCGGAGTATACCTGCGTGCCGATCGGCCATGAGCCGTGTCGCGGCTCGGCGGAGGACGTTCGTCCGGGCCCGCCGGCCGGGCGCGGCGGACGGATCATCGGCGGCTGCCGGATCGCCGGCCCCAGGGACGGAGCGCCGCCCGGCGAACTGACCGGGTGTGCGGGGCCTCGGGACCAGCAAGATCCTGCGTATTCAGCCTTTCGGCCAGTTGCCGGGCCGGTGCGCCGCCCGCGACGATCCCGCAATGCCCTGCGCGCCGACCGGCCGCGGCGCCCCCCGCAGGCGGCCTCCTGGCCGCGAGCGTCCTCGCCGCGGCCGCCGTCCTCGGCGCGGTCGTCCCGGCCGCCCAGGCGCGCCACTCCATCCTGACCGGCGACGCCGCGAGCATCTCCCGCCTCGTCGGGCCGCAGCCCGGCGGCGGGGACGGCCTGTCGGCGGCCGACGGCCTCTACGAGGACGGCCCCGGGGCGGTCCTCGGCAAGAGCCGCCAGGTCGCGCGGCTCTCGGACGGCCGCGGCGCGGGCACGAGCCTGTTCGCGCGCGGGTCGAAGGGCATGGCGGAGCTGCTCCGCGAGCACATCGAGGCCTCCGGGGCGCACGCTGGTCGTCGTCGACGGCGTGAGCTGGCGCCTCAGCGGCTCCGAGGGCCGGCAGCTCGCCGACGCCCTGACGGCGCTCGCCGCCGAGCGGGCTCCCTACGCCCCGGACGGCCTCGCACGCAGGGTCCACCTCAACCTCCCGTCGCGCCCGCTGCCGCTCATCTACCCGGAGTCGTTCTCCGGCGCGTGGCGCGCGATGGTCCTGGCGGGCGGCGTCTGGCTCGAGACCGACCGCGGGGGCCGGCCGTACGCCGCCGAGGAGTGGCTCGCCTGGCCTGGGGAGCTCTCGCGGGAGCTCGAGCGGCGCGGTGGCGACGCGAGCCGCCTGCACCTGCGGCTCACCGGCGCCGGCGACCACCAGGCGACCTGGCGCCAGGCCCGCGCCGGCGACGCGTGCGCGCTCCTGGCCAACGGCCCCGGCGCCGCGCGGCTGGGAGGGGACGAGTACGAGTTCGCGGCTCAGTTCCGGGTGACCTTCGGCCCGGCGCCGGCCCCGGAGATCGGCCCCTCACCCATCGCCTGCTGGCCCGGCGCCGAGCTCGACAAGGCCCAGGCCGCGGCGCTCGCGGCGGTGATGGTGGAAGCGCGGTCGGGCGTCGCGATGCCGCCCGGGACGATCGCTCCGCCCGCCCTGCTCAAGGGCCGCACGACGGAGGTGTCGGTGAGGCTCGGGCCGGACCCGCTCGGCATCGCCGCGGCCCTGCGGGTCGATCCGGCGGGCTTCTGGGGCACCGCCAAGGCCGAGGTGGTCGCGACCGGCCCCGGCTTCACCGCCCGCGGCGCCGTCCAGGCCGACGGCTCGGCCCGCTTCTCCGTCACGCCGCCGGAGCCCGGGCCGGTGCGGATGCGTCTCCTCGTCCCCGGGCGGTCGATCCAGCGGGCCCTCGGCACGCCCGGTTGACCTCGTCGGCGCGCTCAAGCCGTACGAGGACGTCCTGGAGGGCGCGTGGGACAAGATGCTCGGCGCGCCCGCCGCCTGGGCGCTCAGCTCGCCGCTCGTGCGCCCGGGGCAGGCGCCCGGCAGCCCCGTGCTCGAGGTCGAGGACCGGCCGGACCCCCCGCCCGACCCGGGCCCCGAGCCGGCCCCGATCCCGGGACCCGAGCCGGCTCCCTAAGCGCTCAATAAGGCCAGGCGCGCCTCGGTCGCGCCGGCGCAGCGCTCCGGCCTTCGGCCGGGGCGCGCAATCTGCGCAGGTGCGGCCCAATCCGGATTTCACCGGCGGAGCCGGCGCTGGAAATCCGGAAATCACGCTCACGAGGGCGCGAGCCGCCCTCCGCGAGTCCCGAAAGCCCCGCTCCGGCGGGGTTCTCTCGTTCCCGGGCTCGGCGCTCGCCGAGGGGGGTCAACCGGGGGGTCAACAGCGGCCCGGCGCGGTCGCTGCTGCTCTTGCGCGGGGAGCCGCACCGGGTGATGCGCCGGGACCTTGCTCCGGCAGCGCGCACGGGAGTCCTTCCTCTCGCACCAGGACGCTCGTCGGCGGGGGCGAAAGGTTCACCCATGGCTCGGGACGAGCTCAGCGAGGCCGATCACGAGAGGCGGGTGGAGGCCGCCCTCGCCGTCGTCGCGGTGATGGGCCTGCAGGTGCTCATCGGCATCGTCAGCGCCACTCAGGGCTGGTCACTCTGGGGGCTCCCCTGGTGGGTCTGGCTGGTCCTGGTCGGACCGGAGCTCGTCCTGCTGGTCCTCCTGACCTGGTCGCGACCGCGCCAGCGGCTCGTGGAGACGGGCCGTCGGCGCGCCGTGTCCCTCGGCCTGGTCGCCTGCGTGGGGCTCGGCAACGCGGTGGCGCTGGTCGCCCTCCTCGGCGCGATCCTGAGCGGCGACGAGGTGAGCGGGGGACAGCTCCTGTTCAAGGGGCTCGCCATCTGGACGACGAACGTGATCGCCTTCGGGCTGTGGTTCTGGGAGCTCGACCGGGAGGGCCGGTGCGCCGAGCCGAGCCCGATCCGCTGCCGCCGGAGTTCCAGTTCCCTCAGATGGACGACGCCGGCCGTGCGCGGCGGGGCTGGTACCCGCGCCTCGTGGACTACCTCTACGTCTCGTTCACCAACTCGATCGCCTTCAGCCCCACCGACGCCATGCCGCTCACCCGCCGGATCAAGCTCGCGATGCTCAGCGAGGCCAGCGTCTCGTCGATCACCGTTCTGCTTGTCGCCGCGCGGGCCATCAACATCTTGGAGTAGGAGAGCCGCCTCGTTCATCGGGGCCGGGAACGATGGCAGGGCGTCCGGAGGAGGCGCCAGGATTCCGGCGTGGACCCTCCGCCATACCTGCGCCAGCCTCCAGGCGCGCGAGGGACGCCGCCCCGAGGAAATCCAAGCGTGGCTCGGGCACCACGCGGCGTCCTTCACCCTGGACACCTACGTCGGCCGGGCGCGCGACCTCCCGGACCCGGACGCCCTCGGACTCGATTTCCTCGCCCGGCCCCGGCGCCAGGAGACAGCCGTGGGGTGTCTAGGCGGCCACCCCGTGGTCGATCGTGTGGTGCACCGGAAGGATTTGGGGCGCTCCACCCTCAAAGCCTTCGGCGCCCAACGCCTCCTTGAACCTCGATGCAAAGGCATCGTATGCCTCACGGCTCTCCCACACGGAGACGGTGAAGAAGTCGTCACCTTCGCCCACACCGGCGTGGAACAGCAGGCCCTTAGGGTCCGGCATGGGTGACCCGTCGGCCCAGCTAGCTTTGTAAGCCTCAGCGCTCAACGCTGGCGGGCGGTACACGACAGCGATCGGCATGGCGACCTCCCGATTTGCGCGGACCGTACCATCATGGGCGACCTGAGCCAGTCTGGAGGCCATGCCTTGGCTGGGGCCCCGGCGGGGGGGTCAACCTAGGGGTCAACCCGCCCGGCACGATTCGGCCCGAGACGAGAAACGCCGCAAACGCCGAGAACCGGCACCGTCCGGCGTTCCCTCGGCCCGGATGCCCGAATCCGGAATTCCCGCCCCGGTGCCCTCGGGCTCCGCGCGGCGGTGGGTCGTCAGGGGTCCAGGACGAGCGCGGCGTCGGCGGCTCCGCGGAGGCGCGCCACGCGCTCGACCTCCTCCTCGAGGTCGCCTCGCGGGAGGCGGCCGAGCCGCTCGACGGTGACCTCGGCCACCCTTCCCCTCGCCTTGACCCGCCACAGCCCCGCCAGGCGGCCGTCCCTCAGCACCGCTCCGGGGCTCGCGACGGGCCGGAACAGCCGCTTGCGCAGCCCGGGGTCCGGGGCGAGCAGCGGCCGGTTGGGCTTCTGCAGGTAGGGGTCGCCGGGCGGGAGCAGGCGGATGCCCGTCGCGGGCGGCGGCGACTCGAGGGCGCCCACGTCCTCGCTCAGGAGCCACCCCCTGCTCGTGCCGACACGCACCTCGGCGAGGTCGCCCGCCGCCTCGTCCCACAGGCGGCGGGCGTGGGGCCTCGCGAGCCCGGCCCACTCGGCGAAGTCGCCGGGCCCGGCCGGTCCGTAGAAGCCGAGGAAGCGGCGAACGGCCTCGCTCGCGGCCGGCGTGCGGCCCGGCGTGCCCATCGTGTAGCGGCGCTCGGAGTCGAGCCGGGCGCCGGCCACCACCGTGGCGTAGCGCCACAGCATCGGAGCGACGTGGTGGCTCCCGCAGCCCCGGCACCAGGGCATCAGGTCGGCGCGGACGCGCGCTCTCAGCTCCTCGTGCAGCTCGTTCTTGTCGAGCGCCCGGCCGTTTGCCAGCGCGGCCGTGGTGGCCGTCGCCACCTCATGGAGCGCCTCGGTCGGAGCGAATCCCTTCTCTGCGGCGAGACGCTGGACCTGCCGGCCGAGCTGTGCGCCGAGCTCGCCGTCGTCGCGGGCGATCAAGGCGCGCCCGTAGAGCGCCAGGTCGCCGGGCGCGATCGCGTGGATGGCCCCGCGGACGACGTGGGCGACGACGAGGTCGCCGGCGTCGACCGCGCGATGGTAGGCCTCTCGGGAGAGGCCCTCGGCCCGCGCTGCCAGCGCCAGCAGCGCCGCGTCCCGGGCGAAGTCCGAGGCCGGGCAGGCCGCCGCTTCGGCGAACGAGCGCGCGCCCGGGACGGCCAGCCCGGAGCGGGCGAGCCGGAAGGCGAGAACCTGATCGGGCGCTACGGCCGCTCGACGACCTCGCCGCGGCGGGCGAGGCGGCTGTCGCGCACGATCTTGATGACCGGCGTGCTGCGCCACTTCAGGATCTCGAGCACGTAGACGAGGTAGACGGAGGCCGCGAGGGCGATGAGGCCGGCGCCGATGAGGCCCAGCGTGCCCGCGATCTGGATCCCGCCCTCGGGGTCCTGGTAGGGGACGAAGCGCATGGCGACCGCGACGCCGCCCATGAGGGCGCACCAGCCGTAGAGGGCGAGCACGGTCTTCCGCTGCCCCCAGCCGATCGTGAAGAAGCGGTGGTGGAAATGGCTGCGGTCGGCGCTGTACACGGGCAGGCCGTACTTGAGCCGCTTGAGGATCACGAACGAGGTGTCGAGGATCGGGATCGCCAGGATCACGAGCGGCGCGACGACGGCGATGGCGGCGGCGCTCTTCATGACCCCGCTCACGGCGACGCCGGCGATCACGAACCCCAGGAGCATCGACCCGGCGTCGCCCATGAAGACGCGCGCCGGATGGAAGTTGAAGACGAGGAAGGCCGCGCAGGCGCCCGCGAGCGACGCGGCCAGGATCGCCGGGTCGGCCCGCCCGAGCGACGCGGCGAGGATCGCGAAGGTCGTCGCCCCGAGGCCGGTGATGCCCGCGGCCAGCCCGTCCATGCCGTCGGTGAAGTTGATCATGTTCACCAGGGCGACGAACCAGAGGATCGTCAGCGGGTACTGGGCCCAGCCGAGGTCGCCGACGCCCACGAACGGCAGCGTGACGTGGTCGATCGTGAGGCCCGCCGACACCGGGATCGCCGCGCAGGCGGCCTGCCCCACGAGCTTCACGGCGGGGGTCAGGCCCCAGACGTCGTTGACCGCCCCGAGCAGCGTGATGAGGATCGCCCCGGTGACGAGCGCCCGCTCCGGCGACCCCTCGGGGAAGTAGAACAGCACCGGCACCATGAATCCGGCGAGCAGCGCGAGGCCTCCCAGCCGCGGGGTCGGCTCGCTGTGGATCCGCCGGTCCGAGGGGACGTCCACCGCGCCCACCGCGCGCGCGAGCCGCGCCGCGAGCGGCGTCGTCGCCAGCACCACGAGGGCCGCGACGAGCGCGCACAGGATGGGGATGAGGGTGGTCGTCACGACGCCGGGGGCCCGCTGGGGCCCTGGAGGATTCTAGGTGCCACGGCCGGAGACCTTCAACGATCGTTGCGGCTGTGGCCGCGGTGGGCGACGGCGGCGGCCCGCAGCGACGAGGCCGCGCGGCAGCAGGCGCGCGGCGAGCATGGAGCCGCGCGAGACGAGACCGGTCGGCGCGCGGCGCCGGCGGCGCGCGAGCGCCCGCCACGTGGCGCGGACCACCAGCTCCGGGTCGTCGACCGGGACGGCCCAGTGCATCGTCCCCTCCGAGCCGGCCGTCAGCGTGAACTCGGTGCGGGTGGGCCCCGGGCACACCGCCAGGGCCCTCACCCCCGTGCCCCGCAGCTCCTCGGCGACCGCCTCGGCGAAGTGGAGCCCGAAGGCCTTCGTCGCGGCGTAGGTGGCCATGTAGGGCACCGGCTGCCAGGCGGCCGCGGAGCTGACGACGACCAGGGCGCCCGCGCCGCGCGCGACCATTCGCGGCAGCGCGTGCGCCGCGAGGTCGACCACCGAGAGGCAGTTCAGCCGCACGATGCGGTCCTCGCGGCCGCGGTCGAGCCGCCACAGCGGGCCGTGGGAGCCGACGCCGGCGTTCAGGATCACGAGATCGGGCGGCGGGGCCTCGTCGAGCGCGCGGCGGCACGCCGCCAGGCCCTCGTCGGTGGCCAGGTCGGCGACCACGGGGCGGGCGTTAACGCCGTGGACCTCGCGAGCCCGGCGCGCCAGCGCGCGCAACCGCTCCTCGCGTCGCGCGACGAGGATCAGCGGGTGGCCACGGCCGGCGAGGGCGTCGGCATAGGCCCACCCGAGGCCCGACGACGCTCCCGTGACGAGGGCCGGGCCCCGTCCGCCGCTCATCCGCCGGCGCCCTCGGCGTAGAGCCGGTCGCCGGCGTCGCCGAGACCGGGGACGATGAAGCCCCGTTCGTCGAGGCGATCGTCGATCGCGGCGACGGTGACCGGCACGTCGGGCGCGGCGGCCGCGACGGCGGCCAGCCCCTCGGGCGCGGCGATGAGGCCGGCGAGGCGCACCCGCCGCGCCCCGGACGCGCGCAGCGTCCCCAGCGCGGCGACGGCCGAGCCGCCGGTCGCGATCATCGGGTCGAGCACGACGACCTCGTCGTCGCCGAGGCCGGCGGGCAGGCTCTCGAGGTAGGCCCGGGCGGTCAGATCGCGCTCGTCGCGGACCATCCCGAGGAAGCCGACGCGCGTGTCGTCCGGCAGCAGCGCCAGCGCCGGCTCGAGCATGGCCAGCCCCGCCCGGAGGATCGGCACCAGCGTGATCCGCCGCGCCGGCACCCGCGCCGCCGCGGGGGCCAGCGGCGTGACCACCTCCTCGTCGCGCCCCTCGAGGTCGGCGAGCGCGGCGGCGACGACGAGCGCGGAGAGCGCCCCGGCGTGGTGCCTGAAGGCGTGAGGTGCGGTGGCCGCGTCCCGCAGGCGCGCGAGGTGGAGGCCGGCGATGGCGCCGGCGACGACGACGGGCGGGCGCGCGGGCACCCGCGGACCCTAGTGGAGTGCCCGGGGGCGTTGGTGGTGTTCTGGCCGCGAAAATCCCGACGAGGAGTGCCGCCGCTGCGCGGCGGTCCGGAAAGGCCGGGGAGCCCGGCCTCCTCGAGGGAGCCCGTAGCGGCCTATGCGGGTGACCGATGACGCCCCATCCGCGATGATTTCTGGTCGGCCCGAAAGCCCGCCAGAACCCGGAGGACGTCCGGGATCACTAGTCCTCGCGCGCCTCGGCGGGTCGGTGGGGACGGAGGGGGCGGCGCCCGCGCCTCCGCCGGCCAGGTTCGCGACCCGGGCGATCAGCCGGAGGAAGGCGGCCTCGGTGAAGCCGAGGGCGAAGGCGACCGCCGCGAGGCCGCTGGCGTCGCCGCCGACCGCCACGATCCCGGAGCGGTCGACCAGGAACGCCAGCATCCCGGCCGTCGCCCCGACGGTCACCTGGGAGATGAAGAAGGGGACGAACTCGCGGATCTGCGACCCCGGGATCAGGTCGTCGCGGACCCGGATGAGGGTCCCGAGCGCGGCGCCGATCGCCCCCGCCGCGGCGGCCAGCTGGAGCACGCGGTCGTCGGGCACGACGTCGGCGATCGCGACGGCGAAGGCCACGCTCGCGAGGAGCACGACGGGCGCGATGATCCGCAGCGCCCTCAGCGTGAGCTCGTTCCTGTTCCTCACGGGCACGTCGTCGAATTGCTTGGCGGCGACGAGCTGCTGCAGCATCCGGCGCGTGAGGTCGACGTCCTCGGGCCCGGGGCGCCGGCCGCTCCTCGACCCGGCGAGGATCGGCGGCACCTGGCGCGGGTACATCGTGCCCCACCGCACGCCCCGGCCGTGGCGCTCGGTGTAGAAGGCCGCGGCGCGCTCCCTCAGGTACTTCTCGTCGCCGAGGTCGATCAGGAGCGCCTCCAGCCGGAACCGCCGGGCGAGCACGATCTCGAGGGTCCAGGGCGACCGGCGCGGCATGCTCACGGCCTCCGTCAGCGCGGCGACCTCGGGCGGGGCGAGCGCGACCCGCCGGCAGATGCCCTCCGCGTCGACGATGAGGCGGGCGAGGCTGCGGAGGGTCTTGCGGAACTCCGGGTCGCGGACGTCGGAGCTCCAGACGATCCCGTGCTGCTGCGCCGACCTGCGGCCGCGCGGCCACCGGCAGCCGAGGAGGCCGTCGATGCGGCCGAGCTCGGCGCTCGCGACGGCGGCGAAGCGCGCGGCCGGGCCCCCGGCGGGCGGCGGGCGGCGGGTGCCGTTGAGCGGTGGTCGTCTGCAGGGTGGCCGGCATCTCGCGCCGGACCCTGGCGCACCCCGCTTACCGCGCGCTAACGAGTGCCCGCCGGGCGGGCCGGCGGACGCGCGCCGGATCGTTGCGCGCCTCGATCGTCGTGACCATCCCGAAGAGCTCGTGCGACTCGGGGGTGCCCTCGAACAGCGAGCACCAGATCCTCCAGGTCCCCGGCGTCAGCGTCGCGCGCACCTCGGTGGACGCGCCCGGCGCCAGGGCGACCCGGTGCAGCGTCCCGGTGGCGTTGACGAGCGAGACGTCGTGGTCGTCCATCCCGCGGTTGTAGACCCGCAGGGTCACGGGCCCGGCGGCGACGACGCGCTTGGAGGGGATCACCGTCCACTCGTCCTCGTCCACCGCGAGCGAGGTCGGCAGCGGCGGCGGAGGGGGGAGCCTCAGGCGGTGGATGCGCGGCGCCGCGACGGCCGTCGCGGCCGCCAGGAGGGAGACGACGATGAGGGCGGCCGCGATGCGCGCCGGCGCCCTCACCCGACGAGCGGCCCCCCGAGGGGGAAGGGGCCGCCGGGGATCACGGCCCCCGGGTCGCCGCCGAGCCACTCCGAGATCACCGAGCTGTAGACGGCGCGGAAGTCGGTGGTCACGCGCAGGTCGCCGTTGTAGAGCTGGCTCAGCCCGGGGAACGCGCCGCGCATGCCGCCGCGCACCGAGGAGCCCATCGCCATCATCAGCCCGCCGGCGCCGTGGTCGGTGCCGGTGTTGTTGGAGGCGACGCGGCGGCCGAACTCCGAGAAGACCACGGTCATCACGCGCCCCTCGATCCCGCGGGCGACGAGGTCGTCGCGGAACGCCGCGAGCGCGCGCGAGAGCGTGACCAGCTGAGGGTCCTGGCTGGCGAGCTGGTTGCCGTGGGTGTCCAGGGAGCCCCAGTCGATCGTGATGACCTTCACCCCGAGGTTCGCCGAGAGCAGGATCGCGGCGAGCTGGAGGCGGGTGGAGAGGTCGGACTGCGGGTAGCCGGCCGTGACGGGGGCGCCCGCGAGCGAGCGCAGCGAGCGGGACACCTGGACCGTCCGGGAATAGGTCTGGCGGGAGCGGGCGAGCCCGTCGTTGCCCTTCCCCGCGGGGACGGCCGCGACGGGCGCCATCTGCTCGGTGGTGTTGACGAGGTTGGTCGCGACGCCGTCGACGCGGAACTCGACCCCGTTGAGGCTGCGGACGGCGCTGACCGGCGCCTTCGACGCGCGGATCTGCTTCGAGATGCTCGAGTCGATGGAGACGGCCTGCAGGGGGTTGTCGGCCGAGCCGTAGAGGTCGAGCCACCGGCCCAGCCAGCCCGTGGCCATCTTCTGGAGAGCGCCGGCGAACCAGTAGTCGCGGCTGTCGAAGTGCGAGCGGTTGGCCGGGGTGTAGTCGGCGGCGGGCCAGACGGCGAGGTCCGACCCAGGCCCGCCCGAGCCGTCGCCCCAGAGGGTGTCGAGGCCCCTGGTGTCGTTGTTGTTGCCGGTGCCCGAGACGCAGACGTTCGCCCACGCGTGCGCGCCGCCGGTGCCGGGCATGACGGTCGAGCCCACCCGGCCCCCGGGGCCGGCCACGGACGGCCCCTGGCCGCGGGCCAGGTTCGGCCGCGCCGCGGTGTAGGCGGCGTAGTCGGAGATCGGGCACGATCGTGTTCAGGCCGTCGTTGCCGCCGTTGAGGTACAGCATCACGACCTGGTTGGCGGGGCTCGCGGCCTCGGCGACGGCGGCCTCGTAGGCCCGCGTCCAATCGATCTGGCTCGCCGCGTAGACCGAGGCCAGGCCCAGGACGCCGGTGCGCAGGAAGGCGCGGCGGTCCATGCCCCTGGCCCGCGGCACGCCGTCCGGGAAGCCGGCCACCGCCTCGACCGGGATCGGCATCCGGTTCAACCGGGTCGAGGTCGGTGACGCGGCTGTCCGAGCGCGCGCAGTCGGCGCACCTGATCGCCTCGCCCGTGCCCGGGTCGGGCCCGGGGGACCGCCGGCTCGGCGCCGTCTCGGTCGATGTCGAGCTCGTCCGCCATCACATCACCTGTGCGTCGGGGCCGCCGAGCAGGAACGCCCGCAGCACCCGCTGGCGGGCGACGCGGTCGCCGGGGGACGCGTTGCGCGCCTTGGTCGCGTAGTAGAGGAGCGAGCTCTTGGTGCCCCGCCCCACCCAGGGCCCGCCGACCGCCGCCTGGGCGCGGGCGAAGGCCTGCTTGGGCGTCTCGGCCGGCTCGTCCTCGGGCGCCTTCGTCGCGAGGGTCGCGTACTTCAGCGACAGCAGCCGGTTGGCCGCCCCGAAGCGGGCCAGCGCGGTGTTCGTGTTGAGCCACGAGGCGCCGCCCTCCCACCCGGCGACGGTCGGCGGGAAGTACGGCAGCTGGCCCATGTCGCGCAGGGCGTTGTAGAGCGTCTCGTCGGTGATCCCCAGCCCGAGCGACCGCATCGCGCCGATCGCGAACACGACCGGGGTCTTGATCATGGTCGGCTCCTTGATCGAGGCGAGCATCGCCGGGTGCGTGAGGATGCGCCGCACGAGCGGCCGCAGCCGGTAGCCGCCACGCAGGTAGACGCGCGTCAGGTCGCGCACGGTCGCGGCGTCGGGCGCGGTGGGGTGGAACTCGCCCCAGAGCTTGGTCACCAGGAAGGGCGCGTGGCTGGGGTGCGACATCACCACGTCCACGAGCTGGCGGTGGTTGAAGGCCCCCGTCCTCCCGAGCACGGTCTTCTGGCCGTCGTCCCAGCGCGACTGGGTGAAGTAGGCGGAGGGCGCGTCCGGGTTGTCGTCGTTGATCTGCCAGCCCGTGGAGGCCCGCGCCGCCTCGAGGACGTCGCTCTCGGTGTAGTTCGGCTGGCCGGCCGCGTTCGTGACGCCGAGGCAGAAGAGCTCCATGAGCTCCCGGCCGTAGTTCTCGTTGACCCGTCCCTTCCGGCTGTCCTCGCCGGTGAGGAAGCGCAGCATCGCCGGCCCCTCGCCCACCTCGTACACGAGGTTGCGGAAGTCGGCCCTCGGGTTCGCCGCCAGGTCGGCGTACTTGCGGAAGAGCGCGTTCTGCTGGGTCATGAGCTGCGGCGGCGAGGTCTCGTCGCGCTGGGTCGCGAAGTGGCGGTGGAAGAAGAAGGTGAGGCGCTCCACCAGCGGGTTCCTCGTGCGGATCATCTGGTCGCACCAGGCGAGCACCAGGTCGGTGTCGGACTCGTGGGGCCGCAGCGGCGTGCCGTCCCGGCGGCGTGCGGGCGGCGCCGGTCGCCGGGCCCTGCGGGTCGGCGATCAGGCGGTCGACCGCGCGGTGCAGGCTCATGCCCTTGAAGCGCCGGCGGTCGGCCTCGGTGGGGCCGAACCCTGCGCGCCACATCAGCCGGTCGACCATCGCGTCGGTGAGCGCGGCCTGCGCGCCGCCGGCGGGCGGCTTGCGCGTCCGCCGGCGGCGCGGGGGGACCAGCCTGCGCGGGCTCACCTCGCCGTCCTCTTCGCGAGGCCCTTGAAGGCCTTGCGGGCGGGCTTGGTGCCGACCCGGAAGTCGCCGTTGGGGTCGCGTGCGTCGTACCAGACGATGCCGCGCAGGTTCGGGATCTCGCTCCGCAGCCCGGCCAGCTGCGCGATCCACTGCGCCTTGCTGCCGCCCTTGTTGGTCGAGCCGGTCTCGGCGATCCAGAAGGGCTTCGGCGAGAGGGCGGAGACCTGGCGGTAGACGTCCTCGAAGAGGGCCGTGGGCTCGGTCCAGGCGAGGCCGCCGACCTGGCCGAAGTTGTATCCGCTGGCCCCGACGAGGTCGACCTGCGTCGGCGCCCGGGAAGTAGGCCGCGATCGCGTTCTCAGGGGTGTCCGGGATGCTGCGGACGTAGGGCGCCCACATCAGCTTGATGCGCTGGCCGCCGGAGTTGCGCACCACCTGGCGGACCTTCGCCCAGGCCTTGGCGTAGTCGGCCGGCGCGTTCCCGTTGACCGTCCCCGACCAGGCGTACCACGGCGTGTTGGGCTCGGGCATCGGCCGCAGGATGGGCGCGGGCCTGAGCTTGCGGAGCTGCTTGGTGAGGCGCACCAGGCCGCGGTTCTGGCGGCCGCGGCGGATCGCCCCGAGGCGGAACTTCGGCTGGCGCGCCCCGGCCGACTGCTTCCCGCCGTCCGGCATCCACGAGACGAGGAGGCGCGCGCCGGAGCGCTTGGCGAGCGCGACGACCTGGGGCTCCACGAGCCGCCCTCCCGTGACGTACGTCGAGATCACCTTGGTGGCCCGCGCGCCCGCCGAGCGGCGGAGCGCGGGCACGCCCTTGGCGGGGTCGTCCTGGTAGACCCCGAGCTCGACGGCCGCGGAGGCCGGCGGGGTCGCCGATCCCGCCGGTCCCCGCCGCGGCGGCGAGGGCCACCACGGCGCACGCGGCGGGGATGAGGGAGCGCCGCGGGAGGATCCGGTCGCGGCGCGGGGGGACCATGGCGCCGTACCGTACTCATGGCCCCGGCCGAAGCGAGCATGCTCCCGCGGAACCGAAACGGTTCCATAAGAGAGTCCTCACATGCGTGCGGAACGCCGCGGATCCGGCGGCCTGAGCCGGCCCGCGCGCCGGCTCAGGAGACCGGCGTCGCCGCCTGGAGGCGCGGGTACAGCGGGAAGCGCTCGCCGATCGCCCGTGAGCGGCCGCGGAGCGCCTCGAGGTCGGCGTCGGTCGCCCCGGGGTCGAGCGCGGCGGCGATGATCCGGGCGATCTCGCGCATCTCCTCCTCGCGCAGCCCGCGGGTGGTCAGCGCGGGCGTGCCGATGCGCAGGCCCGAGGTCACCGTGGGCGGGCGCTCGTCGAACGGGATGCCGTTCTTGTTGACCGTGATGCCGGCCCGCTCGAGGCGCTCCTCGCCGTCGGCCCCGGTGAGCGGCGTGGCCGAGAGGTCGACCAGCACGAGGTGGTTGTCGGTGCCGCCGCTGACGAGGTCGACGCCGCCGGCCATCAGCTCCTCGGCGAGGGCCCGGCAGTTGAGGACCGTCTGCTCCTGGCGGGCGCGGAACTCGGGGGTGAGCGCGTGGCCCAGCGCCACGGCCTTGCCCGCGATCACGTGCATCAGCGGGCCGCCCTGGAGCCCGGGGAAGACCGCGCGGTCAACCTTGGTGGCGAGCTCCTCGCTCGAGAGGATCATCCCGGCGCGCGGCCCGCCGAGGGTCTTGTGGATCGTGGTGGTGACGACGTCGGCGATCCCCACCGGCGTCGGGTGCTGGCCGGCGGCCACGAGGCCCGCGATGTGGGCCATGTCGACCATGAAGACGGCGCCCACCTCGTCGGCGATCTCGCGGAAGGCCGGGAAGTCGATGATGCGCGGGTAGGCCGACGCCCCCGCGAGGATCATCGCGGGGCGCAGGTCGCGGGCCATCTCGCGCACCTGGTCGATGTCGATGCGGCAGTCGCCGCGGCGGACGCCGTAGTGGTGGAAGTCGTAGAGGCGGCCGGAGAAGTTGACCTTGAGGCCGTGCGACAGGTGGCCGCCGTGGGCCAGCGCCATGGCCAGGACGCGGTCGCCGGGCTGGAGCACCGCGGCGTAGGCCGCCTCGTTGGCCGTCGCGCCCGAGTGGGGCTGCACGTTGACGTGCTCGGCGCCGAAGACCTCCTTGGCGCGGTCGATCGCGAGCTGCTCGGCCTGGTCCACCACCTCGCAGCCGCCGTAGTACCGCCGCCCGGGCAGGCCCTCGGCGTACTTGTTGGTGAGCACCGAGCCGACCGCCTGGAGCACCGCGTGGCTGGTGAAGTTCTCGCTGGCGATCATCTCCAGCGTCTCCCCCTGGCGCTCCACCTCGGCGCGCAGGATCGCCGCGACCGCGGGGTCGACGTCGGCGATGTCCTGGGAGAGGTAGCTGTCGTCGTCGATGAAGCTCACGCGGAGGACCCCCGGGCGTCGTCGTGGTGTTCTGGCACGAGGGTACACCCCACCCCCGCCAGCGCCGCCGCGACGCCCTCGGGGTCCGGGCCGGGCCGCACGAGCACCGCCGGCTCCCCCGCGGCGACGGCCCGCAGGTCGACGACCGCCGACGCGGTCCCGGGCAGCGGGCCGGCGTCGACGACCGCGGCGCAGCCGTCCCGCAGCTCGGCGGGGACGTCGGCGACCGTCACGGGGTCCGGCCCGCCCGGGAGGTTGGCGCTGGTCGCGATGAGGGACAGGTCGAGCCTCGCGAGGGACCCCGTCATCCGCGGCGCGCGCAGGCCCACGGACCCGGCCTCGGCCCCGGCGGCGGCCGCGTACCGGCCCGGCGGGTCGGGCAGCAGGCACGTCGCCGGGCCCGGCAGCAGCGCGCGCGCCGCCGCCCGCGTGGCCGGGTCGAGCCAGCCCAGGGCCTCGGCCAGCAGCGGGCGCGAGAAGACCAGGACCTGGCAGGGCTGCTCGCGGGGACGGCCCTTCAGCGCGTACAGCGCCGCGACGCCGTCGGGCGAGTCGAGCCAGGCGGCCAGGCCGTAGACCGTGTCCGTCGGGACCACGGCCACGCCGCCGTGGATCAGCGCCGCGCGCAGCTCGGGGCGGCCGGCGCTCATCCGGGCCGCCGCCCCCCACGACGCGGACGATCCCGGCGAGGTCGGCACGATGCCCGACCCGCTCCAGGCCGGCCGCGCGGAGCGCCGCCTCGGCCGCCTCGGCCTGGCCCTCCCCCACCTCCACCAGGAGCGCGCCGCCCGGCTCCAGGTGGGCGGGCGCCTCGGCCGCGAGCCGCTCGACCGCCTCGAGCCCGGTGGGCCCGGCGACGAGGGCGTCGCGCGGCTCGAAGCGGAGCTCCGGGGGCGCGGCCTCGAGGCCGGCCGGCGACAGGTACGGCGGGTTGGCGGCGACGACGTCGAAGCGCCGGCCGGCGACCGCCGCGAAGCCGTCCGAGGCCAGCCACTCGACGTCCAGCCCGAGCCGCTCCCCGTTGGCGCGGGCGCGGGCGAGCGCGGCCGGGGACCGCTCGAGCGCCGTCACCCTCAGCGCCGGGCCCTCGTCGGCGAGGGCGAGGGCGACCGCGCCGCTGCCGGTGCCCCAGTCGAGGACGGCCGCTCCGGGCGCCGCGGCGTCCAGGGCCCACTCCACCAGCAGCTCGGTCTCGGGCCGGGGGACGAGCACCTCGGGGCCCACCTCCACCCGCAGGCGCCGGAACGCCCGCTCGCCCGTGATGTAGGCGAGCGGCTCGCGCCGGCCCCGGCGCGCGACGAGGTCGCGGGCGCGGTGGAGCTCGGCCGGCGTGAGCGGCCGCTCGGCGCCGGTGTAGAGCGCGAGCCGCTCGACCCCGAGGGCGTGAGCGAGCAGCAGGTCCGCGTCGAGGCGGGCCGACGGCGAGCCGCGCTCGGCGAGGAAGGCGGCGCTGCGGCGCTGCACCTCGCCCACGGTGAGGAGCTGGGTGGCGCCGGTCAGCGGCGGGCGCGGGCCAGGATGAACGAGGTGAGCGGCCCGAGCAGGAAGGCGTAGACGGCGTCGCAGATCTCGCGCAGCCCCGAGGCCTCGGCCAGCTCGTCCTCCTGCGTCTGAACCAGCCGGATGTAGACCTTCGACGGCTCGGAGTGCATCGGCTCGACGGCGCACTCCATGGCCGCGTCGCCCAACCGGCGCCAGATCCGGAGGCCGACGGCGACGTCGTCTCCGCCCAGCAGCCCGAGGCGCTCGGGGTCGATCTGCAGGAGGCTCCCCGCGAGCAGCTCGTGCACCAGCTCGGCGTCCTCGACGTCCCAGACCGCGACGAGGGTGACGTCCTCGATCCAGAGCTGCCCGATCTCATAGCGCTCGACCGCCTCCTCGACGAGCCCGACCACGCGCTCCAGGCCCTCGCGATAGCCGAGGTTGGTGACCGCGCACGATGCGACCTGCGACGGGCGCAGCACGAACTCGGCACCGTCGTTGCCGGAGTAGGTCGCGCCGCCGTCGGAGTGGTACTCGAGGCGCGACAGCCCGTAGCGCTCGCTGATGGCCGAGAAGAACAGGGCCAGGTCGTCGCGCGGCATGTCAACCGGGTCGTGCCGCACCGTGAGGCCGAGGAACTCGACGCGCAGGAGGTCGGGGTTGAGGCTCACGTCGCCACCTCGGCCGGCGCCTGCTCCTCGAGCAGCCGGCGGCGCTCCTCGGCGGCGAGGGCGTCGGTGAGGGCGTCGAGCCGGCCCTCGAGCACCTGCTCGCGCAACGGCACCGTGACGCCGACGCGGTGGTCGGTGACCCGGTTCTGGGGGAAGTTGTACGTCCTCACCTTCTCCGAGCGGTCGCCGGAGCCGAGCTGCGACCGCCGCGCCGCCGTGAGCTCCGCCGCCCGCTCGGCCTGGAGCCGCTCGTAGAGGCGCGCGCGAAGCACGCGCATCGCGCGCTCGTAGTTCTGGAGCTGGCTCTTCTCGTCCTGCATCGAGACGACGATGCCCGTGGGGAGGTGGGTGAGGCGCACCGCCGAGTCCGTGGTGTTGACGCTCTGCCCGCCGGGGCCGCTGGAGCGGTAGACGTCGCGCTTGACGTCGTTGGGGTCGATGGTGACGTCAACGTCCTCGACCTCGGGCAGCACCGCGACGGTCGCCGTGGAGGTGTGGATGCGCCCCTGGCTCTCGGTCGCGGGGATCCGCTGCACGCGGTGGACTCCGGCCTCGTGCTTGAAGACGGCGTACGCGCCCCGGCCCTTCACGCCCGCGATCGCCTCGCGCAGCCCGCCGGCGTCGGCCTCGCTGACCGCCATCAGCTCGACCGTCAGCCCGCGCGACTCGGCGTAGCGCGTGTAGAGCTCGAGCAGATCGCGCGCGAAGAGCGCGGCCTCCTCGCCGCCGGTGCCGGCGCGGATCTCCACGATGGTGTTGCGGTCGTCGTCGGGGTCCGGCTCCAGCATCGCCTCGCGGATGCGCGGCGCCAGCTCGTCGAGCTCGGCGCGGGCGTCGGCGAGGAGCGACCGCACCTCGTCGTCGTCGCCCTCGGCCAGCAGGGCCTCCGCCTCGGCGGCCCGCTGGTCGGCGTCCTCCCAGCGGGCGGCGAGCTCGAAGGCCTCGGCGAGGCCCGCCCAGCGCTTGCTGACGGCCGCGTAGCGCGCGCGGTCGGACGGCAGCCCGGGGTCGGCCAGGGCGTCCGTCAGCTCCGCGCGCGTGCGCGCGATCTGGTCGACCAGCGGGCGGACGTCGGCGCTCACGTGAGCCTCTCCTCCTGGAGGGGCCGCGGGGTCGTCGTGCCCCGGGCTAGGCGCGCCGGCTGCGAGCGAGCTTGCGCTGGAAGCGCTCGACCCGGCCGCCGGAGTCCACGAGCTTCTGCTTGCCCGTGTAGAACGGGTGGCAGTTGCTGCAGATCTCCACCCGGATGTCGGGCTTCGTGGAGCGCGTCTCGAACTCGTTGCCGCAGGAGCAGCGGACGTGCGCGACGACGTAGTCGGGGTGGATGTCGGTCTTCATTGCCGCCGCCTTTCGAAGTGCACGAGCGCAGGGCCGCTCGCCGCGGCCCCGTCGGTGAGCCGAGTGTAGCGCGGTGTGCGACAGCGTACGCCGGGCCTCTTGCGGGCCCGGCGGGACGCCATCAGGCCCCTGGCCGGGGCCTGATGTGGACCGGCGGCACCGCCTTCGGCGGGGCTGGCCGCCGGGACAACCACTCCGATGAGACGGGCCGTGACGTGGGGATGCCTTTTCCGGCGCCCGCCCCGGCGAAGCCGGTGCGCCGGTCTGCAAAAGGCCTCGGCCAGAGGCCTTTTGCGCGTCCCAGCGGGCCCGCAAGAGGCCCGCTGTACGCTGGGATATATGCCCGCACTTCGCATCGCCAGCTTCAACCTCGAGAACCTCGACGACCGGCCGGGCGAGGAGCCGTCGCTCTCCGAGCGCATCGCGATCATGCGCCCCCAGCTGGTGCGGCTGCGGGCCGACGTGCTGTGCCTGCAGGAGGTGAACGGCCAGGAGCGCCCGGGGCAGCCCCGCGCCCTCGCCGCGCTCGACGCGCTGCTCGCGGACACGGACTACGCCGCCTTCCCGCGCGTCAGCACGCTCACCCAGAAGGGCGAGCCCTTCGACGAGCGCAACCTCGTCGTGCTGAGCCGCTACCCGATCCTGGCGAGCCGCCAGCTCAAGCACGACCGCGCGCCCGCCCCGGAGTACCGCCGCGTGACGGCCCGCCCGCCGGACGACGACGCCAAGATGATCACCTGGGAGCGGCCGATCCTGCACGTCACCATCGACCTGCCGGGGTCGCTCCGGCTCGAGCTCATCAACGTCCACCTGAAGTCGAAGAACCCGAGCGACGTGCCGGGCCAGCGGGTCGACACCTTCACCTGGCGCACGGCGGCGGGCTGGGCCGAGGGCTACTTCCTGTCGGCCATGCGGCGCGTGGGCCAGGCGCTCGAGGTGCGCATCGTGGTCGACGAGCTCTTCGACGCGCGCTCCGACGCCCTGGTGTGCGTCTGCGGCGACTTCAACGGCGACGCCGCCGACACGCCCGTGGCGGCGATCCGCGGGGACGTCGAGGAGACCGGCAACTCGGCCCTGGCGGGGCGGGTGCTGGTGCCCTGCGAGCGCACGATCCCCGAGCCGGCGCGCCACTCGCTGCTCTACCACGGCCGCGGCGAGATGATCGACCACGTCCTGGCCAGCCGCGAGCTGCTCGCCTTCTACCGCGGCGCAGAGGTGCACAACGAGCAGCTGCACGACGAGTCGGTCGCCTTCGCCGGCGACGTGAAGTTCCCGGAGTCCGACCACGCCCCGGTGGTCGCGGAGTTCGAGGTCCCGGGGTGAGGGGCTGAGCCTCGGAGTTGGCGAGCCGTGGAGGTGGCGAGCTCCGGAGCTGGCGAGCGCCGGAGCTGGCGAGCGATGAAGCGCCCGCTGGGGCCGGGAATGGCCCGGGCGCGCCGGCGAGAAAAGCTCCGCCCTTCGGGCGGGGCGCGCTGTTCTCGCAGATGCGACTGATCCGGATTCACCGCCTTCGGCGGGACGGGAATCCGGAATTCACCGCTCGGGGCTTCGGGCTAGCCCTTCCGCTGTTTCACCAGCTCGGTGAGCTTCGGGACGATCGTCGTTGAGGTCGCCGACGATGCCGAGGTCGCTGAACTCGAAGATCGGGGCGTTCGGGTCCTTGTTGATGGCCACGATCGTCTGCGAGGTCTGCATGCCGACCTTGTGCTGGATCGCGCCGGACACGCCGGCCCCGATGTAGAGCTTCGGCGAGACGACCTTGCCCGTCTGGCCGACCTGGGTCGCGTAGGGGTACCAGCCCGAGTCAACGACCGCCCGCGTCGAGGCCACGGCCCCGCCGAGGGCGGCCGCGAGCTCCTCCACGATCGAGAACTTCTCGGGAGCGCCCAGGCCCCGGCCGCCGGTGACGAGGATGTCGGCCTCCTCGATCGAGGGGCCGCTCTGCTCCTCGTGGGCCTGCTCGACCATCTCGGCCTTGGAGGAGAACGTCCTGCAGGTCGGCCGAGATCGCCTCGACCGCCGCCTCGCCCCCCGACTCCGCCGGGTCGAACGAGCCGGACCTGGATCAGCCCGAGCCGTGGCTCGGCCGTCCAGCCCACGTCGACCATGACCGTGTCGCCCAGGGCCGAGCGCTTGCCGACCAGGGAGCCGCCGTCCCGCTCCAGGTCGCCGAGGTCCCAGTTCAGGCCGGCGCCCAGGCGCGCCGCGACGCCGCCGGCGACGTCGGCCGAGAGCACCGAGGCCGCGAACAGCACCGTGTCGAAGCCCTTCTCGGCGACCAGCCTGCTGATGACGTCAACGCGCGGCTGGGGCAGCGGCGCCTCGAGGGCGGCGTCGTCGGCGACGTAGACCGTCTTGGCGCCGTAGCGCCCGGCGTCGGCCGCCACCTCGCTCACGCCGGAGCCGACGATCACGCCGGCGGTCTCGGGGTCGAGCTGAGCGGCCTTGCCGAGGACGCCCAGGGCCCCCCGCTGGATCGCCGAGCCGTGGTGCTCCAGGAAGACCAGCGTGCTCATACCAGCTTCCTTTCCAGGAGGAACTCGAGGATCTTCTCGGCGCCCGAGCCGTCGTCCTCGATCTTGATCGTCTCGCCGCGCGAGGGGGGGTCGGCGAGCCCGATCACGGTCGTGCGCGAGCCGGCCTCGCCGGCGCTGCCGGGATCGACGCCGACGTCGGCCAGGGACTTCACCTCCTGGGGCTTCTTCTTGGCGCCCATGATGCCCTTGAGCGACGGGTAGCGCGGCTCGTTGAGCGAGTCGGCCACCGCCAGCACGACCGGCAGGGGCGCGCGGATCTTGTCGTAGCCGAACTCGGTCTGGCGCTTGGCCGTCGCCTGCCCGTCGGCCACCTCCAGCTCGGAGATCTGGGAGATGACCGGCATCTCGAGCTTGTCCGCCACGGCCGCCCAGAGGACGGCGCCGTCGCCGTCGGTCGCCTGCTGGCCGAACAGGACGACGTCGGGCGACTCCGCCTTGAGCGCCGCCGCCAGCACGTTGGCCGTCGCCACCAGATCGGAGCCGGCGGCGGCCTCGTCGGAGACCAGGACGGCCCGGTCGGCCCCCATGCCCAGGCCCTTGCGCAGCGAGTCCAGGGCCCGGTCGGCGCCCATCGAGACGAGCACCACCTCGCCGTCGCCCGCGGCCTCCTTGAGGCGCAGGGCCTGCTCGACTGCGTGGAGGTCGTACTGGTTGAGGGACCGGTCGCCGGAGCGGTCCATCCGCTTGGTGCCCGGATCCATCCTCCGGTTCGGGCCGGGATCCGGCACCTCCTTGACGCAGACCGCGATCTTCATTCCGACCCCCCGCTCACTCGCTGGCGTTCGCGCCGGATCGTATCTGGGCGGCTCAGCGCCCGCGGAACCGCGGAGGGCGCTTCTCGAGGAAGGCGGCCATCCCCTCGCGCTGGTCCTCGGTGTCGAACGCGAGCGAGAAGAGGTCGAGCTCCCGGGCGAGGTTGCCGGCCAGGTCGCCGTCGCCGGCGCGGTTGATCATCGCCTTCGAGGCGGCCACGGCCCAGCCGGGCTTGTCGGCGATCTCCCCCGCCAGCGCCACCGCGGCCTCGACCAGCTCGTCGTGGGGCAGCACGCGGTCCACCAGGCCGAGGGCCAGCGCCTCGTCGGCGGCGACCCTGCGCCCGGTGAAGATCAGCTCCTTCGCCTTCCCGGGGCCGACCAGGCGCGGCATGCGCTGGGTGCCTCCCCAGCCCGGGAAGATGCCGAGGGTCACCTCCGGGAGACCGATCTGGGCCCGGTCGGACGCGAGGCGGATGTCGCACGCCAGCGCCAGCTCGCAGCCACCCCCGAGCGCGTAGCCGTTCACCGCGGCGATCACCGGCTTCGGCAGCGCCTCGACGCGGTCGAGGGTCGCGTGGCCGCGGGCGGCGAACGCGCGCGCCTCGAGCGGGGAGGCCTCCCGCACCATCGACACGTCGGCCCCGGCGGAGAACGCCTTCTCGCCCGCGCCGGTCAGGACCGCCGCGCCGACGGTCTCGTCGGCCTCGACCTCGCCGAGGCGCGCGGCCAGCTCGTCGAGCATGTCCGGCGACAGGGTGTTGAGGCGCTCGGGCCGGTCCAGAGTGATGAGCGCGACGCGCCCGCGCCGCTCGAGCTCCACCGGCACGGGCTACGCCGCGCGCGCGCCGACCCGGGCGCGGATGAAGTCGACCATCTCCTGCACCGGCGCGCCCGGGGTGAAGACCTCCGCGACGCCGAGCTCCTTCAGCGGCGGGATGTCCTCGCGCGGGATCGTGCCCCCCACGATCACGAGCACCTCGCCGGCGTCCTCCGACCGCAGGAGGTCGATGACGCGGGGCACAAGGGTCATGTGGGCCCCGGACAGGATCGAGAGGCCGACCGCGTCGGCGTCCTCCTGCACCACGGTCGCCGCGATCTGGTCGGGGGTCTGGTGCAGACCCGTGTAGATGACCTCCATCCCGGCGTCGCGCAGGCTCCGGGCGATGATCTTCGCCCCCCGGTCATGGCCGTCGAGGCCGGGCTTCGCGATCACGACGCGGATCGGGCGGTCGTCGACGGCCTTGGCGTCCATGGGCGGCCGAGTCTGACATACGTAGGCTTGGCGGCTCCACGACCCTCCGGGAGCCGCCATGCCGACCACGCTGAGGAAGTCCGCCGACCCACTCGCCGCCAGGGCGGACCTCCTCGTCGTCTGCGTGCCCGCGCCGCCCTCCCTCGACGGCCCGGCGGCGGCGCTGGACGCGGCGCTCGGCGGCGTCGTTGCTCGCGCAATCAAGGACGGCGAGATCGACGGCAAGCCCCGCTCGTCGACGGTCTTCCACGGCGCCGGCGGCCTGGCCGCGCCGCGGGCGGTCGTCGTGGGGGTGGGCGGGGGCGGCGCGGACGACTGGCGCGCCGCCGGCTCGTCGGCCGCCCAGGCGGCGGCGAGGGTCCGCGCCCGCAGCGTCGCGCTCGCCCCGCCGCCCGAGGCGGGCGCGGCGGAGGTCGGCGCCCTGATCGAGGGCCTCGGCACCGGTCTCTACCGCTTCGACCGCTACAAGACGACCGGAGAGGCCAAGCAGGAGGCGCCGCGGGTGCGGCGGGTGGCGGTCCACTCCCCCGCGCTACGGGCCGTCGACGTGCGCCGCGCCGATCGGATCATCGAGGCCGTCAACGGCGCCCGCGACCTCGCCAACACCCCGTCCAGCGACCTCACCCCCACCGACCTCGCCGCGCGCGCAAAGGAGCTCGCCGACGCGACGCCTGGGCTCTCGTGCACCGTGCTCGGGCGCTCGCGGCTGGAGAAGCTCGGTGCCGGGGCGCTCCTCGGGGTCGCCCGCGGCTCCGACGAGCCGCCCCGGATGATCGTGCTGCGGTACCGCCCGGAGGGCGTCGCGCGGGAGGGGGAGGTGCTGGGGCTGGTGGGCAAGGCGGTCACGTTCGACAGCGGCGGCATCTCGATCAAGCCGTCGGGCGGCATGGAGGAGATGAAGCTCGACATGGCCGGCGGCGCGGCGGTGCTGCACGGCACCGCCCTGGTCGCCGCGCTCGGGCTGCCGGTGGAGATCCTCGCGGTGGTGCCCGCGACCGAGAACATGCCGAGCGGCCACGCCGTGAAGCCGGGCGACGTGCTCACTGCCCTGAACGGCCGGACGATCGAGGTCATCAACACGGACGCCGAGGGGCGCCTGATCCTGGCCGACGGGCTGGCCTACGCCGCGCGCGAGGGCGCCACGCGCCTGATCGACATGGCGACGCTCACCGGCGCCATCGTCGTGGCGCTGGGGGAGGTCTACGCGGGCCTGTTCGGCTCGGACGACGCCTGGACCGCCCTGGTGCGGGAGGCGGCCGAGGAGTCCGGCGACCTCGCCTGGCCGATGCCGATGCACGAGCGCTACCGCCCCCTCATCGAGAGCAAGGTCGCCGACCTCACCAACTCGTCCAACAAGCGCCAGGCCGGCGCGGTCTACGCGGCCCAGTTCCTGCGCGAGTTCACCGACGGCCTGCCGTGGTGCCACCTCGACATC
Source organism: Miltoncostaeaceae bacterium (assembly GCA_963834875.1). Classification (GTDB taxonomy): domain Bacteria; phylum Actinomycetota; class Thermoleophilia; order Miltoncostaeales; family Miltoncostaeaceae; genus DATAGF01. The sequence goes on from CAWIDG010000027.1 coordinate 146,365, forward strand.
GCCGGCGCCGGGATGGTCGACGGCCAGGGGACCGGCTTCGGCGTGCGGCTCATCCTGGCGGTCGCCGAGCGGCTGGCGTCGCCGCGGCCGGGCTGACGCGGCCTTGTGGCCTGGGTCATCGTCATCGGCTTCGCGGTCGCCGTCGTCGGGGTGATCGTCAAGGTCGGGGTCGACGTGGCCCGCGACCTCCGCGAGGACCGGGAGGCCCACGGCGGGCGCCAGACGCGCGAGGCGGCGAACCGGGCCCTGGCGATCGCGGCCGCGGTGGCGCTGCTCGTGGTGCTGGTCATCGTGGTGCCGATCGTCATCTCGCTGACCGGCGACTGAGCGGGTCGCCGCCGGGCCGCGACGGGACGATCACGGCGCGCCCCGGCAGGCGACCGGCCTCGAGGTCGCGGATCGCGGCGTTGACGTCGTCCAGCCCGTACTCGGACGCGTGCAGCGTCACCCGCCCCTCGGCGACGAGGCGCATCAGCCCGGCGAGCTCCTCGTAGGTGCCGACCAGGCTTCCGGCGATCGCGATCTCGCGCGCGACCACGTCGATCGCCGGGACCCGGATCGTGCCGCCGTAGCCGACGACCCAGTAGGTGCCGCCCGTCGCGATCATGCCGAGGGCCTGTCCGATGGCGCCGTCCTGGCCGACGAAGTCGATCACGGCGTCGGCGCCCCGGCCGCCCGTGATCTCCATGACGGCCTCGACGGGGTCGCCTGCCGAGGCGTCCACGAGGTGCTCCGCGCCGAGGCCGGCCGCGAGGTCGAGCGCCGCGCGCGATCGGTCGACCGCGACGATCTCGGCCGCGCAGAGCTCGCGGAGCAGCTGGACGGCGATGTGGCCGAGGCCGCCCACGCCGATGACCGCGCACCGGGCCCCGCGGCCCAGGGCCTCGGCGGCGCGGCGGGCCGCCCTGAAGGCCGTGAGGCCGGCATCGGCGTGGGGCGCGACGGCCGCGGGCTCCACGCCCTCCGGCAGCGCGATCACGGCGCGCTCGCCGGTGCGCAGGTACTCGGCGAAGCCGCCGTCCGCGGTGATCCCCGGAAACGACTGGTCGGCGCAGTGCATCTCCTCCCCGCGCGCGCAGGCCGCGCACCGCCCGCAGCTGACGACCGGGTGGACGATCACGGCGTCGCCCGGCTTCACCGAGCGCACGTCCGGCCCCACATCCTCGACCCAGCCGGCGTTCTCGTGTCCGAGGACGAAGGGCAGCTCGACGTCGACCCGCTCCCGGAAGAAGCCCTCGATCACGTGGAGGTCGGTCCGGCAGAGGCCCGCCCCGCCGACCCTCACGATCACGTCCGACCCGCCCGCGACCTGCGGCGCCGGGACCTCCTCGATCGACAGCTCCGAGCCGTAGGCCGCCAGCACGGCCGCCCTCATCCCAGGCCCGCCCGCCCCAGGACGCGGTCGACCGCCTCGGCCGGATCGAGCCGCCGCCCGAGGACCTCGTCGATGAGCCCGTCGACGAAGGCCGGGTCGGCGGCGGCGTCCAGCCGCCGCGCCAGCCGGTCGGCGGCGAGCGCCCTCAGCTGGCGCGCCATCCCGTCGCGGCGCCGGGCCTCCAGGCGGCCGGCCTCGCCGAGGAACGCCCGGTGGCGCTCCACCTCCCGCCAGAGCTCCTCGAGCCCCTCGTTCTCGAGCGCCGCCACGCGCACGATCGGCGGCTCCCAGGGCCCGCCGGGCACCAGCGAGAGGGCGCTCCGCAGCTCGGAGACCATGACGTCGGCGCCGGGGCGGTCGGCCTTGGTGACGGCGAGGACGTCCGGGATCTCCATCAGGCCGGCCTTGATCGCCTGGACCCCGTCGCCGCTGCCCGGCATCAGCGCCAGGACGACGGTCTCGGCCAGCGCCTGGACCTCGACCTCGCTCTGGCCCGAGCCGACCGTCTCCACCAGGACGACGTCGAAGCCCGCCGCGTCCAGGATGAGGACCGCGTCGGCGGTCGCCTCGGCGAGCCCCCCTGATGGCCGCGGCTGGCCATCGAGCGGATGAACACGCCGGGGTCCAGGAAGTGGTCGGCGAGCCGGATCCGGTCCCCGAGCACGGCGCCGCGCGTGAACGGGCTCGTCGGGTCAACGCTCACCACGGCGACCGACCTCCCGGCCCGGCGCAGGTGCCCCGCCAGCGCGCCGATCATCGTGCTCTTCCCCGCCCCCGGCGGGCCCGTGACGCCCACCCGCCAGGCACGGCCCGTGTCCGGGTGCAGGGCGGCGACGAGCTCCCGCCCCTCCTGCCCCAGGCGCTCGGCCATGCTGATGGCCCGCCCGATCGCGCGGCGCTCGCCCGCCCGCACCCCGGCGACGAGTTGCGTGCTCACGCAACCTCCGCCAGGGCCTCGGCCGCCGCGCCGAGGAAGCGCTCGTTCTGCTCCGGGAAGCCCACGGTCACCCGCAGCGCCGACGGCGCGCCGAACGCGCGGGCCGGCCGCACGATGACCCCGCGCGCGAGCAGCGCGGCGTTGACCTCCTGGGCGCGCTCCGGAGTGCCGAGGTCGACCAGCAGGAAGTTCGCGGCGCTGGGCAGCGGCTCCAGGCCGAGGCCCCTCATGCCGGCCGCCATGGTCTCGCGCTCGGTCGTGTTCAGCGCGGTCCGGTCGGGCAGCAGGGCATCGCTCTCCGCCGAGGCTCGCGATCGCGGCCGCCTGGGCGGGGCCGCTCACGTCGAAGACGTTCCGCACGACGCCGAGCGCGCGCACCAGGTCCGGCGGGCCCAGCAGGTAGCCCACCCGTAGCCCCGCGAGGCCGTAGGCCTTGCTGAAGGTGCGGAGGGCGCCCAGCGCGCGGCCCTCGGCCACGAGGCGCGCGGCGTCGTGGCCGCTCTCGGGCAGGTACTCGAAGTAGGCCTCGTCGACCACGGGCAGGACGTGGCCCGGGAGCGCGTCGAGGAAGCGGACCAGGGCGGCCGCGGTCACCGCCCCGCCCGTCGGGTTGTTGGGGCTCACCACCACGGCGAGCTTGGTGCGCGGGGTCACCTGCTCCAGCAGCGCGTCGAGATCGTACGCCCCGTCGGCGGCGAGCGGAGCGAGGCGGAGCGACGCGCCCTGGACCTCGGCCCCCATCCGCCACGACAGGAACGACGGCCAGGCCATCGCGAGCTCGTCGCCGGGATCGAGCAGGGCCAGGCACAGGAGCCTGATGAGGCCGTCGATGCCCGCGCCGGGCAGCACCTGGGTCGCGTCCAGGCCGGTGTGGCCGGCGAGGGCGTCGCGCAGCGCCCACGCGCCCGCGTCCGGATAGGCGCGGGCCCCCTCGGCCGCCTCGCGGATGGCGGCGACCGCGCCCGGCATGGGCGGGAAGGGCCCTTCGTTCGAGGCGAGCTTGACGACCGAGTCGATGCCCAGCTCGCGCCGCACCTCGTCGACCGGCCGCCCGGGCTCGTACGCCTCGACGCCGGCCAGCGCGGGACGGACGAGGCCGTGGGGCAGCTTCGGGGTCGTGCTCACGGGGCGCGATCGTAGAGGACGCCCGCTGTAGGGTCGCGCCCAGCGACCCCGGAGGCGAGCCCGTGATGATCACCGAGCGCAGCAAGAGCGTCATCCCGTTCCGGCCGGGCGACGCGGGCCGGGTGGGCGAGGGCTGCTTCTACCTCGACGCGATCGTCTGGCTGAACGGCGACCGCGTGGAGATGGGCGACCGCGTCGGTTTCAACTACGGCTGTTATGTCAACGGATACGGCGGGCTGACCATCGGTGACAGGAGCATCTTCGGGCCCTACTCGATGATCCACACGGCCAACCACGAGATGGACCTGGACGCCCCCATCCCCGATCAGGGCTGGGAGTCCCGCAGCGTGGCCGTGGGGCCGGACTGCTGGATCGGGATGGGGGTCTGCATCCTCCCCGGCGTCACCATCGGGGATGGCTGCGTGGTGGGCGCGGGAGCGGTCGTCGCCAAGGACCTCGAGCCCTACTCGGTCGCCGTCGGGAACCCCGCGCGAGCGATCCGCGACCGGCGCGCCGCCCGCGCGTGAGGGTCCTCTTCCTCCAGCGCCAGCCCTGCATCCGGGCGCTGAAGTACGCGGTCGGCCTCCGCGCCGCGCGGCCCGAGATGGCGCTCGGGTTCGCCTACCAGGGGCGCACCCTCGACGAGTGGTACGGCTCCGGCGACGACCTCTTCGAGGCCTGGTGGCGTCTCGATGCCGACGACCCCGCCGAGGGCCTCGCCGCCGCGATCGACGAATTCGACCCCACGCTGATCCACAGCCACAACCTGCCGGACTCCCTCACCGTCCTGGCCCTGGAGGTGGTCGACGGCCGGATCCCGGTGATCCATGACTCCCACGACCTGCAGAGCCTGCGCCGGACCCCGTACGAGGACGGCTTCGACGACCCGGACGACCCGGAGGCGCTCGAGAAGGCCGCGGTCGAGGGCTGCGCCGCCCTGGTGGCGGTGTCGCGCGAGATGGTCGACGAGATCGCCGCCCGCCACCGCGTGCCCGAGCGGACGCTGTTGTTCGCCAACTACGCGCTGGCGCGCGACGTCGCGCCCTTCCCCCGCGCGCGGCGCGGCGACGGCCCGCTCCGGCTCGTGTACCAGGGCAGCCTCTCGGCCAACGGCAGCCACTACGACCTGCGCGACGGGCTCGCCGCGGTCGCGGCCGCCGGGCTCCGGATCGACGTGTTCCCGAACCGCGAGGTCGCCGAGTACCGGGACCTCGCCGCCGCGACGCCCGGCATGCGCCTGATGGAGCGCCTGGAGCCGGCCGCGCTCCTGCGGCGCCTGCCGGCCTACGACGTCGGATGGGCGGTCTTCAACCCGAGCCTGAACGCCGCCCATCTCGACACCGCCCTCCCCAACAAGGCCTTCGAGTACCTGGCGTCCGGCCTGCCGATCGCGGCCGGCCCCCACAAGGCGTTGCGCCGGCTGGTCGAGGAGCACGGGGTCGGCGTCGTGGTGGAGGACCTCGCCGACCTGCCGGACGTGCTCACGCGCGCGCCGCTCGCCGACCTGCGCCGGCGCGCCCTCGAGGACCGGGCGCGCTTCACCGTCGAGGGCCACATCGGCGAGCTCGTCGAGCTCTATCAGGAGGTCGCCGCGCCGGCCGTCGCCGCCTGACCGGCCGCGGGCCGGTCCCGGCGGGGCGCACTAGACTCCCGCCGTGGACGGCCTTCTCGATCTCGGGCTCTTCCCCCTCGATCTGGTCATCCTCCCCGGCGAGAAGGTCCCCCTCCACCTCTTCGAGCCGCGCTACCGCCAGCTCTACGCGGACTGCGTGCTGGACGACCGGCCCTTCGTGATCGTCCAGGCGGGCCCGGCCGGGCCGGCGGACGTCGGGTGCTCCGCGAGGTTCGAGACGCTCGTGCGCCGCTTCGAGGACGGGCGTCTCAACGTCATCGTCCAGGGGCTCGAGCCGGTCGAGCTGGTCGAGGAGTCGGAGGGGCACCTCTACTTCTCCGCGAGGGTGCGCGCGCTGCCCGACGACCCCGGGGAGGCGACGCCCGAGCTCGCCGCCAAGGTGCTCTCGCGCTTCCGCTCCCTGGCCGGGCTGCCAGACGACGCGCCGCCCCCGGCGCCCGACGGGGTGCCGCTCTCCTACGCCATCGCCGGGGCCTTCGAGCTGCCGTCGGGGCCCAAGCAGGAGCTGCTCGAGAGCCGGGACGAGGGACGTCGCCTGGCGATGGTCGAGGAGATCCTCTCCGCGGTCGACCAGGAGCTGCAGCACGCTCGCCTCGCGGCCCACCGCGCGAGCACCAACGGCAAGGTGACGACCCCGTGACCGCGCCCTCCGCGGGCCTCGCCGCGCCGCCGGTCGTCCGAGGCCGCGCGGCGCTCATCTGGGTGGAGGGGCCCGACGCCGGCGCCTTCCTGCACGGCCTGCTCTCCAACGACATCGCCGGCCTCGGGCCGGGCGGGGCGACCCGCGCGCTGCTGCTCGACGCGAAGGGGCACGTGCAGGCCGACCTGCGCGTGCGCCGGGACGCCCCCGACGCCTTCACCCTCGTGCTCGCACCCGGCGCGGGCGATCTCGTCGCCGGCCTGCTCGACCGCTACCACTTCTCCGAGGACCTCGAGCTGATCGGGCCCGAGGAGGTGGACACCGTGACGCTCCCCTCCGGGTCCGCGGTCGCGGCCGGCGCCGGGCTGGTGGTGCCGTCGATCCTCCCGGGAGCGGTCGAGGCGGTTGTCGACGACCCCGGCGGCGCCATCGCCGCCGCCGGGGCCCGGGAGGCGCCCGCGGAGGCCTTCGAGGCGGCGCGGGTCGCGGCCGGCGCGGCGCTTGTGGGCGTCAACACCGGCCCGGCCACGCTCGTCCAGGAGGCGGGCCTGGAGGACGTCGCCGTCTCGTTCGACAAGGGCTGCTACCTCGGGCAGGAGACCGTGGCCCGCATCCAGTACCGGGGCCGGGTCAACCGCCGCCTGCGCGGGCTCCGACTGACGGCTGGGCCCCCCGCCACAGGCGGCCGGGTGCTGCTCGGCGGGCGCGAGATGGGGCGCATGACGAGCGCCGCCGACGTCCCGGGGCTCGGGCCGGCCGGCCTGGCGATCCTCCGCCGTGAGGCCGAGGAGGGCGCCGAGGTGGAGGTCGAGGCCGGCGACGGCGGCGCCCCCGTCGGCGGCCGGGTGGCCGAGCTCCCGTTCCGGGCGGCGTGAGCGACGCGGAGGCACTGATCGGGCCGGTGGGGGCCGCGGCGCTCGACGAGGCGCGACACGCGCTCCGGGGCGCCGCGGACGGCGCCGGCCTCGCGACCCTGCGCGTCGCCGGCTGGACGCGCGCCGACTGGTCGTTCCGGTTCGAGCTGGCCGGCAGCGGGCGCCACCTGGTCGTGCACGTGCCCCATGACGGCAGCCCGGTGGCGGTGCGCGAGGCCGGCCCTGGGCCCGACCCCCTGACCCCGGGCGGCCGCGGGGCGACCTGAGCCCCGAACGCGCCGGGCGGGGCATTCCGTCCGGCTTCCGTGGCACACTACGAACATGCGTTCGTCCTCCTCACGCGGCCAGCTCATCCTCTTCCCGGGCGCCGTCCGGCCGGCCCGCCCCGAGCGGCCGCGCCGTCGCAGCCGGTCGGCCCGCATGGCCCAGAGGCTCGACGATCTGGCCGTCGCCGCCGAGCGCGAGGCGATCGCCGCCCGCCGGGCCGGCGACCGGGTCTCGGCGCCGCGGCCGCACGCGACCGGGCCGCCGGCGCGCGGCGGGCGGCCGAGCTGCTGCGGGCCGGGCCCCAGGGCGTCGCGGACGTCCTCGGCGGGCGCACCGAGGCCGCCTGAGCCCGGGCCTCACGCGAACAGGATCTCGTCGCCCGGCTCCCCGGCCCGCAGGCGCTCCTCGATCTTCTCGAAGGCCAGCGCGTGAAGGACCGGCAGGAGCCCCTCGATCGGCCCGTCGAGGGCCGCCTCATCCCGGAACTGCACGCTCACGCGGCCCACGAAGCAGGTCTTGATCGCGATCTCCCGGCCGTTCTCGAGCACCCGGACCTGAAAGCCCCAGAGCATGGGAGGCCCGTCGGTGAGCGAGGTCCGGACCGGCTGCGGGTCGAGCTCGTAGACGCCAGTCTCAGTCTCCACTCGACGGTGAGTCATAGGTCGATCACCGCTCCGGCCCGGGTCACGCCGGCCGCCGCTCCCCCGCGCCGGAAGTCCCCCGCCGCCTCGAGCCCGGCATCGCCGCGGCCGGCCGCGCTCACGCCCCCGAAGAAGAGGTTCGCAGCGCCCCAGCGGCGCAGGCCGTGGCCGTCGGCGGCGAGCGCGGCGACCGCCGCCTCCGGCACCCCACCCTCGACGTCGACGCCGTCGCCCTCCGGGTGGACGCGGGGGCGCGCGACGGCCGCGGCGCAGTCGAGCTTGCCATCGATGACGCTCACCATGGTCTGAAGGATGGCGGATCGCAGCCGGTTCGAGCCCGCCGATCCGAGGGCCAGGACCGGCTCGCCGCCCCGCAGCAGCAGGGTCGGCGCCATCATCGACGTCATCCGCACGCCGGCCGGCAGGCCGCCGAACCCGCCGGGGTTGAGGTCCTCCTCGCCGAGCATGTTGTTCAGGAGGATCCCGGTGCCCGGCACGACCACCCCCGAGCCGGACCCGTTCGAGCTCGAGAGGCTCGCCATCCCGCCCTCGGCGTCGATCGCGCTGATGTGGGTCGTCGAGCCCGCCGGCTTGCGGCTCGCGGGCGGCGACGGGCCGCCGGGGGAGCCGGCGCCTCCGGCAAGGCGCGCCCACAGCCGCTCCAGGGAGTCCTCCTCCTGCAGGTCACGGGTGAAGTCGTCGTCGCGCAGGGCGTTCGCCGCGGCGCCGGCGCGTGCGATCGCGCGGTAGTGCGCGACGTCGTCGCGAGGCGGCGGCCGGGTCGCGAGATCGCCGAGGGCCGCGGCGATGAGCACGCCGCCCGACGAGGGCGGCGGATTGGTCAGGACCGTGACGCCGCGGTACTCGATCTCGAGCGGGGCTCGCTCGACCACGCGGTATCCGGCGAGGTCGTCGTGCGTCACGAGGCCTCCCGTCTCCTCCTGGTGGGCGACGATCGCGCGCGCGAGCGCCCCGTCGCGCATGCTCGAGGCCCCGGCCTGCCCGAGGTGGGCGAGGGTCTCGCCCAGGTCGTGGAAGACGACCCGCTCCCCCTCGCCCAGCAGCCGGCCCCCCGGCGCGTAGATGGCGGCGGCCTCGGGGGTCGCCGTCAGCATCCCGCCCAGGATCTCGTGCAGGTACGCGGTCTCGGTGCCGAGGACGACGCCCTCGCGGGCGAGGCGCACGGCGGGCTCCACCAGCTCGGCGAGCGCCAGGCGCCCGGCGCGCCGGTGGGCCTCACCCAGCCCCGCGATCATGCCCGGCACGGCGACCGACGCGGGGCCGATGTGGAACACCTGGTCGGCGCCGCCGAAGGGCACGGTGAAGGAGCTGAGCTCGGCGGGGTCGAGCGGGCGCCCGCGCGGCCCGAGCCCCGGCACGGCGACGAAGAAGTCCAGCAGGGCCGTCGCGCCGTCGGGGGCCCTGGTGAGCAGGAAGCCGCCGGCGGCCGGGCCGGTCAGCGGGCTCTCGGCGACCGCCGCCGCGAACGCCGCGGCGCAGACCGCGTCGACCGCCCCGCCGCCGCGCGCGAGGGCCTCCGCGCCCGCTCGCGCGGTCAGCCGGTGGCCGGCTGCGACCACGCCCACGGGCGCGTCGGCCCCGCGGGTCGCTACGCCGCGTCCTCCGGCTCGTCGCCGAGGTCGCCGGGCCGGCGGACGACGCCTGTTCAACTCCGGGTCCAGCTCCGGCGGGGGCTCGCTCTCGAGGTCGAAGACGCGAGGCGCGTCGTCGTCGCCACCGCCCTCGCTCGGCGAGGCCGCCGGGTAGGGCAGGTCGAACCGCGTGACGCGCTCGGCGCGGCGCGAGAGCGGCGACCGCTCGGCGCGAGCCGCCGCGGCGGGCTCTCGGGCGGCGTCGGCCGGCGGACCGGCGCGGACGCCGCTGAAGTTCGCCGCGACGACCGTCACCCACACCTGACCCGACAGCTCGGGGTCGATCGTCGCGCCGAAGATGATGTTGGCCTCCGGGTCGGCCGCGTCGGCGACGACCCGGGCGGCCTCGCTGACCTCCACCAGCGACAGGTCCGGGCCGCCGGTGACGCCCAGGAGGATGCCGCGGGCCCCGTCGATCGGGGTCTCGAGCAGCGGCGAGGCGATCGCGGCCTGAGCGGCCTCGGTCGCGCGGTTGCCCCCGCCGGCGTAGCCGATGCCCAGCAGCGCGGTGCCCGCGCCGCTGATGATCGTGCGCACGTCGGCGAAGTCGAGGTTGATGAGCCCGGGCAGCGTGATCAGGTCGCAGATGCCCTGCACCCCCTGGCGCAGCAGGTCGTCGCAGACCTTGAACGCCTCGACCATGCTCGTCCCGCGCTCCAGCACGGCCATCAGGCGGTCGTTGGGGATGATGATGACCGTGTCGGCGGTGCCCTGGAGGGCATCGAGCCCGGCCGCGGCGGCCTCGGTGCGGCGGCGGCCCTCGAAGCCGAACGGCCGCGTGACGACCGCGACGGTGAGCGCGCCCATCTCGCTCGCGATCTTGGCGACGATCGGCGCGCCGCCGGTCCCCGTGCCGCCGCCCTCGCCGGCGGCGATGAAGACGAGGTCGCTGCCGCGCAGCGCCCGGCGCACCTGCTCCTCGCTCTCGCGGACGGCCTGCTCGCCGAGATGCGCATCCCCGCCGGTCCCGAGCCCGCGCGTGATCTCCATACCGACCGGGATCCGGACCTCCGCCTCGCTCACCTCGAGCGCCTGGCGGTCGGTGTTCACCGCGATGAACTCGACGCCGCGAAGGCCCGCCTCGATCATCCTGTTCGACGGCGTTGCAGCCGGCGCCGCCGACGCCGACGACCCGGATGACGGCCACGTAGTTCGAGAGGTCGGAGCCGCCCGGCCCGCGCTCGGGGGCGGCGTCCGCGGCACCGGGGGATTCCTCCTCGAGCGGGTCGGTGCTGCGGAAGAGCTCGGACAGCGGCCCCTCCCGCATGCTGGGCCGAGAGCGCCCGCCCTCCGGGCGGCGCGGCTCGCTCATGCAGCGACCTTGCCCGCGCGCGCCATCCCCATCCGGCCCTCCCAGACCTCGCGGGCCAGGTGGCGGTACCAGCGGGCGGCCTGGCCCTGCGGCTCGTAGCGGATCACGCTCTTGCCCTCCACCGGCGCCTCGGCGAATCGGATGGTCTTGCCGATGCGCGTACGGTACACCCGGTCCCCGAAGCTCTCCTGCAGGAGTTGGACCGCCTCCCGGCCGTGGAGCGTGCGGCCGTCATACATGGTCGGGAGGATACCCACGATCTCGACCTTCGGGTTGAGGTTCTCCCGAACCTGGGCCAGCGTCTCGCGCAGCTGGGCCAGCCCGCGCAACGAGAGGTACTCGCACTGCACCGGCACGATGATCCCGTCGGCCGCCACCATCGCGTTGACGGTCATGAGGCCCAGCGACGGCGGCGTGTCGAGCAGGATGTAGTCGTAGAGCTCGCGCACCGGCCGCAGCGCGCGCTCGAGGACCCGTTCCCGCCCGATCATCGCGGACAGGGCCAGGTCGGCGCCGGCGAGCTCGATGCCGGCCGGAGCGATGTCGATCTCGCGCGTCTCGATGATCTCCGAGAGCTGCGCGCGCCCCGTGAGCACGTGGTACATGCCCAGCGTCAGGGACTCGACGTCGATCCCCTGGCTCATCGACAGGTTGCTCTGGGGGTCGAGGTTGACCGCGAGCACCCTCGCGCCGAGGTCGTGGAGGCCGACGCCGAGGTTCAGCGTCGTCGTGGTCTTGGCGACGCCGCCCTTCTGGTTGGCGAGGGCGAGGACGCGGGCGGGTCGGGGCATCGTGCGCACCTTGGTGGGGGCGGCTCTGGCTTTCGCCCCGTTTCGCCGCCAGAGCCCGATCTCCTTGCCCGATGCCGTCAGTCGGGAGGCAGCTCCAGCCGCCGCTGGCCCGCCCAGGCGGCGGCCTGGGAGCGGCGCTGGAAGCCGAGTTTGCGCAGCAGCTGGCTGACGTGGTTGCGCACGGTCTTCTCGGAGAGGTGCAGGACCTCGCCGATGGCGCGGTTCGTGTACCCCTCCGCGATGAGCGCGAGCATGCGGCGCTCGCGGTCGGTGAGCCCGGCGAGCTCGGCCTCGGCCTGCTTGGCGGACAGCTCGCGGAATTGCGTCAGGAGGGCGCCCGCCGCGCGCGGGTCGAGCGTTGACTCGCCGGCCGCGGCCTCGCGGATCGCCTGGGTGAGCCGCTCGGCGTCGGCCTGCTTGAGCAGGTAGCCGCTCGCCCCCGCCATCACCGCGCCGACGATCGCCTCCTCGTCGGAGTACGAGGTCAGCATCAGGACGCGCGCGTCCGGGTGGTCGGCCTTGATGCGGCGGCACGCCTCGACCCCGCTCCCGTCCGGCAGCCGGACGTCCATCAGCACCACGTCCGGGTGGGTCTGCTCGTTGAGCTGGACCGCCTCTGCGGCGGTCTGGGCCTCGCCGACGACCCGGAAGCCGGCGGCGTGGGTCAGCAGCGAGCGCAGGCCGATGCGGACGACCGCATGGTCGTCCACGATCAGCACGCGAATCGGGTCGCGGGGGGTGGCGTTCACGGGGTCCTCACCCCGGGGAGGAGATCGGGCGACGGCGGGGCCTCAGCCTCGGGCTCCTCGCTGTCGAGCGGGACCGCGAGGGTGACGCGCGTGCCGCCGCCGGAGCCGGGCTCCACCACGAGCCGCCCGCCGAGGCGGCGCGCCCGCTCGCGCATGTTCCGCAGCCCCTGGCCGTCACCCTGGCCGTTCGCGCCCGCGCCCGGGCCGCAGCCGTCGTCGGCGACCACGAGGTCCATCTCGTCCCGGGCGAGCACCAGCGAGACGCGCACCCTGCACGCGCCTGCGTGGCGCGCCGTGTTCGACAGCGCCTCGCGGAGGATCTGCTCGAGGTGCTGCCCGGCCTCCTCGGGCAGCGGGCCGCAGGGGCCGGGCCGCTCGACCGAGAAGCGCACATCGCGACCGGTCTCCTCGGCGAAGCGGCGGGTCAGGTCGCCGAGGCCGGCGGCGATGCCGTCGGGCGTGGCCGGCGCGACGGCGAGGTCGCGGATGTAGTCGCGGATGCCGTCGGTCGCCGCGTTGAGATCGGAGACGACCTCGCGCACCTCGCGCCGCACCGACGGGTCCTCGCAGCGGATCGCCACCGCCTCGAGGTGGAGGCCGGCGGCGTAGATCGACTGGATCGTGCCGTCGTGCAGGTCGCGCCGGAAGCGGGCGCGCTCCTCGGCGATCGCCCGCGCCCGGTCGAGGGCCTCCAGGCGCTGCTTGGCCTCGACGTCGAAGATCTCGAGCAGCTTCACGGCCAGCACGCAGAGGACGAGGCCGATGACCCCCCTCACGACCTCGAGCGGCAGGCTCGTGGCGTCGAACCAGCCGCCGGCGTCGCCGACCCCGCCCGGCGACACCGGCCCGCTGGCCACGATCAGCCCGGCGACCACGCCGTAGACCGCCAGCGCGGCGGCTGCCGCCGCGGCGTAGGGGCGGATGGCCGTCATGCCCGCGGCGCCCAGCTCGCTGCGCTGGCGCCAGAGCCCCACGGCCGACAGGATCGCCCCGGGGAACAGGAGCGTGTACCGGGCCAGCGAGACCACGGCCGCCTCCCATTCCGGCGCGCTCCAGCCGGCGGGGCCGGCGGCCAGCGAGCAGCCGGTGACGATCCCCGCCCCGACGAGGATCGAGACGGCCGTGAGGGAGCGCCGCACCACCGCGCTCAACCCGAGGAGCCGGAGGCCGAACTGGACGAGGAAGAGGAAGGCCGCGACCTGGACGACCCCCCGCAGCACGACGAGGCCCTCCACGATGCCCTCGCTCAGGTAGCCCTCCTGGATCGGCACGAAGGCGTAGCCCCAGACGGCGAAGGCCTCGACGAACGCGAAGCTCGCCAGCCAGATCAGCGACGACGAGAGGGTCAGGCGGGTCGCGCGCCGCCGCTGGAGCCACACGGCGAACCCGAGCGAGAAGAAGACCAGCCCCTGCGCGAACAGGATGATGGTCTCGTTCTGGACGAAGAACTCGCGCACGTGGCGCCCTCGGGGAAGGTGGCGGAAACGCCGCGGCGGGCGGGGACCTCCTCGATCCCCGCCCGCCGCATGTTCCGCAGGAAATCGACCCCTTCCGGGGCCGATTGTAGCGCCGGCCGCCGCGGCGGCCCGGCGGCCCTACTTCCCGATGACCGCCTCGAGCTGCGCCCGCAGCGTCGCGATGGCGGCCTCGCCGCCGGCCGCCTCGATGACCTCGGGCTCCTCGAGGAGGGCCCGGCGGTGGACGAGGTTGCTGCGGTTGACGACGTACGGATCGTCGAGCACCTGCGCGAGGGGGCGGCCCGCCCGGAGCTGCCGGGCGACGTACTCGATCAGCCGCTTGTGCTTCGCCGACTCGGTGTTGACGAGCCTGCGGACCTCCTCCTGGATCCCCATTCCGCCCTCCTAGAAGTGCTGCAGCTGCAGGCTGCTCGCGCCGGCCATCCGGCGGAGGCGCGCGACGCGCTCCTCCATCGGGGGGTGGGTCGAGAACAGCTTCGCGAAGCCGCCGCCGCCGCCCCGGCCCTGGGCGTGGGCCTGGAGCGGGTTGACGATGTAGAGCGGCTCCGCGGCCGGGTTGACCCGCATCGGGATCGCCGTCGCCGTGCGGTGGAGCGTCTCGAGGGCGTCGGCCAGCGGGTTGGGGTCGCCGACGTACTCGGCGCCGGTCGCGTCGGCGACGTACTCGCGCTGGCGCGAGATCGCCAGCTGGATGATGACCGCCGCGATCGGGGCGAGGATGATCGTCGCGATGGTGCCGATGAGGCCGAGCGGGTTCTCGTCGTCACCCCGCCGAAGAGCAGGGAGAACTGGAGGAAGTTGGCGATCGCCGAGATCGCGCCGGCCACCATCGCGGCGATGCTCGCGATGAGGATGTCGCGGTTGGCGATGTGGGCCATCTCGTGCGCCAGCACGCCCTCGAGCTCCCGCGGGCCGAGCGCTTGCTGGATCCCCGCGGTCACGGCGATGGCCGCGTGCTTGGGGTTGCGGCCGGTCGCGAAGGCGTTCGGCTGCTCGGCCGGCGTCATGTAGACGGCCGGCTTGGGCACGCCCGCGCGCTCGGCGAGCCGCGCGATCATCTGGTGCAGCTCGGGCTGCTCCTGCGGGCTCACCGGGACGGCGCGGCTCATCTTGAGCGCCAGCGAGCCCGCTGAACCAGTACATCGCGAAGTTGAAGACGACCGCGATCGCGGCGAACACGATCAGGCCCGAGGCGCCGCCGACGAGGTAGCCGATGGCGAGCAGCAGGCCGGTCAGCGCTGCCACGAACACGAACGTCTTGAAGTTGTTGCCCGCCTTGTAGGAGGCGAGGTTCATCGTCCCTCCTTCGGGGATCTCCCGTGCCGGACCTCAGCGAGAACCGAGCGCGGTGAGCCGATTATAGGAGAGGTGCGGACGGAGGCCGCCCCGCGCCATTGCCGGGCGGTTAAGGGATGAACGAGCGCTCGGGCTACGCTCCGGAGCGTGCGTGCCGCCGCCCTCCCGGCCCTCCTCGCCGCCCTCGTCGCCTGCGTCGCGTGCGGGCCGACCAGCCCGACCCAGGCCGGCGGCGAGGGCGCCGATCCCGTCGCCCTGCTCACGGTCCTCCCCAGCCCCGGGCAGCTGCGCGGGGAGCCGGCGCGGGCGGCGGGGCCCGCGGCGCTCCAGGAGGCGCTCACCGGGGCGCCCGACTCGGCGCTCGCCCAGCGGGTGCGCGAGCGCGCCCCCAAGGCGGCCGCGGTCCGGTCCTGGACCGGCCCGGGCGGCCAGGAGCTCGTCGCCGTCGCCAGCGTCTGGGGCTCGCACCTGGTCGCGACCGGCGTCGGCGCCGACGCCGCCGAGCTGCTCCTCGCCGAGCCGGACGCGAGGGCCTGGACGCCGCGCCAGGCGCCCGGCAGCCGGGGCGCGCGCGTGGACGCCGCCGGCCGGGAGGCCCGCCGGCTCGCCTTCGCGGTCGGGCCCAACTCGGTCTACGTGCGCTCCCGGGGCCCCGTGCCCGGCGACGTGGTCGAGCGGACCCTTCGCCGCCTCGTGCTCGCCCTCGAGGGGCTGGAGGACTCGGGCTTCGCGCGATGACGGCGGGCCTCGCCGTCACCTACCGGCACGAGTGGGGCATCGGCTGGATCGCCGCGCGTCCGGCGTGGATGCTCCGCGCATCGCACGCCCTGGCCCACGACGGCGGCGTGTGGCTCCTCGACCCGGTCGACGGCGACGGCCTCGACGGGCGGCTCGCCGAGCTGGGGCGCGTGCGCGGCGTCATCCAGCTCCTCGACCGGCACGGGCGCGACTGCGCCGCGCTTGCGGCGCGCCACGGCGTGCCGCTGCTGCGGACCCCGTTCGACCGCGTGCCGGGCGCGCCGTTCGAGCCGGTCGCGGTCCTGCATCGACCCGGCTGGAGCGAGACCGCGCTGTGGTGGCCCGGGCGCCGGGCGCTGGTCGTGCCGGAGGCCCTCGGGACCGCCCCCTACTACCCGGCCCCCGGCGAGCCGCTCGGCGTCCACCCCCTGCTGCGGCTCACGCCCCCTCGGACCCTGCTGGGCTTCGACGCCGCGCACCTGCTCACCGGCCACGGCGCCCCGCTCGAGGGGCCGGACGTCGCGGAGCGGGTCCGGCGCGCCATCGACCGCAGCCGCCGTGACATCCCGCGGTGGCTCGCCGGCCTCCCGGCCGCCGGCCGGCGGTGATCGATCAGATCTGCGGGGGCAGGACCGGGTCCGGCTGGGGCGGCGGCACCGGCTCGGGGTCGGGCACCGGCCCGGGGCCCGGCGGCGTCGGGAGCGGCGGCGGCGCAGGCTCGGGGCCGGGGTGGCCGGGCGGGCGCTCCGAGCGTTGACACGTCGCGATCATGCTCCAGGGCGTTCCCGCACGCCGCGGCGCCGAAACGGCGGGCGAGCCGGCCGCAGGGCGGCGCTCACGGCGCCTCGAGCGGCTCGCCCAGCTCGCTCAGGAGCCGCGCGGCGTCGGGGTCGATGCTCGCCCGCCGCAGCCAGCCGACCGCCTCCTCCCGCCCGTCCTCGGCGAGCAGCATCCGGCCCAGGTCGTAGGCGGCCCGCACGTCGCCGCGCTCGGCGGCGTAGCGCTCCCACCGCTCGGCCTCGTCGCGGCGGCCGAGATCCTCGTAGACGCGCGCGAGCGTGTGAGCTGCCATCGCGTCGCCACGCTCGACCGCCGCCTCCAGCCACGGCAGGGCGGCATCGTTACGGCCCGCCTGGCGCAGACGGATCCCCATCGTCGTCGCGCCGAACACGTCGCCGCCGACCGCCGACCGCCGAAACCAGTCGAGGGCCTCGTCGGCCCGCGACGGATCGAGCTCGATCAGCCGGCCCAGGGTGTAGGCCGCCGCGGCGTGGCCGCCCCGGGCCGCCTGGTACAGCCATGGCTCCGCCGCCTCATCCTGGCCGGCGGCGTGCAGGAGATGGCCGAGCCGGGCGGCCGCGCCGGTGTCGCCCGTTCGCGCCACCGCCTCGAGGCGCTCCTCGTCCGAGCCGTCGGCGGGGACCTCGGGCCGCGCGACGGCCGGCGCGTCCATGAACAGGCCGCTGGGACACGCGACGAGCGTGCCACCCTCGGGCCGCGAGGGATCGCCTCGCCTGCCGAGGTGGGAGCGCACCAGGCCGACCGCCTCCTCGATGGGCGGCATCGTCAGCACCGGCCCGCCGCTCATGCCGTGCGCCTGCATGCCGGCCCCGAGCGGGTCGCTGTAGAGCGTGATCACCCTCGCCCCGTCGCGTCGCCCCTCGGTGCCGGCGACCGTCGCAAGGGCGGGATAGATCCCGACGCTCGCGGCGACCTGGGCGAAGCCCAGGCAGCGGCACTGATCACCGGCCTGGACCTCGCGGCGAAGCGGGATCGGGCGCGAGGCGGGCGAGAGCGGCCCTGCGAGATCGAGGACCGCCCAGTCCTCGTCGGGGCGTGCCTCGACGACCGTCGCGCGAACCCGCTCTCCGGCGAGGAAGCCCAGCTCCACCTCGTCCAGCCTCGCCGAGGGATCGCGCGGGTCGTTCGAACTCACGCAGTGGAAGGCGGTCAGCGCCCTGCGATCGTCGATCGCGAACGCGGTCCCCCGGAACGAATCGTCCCCGGGCGCGGTGATGCGCGCGACCGCGGGCTCGATGGTGGCCGAGCTCATGGGGCGGAGCGCGTCCAGGTGAGCGTCGCCTGGAACCCGGCCCTGCTCGATGCCCGCGCGACGATCACGCCGGCCTCGGCCTGGAGGTCGAGCGAGAAGGCGAGCGTGACCTGGTCGAGATCCCATCCGCCCTCCCGCGCGGCCAGCTCGTGCAGCCGCTCGCGCAGCGCCGCGGCGATCTCGTTCAGCGAGTCGCCGAGCTCGTTGACGCGCTCGGCGAAGTCGAGCGCGCCCCAACCCGAACCCCAGCTCCTCCCCGGGGCCTCCTGAGGCACGACCTCGACCTTGATCTCGGTTATGTGCCCGTCGCTCCTGGTGCGCACGGCGGCTCGGCGGCGAGCGTACACGAGGGACCGCGCGGGGATAGGCTCACTGCTTGAGCCGGCCGCAGACCGGACCGCGCACCCGGCCCTCGGTCGCGGTGGCCGGCGGGCGTGGAGACGCGATCCTCCACGTCACCAGCGAGTACCCCCGGTCCACTTCGGCGGCCTCGGCACGGCGGTCGCGGGGCTCGTGCGCGCGCTCGACGAGGCCGGGGCGAGGCCGGTCGTGATGCTCGTGCACGGGCCCGGCGGCTACGGCTACGGGTACGGCTACGGGTACGGCCCTTGGGACGACGATGGCGTCGTGCGCCGGGGACGGCCGAGCAGCTCCGCGCCGGCGGCGGGATCGAGTTCGTCCACCTCTCCTACCCGGCGGCGCTGCGCGAGAGCACGACGCTGGCCGCCGCCTGCCGGAGCCGCGTGATCCACCTGCACTCGCCCTGGCTCTGGGCGGTCGCATCCGCGATCCGGGAGGCCACCAACGTCCCGATCGTCTACACGGCTCACTCCATCGACCGGGCGGAGGTCGAGCACGGCGAATGGCTGCCGCACGGGTCGGTGCAGGACCGGGTCTTCGCCGGAGCCGATCGCATCGTGGTGCTCTCGCGCAGCGAGCGCGAGGCGCTGCGACCGGCATCACCGCGACGCCGTGGGGCGGGCGCGCGTTGTGGGCAACGGCGTGCACCTGAGCCCGCCCACGCCGGTGAAGCGACACAGCCGGAGCAGCGCCCTGGTCCTGTACGTCGGCCGCTTCGGCACCCGCAAGGGGGTGCAGGACGTCTTCGAGGCCGTGCCGGCGGTCGCGCGACGCGCGCCGGCGGCCCGCTTCGTGTTCGTCGGCGGGGCCTCGCCCGAGGACGGGCCCGACCAAGCTGCGTTCCTGGGTCCCCCCGCGCCTTCGCGCCGCACGCCGCCCGCATGACCTTCCTCGGATGGCAGGCCGCGCGCGCGCGGGTGCGAGCTGGTACGCGCACGCCGACGTCCTGGTGGTGCCCAGCCGCTACGAGCCCTTCGGGATGGTGGTGCTCGAGGGCATGCTCAGCGGGCAGGCGATCGTCGCGGCCGATGCCGGCGGGCCCAGCGAGCTGCTCGAGGACGGGCGCACGGCCCTGCTCTACCCGGCCGGGGATGTGGACGCGCTCGCCGCGGCGCTGGCCCGGGCGCTCGCCGACGTCGGCCTGCGTCGGCGCCCTCGGCGTGGCGGCGCGCTCGGAGGTCCGGAGGCGCTGGAGGTGGGAACGGGTGCTTCCCGAGATGCTCGCGGTCTCCGCCGAGGCGGGGAGGCCATGAGGCCGCCCAGGCCGTGCCGTGAGCCCGTCGGCGCCCCGAGACGGCGAGCGGCTCGCGGTGCTCGTGACCAGCGGGCGCTTCCCCCCCGCGACCCCCCTCGTCCGCGCGTTCCACGAGATCGGCGCCCGGGTCAACGTGGCCGACTCCTACGCGCTCTCGCCGGCGCTGCACTCGCACCAGGCGGACAGGACGCACCTCATCGCGCCGCCCGCGTCCCAGCCGCTGCGGTTCGTGGACGACGTGGCGGAGATCGTCCGCGCCCGGAAGGTCGACCTGGTCGTCCCGAGCTTCGAGGAGACCTACTTCCTGGCGAGGTACGCCGACCGCGTCCCGGCGCCGATCTTCACGTCGCCGTTCGCGACGGTCGCCGAGCTGCACGACAAGAGCCGTTTCGTGGCGCTGTGCGAGCGGATCGGCCTTCCCATCCCGGCCACGACCGTCGTTCGCACGCAGGCCGAGCTGGCGGCCGCCGTCGCCCGGCTCGACGCCTTCGTCGCCCGGCCCGCCTTCTCGCGCGGAGGGCTCGTCTACCTGACCAACCACGGCCCTCGCGCGGGCGAGAGCCGGCTCGAGGACTGCCGGCCCACCTCCGACAACCCGTGGCTGGTGCAGCCGTACGTCGAGGGCCAGGATGCCTGCTCCTTCAGCGTGGTCCGCGACGGCGAGGTGCTGCTGCACTGCCCGTACGAGCCCACCATCGCCGCCGAGGGCGGGTGGTCGATCCAGTTCACCACGGTCGAGGACTTCGGCTCGCTGGAGCGCGTCAGGGCGATCGCCGGAGAGACGCGCTTCACCGGGTGCATCGGCTTCGACTACCGGCGCACGGGGGACGGCCTCGTGATGATCGAGGCCAATCCCCGGGCGAGCGCGGGGGCCTTCTTCTCCCCCGGGGCCTGGCTGGCCGAGGCGATCACCGGGTCAGCCGCCGCGCTGCGGGTCGTCCCGGCCGGGCTGAGCCGCCAGTACGACGCCTACCTGCTCGACCCGCACATCGCCTCGGGCTCGCCGGCGACGGTCCTGCGCGCGCTCCTCTCCACGCCCGACGCCTTCTTCGAGCCCCAGGACGTCATGCCGGCCCTCTGCTTCCTCGTCAGCCGCCGCCATTGGAGCCGCGTGGCGCGCGAGGAGCACGTCTCCGTCGGCACGGCGTTCGTCGAGGACATGTCCTGGGACGGGACGCCCATGCCCGAGCCCCCCGCGGCCTGACCGTCAGCCCAGGTCGGCGGCCGGTCAGGGTGGCGGGGCGCAGATCGGCGCCCGCCAGGCCGGTCTCCAGGCGCCGGATGAGGGCGTTGGCGTTGCGCACGCCGGCCTGGGCGATGCGCTGGTTGATCCGCAGCTGGGCGGTGCTGAGGGTGACGCTGCCCGGGTCGGGCGGGTTCTTGCGCGGCGGGATGGTGGTCTTCGTCGCGGCCGGCTCGGCCGTGGGCGCCTTGGTGAGGATCTGGAGGCGGTCGAAGAGCTTGCCCTGGGTACCTGGGCCGGCGCGCAGGTCGCCGCCGCTGAGGCCGGCCTCGCAGGCGGTTGGTGATGCCGGTGGCCCGGCGGATGGCGGCCTGGTCGATGCGCTGGTTGATCAGCAGCTGGGTGGCGCTCAGGGTCAGCGGGTCGCCCGGGCCCCTGCGCCCGGGGTCGACGATCTGGCCGGGTCGGCCGGGGCGGCCGGGGCCAGCGAGGCCGCCGCCGGGGCGCTGGTGATGCCCGGCCCCAGCTCGGGCGGCCCGACCGAGTAGCCGCACAGGTCGCGGGCCTGCAGGCCACCGTTGAGGCGGGCCTCGACCGCGTTCAGGCGCCGGATGGCGGCCTGGCTGATGCGCTGGTTGATGCGCAGCTGGCCGACGCTGAGCGTGAAGGTCGACGTCCTCCTTGCCGGGGGCGAGGGCGGCAGCGGCAGGATCTTGCAGACCGGCGTGCTCACAGGCGCGTCGCCCAGCACGTCGCGGCGGAAGATGTTGCGCACGCCTGCCACCGTGCCCGCCACCAGATTGGTGGCAGTCGACTGGAAGGCCACGTAGCGCCCGTTCTGGGAGGTGGAAGGGAAGGCGGACCCGTTGTCGGCGGGGGCGCCCGCCGGGCCCGGCGCCCGGCTCACGAGCGTCGGTCGTGCCGCCGAGCGCGTCGCGCACGAAGATGTTGTTGACGGCGTCGTTGTCCTCCGCCGACAGGTTGTCGGCGCCCGAGTTGAAGGCCACGCGGGCGTTGTCCGAGACGACGGGGTCGAACGAGCTGGCGTCGGCTCCCGCTCCGCCGGGTCCGTTCGCGCGGCTCGCCAGCGCCGTGGTCGACTCGTCGAGGTCGCGCAGGAAGATGCCCGTGACGCCGTTGTTGTCGTCGCCTGCCAGGTTGTCCCCGCGCCCCTGGAAGACGACATAGCGGCCCGAGGGCGAGATCTCGGCGCGGTCGGAGCTGTCGTCGGCGGGGGCGCCGCCGGCCCCGGTCGCCCGGCTGACGAGCGTGTTCGATCCCGTCGCGCGCTCGCGGACGAAGATGTTCTGGACGCCGTTGAGGTCGTCGAGCGAGAGGTTGTTGGCGTTCGACTGGAAGACGATGCGGTTGCCGTCGTCCGAGATCGCCGGGCGGCGGGAGTCGTCGTTGCCGCCCGGCCCCCCCGCGCCCGGGGTCCTGCTCACCAGCCGGGTCGTGTTGGCGACCAGGTCGCGCACGAAGATGTTCGCGAACGCGGGGTTTGCGGCCGGCGACAGGTTGTCGGCGTCGGACTCGAAGACGACGTAGCGGCCGTCCCCCGAGATGTCCGGGTCGACGGAGTCGTCGTCCGCCCCGGCGCCCCCCGGCCCCGTCGCGCGACTCGCCAGCGTGGTCGTGTCGGCCACCAGGTCGCGGACGAAGATGTTCGTGACCGTGTCGTCGTCCTCGGTGGAGAGGTTGTCGGCGTCGGACGCGAAGACAACGAAGCGACCGTCGCCGGAGATCGCAGGGCCGCTCGAGATCGCGTTCCCCGCGGCGCCGCCCGGGCCTGAGGCACGGCTCGCGAGGATCGTCGTTCCCGCGACCGCGTCGCGGACGAAGACGTCGCGAACCGTGTCGTCGTCCTCGAGCGAGAGGTTGTCGGCGTCGCTGTCGAAGGCCACGCGCTGGCCGCTCGCGGAGATCGAGGGAGTGAAGGCGTCCCCGTCGACCGGCGCGCCGGCGAAGCCGGTCGGCCCGCGAGATCAGGTCGACGTCGTCCACCGCGGCGACCGCGGGCGCGAGCCGGGATCGCCGCCGCGGCGGCGAGCGCAAGGAGGGCGGCGATGCGCCGAGGCTGCGCCACGCCCTGGCCGCTCAGCCGAGGTCGGCGGCCGTCAGCGTGGCGGGGCGCAGGTCGGCGCCCGCCAGGCCGGTCTCCAGGCGCCGGATGAGGGCGTTGGCGTTGCGCACGCCGGCCTGGGCGATGCGCTGGTTGATCCGCAGCTGGGCGGTGCTGAGGGTGACGCTGCCCGGGTCGGGCGGGTTCTTGCGCGGCGGGATGGTGGTCTTGCGTGGCGGGCGGCTCGGGCGCGGGCGTCTTGGTGAGGATCTGGAGGCGGTCGAAGAGCTTGCCCTGGGTGACCTGGCCGGCGCGCAGGTCGCCGCCGCTGAGCCCGGCCTGCAGGCGGTTGGTGATGCCGGTGGCCCGGCGGATGGCGGCCTGGTCGATGCGCTGGTTGATCAGCAGCTGGGTGGCGCTCAGGCGTCAGGGGGTCGCCCGGGCCGCTGCGGCCGGGGTCGACGATCGCCGCCGGGTCGGCCGGGGCGACCGGGGCCAGCGAGGCCGCCGCCGGGGCGCTGGTGATCCCCGGCCCCAGCTGGGGCGGGCCGACCGAGTAGCCGCAGAGGTCGCGGGCCTGCAGGCCACCGTTGAGACGCGCCTCGACCGCGTTCAGGCGCCGGATGGCGGCCTGGCTGATGCGCTGGTTGATGCGCAGCTGCTGCACCGTGAGCGTGAAGGTGACGTCGTCCTTGGCGCGGCGGCGAGGGCGGCAGGGGCAGGATCTTGCAGACCGGCGTGCGCGACCGGGGCGTCGCCGAGCACGTCGCGGCGGAAGATGTTGCGCACGCCCGCGACCGTGCCCGGCCGACCAGGTTGCGTCGCGCGCGACTGGAAGGCCACGTAGCGGCCGTCGGCCGAGGTCGTAGCGGCGAGGAGGACCCGTTGTTGGCCGCCGCGCCGGCCGGCGCCCGGCGCCCGGCTCACGAGCTCGGTCGTGTCGGCGAGGGCGTCGCGCACGAACACGTTGTCGAACGGCATCGTTGTCATCGGCCGAGAGGTTGGTCGGCCGTCGAGTTGAAGGCCACGCGGGCGTTGTCCGAGACGGACGGGGCGAACGGAGCTTTCGTCGCCACCCGCTCCGCGCGCGCCGTTCGCGCGGCTCGCCGAGCGCCGTGGTGGACTCGTCGAGGTCGCGCAGGAAGATGCTTGTCGACGACGTTGTCGTCGTCTGCCGAGAGGTTGTCGGCCGCCCGACTTGAAGCGCGACGAAGCGGCCGGAGGGCGAGATCGTCGGCGCTGGACGGAGCTGCCGTCGGCGGGGGCGCCGCCGGCGCCGGTCGCGCGGCTGATGAGCGTGTTCGTCGCCGGCGGCGAGGTCGCGGACGAAGATGTTCGGGACGCCGTTGTCGTCCTCGTTGCGAGAGGTTGTCGGCGCGCGACGGGAAGGCGACGCGGTTGCCGTCGGCGGAGATCGCCGGGGCGAGGGAGACGTCGTTCGCCCCGGCGCCCCCCGCGCCCGGCGTCCGGCTGACGAGGGTCGTCGTGTTGGCGACCAGGTCGCGCACGAAGACGTTCCTGAACGCGTCGTCGTCGGCGCCGGCGAGAGGTTGTCGGCGTCCGACTCGAAGACGACATAACGCCCATCGCCCGAGATGTCCGGGTGGCCCGAGCCGCCGTTCGCCGCCGCCCCGCCCGGCCCGGTCGCGCGGCTCACCAGGGTGGTCGTGTTGGCGACCAGGTCGCGGACGAAGATGTTGGCCACGCCGTTGTCGTCGTCCGTTGGAGAGGTTGTCGGCGTCCGACCCGAACGCGACGTAGCGGCCGTCCCCGGAGATGGCCGGGTCCGCTCGAGACGTCGTCGGCCGCGGCGCCGCCCGCGCCGGACGCGCGGCTCGCCAGCGTCGTCATGTTCGCGACCGGCGTCCCTGACGAAGACGCTCGCGTCCCGGGTTGTCGTCCTCGGGCGAGAGGTTGTCGTCGCGCTGGACGTGAAGGCCACCCTGTCGCCGTTGGCCGAGATCGAGGGAGTCGATGGCGAACACGTCGCCGGGCGCGCCGGTCGGGCCGGTGGCGCGGGAGATGAGGATCACGTCGTCCTTGGCCGCGAGCGCGGGCGCCGCCAGGACCGCCGCCGCGACGGCGGCGAGCGCGAGGGCAGAGGAACCGCGGCCGCCTCATCCCGCGCCGCTCAGCCCAGGTCGGCGGCCGTCAGCGTGGCGGGGCGCAGGTCGGTCCCCGACAGGCCGGTCTCGAGGCGCCGGATGAGGGCGTTGGCGTTGCGGACCCCGGCCTGGGAGATGCGCTGGTTGATCTTCAGCTGCTCGGTGCTGAGGGTGACGCTGTCGGGGTCGGGCGGGTTCTGGCGGGGCGGGATGGTGGTCTCGCTGGCGGGCGGCTCGGGCGCGGGGGTCTTGGTGACGATCTGGAGGCGGTTGAAGAGCTTGCCCTGGGTGACCTGGGCGGCCTGGACGTCGCCGCCGGTCAGCCCTGCCTCGAGGCGGTTGGTGATGCCCGTGGCCCGGCGGATGGCCGCCTGGTCGATGCGCTGGTTGATCAGCAGCTGCTCGGCGCTCAGGGTGAGGGGGTCGCCCTGGCCGGTGCGGCCGGGGTCGACGATCGGCGCCGGGTCGGCCGGGGATGCCGGGGCCAGCGAGGCCGCCGCCGGGGCGCTGGTGATGCCGGGCCCCAGCTGGGGCGGGCCGATCGAGTAGCCGCACAGGTCGCGGCCGGCCAGGCCGCCGTTGAGGCGGGCCTCGACCGCGTTCAGGCGCCGGATCGCGGCCTGGCTGATGCGCTGGTTGATCTGCAGCTGCTGAACCGTGAGCGTGAAGGTGACGTCGTCCTTGGCGCGGCGGCGAGGGCGGCAGCGGCAGGATCTTGCAGACCGGCGTCGCGATCGGCGTGTCGCCCAGCACGTCGCGGCGGTAGATGTTGCGCACGCCCGCGATGGTCCCGGCCGTGAGGTTCGTCGCGAGCGACTGGAAGGCGACGTAGCGCCCGTCCTGCGAGGTTGACGGAAGGAAGGACCCGTTGTTGGCCGCGGCTCCGGCCGCGCCCTGTGCCCGGCTCACCAGCTCGGTCGTGTTGGCGATCGCGTCGCGCACGAAGACGTTGGAGAAGGCGTCGTTGTCGTCGGTCGACAGGTTGTTCGCGTTCGAGGAGAAGGCCACGCGGGCGTTGTCGGCGACGGAGGCGGCGACGGAGGCGGCGTCGCCTCCCGCTCCGCCCGGGCCGCTGGCGCGGCTGATGAGCGCCGTCGTGGCGTCGTCGAGGTCGCGCAGGAAGATGTTGGCGACGGCGTTGTTGTCGTCCTGCCGACAGGTTGTTGGCCAGGGACTGGAAGCTCACGTAGCGGCCGGACGGCGAGATGTCGGCGTTGGTCGAGTTGTCGCCGCCGGGGGCCCCGCCGGGCCCCGTCGCACGGCTGACGAAGGCGTTGGAGGCGGCGGCGATGTCGCGGACGAACACGTTCACGACGGCGTTGTTGTCCTCGTTGGAGAGGTTGTTGGCGCCGCTCTGGAAGGCGACGCGGTTGCCGTCGCCGGAGATCGCCGGGATGACGGAGTTGTCGGTCGCCCCGGCGCCCCCCGCGCCCGGCGCCCGGCTGACCAGCGTCGTCGTGTTGGCAACCAGGTCGCGCACGAAGATGTTCGTGAAGCCGTTGTTGTCCTCGGTCGAGAGGTTGTCGGCGGTCGACGAGAAGACGACGAAGCGCCCGTCGTTCGACACGTCCGGGTCGTTCGAGGCGGTGTCCGCCGCGGCGCCCCCGGGGCCCGAGGCGCGACTCACCAGGGTCGTCGTCCCCGCGACGAGATCGCGCACGAAGATGTTGCGGGCGGCGTTGATGTCCTCCGCCGAGAGGTTGTCGGCGTCCGACTCGAAGGCCACGAAGCGCCCGTCGCCGGAGATCGACGGGTCCCGCGAGGCCCCGTCGCCGCCGACCCCCGCGGCCCCCGTCGCGCGGCTGGCGAAGGTGGTCACGTTCGTCGCGGCGTCGCGCACGAAGACGTTCGTGAAGCCGTTGTTGTCCTCGGCCGAGATGTTGTCGGCGTCGGTGTCGAAGGCGACCTGGTCGCCGCTCGCCGAGCTGGAGGAGGTGACCGCGTTCGCGTTGACGGCCGCCCCGGCCGGCCCGGTGGCCCGCGAGATGAGGACGACGTCGTCCTTGGCGGCGAGCGCCGGGGAGGCCAGGGCGGCGGCCCCGAGGGCCGCCAGGCCGAGCGCGGCGAGCCGCGCGCGTCGGCGTCGGTGGCGCGTCATCTGGGTGCGGCCATCGGGGGATCTCCAAGCGCGGTCCGGGCGCTCCACGGGCGCGAGGAGACCTAGTCGAGCCACCATGCCGAGGGCAAATCGCATCGGCTCCCCGCCCGGGCCGCGGTACCATCCGCCGATGAGCTCGGGACGGCCGGCGGCCGCCGGCGACGCGGGCTACCTGGAGCACCTGGGGCCGGGCGATCTGGGGCTGATCCTGCGCCTGGCAGGCCTGCCCGGGATGGAGGCCGGGCACGCGCTCGCGCTCCTTCGACGGGAGCCGGACCTGCTGGAGCGGACGCTCGCCTCCCCTGCCGCCGTCGAGGCGTTGCTGTGCAGCGGCCTCGAGGACCCGGAGCGCGAGCCGTTCGTCACGGCCTCGCCGTTTCTGACCTTCGCGGTTGCCGTCGAGCAGGTGGCCGCGGACCTCCGAGAAGCCAGCTACGTCCCCGAGTGGGTCGGGCCGCGGCAGCGGCTGCCCCTGCTGGGCGGGGACGACCTCCGCGAGCTCCTGGCCGACCGGCGCCGGCGCGTCTTCCTGGCCGCCCTGCTGGCCTCCTACACCCGCGTCTCGAGCGGGACGGTCTGGCGCGAGACCCCGCGCGGGTGGCGGCGCCAGCGCTTCAGCGAGCTCGACCCGGTGCGCCTGGCCGCGACCCTCGACGTGCTGCCGGAGTCGCGGCACCCGGCGGTACACCGCCGCCTGGGCGACCTGTCCCTCTTCCTCGCGGGCGTGTTCCCCGACCACACCGCCTCGCGGGCCTTCCGGCCCATCGACCTCCAGCGGCTGGGGCGGTCCGCCGCCGTTGCGGACCCCGCGGGCGAGGTGCTCGGCGAGGCGTTGGAGACCCGAGGCGGGGTGGGCCTTCTCGAGCAGCTCGGCGCGCGCTGGTACCGGCTCGCGGCGCGCGCGGCTCCGCCCCCAGGCGCCTCGGCCCGGCTGCTCGACGCCATCGCCGAGCGCTTCGTCCAGGCGCGGCGCGCCCTCAACGTCCTCGCCGACCGCCACCTCTTCCCCTCGCCCCGGGAGTGGTTCCCCGCGCCCTGAGCGACGGGCGCCGATTGACGCGGGCCGGTTCCGGGCAGGTGGACGACGTGGACGAAGAGCGCACGGTCCCACCCGCCGAGGAGCCGCGCCCCGAGAGCCGCTCCGAGCGGACCCGCCGCCACGCCCGCCGAACTCGGATCTACGGGTGGACGGTCCTCGGCGTCGTCCTGTTGGGGCTGCTGATCGCGTGGGTCGTCGCCAACCGCGACGAGGTCGAGGTGAACTGGCTCGTCGGGTCGACGGACGCGGCGCTCGCCCTCGTCATCTTCGTGGCCGCCGCCATCGGGTGGCTTCTCGGCATGGCCACGTCGGCGGCCATCCGTCGGCGGACGAGGCGGCCTCCGAAGCCGTAGGGCATCGTCCGGAGGACGCGCGCGCGTGCCTTGTCCGTGATCCCCTCCCATGGGGACTTGCGCACGGTCCAGGCGTTCCGGGCATCATTGGCCTGATGCCGGATGAGATTCAGCGCACCTACCGCGGGTCGGCCGCGAGGCCGCAGGAGACGCCCGAGCGCCACGGCCCGGAGCGGGCCGTCGTCATCGCCTCGCTGGACGGCGGCGCGGAGGAGGGCGACCGCTTGGCCGAGTTCGAGGACCTGCTGCGCACCGCGGGCGCCGAGGTGGTCGAGACGCTCGTCCAGCGCCGCGACCGGCCGTCGCCGCGCACCTACCTGGGCCGGGGCCGGCTCGATGACCTGGCGGCCGCGGTCGAGCGCCTCAAGCCGGACCTCGTGGCGGCCGAGGGGGGGCTCAGCCCAGGGCAGCAGCGCTCGCTGGAGGACCGCCTGAGGACCCGGGTCGTCGACCGCACGGCGGTGATCCTCGACATCTTCGCCCAGCACGCCCGCTCGGCCGAGGGCAAGCTGCAGGTGGAGCTGGCGCAGCTCGAGTACTCCTACGCTCGCCAGGAGGGCCTCTGGCAGCACCTCGAGCGGCTCGGCGGCGGCGTCGGCACGCGGGGCCCCGGCGAGACCCAGCTCGAGTCCGACCGCCGCCTCCTGCGCACCCGTATGGCCACGCTGCGCCGGCGCCTGCGCGACGTCGTCCGCTCGCGCGAGACCCAGCGGGGCCGGCGGGCGGCCGCGCCGATGCCGCGGGTCGCGCTCGCCGGGTACACCAACGCCGGAAAGTCGAGCCTGATGAACGCCCTCACCGGCGCGGGCGTGCGCGCCGACGACGCGCTCTTCGAGACCCTCGACCCCACCACCCGGCGGCTCGAGGCCGACGGCCACGAGCTCCTCCTGTCGGACACGGTCGGGTTCATCCGCAACCTGCCGCACCAGCTCGTCACCGCCTTCTCGGCGACGCTGGAGGAGGTGAGCGACGCCGACATGATCCTGCACGTCGCCGACGCCGCCGAGCCGGAGGGCCGCCGCGCCGCCCAGGCGCGGGCCGTCGCCGAGGTGCTCGACGAGATCGGGGCCTCGGGGGTGCCCCGGCTGCTCGTGCTGAACAAGGTCGATCTGGTCGGCTCCGACGAGCGCACGGCGCTCGCCGAACCGGCAGCCCGACGGAATCCAGGTGTCGGCGGCCACCGGCGAGGGCCTCGACGAGCTGCGCCGCCGGCTCGCCGACGCCGCCAGATCGCGCCTCACGCCCGTCGAGCTGACCATCCCCTACGAGCTATCGGGGCTCATCTCGGCCGTCTACTCGGACGGGCGCGAGGTCGAGCAGGAGGCGACCGCCGACGGCACCCGGGTGCGCGCCCTCATGCCGCCGTCAAGCGCGGCGCGCTTGCGCGCAGCGCTGGACGGCGGCTGAGGCCAAGGCGTGCAGCGGGCCTCTTGCGGGCCCGCTGGGACGCGCCTCCGGGCCCTGGCCGGGCCCTCCGGCACACGGCGGCACCGCCTTCGGCGGGGCTGGCCGCCGAAAGGGCCAGACCCAGCAGAGCCGGGAGGCCCTGCCAGGATCACACGATCCTGACCGGGGTCCCGATGTCGATCTGGTCGTAGAGGGACTCGGCGTCGCCGATGTACATGCGGATGCAGCCGTGGCTCGCGGCCGTGCCGATCGAGCCCGAGATGGGCGTCCCGTGGATCCCGATCGCCGGCGCCGACGTGCCCATCCACCGGGTGCCCAGCGGGTTGTTGACCCCCGGGGGCACGGGGCCGAGCCCCGCGGCCCAGGGGGAGCTGGGCGGGAACCAGGTGGGGTTGACCTGCTTGCTGACGATGCTGAAGGTGCCGCTGGGCGTCGGGTAGGCGGCCTGGCCGACGGCGATGCCGAAGGTGCGCCGCTTGCCCGCGCGCCACAGGGTGAGCCGGTAGGCGCTGCGCTCGATGATGATGGCGGGCCCGACCGACGTGACGGCCGGGCGCACGCGCCTGGACGGCAGCGCGTAGGCCGGCAGGTCGCGCGCCAGGATCGCCTGCTCGACGCTCGTGGCGGCCTTCGGGAGGTCGATGCGATCCCCACGCGCGGCTTGCTGACGACCGGGGTGGCCCCGCGGAAGCTCAGCGTCGCGTCCTTCGCCGGGACGTCGTGCTTCGCGGCGCGCAGCGCGAGCACGGCCCGCAGCCGCTTGCGGTTGACCTTCTGGCGCAGCGGGACCGTCACGCCCTCGGGCGGGACCGGCTTGGCGCGGCCGAAGAGCAGGGCGCCGTCGAGCGCGTAGTCGACGTCCGCCGCGTATCGGACCGCCACGGGGTCGATCGCGAGCCGCCTGCCGCGGAAGGTCAGCGGGAGCTTGGCCCGCCGCGGCGCGACGTGCTGGGCCAGCACCGCGATGCGCGCGTCCGCGCGCGCGAGGCCGCCCACCGGGATCGCCCGCGATGCTCACGCCGGGGGCGATCACGCCCGGCGGCAGGGCCGGCGCGACGGGGGCCGGCGGCGCCGCCGGGGGGGCCTGGGCGCCTCCGAGCGCCGGCAGCGCGGCCGCGCACGCCGCCACCACGACGATCGCCCCCCCGAGTCGCCTGCCGCTCATCCGGACACCCCGCTCGCGTCGACTGGCGGCGCATCCTAGCGGAGCCCTACGCGACCAGCCCCTCTCCCAGGAACGAGCCGCTCTCGGCCCCCGGGAGGGCGAAGAAGAAGCCGCCGCCCTCGGGGAGGATGTACTCCTCCAGGGGCTCGCCGTTCAGGCGCGCCTGCACGGCGAGGAAGCCGCGCTCGAGGCTGCGCTGGAAGCAGACGAAGGCCAGGCCCTGGTCGAGCCGGCCGGCGCGGTCGTAGCCGCGCGCGTAGGAGAAGCCGCGCCGCAGGATCAGGCTGTCGGCCGTCTGGGGCGTGCGCGGGTTGGCGAGGCGGATGTGGGCGTCGAGCGGGATCGCCTCCCCCCGTGGGTCGGCGGCGTAGTCGGGAACGTCGGTCTCGTGCTCCATGCCGAGCGGGGCGCCGTTGACCTTGTGACGGCCCATGATCGCCTCCTGCTCGGCGAGCGGGGTCCGGTCCCAGAACTCGACGAACATGCGGATGACGCGGACGACGTGGTAGGAGCCCCCGACCGCCCAGGACGGCTCCCCGTCGCCCTCGCCCACCCACACGTGGCGCGCCATGAGGTCGTCCGCGCCGGCGTCGAGGTTGGCGGTGCCGTCGATGAAGCCCATCAGGTTGCGCGGCGAGCCGGTCGAGCGGGGAGCCGTGCTGCCGCGCCGCGTGTACCCGTCGAGGACCCACCGCAGCACCAGCGTGCGCCGCGTGCGCCGCATCAGCTGCCGCAGCGCGAACAGCGCGGTGTCGGGATGCTCGGACTCGATGCTCAGGAGCAGGTCGCCGTGGCTGCGCTCGGGGTCGAGCCGGTCGTTGGAGACGAAGGGCATCGTCACGAGCTCGCGCGGCTTGCGATCCCGCAGGCCGAAGCGGCCGTCGAACAGCGACGCGCCCACGCTCACCACCACCGCGAGGTTGTCGGGCGGGGGCTCGGGGCCGAGGATCCCCGAGTCGGTCGGGGGATAGGCGCGGTCGCGGACCTCCGGCGGGCGCCCCTCCATCAGCCCGGCGATCTCGTCGGTCAGGTCGCCGCAGGAGGCCGCGAAGCTCGGCGCGGTCCCGCGCCAGCACGGTGAAGGAGGCCACCAGCCCCGTCGCCGGCGCCGGCTCGAGCGTGATCCCGGCCTGATGGGGGCCGGCGAAGGCCACCCGCCCGGCCTCGGCGGCGGGCCCGCCGTCCGAGCCGCCGCCGCAGGCCGCGGCCAGGAGGCCGCCGCCCACCGCCGCGCCGCCGGCCCCGGCGAGGAACGCGCGGCGGGAGATGCCGCCCCGGCTCACGACAGGCCGAGCGCCCCCGGCACGAGCGCGAGGTCCTCCGAGAGGCTCGCGAGCTGGGCCTTCATCGTGTCGATCTGCTCCTGGGTGACGGTCGTTCGTCGTGCACAGGTCGGACGGATACTCGTCGTTCTGCCTGGCAGTAGAGGACCCACCCGGCGCCCTGCCGCAGGGGCTCGAGGCTGCCCTCGATCTCGTCGAACCCGGCCTCGATGCGGGCGAGCAGCTCGGGGTCGGCCTGCTGGAGCGCCGGGGTGAGGGCCGCGATGACCTCCTCGGCCCCCTCGACGTTGGCGTTGAAGTCCCAGAGGTCGGTCTTGGAGTAGCGGTCCTCCTCGCCGGTGATCTTCCCCTGCGACACCTCCTCGATGAGCTCGGAGGCGCCCAGCGCGACCGCCGCCGGAGGGACCTCCAGCGTCGCGAGCTCGGTCTTCAGGGTCTGGAGGTCGCGGTCGAGCCGGTTCGCGAAGCGCGCGGCGCCCTGCGTGGTGTTGCGCGTCCACAGGATGTGCTCCAGGCGGTGCCAACCGGTGAACGCCGGGTCGTTCGGCCCCGCGAAGTCGTCGACGCGGGCGTCCACCGCCCCGTCGATCTCCTCGACCAGCCCCGCGATCGGCTCGATCCGCTCCCACCCCTCGCGGCTCGGGGCGAAGGCCGCCCGGGCCGCCTGCAGGTCGCCGGCCCGGACCGCGTTCGTGAGGACGCGCGTCCTGGCGATCGTCTCGTCCACCTGCCCGGACACGTAGTCCCTGTACGCGGCGACGCCGGCGGCCACAGCGGCGTCGCCGGTCCCGGCGGTCTGCGCGTCCTCGAGCGAGAGCCCGGTGCCCGAGGCGCTGCCGGATCCGGAGCCGGACGACTGGCCGGAGCCCGAGGCGGATCCGGAGCCGGACGTCGAGCCGGAGCCCGAGGCGGATGCGGACCCGTCGGTGCCGACCTCGCGGACGTCCGTGCCGTCGTCCGATCCGCAGGCGCCGGCCGCGATCGCGAGCGGCACTGCGCAGAGGATCGCGAGGATGGTCAGGAGACGTGGCATGGACGGGCACTCCGGCGAGACGGGTTGGCGTAGAAGCGGCGTGAGGCTACCCGAATATGCAAGCGTCGGCCAGGCGACACTCCCGCCCGGCGAATTCTGGCGCGACCGCCTCTTGATCGGCGCCGACGACCTCGCAGACCAGCCAGGATCGCGGGATCCGAGCCAATCGCTACTGTCTCCGGGGTATCCGGAGCGACCGAGGGGGCGTCAGCCGATCGCGAGGAGCCGACCAGGGGTGGAGGAGAACGAGCGCTACAGGGCGGCGCTCGGCGACGACCCCGCGGAGATCGGCGAGGTCCGCGCCGCGGTGCGCGACCTGGCCGTGCAAGGCGGCTTCGCCGAGCGCGCGGGTGACCTGGTCCTCGCCCTCGACGAGATCATCGCCAACGCCCAGGAGCACGGCCGCCCGCCGATCCTGGTGCGGGCGTGGGCCGACGGGCGCCTGGTCGTGGAGGTCACCGACGCCGGCCCGGGATTCGACCGCGCCCAGGTCTGGCGCACCCACCCTCCCCCTCCCCTCGGTCAGCGCGGCCGCGGGCTCTGGATCATCCGCCAGCTCACCGACCTCGTCGCGATCACCTCCGGCGAGGAGGGAACGACCGTCCGCATCGAGCTCTCCCCGGAGCCGCACATCGGCGCCTGACCCCCCGGCGCCGGCCGCGCGGGTCGGGGGGGGGGGGGGGGGGGGGGGGGGGGGGGGGGGGGGGGGGGGGGGGGGGGGGGGGGGGGGGGGGGGGGGGGGGGGGGGGACTAGGCCCGCGCCTCCTCGGCGGCGGCCTCGGCGACCGGGGCCAGGCCGCCGACCCGGACCACGTCGCGCATCGAGAGGATGCCGACCAGCTCCGAGCCCTCGAACACCAGGACGTGGCGCACCCCGTGCTTGACCATCAGGGTCGCGGCGTCGGCGATCGGCCAGTCGGGAGCGGCCGTGACCACCTGGTGGCTCATGCGGTCCTCGACCAGGGCCGTCGCGGGGTCCTCGCCCGCAGCGACGGCCCGCAGCAGGTCGCGCTCGGTCACGACGCCCGGGCCGGGAAGCGTGTGGTCGAGCACGACCGCGGCGCCGGTCTCCTGCTGGACCATCCGGACGGCCGCCTGCTGCAGGGTGTGCTCGGGGCCCACGATCGCGCTGATCGCGCTCATCGCGTCCTTCACCCGCAAGGCGCCCCTCCCCCCATCGTGACGATTGTTGCGAGCACGAGGCTTTCACGGCGGGGGCCGGGAATCAACGCCGTTTCGGGAAGCGAGAAGCCCGGGAGCGTCAGGCGGGCTCCCAGGCGATCAGGAACGACGGGTCGGCCCCGCCGTGGCGGAGGCTAGGAGCCGGAGCGCGCCGGCTCGTCCGCCTCGCCCATCTGGGCGAGGGCCTCCTGCGCCTCCCGCGCCGCATCCAGGCTCTGGGCCTGGATCTCGAGGAAGACCTCCTTGCGGAACACGGGGACCCGCCGCGGGGCCTGGATCCCCAGGCGCACCTTCTCGCCCAGGATCGAGAGGACGGAGACCTCGATGTCGTCGCCGATCATGATGCTCTGATTCGCCTTGCGGGTGAGCACCAGCATGTGCGAGGCCTCCAGACGCCGGATCAGGCGGGGTCCTCCCCCGACCGCGGCGCTAGTATGGACGGTCGGTTTCGGGTGTGCCTATGGACTCTCGGGGAGGTTGGATGCTGTACGGACGGCGCTTGGATCAGGCCCTTCAGCATGTGGATGGATCGCGCTACGCGCTGGTCCACGCGGTCGCCAAGCGCGCCCGTCAGATCACCCTCTGGCTCACGGCCGACCCGGCCGAGCTGCGGGCGGAGGCCGCCCCGCCGCCGGCGCCCGGCGAGCTGACCTCGCGCGACCCCGTCGCGCTCGCCGAGGCCGAGATCCTCGACGGCGAGGTGCGCGTGCGGTGGGACCCGGAGGGCCGCGCCGACGAGGCCGAGCTGCCCGAGATCGAAGACCTCGAGACCGACCCGCTCCTCATCGAGGGCCTGGCCGAGGACGACGACGCCGCCCTCGAAGGGGACGACGGCGACGCCGCCGTGACGCCGGCCCTCGCGCAGGTGCTGGACGCCGAGGCGGCGCCTGACGAGGTCGTGGAGGCCGACGAGACCGTCGAGGTCGTCGAGGTCGTCGAGGTCGAGGCGCCGGTCGAGGAGGAGGCGCTGGTGCTCGGCGACCCCGATGAGATCGAGGAGATCTCCCTCGAGGACGTCGAGGAGCCCGACGAGGACGTCAACGAGGACGAGCCCGAGGCCTAGGGGCGCGCCTCCCGGCGCTCGGGCCGGCCGGCGGCGCAGCCGGCCAGCCGCGCCATAAGGTCGACGGCCTCCGGGGGCGCGAGGCCCTGACGGCGCACGAGCGAGCGCCAGGTCTCGAACTCCACCGCGTGGCGGGCCACGGCCCGAGCGTGGTCGCCCTGGCGGCCCGCGGCGAGGACGCCGGCGGCCGCATCGAACCATTCGGCGAAGCGCGCGAAGGGCGGGCGCAGGACCTCCATGAGGCTCACATCGCGGATGATCTTCTCGAGCATGTACTCGGTCCGGTCGTACCAGGCGTAGAGCTCGGCGAGGCCGGTCCGAAGGCGCGCATCGGGGTCGTCCACGGCCGCCCAACGCCCGAGGTCGGGCAGCGGGTTCGCCGAGGCCCAATGGGCCGCGCAGGCCTCGACGAGCGAGCGGTCGTCGGGGAAGTGGCGGTAGACGGTCGCCCGCTGCACGCCCGCCCGCTCGGCGATCGCGCTGACCGTCGTCCTGGCGGGGCCGACGGTCCCGTGGAGGTCCACCGTCGCCTCGGTGATGCGCAGGCGCGTCTCGTCCTCGAGCTCGGCGCGGCGGCGCTTGCGATAGGCCCGGCGGGGCGGTGTCGAGATTTCACCAGACATTAGTGTTCTCTGATATTGACACATTTCCCGTCTCTCGCGTATTTTGATCGCCCACTGCTGTTCGATCAAAGGAGAAGCCATGTCCGTCAACGTCACCGGCCTCCGCAGGTTCGACGCCTCGCAGGGACCCCGCATCGTGGGGCCGCGCGACGGCCATTACGCCCGCCTCGGCGGCTGCGACGCGCGATTCCTGGTCTGGGGCGAGGAGTCGGGCGGCGGCTTCTCGCTGGTCGAGCACCCGATCCCGCCGCGCTCGCTGGCGGCGCCCCGGCACCGGCACGCGGGGGTCGACGAGTACAGCTTCGTGCTCGAGGGCCGCATGGGGGCGCTGCTCGGCGACGACGTCGTCTACGCCGAGGCCGGCGACCTCGCCTTCAAGCCGCGCGACCAGTGGCACACCTTCTGGAACGCGGGCGACGAGCCCTGCCGGATCCTCGAGGTCATCTCGCCGGCCGGTTTCGAGCACTTCTTCCGCGAGCTCGACGCCGGGGCCTCGGACGGCTCGCTCGACATGGAGGACCTGTCGCGGCGCTACGGGATCGAGTTCGACCTGGAGAGCCTGCCCCGGATCTGCGAGGAGCACGGCCTCACCCACCCGCTGCTCGCGGACCTCGGGTAGCCGTCAGACGCCGGCCAGGGAGCCCTTCTCCGCCTCGCCCAGGGGAAGGGCCTCGGCCAGCGTGATCTCCGGGGGCTCGGCCCAGATCTCCGCGCCGCGGGCGCGGAAGGCCGCGAGGTGGGGAGCCGCCAGATGCGCGTCGAGAGCCTCGCGCGACGCCCACCGCTCGACCAGGACGAAGCGGTCGGGGTCGTCGGCGACCCGGTGGACCGCGAAGAGCGCGCAGCCGTCCTCGGCGTGGGTCGGCGGGACGGCCTCCGCGAAGGCGGCCTCCGCCTCGGCCGCGCGCCCGGGCTGCGCCCGGAAGTGGACGACCACCACGATCCCGGTCAGGGCTCAGCCCTCGGGGGCGGGAACCTCGACCGGGGCGGTCACGTCGGCTCCCGCCGCGCCGGCCTCCGGCTCTGCGGCCGCGTCTGCCTCCGGCTCCGCGGCCGCGCCGGCGCCGGTCGCGCCCGCGTCCGGGGCGGTCAGGCCCGTGGGGCCGAGGGTGACGATGACCTGCGCGCTCGGGTCGACCGCGTCGGCGATCGGGTCGCTCGCGGACAGCCTGACGGGGTCGGGCAGCCCCAGGTCGTCGGCGACCTGGCGGGCCTCGGGGGCGGCGCCGCGCTGGTAGAGGACCCGGTCGGTCGTCTCCGGCGCCGGGGCGTTGCCCTCGGTGACCTCCTCGTAGCCGAGCGTCCGGGCCTCCTCGGCGGTGCGGCCGGCCAGGCCGGCCTCGTCGGAGCCGTTCAGCACCACGAGCGCGATCCCGGCGCGCGACGCCTCCCCGCTGGCGGCGACCGGCGGCGGCACGGCGGCCGGCGCGGTCACGGTCTTCGTCTCGGTGATGGTGGTGGTCCCCGAGCTTCCCGCGCTCACGAGGTACCCGACGACGAGGCCGATGAAGAGGGCGGCGCCGACGATGGGCAGGCCGAAGCGCCGCATCTGGCGCGGGGGCGGCGCCGGGGGGCGGCGGCGGGCGGGCCGGGCCGGCTCCTCCCATTCGAGGTCGAGGTCGGGGGGACGTGTCCGGCTGCTCACGGTGGATCTCCCTCGCGGTGGCCTGCGGGCGCTGTGCGCGTTCTTGGACGGCGCCCGCGAGAATCCTCCCCTTCAGCCCGGGATCGCCGGCGGCAGCCCGAAGGCCGCGAAGACCCGGCCCGGGAAGGTCACGATCTCCTCCACGAGCCCGTCGGCGATGCGGAGCACGTCGAGCGCCATGGGCCGGTAGTCGGGCTCGCCCGGGCGGCGGAGGTAGTTGGCGACCGCCGGCTGCATGTTGGCGCGGGTGACGAGGCACCTGATGCGGCCGAACTCCTCCGTGCCGAAGCCCCCCTCGACCCACGAGGCGATCATCGCGTCGCGGCCGATCCAGACGCCCGGCTCCGGCGGCATCGAGAAGCGCGCGTCCTGCCCGATCACCTCGGCGAGGCCGTCGAGGTCGTCGCGCTCGGTGGCGTCCATGAGGCGCTGCAGGAGGGCCCGCTCGGCCTCGCTCGGGTCCGAGCCGGGCGCCCACTCGGCCCGGCTCGCGGGCAGGCGCGTCCTCAGGGTCGCGCGCGCCCGCTGCAGCGCGCTGTTGACGGCGGGCACGCTCGTCTCGAGGAGCGCGGCGGTCTCCTTCGCCGACCAGCCGAGGACGTCCCTGACGATCAGCACCGCCCGCTGCGTCGGCGGCAGGTGCTGGATGGCGACGAGGAACGCGAGCTCGATGGTCTCCTTGGAGACGAGCGCGTGGTCCGGCTCGTCCTCGATCGGCGCGACGGCCGGCAGGAGCCGGTCCGGGTACGGCTGCAGCCACGGCACCTCGGACGCCATGCCCTCGCCCGCCGGCGCGCGCACCCGGCGCCGTTTGCTCGCCACGGCGTCGAGCGAGGCGTTGGTCGCGATCCCGTAGAGCCACGCCCTGAACGTCGAGCGCCCCTCGAAGGTCCGGCGCCTGCGCCATGCGCGCAGGAACGTCTCCTGCACGACGTCCTCCGCGTCCTCCAGCGACCCGAGCATCCGGTAGCAGTGCACCTGCAGCTCGGGCCGGTAGCGCTCGGCGAGCGCGCCGAACGCCGCCTCGTCGCCGGCCCTCGCGGCGGCCACGACCGCCGTCCCCTCACCCGTCGGCATGACGTCCACCGTACCCATCTCCGGCCTCCCGACCCTCGCGTGAACGCTGTCTCATGTGAGACGCCGGCGGCGGCGGGGGCTCATCGGTCCGGGGTCGCGAAACGCCCACACGCGAACACATGTTCGGTATCCTGGCCGGCCCGTGGCCGCGTCAACCGAGGACATCGTCGTGTTCTGCCGCCTCCACCTCGGCGAGGGCGACGCCGAGCGCCTGGTGGGCTGGATCGCGTGGCGCACGGGCCGCAACCAGGCGATGGCGGGCGGCGGGGCGCCCATCGAGCGCCTCGAGCACGCGGTGGCCCACTGGCTGGACGACGAGCGGCGGGCGCGCCTTCTGGCGTGGCTGCGCCGGCGGGTCGCGGACGGGCGGGCCCCGGTCCCCGAATGAGCGGGGCTCCGGGGCCTCCGCCGCGGGCGGCTCCTACTTCTTCATCACGCCGGCAAGCGCCTCGTCGAGCTGGCCCACGTCCGGCAGCTTGCCGTCGGGGCTGATCTTGTCCACGAGGCCGGGCAGGGCGGCGGCGATGCCGTCGGCCGCCTCCGCCTCGCTCATGCCCGCCTTCTCGGCGGCCTTCCTGACCTCGTCGGCCCCGAGGGCCTGCTCGATCTCGGCCCCCGAGATCGCCTTGTTCTCGCCGGTCCCGATCCAGGACTGGAGCTTGTCGCCGAGCCCGGCCGCCTCGAGCTTGTCCATGATCCCCTGGGGGCCACCGGCGCTCTCCGCCAGATCGCCCAGGACGCTCATGACCTGGCTGCTTCCGCCCTTGCCCCCCAAGAGGCCCATAAGGCTGTCGAGAAGACCCATCACCCCTCCCGCTCGTCGTCGCCGCGCCGACCCTACCCGACCGGGGAAGCCTCGGCGGCCATCCTCGCGGGGGGCGGGCCGGCTGTGCGCTCCGCGCTACCGTTCGAGGATGGCGGCTCCGCGACTCACACTGTCCGACCTCGCGCGCGACCTCGGCGAGGTCGCGCGCGGCCTTCCGTCGTGGCGCCGCGGCGAGCCCGACGAGGCGGCGCGCGAGACCCTCGAGTACGCCGCCGGCGCCCTCCACCGCAAGCCGGCGACGCTCTGGGCGTGGACCGGCCGGACCGTCGCGCGGCGAGCCAGCGGTCGCGCTGCCGGTCAGGGTGCCGCAGGCGATCGCCTTCGCTCCCGAGCCCCACGCGCGCACGTTGGTGGGCGCTCTCGGCGCGGCCGTCGACGCCGGCGGCGCCGTCGAGGCGCTCCGGCTGGAGGAGTGGCGAGGGTTGGCGTGCCTCGTCGCGCCGGGGATGGACGCCGAGTTGTTCGGCCTCGCCCTCTCCGACGCCGTCGGCGACGGCTGGCGGGTCGCGGTCGCGGCGGTCCCGGAGGAGGTCGCCCTCGGGGGACCGCTCCTGCTGCTGCCGCCCGCACGCGGGTCGGGCGGCCGCGGGCTGACCGGGCTCGCGCAGGAGCTGGCGGTGCACCCGGTCCGGATCATCCTCGAGCTCCTCGCGCGAGAGCAGCCGATCGCCGGTCCCTATCCCCCCGAGCTGGCCCACTCGCTGCGCGAGTGGGGATGCGTGGGCGAGCGCTCGCCTGCCGCGGAGGCCCTGCCCAGCCTGGCGATCGAGGACGACCCCTGCCCGCGCCGACGCCACGCGCGCACGGTGCTGCAGCGCATGCTGCGCATGGGCAAGGTGGGCCCCGGCTACCACACGGAGTTCGACCACTTCCGCCGGGGCGCGCCCGCGCACGAGGGCCGGCAGGCCCTCGACGTGGCCGAGGCCCTCCTGCGGGCCGGGCTGCTCGGCGAGAAGCCCAGCGT
This sequence comes from Miltoncostaeaceae bacterium, assembly GCA_963834875.1. GTDB lineage: Bacteria > Actinomycetota > Thermoleophilia > Miltoncostaeales > Miltoncostaeaceae > DATAGF01. Next base: position 186,650 of record CAWIDG010000027.1, read on the forward strand.
CGGCCAGCGCCACATCTACCTGAACGTCAAGGCGCTGCCCGAGATCCATGCGCTCATCGACCGCGGCGAGACCCGCGACGCGGTGCTGGAGCGGACCTGGACGGCCCCCGCCCCGGGTGCCGCCGGCGCCTCTACGGCTCCTCCGACGGCACCGTCACGGTGACCACCGGCACGGAGCGCTCCTCGGTGACGAGGCCCGCCGGAGGCGAGTCGCCCCGGGCCGCGTAGCCCACGAGGACGCCCACGGCCAGCGCCAGCACGAGCAGCGCGAGGGCGAGCGCGAGCCGGATCCGGCGGGGCGGCGGCCTGCGTGGACGAGGGGCGCGCTGGGTGCTCACGGGCGCGCGTCCCCGGCCTGGCGGGAGTACGCCGCGAAGGCGGCGTCCAGGGCGACCGCCGGATCCCAGGAGGCGGGCTCGCGCGGCGCGACCCGCGCGGCGAGGTCGAGGTACCAGGACGACGCCCCGTCGTAGGCGCGCGCCAGGTCGGCCAGCGTGAAGGTGAGGCCGACGCGGCGACGCAGCTCGTCGTCAACGGCGGCGACGATGCGGCGACGGGCGCGGGCGACCGCGGGCGGGCGCGGGCTGGGACAGGCGCCTGAGGCCCTCGTCCCACGAGAACCGCGCCGCCGCCACGGCCGGATCCCGGGAGGAGGTCACACGCCCCTCTCCACGCAGCACACCTCCGGCCAGTCCAGCTGGGCCCGCTCGCGGATCCAGTCGCCCACCGGCGAGCCGCCCTCGTCCATCGCGAAGGCGAGGTGCGCGTGGAGGCACTTCACGTGCCGGGGGTCCCCGGCGCCCGCGACGCGGTTGCCGTCGTGGAGGGCCGCATGGCGCCGGTGGGCCGCCTGGAGGTGCTCGCGCAGCGCCTCGTCCGACTCCATCGCGCGCACGCCGCCCGCGGCCTCGAGGCGGCTCACCGCCTCGGCGAGCGCTCTGCAGGTCAGCCAGTCGCGCGTCGGGAACGGCCGGCCGCGGTCGTCGCGGGGAAGGTTGCGCACCACGGCGGGCGCCCCGAACGGGCACCGCACGGCGACCTCGAAGCCGGCCATCGGCGGGCGGCCGATGAGGGCGGCGACGGCCTCCCGGTCAGAAGAGGGCGGTGAGCCAGCCGAGCGGGCCGCCGTCATCGCCGCCGTCCCGCGGCTCGGGGGGAGGCGGCTGGAGCTCGCCGCGCACGAGGAACGCCCGCTCGCCGGGCATCACGAGGCCGAGCTCGCGCGCCCGCGTCTCGAGCACGTCGGGCGTGTCCAGCGCCTCGAGCTGGGCGCGGAAGGCGTCGCGCCGGTCCTCCAGGACGGCCAGCTTCGCCCGTTCGTCGCGAAGCTCCGAGCGCTGCTCCAGGTAGCCCCTGACCGGGCCGACGTAGCCGATGAGGAGCGCGGTGAGCAGGCCGGCGATGATCAGACGCCTGGCGGAGATGGCGACGCTCCGGGTTGGGCGGCTCGGGCGCGGTGGCCCCCGTCCCTTCCGGGTACGCCCCCCCCGCGCGGGTTCCTGCCATCACGCGCGGAACGCGGACCTCCCGGGGTAGGAGGCCGCGGGGCCGAGCTGCTCCTCGATGCGGATCAGCTGGTTGTACTTCGCGACCCGCTCGCTGCGCGAGGGCGCGCCGGTCTTGATCTGGCCCGCCCCGGTGGCCACGGCGAGGTCGGCGATGAAGGTGTCCTCGGTCTCGCCGGAGCGGTGCGAGACCATGGACGCGTATCCCGACCGGCTCGCGAGGTCCATGGCCGCCAGGGTCTCCGACAGGGTCCCGATCTGGTTCAGCTTCACGAGCAGGGCGTTCCCCGCGCCGAGCTCGATCCCGCGCCGCAGCCGGTCGGTGTTGGTCACGAACAGGTCGTCCCCGACGAGCTGAACCCGGCCCCCGAGGCGCTCGGTCAGCCTCACCCAGCCGTCCCAGTCCTCCTCCGCCATGCCGTCCTCGATCGAGACGATCGGGTAGCGCCCCACGAGCTCGGCCCAGTACTCGACCATCTCCTCCGGATCGAGCGTGCGGCCCTCGCCGTCCAGGTGGTACGCGCCGTCGCGGTAGAGCTCGGTGGTGGCGGGGTCGAGCGCCAGCGCCACGTCCTGCCCCGGCGCGTACCCGGCCGCCGAGATCGCCTCCATGATGACCTCGAGCGCGGCCTCGTTGCTCTCCAGATCGGGCGCGAAGCCGCCCTCGTCCCCCACCCCGGTCGCGAGCCCTCGCGAGCGCAGCACCGACCTCAGCGCCGAGTAGACCTCGGCGCCCGTCCTCACCGCGTCGGCCAGGGTGCGGGCCCCGACCGGCGCCACCATGAACTCCTGGAGGTCGACCGAGTTGTCCGCGTGCACCCCGCCGTTGAGGATGTTCATCAACGGGACCGGCATCCGGTTGGCCCGGGCGCCGCCGATGTAGCGGTACAGCGGGAGCCCGGCGTCGGACGCGGCCGCGGCCGCGACCGCCAGCGAGCAGCCCAGGATCGCGTTGGCGCCGAGCCGCGCCTTGTTGGGAGTGCCGTCGAGCTCGATCATCGTGCGGTCGATCGCCGCCTGCCCGGCCGCCTCGCGCCCCACGAGCACGCCCGCGAGCTCGTCCTCGACGTTCGCGACCGCCTTGAGCACGCTGCGCCCCCCGAACGCCGACGGGTCGCCGTCGCGCAGCTCGAGCGCCTCGTGCGCGCCGGTGCTCGCGCCGGACGGGACGGCCGCGCGCCCCACCGCGCCCGACGAGAGCCTCACCTCGACCTCGACGGTGGGCTGCCCGCGGGAGTCGAGGATCTGGCGGGCGTGCACGCGGGAGATCTGTGACATCGGCGCTCCGGGCTTCGGGTCGGGGGCGGCGGCGGAGTCTACCCGCGGGCTCACATCGCGGACCCCGCGTACGTTGTACTCGGAATGAGCGCTCCGCCCCCGTTCAGCCGCTTCCTCGACGACCATCGCGAGGCCGTCTACCGCTTCCTCGTGGCGACGGTGGGCCCGGACGAGGCCGACGACTGCTTCCAGGAGACCTTCATCAAGGCCCTGCGGGCGTACCCGCGGCTGAGGGACGCCGCCAACCTGCGCGGCTGGGTGCTGACGATCGCCCGGCGGACGGCCATCGACGCCGCGCGCGGGCGCCGGCGGCGGCCCCAGCCGGCGGCCGACCCGGAGCCGCCCGCCGTCGACGGCACGCCGGACCTCGGGGATCCGGCGCTGTGGGAGGCCGTCCGCGGCCTGCCGCCCCGCCAGCGCGCGGCGGTGACCCTGCGCTACGTCAACGACCTGTCCTACGCGGACGTGGGACGGGTCATCGGATCGCTCGGAGGACGCGGCCCGGCGGAGCGCGTTCGAGGGCCTGCGGCGCCTACGGGAGGTGTGGGATGAGCGATGACCTGACGGACGCCCTGCGCGCCGGCTCAGCCGGGGCGGGCGCCGCCAGCGAGCGCGGCGCACGGCGCCTGGCCGCTGCCGCGGAGCGGCGCGGGCTGCTCGACGTCGCCTACGCGACGGTGGACTCGCCGCTGGGGCCGCTTCTCGCCGCGGGCACAGCGCGCGGCCTGGTGATGCTGGCCTACGACGACGCCTCGCTCGAGCAGCGCCTCGAGCGGCTGTCCCGCGAGGTGTCCCCGCGCATCCTCGAGGCCCCCGCGCGGCTCGACCCCGTCCGCCGCGAGCTCGAGGAGTACTTCGAGGGGCGGCGACGGCGCTTCGAGGTGCCGGTCAACTGGTCGCTGACGCGCGGCTACACGCGGGAGGTGCTGCGCCGGACGGCCGAGATCCCCTACGGCGGAGCCAGCACCTACGCCGAGATCGCCTACATGGCGGGCAGCCCGCGAGGCTGGCGCGCGGCCGGGAACGCGCTGGGCGCGAACCCGATGCCGATCGTCGTGCCGTGCCACCGCGTGCTCGCCAGCGGGGGCGGCATCGGCGGCTACACCGGCGGGCTTCACCGCAAGCGCTTCCTGCTCGCCCTGGAGGGCGTGGAGCCCGAGGACACCCGGCGGTAGGAGAACCGCCGGGTGCGCCGGCCGGGTCGTCAGCGGAGCGCCCGGCGCAGCTGCGGGGTGATGCGCGAGCCCACGGCGTGGTCGGGGCCGTTCGAGCGGTGGATGTAGGTGAGGAACACGGGGTCTCCTTGGCGCGGGAGGTTTATTTGTTGCGCGAAACAACATACGGTGGGCGTGGGAGGACGGATCACCCCTGGGAAGGAGCAGGCGCCATGGCGACACCCCGCGACGCGGCCCCCGAGATCGCCGCCTGGCACGGGCTCGTGCGAGTGCAGGGCGCGCTGCGGCGTGAGCTCGACGAGGCCCTGCGGGCCGCCGAGGGGGTCTCGCTCTGGGACTACGCCGTCCTGCGGGCGCTGTCGGGCGCGCGCGACCGCTGCATGCGGATGACCGAGCTCGCGCGTGCCACCGACTACACGCCGAGCGGCCTCACCCGGCTCGTCGAGCGGCTCGAGCGGGCCGGCCTCGTGCGGCGCGACCCCTGCCCGGAGGACCGTCGCGGCGCCGTCGCGACCCTCACCCCCGAGGGCCAGAGGGCGTTCGTGCGGGCGCGCCGGACCCACGTCGCCGAGGTGAGGGCGCGCTTCCTGGACAGGTGCAGCGAGGAGGAGCTCGCCAGCCTCGTGGAGCTGTGGGAGCGCCTGCTCCCCGGCTCGACGGAATGAGCATGGCGAGCTCCGGAGTTGGCGAGCTCCGGGTCGGCGAGCGATGATCCGCCCGCTGGGGCCGGGATCGCCCCGGGCGCGCCGGCGAAATCGGCTCCGGCCTTCGGCCGGGGCGCGCCGATTTCGCAGATGCGGCCGAATCCGGCCTTACCGCCTTCGGCGGGACGAGAGGCCGGAATTCACCGCTCTGTGGAGCGTGATTGCTCGTAGTAGCGCAGTTGGTCGTCGAGGGGGAGGGTTCCGAAGTCGTGGCCGGCCTCGGCGGCCAGGCGGGCGGCCTCCTCGACCCGCGCGCGGAAGCGCTGCGCCGAGGCCCTGAGGGCGAGCTCAGCGTCGGCCCCGAGCGCGCGGGCCACGGCCACCGCGGCGAAGAGGACGTCGCCCAGCTCCCGCGCGCCGGGGTCGTCGCGCAGCTCGGCCGCCTCCTCGTCCAGCTTCGCGAGGGCCGAGGCGAGGCCCGGGTGGTCGAAGCCGGCGCCGGCGGCGCGCTTCTGCGCCTTCGTCGCGAAGGCCAGCGCGGGGAGGCCTGCGGGCAGGTCGTAGAAGAGCTCGAGCCCGCCGGGGGCGGAGCCCTCGCCGGCGCGCTCCTCGCGCTTGCGCCGCTCCCAGAGGTCGACCACCCCGGACGCGGTCTCGGCCGACGCGTCGCCGTAGATGTGAGGGTGCCGCCGCACGAGCTTGTCGGCCTGGCCGCGCGCGATCGCCGCGAGGTCGGCGCCGCCCTCCTCCTCCTCGAGGAGCTGGGCCAGGAAGACCGCCTGGAAGAGCAGGTCGCCGAGCTCGTCGGGCAGCCCCCGGCCACCGGACGCCACGGCGTCCGCGACCTCGAAGGCCTCCTCGATGGTGTGGGGGACGATCGTCTCGGCCGTCTGCTCCCGGTCCCAGGGGCACTCGCGGCGCAGGCGCAGTCCGACCTCGGCCAGCGCGGCGACCTCGGCGCCGATCGCCCGCGCGCGGAGCGCCTCGCGCGCCGGCACCGTCTCGGCGCCGGGCAGGGCGCGGGCGATGCGGTGGGCCTGCGCGTCGGGCGCGGCGATCGCGGCGTCGGGGGGCAGCGCGGCGAGGTCGAGCGGCTCGGGCTGCACCGGCAGAACCGCCGCGAGCGCGGGGTCGAGCGCGGGCGCGACCACGCGGGGGGCCTCCGCCAGGGCGGCGAGCGCGAGCGCGGGCACGGCCTCGGGAGCACCCGGGCCGAGGCCCACGACCCGAATCATGGAACCGAGCTTCGTGTGCCGCCCACGAGGAGGACGCCGCCGTTACGGCGTCGTCGCGCCCTCCGCGGGCTGCTCGGCCTCGGTCGTGGTCGGCTCCAGATCGGGGTCGGCGTAGACCGTGCGGCCGTTCCAGTCCTCGACGACCTCCTCGCTCCACGTCGTGAACTCGGTCTGGCGCTTCTGGTCGAGCTGCGTGGAGATGATCTGATCCTTGGCGTCGGCGAAGGACGTCGTGCGCGCCGGCGTCACGTCCACGGTGATGATGTGCCAGCCGAACTGCGTCTTGACGGGCTGCGAGATCTCGCCGTCCTTCAGCGCGAAGGCGACCTTCTCGAACTCGGGCACGAGCTGGCCCTTCTGGATCGGCCCGAGGCTGCCGCCCTGCTTCGCGGAGCCCGTGTCGGTCGAGTTCTCCTCGGCGAGCCGGGCGAAGCTCTCGGGCGTCACCTCGGCGCGGATGCTGTTCGCCTCAGCCTCGGTCTCGACCAGGATGTGGCTCGCGACGCGCCCGGCGGCGACCTTGAACTCGTCCGGGTGCTCCTCGTAGTAGGCCTTGGCGTCAGCGTCGGTGAAGCGCACGCCCCGCGTGACGTGGTCGAAGAGCTTCTGCTGCTGCAGCCCGTTCTTGACGATGTCGCGGGCGTCGGCCTGGCTGATCCCGCGGTCCTTCAGGAACTCGTCGAACTCCTTCTGCTTGCCCTGGAACTCCGTCTCGACGATCCGCGCGAGGTCGTCGTCAACCTGCTGATCGGTGACCTTGCACGGGTTCCCGCACTCGCGGGCCTCGAATGCGACGACCTTCTGCTGGACGAGCGACTGGAGGGCCTGCCGGCGGAACTGGTCGTAGCCCTCGGCGCCCTCGGCCGGGACGCTCTGCCCCTGGGCCTGTGGCCTGTGCGGCGGCGAAGGAGACGGCGCGGTCGAGCTGCTTCTCGGTGATGCTCGCGTCGCCGACCCGGGCCACGACGCCGGCCGGCAGGTCTGCCGAGTCGTCCCCGCCGCAGGCGGTCGCCGCCACGCCCACAGCCGCCAGAAGGACCAGGACCCCCGCGACCAGCGGCCATCTGCGGATGGTCTTCGGCACGAGGGGCGATGCTAGCACCTGCTCCGCCGCGCCCCGTTAGGGGTGGCTTAAGGCATGGGGACCGGGTTCTCAGGCACGAGCCGGGCCGTCAGGCCGCGAGCGCCGACGCGCCGGCGAGCGCGTCGAGCGCCGCCTCGGCGGCCGCCAGCCGCTCCGACGGCGCCGCGCCGACCGGCAGCGACACGATGCGCTCGCGCCCGGCGTAGGTCGCCCCCGGCGTGGCCTGCCGAAGCGCGCGCAGGCCCTGGCTGGTGAGGCTCACGGGCGCGATCGTCACGCGGCCCCCGCGCAGCGCGAGCTGGCTGGCGCCGGCGTCGCGGAGCTTGATCCGCAGCCGCTGAACGGCCAGGAGGGCGTCGACCGGCGGCGGCACCGGGCCGAAGCGGTCCTCCAGCTCGGCGCGCAGGGCGGCGACCCGGTCGAGGTCCTCGGCGAGCCCGATGCGCCGGTGCAGGTCGATCTTGGCCGCCTCCAGGGCCACGTAGTCGCCGGGGATGTAGGCCGAGACCGGGACCTCGACGCGGACCTCGCGCTCCGGCGCGTCCCGCCCCTGCCCCTCGAGGACCGCGTCGTTCAGCATCTCCAGGTAGAGCTCGAACCCGACGGCCGCGACGTGGCCGCTCTGCTCGTCGCCCAGCAGGTTGCCCGCCCCCCGGATCTCGAGGTCGCGCATGGCGATGCGCAGCCCGCTGCCGAGCTCCGTGTAGTCGGCGAGCGCCCGCAGCCGCGAGGCGGCGTCACGCCCCAGGGTGGCCGCGTCGGGGTAGAGCAGGTACGCGTGGGCGGTCACGTCCGACCGGCCGACCCGCCCCCGGATCTGGTAGAGCTGCGACAGCCCGAGCTGGTCGGCGCGCTCCACCACCAGGGTGTTGGCCTGAGGGATGTCGAGCCCCGACTCGATGATGCTCGTGGCGACCAGCACGTCGGCCTCGCCGCGCACGAACGCCAGCATCACGTCCTCCAGCTCGTGCTCGGCCATCTGCCCGTGCGCCGAGACGATCCGCAGGTCGTGCAGCACGGCGCGCAGGCCCTCCGTCGCCTCCTCGATCGTCTCGACCCGGTTGTGCAGGTAGAAGCTCTGGCCTCCGCGGGCGTGCTCGCGGCGCAGGGCCTCCTGCACGAGCGCCTCGTCGTACTCGCCGACGTGCGTGGCGATCGGCCGCCGGCCGGACGGCGGTGTCTCGACGACGCTGATGTCGCGAAGGCCCGACAGCGAGATCTGCAGCGTCCTCGGGATGGGCGTCGCGCTCATCGCGAGCACGTCGACGCGCAGCCTCAGCTGGCGCAGGGCCTCCTTCTGCGCGACGCCGAAGCGCTGCTCCTCGTCGACGATCACCAGGCCGAGGTCCTTGGGCTGGACGTCCATCGACAGCAGGCGGTGGGTGCCGATGAGGATGTCGAGCCGGCCGTCGCGGAAGCGGCCGAGGACCTCGCGGGTCTCCGACGGCGAGCGGAAGCGGTTGACCATGTCCACGGCCACCGGGAGGTCACCGAAGCGCTCGCGAAAGGTGGCGAGGTGCTGCTGGGCCAGGATGGTGGTGGGCGCCAGCATCAGCACCTGCTTGCCCGCGGCCGCCGCCTTGAACGCCGCCCTCATCGCGATCTCGGTCTTGCCGAAGCCGACGTCGCCGCAGATGAGCCGGTCCATGGGGCGCGGTCGCTCCATGTCGTCCGCGACGGCGTCGATCGCCCGCTGCTGGTCCGGCGTCTCCCGGTGCGGGAAGCGCCGCTCGAGCTCGCGCATCAGCTCGTCCTCGGGCGGGAAGGCGTAGCCGGTGGCCGCGGCCCTGGCCTGGTACAGCGAGATCAGCTCGCCGGCCATCTCGCGCACCGCGGCCCGGGCGCGCGACTTCATGCGGTCCCAGGCCCTGCCGCCCAGCTTGGACAGGGCCGGGGGCGAGCCGTCGGCGCCGACGTAGCGGGTCACGCGGTCGAGCTGGTCGTGGGGGACGTAGAGCCGGTCGCCGTCGGCGAAGGCCAGCGCGAGGTAGTCGCGCGTGAGGCCGGCGACCGTGCGCGTCTCGAACGCCGTCAGCCGGCCGATGCCGTGGTCCTCGTGGACGACGTGGTCGCCGACGCGCAGGTCGAGGAAGCTCGCCAGGCGGCGGCCCACGACCGGCCCGCGCCCCTCCGACGGGCGCCGGCGGCGCAGGATCCGCTCCTCGGGCACGACGGCGAGGCCGAGCTCGCGCGAGACGAACCCGCCCTTCGCCGGAAGGGTCGTCATCGCCACCCGCCCGGGGTCGGGGAGCTCGCCGGGCGCCACCTCGGCCGGGCGCAGCCGCTCCATCCGGGCCAGCGCCCGGGAGAGGTCGCCGCGGCGGGCGAAGGTCAGCAGCACCCGCAGCCCGCCCCGGGCAAGGCGCGAGAGCTCGGCCTCGGCCTCGGCCGCCGACCGGCTCGCGAAGCGCGCCTCGACGGCGTCGAAGCCCGGCGCCGCGGACCCGGACGGAGGGTGGAGGTCGAGCGCCGACAGGTCCGGCGAGCGCCTCGTCCACCGAGGCGGGCTCGGCGAGCTCGCCCGCCGCGGCCTCGTCCTCGAGCCGCTCGCGCGCCTCCCGCAGCGCGGCGGCGTGCTCGGAGGGCGCGAGGCGCACGACCCGGGCGTCCCCCGGCCCGGGGTCGGCGAGCGGGTTGACCCAGGGGCCCTCGCCGGCCTCGGCCGCGGGCCACGCCACCAGGCGCGTGATCGGCCGGATCGTCCGCTGGGTGAAGGCCGAGAAGGCCCTCATGCCCTCGACCTCGTCGCCGAACAGCTCGACGCGCGCGGGCAGGTCGGCGGTCGACGGGTAGACGTCGAGGATGCCCCCGCGCACCGACAGGTCGCCCCGCTCCTCGACCTGGGGCACCCGCTCGTAGCCCATGGCCGTGAGGCGGTCAACGAGGTCGTCGAGCGACACCCTGTCGCCCTGGAGGACCTCCAGCGGCGCGGGCCGCGACGCCGCCGCGGGCACCCGCTCGGCGAGCGCCGGCGCGCCCGCGACGACGACCGTGCCGGGTCGCTCGAGGCCGGCGAGCGCGCGCGCCCGCTGGCCCACGATGTGCGGCGAGGGGCCCACGTCGCCGCCCACGGGCAGGCCGCGCGTCGGCCAGAGCGCCACGGCGGCGCGGCCGAGCAGGGCGATGGCCTCGCCGGCGAGGTCCCGCGCCTCGTCGTCGCCCGGCGCGACGGCGAGCAGGGCCCGGCCCGAGCCGCGCGCCAGCGCCGCGAGGATGTAGGGCCACGCCGGCCGGCCGAGCGCGAGCCGGCCCGCCCGCTCGCCGGCGCCCAGGCGGGCGACGGCCTCGGTCAGGCCCGGGGCGCCGAGGATGAGGCGGTCGAGAGGGGTCGGCTCGTTCACGCGGACTCCTCGTCGGCGGGCGTGCCGCCGGCCGCCGGCTCCCCGTCCTCGAGCGCGCGGCGCTCGCGGCGCTCGCGCGCCCGCGCGCCCGGGGGGCTCGCGTGGACGCGGTTGATGGCCGACTCCATGCCCTCGGCCAGGGCGACCTCGGCCATGTCGGCCGCGCGGGCCACCATCGCCTCCACCTCCTCCCGCGGCTCGGTGAAGCGCATCAGCACCCAGTCGGCGCCGTCGCCGCGGAAGTCCTCGGGTGGCCTGCCGACGCCCAGGCGGATGCGGGGGAACTCGCCCGTGCCCAGCCCGCGCATCACCGATCGCACGCCGTTGTGGCCGCCCGCGCCTCCGCCCAGCTTGCCCCGCACCGCGCCGAACGGGAGGTCGACCTCGTCGTGGATCACGAGGACCTGCTCGGGGGCCGCCCGGAGCATCCCGGCGGCCGGACCGACCGCGTCGCCGGAGGCGTTCATGAAGGTGGTCGGGATCAGGAGCGCGACCGGTCCGGCGGGCCCCCGGGCCTCGGCGAACCGGCCGCCGTAGCGAGCCACGAAGCGCCCCGCGCCGAGGCGTGAGGCCAGCAGCTCGACCACCTGCTGCCCGGAGTTGTGCCGCGTCCAGGCGTAGCGAGGCTCGGGGTTGCCGAGCCCGGCGACCAGCCGGATCGCGGGCGCGGAGGGATCCACGCCCACCGCCGCCTACTCCTCGGAGGCGTCGCCCTGCGGCTCGGCGGCGGAGGCCTCCTCGCCCTCGGCGCCCTCCTCGCCCTCCTCGCCCTCGACCCCTTCCTCCTCCTCCTCGACCTCGGGCTCCTCCACCACCGTCGGCGCGATGACCGACGCGACGACGGTCTCGAGGTCGCTGACGATCTCGACGCCCTCGGGTGTCGCGATGCCCGCGACCGTGACCGAGTCGCCGACGGTCAGCTCGCTGACGTCGAGCTCGAGGTGGTCGGGGAGGGCCTCCGGCAGCGCGCGGACGACGACCTCGCGCAGCGGCTGGTCGAGCACGCCGCCGTCGCGCACGCCCACCGAGGACCCGACGAGCAGGATCTGGACGGGCGCCTCGACCTCCTGGAGCAGGTTGACCTCCTGGAAGTCCACGTGGAGCACCGCGCCGCGCACCGGGTCGAGCTGGGCGTCCTTGAGGAGCACCGGGCGGGCGTGGTCGCCCTCGACCGTGAGGTCGATCACGGCGCTGCGGCCCTCGGCCAGCACGCGGCGCAGCTCGCGCTCGGGCAGCGAGAACGCGAGCGACGGCTTGCCCGGCTCGTAGACCACACCCGGGATCAGGCCCTGGCGGCGCAGGCGCCGGGTGGGGCCGTTGCCGAACTGGGTGCGCTTCTGGGCGGAGAGGAGGACGTGTGCCATGACCGGCCCGGGAGGATATCAGCGGAGGCGAGGCGGCTTGCGCCGGGCCACACGGTGGGGTTCAAGGCGGCCAGCCCCGCCGCAGGCGGTGCCGCCGTATGCCGGAGGGCCCGGCCAACGACATTGCCGCTCTCCCGGCTCGCCTGACGGCGGGGCGCGCGTCCGAGGGCTCCGGAGGCGTGCCGCCGCCCCCGCAAGAGGGGCGGCGTACGCCTTGGCCGCCCGTCAGACGATCTGGACCGGGGTCCCGACGCGCAGGAGCCGCCCGAGCCGCACGATGTCGTCGTTCGCCATCCGGATGCACCCGTGCGAGACCGCGCCCGGCAGCAGGTCCGGGCGGTCGGTCCCGTGGATGCCGATGAAGCCGCCTCCGGGCCAGTCTGTGAGCCGCGACCGGGCGCTCAGGCCGTAGGCGAGGGGCCCGTACCGGGGGCTGGCGTAGCGGGTGAGCTTGTTGCGCACGTAGAAGCGCCCCGCCGGCGTGGGGGTCTCGGCGCTCCCGACGCCGATCCGGGCGCGCAGCAGCTCCCGGTCCGCCCGCAGGTAGCTGAGCGTGAGCCGCTCGCGGTCGATCACCAGGCGCGCGCGGGAGACCCCGCCGGGGCCGAGCGCGTCGCCCTCGAGCCAGCCGGTCTGGCGGGAGGGCAGCCCGGGGATCTGCGCCTGCACCCATCTCCTGCCGTCCTCGTCGACCGCCCGCCGGAACGGGAGCACGATGTTGTCGGTGCCCTCGGGCGTGAGGCGGCTGAGCTGCGCCACGCGGCCGGCGTCGCGCGACGGGCTCACGTGGACCTCGGCGTCGCGGGTCAGGGAGGCCCAGCGGGTGGTCGCCGCCGACACGTCCAGGCCGCGCGGAGCCGGCACCGCGAAGGCCGGCTCCGGGGGCTCCGCGATGTCCCCCGTGGGCGGCAGCAGCGAGGGCTCGGGCGAGGACGAGATCGAGGCGACCGCGGCGACCAGGACGCCGAGGCATCCGGCCGCCAGCGCGCACCAGCACGCGGCCACGAGGAGGGCGGCGCGCCTGAGCATCCTCCGCGAGCCTCCCGCCTCACCCCGTGAACGAGGGGTCGCCGTCGGCCGTGGTCGCCGGCGCCGCGACGATGAACCCGGTCGAGGCGACGATCCGCTCGGCCTCGGCGCGGGAGATCGGCTCGTTGACGGCCTCGGCGGCCGGTGGGCGGGCCGCCAGGTAGCGGATCCAGGCGGCGTGGCGCGCCTCGACGGTGTGGATCGAGACCGCCGCGGCGACGTACGCGGGCGCGCGGATCTCGCCCAGCTGGCCCTTGTAGGCGGCCGTGCCGAGGTCCTCGAAGGCGACGGCCGTGCGCAGGAACGCGTCGCCGTCGGCGGTGGTGCCCTTGAAGTCGAAGGTCGGGCGGGCGACGGCCTGATCCCCGAGCGCCTTGCGCAGGGCCTCGACGTGTGCCCGCTCCACCGACCCGATCTGGCCGGCCGCGCGCGCCGCGACGCCGCTCAGGGCCCCCTGGCGCTCGGCCTCGGTGTAGAAGTCCGCCTGCAGGTACTCGAGGGTGAGCGCGTAGTTCAGGATCGAGACGTCGGAGTCGGCCTGCGCGGCGGCCGCGCCGGCCGTCGCCAGGCCCGCGAGCAGGAGGCCCGCGGCGCCGGCCCCCGCGCGCGCCAGGAAGGCGCGGCGCGTGGACTCGGGGAGCCGGGACGCGGCCTCGCGCAGGGCCCCGTCGCGGTCGAGGTCGTCCAGGCGCAGGCCGCTCACGGCGCCGCCTCCGTCAGGTAGCCCGTGGCCTCGATCCGGTCCACGACCTCGTCGGCGGGGATACCGGGGTCCGTGGCCTCGGCCGCGGGGTCGTCGCCGTTGATGGCGCGGATCCAGGCCGCGTGGCGCGCGTCCACCGAGACGATGCGGCCGGCCGTCGCGAGGCCCTGCTCGCTGAGCCCGGGCAGCAGGCCGTTGTACGCCGCGACCGCGAGGTCCTCGAGGGACGCCGCGGCGGTCGCGAACGCGGCCGGGTCGCTCGTGTCCTGCCCGAAGTCGTAGGCCGGCTCGTCCGGCGGGTCGGGCACGAGCGGCGTCAGCAGCGCGACGTGCTCGGCCTCCTGCTCGGCCGCCGTGGTCGCGAAGTCGAGCGCCTCGCCGTCGAGCGCCCCGCCCGCGACCGCCTCCGCGTAGAAGGCCGCCTGCAGCCGCTCGAGCGCCAGCGCGAGCGCGAGCGGCTCCGCATCGCGCAGCGCCGACGCGCCCTGGCCGGACAGCAGCTCGACGCCGGTCGCGACCGAGACCGCGGCGACCCCAGCCACGCCGGCGGATCCGGCGATGAACCTCTTCCTGGTGGACATCCATGCGCCCTGCACTCCTGCTCCCCTCGCTCGACGTGCGCCTGACCCGTGAAGTCCACACCGTCGAGGCGCTTGAGGAAACTGGACTTTCGGACGGGAGTCGCGGTGGGGCCCAGCGCCCCGACCACCGCCCGAGCTCGCCCGAGACGCCGGGCCGGGTGCCGGGGATGTGGCGCCTGGCGCAGCCCGGTTCCTACAGTTCGCCGAGGATGGCGCTTCGCTTCTCCTCGTACTCTTCCGCGCTGATCAGGCCCTCGTCGAGCATCGACTTCAGACGGCGGAGCCGCTCCGCGTGATCAGCGTCGGTCGGGGCTGATCCGGACCCCTGCGCCGCGGCGGCTGGCGAATCAGCAGCCAGCCGCGACCGCACGTAGTCGCCGACCTCCCCCGCCCGCTCCTTGGGATAGATCGAATGGATGACGGCCTTGTTCCCGGAGGCGAAGATGACCAGCGTCCCATGACCGAGCATGCCGGTCTCGCTCTGGACAGAGCTGATCTTCGAGAAGCGGAAGTCCTCCCGCCGCGACGTCCCGAGGCTCCTGGCGTAGAAGATCACCCGCTGATCGGTCACGACGACGAGTCCTTGTCCGCCGCCGTAGACGCCGGAGCCGAGGTTGAGCACGGTCTCGCCCTCGTGCAGTAGCTCGTGGAGGGTCTTCAGCTCCTTCCGCACGCCGAAGCGGTTCTGAAGCTTCTGCTCGGCGAGCTCCTGGATCTCCTCCGTGGTCGTCACGGAAATGCCTCCTAAGCGATGAGGCATGACCGTATTCAGCCGGCCGCCGTTGGTCGAGGCCATGCTCGCTGCCAAACCCGGGTCTGGGCAGACGGTGAGCAGACAAACGCGAGAACCCGCATGGATAGTGGGTTCTCGGGGGCCTCCTAAAAGAGCTGATTCTCTCCCGCGAAGATCGCGCTGACCGACTCGTTGACGAAGACGTTGTGCACCGAGTCGGCGAGGATCCGGTTGACGGACAGCACCCGGAACATCTCCGCCTCCGTGGCCTCGTCGGGCAGCGGGATGGTGTCCGTGAGCACGACCTCCTCGATGACCGACTCGCGCAGCCGCTCCACCGCGCGACCCGACAGGAGGCCGTGGGTCGCGGCCGCGAAGACGCGGGTGGCGCCGGCGTCCTTCACCACCCGGGCCCCCGCGCAGAGGGTCCCGGCGGTGTCGATCATGTCGTCGACCAGGACCGCGCAGCGGCCGGCGACGTCGCCGATCAGGAGCGTGACCTCGGCCTCGTTGTGGTCCGGGCGCTGCTTGGTGAGGACCGCCAGGGTCGCCCCGAGGCGCTCGGCGAAGTGGTTGGCGAGCTTGGCGCGGCCGGCGTCGGGCGAGACGACGACCATGCGCTCGGCGATCTCCCCCTCGTAGACGCGCTCCTTGAAGTGGTTGACGAACATCGGCAGCGCGGTCATGTGGTCGACCGGCACGCTGAAGAAGCCCTGGACCTGCCCGGCGTGGAGGTCCATGGTCAGCACCCGGTCGACGCCCGCCGCCTCGAGGATGTTGGCGATGAGCTTGGCGGTGATCGGCTCGCGCGGGGCCGACTTCTTGTCCTGGCGCGAGTAGCCGTACCAGGGGATGACGGCCGTGATCCGGTGCGCCGACGCGAGCTTGGCGGCGTCGATCATGATCAGCAGCTCGACGAGGCTGTCGTTGACCGGCCGGCTCGTGGACTGCACGAGGAAGACGTCCGCCCCGCGAACGCTCTCCTCGAAGCGCACGTAGATCTCTCCGTTGGCGAACGTCTCGAGCCGGACCTCGCCGAGCTCGATGCCCAGCCGGGCCGCGATGCGCTGCCCGAGCTCCTGGCTCGCCCGGCCCGCGAAGACCATGAGCCGCTTCGAGTCGTCGCGGTCGATGCTGGTGCTCACCCGCTCCCCTCCTTCGCCTCGGCCGCCTCCCGCGCCCGGGCGCTCGCCCGCTCCGTGAACCCCTCGATGACGGTCTGGCGCGCCCGGGCGATGCCGAGCGCGCCGGCGGGCACGTCGTCGGTGATGATCGACCCGGCCCCGGTCATCGCGTCGTCCCCCACCGACACCGGCGCGACGAAGACGCAGTCGGAGCCGGTCTTGACGCGCGCTCCGATCGTCGTGCGGTGCTTGCGGAAGCCGTCGTAGTTGGCGGTGATGTTGCCGGCCCCGATGTTGGTCTCCTCGCCGACCGCCGCGTCGCCGAAATAGGAGAGGTGCGGCACCCTGGCGCCAGGGCCGAGCACCGCGTTCTTCAGCTCGACGAACGAGCCCGCGCGCGCGCCGCGCTCGAGCCGGCAGCCGGGGCGGAGGTAGGCGAACGGGCCGACGCGGCAGCCCTCCTCGAGCTCCGACTGCAAGACCTGGGCCGACACCACGGTTGACCCGGGGCCGATCACGCTGTCCACGATCACGACGTCGGGGCCGATGGTGCAGCCGCCCGCGACGGCGGTGCCGCCGCGCAGGTGGGTGCGGGGATGGAGGACCGTGTCCGCCCCGACGGTCACGCCGGCGTCGACGTAGACCGCCGACGGGTCCGGCATCGTCACCCCCGCGCGCATGAGCTCCTCGCGCAACCGGCGCTGGATCGCCGCCTCGCACGCGGCGAGGTCGACCCGGTCGTTGATGCCCGAGGCGACCTCCGGGTCGTCGGAGACCAGCGGCGCGACGACGCCGCCGAGCGCGCCGATCGCGTCGGTGAGGTACAGCTCGCCCTGGGCGTTCGAGGCGTCCAGACCCCCGAGCGCGGCGCGCAGCGCCTCGCGATCGACCGCGTAGAGGCCGGCGTTGAACTCGCGGATGTCGAGCTCCCGCGCGGACGCGTCGCGCGCCTCGACGATCCGCGCGACCCGCCCCTCGGCGTCGCGCACCACCCGGCCGTAGGAGCCCGCATCGTCGAGCACGGCGGTCACCACGGTCGCGGCCCGCTCCTCCGAGCCGTGCTCCTCGACGAGGCGGCCGAGCAGCGCGGGGTCGAGCAGCGGTGTGTCACCGCAGGCGACGATGACGGTGTCGCAGGCCGGGTCGAGCGCGTCGAGGCCCACGCGCGCCGCGTCACCGGTCCCGTTCTGGCGCTCCTGGACGGCCACGGCCACCCCCGGCGGGAGCGCCTCGCGCACCGCCTCGGCGCCGTGCCCCACGACGACCACCGTGCTCGTCGCGCCGGCGGCCGAGAGGGCGTCGAGCACCCAGGCCACCATCGGCCGGCCCGCGATCGGGTGGGCCACCTTGGGCACGGCGGAGCGCATCCGGGTTCCCTCGCCGGCCGCGAGGACGACGGCGCCGATGTTCATGGGATCCTGAGGTTCGCGGGGACAGGGGCCTGCCTGGTTGGGGCGGGAGGATTCGAACCCCCGGTCACGGGACCAAAACCCGCTGCCTTACCGCTTGGCTACGCCCCAGAGCGACGCCCCCCATGGCCCGCCGAGTATAGAGGGCGGGGCCGGACGGGCCCCGCCGCCCGCGCGCGGGGCCCGGCGCGCCGGTGGAGCGCTATGCGGCGCCGAGCACCACCACGTTGACCACCACCGCGCTGACCTCGTCGGAGGTCTCGCCGGTCTCGAGGTTGACCACCTCGACGGTCTCCGCGCGGCAGTCGATGCGCACCCGCATGCCCTCCTCGAGCGCGCCGTCCTTGAGGCGGGCCGCGAGGTCGCCGCGGATCTCGAACGTGTTCAGCCGCATGGGCTCGTCGGTGTCGAGGCTCAGCAGGATCACGTCGCCCCGGTACGGGTCGACGTCCTGCCAGAGGAGGCTGATCTCGCCGGTGATGGACTGCTCGACCACGGTCCGCGAGTGTAGTGCGATGCCCGCGGCGCCCGCGCAGCCCCGCCCGCCGAGCTACCTGCTCGTGGGCCCGCCCGACCTGCTCCACGACCTCACGCTGGACTTCGCGGAGATCGGCTGGCAGGTCGCGACCGCCCGCTGGCAGGCGGTCGTGACGGCCGCGGCGCAGGACGCCGCCGCGCCCGAGCCTGAGTGGCCCACGGAGGTGACCCTGGCCGGCGTGCGGCGCGACGGCCACGCCGCGGCCGTGGCCGAGTTCCTGGGAGGGGCCGTCGGGGCTCCCTGACTCGGCACTCCGCGCTGGATCAGCACTCCGCGGCGGCAGCGCTGGCCCGGGACAGCTCCCCGCGGACCTGCTCGAGGGTGCCGTCGCCGTCGCGCGCGTCGTCGGCCTCGCCCGGTCCCGGCACGCATCGTCGGCGCAGGCGGCGGGCCGGTCGTCCTGCTCGCCGGCGAGACGGACGAAGCCGAGCAGCACCGAGACGACGCGCCGGCCGCCTGGCCGCCGGCGGCTACCCTTCCGAGGGGTGGGGGATCTCGACACGGTGTCGGCGGCCGCGTCCCGGCTGCGCGCGCCGCGCCGGGTCGCGCGGCCGACGATACCCGAGCGCCGCGGCGCCGCGTTCGACCACTCCCGCTACGCCCGCGCGCTCTCCGCGGCCGCCCCGGACGGCTGGCGGGTTCGACTACGGGGCGGTGTCGCGCTCGTCCGACCTCGCCGCCTACCGGCGCGACCTGGCGGCGGCCGACCCCTCGTCGCTCGCCCGCGACGAGCAGCTCGCGTTCTGGATCAACGCCTACAACGCGTCGGTCCTCGGCCTGGTCGCGGAGCGCATGCCCGTGCGCAGCGTCCTCGAGATCGACGGCGCGTTCACGAGGGTCCGCTTCAGGGTGGGGCGGTCGGCGTTGACGGCCGACGAGATCGAGCACGGGATCGTGCGCAGGTTCGGGGACGCCCGCGTCCACTTCGGCCTGAACCGCGCCTCGGTGGGCTGTCCGCCGCTGCGCGCCTTCGCGGGCCCCGGCCTGGGCGGCCGGCTGGAGGAGAACGGCCGCCGCTACCTCGCCGACGAGCAGCGGGGCGCGCGCGGCGAGGGAGAGCGCATCCTGCTCAGCCGGATCTTCCAGTGGTTCGCCGGAGACTTCGCTCCGGTCGGGGCGATGCCCTCCGCCCTCGGGATGCTCCTCGGCGCCCTGCGGCCGGCCCGGGTCCTACCGGCGGTGCGCGGCCTCCTCCCCGAGGGGCTCCGCGAGGCCCGGCGGGTCGGATTCCTCGACTACGACTGGGCCGTCAACGGGGGGTGAGCCGCCCAGGCGGCGGCGCGCGGCGACGAGCCCGGCCAGGAGCATCGGGGCGAAGTAGAGCGCGGCGATGTCGAAGAAGACGTATCCGCTGGCGGCGCCGCTGGGGGGGTTCCCGTCCGGCACCCCGATGCCGGGGATCTCCTCCGCCCAGGTCCAGGTCCCGATCGCCGTGCCGTAGATCTCGAGGTAGGCGACGGCGAAGAAGACCCCGGCGTAGACCGCCGGCGCCCGGCCGCGCAGCAGGAACACCACCAGGACCGCGGCGCCGACCGCGCCGGCGACGTCCGCACGGTCGAGCGCGACGAGGCCGAGGAGCGCCCACCCCGAGACCGCCGCGATCGCCAGGCCGACGAAGGCCCGGGGCCGGGCGGCGGCCCAGCGCGTCTGGCTGAGGCGGAGCCCGGTGAGGTAGACGAGCCCGTGGCCGGCCGGCACGAAGAGCGGGAGGTTCCCGAGCCGGTACTCGTAGATCCCCCAGAGGATCGACCCGATCACCTCGGCCATCGTGGCCACGACCACGACGACGCTCGTCTGCGCCCGCTCCATGGGCGTCAGGTAGGCGAAGGCGATCGCCAGGAAGCCCCAGGTGCAGACACCGAGCAGGAACTGGAGGCCGAGATCGGCGTAGCGGTCGAGCGCCAGGCCGAGCGTGGTGATCGTCAGCGTGGCCACGCAGAAGCGGCCCGGGCTGCGGACGATGCGCTCGACGACGCCCGGCGTCGAGACCGCCGGCGGCGGAAGGGCGACGGGGCCGGCCGTGGACACGACGCAAGGGTAGCGGGTAGGTTGGGCGTCGCTTCACGGGTCGGCGGCGAGGGAAGCCGGTGGGAATCCGGCGCGGTCGCGCCACTGTCACCCGGGAGCGGGCGCCGCTCGGCGACAGCCGGCCACTGGGGAGACCTGGGAAGGCTGCGGGGCCCGCGCGATCACCGGGAAGCCAGGAGACCTGCCTCCGGCCCGCACGACGAATGCCCTCCGCGACAAGAGGAGCTCCAGTGCGCACTTCCCTTCGGGTCACCCTGGCCGCGGCCTGCGCGGCGGGTCTGGCGGCGGCCCCCGCGGCGGCGGCGCTCGACACCGCCATCCGGGTCGAGGGCGCCTCCGCCAACCTCATCCCCGAGAGCGCGATCCCGATCGAGGGCTCGGGCACCGCGACGGTCTTCGACCGGAACTTCGCCCCGGTCAACGTCAGCCGGGCCTCGGCCTTCTGGCAGCTCTACCGCGCCACCTCGAGCACGGGCCTCGGCCTCGGGTTCGAGCACTTCCCGGCCTTCTCGGCCCTGCTCGTGCAGAGGATCGGGCCGGACGAGAACGCCGGGGTGGTCGGCTGGCAGTACCGGGTCAACCACGCCGCCCCGGCGGTCGGCGCCGATCAGCGCGCGCTCGGCCAGGGCGACTCGGTCCTCTGGTACTACGGCGCCCCCGACGGCGCGCGCGAGCTGGACGTCGCCCCGTCGGCCGACCGGGTGGCGGCCGGCGGCAGCTTCAGCGTCGCCGTCACGAGCTTCGGGGCCGACGGCGCGGCCCAGCCCGGCGCGGGCGCCACGGTCACCTACGGCGGCGCGGCCGCCACGGCGGACGCCGCCGGGCGGGCGACGTTCGTCGCCCAGGCCGCGGGCACGCGGACCGTCAGCGCCACGCGCGCGGGCGACATCCGCAGCGCCGCGCGCCAGGTCTGCACGTATGCCGGCGACCCGTCGGTGTGCAACCTGCCGCCGGCGCCCTCGCCCGGGGCGGCGGCCCGGACCGGCGAGGACACCGTCGCGCCCGGCAGCCGCATCACGCATCCGCGCATCGGCTCCCGTCCGCGCACCGTGGTGGCGATCCGCGGCGTCGCGGGCCCGGACCGCTCGGACGTCGCCCGGGTCGAGGTGGCGCTCGCCCGCCGGGTCGGCACCCAGTGCCGCTTCCGCGCCGGGTCCGGCGGCCTCACCGCGCCCCGGCCGTGCTCGCGCCAGCTCTACCTGAGGGCACGCTCCGCCGGCGGCAACTGGACGCTCGGGCTCGGGAAGGGCCTGGCCCCCGGGCTCTGGCGCGTCTGGAGCCGCGCGGTCGACGGCGCCGGGAACCGCGAGCGCGTCGGCCTGTCGCGCGTCAACGGCGGCCAGTTCCGCGTCGAGCGATGAGGCGCGCCGCGCTCGCCGTCGTCGCCTGCCTCGCGCTGGCGGCGCCGGCCGCGGCGGCCCCGGGGGACGCGGGGCGGGCCGATCGGGCGGCGGCCTGGCTGGCTCGCGAGGTGGCCGGTGCGCCCGGGGGCCAGCAGGCCGACGCCATCGTCGCCATGCGCGCCGCGGGCCGCACGGCGGCGTCGTTGCGGCCGCGCCTTCGCGCGCTCGCGAAGGTCGCGCCCGGCTACGCCCGCACCGCGGGCGGCGCCGGCAAGGTCGTCCTGGCCGCCGCCGCGGCGGGCGCCGACCCCTCCCGCCTCGGGGGCGTCAACTACGTCGCGCGCATCCGCGCCCGCTACGCGTCGGGCCGGTACGGGGCGACCGCCTACGACCAGGCCCTCTCCATCCTGGGGCTGCGCGCGGCGGAGCGTCCGGTCCCGAGCGCCGCGGTGCGGGCCACGCTGGCCGGCCGGGGCGCGGGCGGCTGGAGCTTCGACCTCTCCCGGAGCGGGCGGGACTCGGTGGACGCCACCTCCCTGGTGATCGAGGCGCTGCGGGCCGCCGGCGTCCCGCGAGGCCACCGGGCGCTCGCCGCGGCGGCCGGCTGGATCCTCGCGCAGCGCAACCGCGAGGGCGGTCTCGCCTCGGCGGGCGGCGGCGGGCCGACGGAGGCCAACTCCACCGCCGGCGCGATCCGGGCGCTGCGGGCGCTGGGCCGGCGACCCCCGGGGGCGACCCTCGCGGCGCTGCGCTCCCTCCAGGAGCGCGACGGCGGCGTGCGCTTCACCGCGGCGGTGGAGGGAAGCCGTCTGCTGGCGACCAACGACGCGGCCGTCGCCTTCGCGGGGGTGGTGTTGCCGGTGCGGTGACAATTCCCGCCGGTGCGGGAACTAGGATCCCGGCGATGGCGACCCAGCGTGCGCGCCTGCACTTCCAGGCCGAGATCGAGCACTTCCGGGCCGCGCTGGTCGAGATGGCCAGCCTGGTGCTCAGCCAGGTCGAGCGGGCGGTGTCGGCCTGGGAGGAGGTCAACGCGGCGGCCGCGGCCGAGGTGATCGCCGCGGACGACCAGGTCAACGAGCGCTGCGCGGACCTCGACCAGAAGATCTTCAGCCTGCAGCTGCTCGAGGCCCCGGTGGCGGGCGACCAGCGCCTCCTGCACGTTGGCCTGATCGCCGTGATCGCGCTCGAGCGGGTCGGGGACCTGGCGGTCGCGATCGCCGACGCGTCAACCTCGGTGCGACCCGAGGGCGCCGTGCCCGAGGTGGAGGCGCTGATCTCGCGGATGAGCGCGCGCGGCGTCGACACGCTCGCCCGCGCGGTCCAGGCCATCGCGCGGGGCGACGCGGAGCTCGGCGAGGAGGCGGCGGACGAGGCCGACACGGTCCGCCAGATGCTCGGCGAGGTCATCGCCGCCGTCGCCGCCGCGCCCGACGAGCCGGAGACGCGCGTCTGGTCGGCGTCGGCGGTGCTCGTCGCGCGCCATCTCGAGCGGGTCGCGAACAACGGCGCCGAGCTCGGCGGCCGCGTGCGCTTCCTGGTGAGCGGGGAGCCCTTCGCCCGGGGCTCGGCCTGAGCCCGGTCCGGAGCGGCCGGGACTAGTCCTTCTCGGCCGCCTCCGAGGAGGCCGTGGCGGGCTCGTCCTCCTCGGGCTCGGGGGCGTCCTCGGCCCGCGATCGCTCCGCGCGCTCGAGCGACTCGAGCGCCTCGAGCGCCGCGGCGTCGGCCGACATGGTCCGGATGCTGGTGCGCCGCTCCCGCTTCGCCTTCGCCATCGTTCCTCCCGGGTCCCGTGACGTCATTCTACCGTGGCGCACAAATCGCCCCCGCTGTCAGAGCCTCCCGCCCGCGAGCGCGGCCACGAGCCCCGCGTCGGCCGGCGGGAAGGACAGGGTGGGGAGGTCGGTGCGGCGGACCCACCGGAACTGCTCGCTGCCCAGCGGCCGCGGCCTCTGCCCGTCCCGCCAGTCGCAGCGGAAGAAGCGCAGCTCGAGCAGGCCGGCGTGGGCCGTCCACAGCCGTGGGCCGATGGCGACCTCCACCCCCAGCTCCTCGCGCAGCTCGCGCGCCAGCGCGCCGTCGTCGGTCTCGCCCGGCTCGCGCTTGCCTCCGGGGAACTCCCACCTGCCGGCATGGCCGACGGCGCCGCCGCGCTGGCTCACGAGGATGCGCCCGCCCCGCTCGATGACCGCCGCCACGACCACCTGCAGCGCGTGCGTCATCCCGCGGTCCCGGCGGGCGCGAGCCCGTCGTCCCGAGGATCGGCGAGGCCGTCGGCGACCAGGCTCGCCGCCGCCTCGGGGTCGGCGGCCGCGCTGGCCCAGCCCCGGGAGGCGAGCTCGCGCAGGAGCAGGCCCCGCCGCTGGCGCATCGACCCGTCGTACCGCCCCTGCCGGCGGCCCCGGGGGGTCACCTCGGCGACCGTGCCGGCGTCGGCCGCGGGGCACCCGTCCCGCATCGGGCATCCGTCGTCGCACCGCGGCGCCCGGGCCGTGCACCAGAGCCGGCCGAGGTCCATGACCGCCTGGCCCGCCGCCCACCCCGTTCCGGGGGCGCCGGGCCAGCCGCCGGGAAATCGGCGGGCGACGACCCTGGCGGCGTTCGTGTCGAGCGGCAGGACGTCCTCCCCGTCGGCGAAGCAGCGCAGGGCCGCCGCGGTGTACGGGCCGACGCCCGGGAGGCCGGTGAGCCCGCCGGGCTCCGGCCAGCCGCGCTCGGCGACGACCGTCGCAGCCGCGTGCAGGTTCCTCGCACGGCGCGGGTACCCGAGCCCGTGCCAGGCGGCGAGCACGTCGCCGAGGCGCGCCGCCGCAAGGTCGGCCGCGGTGGGCCAGCGCCCGACGAAGCGCACGTAGAACGGGACGACGCGCGTCACCTGGGTCGCCTGGAGCATGGTCTCGGCCACCAGCACGCGGTAGCGGTCGCGGGTCGCTCGCCAGGGCAGGTCGGCGCCCTCGCGCTGGAACCAGTCCACGAGGCGCGCCACATCGTCCACGTCCCAAGCGTACAGCGGGCCTCCCCAAGCGTACGCCGGCCCTCTTGCGGGGCCGGCGGGACGCGCCTCCGGCCCCTGGCCGGGGCCTCCGGCAACCGGCGGCACCGCCTTCGGCGGGGCTGGCCGCCGGGACAAGCACCTCAGACCGGCGCCGTGGGCGCGATGGTCTTGACCTTTCCGGCGCCCGCCCCGGCGAAGCCGGTGCGCCGGTCTGCCGGAGGGCCCGGCCAGGGCCCGGAGGCGCGCATGGGCGCCCGCGAGAGGCGGCTCATCCGCTCTAGGGACGCCAAAGCACCTCCCGCCGCAGTGTGGCGCCCCGGCCGCGCCAGACGACGATCAACGGAGCGTGCGCCGTCTGGCGGCCCTCGTCGTCAACGGCGAACGGGCCCAGGAACGTGCTCGTGCGCAGCGCGCGGGCCGCGTCCCAGAGCGCGTCGGGCGCGACCGAGCCGGCCAGCTCCGCCGCGCGCTCGGCAAGGAGGCCGGCGGCGAGGGCCTGGGCCGCGGGGTAGTCGCTCGCCGGCGGCAGCGCGACCGGTGGCGGCGCCACCCCCGGCGCCCACTGCGCGGGGCCGATCCAGCCGGCCACGCCGTCGCCGAGCTCCTCGCCGGCCAGGGCCACCCCGCACACCACGAGCCCGGCCGACAGCCCCGTCGTCCGGAGCGTCCGGCCCAGCGCGAGGTCGTCCTCGGCCCGTCCTCCCCCCACCACCCAACGGACGCCGGCCTCGAGCGCGGCGCGCGCGCAGCCGCCGGGGTCGGCCGGGTCGAGCTCCAGGGCGGGCCCGCCGCCGTGTCCCGCCGCGGCCAGCGCGTCCTGCGCGCCCCGTGCGACCGCGGCGCCGAAGCCGCCGGGGCACCGCACCACCGCCACGCCCGAGGGGTCCTCGCCGAGGGCGGCGAGCGCGTCGGGCAGCCCGCGCCAGTAGCTCTCGGCCGGGCCGAGGACGTCGACCAGCCGCGCCCCTGTCCGGGGCACCGCCGCGCCACCGTGGTTCCAGACGACCTCCGCCCGCCCGGCCATCTCGCCGGCGACCGCCCGGGCCGGCCCGCTCCCGTACGGGCCGAAGACGACGTCGGCGCCGCCGGCCAGCGACGCCAGGAGGCGTGCCGACTCCGCCGGGTCGGAGCGGTCGTCCTCGACGCGCAGGGCCGCGCCGCGCGCGCCCGCCCAGGCCCGCAGCCCGGCCGCCGCCTGGCGGCCCATGACCGCGTACCGGCCGGTCAGGGCGAGGGCCGCGACGGCCCTCAGGGTCACTCGCGCGGCCGCGGCCGGCGCCGTGCAGACCAGGGCCACCGCGCACTCGATCCACGAGAGCACCTCGGCAGTGCGCCAGCCCTCCGGCAGCCGCAGGGCGGAGCCGGAGCCCGCGCCGTCGAGCAGGCGCGCCTCGACGATGGTCACCTCGTCGAGGGCGTCCGGGGCGAGGCCGGCCGGGCGGCGCTCCGCCCGCCGGACGACGTCGAGACCCACCCGCGCGGCATCGCGCCAGTCGCCGGGCGACAGCGCGGCGCGGCTGCGGACGATCCCGCCGGCGACGAAGAAGGCCTCGGCGGTCCCCGCGTCGCGGCCGGGCTCGACCACGACGGCCGAGCGGCGTGCGGCGCGCCGCACGCGGGCCAGGGCGCCGAGGACGCCGAGCAGGGCCTCGACCGGGCCGTCCTCGCCGGCCGGGTCGATCTGCAGGCTGCCCTCCGCCACCGCCTGCGCAACCCGGAGGCCGAGCCGTCCGACGGCGGCGGAGTCGCCGGCGAGGAGGACCTCCACCTCCGCCAGGGCGGCATCGCGGGCGGCGGGGTCCTGGGCCCCGAGGGGGTAGAGCGTGTGCAGGCAGGCGACGGCCTCCCGGGCCAGGCGCTCCGAGCGGATCGGCCCGAAGTAGGCCGCGCCGTCGGCGAGCGCACGGGAGACGACGTAGAGCCGCGGCGCGAGCTCGCCCAGGCTGATCTTCAGGAAGCGCCCGCCCGCCCCGGCGCCGCGCCGGTTGCAGGGGGGGCTCAGCCCCTTGATGAGGTCGTTCTCGCGCAGCAGCGCGGCGAACTCCGACCCGCACACCTCGTGATCGATCGACTCGAGCCGCTCGAGAGCGCGCCCGATGAGGCGGCCGTGGCGTCCCCCCGGGCCGAAGTAGGCGCGGACGCGCCGGCGCAGGTCGGCGGCCTTGCCGACGTAGAGGGCCCGGCCGCGGCGGTCGCGCATCAGGTAGACGCCGGGCAGCGCCGGCAGCTCCTCGGCCAGGGCGAGCTTGTAGGCGTGGCGGGCCCCGCCGGTCCCGGCGAACGCGACCGCGCGCTCCAGCGTGTCAACCCCGCGCTCGGTGAGCAGGCCGAGGAGGACGACCAGGACCTCGGCGGTGGCCTCGGCGTCGGGCAGCGCCCGGTGGATCGGGCGCACCGACGTGTCGGCCCAGCCCGCGAGCGTGCCGAGGTCGTGGCGCGGCACCTGGCCGTCGAGCAGGCGGCGCGCGAGCACCAGCGTGTCGAGCCACGGCTGCGTGAAGTAGCGGCTCGCCAGCCGGCGGCGCTCGTAGTTGAGGAAGCGCAGGTCGAAGGGCGCGTTGTGGGCGACCAGCACGTCCTGGCCGGCGAAGTCGACGAACGCCGCAAGCGCGTCCTCGATGTCCGGGCTCTCGGCGACCATCGCGTCGTCGATCCCCGTGAGCTCGGTCACGATCGGGGGGATCGGGCGGTTCGGGTTGACGAGCGTCGCGAACCGGTCGACGACCTCCCCGGCGCGGACCCGCACGGCGCCGATCTCGGTGACCTTCGAGAGCCCGGGGGAGCCGCCGGTCGTCTCGAGGTCCACCACGCAGAAGGTGGCCGACTCGAGCCCGGCCGACGACCAGTCGGGCGGCGCCAGCCCCACCAGGTCGCGCCCGAGCCACGCGAGCCGCGCGTCGCCCTCGACGATCTCGGCGACCAGCCGGCGCTGGAGGCGCTCCGGGCAGCGGCGCAGCCGCAGGAGCTGGGCCGCCACGTGGCCGACCTCGAGCGGCCTGCCGCGCCGCGCGATCAGCGCGCAGAGGCGGTCGGGCAGCGAGTCGGCGCCCTCGGCCCCCGGCTGGGGCGTGGGCAGCGGCAGGTGGAGCTGGGTGGCGGGAGGCACCGTCGAGCGACTCTAACGCGGACCTCCGCCGTCACCCCGGGGCCGCGACGTCGTCGGGGGCGAGCGGCTCGGACAGGTCGAGCTGGCCGCCGTCCGGCGCGGGCACCCGGCCCTCGACGAGGATCCTGACCCGTCCGGCCCCGGCGGCCTCCGCGGCGGTCTTCACGAGGGGCCCCACGACCGCCAGCTCGGCGGCCGAGCCGCCGGCGGGGTACCCCGCCTCGAACTCGCGGCTCAGGTCAACCGTCGCCACGCCGTCCGCGGCGCGGGCGCCGAGCACGCGCGTGCCGGGCGGCAGGGCCGGGAGCAGCCCGGGCGCCGAGGGTCCGTCGGCGAGCGCGAGGATCGCGGCCTCCAGCGGCGGCGACGCGCCCGCCGGCGCGGCGCGCGTCTCGGCGACGAGCGCTCCCGCCTCGTCGGCGAACCAGACGGTGACCGCCGCGGCGCTCCCGGGCGGCGCCGTGGCCCCCGCCGGCGACCCGCCGTCGCCGCATGCGGCCAGGAGGGCTGCGGCGGCCAGCGCGGCGGCGAGGGAGGCGATCCCCGGGAGGCTTGGCCAGGACATAACCGTGGTGGGCTCCGACGATGGTCCAGGTGTGCCGAGACACCTTATGGCGAGCGATCCCCTACCCGAACGGGGAGTGTTTGCCACGCGCTCTTCTCGCGGTCCGATGGTTGTCGTACAGTCCGGCCGCTACGGATCTTTCGCGTCCGCCCACCTCTCGATCGGTGAAATAGCTGCCCTCCTGATGATTCCCGCCCGCATCGAGCACGCGCGCCACCTGGTGGCGCTGGGGGCCCTCGCCGTGGGGATCCTGCTGCTGCTCGTGGTTCCGGCGATGGCGTCCGCCCAGACGGCCGCCGTGACCGAGAGCCCCGCCCCGGCGGTCCAGGAGGCGGCGCCCACTCCCGGCGAGCCGGCCACGGCCGAGCAGCCGGCTCCCGCCGAGGAGCCCGCGCCGCCGCCGGCGGTGATCGAGCCCCCCGCGCCGGAGCCGGTTCCTCCACCCGCGCCCGCGGGCGACCTCCAGCCGCCTCCGCCCCTCTCGCCCGACCCGGCCGCGACGCCGGGTCCGGAGGCGACGCCCGAGTCGACCCCGGCGATCGTGCTGCCGGCCGTGCCGAGCCTGCCGGACGCGGCGAGGGCCGGCGGCTCCCAGAAGCTCGAGGCCACCCTTCCCGCCCTCCCCGCCGCCCCGGAAGTCGTGCCGGTCGAGCCGCCTGCCTCGCCGCCCGACGCGCCCGTGGCGGCGGAGCCCACGGCGGGCGCGACGGACGCGGGCGCGGCCGTGCGGCCGCCGGACCCGCCGGCGCCGCCGCGCTCCAACTTCCTGGAGGCCCTTGGAGGCGTCGAGCGGGCGGGCCCGGACCCGCTGACCCCCGTGCGTGAGATCGGCACCGGCCCGGCGGGCACGGACGCCGACGGAGGGAACCCGTTCGACACGATCGCCGCCCCGGGCGGCCCGGCGCCCGCCGGGTCGAGCCTGCTCGCCGTCCTCGCGAGCTATGTCATCCCCGGCGGCGGCGTTCCCACCGCCACCTTCCTGCTGTTCGTCCAGCTCGCGGTGATCCTCGCCGCCTTCTACGCCCCGCGCTCCGGCATTGGCGAGCGCATCCACGCCCTGGGCCGCCTCGGCCCACGGCTCGGCTACAGGACGGTACTGGCAAGACCCGGCTGACCCCCATCAGCCCCGCCCGAGGTGCGCCTCGGGGCAGGGGCCCGCGTCCCGCGCTGCTCGCCATTCCGGCGGCCGGCGCAACCGTTCACTCGCGAGAAGATGGGGTAACAGAATGCAGCCGACCAAGGTACTTGTCCTCGGATCCGAGGGGGCCGGGCGCACCGCGCTCCAGCAGACCCTCGCGCGTCTGGGCTACGCCGTGAGCGCCGCCGAGGCGCGCCGCGACGCCGCCTCCGGGGACGCCGACATCCTGATGCTGGACCTCCGCGGCGACGAGGCCGACTGGGCCGAGATCGCCCCCGGCATCCACGACGACCACCGCCCGGTGATGATCGTCTCCGAGCGCCCGCGCCCGATCGTGCGCGAGCTCGCCGGCCGCCAGGCCGGGACGATGCTCCTCACCGGTGGGGAGTCCGACGCGGGCTACCGCGTCGCGCTCTCGGTGCTCCGCGCCCTGCGCGAGAGCTCCCTGGCGCGCGCGGCGACCCACAGCCCGAGGGACGGCGCCGCCGCGAGTGTGGCGGCACTGTGAGCGATCCGAGCCCGCTCTTCGAGGGGATCGACACGGTCTTCTACCAGGTGTGCGACATGGACCGTGCGATCGGCTTCTACGAGGGTGTCCTCGGCCTCAGGCTGCTCCGTCGCGAGGGTCGCGACTGGGCTGAGCTCGAGGCCGGGGGCACGGTCCTGTCCCTCTCGGGCGAGCTCGCCACAAGGCCGCACCAGGGAGGCGCCACGGTGGTCCTGCGCGCCTCCGACATCGCCGCCGTCGAGGCCCGCCTCGCCGAGAGCGGCGTCCAGCGTGGCCCGATCGAGGACATGGGCGGGGCGCTCACGCTCCAGTTCCACGATCCCGACGGCAACGAGCTCGTGGCGCTCCAGCCGCCGGTGGGCTAGGGCGGGGACCGCTCTCCCCGGACGGCGCCGCGCGCCTGCGCGACCGCGGCGACGAAGCCCTCCACGTCCTCCGCTCCGACGGCGACCCGGGTCGCCGGCCACTTCAGCGGAGCGCGCACCTCGACGGGCTCGATGAGCTCGATCACCGCCGCGGGTCCCGAGGCCCCGACGAAGGCGACCAGGCTCCGCGCGATCCGCGCCCCGAGCCCGCCCCACCACGGCCAGTGCATGGTGCCCACGCTCCCGATGCGGTCGATCGGGATGTCGGCCCGGCCGAGCGCGCCCATCCGCACGAGGAGGCTGCCGCCCTCGATGGAGGCGACCGGCCGGCGGGGCACCAGGAAGAGCGTCGCCCAGCGGCCGCGGCGGATGGGGAAGGTCGTCACGCGCCCCGGAGGCTACGCCGCGCGGGCGAGCTACCATCGATGGCGGTAGCGACGAGGAGAGGACGGAGCGTGGCACGACGGCGGTGGTACGGGTCGGACCGGGGCCTGACGACGCGCATGACGCTCACCATCTTCGGCCTCGGCGTCATCTATGTCGCCTTCATCGCCGCGCTGATCGCGGCCGGCACCAGCGCGATCGTCATCCTCGTGATCGCGGGCGGGTTCGCCCTCGCCCAGATCTTCTTCGGCGACAAGATCGCCCTGGCCGCCATGCGCGCGAAGGTGACGGAGCCGCCCGAGGCGCCCCGGCTCCACGAGACGATCGAGCGGCTCTGCCAGCTCGCCGACCTGCCCAAGCCGAGGATCGCGGTCGCGCAGACCGACCTGCCGAACGCCTTCGCCGCCGGGCACAGCCGCAAGAGCGCCACGGTGTGCGTCACGACCGGGCTCATGGAGCGGCTCGAGCCGCGCGAGCTCGAGGGCGTGCTGGCCCACGAGCTGTCGCACATCGCCAACAAGGACGTGATCGTGATGACGGTCGCGGGCTTCCTCGCGACCGTGGCCGGCCTGCTCGTGCGCTTCGGCGTCTACAGCGGGATGATGGGCGGCCGCAGCCGCGACAACACGGCCCTCGTCTTCCTGATCGTCGTGGTGGCCTCGATCGTCGTCTACGTCCTGTCGTTCCTGCTGCTGCGCGCGCTGTCCCGCTACCGCGAGTACGCGGCCGACCGGGGCGCGGCGATCATCACGGGCGCGCCCGCCCAGCTCGCCTCGGCGCTGCAGAAGATCAGCGGATCGATGTCCCGGATCCCCACGCAGGACCTGCGCGCGTCGGAGGGCATGAACGCGTTCTTCATCCTGCCGGCGGTCGCCAAGGGCTTCTCGCTGTCGAGCATCGTCTCGACCCACCCGCCGACCGAGAAGCGGATCGAGCGCCTGCTCGCCATGCAGGCGCAGATCGACGGCTCCCCGGCCGCGGTCGTCCCGTAGTCGTGGGCCTGCTCGACGTCCTGCGCGGCCAGCGCACGCCCAGGCGCGCGCAGCTCGACGCGCTGTTCGGCATCGGCAACGCGGCGACGACGCTCGAGGCCGGGCTCGGGATCGTCCCGACGGGCCGGGCCGGCGTCTGCTTCAGGACGATCGAGGCCGCCCAGTTCTCGGCGCTCGTCCGTGAGATCGAGGACCTCCTGCGCGTCGCGGCGCCCGAGTCGGCGACGACCGTGACCCGCCACGTCGACGAGCACGGCTTCGACTGGGTGGTGATCGAGGACCCCGACGTCGAGGACCTCGCGACCACGACCCACATGGTCAGCCAGTCGCTGGAGGAGCGCCTCCTCTCGGAGCGCCTGCTGTGCGCGGTCTTCGGCTTCCGGGGCGAGGACGGCCCCGTCCAGCTGGTCTACGCGTACAAGCGCGGCACGTTCTACCCCTTCGTCCCGCGGGAGGGGCGGCGGCGCGACAACGCGCTCGAGCTCCGCCTCCAGGCCGCGCTGGCGGCGGAGCTCCCGCTCGAGCCGGAGCTGGAGCGCTGGTACCCGGTCTGGGACTCGCCCGTCAGCGGGGCCCCGGCCGCCTGAGCCCCGCCGGGCGCCGGCGTCGTTCCCGCGACGCGCCGCCCGCGCCTGAAACTTGACAGCGCAACCAACTGGAATATGCTTGCTTGAGCAAGTAACTGGAACGGGACACCGGGTGGGGAGCGCAGATGCGATTCGAGGGGATCCACCACGTCACGGCGATCACGGGCGACGCCCCGGGGAACGTCGACTTCTACACGCGGGTGCTCGGCCTTCGTCTGACGGCGAAGACGGTCAACCAGGACGACCCGCGCGTGTACCACCTCTTCTACGGCGATGAGCTCGCCCGGCCCGGCGCCGACCTGACGTTCTTCGAGTACCCCGGGGCGGCTCCGGGCCGGCCTGGCGCCGGGATGGTGCACCGGATCGTGTGGCGGGTCGGCTCGCGCGACGCGCTCGACTTCTGGGAACGGCGCCTCCGTGCTGAGGGGATCGCGGTCGAGCGGGAGCGGGGCTCGCTGCGGTTCGCGGACTTCGAGGGGCTGTCCCACGAGCTCGTGGTGAACGGCACCGAGGACGAGCCGCTCGTCGCCCAGCACCCGGAGATCCCGGCCGGGCTCGCCCTGCAGGGCTTCGAGGGCGTGCGCGCCTACAGCTCCAGGCCGGGCTCGACGGCGGCGCTGATCGAGCAGCTGATGGGCGCGGAGCGCCGGGAGGGCCAGGTCTGGGAGCTGCGCGGCGAGCGCCGCGGCGGCTGGATCGCCCTCGATCCCGCGCCGGCCGAGCCGGGACGCCAGAGCGCCGGGACCGTCCACCACGTCGCGTGGGGCACGACCGACGCCGAGCAGGGCGCCTGGCTCGAGCGGCTGAACGAGGCGGGCGTCCCCAACAGCGGCATCATCGACCGGCACTACTTCCACTCGCTCTACTTCCGCGAGCCCGGCGGCGTGCTGTTCGAGCTCGCGACCGAGGAGCCGGGGTTTACCGTCGACGGCCCCGTGGAGGAGCTGGGCCGCAGGATCATCCTGCCGCCCTGGCTCGAGCCTGAGCGGGCCGCCGTCGAGGCGCGGCTGACGCCGCTCCCCGATCCCCGCGCCGACTGGGCGCCGCTGCCGAGCTGACGATGGACGCCGGAGCGTCGACCGCGAGCGGCCCGCATGGCTGAGCCTACGCGGGCGACCGATGACGCCCCATCCACGATTCTCTGGTCGGCCGGGGACCGACAAAGCCCGCCAGAGCCCGGTGGACGTTCCCGGGCGCTCCACTAGCTCGGGATCAGCCCCTCCGAGGAGAGCAGCTCGCGGGCCTCGGCGAGCGTGGTGCCGTGGCCGGGCACGATGGCGTCGGATCCCTCCAGGTCGTCGGCCGGAAGCGGCTTCCCGAGACGCTGGATGGCGTCGACGAGCTCCGTGAGGGCGGCCTGGAAGCCCGCCTCGTCGCCGGCGTCGGCCGCCGCCTGGACGCGGTCGTCGATCTCGCTCGCGGCCGCGAACGCCTCCTCGTCGAGGCGGTATTGCCCCTCGCCGAGGACCCGGACGATCACTGCTTGGCCTCGCCGCTGCCGAGCTGCTCGGGGGCCGGGCCGCCGGAGCCGAGCTCGGCCTTCATCTGCTCCAGCTCGGCATCGACGCCACTCGAGGCCGTGAGCTGCTCCAGCTCGCGGTCGATGGAGTCGCGCCCGTCGGTGAGGTCGGTGAGGGCCCCCGTCTCGATCAGCTCGTCGATCGCGCCGGCCCGCGCGCGCATCGTCTCGGTCTTGTTCTCCGCGCGCTCGATCGCCAGCCCGACGTCGGCCATCTCCTCCGAGACGCCGGTGAAGGCCTCGCCGATCTTGGTCTGGGCCTCGGCGGCCGTGTACTGGGCCTTGATCGTCTCCTTGCGCGTGCGGAAGGCCTCGACCTTGGCGGTGAGGCGCTGCTCGGCGACGACGAGCTTGTCCTGCTCGCCCTGGAGCTGCTCGCGCTGCTGGTCGATGGACTGCAGCTGGAGCTGGACCCCCTTCTTGCGCTCGAGGGCCACGCGGGCGAGGTCCTCGCGGTTCTGCTGGAGCGCCGTGCGCGCCTGGCCGTCGAGCTTCTCGACGCTCTGCTCGAGCTTGGCCGCCTGGAGCTCGAGGCGCTTCTTGCTGGTGGCCACGTCGGCGACGCCGCGGCGCACCTTCTGCAGCATCTCGAGCTGCTTCTCGTACGAGTAGTCGAGGGTCTCGCGGGGATCCTCGGCGCGGTCGAGCGCCTTGCTGGCCTTCGCCTTGACGATCGTGGTGAACCGGCCCATCAGGCCCATTGCCGCGCTCCTTCCCCCACCCTCACAGGAGGGTCGAGGATAGCATCGGCACATGGGCCCACCCCCGCTCTCCGGGCTGCGCGTGCTCGATCTCTCGCACAACCTCGCCGGGCCCCTGACGGCCATGCACCTGGCCGATCTGGGCGCCGAGGTGATCAAGGTCGAGCGGCCGTCGGGCGACGAGTGGCGCGACCACGAGCGCGTGCCCGGCCGGCCCGGCCGCAGCCGGCACTACGTCCAGGCCAACCGCAACAAGCGCGCCGTCTGCCTCGACCTGACGCGCCCCGAAGCGGGCGAGGTCCTGCGCGAGCTGGTCGCGCGCGCCGACGTGCTCGTCACCAACATGCGGCCCGGGGTCGCCGAGCGCCTCGGGTTCGGCTGGGAGGAGTGCCGGAAGCTCAACCCGGCCCTGGTCTACTGCGCCATCTCGGCGTTCGGGGCCGACGGGCCGCGCGGCGGCCGGCCCGGCTACGACATCCTCGCCGAGGCGCTGGCGGGCTTCATGCCCCCGAGCCTCGCGCCGCCAGGCGAGGCGCCCCGCTCCTCCCCGATCCCCATCAACGACACCGCGCTCCCGCTCCTGGCCTGCTCCGGGATCCTGGCCGCCCTCATCGAGCGCGGGCGCAGCGGCCGGGGGCAGCTCGTCGAGGCCAGCGTGCTCGGGACGGCGGTGGCGCTCAACGCCCACTCCCTCGTGAGGATCGAGAGCCTTCCGGGCCACGGCGTGCCGACCTTCTCGCGCGCGTTCTATCGCGCGTACCGCACGGCCGACGGCTGGCTGGCCGTCGCGGCCTACGCCGAGCGCCTCGCCCACCGCTTCTGCGACGCCGTCGGGATGCCCGGCCTGCTCGACGCCCCGCCCTGGGACGACCGCGCCGCCCGGGTCGAGCGCCAGGACGAGCTCGTTGCCCTCTTCGCCCCCCGGTTCCTCGAGCGCACGACCGCCGAGTGGGACGACGCGATGGCCGATGCCGGGGTGCCGGCCGCGCCGGTGCGCGAGCGCGACGACCTCTTCGACGACCCCCACGTGCGGGCGACGGGGCTGGTGGAGGAGGTCGAGGACGCAGAGCTCGGCAGGCTGACCATGACCGCCCCGGTCGTGCGCCTCTCGGACACGCCCGGCACGATCCGGTTCACGGGGCGGCCACTCGGGGCCGACACCCGCGCCGTGCTCGCCGAGCTCGGCCGCTCGGAGGAGGAGATCGCCCGCCTCGAGGAGGCCGGCGCGGCCGTGAGCGCGCCGTGAGCGGCCTGCGGCGGGTGCGCGTGCGGGTCCGCGGCAGGGTGCAGGGGGTCTTCTTCCGCGAGAGCACCCGGCGCGCCGCCGCGGAGACCGGCGTCGCCGGCTACGCGCGCAACCTCGCCGACGGCAGCGTCGAGGCGGCCTTCGAGGGAGCCCCGGAGGCGGTGGAGCGGCTCGTCGCATTCGCCCGCGTCGGCCCGCCGGACGCGGAGGTCCGCGAGGTCGAGGTCACCGAGGAGCCGCCCGAGGGCACCAGCGGCTTCTCGATCGACTGACCGTCAGGAGCCGGTCTTGCAGAGCCTCAGCCAGATGCTCGGGCCGAAGTAGAGCGGGGCGAGCGCCGGCTGCAGGCGCCGCTCGAGCCGGAGCAGGGCGGAGGTGCTCAGGAACCGCTTGGCGGCCTGGCTGCGCAGGTTGGAGCCGCTCAGGGCGGCCTCGACCGCGAAGCCGGCCCGCTCGAGCAGCCCGAGCAGGGCCTTCGGGTGGTGGTTCACGAACGGCACGCCCCGACGGCCGCGGCCCGCCGCGGCGGCGACCTCCACCGGCGCGCGCGGGATCCGCCTGCCCCGCGCCGCGTAGCGGACGCGGTTGAGGGCGTGGCTCAGGTTCGCGAACTCCAGCAGCAGCGTCCCGCCGGGCCGCAGCACCCGCCCGATCTCGGCGAGCTCCGGAGCCGGGTCGGGGATGTGGTGCAGCACGCGCACGAGCATCGCCACGTCCACCGACCCGTCGGGCAGCCGCAGGTCGGCCGCCTGCGCCGGCAGGCACCGCACCGCGGGCGCGTCGCGCAGGTAGGTGCGGGCGAGGCCGAGCTGCTGCTCGCTGGGCTCCGCGAGGATGACCTCGTCGCAGTAGCCCAGCAGGTGCCGCGACAGCCGCCCGTACCCGCCCCCGACGTCGAGGGCCCGCCCGAAGCGCCGGCCGGCGAGGAGCCGGTCGATGGCCGCCTGCTCGGCCGCGTGCTCGTAGTCCCGGCCCCGCCAGTACTCCCGGTAGTCGAAGGCGGGATCGTCGTAGTGGTCGGCGCGGGGTGCGAGCGTCGCCATGTCGCCTCGTTTCGGTGGTCGCGGACAACGGCCCATTCGCCGCCCCGGCGGCTCTTCATGCCGGCCGGACGCAGACGCAACATCCCTCGCAACGCCTGGCTTCGACTGACACTGTTGGAGTGCCTGATGCGCATCCTCGTGACCACCCGCGGCAGCTCCGGCCACCTCCTGCCGCTGGCGCCGATCGCGCATGCCGCCGCCGCGGCGGGGCACGACGTCGTGGTCGCGGCGCAGCGCCAGCATCGGGCGAACGTCGAGGCCACGGGGCTGGCGTTCTCGCCGGTGGGCGATCCGCCCGAGGAGGCGTGGAAGCCGCTGCTGGGTCAGTTCGCGGAACTGGACCTCGACGCGGCCAATGCGCTGATGATCGGCGAGTTCTTCGGTGGGATCGACACGCGCGCGGGCCTTCCCGATCTGCTGAGGATCGTCGAGACCTGGAGGCCGGACGTCATCGTCCGCGAGAGCTGGGAGTTCACCTCCACCATCGCCGCAGAGCTGCACCGGGTGCCGCTCGCGCGCGTCGGGCTCGGGCTGACGTCGGTCGAGCAGCTCTCCGTGGCGCTCGCCGCGCCGGTTCTCGATCGGGTCCGCTCGGAGATCGGGCTGCCCCCGGACCCCTCCGGTGACCGCCTTCGCGACGGGCCGTACTTCACCACGATGCCGGAGCTGATGGAGCGTCCGCCCGCCTCGGCCGCGCCGCTCGTCCACCGTTTCCGGACGCGACCGGCCGAGGCCGTGCCGCCCCTGCCGGACTGGTGGCCCGGCAACGCCGATCCGCTCGTCTACGTGACCTTCGGCTCGGTCACCGCCGAGCCGCACCTGCCCTTCTTCCCCGCGCTCTACAGGGCCGCGATCGACGCGCTCGCCCCGCTGCCCGCCCGGGTGCTCGTCACGATCGGCCGCGGCAGCGACCCCGAGGAGCTCGGGCCGCGGCCTCCCAACGTGCGCGTCGAGCGATGGGTGCCGCAGGACGCGGTCGCCCCGCACGCCGCGGCGATCGTGTGTCACGGCGGCTACGGCTCCACGCTCGGCGCGCTCTCACACGGGGTGCCGCTCGTGGTCCTGCCGCTGTTCAGCGCCGATCAGTGGGCCAACGCCGGCGCCGTGGCGGGCGTCGGCGCCGGCGTCGCCCTCGACGGCGAGCGGCGGACGCGTCGCGTCCTGGGCCTCCCGAGCGCCGAGACGCTCGGCGGGCTCGCCGGAGCGGTTCTGAGCGTGCTGGGGGATGCCGCCTACCGGCGCGCGGCCGCGCGAGTCGCCGATGCCATTCGCGCGCTGCCGCCCGTCGACGACGCGGTGGACGTGCTGGCGAGGCTGCCGGCGTCGTCGCGGGTCAGTGCAGGTCGAGCACCTCGCGGGAGCGCAGGTGGGTGAGGACCTTGCGCTTCACCCGCTGGAGCGCGTTGTCAACCGTCTTCGGCGTGTGGCCGATGCGCTGGGCGATCTCCTCGTAGGAGCGGCCCTCGAGGTACATCGTCAGGACGTCGCTCTCGAGCTCCGAGAGGGACTCGCCCAGGCACTCGACCAGGCTGCGCAGCTCCTCCGACGAGATCACCTGGGTGATCGGGTCGACGACGGGGTCGCCGGGGAGCACCTCGGCGAGGCTCATCTCCTGGTCGCCGCTCGCGCCGGCGCGCGTGTGGCTGAAGGAGACGTAGGTGTTGAGCGGCGTGTGCTTGTTGCGCGCGGCCGTCTTGATCGCCGTGATGATCTGGCGCGTGACGCACAGCTCCGCGAACGAGCGGAAGGAGGCCTCACGATCGGACCGGTAGTCGCGGACGGCCTTGAAGAGGCCGATGAGGCCCTCCTGAACGAGGTCCTCACCCTCGCCGCCGGCGAGGAAGTACGCGCTCGCCTTCATGCGGACGAACCCGCGGTAACGCTCGATCAGCTGGTCCATTGCAACGGAATCACCGTTGCGAGCACGTCCGACGAGGGCCCTGTCCTGGATCTCAACCCACGGTTGAGAATGACCTGGAGCGGTCCTCTCAGCTCGTGCTGAGGCGGCGAGTGGTTGTGCCGAGAACGCCCTGGCCATGCGGTTCTCTCCTCGGTCAGCCCGCGAAGAATCAAGCTGAACTCAAGCGTTTGAATCGCCGGAGTTGGGCATTGTTACCGTCCGCACAAAGCCGCGTCAACGGCAGAAACACGCTCAGAGCGTCAATTCGCGTTGCGAAGCGCCTCGAAGACCAGGAGGCCGGCGGCGACCGAGATGTTGAGGGACTCCACCCGGCCGGCCGTCGGGATCGTCACCAGGCGGTCGCAGGCGTCGCGGACGCGCGGCCGCAGGCCGGATCCCTCCGACCCGAGGACGAGGAGGGGGTCGTCCGGCCACGGGATCGTCCGGTAGTCGTCCCCGCCCGCGGGGTCGGCTCCGAGGGCCTGGCGGCCGGACCGCGCGTCGTGCACGAACGCCGCCACGCTCCCGACCCGGGCGATCGCGAGCCACTCGACCGCCCCGGCCGAGGCCTTGGCGACGGCGGGCGTGACGCCGGGGCCCCCGCGCCGGGGGATGGCGAGCCCCGCGGCCCCGGCGCACTCGGCGACGCGGGCGATCGCGCCGATGTTGCGGGGGTCGTGGGCGCCGTCGAGGCAGACGACCGGCCCCGGCCGGCCCAGGAGATCCGCGACGTCGGCGTAGGGATAGGGGTCGGTCATGACGGCCACCCCCTGGTGCTCGGGGGTGCGCGCCCACCGGCTGAGCTCGTCGCGCGAGGACTCGCGCACCGGCAGGCCGCGTAACCAGGGCTCACGCGTGATCTGGGGCAGCGCCCGCACCTCGTGGACGGGGCGCCGGGCCGCGGCCACGAGCTCGCGCACCGGGTTGCGGCCGTAGACGACCTCACGGTCGCCGGCCGCCCGGTGGCGGGGGCGGCTCATGCCGGCCTGACCTGCGGGCCCTCCGGCGTGTCGGTGATCTCGAACCCGAGCTCCCGGACGCGGTCGCGCGCCGCGTCCGCGGCCGCGAAGTCCTGCGCGGCGCGGGCGTCCTCGCGCCGGCCCAGCAGCTCCATCACCTCGTCGGGGACGGCGGGGGCCGGCCCGGGGTCGATCGAGGCGAGCCCGAGCACGTCGAGCAGCTCGAGCAGCTCGCGGCGGGCGTCGCGGAGCTGGCCCGCACCGGCCTCGCTCCCGGCGATCGCCCGGTTGCCCGCGCGGACCAGGTCGAAGAGGGCGGCGAAGGCGGCCGGCGTGCCGAAGTCGTCGTCAAGGGCGTCGAAGAAGGCGGCGCGGCTCTCGACGACGGCCCTCGTCAGCTCGGGATCCGTCCCCTCGCCGCGCCCGGCGGTCGCCCTGTCGAGCGCGCTCAGGGCGTTGCGCAGGCGCTCCACGACCGCGGCCGCCTCTCCCATGCGCTCCTCGGAGAAGGGCAGCCGCGACCGGTAGTGGCTCGTCAGGAAGAAGGCGATCACCACCTCCGCCGGCCAGCGGTCGAGGACCTCGGACAGCGGGGCGATGTTGCCGACGCTCTTGCTCATCTTCTCGTCGCCCAGCTCGAGCATCTCGTTGTGCATCCAGATGGCCGCCATCCGGCCGCCGTGGGCGCCCTCGGACTGGGCGATCTCGTTCTCGTGGTGCGGGAAGACCAGGTCGATGCCGCCCCCGTGGATCTCGAAGCTCTGCCCGAGGGTCGCCTCGGCCATCGCCGAGCACTCGATGTGCCAGCCCGGGCGGCCGGGCCCCCAGGGCGACTCCCACCAGGTGTCCTCATCGGGCTTGCGCCCCTTCCAGAGCGCGAAGTCGAGCGGCGACTCCTTGCCGGGCCCCGGCTCCTGCGGCTCCATCTCGTCGAGCCGGCGGCCCGACAGCCTGCCGTAGCCGGGGAAGCGCGCGACCCGGTAGTAGACGTCGCCGCCGGACGGGTAGGCCAGGCCCGCCTCGACCAGCGTGCCGATCAGCTCGAGGATCTGGGGCACGGTCTCGGTGACGGTCGGCTCGGCGTCCGGCCGCCCGAGGCCGAGCCGGTCGGTGTCGGCGACGTATTCCGCCGAGTAGCGGCGCGCCAGCTCGTCGCTGGGCACGCCCTCGGCGCGAGCCGCGTCGTAGATCTTGTCGTTGACGTCCGTCAGGTTCGAGACGAGCTTGACCCTGAGGCCCCGGCGCTCGAGGTAGCGCTTGAGGGCGGAGAAGACCACGAAGGGCCGGGCGTTGCCGATGTGGATCGGCCCGTAGACCGTCGGCCCGCAGACGTAGATGCGCACCACCCCGCCCGGCCCCGGCACGAGCGGCTCGCGCCGCTTGGTGAGGGTCGAGTGCAGCCTCGGGCCGCCCCCGTCGGGGGTCACGGGCCCTCCAGGAGGGCGACGGCGTGGCACGCGACGCCCTCGCCGCGGCCGAGCGCCCCCATGCCGTCGCTGGTCGTGGCGTGGACGCCGACCGGGGCGCCGACGATCTCGGACAGCGCGGCCTCCATCGCCGCCCGGTGGGGGGCGAGGCGCGGCCGCTCGCAGACCACGACGGCGTGGGCGTTCACGGCGGACCAGCCCGCGTCCCTCACCCGCTCCATGACGACCGACAGCAGGCGCGCCCCCGACGCTCCCGCCCACGCCGGGTCGCCGGACGGGAAGACCGCCCCGATGTCGGGCTGCGCGGCCGCGCCGAGGAGCGCGTCGCACAGCGCGTGGGCGACCACGTCGCCGTCGGAGTGGCCGACGAGGCCCTCGTCGTGCGGGATGTGGACCGTCCCCAGCATCAGCGGCCGGCCGGGGCCGAAGCGGTGGGCGTCGGCGCCCGCGCCGATCCTCATCGTCATCTGATCGGGACCTGGGTGGCCTGCCGCCGCGAGAAGCGGGTGATGGTCTCGTAGCCCGCGCCCCGGAGCGCGGCCACGGCCGTGGCGTAGTCGCGCGCGACGTCCTCGGGGCGGTGTGCGTCGCTCGACAGGGTCGCCGGGACCCCCGCCTGCCGGAACCGCGCCAGCAGGGCC
The DNA here is from genome assembly GCA_963834875.1 of Miltoncostaeaceae bacterium. Lineage (GTDB taxonomy): Bacteria > Actinomycetota > Thermoleophilia > Miltoncostaeales > Miltoncostaeaceae > DATAGF01. Next base: position 227,840 of record CAWIDG010000027.1, read on the forward strand.
GGCTCGGGGTAGAGCTCGCCCACGGGCTTCCGCAGGCCGGCGGAGGAGCACTCGACCGCGATCCCCGTCGCCGCGATCGCCGCGACGGCCTCGTCCATGGCGTGCTGAAGCGACTCGGGGAGGCGGCTGCCGAACACCTTGGGCAGGTCGGGGTGGGAGAGCACGTCGAAGAGCCCCGACTCGGCGGCGGCGACCAGCTCGGCCAGGTACGCCGACCACACCTCCCCCGCCGGGCGCCCGCCCCAGTCGGCGGCCCCGGGGTCGTCCACCGCCAGGGCGCCGATCCAATGCACCGACCCCAGCACGACGTCGAAGGGCCGGTCCTCGAGGAACGCGGCGATCTCGGCGCGGCGATGGGACAGCCAGTCCATCTCGATCCCCAGCAGCACCGGCAGGCCCGACGCGCCCGCGCCCAGGACCGCCTCGCAGTACGCGTCGGCGTCCTCGGTCGCCTCCTCACGCCACCAGGGGTCCTCGCTCCAATCCCGCGCCTGCGCGAAGCGGTAGACGTGCTCGGTGATCGCGATCTCGGAGACCGCGCGCGACCGCGCCCGGGCGGCGTAGCGCCCGATCCACGCCGGCGACAGGTGGCCGCCGTCGGCCTCCCAGGCGGCCGCGGCCTCGGCACGCGCCCCGGCCCCGTCGGGCTGGAGGTGCATGTGGTAGTCCGTCAGCACGGCCGCGGAGACTATCCGCCGTCCAGGAGGAGCCGCTCGGCGAGGGCGAGGTCGGACCGGGTGGTGACCTTGAGGTTGGGCCCCGGAGTCGGCACGAGGCGCACCCGCCCCCCGATCGCCTCGACCAGGGAGGCGCAGTCGGTCGCCGCCGCCAGCCGACCCTCGTCGCGGGCCCTGGCGACGGCGTCGCGCAGGACGTGCGACCAGAAGGCCTGGGGCGTCTCGGCCGCCCAGAGCGGGGCCCGGTCAACCGTCCCGGCGATCACCGGGATCGCGCGGCCGTCGCTGCGCTTGAGCGTGTCGGCGACGGGCCGCGCGGCGATCGCGCCGTCGGCGTCGTCGAGGCCGGCGACCACCGCGGCGACGATCGCGGGCGTGAGCAGCGGGCGGGCGGCGTCGTGCACCAGCACGATCCCGCTCCCGGCGGGGATCGCCTCCAGGCCCGCCGCGACCGACTCGGCGCGGCTTGCGCCGCCCGCCACGACGGCCCCGGCGCCGCCCTCCGCGCGCACGACGGCCTCGACGTCGGAGACGCGGTCGGTCGGGGCGGCCACGACGATCGCGTCCACCTCGGCGCTCGCCGCGAGGGCGGCGAGGCTCCACGCGAGCAGGGGCCGGCCGGCCAGCGGGACGAGGGCCTTCGGGACCGGCGCGCCCATGCGGACGCCCGACCCCGCAGCGACCAGGACCGCCGCGGTGGGCGCGGCGGGGCCGCCGCTATCGTGGGAGCGCCATGGGCCTGCACGTTGGCACATCGGGCTGGGCCTACCCGGAGTGGCAGCCGGACTTCTACCCCGACGGGCTCCCGAGGGACCGCTTCCTCGCCCACTACTCGTCCGTGCTGTCGGCCTGCGAGATCAACGCGACCCACTACCGCCTGCAACCCGATGACGTCGTCGCGCGGTGGGCCGCCCAGACGCCCGAGGGGTTCCGCTTCGCCGCCAAGGCCCACCGCCGGGTCACCCACGCGCGCGCCCTGCCGCCGGCCGAGGGCGGGGGCGCCTTCCTCGCGCGGTTCCTGGAGTCGCTGACGCCGCTCGGCGCGCGGCTCGGCGCCGTCCTCCTGCAGTTCCCGCCGACGCGCGCCCGCGACGACGGGGCGCTCGCCGAGCTGCTCGCCTGCCTGCCGCCCGGCCTCCCGACGGCGCTCGAGTTCCGCCACGAGTCCTGGCTCGTGCCGGCGGTGGAGGAGCGGATCGCCGCCGGCGGCGGGACCGTCTGCGTCTCCGAGACCGCCGGGGCGGTGCCGCCGCGCCTGCCGGAGTGGCGTGTTCGCCTACGTGCGCCTTCGCGCCGACCGCTACGCGCCCGAGGCGCGGGACGGCTGGCGCGACCTGCTGGAGCGCGAGGCCGCGGACCGGCCCGTGTACGCCTTCGCCAAGCACGAGGGCCTCGAGGCCGGCGACCCGTTCGGCGGCGTGGGGCTGGCCGAGTGGCTCGTCGCCGAGCACCGCCGCTGAGGCGCCGGCCCGCCGTCTGCCAGGATGGCCGGTGCGGCGCGTGAACCTCGCCGATCCGGCCTTCGACGACGAGGCCGTCCGCCCCGACGGCTTCCGGGCCCGACGGTTCCCCACGCGCAGCCGGCTCGGGGCCGGGAGGACCGGTGCGACCCTCTACGAGATCCCGCCCGGGCAGGCCGTCTGCCCGTACCACTACGAGTACGGCGAGGAGGAGTGGGCGCTGGTGATCGCCGGGACGCCGACGGTGCGGACGCCGGAGGGCACCGAGCGCCTCGAGCCCCTCGACCTCGTCTTCTTCCCGACCGGCCCCAAGGGCGCCCACCAGATCCGCAACGACTCGGACGCCGCGGCGCGGGTCCTGATGTGGTCGGAGGTCGTCTACCCCACCGCCACGGCCTACCCGGACAGCGACAAGATCGGCGTCTGGACCCCGGACGGCGACGAGGACCTGATCGTGCCCCGCTCGGCCGGGACCGAGTACTACGACGGGGAGGTCTGATCCCCCGGGAGCTTGGTGAAGATCATCTTCCCCGAGGGGCTCTGGAGGACGGAGGTGACCTCGACCGCGATCTCCGTGCCCACCGCCGAGCGGCCGCCCTCGACGACGATCATCGTGCCGTCCTGCAGGTAGCCGACGCCCTGGTCGTACTCCCGCCCCTCGCGGATGACCTTCACCCGCAGCTCCTCTCCGGGGAGGACCGCCGGCTTCAGGGCGTTCGCCAGCTCGTTGACGTTCAGCACCTCGACGCCCTGGATCTGGGCGACCTTGTTCAGGTTGTAGTCGGTGGTGACGATGGAGCCCCCGACGTCCTGGGCCATGCGCACCAGCTTGGCGTCGACCCCCTCGACGTCCGGGTAGTCGGCCGCCTTCACCGAGAACCCGCCGTTGGCGGACGACTTGAGCTCCTCCACGATCTCCAGGCCGCGCCGGCCTCGGGCCCGCTTGAGGACGTCGGTCGAGTCGGCCACCCGCTGCAGCTCGTCGAGCACGAAGTCGGGGACCACGATCGCCCCCGACAGGAAGCGGGTCTTCATCACGTCGACGAGCCGGCCGTCGATGATCGCCGACGTGTCCACGAGGCGGGTCGGCACGTTCGCCGCGGGGGAGCGCGAGCGGATCCCGACCATGCGCAGGATGTCAACGTGCTTGCGGGCGGCGACCCGGCTGAACAGGTACGCCACCACCAGCACGATCGGCACGAGCAGGTAGGGGCCGATGATCGGGAGCTGCGCGACGGCCACCCCGGCCAGGGCGGCGGCGACCAGCCCGACCACCAGGCCGAGGGCCCCAACCGTGAGCTCGGCGGCCGAGCGGCGGTCGGCCGCGCGGTCGATCGCCCGCAGGCGGTTGCGGAAGAAGCGGCCGAGGAGGCTGCCGAGGAGCCAGCCGACCGCCGCGCCGGCGACGATGATGGCCGCGCCGACGGCGTAGCGCCACGGGGTCGAGAACCAGTCCTCGAGCGGCAGCGCCGCGGCGCCCTGGTACGCGCCGAGGCCGCAGAGGATGGCGAGAACGGTCCCGCTGACGACGATCAGCACCGTCCCATCACCTCATCGCCTGCCGCCAGGCGATCCCCCACGTCATCTCCCATCTCTCCCCGGTCAACCCCTTGGGCGCCCCTTCCCGTCTACGTGAGCCGCACCCGCCGCTAGTCCACCAGCGCTCCGGCCGCCCGGGTGCCCGCGCCGCCGGGGCCGCGGCGCTGGCCGATGTCCTCCAGGAGGTTCTCCAGGAAGTCGATCGCCTCCTGCTCCTCCATGTCGCGGGCGTACATCAGCTCGCTCGCGAGGATCTTCTTGGCGCGGCCGAACATCTGCTTCTCGCCGGTCGAGAGGCCCTTGTCCAGGTCCCTGATCGACAGGTTCCGGACCACCTCCGCCAGCTCGAAGATGTCCCCGGTCTTGATCTTGTCGCGGTTGTGCTTGAAGCGACGGTTCCAGTTCTTCGGCATCTGCGTGCCGTCGTCGCGGAGGACCGCCAGTACCTCGTCAACCGTCTCCTCGCCGATGACCTTGCGGAGGCCCGCCTTGTCGGCGTTCTCCGTGGGGACCATCACCGTCATGTCGTTGTAGAGGATCTGGATCGTGAGGTACTCACGGCGCTGGCCGAGGATCTCCTTGAGCTCCTTCTTGACGATCTTCCCGGCGCCGTGATGCGGGTACACGACCTTGTCGCCGACTTCGTACAACCGCTTCCCCTCTCTCGTCATGGCAGGACAGGCCCGGTCATCGGGCGAACGCGGCGTCGAGGGCCTCCTGCACCCCCGGCACCGCTCGAAGGACAGGTGGCGCGGGCGACCCGGGGTCCGCCCCCGAGTGCCCCGGCGGCATGATCGCCGCCTCGATCCCGTGGCCGGCCGCGGCGGCGAGCCGGCGCACGGAGTGCCCCGCCGGCCGGACCGCCCCGGTGAGGCCCAGCTCCCCGAAGGCAACCGTCCCGGCGGCGACCGGCACGCCGCGATGGGCACCTGCCACGGCGAGCGCGATCGCCAGGTCGGCCGCGGGATCCATCGCCCGCGCGCCGCCGGCGACGCTCACGAAGACGTCGGCCTCGCCGAGCCGGAGCCCGCCGTGCCGCGACAGCACCGCGATCACCTGGGCCAGGCGGGTGCGGTCCACGCCGATGGCGACCCGCCGCGGCGGCACGACCTCGGTGGGGCCCACGAGCGCCTGCACCTCGACCAGCAGCGCCCGGCTCCCCTCGATCGCGGGGAAGACGCACGATCCGACCCGCTCCCCGGCCTCGGCCAGGTACAGGCGGGTGGGGTCGTCAACCGGCTCGAGCCCGCGCGCGCCCATCTCGAAGACGCCGGTCTCGTTGGTCGAGCCGAACCGGTTCTTGGTGGCGCGCAGCACGCGGTGGGCGCGCAGGTCGTCGCCCTCGAAGGACAGGACGCAGTCCACCAGGTGCTCCAGGGTGCGAGGCCCGGCGAGGCCGCCGTCCTTGGTGACCTGGCCGACCAGCAGGATCGTGACGCCGCGCTCCTTGGCGACCCGCATCAGCTCGACGGTCACCGCGCGCACCTGGCTCGGCGCCCCCGGCGCCCCCTCGACGCCGTCGGAGCACAGCGTCTGCACCGAGTCGACCGCGCAGACATCCGGCTCGAGCGTCTCCAGAGCCGCGAGCACCGCCTCCAGACGGGTCTCCGCGAGCACCCGGATGGGCCCGCAGTCCACGCTCAGGCGCTCGGCGCGGCCGCGCACCTGCGCCGGCGACTCCTCCCCGGTGACCAGCATCGCGCGCTCCGGCGCCGCGAGGCTGGCCAGCGCCTGGAGCACGAGGGTGCTCTTGCCGATGCCGGGCTCCCCGCCGATCAGGACCAGCGAGCCGGGCACCAGGCCGCCGCCGAGGACCCGGTCGAGCTCGGAGATCCCGGTCGGCAGGCGCTCGGCGACCGCGTCCTCCAGCTCGGCGAGCCGCGGCACGGCGGGCGCCGGCCCGAGCGCGAGCCGGCGGGGCGCGGCGGGCGAGGTGTCGGCGGCGACCGTCCCCCACTCCCCGCAGGACGGACAGCGCCCGACCCAGCGCGGGGCCTGCTGACCGCAGGCCCCGCACATGTAGACCGATCGGGCGCGCGACTGCGCCACGCGTGACCCCTGCTGGATGACTACGACTCGCTCGAGCCGGCGGGCGACTCCTCAGCCGTCCCACCCGCGGCCGCGCCGACCGCCTCGGGCTCGGGCTCCTGGATCACGAGCTTCATCTCCTCGCCGTCGCGATCGACGACGACCATGCTGCCCTCGGTGAAGTCGCGGGACAGCAGGCGGTCGGAGAGCGGGTCCTCGATGAGGCGCTGGATCGCCCGGCGCAGCGGCCGCGCGCCCATGGTCGGGTCGTAGCCCTGCTCCACGAGCAGGTCCTTCGCCTCATCGGTGAGCCGCATGGCGAGCCCGTGCTCGCTCATCTGCTTCTGCAGCCGCACGAGGAGCAGATCGACGATGCGGGTGATCTCCTCCTTGGTCAGCTTGTGGAAGACGATGACCTCGTCGATGCGGTTGAGCAGCTCGGGCCGGAAGACCTTCTTGAGCTCGCCCATGATCCGGGACTTCATGTCCTCGTATGACATGCCGGTCTCGTCGGTGACGGAGAACCCGAGCGGGGTGCTGCGGGAGATCGTCGCCGCCCCGATGTTCGAGGTCATGATCAGGATCGCGTTGCGGAAGTCAACCGAGCGGCCCTGGGCGTCGGTGAGGCGCCCGTCCTCGAGGATCTGCAGCAGGATGTTGAAGACCTCGGGGTGGGCCTTCTCGACCTCGTCGAGGAGGATCACCGAGTAGGGCTTGCGCCGCACCTGCTCGGTGAGCTGGCCGCCCTCGTCGTAGCCGATGTAGCCCGGCGGCGACCCGACCAGGCGCGAGACCGCGTGCTTCTCCATGTACTCGGACATGTCGACCTGGATCAGCGCGCTCTCGTCGCCGAACAGGAACTCGGCCAGGGTGCGGGCGAGCTCGGTCTTCCCGACGCCCGAGGGGCCGAGGAAGATGAACGAGCCGGAGGGCCGCTTGGGGTCCTTGATGCCGGCGCGCGCGCGGCGGATCGCCCGCGAGACCGCGGTGATCGCCTGCTGCTGGCCGATGACCCGCTTGTGGAGCTCGTCCTCCATCCGCAGGAGCTTCTGCGTCTCGGCCTCGGTGAGCTTGAACACCGGGATGCCGGTCCACATCGAGACGATGTCGGCGATCTCCTCCTCGCCGATCTGGGCCCGCGGGCCGCCCTCGTCGCTCTTCCACTGCTCCTCGAGCTCGCGCTTCTTGTTCGTGAGGCGCCGCTCCTTGTCGCGCAGGTTCGCGGCCTTCTCGAACTCCTGCGCCTCGATCGCCGCCTCCTTCTCCTTGCGGACCTGGTCGATCTCCTCCTCGAGCTCGCGGTAGGTCGGCGGCGCGGTCATGGTCTTGATCCGCATGCGCGACGACGCCTCGTCGATGAGGTCGATGGCCTTGTCGGGCAGGAAGCGGTCCGCGATGTAGCGGTCGGCGAGGTTCGCCGCGGCGGCGAGGGCCTCGTCCGTGATCGTGACGCGGTGGTGGGCCTCGTAGCGGTCGCGGAGGCCGCGCAGGATCTGCTCGGTCTCCTCCTGGCTCGGCTCGTCCACGCTGATCTTCTGGAAGCGCCGCTCCAGCGCGGAGTCGCGCTCGAGGTACTTCCGGTACTCGTCGAGCGTGGTCGCGCCGACGGTCTGGAGCTCGCCGCGCGCGAGGGCCGGCTTGAGGATCGAGGCCGCGTCGATCGCGCCCTCGGCTGCGCCTGCGCCCACCAGGTTGTGGAGCTCGTCGATGAACAGGATGATGTCGCCGCGCTGGGTGATCTCCTTCATCACCTTCTTCAGGCGCTCCTCGAACTCGCCCCGGTACTTCGAGCCGGCGACGAGGGCCGCGAGGTCGAGCGTGTAGATCTGCTTGTTGCGCAGCAGCTCGGGCACCTCGTTGGAGGCGATGCGCTGGGCCAGCCCCTCGATGACGGCCGTCTTGCCCACGCCGGGCTCGCCGATCAGGACCGGGTTGTTCTTGGTGCGCCGCGAGAGGATCTGCATGACCCGCTCGATCTCGGTCTGGCGCCCGACCACGGGGTCCAGCTTGCCCTCGGCGGCGAGCTTGGTGAGGTTGCGGCCGAACTGGTCGAGCAGCTTGCTCGACTTCTTGTCGCCGCTCTGGCCCCCCGAGCCCTGGCCCTGCTGGCGCCGGCCCGGGCCCGACAGCATGCGGATGATCTCGTTGCGGATCTTCTCCGAGTCGGCGTCGAAGTCGGTGAGGATGCGCGCCGCGACGCCCTCGTTCTCGCGGACGAGGCCGAGCAGGATGTGCTCGGTGCCGATGTAGTTGTGGCCGAGCGACAGCGCCTCCCGCAGCGCCAGCTCGAGCACCTTCTTCGCCCGCGGGGTGAACGGGATCTGGCCGGAGGTGACCTCCTCGCCCGACCCGACGATGCGGATGACCTGGGCGCGGACCTCCTCCACCGTGATCTCGAGCCCCTCGAGCACGCGGGCCGCGAGGCCCTCCTCCTCCCGCAGCAGGCCCAGGAGGATGTGCTCGGTCCCGATGTAGTTGTGCTTGAGGGTGCGCGCCTCTTCCTGCGCCAGCACGACCACCTGGCGCGCGCGCTCCGTGAACCGTTCGAACATCGGGGTTCCCCTTCCTACTCACCCATCCCCGAAGACGCGGAGGCGCGCCGAGAGGGGAACGACGGGCGTGAGATCAGTGCGGGAGGTCGAGAGTGGCAGGAGCCGCGGACCGCGCGAGGTGCGATTCCACGGCCGAGAAGGACATGGTGATCGGTTTTCCGAGGACGCCGAGTCTAGCACGGGCCCCCCTCGGCCCCGCCCCTCGGCGGGGGCCGGGAACCGCCTTCATCATGGCCCCGCGAGGGCGCCTGGCGCACCCCCCGAACGGGCGGCCGCGCCGCCCTCCGATCGCCCCCCGCCCGGTCAGCCGCCATGCGGGGATGATGACGGCGCCCCCGGACACCGGCCCGGGCCCCGCCCGCGCGAGCGCCTAGCGGACCTTCCGGTCCTGGTCCGGGTAGGGCAGGAGGCCCATCGTCCGCGCCCGCTTCACGGCGCCCGAGACCAGGGACTGCTGGCGGCGGGAGAGGCCGGTGATGCGTCGCGACCGGATCTTGCCCCGCTCGCTCACGAACCGCCGGAGCGACGGGTAGTTCTTCCAGTCGATCTCCTCCAGGGCGAGCTGGGGCCTGCGCTTGCGCTGGGCGGGAGGTCCGCCCTTGCGCCCCTTGGCCTTCGATCGCGCCCTGCCCCGTGGCTTCGCCATCCGCTCCTCTAACCCCTCGACGTCCGACCGGCGGAGCAGTGTACCAGCCTGCGCCGGGCCTCTTGCGGGCCCGGCGGGAGGCCAACGGGCCCCTGGCCGGGGCCCGATGTGGACCGGCGGCACCGGCTGCGCCGGGGCCGGCCGCCAGGGCAGCCGCGCTACGCGGCTCAGCGGGGCGGGCGCGGCGCACGTAGCGCTTGCCGAGCCGCCAGGCCAGGGCGCCGGCGGCCGCGTAGAGGGTCTTCTTCATCGCTTCTTCCCCTCGTCGCCCTTCAGGGCGTCGCGGAACCCCTCGACGGCCTCGCGCACCGTCTCGCCGGCCTGGCGGGCCTTCCCGGCGATCTTCTCCTCGCGGCCCTCGGCCTCGAGGTCCTCGTCGCCGAGCCGCTTGCCCCGCTCCTGCCTGGCCCGGCCGCGCTCCTCCATGTCCTTCCCGCTCCCGCGTCATCGCCCTCCGCTCGTCGCGTCGTCAAAGGCCTCCCAGGGAGCCGGAGCGGCGGTCCACCTGCCGCCGGCGGCTCGCGACGGCCTGTCCTTCCGGCGGCCAGCCCCGGCGCAGGCCGGTGCCGCCGGTTGCCACATCGGGCCCCTGGCCAGGGGCCCGATGCGCCTCCGCCGACCGCGTGCCCGCGCAGGCTGTGCCCCGGCGCAGGCTGCGCTCTAACGCATCGCCGGGAAGAGGATCACCTCGCGGATCGAGGCCCGGTCGGTCAGGAGCATCGCGAGCCGGTCGATGCCGAGGCCGAGCCCGCCGGTCGGCGGCATGCCGTACTCCAGGGCCGCGAGGAAGTCCTCGTCCGTCGGCGGCGCCTCGTCGTCCCCGGCCTCGCGGTCGGCGGCGGCCATCGCGAAGCGCCGCCGCTGGTCGTCGGGGTCGTTGAGCTCCGTGAAGGCGTTGGCGATCTCCATCCCGCCGGCGAACGCCTCGAAGCGCTCGACCAGCGCCGGGTCCTCGGGATGGCGCTTGGCGAAGGGCGACAGCTCCACCGGGTAGTCGTGGACGATGGTGGGCTGGATCAGGGTCGGCTCGAGGGTCTGGGTGAGCAGCCCGTCGACCAGCTTCGCCCACGGGACCCCGTCCGGCGCGTCGAGCTCGGCGGCGCGCATGGCGGTCCTCAGCGAGGCTTCGTCGGAGCGCTCGCGCACGTCGATGCCGCTCGCCTCGCGCAGGGCCTCGCGGAAGTCGACCCGCCTCCACGGCGGCGCGAAGTCGATCTCGCCCCCCTTCCAGGGCACGGTCGTGGCGCCGGTCGCCGCCGCCGCCGCGTACGGCACGAGCTGCTCGAGCATGTCCATGACGTCGCGGTAGTCGGCGTAGGCCTCGTAGGTCTCGACCATCGTGAACTCGGGGTTGTGCTTGTGGCTCACCCCCTCGTTGCGGAAGTCCTTGCCGAGCTCGTAGACGCGATCGAGCCCGCCCACGATGAGGCGCTTCAGGTAGAGCTCGGTGGCGATGCGCAGGAAGAGGTCGCGGTCGAGGACGTTGTGGTGGGTCACGAACGGGCGCGCCGCCGCCCCGCCGTAGATCGGCTGGAGGGTCGGCGTCTCGACCTCCACGAAGCCCCGCTCGTCGAGGAAGCGGCGCACCGCCGCGATCGCGCGGGCGCGGACCTCAAAGGCCTCGCGCGCGCCGGGGTCGGCCATCAGGTCGAGGTAGCGCTGGCGGTGGCGGATCTCGGGATCGCGCACGCCCGCGTGCTTGTCGGGGGGCGGGCGCAGGGCCTTCGCGAGCAGGACGACCTCGTCGACCGCCACGCTCAGCTCGCCGCGGCGGGTGCGGGCGAGCGGCCCGGCCGCCCCGACGATGTCGCCGAGGTCGAGGTCGCCGATGGCCGCCATCCCCTCCTCCCCGACGCGGTCGACCGTCGCCCAGAGCTGGATGCGCCCGCTGCGGTCCTCGAGGTCGAGGAACGCCGTCTTCCCGTGGCCCCGGCGCGCCGCCAGGCGGCCGGCCACCCGCACCAGCCCGGCCCCCGTCCCCCCTGCCTCGATCCCCTCGCCCGCGGCCCGGGCGGCGGCGATCTCGAGGCGGCCGGGAAAGCGCGGCGGGAAGGGGTCGATCCCGCGCCGGCGCAGCGCCTCCGCCTTGGCCCGGCGCTCGGCGATCAGGGCCGGGAGCCCGCCACTCCGGCCCGCCGCCGGGCTCGGGATCAGCCGTGGTCGCCCGCCTGGATCTTCACGATCTGGTACTCGAGCGCGCCGCGCGGCGCGGGGATCGTCACCTTCTCCCCCTTCTTGCGCCCGAGCAGGGCCTTGCCCACCGGGCTCTCGTTGGAGAGGCGGTGGTTCTTGGGGTCGGCCTCGGCCGAGCCGACGATCGAGTACTCGCGGGTCTTCCTGCTCTTGATGTCCCTCAGGGTCACCTTGGCGCCGATCGACACGGTGTCGGTGGACACGTGCTCGGTGTCGACCACCCGGGCGTTGCGCAGCTTCTGCTCCAGCGACTGGATGCGGTACTCGAGCTGGGCCTGCTCGTTCTTGGCGTCGTCGTACTCCGAGTTCTCGGCGATGTCGCCGAACTCGCGCGCCTCCTTGATCCGCTCCGCCACCTCGCGACGCTTGGACGTCGAGAGGTACTCGATCTCCTCCTTGAGCCTCAGGAAGCCCTCTTCGGTGAGGATCACTTCGCGGTCCATCGGATCACCTTCTTCGTTGCGGCCGCCGCCGAGAGCGGCGCCGAAAGGTAGCTTCGCTTCCCCGGTGAATCAAGCAGCGGCCGGACTGGCCGCGAGGGCCCGCAGCCGCTGCAACGCCTCGTCCAGCGTCGGGGTCGTGAGGAGGACCTCGAGGTCGGCGGTGGGGACGCCGTGACCCGCGAGGTACCAGGGGTAGAACTTACGCATGTACCCGCACGCGCGCCCGTCGCCGAGGGCCTGCCGGGCGTCGCCGGCGAATCGGCCGACCTCCTCGACGACCTCCCCGAGGCTCGGCGGGGGGCGCGGCACGCCGCGAAGGATGTCGCCGAAGGCCCAGGGGTAGCCGAGCGCGCCGCGTCCGATCGCGATCGCCGCGCAGCCGGTGTCCTCCAGCACCCGCCGCGCGCGGTCCGGCGTGGAGACGTCTCCGCTCGCGATGACGGGGATCGCGACGGCTTCCACCACCTCGGCCGTGATGCGGTGGTCGGCGGTGCCCTCGTACTCCTCGGCCGCCGCGCGCGGGTGCACGCACAGGGCGGCCGCGCCGGCGGACTCGAGGCGCTTCGCGGTCTCCACGGGGACCGCCGTGCTCGGGGTGAGCCCGCGGCGCATCTTCACGGTCACGGGGATGTCGACCGCCCGCACCATCGCCTCGACCACCCGGGCGGCGCCCTCGGGATCGGCGAGCAGCGCCGCCCCGGCGCCGGTCTTGCAGATCTTCGGCACCGGACAGCCCATGTTCACGTCGACCAGGTCGGCGCCCGCCTCCTCGGCCGCGCGGGCGGCCTCGGCCATGGCCCCGGGATCGGCGCCGAAGACCTGCACCCCGACGGGGTGCTCGTCGGGCACGATCGTCAGCATCCCGAGCGTCTTGCGGTTGGCGTAGCGGATCCCGAAGCTCGCGATCATCTCCGAGACGGCCAGGCCGGCCCCGTGGCGGCGCGACTGGCGCCGGAACGCCCAGTTGGCGATGCCGGCGAGCGGCGCCTGCACCAGGCGGTTCTCCAGGCGCAGGCCGCCGATCTCGAAGGGCTCGGCCACCGGCCAGCGCCCGGTCGGCCCGTCCGGCGGCGCCTCGCGGGCAGCGGCCGCCCGCTCGGCGAGGATCTGGCGCATCCGCTTTCTCATCCCGCCCCCCGTGCCGCTTGGACCTCCCGCCCCGCGTTCAGCTCGTGGACGATCCGCAGCCCCTCGAGGGTGAGCAGGGGCTCGTTCTCGTCGATCTGCACCGAGTGGCGGCAGACCATCTCGGCGAGCCCGCCCGTGGCGATGACCAGCGCGTCGGGGCCGAGCTCGTCCTTGATCCGCTCGACGACCCCGTCGACCATCGCGACGGTGCCGTAGACGACGCCCGAGCGCATGCACTCGACGGTTGACTTGCCGATGACGCGCGCCGGGGCCACGAGGTTGACCTTGACCAGCCGGGCGGCGCGCGCGGCGAGCGCGTCGAGGGACGTCTCGATGCCGGGCGCGATCACCCCGCCGAGGTACTCGCCGGCCTCGGAGACCGCGTCGAAGGTCGTGGCGGTGCCGAAGTCGACGACGATGCAGGGCCCCCCGTGGCGCCGGTGCGCCGCCACCGCGTTGGCGATGCGGTCAGCGCCCAGCTCGTGGGGGTTGTCGATGGCGATCGACAGGCCCGTGCGCACGCCCGGCCCGAGGACGAGCGCGTCGCGGTCGAGATACCTCACGGCGAGCGACTGGTAGGCGGCCGACAGGGCGGGCACCACCGAGCCGACGACCATGTCGTCCAGCGCGGCGAGGCTGCCGCCGCGCAGGCGCAGGATCTGGTCGTGGTGGGCGGCCAGCTCGTCGGCGGTGGCCTCGCGCTCGGTGGCGATGCGCCACTCGTGCAGCAGCTCCTCGCCGCTGTACACGCCGGCAAGGGTCTGCGTGTTCCCCACGTTGACCGCGAGCAGCACCGCCGCCCCCCTCGACCGAGCTACGAGACCGGCTTCTCGCCCGCCTCCATGGACTCCGACCCCTTGAGGATCTCCACCGTCACGTCCTGCGCGGTGTAGATCTCGACCTTGGGGATGATCCGCGTCGGACGGTTCTTGTCCCACACCCAGACGTCCTCCATCGTGATGTGGAAGAACGGGTAGGACGCCTGCGGCATGAAGTCCCGCTCGAAGCGGTTGCAGAGGTACGTCGCCTCCTGCGTGAGCACGCAGTACCGAAAGAGCGGGAACACGTCGGCGTACTCGCGCTTCAGGCGAAGCTCGAGCTCGGCGTCGTACTCCTCGAGCTCATCGGTGTGGGACATGCCTGGCGTTCCTCCGTGCCGGAAGGCCGCCGATGATAGCTCACGCGCCCAGGGCCCCCGGCGGCCGGACGAGGGCTGCGGCGAGGCGCTCGGCCGGCTGCTCGGCCGGGTCGATCGCCGCGGCGAGATCGGCCAGCCGCCGCCCGTCGGGCAGGCTCAACCTGGGGTCGAGGTCGAGCAGCGGCAGCAGCGCGAACCGCCGCTCCGCGAGGCGCGGGTGCGGGATCTCGAGGCCCGGGCCGCTCCAGGCCCCGCCCTCCCACAGCAGCAGGTCGCAGTCGATCGCGCGCGGGCCGTAGCGCGGCCCCCCCGGAGCGCGGCCGAGCTCGCGCTCCATCCGCTTGACCTCGGCGAGCAGCGCGTCGGGCTGCAGATCGCTCGCCACCCGCGCGGCGGCGTTCAGGAACGCGGGCTGGTCGGCGACCTCGCGGGGGGCGGTCTCGTAGACCGGGCTGACGGCCTCCACGCGGTGCCCCTCCCGCGCCAGCCAGGCGAGCGCCGCCTCCAGCGCCGACCGGCGGTCCCCGAGGTTGGCGCCGAGGCCGAGCCAGTAGCGGCTCACCGCCCGGATCGCCGCAGCGTCACGGCCGTCTCCGCCACGGCGGGCCGCAGGGCGACGTGGGGCTTGTGCACGGTCACCGTCACGGATTGGGCTCGCGGGTCCTCCAGGACGAGGTCGGCGATCATCCCGGCGAGCCGCTCGAGCAGCGCGACGGGGGGGCCGGCGACCAGGGCGCAGACCGCGTCGGCCAGCGAGGCGTAGTCGATCGTGTTGACCAGCTCGTCGCTGCGCGTCGAGAGCGCCTCGCGCAGCTCGATGTCCAGGTCGACCACGAAGCGCTGGCCCAGCTCGCGCTCGGCGTCGTGGACGCCGTGGTGCCCGAAGGCCTCGAGCCCCCGGATGTGCACGCTCAGTGCGTCGCCGCTCATCCTCCGGCCTCCACGGCCGCCCAGACCCGCAGGGCGTCGGCCGTCTCGCGCACGTCGTGGACCCGCAGGACCGCCGCCCCGCGCGCGACCGCGGCCAGCCCCGCGGCCACGGACGCCGGCATGCGCTCGCCCACGGGCCGGCCGAGCAGCCGCTGGAACATGCCCTTGCGCGACACCCCGATCAGCACCGGGCGCCCCAGATCGGCGAGCCGCGGCACGCCGGCCAGCAGGGCGAGGTTGTGCTCCAGCGTCTTGCCGAAGCCGATGCCGGGGTCGAGGACCACCCGCTCCTCGGGGATCCCGGCGTTGACGGCAGCCTGCAGGCGCGCGGCCAGGAAGTCCCGCACCTCCGCCACGACGTCCTCGTACGTCGGGTCCTGCTGCATCGTGCGCGGGTCGCCGCGCATGTGCACGAGGCAGACGTCGGCGCCGCGCTCGGCCACCAGCGGCAGCAGGCGCGGGTCGAGCCGGCCGGCGGTGACGTCGTTGACGAGGGCGAAGCCGGCGTCGAGGGCGGCCTCGGCGACCGCGGCCAGCGAGGTGTCGATCGACAGGGGGAGCGGCGGCGGCGCCACGCGCAGCGCGCGCAGCACGCCCGAGAGGCGGGCGAGCTGCTCGTCGGCGTTCGACCGGGTCGGCCCCCGGACGGGTGCTCTCGGCTCCCACGTCGCAGATCGCGGCGCCGTCGTCGGCCATCCGGTCGAGCAGCGCCAGGGCGCCCTCCGGGTCCATAGGGCCGGCGCCGCCCCAGAGGGAATCCGGGGTCACGTTGACGATCCCCATGACGCAGGGTGGGGTGAGCCAGGAGAGCGGGTCGGCCACCCGGGAAGCGTACGGGGGTCACGCCGTGCTGCGGGCGGCCTACTGGGCCTGGACGTCCCGGCCGGCGCCGCCGCCGAGGCGCGACGGGGACCGGCACGTGGCAGTCGTCGGGCCTCGCTCGCCGATTGCCCGACGGTCGTCGGCGGGCATACGATCGCCGGGCTCTGCTCGGCCGTCTGGGGGAACCGCCGTGGCAGCGTCCGACCACGAGGTCTACGAGGCACGGGCGGACGGCAAGCGCGCCCGGGAACTGGCGGCGGCCGCGTCGCCGTTCACGATCAAGATCCGCTTCGCGGGCGGGCTGACGGCGCGCCAGAGGGCCGCGTTCAAGGCCGCCGCCAACCGCTGGACGCGGGTGATCGTGGGCGATCTTCCCCGGCTGCGCGTCGGGAACGAGGTGATCGACGACGTCCTCATCATCGCCCAGGGGGTCCCCATCGACGGCCCCGGGAGGATCCTCGGCCAGGCCGGGCCGACCCACCTGAGGCCGGCGTCGGCCGGGGCGGCGGCGTTCTTGCCGGCCCGGGGCGTCATGTCGTTCGACACCGCCGACCTCGCCAGGATGCAGGCCAACGGGACGCTCAGGGGCGTGATCGCCCACGAGATGGGCCACGTGCTCGGGATCGGGACGGTCTGGGCCCGGAAGGGCCTCCTCAGGGGCGCCGGCAGCCGCAACCCCACCTTCGCCGGCCCCCGAGCGGTGGAGGAGTACCGGCGGCTGCGGAGGGCCACGCGCCGCCGGCGCGTGCCGGTCGAGAACACGGGCGGGCCGGGCACCCGCGACAGCCACTGGCGCGAGACCGTGTTCCGCCGGGAGCTGATGTCGAGCGTCATCTCGTCGGCGGGCAACCCGCTCAGCCGGATGACGGTTGCCAGCCTCGGCGACCTGGGTTACACGGTTGACCTCGACGCCGCCGAGCGGTTCGCCCTGCCGAGGCCTGCGGCGCTCGCCGAGGCGGGCCGGCCCGCGAGGCGCGACGCGCCGGTCGGCGCGGGAGTGGTGCTGCCGGTGATCCCGATGGTCCTGCCCGACCAGGCCTGAGCCGAGGTTCCCCGGCGGCCAGCCCCGCCGCAGGCGGTGCCGCCGGATGCCGGAGGCCCCGGCCAGGGGCCGGAGGCGCGCATGGCCGCCCGCAAGAGGCGGCCATCCGCTCTGGGTCACCCCTCCGGGATCGGGTCCCCGGCGGCCGGGTAGGGCAGGCGCTTCTTGTTGGGCTCGGGCTGCTCGGCGGCGCGCTTGGCCTCGGCCTCGAGCTCGGCGGCGCGCCGGTCGCGCTCGGCAAAGACCTGGTCCTCGGGGGCGCCGGCGAGCAGGGCCAGGAACTCCTCGCGCTCGATCGTCTCGCGCACCAGCAGGATCTTGGAGAGGGTCTCCAGGTCCTGGCGGTGCTCGACCAGGATGTCGCGGGCGCGCTGGTGGGCCTCCTCGATGATGCGCCTGATCTCGGCGTCGATCACCCGGGCCAGGTCGTCCGAGTAGTCGGGCTCGGAGTGCATGTCCCTGCCCAGGAAGGGGGCGCCGTGGTTGTGGCCCAGCACCCGCGGGCCCAGCTTGTCGGACATGCCAAAGCGCATGGTCATCTGCTTGGCGGTCTGGGTGACTTTTTCCAGGTCGTTGGCGGCGCCGGTGGTGATCTCGTCAAAGACGATCTCCTCGGCCGCCCGGCCCCCCAGGCTCATGGCCATGATGTCCTCCAGCTGGGCCCGGGTGGTGAGGAACTTGTCCTCGTCGGGCATGGAGATCGTGTAGCCCAGGGCCTGGCCCCGGCTGACGACGCTGATCTTGTGCACCGGGTCGGCGTTTGGCAGGAAGTGGCCCACCAGGGCGTGGCCCATCTCGTGGTAGGCGGTCACCACCCGCTCCTTCTCTGAGAGCAGGCGGGACTTCTTCTCGGGGCCGGCGATCACGCGCATGATCCCCTCTTCCAGCTCGGGCTGGCCGATCAGGCGCTTGCCCTTGCGGGCGGCCAGCAGCGCGGCCTCGTTGACCAGGTTGGCCAGGTCGGCGCCGGTGAAGCCGGGGGTCTGGCCGGCCAGGGCGGACAGGTCGATCTCCTTGGCGATCGGCTTGCCCTTGGTGTGGACGATCAGGATCTGGGCGCGGCCGTCGCGGTCGGGGCGGTCGACCACGATCTGGCGATCGAAGCGCCCCGGCCGCAAGAGGGCCGGATCGAGGATGTCGGGCCGGTTGGTGGCCGCGATCAGGATGATGTTGTCCTTGGCCTCGAAGCCGTCCATCTCGACCAGCAGCTGGTTGAGGGTCTGCTCGCGCTCGTCGTGGCCGCCCCCCAGGCCGGCGCCGCGGTGGCGGCCGACGGCATCGATCTCGTCCATGAAGATGATGCAGGGGCGTGTTCTGCTTGGCCTGCTCGAAGAGGTCCCGCACCCGCGATGCCCCCACCCCGACGAACATCTCGACGAAGTCGCTGCCCGAGATCGAGAAGAAGGGCACGCCGGCCTCGCCGGCCACCGCCCGGGCCAGCAGCGTCTTGCCGGTCCCGGGGGGGCCGAAGAGCAGCACGCCCTTTGGGATGCGGGCCCCCAGGGCCTGGAACTTCTTGGGGTTCTCGAGGAACTCCTTGATCTCCTGGAGCTCCTCGACCGCCTCGGCGACCCCGGCCACGTCGGCGAAGGTGATCTTGGGGGCATCGACGGCCATCCGCTTGGCGCGTGACTTGCCGAAGCTCATGACCTTGGAGCCGCCGCCCTGCATGCGGTTCATGAGGTAGATCCAGAAGACGATGAACAGCACAAAGGGCGCCAGCCAGATCAGGCTCGACCACCAGGGCGAGCCCGGGATGCCCTTGATCTCGTAGGGCACCTTGGCCTCATCGAGGGCGCCGCGTGAGGCTGCCGGTGTCCTCGGGGATGTAGCCGGTCTCGATCTTGGTGCCGTCCTTGCGGTCGGCGGAGACCTCGTTGGACTCGGTCTTGATGGTGGCCCGGGCCACCTCGCCGGCCTGGATGTCGGCGATCAGCTGGGGGTAGGTGGGCGGGGGGGCCTTGTCCTCGTCTGAGACCACCAGCCGCTGGGCCACGAAGACCAGCAGGATCACGATCAGGATCGGGAAGGCCGCGCTCTTGAGGAACCTGTTCACCGGACGCCGAGGATAGCAGCGACCCCCTGGCGGACCGTTAAGGCTCAATCCTCCAGGACGGCGATGAACGGGAGGTGGCGGAAGCGCTCGGCGTGGTCGAGCCCGTAGCCGATCACGAACACGTCGGGCAGCTCGAACCCGACGTACCGGATCGCGAGGTTCAGGCGCCGGTGGCCGGGCTTCGTCAGCAGGGCGCAGATCTCGAGCGAGGCGGGCTCGCGCGAGGCGAGGTTCTTCAGCAGGTACGAGAGGGTCAGGCCCGAGTCGATCACGTCCTCCACCAGCAGCACGTGCCGCCCCGCGATGGGGACGTCGAGGTCCTTCTGGATCCTGACGACCCCGGAGGAGTGGGTTGACGACCCGTAGGACGACACGGCCATGAAGTCGAGCTCGCACGGGACGGTCAGCTGCCGCACGAGGTCGGCGATGAAGAAGACGGCGCCCTTCAGCACCCCGATCACGAGGAGGTCCAGCCCGGCGTAGTCGTCCGACACCTGCGCGGCGATCTCCGCGATGCGCCCCTGGAGCTGCTCCTCGGTGATCAGCACCTCGCCGACCGCCCCTGGCGGGGTGGCGCTCACGCCGGCTCGAGCTCCAGGACGACGGCGGTGGACCCCGGTGGCGCGAGCAGGTCGTGGGAGGCGCGATGGCCGGCGACCCAGACGACCCCGCCGGGCGTGGCCACGACCGGCACCTCGGCCCGCAGGCGCGCCGGGATGCCGGCGTCGGCCAGCAGGCGCCCGACCGCCCGCCGCCCGCCGCCGGCCAGGGCGAGCCGGTCGCCGGGCCGCGGCGGACGGACCGTGAGCGGCCCCAGATCCCCGGGGCGCACGGCCACGCGGCCCGCCTGCGGCGGCGCGGCGCGCCCTTCGGACGCCCGCACCGCGAGCGTCCCGAAGCGCGCGCGGCCCGGCACGCCCAGGGCGACCGGCTCCGGCGCGGCGCCCGGGGCGGATGCCACGATCAGCCGGCCTCGCTCGAGGGCGGCGATCGCGCCCTGGCCCAGGTCGGCGACGGCGCCCGGCGGGCCGGCGAGCAGGGCGAGGGCGCGCTCGAGCGGCGCGCCGGCCGCCGCCCCCGCGGGCAGCCCCGCCTCGGCCACCAGGCGGCGCAGCAGCAGCCGGCGCATGGCCGGCGGCTCGGCCGCGAGGGCGGCGGCCGAGAGGCCGTCGTCGTCGGCAGTGCGGGCCCAGGCGGCGTTGACCAGCGGCCCGAGGAGCTCCGCCTCGTCGCGGAGGCGCTCGGCGAAGGCGGCCACGTGGGCCTCGGCGGCAGGGTGCACGGCCGCAAGGGCCGGGACCAGCCGCGACCGCACCCGCGCGCGGGCGTACGCGGGGTCGTCGTTGGAGGGATCGCGGACCGCCGCGATGCCCCGCTCGCGGCACCAGGCGCGGGTCTCCGCGGCGGTGGCGCACAGCAGGGGGCGGATGAGGTCGTCGCGGCGCGGGGCCATCCCGAGCGCCCCCGTGCGCCCGGAGCCGCGCGCGAGGCGGAAGAGCACGGTCTCGGCCTGGTCGGAGGCGGTGTGGCCCGTCGCCACGCGGGCGTACCCGCCGTCCTCGGCGACCCGGCGGGCCGCCGCCAGGCGCGCGTCCCGGGCCCGCTGCTGCACGCCCGGACCGGGCTCGACGGCCGGGGCGGCGAGGTGCGTCGCGAGCCCCATCGCGCGGGCAGCCGCGACCACCGCCGTCAGCCTCGTCGCGCGACTCCGGCCGCAGCCCGTGGTCCACCGTCAGCACGCCCACCGGGCCGTCGTGGAGCCCGGCGAGGACGTGCATGAGGCAGGTCGAGTCGGCCCCCCCGGACACCATCGCGAGGACCGGCGCGCCCGGCGGCAGCAGCCGGTGGCGGCGGCAGTACTCAGCGACGCGGTCCTCGAGGGTGGAGGGCACGACCGGATTATGGTCTAGCCCGCGCCGAGCTTTTCGGCGTAGTCGTCGAGTTGCTGCCGGGTCAGCTCGCCGAACGCCGTCTGCGCGACCCGGCCCTCCTCGTCGAGGAACACCGTGGCGGGGAGCCCGGTGACCCCGAAGGTGGCGGCGGTGTTCCCGCGCCGGTTGACGCCGAGGTCGAAGTCCACGCCGTAATCGCGCGCGAAGTCCCGGCTCGCGGAGGGCTCGTCGGTGACGGCCAGGCCAACGACCCGGACGCCCGGGGTGGCGTCCGCGAACTCCACCAGGGCGGGCATCTCCCGCTGGCACGGCTCGCACCAGGAGGCCCAGAAGTTCAGCACCAGCGGGCTGCCCTCGTAGTCGGCCAGCGCGAGCTCGCCCGCGCCGTCGAGGGAGTCGACCCGGAACGCCGGCGCCGGGACGCGGTCGCCGGGCGGGATGACCGAGACCTCCTCGCCCCCGATCCTGCATCCGGCCAGCGCCGCCGTGGCGGCGACCAGCGCGAGGGCGGCCAGCGCGCGGCGCATCGCGGCGAGGCTAGCAACAGTTCCCGACGCCTCTGCCTGGACGGGCGCGCCCCGGCGCCGGCCGGAGCCCGGCCAGGCTCGTCCGCCTCTGCCTGGACGGGCGCGCCCCGGCGCCAGCCGGAGCCCGGCCAGGCTCGTCCGCCCCGGATACCCTGCCCGGTCAACATGGGCCTGATGACACGGATCGACCGCCGGGCCGGGACGAGGCTGCGCCGCGCGGTGGCGGCGCTGCCCGGGGGCCGCCGGGCCGCGCGGCTCGCGGCGGGGGCGCTGAGCCCCGCCTTCCGCGTGACGGTGGCGGTGATGATCGTCCGCACCCCGAGCCGGCGGGCCGGGCTGGAGGCGCTCGCCGCGAGCGTCGGCGCGGCCACCGTGGCCCGCCTCCTCCGCGACCGGCTCGCCCGCCGGCGGCCCGGCCCGCGCGCCGAAGGCGCCTTCCCCAGCCGGCACGCCGCCGCCGCCACGGCGATCGCCAGCGCTGCGGCGCGGCACGATCTCGCGCTCGGCCTCGCGCTCGCCGCCGCGGCCGCGGTGGGGCTCGCCGCCCGGGTGGCCTCGGCCGACCACGACCCGGCCGACATCGCCGCGGGCGCGGCGCTGGGGCTGGCGGCCGACCGCGCCGTGGAACGGCTCGTCGGCGACCGGGTAGCGTAGGCCGCCGTGCCGGCACTCCTCCCCGCCACCGGCAAAGCCCGCGCCGGGCGGCTCGTCGTCACCGGCCAACGTGATCAGCTGCACCCTGCTGCTCCTCGGCATCGTCGGGATGCTGATGACGAGGCTGGAGGAGACGGAGGAGCTCGCCGTCTTCACGGTCCACCCGCTGACGGCCGTCGTCTGGTTCGTGCTCGGGGTCGTCGGCGTGGCGATGAGCGTCGACGCGCGCCGGGCGCAGGTCTACCTCGCGGCGACAGGCGGGCTCCTGGTGCTGTGGGGGCTGCTCTGCCTCGCCCTCGACGGCTCGCCGTCGGACGTCTTCGCCCGGGACCCGGAGCTGGTGGCGCTCCTGCTCGTCGGAGGGGCCGTGAGCCTCGTCGTGGCCCTCACGTCCCCCGTCGCCCGGCTCGACCGGGCGCTCGGCTGATGCCCCGCCCCGCGGACGGGACCCCGTGACCGGCGGCTTCACCGCCCACCCGGCGCTCGCCGGCCGCTCGCTGCTGACCATGCGGCATCACCCTCCCGAGGCGGTCGAGGCGGTGCTCGATCTGGCAGACGAGCTCAAGGCCGCGCCGCGGGCCACCTGGCCCCCCCTCCTCGCCGGTCGCGTGATCGCGCTGATCTTCGAGCGGCCGTCCACCCGCACGCGGGTGTCGTTCGCGAGCGGCATCGCCCGCCTCGGCGGGGAGAGCCTGGTGCTGTCGCCCCAGGACATGCAGCTCGGCCGGGGCGAGACGATCGAGGACACCGCGGTGGTCCTCGGGCGGATGGTGGACGCGGTGGTCCTGCGCACCGGGCCGCACGCGACCCTCGAGGAGCTCGACCGCGCCGCCGGGGTGCCCGTGATCAACGGCCTCACCTACGAGCACCACCCGTGCCAGGCGCTCGCCGACGCGCAGACGCTCCGCGAGCGCTTCGGGCAGCTCGCCGGGCTGCCGGTCGCCTACCTCGGCGACGGCAACAACTGCTGCGTCTCGCTCATGGTCGTGGGCGCGCTGACCGGGATGCGGGTGACGGCGGCATGCCCGGACGGCTACCGGCCGCCGCCCGACCTCGTGGACTGGGCCGACGCGGCCGCGCGCGGTCGGGGAGGCTCGTCGCGCGTGGTGACCGACCCCGACGAGGCCGTCGCGGGCGCGCGGGCCCTCTATACGGACACGTGGGTCTCCATGGGCGACGAGGGCGACGAGGGCGACCGGCTGGGCGCGTTCGAGCCCTACCGGATCGACGACGCCGCGATGGACCGCGCGGCGCCGGACGCGGTCGCGATGCACCCGCTGCCGGCCCACCACGGGCACGAGATCACCTACGAGGTCCTCCACGGGCCGCGCTCGGCCGTCTGGGACCAGGCCGAGAACCGCATGCACGCGCAGGCCGCCCTGCTCGCGCACATCCTGGGCTGACGCCGGGGGCACGGGGCTGCCGTGATCCCCATCGGCGACGTCAACCCGACGCGGCGCGCCCCGGTGCTCACGATCGGGCTGATGGTCGCGTGCACGCTGGTCTTCCTCTTCCAGATCGCGAAGCCGAGCGACGGGACGATCGAGAGCGAGCAGGCGTTCATCTGCGAGTACGGGCTCGTCGCCGACAACCTCTTCGCCGACGGCGACCCGCCGATCGACGCGTGCCAGGAGCTGAACGCGGAGCGCAGCAGCTACCTCACCCTGTTCAGCAGCCAGTTCCTCCACGGCGGCTGGCTCCACCTGATCTTCAACATGCTGTTCCTGTGGGTCTTCGGCAACAACATCGAGGACCGCCTGGGCAGGGTCCGCTTCCTGCCCTTCTACCTGCTCTGCGGGGCCCTGGCGGGCATCGCCCAGTCGGCCGCGGACGCGGACAGCCCGGTGCCGCTCATCGGGGCGTCCGGCGCGATCTCGGGCGTGCTGGGGGCGTACCTCGTGCTCTACCCTCGCGTGGGCGTGTGGACCATCGTGTTGCCGTTCTTCTTCCTGCCGTTCAGGCTGCCGGCGTGGCTCTGGCTCGCGATCTACCTCGCGCTGCAGGTCGTCTTCCTGGGCGACTCGGCCGGGGGCGGGGACGTCGCCTACCTGGCGCACATCGGCGGCTTCGTCGCCGGGGCGGCGCTGATCAAGCCGTTCCTCATCGGGCGCGACGAGCCGCCGCGGCGGACGCCCGCGATCGGCTCGGCGTAGCGGTGCGACCGTGAGCATCTTCCGCCGCCGCGGGCACAGGCCGAAGGAGGAGCCGGCGCGCTGGGTCAAGGTCGCCTTCGCGCGCCATCAGCCGGAGGCGGAGATGCTCGCCAGCCTCCTGGCCGAGCTCGAGATCCCCGTGCTGGTGCGGCGCGCGACCATCGACGTGCCGGACATGCTCGCCGGAGGCCCGCGCGAGCTGCTCGTGCCGGCCGACCGCGCGCTCGAGGCCCGCGCGCTGCTCGACCCCATGGAGCCGATCGACGAGACGGGCGAGCCGGGCCGCGGTGCGCCAGAATCGTCGCCATGACGAGCACCGCCGCCACGTTCGGAGCGGGGCTGTCGCTCGCCGCCGACCCGGCGGAGGCCGCCCGCGAGGCCTGCGCGGCGGCGCGGCGCGGCCTCGCGGCCGGCCCCCCGACGCTGTCCGTCGTCTTCGCGTCGCCGCCGCTGTGCGAGGACGCGGAGGCCCTCCTCGCGGAGATCCACCGCGAGCTCGCTCCCGACCATCTGATCGGCTCCATGGGCGAGGCCATCGTCGCCGAGGGCCAGGAGGTCGAGGACGGCCCCGCGCTCGCGGTCTGGGCGGCCCGCCTGCCGGGAGCCGAGGTCATCCCGTTCCGGCTGGTCGCGCGCCCCGTGGCCGACGGCATGGGCGTGCTCGGCTGGCCTGACGCCATCGCGGACGCCCCCGCGGGCAACATCGGGCCGATCGTGATGCTGGCCGACCCGTTCACCTTCCCCGCCGACGGGCTGCTCGCCCAGCTCAACGAGGAGCCGGGGGCGCCCCCCGTCGTCGGCGGCCTGGCGTCGGGCGGGCGGCGGCCCGGGGACCACCGCCTGTTCGCCGGCGCGGACGTCCTGACGGAGGGCGCGGTCGCGGTGGCCCTGCGCGGGGCGCGCATCCGCACCGTGGTGTCGCAGGGATGCATGCCGATCGGGCCCGAGATGGTGATCACGGCCGCCGACGGCTCGACGGTCCACGAGCTGGCGGGCATGCCGGCCCTCGCCAAGCTCGAGGAGGTGATCGCCGCCCTCGATCCCGCCGAGCAGGAGCTGGCCGCCGAGGGCCTCCTCACCGGCCTGGTGATCGACGAGAACACCCCCGACTACGGGCGCGGCGACTTCCTCATCCGCTCGATCCACGGGGGCGACCGGGACACGGGAGCCCTGGTCGTGGGCGAGCGCGTGCGCGTGGGACAGACGATGCGCTTCCACGTGCGCGACGCCGGCTCGGCCGACGAGGACCTGCGAGCCGCGTTGCGCGACGCGCGCGGGGCGCTGGGCGGGGCGGCCCCCGGAGGGGCCCTCGTCTTCAGCTGCAACGGCCGCGGCACGCGCATGTTCCCGGCCCCGCACCACGACGCCGAGGCCATCGCCGACGAGCTCGACCGCATCCCGGCCGCGGGCCTCTTCTGCAACGGCGAGATCGGGCCGGTCGGCGGCAAGAGCTTCGTCCACGGCTTCACGGCGACCATGGCCGTGTTCGCCGTTGACGAGACGTGAATCGCATGTGAATTTCGGCCGCTCGAGCAGGTAAGTCCGGCGGTTTCACATGACGCCTGACGTAGCGATCTATACTGCGGCGTCAGAGCCACTTACACCGGACCGGAGGCGTCATGGCCGACGACCAGCCCGCGACCAGGCGGGGCAACATCGGCAACGAGATCTTCGAGCAGGTCGAGAAGATCATGGCCGAGGAAGGCCTCACCCGCACCCAGGCGTTCCAGAAGCTGTCCGAGAGCACGGGGCGGCGCGCGGGAACCGTCGCGGCGAACTATTACCGGGTGGCTCGGCAGCGCGGCGCGCCGCTGCAGCCGCGCAAGCGGCGCGCCGGGCCGCGGCGCAAGGGGACGCGGGCCGCCACCCGTGGCAGACGGCGCCGCGCGGCGCCCGTGAGCGTCGACGCCGCCCTCGCGCGGGCGACCGAGGCGATCCGCGACCTCGAGGCGATCGTGCGCAGGCAGGAGAAGGAGCTCGCCGGCATGCGCGACCTGGTGGCCGCAGCCGAGAAGGTCGTCCGCGACCGCTCCAAGTAGTCGGAGCTAGGGGAGCACGGGGCGCTTGGCGCCCCGCTCCTCGTCGAGGACCCTCGCCACGTCGGCGAGCCCGATCGGCTCCCCGAGCAGCTCGGCGAACGGCAGCGCGCCCGCGGCGAGCATGTCGACGGCGGCCCGCACGGCGTCCGGCGTGTGGTGGTATGAGCCGCGGAGCGTGAGCTCCTGGTAGTGGAGCGGCCCTGTGGGGAGCGTCACCTCGCTCCCCGGCGGGCAGCCGCCGTGGAGCAGGACCTCCCCGCCCGGCCGGGCGAGCGCGGCCGCCGCCTGCCAGGTCTCGGGCCGCCCGACGGCCTCCACCACGACGTCCGGCCCCGCGCCCGCCGGGCATCTCGCGCCGCAGGGCGGCCACGCCCTCCGCGCCCCGACGGGGCCTCGTGCGCGGCCTCGGCTCCGAAGCGCAGCGCACGGGCGCGGCGATCCGGATGGGGGTCCGCGACGTGCACGCGGCATCCGCGCTCGGCCAGGACGCCGGCCAAGAGCTGGCCCTGCGCCCCTCCGCCGAGGATCAGGACGAGGTCGCCGGGCCCGGCCCCGCAGCGGGCGGCGGAGTGGAGGGCGCACGCGAGCGGCTCGGCCATCGCGGCGAGCGCAGGCGCGAGCCCCGCCGGGAGGGCCAGCGTGTTCCGCGCGACGATCGCCGCGGGCACGCGGAGGCGCTCGGCGAAGGCCCCGGCGAGGTGGACGATCGACTCGCAGAGGTTCGCGCGTCCCTCGCGGCACGCCCGACAGGCGCCGCAGGGGGCCGAGTTGGCGACCACGACGGCGTCTCCGACCGCGGGCCACGACACGCCGTCGCCGGCCTCGAGGACCGTCCCGGCGACCTCGTGGCCCAGCGGCGCCGGGAGCGGCCCGAGGGCGGGGTGCGCGCCGGCGCGCACCATCTTCGCGTCGGTCGCGCAGGTCAGGGCGGCGTCGACGCGCACCACGACCTCGCCTCGCGCGGCCCTCGGATCGGGCACCTCCTCGAGGCGCAGGTCGCCGGGTCCGTGGAGGATCAGGGCGCGCACGCCCGCTAGCATGCCGCGTCCGCCGTACCGAAGCTCCGGAGGCCGGCCACGCCCTACCCCGAGCACCTGCGCGACATGGTCGAGGGCTACCTCCAGGGGCTCGACTTCGCCGCCACCGACCCCGGGGAGCGTGTCGAGATGACGGGCACCGAGGGCCTCGTCGAGGCGATGCGCCATTCGCTCCTCGCCGGCGGCAAGCGCATCCGGCCGGTCCTCGCCCTGGCGACCGCCGAGAGCCTCGGCGAGCCTCCCGAGCGGCTGCTGCCCGCCGCCGCCGCCCTCGAGCTCGTCCACACCTACTCCCTGATCCACGACGACCTGCCGGCGATGGACGACGACGAGCTCCGGCGGGGCCGGCCGACCTGCCACGTGCTCTACGGGGAGGACACCGCGATCCTCGCCGGGGACGCGCTGTTCGCGGAGGCCGTCCGCCTGGTGGCCGAGCGCCAGCCCGGCGGCGCCGAGGTGCGCGTCGGGATCCTGCTCGAGCTGAGCCGCGCCACCGGAGTGGGGGGAATGGTGGGGGGCCAGTACCTCGACCTGAAGGACCATGGGCGGGAGTCGCCGGCGGCCCTCCGCCGCGTCCACGCACTGAAGACCGGCCGCCTGATCGCCTGCGCGGTCCACTGCGCGCTCGTGCTCGCCCGGCCGGAGCCCGAGGTGGACGGGGCGCTTCGGGTGTTCGCCCGCGAGCTGGGGCTGCTGTTCCAGATCGTCAACGACATCCTCGACGTCGAGGGCTCGGAGGCCGATCTCGGCAAGTCCGTCGGCGCAGACGCCCGGCGGGGGAAGGTGACCTACGTCAGCAGCCACGGGATCGAGGGCGCGCGGCGGCTGGCGGGCGAGGCCCACTCGCGGGCCCTCGCCGCGCTGGCCGCGCTGCCCGGGCCGGCCGACGACCTGGTGGGCATCGCGGACCTGACCTTCGCGCGGCACCATTGAAGAAGGGGCGGCCGGCTTGCGCCAGGCCGGCTGTTCCACCTCCTCGACGGGCGTGCACCCGTGTTGCTGCGCTTTGTCGGGGATGGGCGGTGGGATAGCGTCTGTGAGAGCATCACGACCGTCCCGACCGGCCAGGAGCGCCACGTGCCCCATCGCCCCCGATCGCTCGAGCTCGGCATGGCGACCTATCTGGTGAAGAAGCGCTTGATCCAGCGCGCCGAGCGCTTCCCCGTGACCCTCATGCTCGAGCCGCTCGAGATCTGCAACCTCGCCTGTCACGGGTGCGGCCGCATCCGCGAGTACGAGCACGTCTTCCACAAGCGCATGGAGGTGGAGGAGTGCCTGCGCGTCGCCGAGGAGGCGGGCGCGCCGATCGTGAACATCCCGGGCGGCGAGCCGATGATCCACAAGCAGATCGACGAGATCGTGAACGGCATCACCGCGCAGGGCCGGTTCGTCTACATGTGCACGAACGGCCTGCTGATGAACCGGGCGTTCGGCCGCATCCCACCGTCGAGCAAATTCGCCTTCGTGGTGCACCTGGACGGCATGCGCGAGGTGCACGACAAGGCGGTCGACCGCGATGGGGTGTTCGACAAGGCGACGACCTACATGCGCGAGGCCATCTCGCTCGGCTACCGGGTGTGCACGAACACGACGATCTACCGCGGCACCCCGGCCGAGGAGTACGTCGAGCTCTTCGCCTTCCTGAAGGAGATGGGTGTCGAGGGTTGCATCACGTCGCCGGGCTTCGACTACGAGTCGGTCACCCACGACCGCGAGCAGTTCCTCGCCCGCAAAGAGGCGCAGGCGCTGTACTCACAGGTGCACGACCTGTGCGATCACATGGACATCCCCTTCTACAACAACCCCCTCTTCCACGAGTTCCTGCAGGGCAAGCGCGACTACAGGTGCACGGCATGGGCGATGCCGACGTACACCGTGGAGGGGTGGCGCAGCCCGTGTTACCTCCTCGCCGACAAGCACGTCGGAAGCCTTCGCGAGCTCTACGAGGAGACCGACTGGGACGCCTACGGGACGGACAGGGACCCCAGGTGCGCGAATTGCCTCATGCACTGCGGGTATGAGGCGAGCACGATCCTCGACGCCTTCAAGAGCCCGCGCGACCTGGTGACCCTGGCCCGCTCGTGATCGCGGTGGTGTGCGCCGTTCCCGCCGAGCGGCGCGCCCTGGCGGAGCTGGCGGGGCCGGACCTGGCGCTCCACGTCTCGGGGATGGGCGCGGCCGCGGCCGAGCGCACGGCGGCGGCCGTGACCGCGCAGCCGTTGCGGGCGCTCGTGTCGGCGGGCTTCTGCGGCGCGCTCTCGCCGGACCTGCGGGTGGGCGACCTCGTGGCGCCCGACGAGGTGCGCGACGAGGCGAGCGGCGAGAGCTTCGCGCCCGACCCGGAGATGCTCGCCGCCGCGCCGGGCGCGCGCGGCACGCTGGTGAGCGCGGTGCGGCTGGCCCGGACCCCTGCCGACCGGGCCCGCCTCGACGGGCTCGCGGTCGACATGGAGAGCGCGGCCCTCGCGCGCGCCTCCCGGGCGGCCGGCATCCCGTTCCTCGCGCTCCGGGCGGTGACCGACGAGACGCGCCACCGCCTCCCGGACTTCGACGGCCTGATGGACGCCGCCGGCCGGCTGACGCCCGGCGCCGGCCTGCTCTACTTCCTGCGCCACCCGCGCGACGTGCCCGCCCTCGTGAGGCTGGGGCCCGCGGTCCGGGAGGCCGGCCGGGCGCTGCGCGCCGGGCTCGAGCAGACGCTCCGGAGGCTGAGGTGAGCACGGCGCTCGTCACCGGCGCGACCGGGTTCGTGGGCGGCCACGTCGCCTCCCACCTCCTCGCGCACGGATGGGCGGTGCGCGCGCTCGTGCGCCCGCAGAGCATGGGATCGGGTCGCCTGCCCGAGGGCTGCGAGCCCGTCGCCGGCGACCTCCGCGACGCCGGGGCGGTCGAGCGCGCGACCCGCGGGGCCGACGCCGTCTTCCACGTCGCCGCCCTCTACTCGCTGGCCCGCCACCGGGCCGCCGAGGTGCGCCAGACGAACGTTGACGGTACAAGCAACGTCCTGCGCGCGGCCGCGCAGGAGGGCGTGCCCGTGGTCCACACGTCGTCGGTGGCGACCGTCGGCCTGCCCGCGGACGGCAGCCCGGGCGACGAGGACACCCCCCAGCCGCCGGCGCAGGTGATCGGCGCGTACAAGCGATCGAAGGTGGCGTCGGAGCGCCTGGCGCTCGCGGCGGCGGCGGATGGGCGCCACGTCGTGGTGGTGAACCCGACCGCGCCCGTGGGCCCGGGCGACCACGCGCCGACCCCCACCGGCCGGATCGTGTCCGACTTCCTCGCCGGACGGATGCCGGCCTACGTCGACACCGGCCTGAACCTGGTGGACGTCCGCGACGTGGCGGCCGGGCACCGCCTGGCGCTCGAGCGGGGCGCGCCGGGGCGGCGCTACATCCTGGGCAACGAGAACATGACGCTGCGCGAGATCCTCGCCGCGCTGGCGAGCATCGCCGGGCGGCGCGCCCCCCGGGTGCGCCTGCCGCACGCGGTGGCGATCGCGGTCGCGGCCGTCGACGAGATCATCGAGGGCCGGATGCTCGGCCGTGAGCCCCTCGCCCCGCTCGACGGCGCGCTCATGGCGCGCAAGCGGATGTTCGTGGACGGGTCGCGCGCCGTCCGCGAGCTCGGGATGCCTCAGTCGCCGGTGCGCGCAGCCCTCGCCGACGCGGTGGAGTGGTTCCGGACGGAGCGACGGCGCGTGGGCCCCTCGACCCCGGCCCCTGACCCGAGGCGGGCGGCGGGCTCGCGGCGGCCGACGTGACCACCGGCACGGTCCACGGATCGTCGGTGCGCGACGAGGCCCGCGAGGCCCTCGAGCGGGGGGTGGCGCACCTGCGCCGCCTGCAGTCGCCCGAGGGCTTCTGGTGGGGCGAGCTGGAGTCGAATCCAACGATCACCGCCGAGCACGTCTTCCTCCTGGAGGCCCTCGGGATGGCCGACGACGAGCTGCGCCGCCGGCTGGCCAACGAGCTGCTCGCGGTCCAGGGCGCCGACGGCGGCTGGCGGGTCTGGTACTCGGGGCCGGCCGACCTCTCGACGACCGCCGAGGCCTATTACGCCCTGCGCCTCTGCGGCATCCCGGCCTCGGACCCGCGCCTGGCCCGCGCGCGCGAGGTCGTGCTGGCCGGCGGCGGCGTCAACCGGGCGCGGTTCTTCACCAAGCTCTGGCTCGCGGTGCTCGGCCAGTACCCGTGGTCGGCGCTGCCGGTGCTGCCGCCCGAGATGATCCTGCTGCCGGCGCGCGCGCCCATGTCCCCCTACCGCTTCGCGAGCTGGGCGCGGGGGACCTTCGTGGCGCTGATGATCGTCCTCTCCCGCAACCCGACCTTCCGCCAGCCGGTCGGCTGCGAGGAGCTCTTCCCCGAGCCCCCAGGGACGGGCCCGGCGCCGCGCTCCAAGACGCCGGGACCGTGGACGCCGGTGCTGACGCGCAGCCTGACGCTGGCGCGGCTCTACAACCGGCGGCCGATCCGGCGGGTGCGGCGCCTGGCCGAGGCGCGGGTGGCGCGCTGGATCTGCGAGCGCCAGGAGGCGGACGGCTCGTGGGGCGGGATCCAGCCGCCCTGGGTGTACTCGATCCTGGCGCTGCACGCGCTCGGCTTCCCGCTCGACCACCCGGTCATCGCGCGCGGGCTGGCCGGGTTCGAGGGGGCGTTCGCGCTGGACCTCGACGACGGGGAGCGCCTGCGCATCCAGGCGTGCCTGTCGCCCGTGTGGGACACCGCGCTGGCGGCCATCGCGCTCGCCGACGCTGGAGCGGCGCCCGAGGACCGGGCGCTGGAGACGGCTGCCGCCTGGCTGCTCGCGAAGGAGGTGACCCGGTACGGCGACTGGCACCGGATCCCGCGGCGGGGCCGGCCGGGGGGATGGTCCTTCGAGTTCGAGAACGAGAACTACCCGGACACCGACGACACCGCGGAGGTGCTGATCGCCCTGCGCCGGTCCGGGCACCCGCCGTCGCACCCGGCGATCCGCCGCGGCGTTCGACTGGTTGCTCGCGATGCAGAGCGCGTGCGGAGGATGGGGGTCCTTCGACGTTGACAACGACCGCCGCGTGATGACCCAGATCCCGCTCTGCGACTTCGGCGAGGTCATCGACCCCCCCACCGAGGACGTCACGGCGCACGTCGTCGAGGCGCTCGTGCAGTGCGGCCTGCCCCCGGGGCACCCGGCCGTGCGCCGGGGCGTCGGCTACCTGTGGCGCACCCAGCGGGACGACGGGTCGTGGTGGGGGCGGTGGGGCGTGAACCACGTGTACGGCACCGGGGCCGTGCTCCCGGCGCTGGCGGCGGCCCGGGAGGACATGTCCGACCGGCGGGTCCGCCGGGCCGTCGGCTGGCTGGCGGATCACCAGAACGCCGACGGCGGCTGGGGCGAGAGCGTCCTGAGCTACCGCGACCCGGCGTGGGTCGGGCGCGGCGACTCGACCGCCTCGCAGACGGCGTGGGCGCTGCTCGGGCTGCTGGCCGCCGAGCCGGGCCACGCGGCCGTCGAGCGGCGGGCTGGCCTTCCTCGCGCGCACCCAGCGGCCCGACGGCTCCTGGGACGAGCCCTGGTACACCGGGACCGGCTTCCCGATGGACTTCATGATCAACTACCACCTCTACCGCCAGACCTTCCCGGTGACCGCGCTGGGGAGGGCCCTGCGGTGACCGCGGTGGCCTCGGAGGGACAGGCCGCCGCGCGGGCCGCGACGCGGGCCCACGACGAGAATTTCCCGGTCGCCTTCCTGCTCGCGTCGCGGGACGTCCGCGCCGACATGCGCGCCGTCTATGCCTTCTGCCGCGCCACCGACGACCTCGGCGACGAGGGGCCCGGCGGGCCGGGGGAGCGGCTGGCGGCGCTCGACGCATGGGAGGACGACCTGCGCAGGGCGGTCGCGGGCGGCGAGGCGGCGGACCCGCGCCTGGCTGCGCTCGCCGAGATGATCGCGCGCCGCGGCCTGCCGCTCGGCCCCTTCCTGCGCCTGATCGAGGCGAACCGCATGGACCAGCGCCGCGCGCGCTGGGGGACCCACGAGGACCTGCTCGACTACTGCCGGCACTCGGCCACGCCGGTCGGCGAGATGGTGCTCGGCGTGCTCGGATACCGAGACCCGTGGAGGGTCGGGATGAGCGATGCCACCTGCATCGGCCTGCAGCTCGTCAACTTCTGGCAGGACATCGCGCGCGACCTGCGCGACCGCGACCGGATCTACCTGCCCGCGGAGGACATGGAGCGCTTCGGCGTCGCCGAGGACGACCTGCGCCGGCCGCCGGCCGGCGAGGCGGTGCGGCGGCTCGTGGCGTTCGAGGTCGAGCGGGCCCGCGCCTACCTGCTCGACGGCGCGCCCCTCCACCGCTTCGTGCCCCGCCGCGTCTCGCTCGACCTGCGCATGTTCAGCGCCGGCGGGCTGGCCCTCTGCGACGCCATCGCGCGGCAGGGCTACGACACGCTGGCCCGCCGCCCGGCGCCGGGACGGCTCGGCCGGGCCCGCATCGCCGCGGCCGCGGCGCGGCGTGCGCTGGGGCCCGGCCGGTGACGCTCGACGAGGCGTACGACGCCTGCCGGAGCATCGCCCGCGGGGAGGCGCGCAACTTCTACTACGGCTTCATCCTGCTGCCCCCGGAGCGCCGGTCCGGCATCTACGCGGCCTACGCCTTCAGCCGCCGGGCCGACGACAGCGTCGACGGTGACGGCAGCGCGGCGCGCCGGCTCGCGGCGGTGGCCGAGCGCCGCGACGAGCTCGACGCCTGCTACGCGGGCGAGCCCCCCGACGACGATCCCGTCCTTGTCGCGCTCACGGACACCGTGCGCCGCTTCGGCGTGCCGCGCGAGCACCTCGACGCCCTGCTGGACGGCGTGGCGATGGACCTCACGATCGCCCGCTACCCGGACTTCCCGGCGCTCAAGGAGTACTGCGACCGGGTGGCCGGAGCGGTCGGGCTCGTGAGCCTCCACGTCTTCGGCTTCTCGGACCCGGCGGCGCCGGGCCACGCCGCCGACCTCGGCGTCGCCATGCAGCTCGTGAACATCATGCGCGACGTCGCCGAGGACGCCGGGCGCGACCGGATCTACCTGCCCGCCGACGAGATGGCGGCCCACGGCGTGGCCGAGGCCGACGTCATGGACGGCGTCGCGACGGCCGGCTTCCGGGCGCTCATGCGCGACCAGGGCGCCCGCGCGCGCGACTACTTCGCCCGCGGGGAGCGGCTCCTGCCGCTGCTCGACCGGCGCGCGCGCATGTGCGTGTCGATGCTGTCGGGTCTCTACCGCGAGATCCTCGACGCCATCGAGGCCCGCGACCACGACGTCCTCGCGGGGAGGGTGTCGCTGTTGACGCCCCACAAGCTCGCGCTGATGGGCCGCCGCACCGCCTCGGCCCTGCGGTGACAGGCGGACGAGCCCGGCCGCGGCTGGTCGTCTGCGGCGGCGGCCTCGCGGGCGTTGCCGCCGCCGTCGAGGGCGCGGGGCTCGGGGCCGAGGTGACGCTGGTGGAGCGGCGGCCGTTCCTCGGCGGCAAGGCGTACAGCTTCACCGACCCCGACACCGGGCGGGAGGTTGACAACGGCCAGCACGTCTTCCTCGGATGCTGCCCCGCCTACATCCGCCTGCTGCGGCTGCTCGGCACCCTGCGCCACACGTCGCTCCAGCGCCGGCTGGACGCGCCGGTGCGGGACCGGGCCGGCCGCGTCGGGGCGCTGCGCGCCGCGCCTCTCCCGGCACCGCTCCATCTCGGGCTCTCGTTCGCGGCCTACCCGCACCTGTCGCCGGGCGAGAAGGCGGCGGCGCTGCGGGCCCTGGCGGCCCTCGCCGCCATGACCGAGCGGGCCCGGGGGGAGATCGACCGCCTCAGCTTCGCCGACTGGCTCGCCGAGCGCGGCCAGTCCCCGGAGGGCGTGCGCCGGTTCTGGGACCTCATCGTGCTGCCGACCTGCAACGACCGCAGCGACCGCGTCTCGGCGGCGCTGGCGGCGTTCGTCTTCCGGCGCGGGTTCCTGCAGACGTCGCGAGGCTCGGCGATCGGGTGGTCGCGCGTGGGCCTGAGCCGCCTGGTCGACCCGGCCGCCCGCGAGTTCCTGGCGGCGCGGGGCGGACGCGTCGTCGCCGGAGCCGCCGTCTCCGAGGCCGGGCCCGGCGGGGTGACCCTGGCCGACGGGACGGCGCTGCCGGCCGACGCGGTCGTCCTCGCCATGCCGCCGGCGCGGGTTCGCGCGGCGGCGCCGGCGGCGCTGGCCGAGGACCCCGGGCTCGGGGCCTCGCCGATCGTGAACGTGCACGTCTGGTACGACCGCCCGGTCATGGACGAGCGGTTCACGGCCGTCGTTGACAGCCCGGTCCAGTGGATCTTCAACCGCACGGCGATGGGAGGCGGCGACGGCTCATCCCATCACCTGGCCATCTCGATCTCGGGGGCCCGCGAGGAGGTCGAGGTGCCGCGGGCCGAGCTGGCCGAGGCGATGCGCGCCGAGCTGGAGCACCTCCTCCCCCGCGCCCGCTCGGCAAGGGCCCTGGCGACCGCCGTGGTGAAGGAGCCGCAGGCCACCTTCGCCGCCGCACCGGGCCAGGCCGCCCGCCGCCCCGGGCCCGCCACCCCGCTCGAGCGCGTCGCCCTGGCCGGCGCTTGGACCGCCACGGGATGGCCCGCCACGATGGAGGGCGCGGTCCGCAGCGGCATCGTCGCCGCCCGGCACGTCCTCGGGGACCGGGTGCAGCGGTCCTGAGCGAGGCGGGCGGCCGCCCGGTGACGCGATCCTCGCCGAATCGGCCAATTGGCACGCGGCGCATCGGCCAATTGGCACGCGGCGCGTCGGCCAATTGGCACACGCCACGGCGGCCGGGGGCCGTCAGCCCGGGACGGGACGCGCCCGCGCGAGCGAGCGGGCCGTCGTGTGGGTCAGGAGCCAGACGCCGATCCCCACCAGGATCAGGCCGACGGTGAGCTGGGCGGCGGCGGCGGGCTCGGTCGGCCATTCCTCCCCGAACAGGACCGGCGCGAGCGCGACGGGCACGAGGGTGTTGACCACGCCCACGATCGACTCCACGGTCGTGGCCTCGCCGGCCTGGAGGGCGCTCGTCTTGGCGAGGTAGCCGATCCCGCCGACCGCGAAGGCGCTTCCGAAGGCCAGGCCGAGGAGCGCCCAGCGCGAGGTGTCGATGGAGTCGGCCATCAGCTTGGACAGGATCCCGTTGAGGGCCCAGGCGCAGCCGCAGGAGAGCGCCATCAGCCGGACGTCGATCGAGATCCCCCGGGCGCGGGCGGCGAAGACCCACAGCGCGCCGGCCAGCAACAGGCCGGCGCAGATCAGCCACGGGAGCGGCCCCGCGATGGAGACCTCCCGCGGGGGCGAGTGGAGCGCGACCAGCGCGACCCCGCCGGCCAGGAGCGCGATGCCGATCAGCGAGGACACGCGCGGCTTCTCGTGCAGGACGATCAGCGAGAACAGCACCAGCACGAACAGGCCGAGCGCCATCGCCGGGCGCGACGATCGTGAGCGGGGCGACCAGCAGGGCGGCGGTCTTCAGCGCCCAGCCGGCGAGGTCGAGCACGGCGGCCAGCCGCCAGAGCGGCCGCTTGACCAGGCTCACGAGCAGATCCAGGCGCAGCGACTGCGCCGCGGGCTGGCGCCGCGCCTCCAGCGCCGTGAGCACGACGCCGAGGTTCGCGGAGACGGCCGCGGACGTGATCAGGACAAAGGTCAGCAAAGGACCCCCGCCGGTGTGGGCTCGACCAGGTGACCGATGTTACGATCCGGCGGCTCCGGTCCCTTCTGGGGAGTCGTCCGATGGCGCGTCGAGTTCAGGGGACGGCGGGGCTCCCGCAGGCCCTGCTCGCCTCGTCGAGGGCGGATCTCGCGCGGCTGGGCGCCGCGGCACGGAGCGCCCGCCGCGCCGCGGCGTCGGTGGGCAGCGGCTGGCGCGAGGGCCTCATCGCGGCCGTCGCCTACGGGCTCTACAGCCTGGTGAAGGGGGTCTGGGGCGGGTCGCTCGAGGAGGGCCGGCGCGCCGCGGCCTCGCTCATCGACCTCGAGAAGTCCCTGGGCATCTACGTCGAGCCGGACCTCCAGCGGTTCTTCGTCGATCACCACCTGGGGATGCCCTTCTGGAACGCGTTCTATGTCGTGAGCCAGGTCGTCGTGCTGCCGCTGACGCTGTTCCTCGTCTACCGGTACGCGCGCGGCTCCTACGCCTTCGTGCGCAACATGGCGGTGATCTCGTGGACGGCCGGCGTCATCTGGTACGCCCTCCAGCCGGTCGCCCCGCCCCGCCTCCTCGCCTCGGGCTTCACGGACACGGTCAGCACACAGACCTTCTTCGAGCTCGACTCGGAATTCATCCGGGCCTTCTACAACCCCGTGGCGGCGATGCCGAGCCTGCACGTGGGGATGGCGCCGGTGGTCGCCTGGGCGCTGATCCGCCTGACGCCCTGGGTCTGGACCAAGGTGCTCGGCGTCGCATACCCCTTCCTCGTCGCCGTCTCGATCGTCGTCACGGGCAACCACTTCATCCTCGACATCGTCGGCGGGCTCGCGGTGGTCCTGCCGGCCGCGGCCATCTCGGCCTGGCTGGTGCGCGAGCCACGGCCGGGCCCGAGCCGGGCCGCGGTGGCACTGCGGGGCGTGCATCCGGGCGGCCGCTCGAGCGCCTCCCGCGACCGGGGCCCCGCGCCGAGGACCTAGCGCCTGGCGAAGGGCGCAGCCCGCGGGATAGCATCGGCGCGCCGCGAACCGGGGTGGGCCGCTGATGGCGCAGGCGCAACCAGGGGGTCCAGCCGGCACGCATCCGGCCGACGTGCTCGGGATCTTCGGGATCACGGGCGACCTCGCCACCAGGATGACCCTCCCGTCCCTCTACCGCCTGGAGCGGCGCGGCCTGCTCGACTGCCCGGTGGTGGGCGTCGCGGGAGACGACTGGACGGTCGAGCGGCTGCGCGATCACGCCCGGACGGCCATCGCGGCAGCGGGCGAGACCGTGGACGAGGCGGTCTTCGGCCGGCTCGCCGGGCGCCTGTCGTACGTCCAGGGCGACTTCGCCGACGCGGCGACGTACGGGCGCGTGGCGGCGGCCCTCGGCGGCGCCCGCGCGCCCGTCTTCTACCTCGAGGTGCCGCCCTCGCTGTTCGGCACCGTCGTCGGCGGGCTCGCCGGGGCCGGCCTCACCGCGAGCGCACGGGTCGTCGTGGAGAAGCCCTTCGGCCACGACCTCGCCTCGGCCCGCGCGCTCGCCGCCGATCTGCAGACGCACCTCGACGAGTCCCAGATCTTCCGCATCGACCACTTCCTCGGGAAGATGGGGCTCGAGGAGATCCTCTACCTGCGGCTCGCCAACGCGATGCTGGAGCCCCTGTGGAATCGCAGCTACGTTGACTGCGTCCAGATCACCATGGCCGAGACGGTCGGCGTCGAGGACCGGGGGCACTTCTACGACCCCGTCGGGGCGCTGCGCGACGTGGTGGTCAACCACCTGATGCAGGTCGTCGCCTCGATCGCGATGGAGCCCCCGGCCGCCAACGACGCCGTCGCCCTGAAGACCGCCGCGATCACGGTGCTGCGCGCCGTCGACGAGGCCGACCCGGCGCGCTACGTGCGCGGCCAGTACGACGGCTATCGGGCGATCGACGGCGTCGCCGCGGACTCCACCACGGAGACCTACGCGGCGCTGCGCCTCGAGATCGACGACTGGCGCTGGTGGGGCGTCCCGTTCCTCGTCCGCACCGGCAAGCGCATGCCGGCGAAGGTCACCGAGGCGCGCCTGATCTTCAAGACGCCGCCGCCGCTGCGGGGCTTCGCCCGGCCGGGCGAGCGCTCGCCCGAGCCGGACCAGCTCGTCATGCGCATCGACCCGGGGGCCGCCATCCGCCTGCAGCTCGAGGCGCGGCGCGCCGACGCGCCCGGCCCTCAGCCCATCACCCTCGACATGGAGTTCGCCGAGGAGGGCGGCGAGGGCCCGAGCCCCTACGAGGTGCTGCTGACGGCGGCGATGGCCGGCGACAGCCTGCGCTTCACGCGCCAGGAGGGGGTCGAGCAGCAGTGGCGGATCATGCAGCCGCTGCTCGACGCGCCCCCGCCGGTGCAGGCCTACGCGCCGGGGTCGGCCGGGCCGGCCGCCGCCGACGCGCTGGCGGCGGACCACGGCGGCTGGCGGGGTCCCTGGACGCCGCAGTGACCGCCCTCGACGCACCCCACACCGCCGCGCGACCATCGGAGGCGCCGTGAAGCCGACCCAGAAGCTGCACCAGGCGGGCCAGAGCCTCTGGCTCGACAACATCACCCGCGAGCTCCTGACGACCGGCGCGCTGCGGAGCTACATCGACGACCTCGGGATCACGGGGCTGACATCGAACCCGACGATCTTCGATCACGCCTTCTCGAGCTCGGACGCCTACGACGACGCGATCCGCGAGGCGGCCGAGGAGGGGCTGGCGCCGGAGGACGTCTTCTTCCGGCTGGCGATCGAGGACCTGCAGGGCGCCGCCGACCTGTTCCGGCCGGTCTGGGACCGGACGAACGGGATCGACGGGTGGGTGTCGCTGGAGGTGTCGCCGCGGCTCGCCCGCGACCCGGGGAGCACGCTGGCGGCGGCGGTGGACCGGCTCTGGGCGACGGCCGGACGGCCGAACCTCTTCATCAAGATCCCCGGCACCCCCGAGGGGCTCGATGCCATCGAGGAGGCGATCTTCGCCGGCGTGCCGGTGAACGTGACCCTGCTCTTCAGCCGCGAGCAGTACCTCGCCGCGGCCGAGCGCCCACATGCGCGGCGTCGAGCGCCGGGTCGAGGCCGGGCTCGATGCGGCGGTGGGGTCGGTCGCGTCGGTGTTCGTCAGCCGCTGGGACACCTCGCCGGAGGCGAAGGCGCGGCCGGAGCGCGAGCGGAACGCGCTCGGCATCGCCCAGGCGAAGCTCAGCTACGCCGCCTACCGCGAGCTGCTCGACTCGCCCCGCTGGGGGCGGCTGGCCAACGAGGGGGCGCAGCCGCAGCGGCTGCTGTGGGCGAGCACGGGCACCAAGGACCCGGAGGCCTCGGACGTCCTCTACGTCCGCGCGCTGGCGGCGCCCCTGACCGTCAACACGATGCCCGAGAAGACCCTTCTGGCCTTCGGCGACCACGGCGAGGTGTCCGACTTCCTGCCCGCCGACGGGGGCGACGCCCAGCGTGGTGACCGACCGCTTCACCGCCGACGGCGTGGACCTCGGGGCGCTGGCCGAGCGCCTCCAGGCCGAGGGGGCGGCCGCGTTCGTCACGTCGTGGGACGAGCTCCTGCAGACCATCGAGGAGCGCTCGGCAGCCCTCGCGGGCCGACGGTGAGCCCGCTCCGGGACGGGCCGACCTGGCGGGCGCTCGAGGAGCACCACGGGCGGATCGGCGACCTGCACCTGCGCGACCTGTTCTCCGAGGACCCGGGCCGCGGGGAGCGCCTCGTGGCCGAGGGCGCCGGCCTCTTCCTCGACTACTCGAAGAACCGGGTCACCGACGAGACGATGGCGCTCCTCGTCGCCCTGGCGGAGGAGCGCGGCCTGGGCGAGCGGATCGAGGCGATGTTCCGCGGCGAGCGGATCAACGTGACCGAGGACCGGGCCGTCCTGCACGTCGCGCTGCGCGCGCCGCGGGGCGTCCGCATCGAGGTCGACGGCGTCGACGTCGTCCCGCAGGTGCACGAGGTGCTCGACCGGATGGCGGCGTTCTGCGACCGGGTGCGCGGCGGCGGGTGGACGGGCGCGTCGGGGAAGCCGATCCGCAACGTCGTCAACATCGGCATCGGCGGGTCGGACCTGGGGCCGGTGATGGCCTACGAGGCGCTGCGGCACTACTCGCGGCGCGACATGGCCTTCCGCTTCGTCTCGAACGTTCAACGGCATCGACTTCGTCGAGGCGACCCGCGACCTCGACCCCGCCGAGACCCTCTTCATCGTCTCGTCGAAGACCTTCACGACCCTCGAGACCATGACCAACGCGCGCACCGCCCGCGACTGGGCGCTCGCGGCGCTGGGCGACGAGTCGGCCGTCGCGAAGCACTTCGTGGCCGTCTCGACGAACGAGGAGGGGGTGCGCGATTTCGGCATCGACCCCGCGAACATGTTCGGCTTCTGGGACTGGGTCGGCGGCCGCTACTCGATGGACTCGGCCATCGGCCTGTTCGACGATGCTCGCGGTCGGCCCCGAGGCGTTCCGCGAGATGCTCGCCGGCTTCCACGCGATGGACGAGCACTTCCGCACGACCCCGTTCGAGCGCAACCTGCCGGCGCTGATGGGGCTGCTGGCGGTCTGGTACGGCGACTTCTTCGGCGCCCAGACCGTCGCGGTGCTGCCGTACGCGCGCTACCTCGTGCGCTTCCCGGCCTACCTCCAGCAGCTCACGATGGAGTCGAACGGCAAGCGCGTGACGCTGGAGGGCGCGGCGGTCGACTCCGAGACCGGGGCCGTCTACTGGGGCGAGCCGGGCACCAACGGCCAGCACTCCTTCTACCAGCTCATCCATCAGGGGACGAAGCTGATCCCGGCCGACCTGATCGGGTTCGCCAACAGCCTCGCCCCGCTCGGCCGCCACCAGGACCTGCTGATGGCGAACGTGTTCGCCCAGGCCGAGGCGCTGGCCTTCGGCAAGACCGAGGAGGAGGTGGCGGCCGAGGAGACCGAGGCGTGGCGCGTGCCCCACCGCGTCTTCCCCGGCAACCGCCCCACCAACACGATCCTCGCCGACCGCCTCACGCCGCACGCCCTCGGCGCGCTGGTGGCGCTCTACGAGCACAGCGTCTTCACCCAGGGCACGGTGTGGGGCATCAACTCGTTCGACCAGTGGGGCGTGGAGCTGGGCAAGGTGCTGGCGTCCCGCATCGTCGACGAGCTCGAGCGCGAGGACGACGCCGGCGCTGGACGCACGACTCGTTGACGAACGCGCTGATCCGCCGCTACCGCAACGCCCGCGACTAAGGACGAAGGAGGACGACGATGGCGCAGCTCGGGATGGTGGGCCTCGGCCGGATGGGCGCGGGGCTCGTGCAGCGGCTCATGCGCGACGGCCACGACTGCGTCGTCTACGACACGAGCCCGGACGCGGTCGCGAGCCTGGCGGAGGGCGGGGCGACCGGCGCCGAGTCGCTCGAGGACTTCGTCGCCAAGCTGTCGGCGCCGCGGGCGGCCTGGGTGATGATCCCCGCCTCGATCACCGGGAGCGGTCGTCGACGAGCTCGCCGGGCTGATGGACGCCGACGACGTCATCATCGACGGCGGCAACAGCTACTACCGCGACGACATCCATCGCGCCGAGAAGCTGAAGCCGAAGGGGATCCACTACATCGACTGCGGCACCAGCGGCGGCGTCTTCGGCCTGGAGCGCGGCTTCTGCCTGATGATCGGCGGCGAGGAGGAGCCGGTGCGGCGCCTCGACCCCATCTTCCGCTCGATCGCGCCGGGCGAGGGCGAGGCGCCCCCGACCCCGGGCCGCAAGGAGGGCGGGACGGCGCAGCACGGCTACCTCCACTGCGGGGCCTCCGGCGCGGGCCACTTCGTGAAGATGGTCCACAACGGCATCGAGTACGGCGTCATGGCGGCCTACGCCGAGGGTCTGAACGTCCTGCACCGCGCCAACATCGGCTCCGAGGAGGTGCAGGCGAGCGCCGAGATCGCGCCTCTCGACAACCCCGAGTACTACCGCTACGACATCGACGTCCCCGAGGTCGCCGAGGTGCTGGCGCCGCGGCAGCGTGATCGCGTCCTGGCTGCTCGACCTGACGGCCGCCGCCCTCGCGACCGACCCGACCCTCGAGGACCTCTCGGGGAAGGTGTCGGACTCGGGCGAGGGCCGCTGGACGATCCACGCGGCGGTGGACGAGGGGGTGCCGGTGCCGGTGCTCACGGCGTCCCTCTTCGAGCGGTTCTCGTCGCGCGGCGAGTCCCACTACGCCGACCGGCTCCTGTCGGCGATGCGCCAGCAGTTCGGCGGTCACCTCGAGCTGAAGTGACGAACGGGCGGGTCCGCCCGCGGGCCCCACCGGGGCTCGCCGAGGCGCTCTCGGCTTGCCCGGCCTGAGCGGCGCCCGGTAGGTTCCCCCGCGGGGCATTCCGCTGGCCGGCCGGCGCGGGGGTGTGGCTCGGTGCGAGACGAGTTCCAGGATCTCTTCGCGCTCTATGCCCCGATCGCCGCCGCCGTGTTCGCGGCGGTCGTCCTCGCGTACCTGACCATCGTCGTGCGGTTCCGCCGGCGCCGCGGCGCCGTGGCGGTCGAGCCGCCCCAGCCCAGCGACCGCTGGCGCTGGGAGCTGGCCTACGCGGTGCTGCTCGCCATCGTCGCGGCGGTGCTGATCACGTTCAGCCTCAGGGCGGCGGATCGCGTTCGACCGGCTCTCGGCGGACCCCGGACTGACGATCGACGTCACGGCCTTCAAGTGGCAGTGGGCGTTCAGCTACCGCGACGAGGGCGTGAGGATCGAGGGCGTCGAGGGCGAGTACCCCACCCTGACGGTGCCGACCGACACCACCGTGCGCTTCACGCTGCGCTCGAACGACGTGATCCACGCGTTCTGGGTCCCCGACGTCCGGTTCAAGCGCGACGCCTTCCCGAACCG
Source organism: Miltoncostaeaceae bacterium (assembly GCA_963834875.1). Taxonomy (GTDB): domain Bacteria; phylum Actinomycetota; class Thermoleophilia; order Miltoncostaeales; family Miltoncostaeaceae; genus DATAGF01. The sequence goes on from CAWIDG010000027.1 coordinate 271,337, forward strand.
CACCACCGAGTTCGACCTGCGCTTCGATGAGACCGGCCGGCACGAGGGGATCTGCGCCGAGTTCTGCGGCCTCGACCACACGATCATGCGGTTCGAGGTCGACGCGCTGCCGCCGGCCGAGTTCGCGCGCTGGCTCGACCAGGCGCGAGGCGCGTCGTGACCACGACCACGATCCGGCAGCCCGCCGGCGGCCTCTACGGCTGGCTCGCCGCCGCCGACCACAAGCGCATCGCGCTGATGTCGATGGCCGCCGGGCTGCTCTTCTTCGTGGTGAGCGGCGCCAACGCGCTGCTCGTGCGCCTCGAGCTGGCCCGGCCGGGCGAGCAGGTGCTCTCGCGCGACACCTTCAACGAGGCGTTCACGATGCACGGCGCGGGGATGGTCTACCTGTTCGTGACGCCCGTGGCGCTCGCGCTGGGCGTCTACATGGTCCCGCTCCAGGTGGGCGCGGCGCAGATCATGGCCCCCCGGCTCGTCCTGTTCGGGTTCTGGCTCTACGTCATCGGCGGGGTGATCATGCAGGCCGCCTGGCTCACCGCCGACGGGCCGGGCAAGGCGGGCTGGACGGCCTACGTGCCCCTCTCCGACGCGGTCAACACGCCCGGCACCGGCATGGACATGTTCCTGCTGGGGGTGATCCTCGCGACCGCCGGGGGCCTGCTGTTCGCGGCGTGCACCCTCGGAACCATCCTGCGACTGCGCGCGCCCGGCATGACGATGCTGCGCATGCCCGTCTTCTGCTGGACGATGCTCGTGACCTGCCTGATGGTCGTGATGACCTTCCCGGTGCTCATCGCCGCAATGGCGATGGTGCTGGCCGACCGCCACGGCGCGGGCATCTTCGACGGGTCGAGCGGGCCGATCTCGTTCCAGAACCTGTTCTGGTTCTACGGCCACCCGGTGGTCTACGTGTGGTTCTTCCCGTTCCTCGGGGTGGTCGCCGAGGTCGTCGCGGTGTTCTCGGGCCGGCGCCTGTGGGGCTATCGCACGCTGACCTTCGCGCTGCTGGCCTTCACCGCCCTGTCGATGAGCGTCTGGGCCCACCACATGTTCACGACGGGCCAGTCCAACAACAAGTACTTCGCGCTCACGTCGACCCTGCTGCTCGTGCCGGCGGGCATCGAGTACCTGGGCCTCGGGGCGACGATGTGGCGCGGGTCGATACGCCTGACGACGCCGCTGCTGTTCGCCCTGGCGTTCGCGATCCAGTTCCTGATCGGCGGCCTGACGGGGATCATGCTGGGCGCGCCGGCGCTCGACTACCAGCTCCACGACAGCTACTTCGTCGTGGCCCACTTCCACTACACGGCGTTCGGCGGGGCGCTCTTCGGGGCCTTCGCGGCCGCCTACTACTGGTTCCCGAAGATGACCGGGCTGGTGCTGCGGGACGGGCTCGGGAAGCTGCACTTCTGGCTGATGGTGCTGGGCTTCAACCTCACCTTCTTCCCGATGTTCCTGGCCGGGTGGGCCGGCATGCCGCGGCGGGTGGCCGACTATCCCGCGACCGGGCTGCTGGAGGGCGCGAACCTGGCGTCCACGATCGGCGGCTTCGTGCTGACCGTGGCGGTCCTGATCTTCATCGCCAACGTGATCCTCTCGCCTCATGGACCGCCGCCCGGCCGTCGCCGACCCCTGGGGCGGCTTCACGCTCGAGTGGGCGACGGGCTCGCCGCCGCCGCCGCTGAACTTCTCCGAACCGCTCCCGCCCATCACCTCCGAGACGCCCGTGCTGGACCGGCGGATCGGGCCGCCCGTCGCCGAGGCGAGACCGTGACCGCCGGCTGGGCCTACGTCGTCCTCTGGGGCGTCCTGCTGGCGATCCTGGCCGTGCTCCACCTCGCGTTCGACCTGGACGGGCTCCAGCTGGGGCTGGCGATCGGGGCCGCGGCCGCCGTACTGGCGCTGGGGGCGCTGCTGGCGGCGCGACCGCCCCGCGAGGGCATCCGGCTGCTTCCCGAGAACAGCTACGCGACGGTCATGCTCGCGGTGGGCGCCGTGATGGTCGCGCTCGGCCTCCTGTTCGGCCAGTGGCTCTATCTGATCGGCGCCGGGGTGGTCGTCCTCGGGGCGGCGGGGATCGCGCGCGAGGTCCTGGCGTCGCGGCGGAGCGCCGGATGAGGCTGCGCGCGCTCGCCCTCCTCGCCGGGATCGCGGCCCTGGAGGCCGCGATCCTGCTGCCCGCGGACTCGCTCTCGTCGCACGTGATCTCCCACGCGCTCGTCGCCGTGGTCGCCGCGCCGCTGCTGGTGCTCGCGGCGCCGCTCGGCGTCGCCCTGCGCCCCCTCTCCCCCGCCCGCCGGCGGCGCGTCGTCGGCGCGCTGCGGCGGAGCCCCCTGGGGTCGCCGGCCGCGCCCGTCGCGGCCTGGGCGGCGTTCATCGCGGCCCACTGGGCCGCCCTCCTCGTGGCGGGCACCCAGCACCACGTCACGGGACTCGGGCACCTGGGCCTGCACGCGATGCTGCTGGTCGCCGGGGTGCTGTTCTGGCTGCCGGTGCTCGGCCGCGGGCAGGTCGTGCCGCGGCTGCGCGGCCCGGCCGCGGGCCTCTACCTGTTCCTGGCGATGCCCGCCGCGGACCTCACCGCCGTCTGGCTCATGGCCAGGGGGGAGACGGGCGCAGCGGGGGTCATGCTCGCGGCGATGCTCCCCCTCGGCATCGCGGCGGTGGCGGTCTCGTGGAGCTGGATCCTGCGCGAGGAGCGCATCGCCAGGGCGGGCGAGGCGGCGCGATGAGGCGGCTCCTCATCCTCCTCGCGGCGGTGATCTGCGGCTGCCTGGTCCCGTCGGCCGCGGCGGGCCAGACCGGCGACCCGGCGGCCGCGGGCCGGACGCTCTTCCTCGAGGGCTGCGCGTCCTGCCACGGCCAGGACGCGCGCGGGACGGACCGGGCCCCCGACCTGCACGGCGTCGGGGCGCTGTCGGCCGACTTCTACCTGCGCACCGGGCGGATGCCGCTGGCCGTGCCGGGCGAGGAGCCGCTGCGCACGGAGCCGCTGTACTCGGAGGAGGAGATCCAGGCCCTGGTGGCCTACGTCGCCTCGCTCGGCGGCCCGCCGGTCCCGGAGGTGGACCCGGCTGCCGGCGACCTGAGCGAGGGCGAGCGGCTCTTCACCCTGTTCTGCGCCGGCTGCCACGGCAAGCTGGCCAAGGGCGGGCGTCGTCACCGGCGCCATCGCGCCGTCGCTGGACGAGTCGACGCCGGTCCAGGTCGCCCAGGCGATCCGCATCGGCCCCTACGTGATGCCGCCGTTCGACGATGCGCTCATCGACCAGCGGCAGCTCGACTCCATCGTGGCCTACGTCGAGAAGACCCAGGACCCTGACAACCCCGGCGGCTGGGACCTCGGCGGCGTCGGCCCGATCCCCGAGGGGATGGTGGCCTTCTTCATCGGGCTCGTGGCCCTGCTGATCGTGTCCCGTCTGCTCGGGGAGCGCGGCTCGTGAGCCGCGACCGCGCCGAGCTCGCGGCCGCCGCGTTCCTGGGCCTCGCCGCGGCGGCGGGCATCGCGGCGATCGTCGTCTACATCGTCACCGACGACACCCAGCTCCTCGGGCTCACCCTGGGGCTCGCGTTCCTGGGCGTGGCCGGGGCGCTGATCGTGGCGGGCCTGCGCCTCTACCCGCCTCAGAAGGTCGTGGAGGAGCGGCCCCCCGCGGCCGACGAGGCGGCCGAGACCGAGGTGGAGCAGGCCGTGGAGACGGCGGCCGGGGGCATCTCGCGGCGGAGGCTGCTCGCCGGCGCCGCCGGCGCCGCCGGCGCGGCCCTGGGCGGCGCGCTGATCGTGCCGCTCGGGTCGCTCGGCCCCTTCCAGCAGGGGGAGAGCTTCGACGACCTCCCGTGGCAGGACGGCGTGCGCCTCGTGGACGACGAGGGCGCGCCCATCCCCGCCGACGCGCTCCAGCCGCGGCGCGTTCACGACCGCGTTCCCCGAGGGCGCCGACAAGCGCGAGCTCGGCTCGCCGGTGGTGGTGCTGCGGCTGCCCGAGGGCGCGGACGACCTCGACCCCGAGCAGGCGGCGATCGCCCCGCGCGGGATCCTCGCCTTCTCGCGCATCTGCACCCACGCCGGCTGCGCCATCGCCCTCTCCCGCACGCCGCTCTTCCCGCCCGAGGCCCCGAGCCCGGCGCTGGTCTGCCCCTGCCACTACTCCACCTTCGACGTCCGCCAGGCGGGCAAGGTGATCTTCGGCCCGGCGGGGCGCGACCTGCCCCAGCTCCCCCTGCGCATCGGCGACGACGGCATCCTGACGGCCGCCGGCCCGCTCTCCGGCAAGCCGGGGCCGTCCTACCTCACGGTGCGCAAGACGTGATCTTCGCGCGCGTCGGCCGCTTCCTCGACGACCGCACCGGCTCCGGCTCGCTGCTGTCGCGCGGCTTCCGCTACGTCTTCCCCGACCACTGGACGTTCCTGTTCGGCGAGATCGCCCTCTACTGCTTCGTCATCCTCGTCGGGACCGGGGTCTACCTGACGCTGTTCTTCGAGCCGAGCACCGCCCAGGTGGTCTACGACGGCTCCTACGCGCCGCTGCGGGGGCAGGAGGTGTCGGAGGCCTACCGGTCGGCGGTGGACATCTCGCTCGACGTGAAGGCCGGGCTGCTGATCCGCCAGACGCACCACTGGGCCGCCCTGGTGTTCGTCGCGGCGATCGTCGTCCACGTGCTGCGGATCTTCTTCACCGGCGCCTTCCGCCGGCCGCGCGACCTCAACTGGATCGTGGGGATCACCCTCGCCCTCCTCGCGCTGCTGGAGGGCTTCGCCGGCTACTCGCTGCCCGACGACCTGCTGTCGGGCATGGGGCTGGCGATCGGCTACTCGGTGCTGGCCGCGTTCCCGATCATCGGCGGGCTGGCTCGCCCAGCTCGTGTGGGGCGGCGAGTTCCCCGGCGGCGAGGAGTTCATCTCACGGCTCTACGCGGCCCACGTCTTCATCCTGCCGCTCGCGCTCTTCGCGCTCATCGGCCTGCACCTGTTCCTCATCGTCAAGCACCGCCACACCCAGTTCGCGGGGCCGGGGCGGCAGGAGCGAAACGTGATCGGCTCGCCCGCCTTCCCCGGCTACGTCATGCGGTCGGGCGGGCTGTTCTTCGCCACCGCCGGCGTGCTGCTGCTGATCGGCGGCCTGATCCAGATCAACCCGATCTGGCAGTACGGCGTGTACCAGCCGTGGCTCGGGACCAACGGCGCCCAGCCCGACTACTACTTCGGCTGGCTGATCGGGGCGCTGCGGCTGATGCCCAACTGGGAGCTCGTGATCGGCGGCTGGACGATCATCCCCAACCCGTTCTTCGGCGGGATCCTCTACCCGATGATCGTGTTCGGGATCCTGTTCGCCTGGCCGTCGCTGGAGCGGCGCTTCAGCGGCGACCGGGGGGCGCACCACCTGATCCAGCGGCCGCGCGACGCGCCGTTCCGCACCGGCCTCGGCGTCGCGCTGCTGCTGCAGGTGACGATGGTGCAGATCGCGGGCGCGGCCGACCGGATCGACGTCGACTTCGGGATCTCCTACGAGCTCCAGGTGTGGTTCTGGAGGATCGCCGCGATCGTGGTCCCGCTGGCCGGGTTCTTCATCGCCCGGGCGGTCTGCCGCCGCCTCCAGCGGTCCGACGCGCATCCGCTGCGCGGCTGGACCGGCACCCCGGTCAGCCGGTCCCCCGGGGGCGGGTTCGAGGCCGCGGGCGAGAGGGAGCGGAGCGGCCCCGGCGCTGACGAGCCCGTGGCTGTCGGCGATCAGCTCGCGGACGAGGTCGTCGCCGGCGTCGCCGCCGAGCGTCACGGTGATCCAGTGGCGCTTGTTGAGGTGGTAGCCGGGGACGATCGACTCGTGCGTCGCGCGCAGCTCCTCGGCGTAGTCGGGGTCGCACTTCACGCTGACGTCGAGCGGCTCGTCCGACAGGGCCGAGAGGGCGAACATCCTCCCGCCCGCCTTGAAGACCGAGGTGCTGGCGTTGAAGGGGAAGGTCTCCTCAGCGCCCTCCATCCCGAGGCACCAGTCGCGCAGGTCCTCCGCGGTCACGCGACCGGCGTGCCGAGCTCGATCAAGACGCCGTCGGGGTCGCGCACGTACGCGACCGTCTGGCCCCACGGCTTGACGACCGGCTCCGCCACGAGCTCGGCGCCGGCGGCCAGCGCCCGGGCGAGGGCGCCCGGGACGTCCTCGTCCTCGAGCCAGACCTCGAAGCCGGCGGCGCGGTCAACCGCGCGGTCCGCGGCCGGCGCCATCGCGCGGCTCGCGAAGGCGAGCACCGCCCCCTCGCCCCCCAGGGTGGCGTACGAGTCGTCGGGAGCCCGGAACCCCGCCTCCAGGCCGAACGCCCGCGAGTAGAAGCCCAGCGCGGCGGCGACGTCGGCGACGTAGACGATCGTGGCGGCGAATCGCATGTCCTCCACCCTACGGGCCAGCGGGCGCCCCGCCTTGGAGAAAACGGTCATCCGACCAGCGCGTGCGGGGTGGCCCCGGCCAGGGAGCGGACGTCGTGGGCCATGTGGGCCTCGTCGTACCAGCCGTGCTCGACGGCGGTGCGGGCCCAGCTCTCGCCGCGGCCGGCGCTCAGGGCGCGCTGCATCCGGCCGATGCGCTGCAACCGCTTCGGGCCGAGGCCGGTGGCCGCCAACAGCCGGCGCCGCAGGTGACGGGCGCTGTAGCCGCTCTCCCGCGCGAGGGCCGCGAGGCCGCCCGGCCGCATGGCGGCCTCCGCGAGCGGGTCCGGGGCGGGCGCGTCCTCGAGCGAGGTCGAGGAGCGACGCCGGGCGGCCGAGGACGTCGGCCAGCGGAACCCGCCGGTCGACCAGGTCGGACGCCGGCACGCCTGACAGCGCCGGGAAGGCCCCGGGGCGCAGCCGGACCCCGCGCGCCTCGTCACCGGGCTCGAGGCGGACCACCATCGCCGCCGTGAACGGCCCGACGACGTCGTCGCCGATCAGGTCGATGCAGCCGTCCGGCAGGATCCGGAGCTCCGACCGGCACAGCGCCCGGCTGCGCCAGGCCGCGTGGACCCAGGGCGCGAGCCCGGGGGGCGGATGCACCTCGGCGAACTCGACGCCCGGGCCGCCCAGGAAGACGACCGGCGTCGGCGGCGGTCCCGAGGACACCGGCAGAGGATAGGTCAGGCCGCGAGGGGCAGGACGCGGATCGGCCGGTCCGGGTGGGCCCGGGCGTCGCGGTTGACCTGCACGATGAGCTGCATCAGCTCGCGGTAGGTCGCCGGGGCGCCGGCCTGCTCGGCGCCGAGCTCGGCCGCGAGACGGCCGGCCCAGGCCACGAGGCTCGCCTGCGGCCGGGCCTCGGCGTCCTGCAGGGCCTGCTCGAGGACCAGGCCGCCGAGGGCCCGCAGCTCGGACACGACGACGGTCCGGGGGCGCGGGGGCTTGGGCTTGGCGCGACTGCGCCGGCGGGATGCCGCGGGTGGAGCGAGCGGGGCGGTCGAGGACACGGCGGCCTCCTGGGGGATCGGTCGGCGATCCACCCATCGGCCGGCCGCTGCCGGGTCACTTCCCCCGAACGGGGGGTTCTCAGAGGCCCCATGCGCGACCCCGCTCGTCACGACGGATACGATGTCGCCAATCCCGGATCGCCCACGCGAGGAGTCGAGCGCATGAGCAGCGACGGCCCGACGATCACGTCCCTCGAGCTCGAGGACCGGCGCTTCCCTCCGGATCCCGACTTCGCGGCCCAGGCCAACGCCACCGCCGAGCTCTACGAGCGGGCGGCCGCCGACCCGGAGGCCTTCTGGCTCGAGCAGGCCAAGGAGCTGCTGACATGGAGCCGGCCGCCGACCCAGGGGGTCGACCGCTCGAACCCGCCGTTCTTCCGGTGGTTCGCGGACGGCACCCTGAACGTCAGCGTCAACTGCCTCGACCGCCACCTGGACGAGCGTGGGGACAAGGTCGCCTTCCACTGGGAGGGCGAGCCGGGAGAGCAGATGGCGATCACCTACCGCGACCTCTACGAGCGGGTGTGCAAGCTGGCGAACGGGCTGCGCGCCAAGGGCGTCAGCCGCGGGGACCGGGTGGCGATCTACCTCGGCATGGTCCCCGAGATCGCCGTGGCCATGCTCGCCTGCGCGCGCATCGGCGCGCCCCACACGGTCGTGTTCGGCGGGTTCTCGCCCGACAGCCTGGCCGATCGCATCCTCGACTGCGGCTGCACGGCGGTCATCACCGGCGACGGCGCCTGGCGCGCCGGCAAGGTCGTGCCGCTGAAGGCCAACACCGACGCCGCCCTCGAGCGCTGCCCGGACGTCACGACCTGCGTGGTCGTCAAGCGCACGGAGCAGGAGATCGGCTGGGTGGAGGGCCGCGACGTCTGGTACCACGACCTGGTGGCCGACCAGCCGGCCGAGTGCGCGCCCGAGGAGCTGGACGCCGAGCACCTGCTCTACGTCCTCTACACCTCCGGCACCACGGGCAAGCCGAAGGGCATCGTCCACACCACCGCCGGCTACCTCACCGGCATCGCCGCCACCCACCGCTGGGTGTTCGACGTCAAGGAGGATGACGTCTACTGGTGCGCCGCCGACGTGGGCTGGGTCACCGGCCACAGCTACATCGTGTACGGGCCGCTCTGCAACGGCTCGACCGGCATCCTCTACGAGGGCGCGCCCGGCACGCCCGACAAGGACCGCTGGTGGGAGATGATCGCCCGCTACGGGGTGACGATCCTCTACTGCGCGCCGACGGCCATCCGGACCTTCATGAAGTGGGGCGTCGAGTACCCCGAGCGCCACGACCTCGGGTCCCTGCGCCTGCTCGGCTCGGTGGGCGAGCCGATCAACCCCGAGGCCTGGATCTGGTACCGCACCCACATCGGCGGCGACCGCTGCCCGGTGGTCGACACCTGGTGGCAGACCGAGACCGGCAACATCATGATCTCGCCGCTCGCCGGCGTGACGACCCTCAAGCCCGGCTCGGCGACCAAGCCGCTCCCGGGGATCAGCGCGGACGTGGTCGGCGCCGATGGCGAGAGCGTCCCGCTCGGCCAGGGCGGGTACCTCGTGCTGACCGAGCCGTGGCCGGGCATGCTGCGCACCCTCTACGGGGACGACGAGCGCTACGTCGAGACCTACTGGAGCCAGCACCCGGGCAAGTACCTGGCCGGCGACGGCTGCCGCCGCGACCAGGACGGCGACTACTGGCTGCTGGGGCGCATCGACGACGTCATGAACATCTCGGGGCACCGGCTCTCCACGATCGAGATCGAGAGCGCCCTCGTCGACCACCCCAAGGTCGCCGAGGCCGCCGTCGTGGGGCGGGCCGACGAGACCACCGGCCAGGCGATCGCGGCCTTCGTGACGCTGAAGGGCGACGTCACCGGCGACGAGGCCCTCATCGGCGAGCTGCGCCAGCACGTCGCCACGAAGATCGGCGCGATCGCCCGGCCCAAGTCCATCGTCCTCACCGACGACCTGCCCAAGACGCGCTCGGGCAAGATCATGCGCCGCCTGCTGCGCGACATCTCGGAGGACCGCCAGCTCGGCGACGTGACGACCCTCGCCAACGAGGAGGTCGTGCGGGACATCGCCGGCATGGCGAGCGCCGCGCGGGCGGCCGGCAAGGAGGAGTAAGGCCCGGAGGCGATCAGAGACCGGGCGGCAGCGAGCGCCCGGCCTCGCGCAGGCGGCCCTTGGCGTGGGCCAGGGCGAAGGCGAGTGCGTTCCTCGAGGCGCCGCGGCGGTCGGAGTCGCGGAACCAGGCGACGACACCCTCGGTGCCGAGGGCCAGGGCGAGCCGGAGGTCGGCGCCGGCGTCGGCCGCGAGGGCGACGAGCAGCGCGAGCGCCGCGATCTCTCTCGCCGCGCCACCGGTGCGCGGGCCCTCGGTGATGCGCGGCACCAGCCCGCCGCGCGTGTCGAGCACCTCGCCGACCACCCGAGCGGCGCCGGGGCCCTCCCAGGGGACCACCGACAGGACCCCGGTCACCCCCAGGCGCTCGAGGGGCACCAGGTCCCCAGGCAGCGGGCCGCCCTCGGCGGCGATGCCGGTCGCGACCCGGGTGAGCGCGTCCCGGTAGGCGATCCAGCGCACGTCGGTGGCGTTGTGGGCGCCGAGCGCGGCCATCCCGACGCCCAGCGCCAGGCGGTCGGCGTCCTCGTGCTCCGGCCACCGCCCCTTGCCCGGGTGCAGCAGCGCCGCTGCCCGGCGCGGCCCGTACAGCGCGATCTCGGCCCGGACCAGCGGCGCGCGGTCGAACAGCCTCACCCGGCTCCCCCGTGACCCGCGCCGGCGCGAGGGGCGCCTACGCGCCGCAGTACGCCGCGGCTAGCGCCGGATCGCCGCGGCCGAGCGCGACTTGACTTAGCAACAGGCTAAATCACTACCGTCGCGGGCGATGACCGATCACGCGCCTCAGAACCGCTCCGCGGCCCTGCTGTCGATGGTGTCGAACGCCCTGCTCACGGCGGTCAAGCTGGTCGTCGGCGTCGTGACGGGATCGGTCGCCGTCCTGTCCGAGGCGGCGAGCTCGGCCGGGGACCTCGTGGCGTCGGCGATCGCGTTCGCCGGCGTGCGAGCCGCCGCGCGGCCCGCCGACGCGGACCACCCGTACGGGCACGAGAAGAGCGAGAACCTGGCGGCCGCGGTCGAGGGGATCCTGGTTCTGGCCGCCGGGGCCGCCGTCGCGGTCGAGGCCGTCCGGCGTCTCATGTCGGGAGCGCCCGAGGTCGCGTACCTCGACCTGGCGATCGCGGTCATGGCCGCCTCGGCCGCCGTCAATTGGATCGTCGCGCTGCGCCTGCGGCGCGTGGCGCGCCGGACGGGCTCGCCCGCCATCGCCGGCGACGCGGCCCACCTGGCGTCCGACGTCTGGACCTCCGCCGGCACCGCGGCCGGCCTGGCGCTGGTCGCCATCACGGGGTGGGCGGCGCTCGACGCGATCGTGGCCCTCGCCGTCGCCGCCTACGTCGTCACCGTCGGGGCCCGCCTGAGCTGGCGGGCGGCGCACGTGCTGCTCGACGGGAGCCTGCCCGAGGGCGACATGGCCCTCATCGAGGGCGTGCTGGCCGGCTTCGAGCGCGAGGGCGTCAGCTTCCACGCCCTGCGCGGGCGCCGCGCGGGGAGCAAGCGCCTCGTGGACCTGCACATGGTGGTCCCGCCCGAGACCACGGTGCGCCGCGGGCACGCGATGAGCGGGCGGGTCAAGGGCGCGGTGCGCGCGGCGCTGCCCGGCACCGAGGTGCTGATCCACCTCGAGGACCACTAGCGAGGCCCGTCGGCAGGGGTGGAGGCGCGCCGCGGCGAACCGTGGCGCCATGACGACATCCACGCTCGCCTTCGCCGACGACGACACCCTGCAGGTCGCGCGCCCGCCCCGCCTCCCGCGCGCCATCCCGCCCCGCCGCCTCGACGAGATGGACCTCGACCCACCCTCCGGGCCCGTTCCGGCCGAGGTCCTCGCCTACTTCGAGGCCGCCGTCGAGCGCGAGGGGCTCCGCCGCTCCCCCTGACCCCGCCCCGATGAGCCCCTGGCCGCGCCGAGCTTCTACGCCTACGAGCCGGGCGGCGACGTCTCGTTCTTCACCAACACCGAGCGCCGCCGGGCACGCAAGGCCGAGCGCATCGGCGCGACGGGCCGCGTGAGCCTGACCGTGCAACATCCCGAGCCGCCGTACCGGTACGTCACCGTCGAGGGCAGCGTCGTGAGGACGGACCGCCCCCCGTCGGCGGACCAGGTCCTCGCGATCGCCCGCCGCTACATGCCGGAGGAGCACGCCCAGGGCCTGGCGGCGTCGGAGCTCGGCGACCCCGAGAGCACGATGGTGGTCTTCACCGTGCGGCCGGACCGCTGGCTGACCGCCGACTTCGGCGACGACGCGTCGTAGCTCACGTCTCGCATGGCTGGTGAGTCGGACGTGGACGTGATGGAGTCGCATGCGTGGCCGAGGAGGAAACCGGTCGGCTCAAGGGCCCGAGCGAGCAGACCGCGGAGTGGCTGCTCGGAACGCGCGACCCCGGCTCGGCCGGAGGAGGCCGGTCGAGCCCGGCGCCCGGACCGCCACGCCCGCCGCTTCCTCCGCTGCCGGGCCGGAGCCCGTCGGGGCCCGCGCCCGCCCCCGGCGAGCCCGGCGAGCCCGAGTCCCCTCGCCTCGGCCGCTCGGGGCTGATCGCCCTGGCCGCAGCGGCCCTGGCCGTCGCCGTCATCGTCGGTGGCCTGTTGGCGGCCGTGCTCATCAGCCCCTCGACCTTCGGGATCGCGGCCACCGGCGGAGCGTCTGCCCAGGATCTGAATGCGTTGGAGAACGCGGTCGCCGACCTCGACAGCCGCGTCGCGGAGCTCGAATCGCTGACGGAGGGGCTGGACACCGGCGCGACCGATGTCGTCGTCCGCCTCGACGAGCTCGAGGCGCGGGTGGATGAAGCGGCGGCGAGGATCGACGACCTCGAGGTCGACAGCAGCCGCCTCGACGACATCGAGAGTCGACTCGACTCGCTCGAGCAGTCGGTGTCTGACCTCGAAGGCGAGGTCCAAGCGCTGTGCTTCGAGATTCCGGGGGCGTTGTGCTGAGGGGCGCCACCCCGTGGGGAGGAGGCGAACGGAGCAGTCAGGTGTCGCGCAGGGGACTGGTCAACGCACCTAGGACTCCTGGCCCGACATCATCTCGCCGAGCTGCTGCTCGGTCTCGGCCCGGTCGAGGTCGCGCAGCTCCCTGGCCTCGCGCCGCTCGGCCTTGCGCATGAGCTCGTCGATGCGCTCCTCCAGGCGCCAGTCGCCGATCACGACCAGGCCCGCCTCGCCCGCGTTGAGGAGGTCGCCCAGGTCCTTCATGTCCGAGCGGGACATCCCCTTGGCGAGGTGGCCGCCGAAGGCCCCGACCGCCGCGCCGACCGCCGCGGTCGCGATCAGTGAGGGCGGGAAGATCAACCCCACCAGCGCCCCCACCCCGGCGCCGCCCCAGGCCCCCTTGCGGGTGGCGGTCTCGTCCTTGTTGACGTGCACCTTGCCCTCAGCGTCCTTGGTGATGACGGCCGCGTCGAAGCCGCCGATCACCTTCTCGGCGTGGAGCGCCTTGACCACCTCGTAGTCGGCCTTCGCGTCGACGACGCTCGCATACGCCCCGACGAGCAGGAACGTGCCGTCCTCCTTGGCCATCCCGGATCCCCCTTCTCGGTGTGGATGCTGCCGGCCCTCGCCCACAGCATCGCGCACCCGGGCGCCCCTGACCACACGGGCCCGCGTCAGCGGAGTGGGAGCAGCACCTGGAAACGCGTGTCCCCGGGCTCCGACTGAACGCGCAGCTCGCCGCGGTGACTGACCACGATGCGCTGGGCGATGTCGAGCCCCAGACCGGTGCCCTGACCCACGGGCTTCGTGGTGAAGAACGCTTCGAAGATGCGCGCTCGCAGGTCGGGGGGGATCCCCGGCCCGTTGTCCCCGATCTCCACGCACACCCGCTCGTCCTGCCGGCGCGTGCACAGGGTCAGCCGTCCCCCGGGGCCGAGCGCATCGATCGCGTTGTCGATCAGGTTCGTCCAGACCTGGTTCAGCTCGGAGCCCGATGCCTCGACGCCCGGCAGCTCGGGGTCGAGGTCGCGGACGATCTCCACCCGCTTGTCGCGCAGCTTCTGCCCGAGGACTGAGAGGGTGTTCTCGAGGTCACCGTGGATGTCGACGGTCTGGCGCGGCGCCCGATCGAGATACGAGAACCTCCTGAAGTCGTCGACGAGGTCGGCGATGTGCGTGGTCGCCTCATCCAGCTCGCCGAGGATGACGCGCTCGCCGCCGCAGGCCCCGACGAAGCGGAGACCTGCGGCCAGGCCGCCGTCTCCGACGCACGCCGCGACGCGGTCGACCCACTCGTCGCCGAGGCCGGCCTCGGTCAGCGCGGACGCGATCTCGGCGGCGTCCGCGACGCCACGGCGCCCGAGCGACTCGACGAGCTCCTGCTCGCGGTCGCTGCGGGCGAGCGGGTCGAGCCGCTCCCCCGAGCCCGTCCGTTCGGTCGCCTCCGCGCCGAGCGCGACGAGAGCGGCCAGCTGCTCCGCCGGGGCCCCGCTTTCCGCGATCTCCGCGAAGGCCGCCTTTCGTTGCCGCTCGTACTCGCGCAGCGTGGCGACGTCACGGACGGCGGCGGCGGCGGGGTTGTTCAGCCCGTGCGCCAGCCCGGCGGCGAGCTTGCCGATCTCGAGGAACTTCTCGCGGTCGCGCTCGACGCCCTTGATCTTCCCGCTCACGTCCTCGATGGCGGGCAGGACGAACTCGCGGAGCAGCGACGGCTGCGTGAGCGCGAGCTTGCGGAAATCCTCCCCGTCCAGCTCGAACAGGAGCGTCTCGCCGAGGGCGCGGGTGCTTCCCCGATAGGGGGTCTCGGTGAGCAGGGCCATCGCGCCGAGGTAGCCACCCGGCCCGTGGCTCATCATCGGGACCTGCTCGCCGCCGACCCCTCGCGTCGTCTCCAGCTGCCCCTCCAGCACGATGTGGAACGCGCTCGCCTCGTCGCCCTCACGGAAGAGGAACTCACCCGCCGCGAGGGGACGCCCGCGGCCGAGCTCGGCGACCAGCGCGAGCTCCTGGTCCTCGAGGGCGGCGAGGATCGGGGCCTCGCGCAGGCGGTCGGTGGCGATCGTGCCCGCGCGCTCGTGCGCGGCCCGCTCGGCAGGCGCCGTAGAGCCGCCGGCCGGCGCGAGCCCGCCCAGGTACTGGTGCACGAGCTGTACGGCCATCGAGCCCTCCCCGACGGCCGACGCTACGCGCTTGATGGACTGGTCCCGGACGTCCCCGGCCACGAAGACGCCCGGCAGGCTCGTCTCGAGGGGGAGGGGATCGCGCTCCAGCCGCCAGCGGTGGCGTCCGTCGATCCGCTGCAGCGCCGCGCCCGAGACGATGAACCCGTCCTTGTCGAGCGCCACCGTCTCGCTGAGCCAGTCGGCCGTCTGCGGCCGAGCGCCGATGAAGACGAACGCCGCGGTCACGGCCAGGCGCTCCTCCCGCCCCTCGACGGCGATGGCCAGCTCCTCCAGCCGCCCCTCGCCTGACGCCGCCGTGATCACCGCGAGGGTCTTGACCTCGACGTTCGGCAGCGAGCGGATCTGCTCGACGAGGTAGTGGGACATGCTCTTCTCGAGCTCCTCGGCGCGGCACACCACCGTCACCCAGCGCGCCCTGGTCGCGAGGTCGACGGCCGCCTGCCCCGCCGAGTTGGCGGCGCCCACCACGGCGACGTCCTCGCCGGCGACGTCCCTGGCCTCCGCGGGCGCGCCGCCGTAATAGACGCCCAGGTCGGTGAGGGCCCGGATCCCCGGGGCATCGAGTCGGGAGTAGTGCACCCCCGTCGCGATGAGCACGCAGTGGGAGCCGATCTCCTCCCCGCCGTCGAGCGTGACGACCCGCAAGGGGCCGTCCTCGCGTATGGCGATCGCCTCACGGGCGACCATCTCCGCGCCGAGGCGTCGCGCCTGGGCAGTGGCGCGCCGCGCGAGATCGGCGCCGCTCAGGCCGGACGGAAACCCCAGGTAGTTCTCGATCCGGGAGCTCTCCCCCGCCTGCCCGCCCGCCGCTTGGCGCTCCACGAGAAGGGTCTTGAGACCCTCGGACGCGCCGTAGACCGCCGCCGCCAGGCCGGCCGGCCCGCCGCCGAGGATGATGAGGTCGTAGAAGGGGAGCGTCGCCTCACCACGCAGGCCGACCCTCTCGGCGATCGCGCTCTGGGAGGGCCGCACCAGCGTGTCCCCGTCCTCGAAGGCGAGGAACGGCACATCGTGCTCGTCCAGCCCGTCGGCGGCCATGAGGGCGCGCGCCTCCGGGCCCGTGACATCGAGCCAGCGGTGGGGGACGCCGTTCCGGGTCAGGAAGTCGCGGATGAGATGCGCCTCGGCCGAGAACCGGTGTCCGATGAGCCGCAGCCCCGGCTCGGCGAGCCGGGCGGCGGAGTCGGCCTCCCAGTCCTCCAGGAGGTCGTCGAGCACGGGATACAGGTTCGTCTCCGGCGGGCTCCAGGGCTTCATCAGGTAGTGGTCGAGCCGGAGCTCGTTGATCGCCTGGATGGCGGCCTCGGTCTCCGCGTAGGCCGTGAGGAGCACGCGCTTGGCCTGCGGGGCGATCGTGAGGGCCCGGCCCAGGAACTCGACCCCGCTCATCCCCGGCATCCGCTGGTCGGCGACCAGGAGCGCCACCGGCTCGCCGCGGCGGATGATCTGCTCGACCGTGCTGAGCCCCGCCTCGCCGCAGTCCGCCAGCACCACGCGATAGCGGGAGCCGTACTTGTGCTTCAGGTCGCGCTCGATCGCACGCCCGACGGCCGGATCGTCGTCGACGGCCAGGATGAGTGCGCGCGCCGCCGGTGACGTCTCCATCCCCCGGACACTATTGGATGGGCGTCGGCTCACTCCAGGCGGACGAGCACCCCCTCGTCCGGGCCCAGCGCGAGCGCCGAGAGCCGCACGAGACCCTCCGCCCGGTCCGGGTCGGTCGAGACCGCCAGGCGGCCGCCCGCGGCGCCGGCGCCGCGCGCCAGCTCGGCGCGGCGGGCCCGAGAGGACATGTTGAGCGCCACGAGCCAGCGCTCGCCGCCCCCCTCCCGCGTCCACGCGAGGACGTGGCGCCCCCCGTCGAGCATCCGCTGGCCTCCGCCGTGGAGGGCCGGGGTGGCCCGCCGCAGCCAGACCAGGCGCCGGTAGAGCGCGAGCGTCGAGCGCGGGTCGCCGTCCTGCGCCGAGGCGGCGAGGCGCTCGGCCTCGTCCACGACCGGCAGCCACGGGGTGCCGGTGGTGAAGCCCGCTCCAGGCCCGGCGACGGAGGGCCGCTCCCACGGGATGGGCGCCCGCTCCGGGTCGCGGCCGTCAACGTCAACCCGGTCCTCGGGAGGCACGCGCGCGTCGGGAAGGCCCAGCTCCTCGCCCTGGAAGAGGAAGGCCGTGCCGCGCAGGCAGAGCAGCATCATGGCCGCCACCCGCGCGCGGGCGGGGCCGCGGCCGTCCTCGCCGTAGCGCGTGACCACCCGCGGGTGGTCGTGGTTGTTGAGGCACCAGCTCGGCCAGGCGGGTGGCCGGGCGAGCCGCTCGAACTCGTCGATCACCTCGCGGAAGCGCTCGGCGCTCCAGGGCGTGCGCAGGAAGACGAAGTTGTGCGCCAGATGGAGCTCGTCGCCGGGGTTCAGGAACGCGACCAGGCGCTCCTGGTCGAGGATGTAGACCTCCCCCACCGCCATGCGCCCGTCGTACTCCTCGAGCACGGCGCGCACGCGGCGGAGGATCTCGTGGCCGCGCGGCCAGTCCTGGTCCTGGCGCCAGGGCCCCTCGCCCACGCCGGGGTCGGGATCGGTGCCCAGCCGGTGCACCACGTCGATGCGGAAGCCGTCGACGCCCCGGTCGAGCCAGAAGCGCAGCGTGTCGAGCATCGCGGCCTCGACCTGGGGGTTGGCCCAGTTGAGGTCCGGCTGCTGGGCGGTGAACGAGTGCAGGTACCACTGACCGGTGGCCGGGTCATGGCTCCATGCCGGCCCCACCCTCGCGAACGAGGAGCGCCACTCGTTGGGGGGCCCGCCCCCGGGCCGGCCGTCGCGCCAGACGTACCAGTCGCGCTTGGGGTCGTCGCGCGAGGACCGCGACGCCAGGAACCAGGGGTGCCGGTCGGAGGTGTGGTTCGGGACCCAGTCGATGATCACCCGGATGCCGCGCGCGTGCGCCTCGCGGATGAGGCGGTCGGCGTCGGCGAGGCTGCCGAAGAGCGGGTCCACGCCGGTGTAGTCGGCCACGTCGTAGCCGAAGTCCGCCATCGGCGAGGGGTAGAAGGGCGACAGCCAGATCGCGTCGACCCCGAGGGAGGCCGGGGTGCCGTCGTTGAGGTGGTCCAGGCGGGCGACGACGCCGGCGAGGTCGCCCACGCCGTCCCCGTCGGAGTCGGCGAAGCTGCGCGGGTAGACCTGGTAGACGACGGCCTTCTGCCACCACATGCCCGTGCCTAGAGCGCGAGGCGCTGCCCGGGCCGGCGCGCGCGGAACCAGCGGTGCGCGTGGGGCTCCAGGTCGAGCTCCACGCGCCCGTCGGCCGAAGGGCGGAGCTCCTCGTGGCGGAAGAGGTCGCGAAGCGCCTCGATCCGCTCGCCGTCCTCCAGGGTGAAGCTCGTCCCCACCGGGTCCCCGGAGAGGTTGTGCACCGCCACGATCGCGCGGTCGTCCCAGTCGCTCCGGTGGGCGAAGACGGCCCGCTCCGCGGTCGCGAGCCGCTGGAAGCGCCCCCAGCCGAGCTCGGGGCACTCCTTGCGGAGGCGGATCAGCCGCTCGAACCAGTTGAGGAGCGAGCCCTCGTCCCGGCGCTGCGAGGCCACGTTCACCGCGCGCCGGGTCGAAGCCCTCGTCATCCGTCAGCGGGCGGCAGAGGTCGTCCGGGTCGGCGGCCGTCGAGAAGCCGCCGTTGGGCTCGGCCGACCACTGCATCGGCGAGCGGACGCTGAGCCGGCCCGGGATGTCGAGGTTCTCGCCCATCCCGATCTCCTCCCCGTAGAAGAGCACGGGCGTCCCGGGCAGCGAGAAGGCCAGCGAGTAGACCAGCCGGATCCGGGCCTGATCGCCGGCGAGCATCGTCGGCAGCCGCCGGCGCAGGCCGCGGCCGTAGAGCTGCATGTCCTCGCTGGGGCCGAACGCCGCGAACACCTCCTCGCGCTCCTCCGGCGAGAGCTGGTCGAGGGTGAGCTCGTCGTGGTTGCGCACGAACGTCGCCCACTGGCAGTCCTCGGGGATCGCGGGGAGCCGGTCCATGGCCTCCTCGAGCGGCGTGGCGTCCTGCCGCGCGAGCGCGAGGTACATCGCCTGCATCGCGTGGAAGTTGAAGACGAGGTCGAGCTCGCGGCGGCCGCCGCGGCCGAAGAAGTCCCGCTGCTGGGCCGGCGGCAGGTTCACCTCGCCCAGCAGGATGGCGTCGCCGCGCCGGCGGCCGAGGTAGGCGCGCAGGTCCGCCAGCAGCTCGTGGGGGTCCTCGATCGCCCCCTCCGGGAGCCCGACCGGCTCGATCAGGAAGGGCACGGCGTCCACCCGGAAGCCGGCCAGGCCCTGCTGTGCCCAGAAGCCCGCGATCTGCGCGAGCTCGTCCCGCACCTCCGGGTTGGCGACGTTGAGGTCGGGCTGCTCGGTGTAGAAGCGGTGCAGGTACCACTGGCCCGCCTCGCTCGTCGTAGGCCCAGTTCGAGTCCTCCTCGTCGGGGAAGACGACGTCGCCCGGCTTCTCCTCCGGCTTGTCGTCGCGCCAGACGTAGAAGCCGCGATAGGGCGAGTCGCGCGAGGCCCGCGCCTCCTGGAACCACGGATGGCGGATCGACGTGTGGTTGACGACCAGGTCGGCGATGACCCGGATGCCCCGGTCGCCGGCCGTGCGGACCATGTCGGCGAAGTCGCCGAGCGTGCCGAGCTTCGGGTCCACGGCGTAGAAGTCGACGATGTCGTAGCCGTCGTCGCGCTCCGGCGAGGGGTGGAACGGCATGAGCCAGATGCAGGTGACGCCGATCCCCGCGAGGTAGTCCATCCGCTCGATGAGCCCCGGCAGGTCGCCGCAGCCGTCGCCGTCGCTGTCGAAGAACGTCTGGACGTCGAGGCAGTAGACGACCCCGTTCTTCCACCAGAGGTCGCTCGTGGCCTTGTGCCGGGTCACGTCACGGCCGGCAGGACGTGGCGCCCGAAGGCCTCGATGAAGGCGGCCTGCTCCACCCCGACGTGGTGCAGGACGATCTCGTCGAATCCGAGCTCCGCCGCCTCCTGGATCCAGGCGACGTGGCGCCCGGGGTCGCTGGAGACGAGCACGCCCGCGCGGACGTCCTCGGGCCGGACGTGCCGGGCGGCCTCGTCGAAGTGCTCCACGGTCTCCAGGTCCCAGCACACCGGCGGGCCGAAGAGGTTCGTGCGCCACTGGTCGTGGGCGATGGCCAGGGCCTCCTCGTCGGTCGGGGCCCAGGCGAGGTGGGCCTGGAGCACCATCGGCTTGCCCTCGCCGCCCCCCTCACGGAAGGCCTCCACCACGCGCTCGAGCTGCGCCCGGGGCCGGTGGATCGTGGCCATCCCGTCGGCCCACCCCCCGATCCAGCGCGCGGTCTCGGCCGTCACCGCCGCGCCGAGCAGCGGCGGGGCGTCCGGGGGCAGCGTCCAGAGCCGCGCCCGGTCGACGGTCACGAGGCCGTCGTGGCTCACCTCCTCGCCGCGGAGGAGGGCCCGGATGACCTCGACGCACTCCGCCAGCCGGGCGTTGCGCACCGCCTTCGGCGGCCAGCGCCCCCCGGTGATGTGCTCGTTGGAGGCCTCTCCGGAGCCCAGGCACGCCCACAGCCGCCCGGGGAACATCTCGGCCAGCGTGGCGATGGCCTGCGCGACGATCGCGGGGTGGTAGCGCTGGCCCGGGGCGGTGACGACCCGGAACGGCAGCCCGGTGGCGCCGAGGGCGGCGCCGAGCCAGGACCAGGCGAAGCCGGACTCCCCCTGGCGCTCGCTCCAGGGCGAGAAGTGGTCCGAGGACATCGCGACCTGGAAGCCGGCGTCCTCAGCGCTGCGGACATCGGCCAGCAGGCGGCTCGGCGCGATCTGCTCGTGGGAGGCGTGCCAGCCGACGCGCACCGAAGTCAGGAGCGGAGGCGCTGCCCCAGCCGCCGTCCCGCGCCGCCGCTCTTGTCGGTCGCCTTGCGCGAGGTGCTGAACGGCTTCGAGAAGAGCCAGCCGAGCTTGCCCGGCGCCTTTCGCCCGGTGCGAGCGCCGGCGCCGAGGGCCCGCCCCACCCCGCGCTGCGGCCGCCGGGACGCGAGCGGCACGACGACGGCCAGCAGGAACAGCACGACGCAGATGACGATGATGACGGCGAGGGTCACGACGCCCCGATACTCGCTTCCGCTGCCTCGACTACCCCGACCGGGCGGGGGGGAAACGAACGGGCGCCGTCGTCAGCTCTCGCCGGCGGCGGTCGGGCGCCGGGCGCAGCGAAAGCCGATGTGGCTCGTGCCGGTGTCGATCATCTGCGGTCGCCTGGCCGCCGGCCGGTAGCGCATGCAGTAGCTGTCCGCGCACAGGAAGGAGCCGCCCTTGATGACCCTGCGGGGAATGGGGAACTGCGGCTGCGCCGGGTCGTAGCTCCCCTCGACGGCGCCCCCTCGCGGGTTGCGTGGCACGCAGCACGGCTTGACCTCGTCCTGCGGGTGGCGGTCGGCGTACCAGTCGGCCGTCCACTCCCAGACGTTGCCGGCCATGTCGTAGAGGTCGAAGCCGTTGGGCGGGAAGGAGCCGACCGGCGTCGTCGCGCCGTAGCCCGGCTCGGCGCGCCAGGGGAAATCGCCGTGCCAGTAGTTCGCCAGCCGCGCGCCGGCCCGCTCGGGCTCGTCACCCCAGACGTAGGTCGCGCCGTCGAGCCCGCCGCGCGCGGCGAGCTCCCACTCGGCCTCGGTGGGCAGGGCCAGCCCGGCCCAGGAGGCGTAGGCCTCGGCGTCCTCGTAGGCGACGTGGACCACCGGGTGGTCCTCGCGGCCCTCGATGGAGCTGCCGGGTCCGTCGGGCCGCCGCCACGACGCGCCGGGGGTCCACGTCCACCACTGGCTCACGTGCCGCAGGTCCACCGGCCCGGGGGTCCTGGTGAACACGAGCGATCCCGGGACGAGGTTCTCGGGCGGGGCGCCCGGGAAGTCGTCGGGGTCGAGCGGCCGCTCGGCGACCGTGACGTACCCCGTGGCCCCCACGAACGCGGCGAATTGCGCGTTCGTGGTCTGATGCTGGTCGATCGAGAACCCGTCCACGCTGACCCGGTGCGCGGGCGCCTCCTCCGGGTAGTGCTCGCCCGAGCCCATCGTGAACTCGCCGCCGGGAACCCGGATCATGTCGGGCGACGGCTCAGCGGCCGGAGCTGATCGCCGCCTCGAGCTTCTCCTGCACCTGGTCGATCGTGAAGCTCGCCGCCTCCATCCGCGGCGGGAAGTCCACGAACGTGCCCAGGAACTCGGCCGCGAGCGCCTGGGCGGCCATGAGCATGAAGCCTCGATCGAGGTACCAGTCCCAGTACGTGTTGGAGGTGACGTCGGCGCGCTCGAACGGGTCGGTCCGCAGGTTGTAGAGCGCGGGGATCCGCGTCGCCACGAACGGCTCGCCCCAGATGGCGAGCGTCCCGGGCATCCGCTGCTGCATGAAGACGAGCTTCCAATTGTCGAACCGCAACGCCACCAGGTCGCCGTCGTCCGAGAAGTAGAAGAACCCCTGCCGGGGGCTCTCCTCCGCCTCGCCCGTGAGGTAGGGGAGCAGGTTGTGGCCGTCGAGGTGCACCTTGAACGTTCTCTCCCCGGCCTTGTGCCCCGTGAGCAGCTTCTCCTTGACGTCCGGCTCGCCCGCGGCCGCGAGGAGCGTCGGAAGCCAGTCGAGATGGCTCACGATCTCGTTGGAGACGACGCCCGCCGGGATCCTCCCGGGCCAGCGAACGAGGCACGGGACGCGGAACGCGCCCTCCCAGTTCGTGTTCTTCTCGGACCGGAACGGCGTCATCCCGGCGTCCGGCCACGAGTTCATGTGCGGGCCGTTGTCGGTCGAGTACATGACGATCGTGTCCTCGGCGATGCCGAGCCTGTCGAGCGTGTCGAGCACCCTGCCCACGTGCTTGTCGTGGTCGATCATCGTGTCGTGGTACGGGGACTGCCAGCGGCCGGCCTGCCCGAGGCTCCGGCGCTTCGGATGCGTCCGGAAGTGCATGTGCGTGGTGTTGATCCAGGCGAAGAAGGGCGTGCGTGCGTTGTGCTTGCGCTGGATGAAGTCGATCGCGCCGTCCACGATCTCGTCGTCGATCGTCTCCATCCGCTTCCTCGTCAGCGGCCCGGTGTCCTTGATGGTGTGCCTGCCGCCGCTGGTCATCTTGCTGTGGAGGACGCCGCGGGGCCCGTACCGCTCTCGGAACTCGGGGTAGTGCTCGGGGTCGGGATAGTCCGGGTGCTCCGGCTCCTCCTCGGCGTTCAGGTGGTAGAGGTTGCCGAAGAACTCGTCGAAGCCGTGCGCCGTCGGCAGGTGCTCGTCGCGGTCGCCGAGATGGTTCTTGCCGAACTGGCCGGTCGCGTAGCCGAGCGGCTTCAGGAGCTCCGCGATGGTCGGGTCCTCAGCGCTGATCCCCTGCTCCGCCCCCGGGATCCCGACCTTGCTGAGCCCCGTGCGGTAGACGCTCTGACCGGTGATGAACGCCGACCGTCCGGCCGTGCAGCTCTGCTCGCCGTACGAGTCCGTGAACCGCATCCCCTCGCCCGCGAGGCGATCGATGTTGGGGGTCCGGTAGCCCATCAGGCCGTCGCTGTAGCAGCTCAGGTTGGTGATCCCGATGTCGTCTCCCCAGAAGACCACGATGTTCGGCTTCCCCTTCGGCATGCGTCCCCCGTTCGCTCATGACTGGCGCCGGGCCGAGCCCGCCCATCCGCCCCATCCCCCATGACTCAATGGGGCCGCGACGACGCCGCCGGTAAGCCAGCCCCCCGCCGATCCTATGTCACCCCTGATGCCGGAGGCGGGGGTCAACGGTGGCCGGAATGTTCCATCCTCGCTTCCACACCGCTCGACTGGCATCCACGTCGCGCGGTCTGCGACCCGTCACTCAGCCGCGGGGTGCGCGGGCCTGGACCGTGGTGAAAGCAATCGTCTGCGTCCACCAGGCCGGATCGGCGCAGTGGCCGAGGAACGCGTCAATCGATCGGTCGTCGAGCTCGCCGGATGCGACCAGCCGGCCCCGCAACTCGACGACCGTCCGCGTCCAGTACTCAGCCCACAGAGAGCCACCGTTGTAGAGCGCGGTCTCGGCGGTTGCCGCGATGCCCTCCATGCCCAGCGTTGCCAGAGTCGCGGGGAGCCTGCGACCGATCAGGTAGTCGATTCCCTCCCGGCGCGACCACGCGAGCCACCCCTCCCAGAACGCCCGGACGTCACGCGGCTCAGCGACGCTCACCGGCAGGAAATCCGGCTCGATCAGCAGGATTGCTCCGCCCGGTCGCACGCTCGCGACGAGGTTCGCGACGGCAGCCTGCGAGCGCGCCACGTGGTGAAGCACGGCGCGCGCCGTCACCAGATCAAAATCTCTCGGCTCGATCGGTCCGGCGACGATGTCTGCCTGGCGAAGCTCGAGGCTCGGCATGTCCGCGTCGACGAGCGAGAGATCGAGATCCACCGCCACGGCTCGCCCGCCAGGGGCGACGTGCCCCGCGAGCCAGGCGGAGATGGAGCCGTTACCACATCCGACTTCAAGCGTCCGTGCCCCAGGTCCGATGCCCAGCTGCTCGATGTGGCGGCGGTGCATCGGATCGAGCAGCCGCGACATCAGATCCAGCCGGTCGCGCTCTCCTTCCCGGTGATGATCGAGGACGTACTCAGGCATGCCGTTCCCATCCGGGGGGGCGGGCGACTCGCCAACGACCGGCCACGGTCAACCGATGATCAGCCCAGAGGCCGAAGCGTTGCGCGATGCGGCGGAACGGCGTCCTCAGCGCCAGCGCCGCGTCAACCTCGGCGCGCTCGGCGTGGCGGCAGACGGTGCAGGTGCGGGGCACGGGCGCATCATCGCAGCACCGGGCGGCCCGGCCCGGGGCGGCCTGCCGCGAGGCGGATCGTGGAGCCCGAGATCCCCCCGCTCACCACGGCTGCGGGCCGGAGGCAGCCGTCTCTTGCGCACCGGGATTGACCGGCACCCCGGGCGATTGGAGAATGCCGCTCTTCCGCCGGCCCCCGTGCGAGAGATGAGACCGATGCCCCGACGCCTCCGCCCCATGATGGTCGCCGCCCTGAGCGGCGGAGCCCTGGTCATCGCAGCGGCAGTCGGAACCGCGGCTCCACCATCGTCGCCGGAGCCCCTCGTGATCGCCGTGGAGGGCCCGCAGAGCGGCGGGCAGGCGTCCAACGGGCTGGACCAGCTCCGGGGGGTGCAGCTCGCGGTGCGCCAGGTCAACGCCCACGGTGGGGTGCTGGAGCGGCCGGTGCGGATCGTGAAGGCCGACGACGAAGGGTCGGCCGCACGGGCGAGGCCCGTGGCGCGCGCGGTGATCGGGCAGGGCATCGGGTTCGTGATCGGCCCGTACAACTCCTCGGTGGGGCTCCAGAACCTGTCGCTCTACCGGCAGAACCGGGTGCTCCCGGTCTGGATGACGTCGAGCGACGAGACGAAGGGCGCGGGCGCGACGGTGCAGCCGATGAACAGCCAGATCGCCCCGATCGAGCAGCGCTACCTGAGCTCCCTGCCCGCCTCGCGGGTGACCATGCTCGTGGACGACACGCCGAACGGCGCCTTTACGGAGGGGATGGCGCGGCGGCTTCGGACGGCGCTCGAGAGGGTCGGCACCACGGTGAACTGGATCTCGGTTGTCGAGGGCGCCACGAGCGCGTACTACGCGGGCAAAGTCAACGAGGCGCTCGGGTCCAGGCCGGACCTCGTCTACGTGAGCACCTACTTCCCGGAGGGCGTGCAGATCGCCAAGGCGCTCGCTGCGGGGGGGACCCAGCCGCCGTGCCTGATGGGCCTCGCGAACGTGGACAACGGCTTCGTCGTGCAGACGACGCGGGCCGAGGCCCAGCGGTGCGTCTTCAGCGGAGTCCCGGCCGCCGGACAGATGCCCTCGGCGCGGGGATACGTGCAGCAGTACCGGCGGGCGTTCGACAAGCGGCCGGGCGTGTGGGGGTCGTTCACGTACGACTCGGCGAGGATCCTCTTCGCGGCGATCGAGCGGGCCGGGAGCACCCGGTTCGGCGCCGTGCTCAAGGCGCTGCGCGCGACCCGGAGTTACCGGGGCGCGACGGGGCCGATCACGATCGACCGCGACAGCGGCTACCGGACGAACGTGCCGGTGAGCATCCTGACCGTCAACTCCAAGGACAAGTTCGTGATCGCGCGCACCACCTGACCGGCTGCTGCGGGGCGCAATCGCCTACGCGGGCGGCGACCTCTTCCGAGGGCACGCCATCCCCGTGACCCCGTCGGACTGCGAGCTCGGGGGCCCCTACTGAGGCAGAGGGAGCGCAAGCCGCGCCGGCCGCGGCGCGCACACTCACCCGCCGACGAGTGCCGCGCGGAGGCGCGTGACGAGGGCGGCACGTCGGGAAGGGGGTTCGGCGCGAGCGGCATCCTCACCGGCCTGTCGCAGGAGCGCGGCGTGCGATCCTCGCAGCCGCGCCGCCGGCGCTTGCACGTGCGGCTGCGGAACGCCCCCTGAGCCCCGGCGCGGCATGACCTTGCGGGAGTCAGGATCTAGGCTTGCGCCAAATCGCTCTGTGAGGAGTGGGGCGTGGAGTGGGACGTGCTCGCCGGTCTCGGCGAGGAGGAGCGGCGGCAGGTGCTCGCCGCCGCCCGTCGCCGGCGGTTCAGACGCCAGGAGGTCCTGTTCCATGCGGGCGACCCCGGCGAGGCGCTCCACCTCATCGCCAAGGGCCGTGTGGCCGTCTACGTCACGACTCCCCTCGGCAGCACGGCCACCTTCGCGGTCCTCGGCCCGGGCGAGGCGGTGGGCGAGCTGGCGCTCGTGTCGCCGAAGGCTGAGCGCACGGCAACCGCGATCGCCCTCGAGCCAACGGAGACCCTCTCGCTGCGCCGGGACCAGTTCGAGGCGCTCCGGAACGCGCATCCGTTCGTCGACCGGCTCCTGGTCGAGCTACTCGCTGCGCGCGTTCGGCAGCTCGATGCGGATCTGGTCGAGGCGTTCTTCACGGCGGCCGAGACGCGGGTGTTGCGGCGCTTGGCTCGTCTCGCCAACCAGTACGCAGATGCGGGCGGGCGTGCCGTGATCCACCTCACGCAGGAGGACCTGGCCGGGCTCGCGGGGACCTCGCGGGCGACTGTGAATCGGACGCTACGGAGTGCCCAGGAAGCAGGCATCCTGGCCCTTCGGCGAGGGAGCATCGAGCTACTCGACCTCGACGCCCTCCAGCGCCGCGCGCGGTAGCCGGCCCGATGCGCGGTGCCTCCGCTCGAGCTGGAGCGTGACGGCCGAGAAGCTCCGCGACGTGGTGCTGTACGTGGAGTATCGGGTGGGCTGAGTGCGCCGTGTATCGGCACCGGGTGACCCTGGACCCACCCCCCGGAGAATGCCGCACCCCACCTGATCCGGGCCAGGGCCGTGCGCCGGATCCTGAGCGCCGATGAGCCGCGAGCGCTCGCCGAGTGTCGTGGCCGTGACGTTGCGCGCGTCGTGACCGTGGCTGTCCGGTCGGTCTCTCCGCCCTAGCTTCGACGCACGAGGTGGCGATGACGCCGCCGAGACCAACCGAGAAAGGAGCTGTCGTGTTCCTCGAGTACATCAAGCGGTCCAGTGGGACCAACCGCGCCGGGCGCCCGCTCGACGTGACCCCGAACGTCAGGTCGGGCCTGGGAGTGTGAACGGCGACGCCACCGCGCCGGGAGCCCGCGCGGCGCTCGCACGGGCTCGCGGCGCCGGGCGAGCACCCGACACAAGCATCCTCGACGGAAGGAGGAGGAGCCATGCGCGGAATCGTGTTCAACGCGCCCAGGGACGTCTCGGTCGAGACCGTTCCGGACCCGACCATCGTCGAGCCCGGCGATGCCATCGTCAGGGTGACCAAGGCGGGCATCTGCGGATCGGACATGCACATCTACAACCACGGTGACGCCTTCGGCTTCAGCCCCGGCTGCCGCCTCGGCCACGAGTTCGTGGGCGTCGTCGAGGAGGTCGGCGGCGACGTCGTCACCGTGCGCGCCGGCCAGAAGGTCGCCTCGCCGTTCTGGATCTCGTGCGGCGAGTGCCACTTCTGCCGTCGTGGGCTCCAGACCTCCTGTGTGCGCGGCGGCGCGTACGGCTTTGAGCCGTTCTGGCCCGGCGGCGGCGAGGTGCAGGGCGGCCAGTCGCAGTACGTCCGCGTGCCGATGGCCGACGGGACGCTCGAGCCCGTGCCCGAGTCGCTCGCCGACGACGCGAACGACTCCCGAGTCCTGCCGCTGACCGACGTCTTCACCACCGCCTATCACGCGGTCACGGGGGCCGACATCTCCGAGGGGGACACGGTCCTCGTCGTCGGCGACGGTGCGGTCGGCCTGCTCGCCTGCCACGCCGCGCGGCTGTTCAACCCGGCCGCGATCGTGCTGGCCGGGCACCACGCCGACCGCCTCGAGGTGGGCCGGCGCCTTGGGGCGACGCACACGGTTGACACCTCGGCCAACGGCGGCCTGGAGGAGGTGGTCGGGGGGCTGACGGACGGGCACGGCCCCCAGGCGGTGGTGGACGCCGTCTCGAGCGCGGGGTCGATGAAGCTGTTCACCGAGGCGGTCCAGGCCGGCGGGACCGTCAGCTGGGTGGGCATGGAGGTCTTCCTCGGCGCGCCCGAGCTTTCGTGGGACCAGTGCTTCCTGCGCAACCTCACGATCCGGGGAGGGGTGGCGCCGGTAAAGCGCTATCTCGCGACGCTCTGGCCCCTCCTCGAGAACGGCACGATCGACCCTTCACCCGTTCTGACTCACGATCTCAGCCTGGACGAGGCCGCGACGGGCTACGGGGCGATGGCCGGCCGGCAGGAGGGCACGGTGAAGGTGGCGGTGTCGCCGAACGGCTGAGCGCGACGGTGGCGGGCCGGCGGGGGCGCATGATCATGCCGCCGGCCCCCACCGGCTCGTGCCCGCGCAGTCATGCGGACGGTCGGCCCCGGCCGACCCCCAGCTGTCCGGCGAGCTCGTCGACGCGAGCGGAGTAGATCGGCGCGTCGAGCTCGCTCAGCAGGACGCGAGCCGCGTCCAGCTCGACGCCTGCAGCTGAGTCCTCACCGGCGGCGCTGCTCGAGCCTCGCCAGGTCCATGTGCGTCACCGCGAGCTCGAAGCGGCACCCCATGCGGCCGAAGGCCGAGCGGGCCTCGTCGAGGCGGCCGCGCGCGGCCGCGAGGTCTCCGGTCGCCAGGGCTACGCGGCCGAGGGCCCGCTGCGCCACGGCGACGGCCCAGGGGTAGCCGACCTGCTCGCTGAGACTGAGTGCGCGGCGGGCGGTCTCGGTGGCGGTCCCCGGGTCGCCCGACCAGAGCTGGGCGTCGCTCAGCCAACCGGTGAGCCACGCGGCCAGACGGCCGTAGCCGAACTCCACGAGCAGCTGGATGGAGGACTGCAGCAGCGACACCGCCTGGGGGTAGTCGCCCTTCTCGCGGTAGCTGAAGCCGAGGGCGAACATGCTGTAGGCGCTGTTCAGCGGATCGGGCGAGCGCTCGAGGCTCTCGGTGCCCTCGGCGATGGCGCGCTCCCAGTTGCCGCGCGTCGCCTCGTACCAGGCGATCTCCCACCCGGCGTAGCTCTGCAGGCGAGGGTCCTCCCGCAGGCGGCCGATCTCCTTCGTGCGGGCGACGTTGGCCAGGGCCTCCTCGAAGTCGCCCGTGTTGACGAGGTTCTGCCCGATCCAGGCGTGGGCGTGACCGAGCCACCACCATTCGTCGGTGCGCTCGAGGGAGGCGGCGGCGGTCCGCCCGTGCTCGGCCCCCTCGGCGAACCGCCCGCGCCAGAAGGCCTCCCGGGCGCGCACGTAGTGCGCCTTCCCGAAGGTGGCGACGTCGCCCGAGCGCGACGACTCGTGGATGGCGCGGGCGATGCTCGTGGCGGCTCCGTCGCGGTCGCCGGCATGGGCGTGGGTGTGCCCCAGCCACATGTAGAGGCGCCCGGCCACGTCCGGGTCCTCGAGCCGCGTTGCGCGGGCCTCGACGGCCTGGAGCGCCTCGAGGCTCTCGTCGAACCCGCCCAGGAAGTAGAGCGAGTACACCAGGCGCAGGGTGAGCTCGCAGGCCTGCCGGTCGCGGAGGTCGGGCGGCAGGCCCTCGGCGTGCCGCAGCGCCTCGCGCAGGGCCTCGGCCGCCTCCGCGTGCGCGTATCCCCTCGCCGCCGACTCGGCGAACAGGCCGAGGTACTCCACGGCCTTCTCCGATCGGGCGGTGTGCGAGTAGTGGTGAGCCAGCCGGTCGTAGACCTCGCCCAGACGATCCGCGTACAGCGCCTCGTAGGCCGCGCCCGCGACCTCGTGCAGGCGGGCCCTCCGGCTCGAGAGCAGGCTCTGGTACGCGACGTCCTGGGTGAGGGCGTGCTTGAAGACGTAGACGGGCTCGCCATCGCCGCCCTGCTCGTGGATGAACTCCAGGCGCCTGAGCTCCGCGAGGTGGGGCTCGAGGCCGCCGGGGCCGCTCCAGACCGCTTCGAGCAGCCGGAGCGGGAACTCGCGCCCCAGCACCGAGGCGGTCTGGAGCACCCGACGCGGCTCCTCGTCCAGCCGATCGACGCGCGCCAGCAGGACGTCGTGCACGCTGTCGGGGACGGGTTGCTCCGGGCCGGTGGGCGCGTCCTCGAGTAGGGCGCGCGCCAACTCCTCCAGGAAGAAGGGGTTGCCGTCGGCCTTCTCCACGATCTGCTCGAGCACGCCGGGATCCGCTGCCCGCTCGCCGAGGACGGCGTGCAGCACCTCGAGGCTCTCGGCCAGGGTCAGCCGCGGCAGGGCGAGCTGAGTCGCGTATGACGCCTGCATCCAGGGAGCCTGGTACCCCGGTCGATAGGTGCAGACGAGGGCGAGCGGGGCACCCTGGATGCTCTCCACAAGCCGGGCGAGGAACTCCTCGGAGAGGCGGTCGATCCAGTGGAGGTCCTCGACCACCAGCAGCAGGGGCCTGCGACGGCTGCCGGTGAGGCACATCGTCAACACCGTCTCGAAGGTGCGCTGCTTGACGGCCTCCGGACTGAGGTCATCGGGCGCCCCGTCGTCGCGGAGCCCCATCATCCGCAGCAGCAGCGGCACGCGAGGGCCGGGCTCGATCCCCAGCTCGGTCAGGCCGAAGGCGGCCTTGGCCTCGACCTCGGCGGGCGAGTCGCCGTCCGCGATGCCACAGTTGGCGCGCACGATGTCGGCCAGCGGGACGTAGGGGACGGCCGAGCCGTAGGAGAGGCAGCGCCCCTCCAGCACGGTGAGGCGCTCGGCGGCCAGCGAGCGGCGCAGCTCGGCGACGATGCGCGACTTGCCCATGCCGGGCTCGCCGACGACGCCCACGACCTGGCCGCGGCCGGAGGCGGCCTCGGCCACCAGCTCCTGAAGGGCGGTGAGCTGGCGCTCGCGGCCGACGAAGCGTCCTCTGGGCGGCGAGCCGAGGCCCTCCAGGGCCGAGCGTCGCGGCCCGAGCCCCAGCACGCGGTGCGCGACCACGGCCTCGGCGCGGCCGCGAATCGCGACGGGGCCGATCCGCTCGCAGCGGATGTAGCCGACCACCTGCCGGGCGGTCGTGTCGCTGATGAGGATTGTGCCCGGCTCCGCGCTCGACTGCAGGCGGGCCGCGACGTTGATCGTGTCGCCGACCGCGGTGTGGTCGCCCTCGGGATCCGCGCCGAGGCCGCCGACCACGACCGAGCCGCTGTTGAGCCCCATGCGCACCTCGACCGGCTCGAGGCCCGGCGGCGTGAGGTCACGCAGAAGGCGCCCTCGGAGGGCGAGCGCCGCGAGCACCGCGCGCCGCGCGTGGTCCTCGTGCGCGGTCGGCACGCCGATGAGCGCCATGAAGCCATCGCCCATGAAGCGGTCGATCGTGCCGCCGTAGAACCGCAGCTCCTCGAGCGCCATGTCCGAGTACCGGCTGAGGAGCGCGTGCATTGCCTCGGCGCCGATTTGCTCGGCGATCGACGTCGAGCCGACGATGTCGCAGAAGAGCACCGTGACCGGCTTGTGCTCGCCCTCCGGCGCGTCCGGGGCCGGCGTCCCCGCCTCGGGCGCGAGCGCGGCTCCGCAGTTGGCGCAGAAGGGCTTGGCGGCGTCGGCCGGCTCGCCACACTCCGGGCACCGCCTGCCGAGCGCGGCTCCGCAGTCGGCGCAGAAACGCGAGTCGGCGCCGGCCTCGGCGCCGCAGCGGGGGCAGGTCGCCCTCACGGCCGTACGCTAGTCATGGCCCGAGCGGCCCGTCAACACGCAAGCGCTGTCCAGGCGCTCGGCGTGGGACGGAGATGCCGGAGCCGGGAGTCGAACCCGGACGCCCCGAGGGGCGGAGGAGTTCAAGTCAGGCGCGGCAACCGAAGCGGGCGGAAGACCAGGGAAAACAGCCTGGACGCCCGTGTCGCCCCCGTCCGCCTCGAGACCCAACATCGGCGCGCCGATACGTACGGCGTCGGCGAGGTACCCGCCACCAGGTGAACGTGGGGATCGCCCTGGGATAGGGCCGACCCTCCAGGGCGGCGACATCCACGTCGCGCGGTCTGCGACCCGTCACTCAGCCGCGGGGTGCGCGGGCCTGGACCGTGGTGAAAGCAATCGTCTGCGTCCACCATGCCGGATCGGCGCAGTGGCCGAGGAACGCGTCAATTGATCGGTCGTCGAGCTCCCCGGATGCGACGAGCCGGCCCCGCAACTCGACGACCGTCCGCGTCCAGTACTCAGCCCACAGAGAGCCACCGTTGTAGAGCGCGGTCTCGGCGGTTGCCGCGATGCCCTCCATGCCCAGCGTTGCCAGAGTCGCGGGGAGCCTGCGACCGATCAGGTAGTCGATTCCCTCCCGGCGCGACCACGCGAGCCACCCCTCCCAGAACGCCCGGACGTCACGCGGCTCAGCGACGCTCACCGGCAGGAAATCCGGCTCGATCAGCAGGATTGCTCCGCCCGGTCGCACGCTCGCGACGAGGTTCGCGACGGCAGCCTGCAAGCGCGCAACGTGGTGAAGCACGGCGCGCGCCGTCACCAAATCAAAATCTCTCGGCTCGATTGGTCCGGCGACGATGTCTGCCTGGCGAAGCTCGAGGCTCGGCATGTCCGCGTCAACGAGCGAGAGATCGAGATCCACCGCCACGGCTCGCCCGCCAGGGGCGACGCGCCCCGCGAGCCAGGCAGAGATGGAGCCGTTACCACATCCGACTTCAAGCGTCCGCGCCCCAGGTCCGATGCCCAGCTGCTCGATGTGGCGGCGGTGCATCGGATCGAGCAGCCGCGACATCAGATCCAGCCGGTCGCGCTCTCCTTCCCGGTGATGATCGAGGACGTACTCAGACATGCCGTTCCCATCCGGGTGGGCGTGCGACTCGCCAACGACCGGCCACGGTCGACCGATGATCACCCCCAGGTGCCTCGTCAGAGCGCAACAAGCCGACGAGTCTACTCAGCGCGGCGAGGCGGCCCGATCGTCGTCCCGCCACCGTCGCTTCCCCTGAGCGCGTGGCGAGCGGCCCCCAAGCCGTCCGAAGCGGTGGCGGTCGCTGCCGACTACTCGCACGGCTCCCTGATGTCTGAGCAGTCGAGGTCGGACGGGGTCCGCGGCACGCAGGCGGCCGGGGGTAGTAGTTCGGATCGCAGCCGCTGCCTTCCGTCTCGGCGATCTCGGCGACCGGCGCTTGACGGGCCGGGGCTCGGTCTGGTGTCCTCGCCGGGCGGAGAGGACACCGGACCGGGAGCGGGGAGTGCGAGACGGCGCGCGCATCGTCATCGCCGCGGCCTTGCTCTCGGCGGCCGCGACGGCGGCGGCCGCCGCCGCGCCGGCGGTGGACTGGGGGCCGAACCAACGCCTGGCCACGAACGCCGACGCGTTCTTCCCCGTCTTCGGGTCCATGAGCCTGAGCGACGACGCGATCGTCGGCTGGACCCGCGCCGGCGGCACGGGCACGGCCGTTGCGCGCCGCCGCGCCGGGCCGCACGGCGCGTGGTCGCCGCCGATCGACCTCGGACACGGGAACCTGGCCGGGCTCGCCATGAGCCGGGCCGGCGGGTCGCTGGCGCTCGTCGCATCGGGCACGGCGGTGCGCTCGGCGCGGATCGGCACCGGCGGCGGCGTCACGCCGGCGCCGCTCGGGGCGGCCGGTGCCGCCCAGCAGGTGCTCGGCGCCGCCCTGCGCGGCGACGGCACCGCGGTCGCGCTGGTCCTGCGCCCGGGCGGCACCTCGGTGCGCCTGCTGACCCAGGAGGCGCCCGGCGGGCCGTGGAGCCAGTCGGGCCCCGACCTACCCGTTCCGGCGGACAGCGACCTGACCGCAGCGATGAGCAGGGGCGGCCAGGCGGTGGTCGCGTGGCGCGCGAGCCAGACGACGATCGCGGCGGCGACCCGCCCCAACCTCGGCGGCCAGTGGCGCTCGTTCCCCGCCCTGCCGAGCGACGTTCCGACCGGGCCGACCGTCGTCTCCCCGGCCGCCGTCATCGGCGACGACGGCTCGGCGGCGGTGACGTGGGAGGTCCTCGGCCAGAACTTCGACGACAACCTCGGCGCCGGCGCGTTCATCCCGGCCGGCATGACCTCGACCGCCGCGGCGCTGCCGATCGCCGGCGCCACCGCCGGCATGGGCGTCTCGCCGACGGGCACGGCCATGATGACCTGGACCGACCCCGCGCTGGACGGCGACCTCTTCGCCAGCCGCTTCTCCACCGTGAACGCGAGCTGGCCCATCGGCATCCGCCGCCTCGCCAAGGGCGGGACGCTCGAGGAGGGGGCCTTCGCGCTCGCCGCCAGGACGGCCCGGCGCGGCCCGGTGATCGTCGAGGCCACACTCGAGACCGGCCCCGGGCCCGACGGCCAGGTGGCCTTCGGCCGGCCGTTGCGCAGCAAGCCCTGGGGCAAGGCCCGGAGCCTGCCGTTCAGCCGCGCCACGCCCGCCCTCGCCGCCGGCGAGCGGGCCGCCCTCGTCGCCCTCGCGGTGGACGACACCGACGAGCTGATCGTCGCCGCCTACGGGCGCCTGCCGGGCGGCTGAGCGCGGGGAGGGGGCTGGTACACTCAGCCCTGATCCCGCTTGGATACTGGTGATGCCGGAGCCGGGACTCGAACCCGGACGCCCCGAAGGGCGGAGGAGTTTAAGTCCTCCGCGTCTACCAGTTCCGCCACTCCGGCCGCGCCGAGGGTACCTCAGGCGGCGCGAGGAGCGGGTCGGCGCGGCCCTCGAGGAGCGCCTCGGCGATCATCGGACCGAGGGCGGGCGCGTGCTTGAAGATGTTGCCGCCGGCGAAGGCCGCGACCGGCCCGGCGCGGTAGAGGCCGAACGCCTCGGGATGGCCGGCGAGGACGACCGACTCGCAGCGGACCACGCCGGTGGGCGTCGCGTCGGCGCCGGGCAGGATCGCCGCGAGGTAGCCGGCGGTCATCGCGATCGCCTCGTCCTCGGGCAGGTCGTCCGCGGCGCGGGTGCCCAGCGAGACGCCGCCGGCGGCGAGCGGCGTCAGGTAGCCGGTCATCGGCTGGGTCATCGAGCGCTCGAGCACGCAGGGCAGCCGCTCGCCTCGGACGTTGCCGAACGCGACGCGCCGGTGGTCGGTCGTCTCGACCGGCAGGCCGATCCCGAGGGGCGCCGCCAGCTCGGGCGTGGCGGCCCCGGCGCTGATGAGCACCGCGCCGGCCTCGATGCGCCGGTGGTCCGTGACGACGGCGGGCCGTCCGGCCTCGTCGAGCACCTCCCGGGCGCGGGCGAACTCGATGCGGTCGGCGAGCTCCTCGGCCAGCGCGGCGACGTAGCCCTCGGCGTCGATGGCGCCGCCGCCGGGGTCGAGGAGCCCCGGCCCGAGCGGCGCCAGCTCCGGGGGCAGGTCCTCGGCCGCGACGAGCTCGTGCGCCACACCGGCGGCGCCCAGGACCGCCCCGTAGCGCTCGCGCGGCCCGCCGACGAGCAGCGCGCCACGCCGGTCGAGCAGCGGCCGGCCGAACCGCTCGCCCGCCTCCTCCCAACCGCGCCGCGCCGCGACGGCCAGCGGCACCAGCTCGTCCAGGTCGTGGATGTGGCGGAAGATGCGGCCGGGCCCCGCCGACCCCTCGGCGCCGGGAGCCTCGGCCTCGAGCACCGTGACACGGGCGCCCCGGTCCTGGGCGGCCAGCGCCGTCGCCAGCCCGACGACCCCTGCGCCGACGACGAGGAGATCGGGTGGGCCGCCCGGGCTCAGCGCCCGAAGCTCGCGGCCCCCGGAGTCCGGTTGACCGAGTCCAGCCGCGCCGTCTCGACCGCCTTCGCCCAGCGCTCCGGGAGGATCGGCCAGCGCTCGAGGATCTGGGCGTGGCGGATATGGCGCATGTTGGCGCCGGTCGCGAGGATCGTCCGCCGGCCCTGCATGACGTCGGCCCCGACCGATGCCGAGTCGTACGGCGTGCCGTTCGCGGCCGTGGCCATGGCGGGATACTAAGGAAAGTTCGTCACAGACGGAACGACAGCTTCGGCGAGCCGGCGGCGGCGAGGGCCACCCCGTCGAGCAGGTCGGTCTCGCTGATCATGACCTCGTCCGCACCGGCCGCGCGCACCGCCTCGGCCAGGATCAGCGTCCCGGCGACGATCGCGCTCGCGCGCGCCGGGTCGAGGCCCGGCACGCTCCGCCGGTCCTCGAGGGGCATCGCGGCGAGGCGGCCGGCGAGCTCGTCGACCCGCTTCAGGGTCAGCCGGTGCCGGTGCACGCGCTCGCGGTCGTAGGCGCCCAGGTCGATCGCGGCGAGCGAGGTGGCGGTGCCGGCGACGGCCACG
This sequence comes from Miltoncostaeaceae bacterium, assembly GCA_963834875.1. GTDB lineage: Bacteria > Actinomycetota > Thermoleophilia > Miltoncostaeales > Miltoncostaeaceae > DATAGF01. Next base: position 307,651 of record CAWIDG010000027.1, read on the forward strand.
ACCGGCAGCGGCTCCCCGGATTTGCTCAGGACCGGCTCCTCGAGCCTCCGCGCCTCCTCGCGCAGCGCCGCGAGCTCCGTCGGCCAGCGGCGGGTCGTGGTGGAGGTGGCGCTCGGTCTGGCGCACGGCGCCGAGCTGGAGGCTGACCGCGCCGTCCGGCCCCGCGGACCCGCCCCGCACGAGCTCCGTGCTGGCCCCGCCCACGTCCACGACCAGGACCTCCGCGTCGCCGTTGACCGCGAGCCGCGCGCCGGCGAACGAGGCGGCGGCCTCCGCCAGCCCCGACAGCAGGCGCATGGGCGCGCCGAGGCGGGTCTCGACCACCGCCGCCACCTCGTCCCGGTTCGGGGCGTCGCGCACGGCGCTCGTGGCGACCGGGACCGTCCGCGCCGGCGCGAAGGCCGCCACGCGGTCGGCGTACCCCGCCAGGGTCTCGTCGAGCCGCCCGAGGGCGTCCGGCGCGATGCTGCCGTCCTCGGCGGCGCCGCGGCGCAGGCCGATGACCGTCGCCTCGCGCTCGCCCTCGGGGCCGTCCGGGCCGACCCCCTCGCAGAGGAACAAGCGCAGCGAGTTCGAGCCGACGTCGACCACCGCGAGGCGGTCGTCGGCGGTCATCCCGTGAAGTAGCGCAGCGGCGCGCGCAGGGTCTTCTGCGCCTCGCCCGCCGTCCGCGCGAGGACCCCCAGCGCCGCGATCCGTCCCTGCAGCGACTCGATCTGGCCCTGGAGCTCGGCCTGGCGCTCGGGCATCGCGGCGAGGTTCGCCGAGAGCCGGTCCGTCTGGGCCGTGAGCGCCTCGGCCTCGGGCTCGATCCGCTTCTGGACGTCCCGCGTCCGCCGCCACAGCCGCAGGCCCGAGACCGCCAGCACCGCGAGGGCCACGAGCACCACGACGCCGAGGAAGATGGCCGACAGGGCGACGCCGTTGTCGACGATGAAGTCCACGGGGCCAGTATCGCAGCCACGGCTATCCTCGGGGGTCGATGGCCGCCCACCTCCTGGACCGCGCCACGCTCCCGCGGGTCGCCGACGGCGCCGCGTTCGTCCCCGCGGACGACCTCGGCGGCGCCCCGCACGTCGTCGTCGACGGCGCCCGCCTGCCGGGCACAGTGCTGTCGCTCTCGCACTGGCCCGACGCCGGCACCCCGGCCGCGCTGGCGGCCGACACGAGCGCCCTGATCGTCGATCGCTACCTCCGCGCCGGGGCGGCCGGCCCGGCGGTGGCCGCCGTCACGAACAACCACTACGACGAGGACGGGCTCTTCGGGATCTGGATGCTGCTGGAGCGCCCCGCCGTGACCGCCCCCGAGCGCGGCCTGGCGATCGCCGCCGCCGAGGCCGGCGACTTCGGCACCTGGACCGACCCCTGGGCCGCGCGGGCGGCGATCGCCGCGATGGCGATGGCGGAGCGCGCCACGACCCCCTTTCCCGAGGTCGGCCGGGCCCTGGCCGGCGCGGGCGGCCGCGACCCGGCGGGCGCGCTCTATCTGGCGATCCTGCCGCGGGTCGGCGGCCTGCTGGCCGACCCCGAGCGCTACCGCTTCCTCTGGGAGCCCGAGTGGGCTCGGGTCGAGGCGGACGCCGCGCTGATCGACGCGGGGGAGGCGGCCGTCGAGGACCGCGGCGCCGATCTGGCGATCGTGCGCGCGCCGCGGCCCCTGCACGACATGGCGGTCCACCCGCGCACCGAGCGGATGCGGGTCCTCACGGCGCTGCCCGACGGGACCCTCGTGGTCCGCCACCGCTACGAGACCTGGGTCGAGTACGCGTCGCGCCCGCTGGCGCCGCGCGTCGACCTGGCGCCGCTGGTGCCGCGGCTCCAGGAGATCGAGCGCCAGCCCGGCACCTGGCGCTTCGACGGCGTCGAGCCGATCCGGCCGCGCCTGTACCTGGCCGACGCGCGCGGACGGCCGCTGCCGTCGTCGCTGGGTGCCGAGCGCCTGGCCGATCTGCTGGCCGCCTTCTCGGACGAGGAGCGGGCGCTAAGCTCGGGGCTGGACGGGTAGAGGAGTTGAGGTGAGCGAGGACGAGGCACGCCGTCGCGTCCGGCAGCTGTTGCTGTCGGGGGACAACACGCTCAAGAACCGCACCGGAGACGAGCGGGTCACGCGGGCGCGCTCCCGCTACGAGGAGGCCCTCGCGGTGGCCCACGAGGCCGGCCTCGACGACGCCGCCGTCTTCGCTCAGCGCCGCCTGGACGCGCTCGATCGGGACTAGCCCGCCCACGACGCACTCCGCGGGCCGCCGTTGTCGCAGCGGCGGCTCTGCTTCGTCCTGGGCAAGGGCGGCGTCGGGAAGAGCACCGTCGCCGCCGCGCTCGGGCTCGCCGCGGCCCGCGCCGGGCGGCGCGCGCTGGTCATCGAGCTGGCCGGCCACGACCGGCTGTCGCACCTCTTCCGCGGGGCGAGCGTGGGCGAGAGCCCGGCCGAGCTCTCTCCCGGCCTGTTCGGCGTCCAGGTCGACGTCGAGCACGCGATCGAGCAGTACCTCACCGGCCAGCTCAAGATGCGGCCGCTCGTGGAGCTGCTCACCCGCAGCCGCGCGTTCCACACCTTCGCCGCCGCCGCCCCCGGGCTGCCGGAGCTGGTGACCGTGGGGGTGGTCTGGACCTACGCCGTCGCCCTGCACGAGGACCGGCGGCCGGTCTGGGACTACCTGGTCGTCGACTGCCCGGCCACCGGCCACGGCATCGCCCTGCTCGAGACGGCCGGCAACGTCGAGGCGATCGCGGGGAGCGGGCCGATCCGCGACCAGGCGGCGCGGATCCAGGAGGTCGTGACCCATCCCGCCGCGACCGGCGTCGCCATCGTGGCCCGCCCCGAGGAGCTCGCCGTCTCGGAGGCGGTCGAGGCCGCCGCCGTCCTGCGCGAGCGGGGCATGCCGGTCGCCGCCGCCGTGCTGAACGGCGTCCGCGCCACGCGCTTCCGCCCCGAGGAGGAGCCGGCGCTCGCGGCCGTGGCGACCGCCGACGGCCCGGATGTGGCCACCGCGAGCGCCGCGGCGGCCGGCCTGCGGCACCTGGCCGAGCAGCGCTCGGACGACGAGTACCGGCGCCGGCTCGCCGACGGCACGGCCCTGCCGGTCATGGAGCTGCCGCAGCTGGTCCGCCGGCGCTTCGACCTGTCTGCCGTGGAGGACCTCGCCGAGGCCCTGGCGGCTGCCGTCTCCCGGAACGGCCGCCCGTGATCGAGGCCGTGGGCGGGCGCCAGCTCGTGGTCTGCTGCGGCGCCGGCGGCGTCGGCAAGACGACCGTCTCGGCCGGCCTGAGCCTCGGGCTGGCGCTCGGCGGTGCGCGAACGGCCGTCGTGACGATCGACCCTGCGCGGCGGCTCGCCACCGCCCTGGGTCTGGAGGGGCTCTCCGACGAGCCGCATCAGGTGCCCCTGCAGGGCATGGCGGAGGGCGGCGAGCTCTGGGCGCTGCAGCTCGACGCCAAGGCGACGTTCGACCGACTGGTGGCCCGCGAGGCGCCGAGTCCCGAGGCGCGGGAGCGCATCCTCGCCAACCGCATCTACCAGCACCTCTCGGGAGCCGTGGCCGGCTCCCAGGACTACATGGCCGTCGAGCGCCTGCACGAGCTGGTCGACCTGGGCTCCTACGACGTCATCGTCCTCGACACGCCCCCCTCTCAGAACGCGCTCGACTTCCTGGACGCCCCCGCGCGGATCACGCGATTCATCGAGGGACGGGCGCTGCGCCTGCTGCTGCGGCCCCCGGTGCCCGGCGCGGACTTCGGGCGGCGCATGATCGCGGCCGGCACCAGCACGATCTTCTCGGTCCTGGAGCGCCTCACCGGCGCCCAGCTGATGCGGGACGTGAGCGACTTCCTGGCCGCGTTCGACGGGATGTACGACGGGTTCGCGGAGCGCGCGAAGGCCGTCCGGGCGCTGCTGAAGTCGCCCTACGCCGGCTTCGTCGTGGTCGCCGCCCCGCAGGCCGAGGCCCTCGCGCAGGCGGTGGCGCTGGGGCGCCGGCTGTCGGAGGACGGCTATCCGCTTGCCGGCGTCGTGCTCAACCGCGTCCACCCGCTGCCGCCCGGGGGGCTCGCCCGGCCGGAGGCGCTCGTCCCGGCGCTGGCCGCCGCGGGCGCCGCCGAGCCCGCCTCGCTCGCGGAGCGGGCGGCCGCCACGCTCGAGGAGCGGCAGATCCTGGGCCTCCGCGACCTCGACGCCAGGGAGGCGCTGTCGGGAGCGCTCAACGGAACGCCGGTCACCGAGGTGCCGGCCTTCGAGCGCGAGCCGGTGGAGCTGGAGGGGCTCGTGGAGGTCGCCGCCGCGCTCTGGCCCGCCGCGCCGGCTCAGCCCGCCGCCAGCAGCCCCTCGTAAACCCGCAGGTGGGCCGCGGCGGCATCGGCCCAGCTGAAGCGCGCGGCGGTCTCCCGGCCACCGGCGAGCAGCCGCTCCCGGAGACCGCCGTCGCGGACCAGGCGCACCAGGGCGTCGGCGAGCGGGGCGGCGTGGCCCGCGGGAACCATCAGGCAGTCGCGGCCGTCGGCGAGGGTCTCGCGCAGGACGGGCAGGTCGCTGACCACCGCCGGGACGCCGGCGCTGGCCGCCTCGAGCACAGCGAGGCCGAACCCCTCGCGGGTCGAGGGGTACGCCAGGACGTCGACCGCGCGGTACAGGGCCGGCATGTCGCGGGCCCTGATCGCGCCCAGGAGCGCCACCGATTCCCTCCGCCCGGGCCGCGGTCCGGCGACCGCGAGCCCGAGCCGCGCGGCGTCTTCCCGCCAGCGCGCGACGTAGCCCTGCTGGTCGCCGTCGTGTCCGGCGATCGCCAGCAGGCCGTCGTCGCCCAGGCGGCCCCGGGCGCGCGCGAAGGCCTCCAGCAGCACCCTGCTCCCCTTGCGCCGCGAGATCCCGCCCAGCGCCAGGACCGTCGGCCGCTCCCCCCAGCCGAACCGCGTCCCGGCCTCGGCGCGGCTCAGCGACGGCGCGAAGCGCGCGGCGTCCACGCCCCCCGGCACGACGGTCGCCTCCACCCCGTACTCGGCGCGCAGGCGGTCGGCCCAGGTGGCCGAGGGACAGATGCAGGCGTCGGCGCCCTGGATCGAGGCCCGCTCGCTCTCGTCGAGCCCCGGGAGGCCGCTGGCGTCGACGTGGTGCACGGTGCGCACGACCGCGCCGGCGCCCCGCTCGGCCCGCAGCCACAGCAGCGCCGCCCCGGCGATCGCATCCTGGGCGTGCTCGACGTCGGCCTGCTCGCCGGCGGCGAGCGAGCCCGACAGCGCGGCCACGGCCACGCGGGCGCGATCCTCGGCGTCGACGCCGCCGGCCGGGACGGGCACCGGGCGCACGCGCGCCCGCTCGGCCCCCTCGAGGGCGGCGCGGGCGGCGGCCGGGGCCCAGACCTCGGCGTCGTGGCCCAGCGCCTGGAGGCCGTCCGCCAGCGCCAGCGCGTGCACGACCCCGCCGACGGGCTCCGCGGCGCCGCTCACCAGACGCACCCTCACGGGGCGCCATCGTAGCCCTCCCTCCGCGACGTACGATCCCGGAATGGACCCGGGACACGACGACCCCAGCGGCACGCAGGTCGCCGAGCCCGGCCCCGAGGAGGTCCTCGACGAGATCCGCAGGGAGGTGGCGTCGGGCACGCCGCTCATCGGATCCCTGGCCACGCGCTTCTTCCGCGCGGTCCACGCGCTCGACCCCGGGGCCACCGAGGACTCGCTGTCGGTGCTCCCGGGCAACCGGGGCGTGCAACTCTACGAGAGCCCCATCGCCTGGGCGCCCGTGGTGACGGGGGAGCGCGTGCTGGACCTGGGCTGCGGGTCGGGAGGCGCGGCGCGGGCCGCGGCCCGGACCGTCGGCCCGGACGGGATGGTGGTCGGCATCGACTCGAGCCCGGAGTGCGTCGCCGAGGCCCAGGCGCGGACCCCGGACGACATGCCGATCATCTTCCGGCGCGGCGACGCGCAGGGGATGGGGAACATCCCCGACCGCACCTTCGACTGCGTCGTCGCCAGCCTGGTCCTGGAGCAGGTCGGGGACCTCGAGCGGACGGTCAACGAGATCTTCCGCGTCCTGCGCCCCGGCGGCCGCCTGGTCGCGACGGTCACGGCCTTCGACCGCCTGCGGCCGGTCGACGCGTCGTTCATGGGCGCGGTCATCGCGGTCGTCGGCCGGCGCGCACCGGGCGCCCTGGCCGGGCGGGCCAGCCGCGCGAGCATGCCCCACGAGCCCCGCGATCAGCGGGCGTTCAACGAGGCCGGCCTGGCGACGGTCGAGGAGCAGGACGTCCAGTTCGCCGTCGTCATGGAGGACCTGGACGCCGCGTGGGCGGTCTTCTCGCGCACCTACATCGCCCAGGTGCTCGACGAGGACGGCCGCGAGGAGCTGCGGCGCGTGCTCGAGCGCCGGATGCCCCACACCCTCTACCTGCCCCTGCGCTTCCTGCGCAGCAGGCGGCCCGGTTAGGAGCCGACGGCCTCCAGAACGCGCGCCATCTGCCGCTCGTCCACGCAGTCCTCGGCCAGCCAGCGCGCGCCGTAGTCGCGCATCGCGTCGACGATCGGGGCGAGCGCTGCGCCCTTGGGCGTGAGGCGGTACTCCACCCGAGGGGGCATCTCGGCGAACTCGTGGCGCTCGACGATGCCCTCGTCCTCGAGGGCGCGCAGGCGGATCGACAGCGTCCGCGGGCTGATTCCGCTCAGCGACCGCTGCAGCTCGCTGAAGCGGCACGGCCCCTCGGCGAGGTCGCGCAGCATCACGAGGGTCCACTTGCCGGACACGATCTGCGCCGTGGCGAGGACGGGACACGTGGCGCCCGCGGCATCCGGCGCGGATTTCGACCCCATGATCGTCGCAGATGTTACCACCGTGAGCCGTGATCCCCGAACCGGGCGTGACCGGTCGGTGGCCCGCCCGCCGCCCCGCCGGTAACGTCGGGGGCGTTCGTGTCGGAGGCCCCGCCAACGCCCGTGTCCCGCCGTGGGTGGCTGACCCCGCGCCGGCTCGCCGTCGTGCTGGGGGCGTGGGCCGTCGCAGCCGGGGGCGCCCTGCTGCTCGCGAACGCCCTCGACTCGCCCGTCGGCGAGGGCGCCCGCGACGAGGCGCAGGCCGTCGCGCCGGGACCGGTCGCCGTCCCGGGCGGCGCCGCCGCCCGCGGGAACCTGCCGCCCCTCGCGCTGGTGCTCGACGAGCCGCTGCCCGAGGGCATCGCCGACCTGCCGCCGATCCGGCAGGCCAGCCGCCTGAGCGAGCTCGCCCAGGACGACCCGGACCCGCGCCGCCTGGTCGAGCTGGGCTCGGTGCTCCAGCTGCTCGGCAACGCCGAGGGAGCGGCGGTCGCCTATCGGGCGGCGATGCGGAGCGATCCGGACGACGTGGCCGCCGAGGTGGGCCTGGCCATGGTGGAGGGCGCGGGCGGCGGCGCCGGGCTCGCGCGGGCCGCCGCAGGCCTGGACCGCCTCGCCCGGGAGCACCCGGACGACCAGCTCGTGGCCTTCAACCAGGGCTGGGTCGAGGTCTACCGGCGCCGCGCGGGACCCGCCGAGCAGGCGTGGCGGCGCACGATCGCCCTGGGGGCGGAGACCCGGCTGGGCCGGACCGCGTCCGCGCTGATCCAGGAGCTCGAGGACCGCGGCGGCGGTTGACGCGAGAAAAGCGACCGGAACTTCATCCGGACCGCATGCCGGCTTAACCGGGGCTTAAGCCGGGCGTGTGATCATGCCGCGGCCCTGCGGGAAAGGAAGGCCCGGCGGCGCCCAGAAGATCCCCCGACAGGTCCGCGTCGTGCGTCTCCTCGTAGACACGGCACGGAGGGCTCAAGTGCCGGGCTTCTCCGGCCGATGGAAAGACTGCGGGTGGCATTGACTTCAAGAAGTGAAGCGGTAGCGTATCGAACGGGCGTTCGTTCTGGGCGGCCGGAGGTGGGCGTGGACGCGCCCACGGTCTCGACGGCGCCCAGCCGGAGGTGAGTACATGACGGTCAGCGAGATGCTCAACCTGGAAGAGGTGCAGTCCCTGCTCGCCCGCGGGCAGGAGCAGGGCTTCCTGAGCATCGACGAGGTCGCGACGTCCGTCGAGGGCGTGTCCCTCGACGAGGGCGCGGCCGAGGACCTCTACCGCCACCTCGACGAGCAGGGCGTCGAGCTGCTCGAGGAGGCCGAGGCGCGCGAGCGGCTGGCGCAGATCGCCGAGGCCGCCGACCGGCCTCCCCGCAAGCTCAACCTGAAGGCCGACACGAGCACCGACGCCCTCCAGCTCTTCCTCAAGGACGTGGGCCGAGTCCCGCTGCTGACGGCCAAGCAGGAGGTCGAGCTGGCCAAGCTGATCGAGCTCGGCGACCTCGCCGCGAAGCAGAAGATGGTCGAGTCCAACCTGCGGCTCGTCGTCTCCATCGCCAAGAACTACCGGAACCAGGGCCTGGCCTTCCTCGACCTGATCCAGGAGGGCACGCTCGGCCTCGTGCGCGCGGCCGAGAAGTTCGACTACCGCAAGGGCTTCAAGTTCTCGACGTACGCGACCTGGTGGATCCGCCAGGCGGTCGCCCGCGCGATCGCCGACAAGGGGCGCACCATCCGCATGCCGGTCCACGTGGTCGAGAAGCTCAACAAGATCAACCGCGCCGAGCGCAAGCTCGTGGGCGAGCTGGGCCGCGAGCCGACGATCCCCGAGATCGCGGAGGCGGTGAAGCTGCCCGAGGCCGAGGTCGAGTCGATCAAGCGGAGCGCCCAGACGCCGGTCTCGCTCGAGAAGCCGGTCGGCGACGACGAGGAGTCGGAGTTCGGCCAGTTCCTCGCCGACGAGAAGGCTGTCGCGCCCGAGTCGGCCGCGGAGATGGTGCTGCGCAACGAGGCCCTCCGGGACGTCCTCAACACGCTGAGCTACCGCGAGCGGCGCGTGCTCGAGCTGCGCTACGGCCTCGGGGGCGAGCACCCGCGGACCCTCGACGAGGTCGGCCGCACGTTCAACGTCACGCGCGAGCGGATCCGCCAGATCGAGAACCAGTCGCTCCAGAAGCTGGCCAGCCTCGCCGAGGCCGAGCGGCTGCGCGAGGTCGCGTAAGGCGGCAGCACCGCCGCGGGCCGGCGGCTCGCTGGTCCACGTTCCGGACCAGGCGCTATCGTTGGGACGTGGCCTACGACGATGACGACTGGCCCGAGCCGGAGCGCGATCCCGAGAAGCTCGAGGCGGCGCGGCGGAGCATCGCCGGGGGGATGCGCGAGACGCGCCGGACGGTCCTGCGCTGGACCTACGCCGGCCTCGCCGTCCTCCTGATCGTCGTCATCCTGCTCGCCACCCTGCGCTGAGCGCGCCGCGCGGGACCGAGGTCGGGATCGTCTCCGACCTCTGGCGCTTCCCGGTCAAGTCGTTCGGCGGCGAGCGCGTGCGGCGCGCGTTCGTGGGCCCGTTCGGGATCCTTGGGGACCGCCGCCACGCGGTCGTCGGCCCCGAGGGCGACCCTCTCACGCGCGCGGCGGGCCCACGCCCTGCTCGGCTTCAGGGCCGCCTGCGCCGACCCGGACGCCGGCGAGGGGGTCCACGTGACCACCCCGGAGGGCTGGGAGCTTCCGGTGGACGACCCGGCGGTGGCCGACGAGGTCGCCCGGGCGCTCGGCTACCGGGTGAGCCTGGTGCGGAGCGCGCTGGGGGTGCACGACGCGGCCCCGGTGCACCTGCTGACGAGCGCATCGCTGACGGCCGCCCAGGAGTGGGTCGGCGGCGAGGAGGTCAACCGTCGCCGCTTCCGCGCGAACGTGGTGATCGAGCTCGACGACCCGGAGCCGTTCGCCGAGGCGGGGTGGGTCGAGCGGTCGCTGACGCTCGGCGACGACGGTCCCGTGCTGGACGTCGTGTCCCCCACCGAGCGCTGCGCGATGACGACCTTCGACCCCGACACGCTCGAGCGCGACGACCGGGTGCTCGCCGGCCTGGCGCGCGCCCGCGAGAACCTCTTCGGCGTCTACGCGCGCGTGGCGCGGCCGGGCTGGGCCCACGTGGGCGCGCCGGTCAGCCTGGCGACGGCTCGCGCGACCTTGACCTGAGTCCCCAGGCGACTACACTTTTCGAACCGCCGCGGGGTGGAGCAGTCTGGTAGCTCGTCGGGCTCATAACCCGAAGGTCGCGGGTTCGAATCCCGCCCCCGCTATATCGAAAAGCCCCGCTCCGGCGGGGTTTTTTGTTGGCCCGGGGTCCTCGTCCTGGCGGGGGTGTCAACGAAAGTGTCAACACGACCCGCGCGGCGCTGAACCGCGCCGGCGCCCCGCTCAAGGTCCGCGCGCGCGGCCGATATCCTCACGACTCCGGCAGCCCGGCGATCTCGAGCGAGTCGTTTGACCTCAATGGACAGCCATCGCCCCGGCGTCACCAACTTCGTCCACGTCGGCCTTGTCGTCGAGGACCTCGACGAGACAGTCCGGTTTCTTGCGCTGCTCGGCTTCGACTGCGGCGAGCCCGGGGTGTTCAGCGGCGAGTGGATCGGTCGGATCATCGGTCTCGAGAATGTGACGGTCGAGATCGTGATGGCTCGCGCCCCCGACGGCAGCGAGATGTTCGAGGTGGTGCGCTTCCGCTCGCCTTCCGCCGGCGCTCAAGAGCCGGCCCCGGCCGCGAACCGTCCTGGGCTCCGGCACGTGCTTTTCAAAGTCAACGACGTGCGTGGCGTCGTTGACCGCGTCCGAGAGGCCGGCTGGGACACGATCGGGGAGATCGTCGACTACGAGAACATGTTCCTCCTCTGCTACGTCCGCGGACCCGAGGGCCTGATCGTCGAACTCGCCGAGCGGCTCGACGGCGACGCCGGCTGAACGGCCAGACTGAACCGCCCCGCGTTCGAGGGAGGCGTTCAGTCTGGCGCGTCGGTGCGCGCGTGGGAGGCCGGGCGCGAAAGGGGTCCGCCAGGGCACCCCCGCCAAGCTAGGCCACGGGTCTGCCCTCGAAGATCGTCACGCACGAGCGGTCGAGCCGTCGGTCGCCCACGCGTAGCTCCGCGCAGTTGGTGACGAACTTCTTGAACGCCGCGGGCGGGTGCCCGAACAGCGGGCGCCACGTGTATCTGCCGCCCGGCTTGAGCGTGATCTTGCGGCTGATCACCTGCGCCTTCTCGCCGTCCTTGGTGAACCCGAACGCGAGTGGGGAGAACACGTCGATGATCCTGCCGGTCCACGGCGCCGTGCCGGGGTTGGAGACCGTGATTTCCATGCGGTAGGTGCGCGTGAACGCCGTGTGATTCGGCATCCACTTGATGATGCGCCCCCGCGCGACCGGCTTGACCGGCGGCGGCTTGACCGGCGGCGGCTTGACCGGCGGCGGCTTGACCGGCGGCGGCTTGACCGGCGGCGGCGTGACCGGCGGCGGCGTGACCGGCGGCGGCGTGACCGGCGGCGGCGTGGGTGGAGGTGGTCCCTCGCAGGTCACTGTGTCCTGGCCCGCCAGGAAACGAGGCTTGCTGTTGTCGGGCACGGACCACGCCAGGTAGACGCGGATGAGCCCGGAGCCAGCGAAGGGGGAGGGGTACGGGATGGTCCCGGTACTGCTCGACCCGAATGGGCCGATGGTGCCGGCCGCGAGCTGTCCGGCCGGGCCTTGAACGTCGTACTGCACGGTGTTCTGGAACTGCGCGTCGAATAGGGACAGGGTGTAGTCGAACCCTGTACAGGTAGGGGTCGCGGTGCCCGTGTGCGCGCTCGCGGTCGCTGCGACCGCGAGCAGCAGTACGAGCGCGGGGATGAGTGCGCGTCGCATCGGCCTCCCTTCCCGTTCGGCTTGCGATCCATGGGAAGATCGCCAGGATCTACGAGAACCTGCCAATGATCCTACTAGAACTCCCCAAAGATCTTCCTAGAACTTCCAAGCTGCCTCGTACTCGCTGTACCAGGCACAGGAGCGGTGGGTCCTTGCTGGGACCCACAGGGGCCCCACGGGCCGATGGCCGTCGCCGGTCCCCGCCCCCTCCCCCGGATCCAGCGACCGCTCAGGGCGTGGCACGGCGCTTTCGATCGACCAGCTCAGCCCTCCCGCGACGGCCGGGCCAGTTCCCGTTGCCCCCAAGCGCCCGCACCCGGCGACGTCCAGAGGCGCGGGGTGAACCGAACGCCGCCCTGCATGTCCGCCGGAAGATCTGGCAGGAGCGCACCGGCCCGGCCAAGGGCCGCAGGATCGAAAAGCCGACCAAGGGCCGCCGTCGCCGGGCGGTCGCCCTCTCCGCGGACTTCGCGCGGGCGCTCGCCGAATGGTTCGCGCTCTCCGTGGTCGAGCGCGGCGCCGACGCCTCGGGGCTACGTCTGGCCGGGCCGAGGCGGGACGCCGCTGGCGGCCGCAGACGCGGGCCTTTCGTCGTTCTCAGCCCGCCCGCGCGGCACCTGCGTCGAGCCTCACTCCGGGGTCTCGGAGTGAGGAGCGCCGACCGGCTTCGACTCCGGCGAGCCGCGCTGGCGAAGGAAGACCGCGAAGATGGCCATCGCGCCGATGGCCAGGAACTCGGACTGCCAGTTCTGGAGGGTGCGGTCCCAGAAGTCCGGCTGGTGCAGGTACGTGATCCAGCTCACGACGACGTCTCCATGGCTCTGCTGCTCGGCGTTGTAGTCGCGCCATCCCGAGATGGACTGTGCGACCCATGACGCCACGAAGAGCGCCGCGAAGACCAGCGCGAGCGAGTTGGCGTAGATCGTCGTCCGCACCCCTCCGACGCGCGCCCAGAAGGGAGAACCCGGGCCGGCGTGGCGGCCGAGACGCTCCTCCTCGTCGGTGCCTCCGCCCTCCTTCCCCGGGGGTTTCGACTCCGACGATCCGCGCTGCACGAGCCAGACCGTCGCGACGATGTAGAGCGCGAACTGAAGGAACTCCGACTGCCAGTTCTCCGTCACCTCCACGGCGAAGCGCGACGAAGTGAGGAAGTCGAAGAACCCCACCGTCTGCTCGCCGTGCTGGCGCTGCTCCTCGTTGTAGAGACGGTGCCCAGCCACGGCCTGTCCGGCCAAGGCGATCAGGAAGATGACCAGGAATCCCAGCGTGAGGGAGTTGTCGCGGAGGAACCCGCGCCTGCGCGTCCCCCTGGTCATGAGTTCAGCGCTCCGACCGCGATGAAGTAGGCGAGGCCGGCCACGATGATGAACAGGTAGCCGAGGAACAAGGCCCGCACGCGGAACTAGCTACCCGCGCCGCGCCTCGGCCAGTCGGAACGTCGTGCCACCGCGGGCCGCGCGTCGTGGCGGCCCGCGGTCGCCCTGCCTACGAGCGGCGCTCGGCCTCGCGCGTCTCGGGCGTCGGCCCCTCGCTCGTGTCGTGCTCCCGCTCGGGCTCGTCATCTTCCCGGCGGATCTCCGGGGTCGGGCCCTTGCTCAGGTCCTCCTCGGGCGGGCGGTTCTTCTCGTCGGACATGCCTTGCCTCCTGTGTCGGATGGGATGGGCGTCTAGGAGAGCCGCGGGATTCCCTCGCCGGCGAACCGCTGGAGCAGCTCCTTGGGGTCCAGGCCGAGCTCGTCGAGCACGCCCTGATCGCGTTCGATGTCGATCTCGTCGGGAAGCTCACGCTCGGCTCGGGAGGCCTTGTCTGCCTGACCCTCGTTGTTGAGCATCTCGACGATCTTGTCCCTCGTGATCCGCATGCTGGCCTCCGCCTTTCGGGTTCCTCGCCGCCGACGCCCCGCGTCTGTGCGGGAGCCGGTGCTTCCAGGACGACGTCCTACCCTCGCGCGGGCTCCTTGGCGGGCAGCCGGATCTGCTCGTGCGCCGGCTCACCGCTGCGGAGCTCGCGCTCGCGCTCGAGCTCGGCGTCGAACTCGGCGCCCAGCAGCAGCGCGAGGTTGGAGATCCACAGCCAGATCAGCAGCACGATCGCGCCGCCGAGCGTGCCGTACGTGGCGTTGTACGACCCGAAGGCCGCGACGTACACCGCGAACCCCGCCGAGGCGACGAGCCACACCACCAGCGCCACGACCGCGCCGGGGCTCACCCACCGGAAGCGCGGCTGGCGGACGTTCGGCAGGAGGTAGTAGATCATCGCGATCAGGAGCACCACGAGCAGCGCCAGGACCGGCCACTTGGCGATCTGCCACGCGAGCACCGCTGCGTCGCCGAGGCCGATCGCGTCGCCGACGGATTCCGCGATCGGGCCGGTGAGGACCAGGCCGATGGCGATGACCGACAGCAGGAGCACCGCGACGGCCGTCACGAGGATCTGGAAGGGCTTGAGCTTCCAGGCCGGGCGGCCCTCCTCCACCTGCCAGACCACGTTGCCGGCGCGGGTGAAGGCGCCGATGTAGCCGGACGCCGACCACAGCGCACCGAGGATGCCGATGCCGAGCAGGGCGCCGGCGCCGCCGCGGTTGGCGACCACGCCCTCGAGGGGGCCGCGCACGGCCTCCGCCGCCTGGGCGGAGCCGAGGTCCTCCACCACCTTGACCAGCTCGTCCACGGCGCTCTCCTGGCCGACGACGCCGAGGAGGGCGACCAGGACGAGCAGCGCGGGGAAGAGCGACAGCACCGCGTAGTAGGTGAGCGCGGCCGCCCAGTCGGTCATGTTGTCCTCACGGAAACGGCGGACGGTCCGTTTCAGGACCGCCCACCACCCCGGAGCGGGGACGTCCGTGGGGCCTTCGGGAGCGCCCCTCGTGTCGCTCTCGGGGCTCACGCGTCCGGGCGGTCGCTCCGGGCGGCCTCGCGGGCCTCGGCCGCGCCCTCGGAGGCGGTCTGCTTGGCGCTGTCGGCGACGGCCGAGCCGTGCTCGCGCGCGATCTCGCCGGCCTGCTCGCGCACGGTCCCGGCGACCTCGCCGGCCTGCTCGCGCACCGCCCCGGCGATCTCACCGGCGGCCTCACGCCCGTGCTCGAGGGCCTCACCGGCCAGCTCGCCGGCGCGCTCTTTCACCGTGTCGGTCATTGGGCCGATGCGCTCGTCCTCGATGCGCGTGCGCGGCAGCATCGAACCCACCAGGACCCCCGCCGCCAGCGCGGCGGCCGCCAGGCCGAGCGGGTTCTCCTGGGCCATGCCGACCGCTTGGCGCGCGCCCTGCCGGGCGTCGTCCGTGCCCGGGGTGGCGTCGGCGACGCGATGCCCGGCGCCCATGACGCGGTCCTTCACCGCGCCGACGCGGTCGCGCGCCCGCGACGGCACGTCGGCCTTGTAGCCGATGGCGCCGGCGGTCTCGCCCAGGCGCCCCCGGCTCTCCTCGATCTCCTCGCGCAGCTCGTCGGTGCGCTCGCTCATCGCACTCCTCCCCTGATCTGGATCTCTCCGTCGCGGCCGGCGCGCAGGCTCTCGCGCGCGACGCGCACGTCCTCCTTGATGCCCTCCTGGGCCCGCTTGGGCGCGAGCGGTGGAATCTCGCGCAGCCGCTTCCGGCCGACGAGGGCGAGGACGCCGGCGACCACGGCCCAGAGGATCGTCACGATGATCGCGGCGACCGCTCCAGGCATGACCTCGGCCAGGGCCAGGATCAGGCAGGCCGTGAGCGCCCCCAGCGCGCAGAGCGCCGCGACCGCGGCGCCGCCCAGCAGCCCCGCGCCCACACCGGCGATCTTGCCCTTCTCGGCCAGCTCGGCCTTGGCGAGCTCGATCTCCAGGCGCACGAGGCCCGTCGTCTCGTCGCTGAGCCGCCTGATGAGGTCTCGCATGGACAGCTGGCGCGGGTCGGTCGCGTCCCACCCTTCGTGAACGGTCCGCACGATCACCGCCCCCCGAGGCCGGACGGCCTGTCCGGGTCGGCCACGCCCAGGCCGGCGGGCCGGGCGTCGGCGTCGGGGCCCACCCCGCCCGGGATGCGCGAGTAGCGCTTGGCGCTCGAGGCCTTCAGCGCCCGGGCCGCGACGATGCCCAGGGCGAATGCGGCCGCCGCGACCGCCCAGGGCTGCTCCCTGCCCACGCGCTCGACGTCGCCGAACAGCGTGTCGGCGTCGTTGTCGCGCAGGTAGGTCCCCGCGCGCTCGACCTGCTCGGCGGCGCGGTCGGCCATCCGGGCGGGGCGTCCTTGCCCTGCTTGCGGAGCTCGTCGCCGACGCTCCTGATGTCGCCGGCGGCGCCGAGGACCCGGTCGCCCGCCTGGGTCGAGCGCCGATCCACCTCATCGCGCGTCCGGGCTCGCGCCGTGCCGAGCGCGCTCGAGGTGCCCTCGCCCGCGCGCGCCTTGGCGGCACCGGCAGCCTCCGTCGCCTTCTCGACGGCAACGGACGCCGCCTCCTTGATCTCTGTCGTCATGGTTCTCCTTCGCGGTCGGGTCGTGCCCTTCGGGTGCTGGGTCTACGGCTTGCCCGAGGTCGAGATCGCCAAACCGCGGCGACACGAGCTGGGCGCGAAATGCGTCAGCGGTCCGGGATATCGTGTTCCACTTGCGTCAGATGGACGCGAGAGGGGCGCATTTGCGTCACGCTGCAGACATGCCACGAACCGTTTCGCGTCGCTCCCCGACTGAGCGACCCGGCTCCCGGGACTCGCGCCGCACCGATGCGCTCCGCAATCGGGAGCGCATCCTCGCCGCCGCAGAACGCCTGCTGCAGCGGTCGCCATCGGCCACCATCGGGCACATCGCCGCAGCGGCCGGAGTGTCGCGATCGACCGTCTATCGCCACTTCGCCGACCGGGATCGGATGATCGCCGCGCTCGCCGAGCGGCCTCCCACCCCCTCGGCCGAGGAGATCCACGACCTCCTGCCTCCGGGGCACCTCAGGCGCGAGCGGCCCGTCGTCCTCGACGCCATCCAGGTTCTCGACGTCGTCCCCCCCGCGCTGCTGCCGGAGCAGCTGGTGGCGGAGGCGCAGCGGATCGCCGGGGTGCCGGTCGCCCTGTACGTGCTCGACATCGACGGGACCCACCTGCTGCGGATCGCCGGACCACAGCGGCTTCCCGATCAGATCGAGACGCCGCTCGCCGTCGGCCC
This sequence comes from Miltoncostaeaceae bacterium, assembly GCA_963834875.1. Classification (GTDB taxonomy): domain Bacteria; phylum Actinomycetota; class Thermoleophilia; order Miltoncostaeales; family Miltoncostaeaceae; genus DATAGF01. The sequence continues at coordinate 324,465 of CAWIDG010000027.1, forward strand.
CGAACTCGACGGCGATGGACTCCTCGAGCTCCGCCAGGACCTCGGGAGGTATCCCGGCACGCAGACCTTCCCCCTTTGGCTTCGGGGGCGCGCGATCGGCGTGATGATCGCGTTCGGCCGTCCCGAGCAGTCGTTGCTGGAGATGGCCCGCCAGGCCGCTGCCGCGATCACGCTCGCAGATCGCTACACGGATGCATTCGCCCAGGCACAGCGGCGCAAGCAGCCGACGGCCGCGGCCGAGATCCAGCAGAGCCTGCTCCCGCCCCGGATCATGCGGGTCACGGGGGGCGAGGTGGCCGGCAACGTCCTGCCGAGCTACGAGGTGGCCGGCGACTGGTTCGACGTGATCGAGAACGCCGACGGCATCTGGATCACCCTTGCCGACGGCCTCGGTGGCTCGACCCGGGCGGCGGCGAGCAGCGCCGTGGCCCTGGGGGCGCTGCGCGCCAGCCGTCGCAGCGGCGCCGACATCAAGGAGGCGCTGGTCGTGATGCACCAGACGCTCCGCGAGATGCCCGGCCCCCGCGCCGAGATGACCGCCGTCGCCGCGCGATGGGACCCCGGCACCGCAGAGGTGAGGGTCGCCAACTGCGGCCACATCGCCCCCGTCATCCTGCGCGCCGACGGCGACGTCGAGCACCTCCGCTTCGCGAAGGGCCGCGGCCTCGGAGGCCGGGCCAGCCCCAGACCGATCGAGAGGATCTCGTCCCTGGCGTCGGGGGATCGACTGCTCATGGTCTCGGACGGCGTGGTGAAGGCGGGCGAGGGGCAGGCGGGCCTCGGGGTCGATGGACTGATCGAGGCCGCGCTCCGCTCCGAACGCCAAACCGCCGCGGACACCGTGCGCAAGGTCCACACAGCCGTGCTCGACGCCAGCGGCGGCGAGCTCGGCGACGATGCAACGGTCGTCTGCCTCTCTGTTGGCTGAAGCCCGTCGCCGCGGCCGCAGGCCTGCCGTCGCGACGTGTTTCGCGATGCCGCCGGGCGGGGATCCCAATGTGCCCCCCGACCAAGGAGATCACCATGCCCGAGATGACCGATGCCCGCGAGCTCTTCCTGCACGAGCTCGGGGACATCCTCTACGCGGAGAACATGCTCGTGAAGACGCTGCCGAAGATGGCCGAGGAGGCCACCGACGACGAGTTGCGCACCGGCTTCACGGAGCACCTCGAGCAGACCCGCGCGCAGGTTGACCGGATCAAGAAGTCGTTCGCGAGCCTGGGCGAGAAGGCGTCCGCCGAGCAGTGTCCCGGCATCGAGGGAATCATCGAGGAGCACGACGAGTTCATGAAGGAGAACGACCCCTCGGCCGAGATCTGCGATCTCTTCCTGACCGGCGCGGGAGCGCGCACCGAGCACTACGAGATCGCGGCGTACTCCGGCCTCATCGTGATGGCCCGGGCGCTGGGCGAGCGTGAGGTGGTCAACCTCCTGAGCGAGAGCCTCCGCGAGGAGAAGGAGACGCTGAAGTCGCTCGAGCAGGCGAGTCGCCGGCTGGCGAAGGAGCGCGCCAAGGCCACAGCGAGCTGACTCGCGCCAGCCTCGCGATGGCCGTCCTCATCGCGGTGACCGCGTGCACGGGCTCGCTGTCGGCGGGCTGCGGCTCCGAGGACGTCACGGGCGAGCCCGAGGACATCGAGACGCTCGTGCAGGTCGTGCCGGAGGGCTCTCGATGCATCCATGATCGGGAGAGCGACGATGCGCGCTTCGAGGTGAATCTGCGCAACACCGGAGAGGACGAGCGGACGGTCACGGTCACCCCGGTGCGTCGCTTCTCCGGTGGCGATGAGGTGGGGAGCTCGATCGAGGGCTTCGAGGTGACCGTGCCGGGCAATGGCGAGGAGGCCGGCGCCATCCTCGTCAACGACGTCGCCGACGACCTCACCGCCTGCCTCGTGCGCCTCGACGGTGGGGAACCGATCGAGGTCGACATGCAGGAGGGCGACGCCTGATCTACGACGCGGTGCGGGCCTGCGGAGTCTCAGGTCGGGCCCGCCGGCCACCTTCGCCCCCGAGCCTCCTTGCGGCGGCGTGGGAGAAAGGTGGAAGCTGGACTGCGGCCGTGATCCCGGCGGGGATCGGGTTGCTCTCCTCCTCGCCGGACGCAGGAGACGAGCCGATGCCGGACGACATGGCCGGACGCCCCTTCGAGGCGGACCTGGACGTCATCGACGGCAGGATCGTCATCGCGTTCCGGGGGGAGTTCGACATGACGGCCAAGGACGCGGCGGCGGCCGCTCTCGCGGCGGGGCTCGCGGCGGATGCGGAGTCCGTTCTCGTGGACCTTCGGGACGTGTCCTTCATGGATTCGACCGGGGTCAGCTGCCTGATGCGGGCCAAGCAGATCGCCGACACGCTCGGCATGCCGATCGCGCTCCAGAACGGCTCCGGCCCATCTCGCCGGGTGCTCGAGCTGACCGGCCTGGACGAGAAGCTCGAGGTGGTCGAGAACGAGCGCCGGCTGGCCATGTAGCACCGGGCGGTGATCGAGCGGCTCACGGGGCGGCGGGCGCGGGCCTTCCTCAGCCAGGTGAGCCTCGATCCGGATATCGACGGAGGTGGCCCGAGGCGGCCGACGTGCATCGCTCACCCCGAGTGCCCGGCCACCTCCCTCAGGGGCAGCTCGTCGCCGTCCTCCACGAGGACGCACTTGGTCATCTGACCGCGCCAGCCGGAGCCGACCTCGACCGTGACCGGGCCGCCGCCATCGGCTGGGTCGGCGTGCAGGCGGGTCGTGCCCCAGAAGATGGAGCGCTCGTCGGCCCGGCGGCCGTCGACGAACAGCCTCAGCCGATTGAGGAAGACGAGGGAGGTGTCGAACTCGACCTCGATCCGCCGCCCCACGTCCTCGATCGCGTATCGCTGCACCGATGCCATGGAGGCCAGCCACCCGGCCGCCGCCCGGCCCACGCCTCCGGACCAGGTTTTACGCTCCCTTGGGCGCCCGTCGAGGCGGCTGTGACAGCCTACGGCGATGGCCGCCGAGACCACGTCCCTGCGCGCCCTCCTCGCGATCCCCGAGGTCGGGCGGACCCTGACCTCCTCTCTGGTGGGCCGGCTGCCGTACGCGGCCATCGGGCTGCTCCTGATCCTGCGGGTGCGGGAGCTGGGGGGCGACTACGCCGACGGCGGCGTGGCCGCCGGAGCCTTCGCGCTCGGGCTGGCGTGCTTGGCGCCGTTCATCGGGCGCCTGGTGGACGTGCACGGCCAGGGGGCGGTGCTCGTCCCGACCGCGTTCGCGTGCGCGGTGCCGCTGGGAGCGATCGCGCTGGTGCCGGACACCACCCCCGTCGCGGTCGTCGCCGGGCTCGCGGCGCTGGCGGGCATGGCCTTCCCGCCCCTCAGCGGCGCGATGCGCGCGCTCTGGCCCGAGCTGGTGCCGCCGGCGCGCCGGCACGCGATCTTCGCGCTCGAGTCGGTCGGCGTCGAGCTCACCTTCATCCTCGGCCCGCTGGTGCTGGTCGGGGCGCTCGCGGCCCTGGACGTCGCCGGGCCTCGGACTGGTGGCCTGCGCCGGGCTGATCCTCGCGGGATCGCTCGCCTTCGCCTCGGCGCCGTCCTCGCGCCGGTGGCGCCCGTCCGGCGCGCCGCGGACGCTCGCGGGCGCGCTCGCGAGCCCGGCCCTCCTCACGCTGATGCTCGCCGTCGCGTGCGCCGGCGCCTCCTTCGGCGCGATCGAGGTCGCGACGGCGGCGGCGGCCGAGGAGGGGGGTGGTCAGGCGCTCGTCGGCCCGCTCCTCGCGGCGTGGGCGCTGGGCAGCATGGTCGGCGGCGTGCTCACCGCCCGCGGGCGGGCGCCTGCCGACCCGCGCCGCCGCCTCGCCGCGATGCTCGCAGCCACCGCGCTGGCCGACGTCCTGGTCGCGCTCGCCCCGGGCTTTCCGGCGCTGGGGTTGGCGCTCTTCATCGCGGGCGCGTTCATCGCCCCCGCCTTCGCGACGCTCTACTCGATGGTGTCGGACCTCGCGCGCGAGGGAACACTCACGGAGTCGTACACGTGGATCACGACCGGCATCGCCGGAGGGGCCGCCGCCGGCGCGGCGGCCGGCGGCGCGCTCGTCGAGGCGGTCTCGACCCACGCCGCCATGGGCGGCGCGGCGGTCATGGTCGGGCTGGCCGCCCTCGTCGTCGCGGCCGGGCGGCGCCTGCTGGCGCCCGACCGGCGACCGATGAGTTTCGGCGCCCCGGCCGGTCGTAGAGCGTGATGTCCCCATCGATCCAAGGAATCGGATGACCACGAACAACGGACTCGCCATCGAGGCCACCGGGCTCGTCAAGGCGTTCGGTGAGACCCGGGCCGTCAACGGGGTCGACCTCGCGGTCCGCAGCGGCTCGGTCTACGGGGTGCTCGGACCGAACGGCGCCGGCAAGACGACCACGATCCGGATGCTGGCGACATTGCTGCGGCCCGACGAGGGCTCGGCGCGCGTCCTGGGGCACGACATCGTGCGCGAGGCCGACGCCGTGCGCGGGCTCGTCAGCCTGACGGGCCAGCTGGCCTCGGTGGACGAGGACCTGACCGGCCGCGAGAACCTCATCCTGCTCGGCCGCCTGATGGGGCTGAGCCGCGCCGCCGCGAAGGGCCGGGCGGGCGAGCTCCTGGAGGCCTTCGGCCTGGCCGAGGCAGGCGGGCGCCTGGTCAAGACCTACTCGGGCGGGATGCGCCGACGGCTGGACATCTCCGCGAGCATCGTCATCACCCCGCAGGTGATGTTCCTCGACGAGCCCACCACCGGGCTCGACCCGCGCTCGCGCAACCAGGTCTGGGACATCATCCGGGCGCTGGCCGGCGAGGGGACCACGATCCTGCTCTGCACCCAGTACCTCGACGAGGCCGACCAGCTCGCCGAGGGCATCGCCGTCATCGACCGGGGCAAGGTCATCGCCGAGGGCACGCCGGGCCAGCTCAAGGCCTCCGTCGGGCTCGGCTCCCTGCATGTCCGGCTGCTCGACCCGGCCCAGCGTCCGGAGGCCGAGCGGCTGCTCGCGCGCGAGCTCGAGGCGGTCCACCTCGAGCCGGACCCGGCGGCGCTCAGCGTCCCCTGCTCCGACGCCGACCGGGCGGCGGAGGCCGTCGCCGAGCTCTCGCGGTCGGGCGTGCGCATCGCCGACTTCGCACTCGGCCAGCCGACGCTGGACGAGGTCTTCCTCGCGCTCACCGGCCGCCCGGCCGAGGAGACAGACGATGAGATCCAGGAGGAGAGGGCCGCATGAGCGACGCTCCGACGACGCAGGTTCGCCCGGCCGCCGCCGATGAGGCGGCCCTGCACACGGCGCTCTCCTCGAGCCCGCGCCCGCCGCGCCCGAGCCCGGTCTCCGCCGCCCTCACCTTCGGCTGGCGGGGGATGCTGAAGATCAAGCACGTCCCCGAGCAGCTCATCGACGTGACCCTCACGCCGGTGCTCTTCGTGCTGCTGTTCACGTACATGTACGGCGGTGCGATCTCCGGCACCACCGACGCCTACCTCCAGTTCATCCTGCCCGGCATCTCGGTGATGTCGGTGCTCTTCACGACCGTCTACTCGGGGGTGGCGCTCAACACGGACATCACCAAGGGCGTCGTCGACCGCTTCCGGTCGCTCCCGATCTGGCGCCCGGCGCCGCTGGCCGGCGCCGTGCTCGGCGACGCCGTCCGCTACCTCGTGGCCGCGACCGTCGTCATCGTCGTCGGCCTCGCCCTCGGCTACCGGCCCGAGGCCGGCGTCGGGGGCGTCGTGGCGGCGGTGCTCGTCGTGGTGGCGTTCGCGTTCGGCCTCTCGTGGGTCTTCACGACCGTCGGGCTCATCCTGCGGGCGCCCAACGCCGTGATGAACGTCGGCTTCATGGCGCTGTTCCCCCTGGTCTTCATCAGCAACGGCTTCGTGCCGCCCGAGACGCTGCCGGGCTGGCTCGAGGCGATCGTCGACCACAACCCGATCTCCCACGTCACCACCGCCTCGCGCGGCCTGATGGACGGGACCGCGTCGGCGGGGGACATCCTCCTCGTGCTCGCCGAGGCCGCGGTGCTCACCGCGATCTTCGCGCCGCTGACGACCCGCCTCTACCGCACGAGGGCCTGACGCTCGAGGTCGACACCCCGCACGGCCCGGCGAGGGTGCACCTGCGCCCCGCGAAGGCCTCCCGGGCCGCGCTGATGCTCGGCCACGGGGCGGGCGGCGGGGTGGCGGCTCGCGACCTGGTGGCCGCCGCGGACGCCGCCCTCGCCGAGGGGGTCAGCGTCGCGCTGGTGGAGCAGCCCTACCGGGTCGCCGGGCGGCGCTCGCCGGCCCCCGCCCGCCAGCTCGACGCCGCCTGGACGGCGGTCGCCGAGCGGCTCGTCGCGGACGAGTTCCAGGGGCTGCCGCTCGTCGCCGGGGGCCGGTCGCTCGGCGCCCGGGTCGCGTGCCGGACGGCGGAGGCCGTCGGCGCGGCCGCCGTGCTGTGCCTGGCGTTCCCGCTGCAGCCTCCGGCGCGGCGATCGGGCACGGCGCCCAGCCGCCTGCCCGAGCTCGACGCGGTCGGGGTCCCGGTGCTGGTCGTCCAGGGCGAGCGCGACCCGTTCGGCATGCCGCCCCCGGGCCCGGGCCGCGAGGTGGTCCAGGTGGCCGGCGACCACGGCCTGAAGGCCGACCTCGATGCGGTGGCCGACGCCGTGCGCGGCTGGCTGAGCGGCGTCCTCGCCGCTAGCGTCGCCCGACCAGCCGGGTGAGCGCCGCCATCAGCTCCTGGCGCTTGTCCTCCTGGTTCTCGGGCTCCGCGCCGAGCACGCAGTGGCGCGTGTGGTCGTCCACGAGCGCGAGGGCGACCTTGTCCAGCGCCGCCTGCGCCGCGCTGATCTGCTGCAGCACATCGATGCAGTAGCGGTCGTCCTCGACCATCCCCGCGATCCCGCGCACCTGCCCCTCGACGCGCCGCAGGCGCGTGAGCACGTCGTCCTTCGCGCCGGCGGCGAGGTAGCCGGGGATCTCGGATTGAGACTGCCGTGGGGTCGTCATGGCGGCACGTTGACATACCGGGGGGGAGTATGCAACCGTCACTGACGATGGGTACTCCCACCGGGTATGAGGAGCGCCTGGAGCTCCCGATCCGCGGCATGACCTGCGCGTCGTGCGCCGCCCGTGTGGAGCGGCGCCTGAACGGCCTCGACGGGGTCGCCGCCTCGGTCAACTACGCCACCGAGAGCGCCTCGGTGGCCTTCGACCCGGGGCGGGTCGCGCCCGAGCGGCTGGTCGAGGCGGTGGAGGAGGCCGGCTTCGGCGCACGCCTTCCCCTGCCGCGCGGCGAGGCCGCCGGGGACGCGATGCCGGGCGACCGGGGCACCTCGCTCCGGCGCCGGCTCGTCGTCTCGGCCGTCCTCTCGCTGCCGGTCCTCCTGATGTCGATGGTCCCGGCGCTGCGGTTCGACGGCTGGGAGTGGCCGGCGCTCGCCCTCGCGGCTCCCGTCGTGCTGTGGGGCGGCCGGCCGTTCCACCGCGCCGCGTGGGCGAGCCTGCGCCACGGCGCGGCGACCATGGACACGCTGATCTCCCTGGGCACGCTCGCCGCCCTGGGGTGGTCGGCCGTCGTGGTCGTGGCCGGCGTCGGACGCGGACGTCTACCTCGAGGTCGCCGCCGTGGTGACCACCGCCCTCCTGGCCGGCCGTTGGCTCGAGGCGCGGGCCAAGCGGCGGGCGGGGGCGGCGCTGGCGGCGCTCCTCGAGCTCGGCGCCAAGGAGGCGTCGCTGCTGGACGAGGACGGCCGCGAGGTCCGCGTGCCCGCCTCCGAGCTGCGGCCCGGCGACCGCTTCCTGGTGCGCCCCGGCGAGCGGATCGCGACGGACGGCGTGGTCGAGGCCGGCTCGTCGGCGGTCAACGCGTCGCTGCTGACCGGCGAGAGCGTGCCGGTCGAGGTCGGGCCCGGCGACGCGGTGACGGGGGCGACCATCAACGCCGGCGGGCGCCTCGAGGTGCGCGCCACCCGCGTGGGCGCCGACACCGCGCTGTCGCAGATCGCCCGGCTCGTGGCCGAGGCGCAGTCCGGCAAGGCCCCCGTACAGCGGCTCGCCGACCGCGTCTCGGCGGTCTTCGTGCCGGTCGTCATCGCGCTCGCGGCCGCGACCCTCGTCGCGTGGCTCGCGGCCGGCGCCGGGGCCGCATCCGCCGTCGGCGCGGCGGTCGCGGTGCTGATCATCGCGTGCCCCTGCGCGCTCGGCCTCGCCGCGCCGACCGCGCTGCTGGTCGGCACCGGCCGCGGCGCCGAGCTCGGGATCATCATCCGCGGCCCCGAGGTGCTCGAGTCGAACCCGGCGCGTCAACACGATCGTCCTCGACAAGACCGGCACGGTCACCACCGGCGAGGCGGCGCTCGTCGACGTGGCGGCGGCGGCCGCCGCCGACCGCCGCGAGGTGCTCCGCCTGGCGGGAGCGCTGGAGGACGGCTCCGAGCATCCCTTCGCCCGCGCGGTCGCGGCGGCGGCGCGCGCGGAGGTGGGCGACCTGCCCGTTCCCGAGGGCTTCGCCAACCGCGAGGGCCTCGGCGTCGAGGGGGTCGTGGACGGGCACCGCGTCGTCGTCGGGCGCCCGGCCCTCCTCGCCGGGCGCGGCATCGCCCTGGACGCCCGGCTCGAGGCGGCGCGCCGCCGCGCCCACGCCGCCGGCCGCACCGCCGTGGCCGTGGCCTGGGACGGCGAGGCGCGGGCGGTCCTGGCCGTCGCCGACACCGTCCGCCCGACGAGCGCCGAGGCGATCGCGCGGCTGCGCGGCCTGGGCCTGCGCCCGCTCCTCCTGACGGGCGACAACGCGGCGGCCGCGCGCGCCGTGGCCGCCGAGGTCGGCATCGAGGAGGCGATCGCGGAGGTGCTGCCCTCGGAGAAGGCCGGCGTCGTGCGCCGCCTGCAGGGTGAGGGCCGGGTCGTCGCGATGGTCGGCGACGGCCTCAACGACGCGCCCGCTCTCGCGCAGGCCGATCTCGGGATCGCGGTCGGCACGGGCGCCGACGTGGCCATCGAGGCGTCGGACCTGACCCTGGTCTCGGCCGACCTGCGCGGGACCGCCGACGCCATCAGGCTCTCGCGGCGCACGCTGCGCACGATCCAGGGCAACCTCTTCTGGGCCTTCGCCTACAACGTCGCCGCGCTCCCGCTGGCGGCCCTCGGCTACCTCGACCCGCTGGTGGCCGGCGCGGCGATGGCGCTGTCGAGCCTCTTCGTGGTCGGCAACTCCCTGCGGCTGAGGCGGTTCAGCGCTCGAGGCTGAACGGCGGGTACTCGTCGCGCATGAGCGTCGCGTAGGCGACGACCCGGAGGACCCAGCGGTTCAGCGCGACGACCAGGTCGAACATGCCCCGCGGGTAGCGCCCGGTGAAGAGGAGCGCGATGGCGGCGAACAGGACGAGGATCGAGATCAGCCCGCCCCCGGTGGGCCCCCACCCGTAGGTCGACCAGCCGCTCCACCAGCCCCAGTCGCCCGACCCCCATCCGTAGCTCCAGTTGCCGGCGAGGATGGCGACGACGATGTACTGGGGGATGGCCAGCAGCCACCACTTCACGAGCACCAGGCCGCGCGAGAGGCGCTCGGGGTAGGGAACCTCGATCTCGGCCGGGTGGTCGGTGCGGTCGAGCGTGAACGGCGGGTAGCGGTCCGTACCGAGCGCGCTGTACCCGTAGAAGCCGACGCGCCAGGTCCAGCGGAGCACGCCGGCGTTGAACTCGAACAGCTCGCGCGGGTAGCGGGCCGTGAAGAGGATCGCGAAGAACGCGATCACGGTCACGACGATGTACGCGATCCAGAGGAAGAACAGCACGATGAAGTGCGGGATCAGGAGGATCCACTTGACCAGCCAGAGCCACCGGCTGAGGCCGGGGTCGAGGCGGCCCGTGACGTCAACCGGGTACATGCGAGGGCCATCCGCGCGGCGGGACGGCGGCCGCGGCGGCGGTCGCCGCGGTCGCGGGGGCGGCCGGCCCGGGCGGGGCGCGCGGGCCCCGCCCCCCAGGACGGCCATCGCGATGCCGCCGCCCAGCAGGAGGACGCCGAGGATCGTCGCCCCGATCGCAATGCCCAGGAGCCATGAGACCTTCACCCCCGCCGAGGCGTCGACGGCCACGCCCGCGGAGCCGCCGGGGTTCATGGCCACGATCCTCCAGTCGCCGCCCTCCACGTCCCAGGTCAGGGTCTGCTCGCCGGGCCCTGACGCCTGAGCGGCCCAGAAGGCCTCGCCGCCGGGCGGCGCCGGGGCGCGGCGTCCCGGCCGGGGGGCGTAGGTCGCCCGGAACGGGTCGAGGTCCAGGTCGGTGATGACCGTGTGCGGCACGCCCGCCAGGAAGCGGTCAACCTGCGCCTGGGGTCCGACGCCGAGGAAGACCGGCCGCCCGTCGGGCCGCTCGGCGCGGATCCGCAGGCTCGCCCACCGATCGCTGCCGCCCGGAACGTCGGCGACGTCGAGGTCCTCGCTGGCGATCGCGCGCAGCGGCGTCGCGAACCGCTCGGTGTCGCTCGTGAAGTAGCCGTCGTCGTCGCGCAGCGACCCGTGGGCCCAGAGCCCGGCCACGCCGGCGGCGAGCAGCGCGAGGCCGATCAGGCCGACGAGGGTGCCGGCCACGATCAGCGCGATGCGGCCCCCGCTCAGGGCCCGGCCGTCCGGATCGAGCCCGCCCCGCCTATGGCGTCACGGGTGGAGTCTTGACGTCGATCGACTCGAGGAAGGCGACCACCGCGGCCTGGTCGGACGGGTTGGCGAGCACGTCGGGCCGGGTGTTGTTGGCCGTGCGGTGGCGGGCGTTGCTGAGCACGCACGCGAACGTCTCGCAGGCCCCGTTGTGGTAGAAGGGCGGCATCACGTTCAGGCCGAGCAGCGACGGCGTGTTGAAGCCGTTGCCGCGGCCGTCGGCGTTGTAGTCGATGCCGAGCGCGTCCTGCTGCGGCTGCGCCACCCCGTTGAGCAGGGTGGCCGTGGCCTTCTCGGCCCCGCCGATGTTGCGGCCGATCGGGTTGCCGCCGTTCGGAACGCCGAGGTTGAACGAGCCGATGTTCTGCAGGAAGGCGTTCAGGTACTGGCTGCCCGACGGGTTGCCGAACACCTGCGGCGGCGTCCGCTCGGTGAAGACCGTGGCGGCGGCGGGCGGTGGCGCGAAGTTACGGCTGCTGATCGTCCAGTTCGACCCGCCGTGACAGCCCGCGCAGCCGGCCTGGATGAAGAGGGACCGGCCCTTGTTGATGGTCGACTGCGAGCGCCCGCTCTTCACCTTCGGCTTGGCCAGCGGGGCGTTCGGCGTGCGCACGGCGCGCTTGACCCACTCCCTCAGCGCGGTCATGGCCGGCACCGCGGTGCTGCTGCCCGGCAGCGTGACGGTGACCTGCTGGCGGTCGGCGTTCTTGATCGGGATGAAGTTCGGGATCGCGCAGGGCGCCTGGCCGACGCTCCCGTTGTCGCCGATGATCAGCCCGTGGTTGGGGTCGAGCGTGCTCGTCGGCGGCGCCGGCGGCGGGGGCGGGTTGGCGCAGGCGAGCGCGGCCGCCAGCGGACCGGGGCCCGGACACGTTGCGGATGTTCAGCTCGAAGTCCTCGACCTCGTCGCGGACCGGCGTGTAGTTGAGGATCCGCTGATCGCCGTCGCGGTTCTTCGGGTTGAAGGTCGAGTTCAGCGGGACCGACTTGCGCGGCCCGTCGGGGAACGACCACACGACGCCGTCGGTCAGGCCCTTGAAGTGGCAGCTCGAGCAGGCCTGCCAGCCCTCGCTCGACAGCCGGTTCATCGTCGGGGCGCCCGGTCCGCTGAAGTTGCCGCGCGAGGAGAAGAACATCTCGGCGCCGACCAGGACCGTCTCCTCGAGCGAGCCCGGCGCCGGCAGCTTCGTCGTGCGGATCGTCTTGATGACCCGGTCGGTCTTCAGGTTGACGACGCTGACGTTGCGCGAGACGAAGTTGTTCACGTAGGCGCGCCCCCCGGCCCGGTTGACGACGATGCCCTGGGGGTTCTTGCCCGCGTTGGCGCCGCTGGTCTTGGAGTTCGCCGGGTCGTTGAGGTCGATGTAGCTGGTCGTATCGGCGTCGACAGTGAGGTTGAGCTTGCCGTTGCCGGCCACGCTGGCCCTCACCAGCAGGTCGCTGCCGGCCGCCACGGCGTAGGCCTTCTGCCGGTAGAAGCCGATCGCCCAGAGGTTCGAGAAGAAGAGCTTGGTCTTGCCCGCCTCCGGGTTCTGCGCGCCGAGGTTCAGGTTGATCGACTTGGACGCCCCCGCGTCGCTCTGGGTGTTGCCGTTGACGCCGTCGATCACATTGACGAAGGCCTGCGTGTCAACGTTGAACCGCAGCGGGCCCGCCGGCGAGGCGGCGATGTTGGGCAGGTAGGCCTGATTCCCGCGGATGACGATGCTCTGGAGCTGGTTCGGGAACGCCGAGGTCTCGTCCAGCGTGCCGTCGCCGGTGCTGTCGACCCTGAAGCCGGTCACCTGAGGCGCGAGCTTGATGCGCTGGCTCACGGTCGCGCCGACGCCCTTCGCCCCGGTCTGGATGTTGAGGCGGCACACCACCCCCGAGCGGCCCGTGTCGGTCGCCTGCTGGGCGCCCTGGTTCACGTAGGAGAAGAAGCGGGTGACGTACAGCCGCTTGCTGTTGGCGGTGATCGCCATGCCGCGGGGCTGGAACCGGCGCTCCTTGTCCTCGGCGTTGCAGATGCTCTTGCGCAGGGCGACGTCGCCGACCAACTTGCGGGTGGCGACGTCGAGCACGGTGATGGTGTCCTGGGCGCTGTTGGCCACGTAGACGCGCTTCCCGTCGGGCGAGGCGACCACGTTCCACGGCTCGGCGCCGGTGATGAACGTGCCCTTGGAGCCGAAGCGGTTGTCCTTGGCCGCCTTGAAGTTGCCGGGCCGGGCGTCGGTGATGCGCAGCACGGTGAGGCTGTTGCCGGCCGCGTTCACCACGTACGCGTAGCGGTTGAGCGGGTCGACGGCCACGCCCTGGGGCTCGTTGCCGACCTTGATCTTCTTGACCACCTTGTTCTGGTCGGTGCGGATGACCGAGACCGAGTCGTCGCTCGGGTTCACGCTCCAGACGAGCTTGCCGTCGGTCGACATGGCGATCGGGCTCGAGTACGTCGGGACCGCCGGGGGGGCTTCGGCGCGGGCTTGGCCGCCCCTCCCTGACCTGCCGCCGTCGCGCAGAGCACGCCGCGAGAGGCAGAGCGCGGCGGCGATCGCGGCGGCGCGGTGAAGCGGAAGCATGACGGCGCGTCATCGTCCGGCGGCCCTCCGGCTGGGCGAGTCTGCGGGACTCGCGGGGCAGAATCTCAACCCCGCGGCGCGCGGTCAATGCCTCACGAGCACCCGATTCCCGGACGGGTCGGACAGCAGCGCGCCGCCGTCCTGGCGCCGCACGTCGTGGCCGGCCGCCCGCGCGCGCCCCTCGACCCGGGCGAGCCTCCTCGGCGCTCGGCGCGACGATCTCGACCCGGCCCAGCCCGCGGGCGCCCGCGGGCGGCGCGGGCGCCCCGGCCGTGCCCCAGGTGTTCAGCCCGACGTGGTGGTGGTAGCCGCCGGCCGAGACGAAGAGCGCGCCGGGGTACCCGCGCACCGTCGGCTCGAAGCCGAGGACGCCCGACCAGAAGGCCTCGGCCTCGGGGATGTCGCGCACCTGCAGGTGCACGTGCCCCATCGTCGTAGCCTCCGGCATGCCCTCGTCGGGCGAGCCGGGCATCTCCCCGAGGACCCCCTCGACGTCGAGGGGAAGGGTGGCCATTCGCAGCTCGCCGTCGTCGTAGGTCCACTCGTCGCGGGGGCGGTCGCGGTAGATCTCGATGCCGTTGCCCTCGGGGTCGTCCAGGTAGAGGGCCTCGCTCACGAGGTGGTCGGAGGCGCCGGTGAAGGACGCACCCGCGTCGAGGACGCGGCGGAGCGCCCGCGCGAGCTCGGGCCGGCTCGGCACGAGGATCGCCAGGTGGAAGAGCCCGGTGCTCGGCCGGGGCCTCGGGGGCGCGCCCGGCCGTCCCTCGAGCTCGACGAGCGCGGGGCCGCCTGCGGCGCCGAGCCGGGCGACCCCGTCGCCCTCGTCGAGCACACGCAGCCCCAGCGCGCGCTGGTAGAAGGCCCGTGCCCGATCGAGGCCGGCGACGGTCAGCCGAACCGCACCCATTCGGGTGGCGGGATCGATGGATCTGTTCATCACGCGCGCTTTCGGGCCGCTTCCTAGACGATCGATGGGGTGATTCGCCTCGGCGCCGAGCCTAGTGTTCCTGCAGATGGGAGACCACGCAGAGCACAACGTGCGGACCGGGGCGATCGCCGACCCGCCGATCGAGGACTGGGAGCGCCAGGGGGCGCTCAGCGAGCTCACCCGCCTCGCCCGCGACCTCCAGTGGGAGGACGCCGACGCGGCCATCGGCCGCCTCGGGCGGCTGACCGGGAGCCAGCGCGCGGCCGTCGCGGAGGCGATGGAGCGCATCCTGGAGCTGGGCGACTAGCCCAACGCCGGCGAACGGGCGGCGCGTCAAGCGGAAGGCGCGCCCGAGGCGAAGCCCGAGGGCACCGAGGCGAAGAATTCCGGCCTCTCGCCCCGCCGAAGGCGGTAAGGCCGGATTGGTCCGCATCTGCGCGATCGGCGCGCCCCGGCCGAAGGCCGGAGCCGATCGCGCCGGCGCGCCCGAGGCGAACCGTGCTCAGCGAGCGGATCATGTGGCGCCAGCAAGGGCAGGATCGCGGAACCGAACGGGTAACACCGGAGGACCGCCGTTTCGGACGGCGTTTCGCCCGTTCGCGATAGCCTAGGAGTTCGCGTGTCAACGACGTCCCCACAGACCGTCCAGGTGGTGCTGCCGGAGCTCGGCGAGTCCGTCACCGAAGGGGTCGTGGTGGAGTGGCGCATCGGCGAGGGCGACTCGGTCCGGGCCGGCGACACCCTCCTCGACGTCACGACCGACAAGGTCAACGTGGAGATCCCGGCTCCGGCCACCGGCCTGCTGACCCGGATCGTGGCCCAGCCGGGCGAATCGGTCGAGGTCGGCGCCCTCCTGGCCGAGCTGCAGACCGGCGGCGACGGGCCGAACGGCGGCGCGCCGCGGCCGGCGGAGGCGCCCGACGCCGAGGTCGAGGTCGAGGTCGAGGCCGAGGCCGAGGCGCCCGCGGCGCCGGCTGGGGGCAGCGTCGACATCGTCCTGCCCGACATGGAGTCGGTGACCGAGGGCGTGGTGGTGGAGTGGCGGGCCGCCGTGGGCGACGCGGTCCGGGCCGAGCAGACCGTCGTGGAGGTCTCGACCGACAAGGTCGACCTCGAGGTCCCCGCGCCCGCGGCGGGCACCCTTGCCGAGATCGCCGTCGAGGCGGGCGAGACCTTCGCGGTGGGCCAGCCGCTCGGTCGCATCGCGGTGGGCGCCGACGGGGCGGGCCCGCCGGCCGAGGCGCCCCCGGCGGTGCCGGCCGAGGCGGCGCCGGCCGAGGCGGCGTCGCGGGCGCGCGCCGACGGCGACCTGGAGTGGCCGCGCATCAGCCCGGTCGCGCGCCGCCTCGCGGCCGACCGCGGGATCGACCCGACGACGGTCCGCGGCACGGGCCCCGGGGGGATGGTGCGCAAGGCCGACGTGCTGGCGGCCGCCTCGGGCGCGGCGGCGGGCAACGGCGGCGCACCGGCGGCCGAGGCGCCCGCCGCACCCGCCGCGGCCGGCGATGAAGAGGCCGTGCCCCTGCGCGGCCCCGCCGCGGCGCTCGCCGCCTATATGGACGAGAGCCTCTCGATCCCGACGGCCACGAGCTTCCGCACGCTCGGCGTCGGCGTCCTCGACGACCAGCGGCGGCGGATCAACGCCGAGCTGAAGGGCGCCGGCCGCGACGAGAAGCTCTCCTTCACCCACCTCGTGGCGTGGGCGCTGGTCCGGGCGGCGCAGGCGCATCCGGCCATGGGCACCGGGTACGGGGTGGTGGACGGCAGCCCCCACAAGCTGGTGCGCGAGACGGTGAACCTCGGGCTCGCGGTCGACGTGGAGCGCAAGGACGGCACCCGCTCGCTGCTGGTGCCGGTGGTGCGCGACGCCGCCGGGCTCGGATTCCGCGGCTTCCGCGACGCCTACGACGACCTCGTCCGCCGCACGCGGGCGGGCCAGGTCAAGCCCGATGAGCTGCGCGGCGCGACCATCAGCCTCACGAACCCCGGAGGCCTCGGCACCGTCGCGTCGGTGCCGCGCCTGATGCCGGGTCAGGGCACGATCGTCGCCACCGGGGCGATCGGCTTCCCGGCCGGGCTCGGAGCCGTCAACGGCGAGGCGCTGAAGGATCTCGGGGTCGAGAAGGTCATGACCGTGACCAGCACCTACGACCACCGGGTCATCCAGGGCGCCGAGAGCGGCGAGTTCCTCGCGCACATCGAGCGCCTGCTGCGCGGCGAGGACCGGTTCTACGACGAGGTGCGCGAGAGCCTCGGCCTTCCGGCCGCCGCTCCGGAGGCCGAGCGCGCTCCGGCCCCGGCCACGGCGCCCGAGACGGGGCCGGTCGACGACGAGCTGCTGTCCGGGGTCGCGTCTGCGATGTCGGTCGTGAGGGCCCACCGCAGCCACGGCCACCTCGCGGCCGACCTCGACCCACTGGGGGCCAAGCCGCCCGGCGAGCCGGCGCTGGTGCCCGAGAACGTCGGCCTGACGCCCGAGGTGATGGCGCGCATCCCCGCGGCGCTGCTGCGCGTGAAGGTGCCGGGCGAGAGCTTCGCCGCCGCCCTCCCCCACCTGCGCGCGGCCTACTGCGGCACGATCGCGTACGAGATCGAGCACATCTCCGACCACCAGACGCGGCTCTGGCTGCGCGGCGTGATCGAGTCGGGGCGCCTGCGCGATCCCCTCCCCGCCGAGCGGCGGGTGCAGATCCTCGAGCGCCTCGTGCTGGTCGACGCCTTCGAGCGCTTCCTGCGGCGCACCTACCTGGGCCAGAAGACCTTCTCGATCGAGGGCGTGGACGCCCTCGTGCCGATCACCGACGAGGTGATCGAGCTGGTGGCGGCCGAGGGGGCGAAGGACGTCGTGATGGGGATGGCCCACCGCGGCCGGCTCGCCTTCATCGCCCACGTCGTGGGGCGGCCGGAGCAGTCGATCCTCGCCGAGTTCGAGGGCCACCTGGCCTTCGAGTCGGGCGACGAGGACATGCGCGACACGGCCGGGGACGTCAAGTACCACCTCGGCGCCGAGGGCGTCTACGAGACGCGCGACGGACGACCCGTGCGCATCAAGCTCTGCGCCAACCCGAGTCACCTGGAGCAGGTCAACGCGGTGGCGGAAGGCCTGACCCGGGCGATCCAGACGACGCGCGTGACGCCCCAGGCGCGCCAGGACCGGGCCGCCGCGGTGGCGGTGCTGATCCACGGCGACGCGGCGTTCACCGGGCAGGGCGTCATGGCCGAGACGCTGAACCTGCAGGCGCTGGCCGGCTACAGCACCGGCGGCACGGTGCACGTGATCGCCAACAACCAGATCGGCTTCACCACCGATCCCAACGACGCGCGCTCGACCTACCACGTCAGCGACCTCGCGCGCGGCTTCGACATCCCGGTGATCCACGTGAACGCCGACGACATCGACGCCTGCGTGAGCGCCGCCCAGCTCGCCGCCGCCTACCGCATCCGCTACCAGCGCGACGTGCTCATCAACCTGATCGGCTACCGCCGCCTGGGCCACAACGAGCTCGACGAGCCGGCCTACACGCAGCCGGTGATGAGCCGCACGATCAAGGCCCACCCTCCGGTCAGCAAGATCTACGCGCAGAAGCTTGTCGACGAGGGCCTCCTCTCGCCCGAGCAGGTCGACGCGATGATCGCGGACGCGGAGGCGCGCATCCGCGACGCGCACGAGGCGGTGACCAGCCGGGGGGACCTCGGCCAGGGAGAGCACGAGCCCTCGCGCGCGAACGGCTCGCCGACGCATCGGACGGCCCTCTCCGCCGAGGTCCTCCGTGACCTCAACGAGCAGCTGCTGGCCGTGCCGGAGGGCTTCACGGTCCACCCCAAGCTCCTGCCGCAGCTGGAGCGGCGGCGCGAGGCGATGGGGCCCGAGGGCGGCATCACCTGGGCCCACGCCGAGGCGCTCGCGTTCGCCTCGCTGCTGACGGAGGGCGTGCCGGTGCGCCTGAGCGGCCAGGACACCGCACGCGGCACCTTCAGCCAACGCCATCTCGAGCTGCACGACATGGGCGAGGGCGAGACCTGGACCCCCCACACGGGGCGCATCCACACGCCGCTGAAGCACCTGGAGGGCGCGTCGGCGTCGTTCGAGCTCTACAACAGCCCGCTGTCCGAGGCGGCGGCGGTGGGCTTCGAGTACGGGTACAGCACCGAGGCCCCCGAGGCGCTCGTGCTCTGGGAGGCCCAGTACGGCGACTTCGTGAACGGCGCCCAGATCATGATCGACCAGTTCATCGTCTCGGGACGGGCGAAGTGGGGGCAGGCGTCCCGGCTCACGTTGCTCCTGCCGCACGGCTACGAGGGCAACGGGCCCGAGCACTCGTCGGCCCGCATCGAGCGGTTCCTCCAGCTCGCCGCCGAGGACAACATCCGGGTGGCGAACTGCAGCACCGCCTCCAACTACTTCCACCTGCTCCGCAAGCAGGCGCTGACCAGCCGCCAGCGGCCCCTGATCATCTTCACGCCCAAGAGCCTGCTGCGCGCCCGCGGCGCCTCGTCGCGGCTGGAGGACCTGACCGACGGCGGCTTCCAGCCGGTCTACGACGACCCGCGGGCGCCCGAGGACCGCGCCGGCGTCACGCGCCTCATCCTCTGCTCGGGCAAGGTCTTCCACGAGCTCGACGCCCACGAGGACCGGGAGGCGCACCCGGAGCTCGCGATCGGCCGGCTGGAGATGCTGTTCCCCTTCCCCCACGAGCGCGTCGCCGAGCTGCTGGCCTCGTACCCCGCGCTACAGTCTGTGGACTGGGTGCAGGAGGAGCCCCGCAACATGGGCGCCTGGGAGTTCCTGCGCCGCAGGCTCGAGCGGCTCGTGCCCGCCGGCGCGTCGCTCGGCTACATCGGCCGCGCGCGCCGGGCCAGCCCGAGCGAGGGCTACCCCCAGACGCATCAGACTGAACAGGACCGGCTGCTCGCGGCGGCGATCAGCGGCGAGCGAGAGGAATAGACGTGACCGACGGGGGTGACGGCGCCGGGGCGCCGCGCGTCGTCGTGCTGGGAGGAGGCCCTGCAGGCGACGTCGCCGCGCTGCGGGCGGCCCAGCTCGGCGCCCAGTCCACGCTGATCGAGCGCGCCGAGCTCGGCGGCACCTGCCTCAACTGGGGGTGCATCCCCACCAAGTCGCTGCTGGCGACCGCCGACCTGCTGCGCCGCGTCCGCCGGGCCGACGAGTACGGCCTCGTGGTGCCCGAGGTCTCCTTCGACTTCCCCAAGATGATGGAGCGCAAGGACGAGATCGTGCTGCGCATGCGCCAGGGCGTGGAGGGCGCCGCCAAGCGCAAGGGCGTGAACGTCGTGCGCGGCCAGGGCCGCGTGGACGGCGACGCCGTCGTGGTCGACGGCGAGCGCCACGCGTTCGACCACCTCGTCGTCTGTGTCGGCACCGAGCCCTCGGGCCTGCCCGGCTTCGACATGGACCACCCGGCCGTGCTCACCTCCAACGACATCCTCACGCTGCAGTCGGTGCCCGAGTCGATGCTGGTGGTGGGAGGCGGGGTGATCGGCTGCGAGTTCGCCAGCCTGTTCGCGCCCCTCGGCACGGCGATCACGGTCGTCGAGATCCTGCCGCGCCTGCTGACCGGGATCGACAACCGCACCGCGAGCCAGTTCCAGCGGCTGCTCGAGAAGGAGGGCGTCGAGGTCCACCTCGGGCGGCAGGTCGCCGAGATCACGGACTACCGATCCGACGGCGTGACCGTGCGCCTCGACGACGACACCGAGATCAGCGCCGAGAAGCTGCTCGTGTCGGTGGGCCGCCGCTCGCAGGCGGCCGGCATCGGGCTGGAGGAGATCGGCGTCGAGATCACCGAGCGCGGCCACGTCGTCGTCGACGACTTCCTGCGCACCGCCAACCCCAAGGTCTGGGCCGCCGGCGACTGCATCGGCGGCCTCCAGCTCGCGCACCTCGCGTCGGCCGAGGCCGCCCGGGCGGTCGAGAACGCGCTGGGCGGCGAGATGGTCGCGATGGACCGCACCGTCGTGCCGAGCTGCATCTACACCCACCCCGAGATCGCGACCGTCGGGCTGAACGCCGACGACGCGAAGGCGCAGGGGTACGAGGTGAGCCTGGGA
This sequence comes from Miltoncostaeaceae bacterium, assembly GCA_963834875.1. Taxonomy (GTDB): domain Bacteria; phylum Actinomycetota; class Thermoleophilia; order Miltoncostaeales; family Miltoncostaeaceae; genus DATAGF01. The sequence goes on from CAWIDG010000027.1 coordinate 344,644, forward strand.
CAGGCGCGCTTCGGCGGCTCGGGGAAGGCGCTCGGCGAGGGCGAGCCCGACGGCTACGCCCAGCTGGTCGTGGACGCCGGGACCGGGCTCCTGCTGGGGGCCACGATCATGGGCGTGCACGCCGTCGAGATGATCCACGAGATCGGCGTCGCCATCGCGGAGGGGCTGACGGCGGCGGAGCTGGGCGAGATCATCCACGCCCACCCGACCGTCAGCGAGATGGTCATGGACGCCGCCCAGCAGGCGGTCGGCGTCGCCCCCTACCTCTCCTGATCCGCACGGCGCCGTGCTGCGGCGCATCGGCCCGGACGCGCTCCCGCCGCACGAGGCCGTCGCCCGGCCCGTCGACCTGCTGCAGGTCGATGCCGGCCGGCGGGCCGCCGGTCGCCTCGTGGTCGACCGTCACCGCGCCGTGCCTCGTCCTCGGTCGATCGGGCGCACGACACGGCCGCGATCGAGGCCGCCGCGCGCGCGGAGGGGCTGCCGGTGCTGCGGCGCTCGTCGGGCGGCGGGCCGGTGCTCTGGGACACGGGCCTGCTGGCGCTCGACGTCGTGCTGCCGCGCGGCCACCCGCTGGAGGCGCGCGACGTCACCGAGGCGTACCGCTGGCTCGGCGACGCGCTCGCGGGCGGGCTGCGCCTGCTCGGGGTCCCGGACGTCGAGGTGGTGCAGGTGCCGCGCGCGCGGGCCGCGCGAGCCCCGGCCCGGCCGACGTCGCCTGCTTCGGCGGGCTGTCGCCGTACGAGGTGCTCGCGGGCGGGCGCAAGGCCGTGGGGCTGTCGCAGGCGCGGCGGCGCCAGGGCACGCTGCTGCAGGCCGGCGTGCTGCTGGACCTCGACGCCGCCCGGCTCGCCCGCCTGCTGGGCGGCGGGGACCGGCTCGCCGCAGACCTGGCCGCCGCCGCGGCCGGCCTGCGTGAGCTCGTCCCCGGCGTCGAGCCGGACGACGTGGCCGCGGCGGTCGACCCCCTCCTGGCGTCCGCCGCGCGGCTAGGGGCGGATCTCCTGGACGGCCCAGCCGTTGCCGTCCGGATCGCGGAAGAAGATGAACCGGTAGCCCACGGAGCCGGGAGGCCCCAGCTCTTGGATCTCGCCCACCTCGACGCCGCGGCCGGCGAGGTCCGCCACCGCCGCGTCCATGTCCGTGACCACGAGCTGCAGCCCCTTCAGCGAGCCGGGCTCCATCTCGGCGAGCCCGGTGCCGATCACGATCGAGCAGGCCGACCCGCGAGGGGTGAGCTGGACGACGCGGACGCCCTCGGCGGGCTCGGAGTCGTGGTCGAGGACGAAGCCCATCCGGTCGGTGTAGAAGGCCTTGGCGCGGTCCACGTCGGCGACGGGCACCACGACGACCTCCAGCCGGTAGTCGAGCGAGGCCGCCGTCATGCCAGGTGCTCGCCGAGGTCGGTGAGCGTGAGGACGCTGACCGCGCCCTCGTGCCAGGCGCCCTCGGCGGGCTCCTCCAGCACGAGGCGCTCGGGCTCGAGCACCTTGAGGTGCTTCGAGACGGCCTGCAGGGTGATGGGGAACGGCTCTGCCAGCTGGTTCACCGTCGCCTCGCCCTCCGCCAGCCGCGCCAGTATCGCGCGGCGTGTCGGATCGGCGAGGGCGGCGAACGTGATGGTGAGCTGGTCGGCCGTCACGGCGTGATACCTGCTTGGTCGATCAACTTATTGGTTGAACTCTACGCCGGGGCGCTCCCTGTCAAGCCGGGTCGGCCGCCGTCGTCTATTGTTCGATGAGCACCGTACGGCAGTCGTCGGACGTAAGATCGCCGTCAAACGATGCGCCGGAACCCCTCGCCCGAGCTCGTGACCGTGCTGCAGGCGCTGTCGGATCCCGTGCGGCTGGAGATCGTGCGCCAGCTCGCCGAGCTGCGACGAGAGCTCGGGGCTCGCCTGCGGCCAGATCGAGCTCGAGGTGACCAAGTCGACCGCGAGCCACCACCTCAAGACGCTCCGCAACGCGGGCATCACCGCCGAGCGCGAGGAGGGGACGCGCAAGTACACCTGGCTGCGCAGGGCGGAGCTCGAGGAGCGTTACCCCGGCCTGCTCGACGCCGTCCTGCACGCCGCGAAGGCGGGGGCGCCGGTCAGCTGAGCGGCAGGGGTGGCTGCAGCAGGTGGCTGGAGCGCAGCACCTCGATCCTCGTCACCCACTTGACCCACGCGAAGCCCCGGTGGCCAGGCACGACGAGCCTCGCGGGCGCCCCGTGGCCGCGGCTGAGCGGCCGGCCGGCGACCGCGGTCGCCAGCAGCAGCGCGGCGGCGTGGTCGAGGTCGAAGCGGCGCCGGTAGCCGGTGGCCGAGTGCACCTCGACGCTGCTCGCGCCGGCGCGCACCCCCGCCAGGGCGAGCACCCGCTCCAGGCGCACCCCGGTCCAGACCTGACGCGTGTACCAGCCGCCGGTGCAGTCGAGGGTCGCCTCCTCGGACTCCTGCGGCAGGGCGCGCAGCTCCGCAAGCCGTAGGGCGACCGGGCGGTCGACCGCCCCCTCGACGACCAGCCGCCACGCGTCGGGATCGATCGCGGGCGGCGTCGTCGTCCAGCCAGCTCGTCACCGGGAAGCGGCCGCCGAGGCTCGCCGGCCTCGTAGGAGCCCGTGTAGCGGCGCCGGCTTCCGGGCGTGCCGAGGAGGGCCTGTGCCGTCCGCTCGACCTGCCAGACGGCGAGGCCGGCGACGGCGACCGCGGCCATCCGCAGCACCGCCGCCCGGTCGGCGGCGCGCGGGACGCGCGCGACCCAGCGGCGGTCGAGGGCGTGCCAGCCGACCAGCGCCGCCAGCACAAGGGCGAGGTAGGCGTGCAGGTTGATCCCGCTGATCCCGAGCACCGCGTAGCGGCCCGCGACGATCCAGACGAGCCCGGTCGTCAGCACCGCCGCCAGCAGGAGCACCATCCCCGCCAGCGCGACCCGCGCGGCGCCGAGGCCGGGGCGCCGCCGCACCGCGTCCCACACGACGGCCGCCTTGGAGAACAGCACGACCAGGATCGCGTAGGCGCCGATCGCGTGGACCCAGATCGCGACGCGCACGCCCGCCGGCGGGGCGAGCAGGGAGGCGAGGCCGCTTCCGACCTGGACGGCCACCAGGCCCAGCAGCGCCAGGTTGGCCCACGGGTGCCTCACCCCTCCCAGGGTAGGCCAGCCCGGCCGAGGCAGGGACCGGGAGGGCCGCGTTTAATATCGCAGCGGTGGAGACCGCGGACGACCACCGGATCCGCCGGCGCGAGGAACAGCGGCGGCGCCTGCGCCGCCGGCGCCAGGCCGCGCTCGCCCTGCTCGGGCTGATGATCGTCGCGGTGGTCACGACGGCGATGATGCGCTCGGGCTCGTCCGAGGACGCCGAGGCGGGCGACGCCGGCGCCCCGGGCGCGCAGGGGGCCGCCGCGGCGCCACCCGCACCGCCGGTCGCACGACGCCGAGCCGGTCCGGGTGACGGCGGTCGGCGACACGGTCATGGGCAGCCTGCCCTACGGCCTGCCGCCGGACGGCGGGGCCTCGTTCTTCGCCGAGGTCGACGACCTGCTCGCCGGCGACGTGGTGCTCGGGAACCTGGAGGGCACCCTCGCCACCGGCGGCGTCTCGAAGTGCGGCTCCGGCAGCCCCAACTGCTTCGCGTTCCGCACGCCGCCGTCCTACGCCCGCCACATCAAGGACGCCGGGTTCACCGTGATGAACCTGGCGAACAACCACGCCAACGACTTCGGCCCCTCGGCCCTGCGCGAGACCGTCGCGGCGCTGTCGCGCGTCGGGCTGCGCAGCACGGGCCGCAAGGGCACCGTCGCCGTGCAGAAGGCCGGCGGCCAGCGCGTGGCGATCCTCGGGTTCACCTCGTACGAGTACGCCGACCCGCTGCTGGACATCCCGCAGGCGCGCCGGCGGGTGCGGGAGGCGGCGCGGAAGGCCGAGATCGTGATCGTCACCTTCCACGGCGGGGCGGAGGGGAGCGACAAGACCCACGTCCCGCGCGGCGCCGAGTACTTCTTCGGCGAGAACCGCGGCGATCTGCGGACCTTCTCCAAGGCGGTCGTCGACGCCGGCGCCGACCTCGTGATCGGCCACGGGCCGCACGTCCTGCGCGGCATGGAGGTCTACAAGGGCCGGCTGATCGCCTACAGCCTCGGCAACTTCGGCGGCTACGAGGTCTTCGGGCTGAGCCCGGTGACGGCGACCAGCATGGTGCTCAAGGTCACGCTGGAGCCCGACGGCCGCCTGCGCCGCGCGCGCATCCACCCCACCCAGCTCGTCGGCGCCGGCACCCCGGCGCCGGGAGGCAACGCGATCTCCATGGTGCGCGACCTGTCGCAGCAGGACTTCGGCGCGCGGGCCCCCCGCATCGGCGCGGGCGGCGTGATCACCCCTCCGCGGTCGGGCTGAGCGGGTAGCCGACGGGGGGCGTGCGCCCCTCGACGCCCACCACGAGCGCCGCCGGGCCGCCGGCCGCCCGGCGCCAGAGGTCGGCGAAGGCATCGGGCAGGTCGGCCCGCCGCTCGACCCTGGCCGCCGAGGCGCCGTAGCCCCGGCAGATCTCCTCGAGGTCGAGGGGCGGGTCCGTCAGCGCGAGCCCCGGCCAGGCGCCCTCCGGCCGGCCGGTGAGGCCCTCGAGGCCGGCGCGCAGGATCTCGTACCCGCGGTTGTCGGCGACGACGAGGGCGAGGCCGAGGCCCTCGTGGGCGGCGGTCCACAGGGCCTGGGCGCCGAAGAGGAGGCCGCCGTCGCCCTGCAGGGCCATGACGCGCCGGCCGGGATCGGCGAGCTTGGCGCCGACGGCCGCGGGGAGGCCCCAGCCGAGGGCGCTCCCGCGGTGGGCGAGCCACGTCGCCGGCGTGCGGCGCGCAGATCACCGACCGCAGCGCCCGGGCCGAGGTGAGCGCCTCCTCGACGACGAGATCGCGCGGGCCGGCCGCGGCGGCGACGGCCTGGGCGAACGCGGAGGGGCTCACCCGCTCCCCGCCAGCGGCACGCGCGACGCGGGCGCGGGCCAGGCGGCGTGCGTCGGCGGCCGCCGCACCCTCGCGCGCCCGGCGGGCGACGGCCTCGGGCGGCGGCGGGCCGAGCCGGTCGAGCAACCCCACCAGGCCGAGGCCGGGGTCGCCGACGAGGCCCACGGCGGGGGCGTGGACCTTGCCGACCTCGCGCGGGTCGGCCTCCAGGTGGACGAGCGCGACCTCGGGCGGCAGGGCCTCGCCCGGCCCCGGGCCGAAGAGGCGGAACACGGGCATCCCCACGGCGAGGACGACGTCGTGGCCGGCGAGCAGCGGCCCGATCTCGGCCGCGAACGGGGGCAGCGGCCCACGCCAGAGCGGGTGGTCGGTGGGCAGCGGGACCGTCGCCGGGAGGGGCTCGCCGCGGATCGGCGCGCCCAGGCGCTCGGCGAGCGCCCCGAGCGCCGCCCCCGCGCCCGCGTGGGCCACCGCGTCGCCGGCCAGCACGGCGGGCGCGCGCGCGGCGGCGAGCAAGGCGGCTCCGCGGTCGAGGGCCGCGGCGTCAGGGGCCGTCGGCGGCGGGGGCGCGACGCGCGCGTGCGGCGCCGGCGCGGGCCCGAGCTGGACGTCCACCGGCAGGCTCAGCACGACCGGGCCGCGCGGCGGCGCGAGCGCGGTCGCGATCGCCTCGGCCGTCAGCCGCGGCAGGTCCTCGGGCCGGCGCACCTCCCACGCGCCCTTGGCGAGCGGCCGCGCCATGCCGACGACGTCGCCCCCCAGGAAGGGGTCGCCGGGCAGCAGGGACTGCTCCTGCTGGCCGACGGTCACGATCAGCGGCACCCGGCAGCGGGCGGCGTTGAGGATCCCGGACATCGCGTTCGCCAGGCCGGGCTGGACGTGCACGTTCACCGCCGCGGGCCCGCCCGTCGTCTGGGCGTAGCCGTCGGCCATCCCCACCGCGGCCGCCTCGTGGAGGGCGAGCACGTAGCCGCACGCGGTCCTGGCGGCCGAGGGCGTCGGTCAGCGGCAGCTCGGTGGAGCCGGGGTTGCCGAAGAGGAGCGGGATGCCCTGCTCGGCCAGGGCCGCGAGCAGCCAGTCGGCCCCGTTCGCCGCGCTCACCGTCGGGTCAGGCGAGGGGCGCCATGGTGAGGCCGGCGTCCTTGAGCTGCTCCCAGTAGAGCTCGGCCTGCTCGCGCGGGCCGCTCCAGACCAGCGCCTCGCCGGCGGAGTGGATCTTGTGCGCCAGCGCCATCCCCTGCTCGAAGTCGATCCCGGGGATGAACCGCGCGAGGGTGCGCGCCACGTGATCGAACGTGTTGTGGTCGTCGTTGAGGACGATCACGTGGCAGGGCTCGCCGTGCCCGCTCTCGGGTCCGGTGCGCTCGGTGACCGGCTTGACGGGGGCCTCGGTGCCCACGGCGCAAGGATACCCCGGGACCCACCGCGCTACCCGGTGACGGCGGGATGACCTGCGCTGGGCGGGACCGTGTGCCGGGTCCTGCACGAGGTCCGTGTCGGCGAGGCCGCTGCCAGCCAGGCAAGAGCCGCCGGTGACCGGGATCACTGTGCTGCGCACCACCTGCGTCGGGGCCTGCGACTGGACGGCGACGGCGTTCGCACTGGCCACCCGGACCCGGTTGACGATCTCTCCACGGGCGCCGGCGGGCACGTCCATGCGCACGTTCAGCGTCCAACGCTGGCCGGGGGCGAGCGAGGCCCGCCTCCAGACGAGGCCACCAGCGGAGGTTGTCTCGGCTGAGGCCGAGTGGGCGGTGGCGTCCTTCGGCGGGGTGTCGGTGACCACGAGCCGCCGCACCGTGCCCTTGGAGCGGTTGCGCACCTCGATCCGGTAGGAGGCCGAGCCTCCGGCAAGCGCCCGGAGCGAGCCGAGCTTGGCGACCGAGAGCGCTTGCGGGGTGCGCAGGATCTGGGCGACCACGGTGTCGCTCACGCCCGGAGCGCCGCCCGACCCTCCGGTGGTCGGCGCCTGGGGCTCGGTCGTCGTGCCCGGCCTGGTGGGCGTCGTCGGCGTGGTGGGCGTCGTCGGCGGGGTGGGCGTCGTCGGGTGGTAGGAGTAGTAGGAGTGGTGGGCGTCGTCGGCGGGCAGGCGTCGTCGGCGTCTGCGGAAGCTCCGGGCAGCCGGGCGATTCGAGATTGCGGACCGCCGTCTGAATCCCCGCCTTCATCAGTGCCGGTTGGCGAACGATGGGCCAGCGGCCCGCGAGCGCGAAGGAGACGGTGCGCTCCTCGCCGTCCTCGTACCCGGTGTCGAACTTGATGGTGTGGTAGTCGGAGCATCGGGGAATTGTCTTTCGGTCCCTCGAACGGCTCGGTCGTCCGAAGGATGTCGTCCCGCTTGATGTCGGGACAGAGGCCGAGGTACCAGAAGCTGATGGCGGGCGCCGCCCGCTGGTGACCTCGTAGACCCACACCTGGGCGCCGGACTCCCCCAAGCGTGGGAAGCGCTGCTTGAGCTCCGGCGGGATCTGCTCTGGGGCGAAGGGCTTCACGCGCAGGAGCTGGACGTTAGCCGGGGCGTGAGGCTCGGGTCGCTCGCGTCGAAGGGGAACCGGACGGGTCAAAGGGTCCCCCGGCGTAGCTGGGCTGCCCGCTCAGCGACCCAGCCGCCAGCAGCATGACGAGGGCGGGGACGGCCACGACGGCTGCCACCCCCTCCGGCCACACCAGCGAAGCGTCTGCGCCGCATTGCCTAGCCATATAGAACGTCCCGTTGGCGGCGCAAGCAACGCCTTGCCACTCGCCGGGACGGAAACCGGCCGGGGCAGGGCGACGAGCGCACCACGTCGATCCCGCGGCGCGCCGGCAGCCTCGGGTTGGGTGCGGGCTGAGTGACGCGCAGCCCGGCGTCGAGGACGAACGGGGACGTTCAACCTCTGGGTGCAGGCGGGCAGGAAGGCGCCGTAGGGGGTGAACGCGATGTCGTAGCTGCCCGGCGGGCCGGGAGCCGTCACGTCGAAGTTCGCCGTCGCGGTTCGCCGGAGCGCTGCGTGGCCGGGGTGTCGATGCAGCGGGTCACGGTCTCCCCGCCGCCATTGGGTGAAGGTCACGCCCGAGCAGCGCCAGACCTGCCCCGAGGCTGAGGTCCACCGACACGGAGGCGGGCAGGACGCTGGCGGGCGGGCTCGAGGTGCTCGTGACGTCCCCTCGATCGTCGCGCCCGTCACCGTCGCCCCGGCCGCCACGCCCTGAAGGGCGGCGACCACCGCGCGCCTAGCCGGTGACAGGCGGGATGACCCTCCGCTGGGCGAGGACGCGCAGCCGCGTGTCGGCGTAAGCGTGGACCGTGTCCGCGTTGTCGGCGCTCGCGAGCGACGGTGTTGTGCTTCTTGCCGGGGGTCCCGCTGACGATGCGCACCGTGCCGCGGACCGTGCGGCTCTCGCCGGGGGCCAGCGTCCCGATGCTCCAGGTGGCGCTGCCGCCTGCCAGGAGCGCCTGCGAGACGTGCTCTGCAGGCCGTTGAGACCGATCGCGCCGGGCGGGATGTCACGCAGTTGGACGTTCTCTGCCGGGATCGGGCCCACGTTGGTGACGGTCAGCGAGAAGGCGATGCGCTGTCCGACGCGGGCGGTCGCGGGCGCCGTCTTCTCGACCTTCGAGCTGGTGTGTGTCCGGGGAAGGGCGTCGGCGGCGGCGGGGCCGGGAGGCGTAAGCGGGTCGGGGGGCTCGGGCGGGCCGGCGATGCGTCGGTTGCGGACCGTGCACGTGGCCCACTCCTGGGGCCCGAGCACGCCTGTCTTGATGGCGGTCGGTCGTGTGCTCCGGAACGTGCGCAAGGGGGTCCGTCCCACAAGGTTCTCTTCGCAGACCGCCTCGACGAACGCATAGTTCGGCTGCACGGCCTCCGTGATCGAAACCGTGCTCGTCGCCTCTCGATCGTCGGGCCTCCACTGGAACTTGGCCACGCCGGAGGGTCCAGTGGTCGCCGTGCGCTCGTTCGGCGGCGCACGCCCCGGCTTCGGCGCGAGCCAGGCGAAGCCCTCGGGGTCGGTCTCGACGGTCGCGGTGAACTGCCAGCCCGGATCTGGCTGGTAGCCGTTGCCGTCGCCCTCGGTCGACCAGCTTGGTGATCGTGACCGAGGACTGGCAGAGCTCGTTCGGCGATGTCCTGCAGGGCCTGCTCCAGATCGGCGAACTCCTTGACTCGCGTGAAGTCGGCGGTCCTGAGGTTGTCGCTCAAGTCAACGTACTCGTCGGGGCCCGAAACTGCCGTGAGGCGGCGGGCGCTGATGTCGTCGGTCACGGCGGCCCCGACGCCGACGACGAAGACGTGCGACCCCACGCCCTGTGGGGTCCTTGACCGTCGTCGGCCTCGGTGGGCGGCCTTCGTGAGCGCCAGCGCCTCGCCCGCGACGAGGCCGGTCTCGGTCCGCTCGAAGCTGTTCCGCGCGGTCGGGTCGCCGTCGGTGACGAAGACCACTAGAGGGGCCCTCCGGATGCTTGTTCGTCTCCTTCGCCTCGCGGAAGGCGTCCTCCCAGTTGGTCCACCCGTTGGGGACTGTACTGGATGTGTTCGATGTACGGGAAGAACGTATTCGTCGATCGAGGTTGGCGTGACCTCCGTGTAGTCGATCTGCTCGTTGCGCAGTGGTGCTGAAGTCGATGATCGCGAGGCTCGAGCCGGTCCCGTCGAGCGCGTTCACGAACGCCTTCGCCGCGCTTCCTTCACGGCGCCGGTGGCCCCGGACGTGCCGATCGAGCCGGACTCGTCGAGGATCAGCTGGACGTCGATGCCGCAGCGGGGCGCAAGGCCCGGGTTCGCTGCCGGCTGCGTGACGTTCACGGCCTTGTCGAGGGGGAGATTGGGGGGGGCTTGCGTTCCCGCGGTCCCGGTGCAGCCCTTCGCGCCGTTGGGCAGGAAGCCCGCGTCGTAGGCACCCGCCGTCCCGGGCGCCGTCACGTTGAAGAGCGCCTGCCTGATGCCCTCCTGCCGGTGGGGGTCGTGGTCGACGCACGTCGAGGTGGCCGTGCCGGGCGGATCGGATTTGAGCTCGTACCGCGTGGCGCTCCACGTGTCCGGGGACGTGACATTGGCAACGACGAACGCCCTGAAGACGCCGCCTGGAGGCGAGGAGACGCTGGTCACGGAATCGGTGTCGCCGTTCGACGAGACGTTCAGGGAGGCGTTGGTCGCCGTGAGCGCGCCCATCGCCGCGCCCTGCCAGGCCGCCAGCGCGGCGACGAAGGCTGCGAGGGCGAGGACCACCCGGATCCGGCGGGGGCGGCTGGGCATCACGGAGGAACGTAAACGATGTAACGAGCTGCTGGCCACGTCGCCCGGCGGGAACGGCCGTTGCAGGCCCCTGGGCGGCGGCCGTCCAGCCGAGGCTTGACCGCGCGCCTACCCGGTGACCGGCGGGATGACCCTCCGCTGGGCGATGAAGCGCACCCGCGTGTCGGCGTAAGCGGTGACCGTCTCGGCGTTGGTCGCGCTCGCGAAGACCCAGTTGCGCTTGTTGCCGGGGGTGGCACTGGCGAGGACCACCGAGCCGCTGACCGTGCGGCTCGCTCCCGGCGCCAGCGTCCCGATGTTCCAGGTGGCGCTGCCGCCCGCCACCTGTGCCTTGGACGTGCTCCGGAGACTGCCGCGGCGGAGCACGACCGAGCCGGGTGGGACGTCACGCAGTTGGACGTTCTCCGCCGGGATCGGGCCCACGTTGGTGACGGTCAGCGAGAAGGAGATGCGCTCTGCGGCGCGGGCCGTCGGGGAGATCGTCTTCTCGACCTCGAGCTGAGTGGACGGCGGCGGCGGGGCCGGCCAGCGTCCGGCAGACCGTGGGGTCGGCGGCGGCGGCGTGTCGTTGCGCGTGTTGCGGAAGGTGCAGACCATCGAGCTCGCCGCCAGTGACGGCGATCGTCGCCGTCGCGCCGGCGACCGTTCCGGCCGGGGTGCTGCAGGTCGCGCCCGTCAGCGACCAGTTGGCCGGCACGGACTCGGTCACGCTGTAGTTGCCCGGCGCGAGCTTGGTGAAGGTGCGCGAGGACGATCCGCCCGTGCCGTTGTCCACGAGCGAGAAGGAGCCCAGCGGGCCCGAGCCCGTGAAGTCGAACGCCTGCGAGCCCGTGGGCGTGGCCTGCTTCTCGATCTCGATCGTTCCCGGCAGGATCTGGTTGACGCACCGTGCACTTGGCGTACTGGTTGGGGCCGATCTCCCGGTCTTGATCGGCCCGGGTGTGGTCCTGCTGGTGGTCCTGCGCGTCGCCACGCCGAGGTTGAAGACCTTGCACTCGGAGCTCGACGAACTTGTAGCCGTCCTTGACCTGCTCAGAGGCCGTGAACGTGCTTGTCGCCGTGGGGTCGGTTGGCTTCCACTGGAAGCGGCGACGCCGTCCTTGTCGGTGGTCTGCGCACCGTCACCCGTCATCGGGCGGCGGCCCCGGAGCGACCCACGTGTAGCTGCCCGGCGTGGTCGTGACGTTGCCGCGTGAAGGTCCAGCCCTGGTCGCGAACGGGTTTTCCGTCGCCCTCGTCCACCAGCTTCGTGATCGTCACCGATCCCTTGCACATCTGGGTGGCGAACTCCTTCAGCGCCTCTTCCAGGTCGTCCGAAGTTGGTCACGAGGGTGTAGTCGGCCTTGCCGAACGCCACCTCGGGGTACTTCTGGGTGCCCGACACCGCCGTCAGGCGGGCTTCGCTCTGTGGGTTGTTCACAGCGGCGCCGACGCCGAGGGCGAAGACGTGGCTGTCGAAATCCTTGGGGTCCTTGGGGGACACGGCCGGTTTCTTGACCAGGTCGGCCTGGGTGACCGAGCGCCTCATGACGGTCGACGTTGCCGTCGGGCTCAGATGGGTCGTCCCGCCCGCCCTGGTTGATCGTGTTGGGGTCCCCGTCGGTGATGAAGACACCAGGTCGGCGACGGGTCCTCCGGCCTTGCGTTGGCCTCGACGGCGCGCTTGAACGCGTCCTCCCAGTTCGTCGTGCCGTTCGCGTCATACGAGTTGAGGTACGTCTCGAAGAGGCCGGTGTCGGCGATGTTGGCGGTGGTGACGAGCGTGTACTGGACCGCGAGTGCTCGCCGTCGCGTCGAAGTCGACGATCGCCACCTGCGAGCCCGTCCCCTGCGAGCGCCTGAGGAATCCCCTGGCGGCGTCCGTCACGTTCTGGCGTTGTTCCCGATCGAGCCGGACTGTCGAGGATCAGCATCACGTTGACCCCGCAGCGCGCCGGCAGGTCCGGGTTCGCCGCCGGTGCGGTCACGCTCAGCCCCCGGGTGAGAGTGAACCCGGGGACCTGGTCGCGATGCAGTCGCTGCTGTCGTCGCTCACGTGCGAAGAACGTGACGTCGTAGTCGCCCGGCGGGCCGGGCGCCGTCACGTTGAAGCTCGCCGTCGGGGTGCTACCGTCGGGGCCGCCGAATCAGTTCTCGGTGTTGACGCAACGGGTCGTGACAACGTTGGAGGCGACGTTGCGGAAGTCCACCTGCGTCCTGTTCCAGCTCTCGCCGGGCGGACCAGTCACCGTCGCCGTGGCGGGCAGGACGCTGCCGGCCGGACTCGAGGTGCTCGTAACGTCGGCGTCGCGTCCTCGAGCGTCGCCCCGGTGATCGTCGCGCCCGGGGCCACGCCCTGCCACGCCGCGAGCGCGGCGACGAGGGCCACGAGGGCGAGAACCACCCGGGTCCGGCGGGCAAGGGAGGGCATCGGCGGGAACGTAACCGATGACACGAGCGAGCGCCACCCCACTGGGTGAAACCGCTATTGCATGCCGTTGGGCGGCCGCTCAGCCGAGGCTGATCATCACGTGCTTGAGCTCGGTGTAGTGCTCCAGGGAGTGGGCGGACATGTCCTTGCCCATGCCCGACTGCTTGAAGCCGCCGTGGGGCATCTCGGCGACCAGGGGGCCGTGGTCGTTCACCCAGACCGTGCCGAACCGCAGGGCGTTGGCGACGCGGTGCGCGCGGCCGACGTCGCCGGTCCAGACCGAGGCCGACAGGCCGTAGTCGACGCCGTTGGCCCAGGCGATCGCCTCGTCCTCGTCGGAGAAGCGCTGGACCGTCACGACCGGCCCGAAGACCTCCCGCTGGGCGATCTCCGAGTCCTGCTCGACGTCCGCCACGACGCTCGGCCGGTAGTAGAAGCCCGGCCCGTCGCCCGGCTCGCCGCCGGTCACCACCTTCGCCCCGTCGCCGACGGCGCGGTCCACGAACCCGGCCACGCGCTCGCGCTGGTCGGCCGAGATCAGCGGCCCGAGCTCGGTGGCCTCGTCGGCCGGGCTGCCCATGACGAGGCTGGAGGCGGCCTCCGCGATGCCGTTGACCACGTCGCCGTAGACGCCGGGCCCGGCGATCACGCGCGTCGAGGCCGTGCAGTCCTGGCCGGCGTTGAAGTAGCCGAACAGCTTCACGGCGGCGACGGCCGCGTCGAGGTCGGCGTCGTCGAAGACCACCACCGGGGCCTTGCCGCCCAGCTCCAGGTGCACCCGCTTGAGCGAGTCGGCGGCGGCGCGCATGACCGCCTTTCCGGTGCCGACCTCGCCGGTGAGCGAGACGATCGCGACCTCGGGATGGCCCGAGAGCGCCGCGCCGGCGCTCTCGCCCTGGCCGGTGACCACGTTGAGCACGCCGGGCGGCAGCAGGTCGGCCGCCAGCTCGGCCAGCCGCAGGGCGGTGAGCGGCGTGAGCTCGGACGGCTTCAGCACCACCGTGTTGCCGGCCGCCAGCGCGGGCCCGATCTTCCAGATCGCCATCATCAGCGGGTAGTTCCACGGCGCGATCGACGCCACCACGCCGAGCGGCTCGCGGCGCAGGATCGAGGTGTAGCCGGCCATGTACTCGCCGCTGGCCTGCGCCGTCGCCGTGCGGGCCGCGCCGGCGAAGAAGCGCAGGTTGTCGATGTCGAACTCGATCTCCTCCGGGACGGCGGCGATCGGCTTGCCGACGTTGCGGCTCTCGAGGGCCACGAGCTCGTCGGCCTGCTCCTCCATCCGGTCGGCCAGCCGCCAGAGGGCCGTCGCCCGCTCCGCGGGGGTCGTCGCCGCCCAGGCCGGGAAGGCGGCGGCCGCCGCCTCCACCGCCCGGTCGACGTCGGCCGGCGACGAGGACGCCACCTCGGCGATCGTCTCGCCCGTCGCGGGGTCGAGCACCGCGTCGACGGCGCCGTCGGCGCCCTCCCGCCACTCGCCGCCGATGAAGTTCCCCCGGGTCTCGGTGGTCACGGCCCGCCCCCTCGCGTCGACGCCTGGGCGCCTATCCTGGCGCCGCGCCGCACCGGCTGGCAAGCGCCGCCCCTCCGGAGGTCGACAGCGGTTCGCCCGCTCATTTATGTTGGCCCCACTGCCCTGCGGCGGGAGGGGGCGTCATGGAAGGTGGGGCGTCGCGGGAGGAGCCGCCCGACGGGGGCCTGACGGAGGCCTTCGTGGAGCGGTGGCGGAGCGCCGCCTACAACTGCTTCAGCTCGGGGCACAAGTTCTGCCGCGAGGTGTGCCCCGTGATGCAGGTCACGCGCGACGAGGCGCACACGCCCACGGCCTTCCACGCGAACGTGGTGGGCATGGAGCAGGGCATGCTCGGGGTCGAGGACGTCGCCCGCGACTACGTCCACTGCACCCAGTGCGGGGCCTGCGAGCTGCGCTGCCCGAACACCCTCTTCACCGGGGACTTCTACCGCTTCCGCACGCGCACGGTGGACCTGGTGAAGGCGATGCGCGGGCTGGCGGTCGACGCCGGGATCCACCAGCCGGGCTGGCAGGAGTGGAACCGGCTCACGGACGAGCGGCGCCACGAGCCGGTGCTGAACGGCACGCCGGTGGACCAGGCCCACGTCGCCGACTGGGCGCAGGGGCTCGATCTGCCCGTGGGCGGCGAGACCGTGCTCTTCTGCGACTGCGAGGCCGCCTTCCACCGCACCTCCATGCCGCGCGCGCTCGCCCGCATCCTGGCGGCCGCCGGCGTGGAGTTCGGCCTCATGCGCGAGCAGTGGTGCTGCGGCGGCCCGGCGGCCGAGATGGGCTACGTGGAGCAGGCGCGGCGCTTCGCCGAGCACAACGTCGCCGACTGGCGCGCGAGCGGCACCAGGCGGATCATCGTCATCGACCCCCACGACTACATCTCCTTCACCGAGGACTACCCCCGGTTCTTCGGCGACGACCTCGACTTCGAGTTCGTGCTGGCGGTGGAGCTGGTGGCCGAGCTCGTGCGCGAGGGGCGGCTGGCGCTGACGGTGCCGATCGACCGGGTCGTGACCTACCACGACGCCTGCCGGCTCAACAAGCGCAAGGGCATCCACGCGGCGCCCCGGGAGATCCTCCGGGCGATCCCGGGCCTGACCTTCAGGGACGTGGACCACGTCACCCAGTGGTCCTACTGCTCCGGGGCCGGGGCCGGGCTCGGCATCGAGCGGCCCGACCTCACCGCCGAGATCAGCCGCAGGCGCCTGGAGCGCGCCGCGGCCCTCGAGGTGGACACGCTGGTGAGCGCGTGCGTCTGGTCCGAGCGGCCCCTGTCCGAGGCCGGCGCCGGGCGCGCCGAGCCGATCGCCGTGATGGACCTGATGGAGCTCGTCGCCGAGTCGGCGGGCCTGGGCGAGGAGTCCCCGTGAGCGCGGTCGCGCTCTCCGACTCGGTCCTGGACGAGCTGGTCGGGATCGTCGGGGCCGAGGGGGTCTTCGCCGGCATCTCGGCGCGGATCAACCGGGCCCGCGTCCCCGCGCCGTTCCCGGTGCACCGCTGGAGGGAGCACGTCCCGGACGTCGTGGTGCTGCCCACGACCGCCGAGCAGGTCTCGGAGGTGGTGAAGCTGGCCAACCGCCGCCGCATCCCCGTGGTGCCGCGGGCCGGCGGGACGGGCCTCACCGACGGCGCCGTGCCGCTGCGGGGCGGGATCCTCGTGGACGTCAAGCTGATGAACAAGATCGTCGAGATCGACGTCGAGGACCGCACCGTCACGGTGCAGCCCGGCATCAACATGCTGAAGCTCTCCGAGGAGCTGCGGCCGCTCGGCTTCATCTATCCCGACGACCCGGCCTCGTACCCCTGCTCCCTGGTGGGCGGGCGCATCGGCACCAACGGCTGGTCGCTGATCGGCGGGCGCTACGGCCACACCCGCGACCTGGTCATCAGCTTCCAGATGGTGCTGCCCACCGGAGAGATCATCGAGGTCGGCGACGGCGGCGGGCGCAAGATCCGCAAGTCGTCGAGCGGCTACCAGCTCAAGCACCTCTTCATGGGCCACCAGGGGACGCTCGGCATCGTCACCGAGGCCACGCTCGAGCTGGTGACGCGCCCCGAGGCCGAGTTCGCCGCCTTCTTCTCCTACCCCGACTACGAGACCGCCTGGCGCTCCACGGGGGCCCTCGCGCGCTCGGGGCTCGCCACGCTGGCCGGCGTCGTGCTCTTCGACGAGTGGAAGATCGACTACCTGCGCCGCGACGACGAGGCCTACATCCCCCAGCCGCCGGAGGTGAGGGCGGTGGTCGCGGCGGCGATGTACGGGGCCGCCGACGAGGTGCGGCCCGCCGCGAAGCGCCTGCTGAAGATCGGCCTGGAGAGCGGCGGCGCATACCTGGGCGACGAGATCTCCCAGGGCGACTGGGCCTCGCGGCACGACCGCTACGCCACGCCGCTGCACGGCCGCGTGCGCAGCGGCCAGGTGGTGCCGATGAGCTGGCACTGCGAGGACGCGTCGATCAACTTCAGCGCCCTCCCGGCGGTGCGGGAGGAGTGGCACGCCATCGTCGAGGGCCTGCGCGAGCGCCACGACATGTTCGACGACTGGGGCATGTTCGCGTACACGAACGGGGCCTACAAACCCTGGGGCGACTACCTCACCGAGATCGACGTGGGCATCTGGGAGGAGCGCTGGGACGAGGACTCCTGGGCGGCGTGGGTCGAGGCCAAGCGCGAGATCGCGGCCGTCGCGCTGCGCCACGGGGGATCCATCACCGCGTGCCACGGGTCCTGCCGCGAGGGCGAGGTTGACCTGGTCCCGCTGGAGCTCGGGGGCGGGTTCGACGTGATGAAGAAGATCAAGCGCGCGCTCGACCCCAACAACGTCATGAACCCCGGCAAGTACCTGCTCGACCAGGCGTACGAGGAGGACGCGTGATCGGCTTCCGCCTGGCGGCGCAGCGCCCGCCCGAGGAGCGGCGGGTGACCGACGTCGTCGTCATGCGCTTCGACCACGTCTACGAGGTCGATCCCGCGCTCATGACCGAGCACGTCCGTCAGCAGGAGATCCCGGCCTGGGACACCAGGCGGATCGTGGACAGCCGCTGGGAGCACCTCGCCTGGATGCACGACCACTTCGCCGACTCGGTGGTCTCCGGCGAGGAGCTCATCAAGGAGCTCGAGGCCGAGGGGTAGGCCCGAGCGACAATCGGAGGTGGCGGGATGAAGTTCAGCTACGTGACGCTCCCCGACTATCCGCTCGCGGACTCGATCGAGATGATCAAGACCGCGGACGAGCTGGGGTTCTACGCGTGCTACTCGGTCGATGAGACCTGGCACAAGGACATGTACGTCCTCTTCGCCGCCGCGGCGGACAAGACGAAGAACATCCGCTTCGGCCCCAACCTCGCGCCGATCGGCCTGCAGGGAGCCGACGCTGATCTGCCAGGCGCTCGCCACGCTCGACGAGCTCACCGGCGGGCGCGTGGAGTGCGTCTACTCGATCGGGAACTTCGGCCTCCTGGCCCAGTACGGCAAGGACTGGACGCAGCATCGAACTCGTCTCGCGCGTCAAGGAGGCGCACCACGTGATGCGCACGTTCCTCGACGAAGGGGCGATCACCTTCGACGGCGAGTACTACAAGTACGCCGGGCTGTTCACGTTCGCTCGTCCGGTGCAGAAGCGCCTGCCGATCATCATCGGCGCCATGCGCGGTCCGAAGTCGTTCGAGCTGGCCGGCGAGGTGTCCGACGGCGTCCACCACGCCCTGAGCTACTCGAAGGAGGCCTACGAGTACCTCGTGGAGCACACGGCGGCGGGCGCCAAGAAGGCCGGCCGCGACGTCGGCGACCTCGACATCGGCGTCTGGACTGGCTTCACCGTCGGGCCCGACTCGGCCGAGGCAAAGCGCGCGGCTCGGCAGCCTGTGGTGCTTCTACGTCTCGGCGATGCCGCGCGAGCAGATCGAGCGCCACGGGATCGACTCCGACAGCCTGCCCCGGTCCTGGCGGCGATGGGCGCGGGCGACATCCGGGTGCCCTCGACGCCCTGCCGGACGGGGTGGCCGACCAGCTCTCGGTCGCCGGGTACCCCGGACGAGTGCGTCGCGAAGATCCGCAGGATCGCCGACACCGGCGTCAACCACATGATCCTCTGCGTGACGGACCCGATCCTCGTGAAGACCTTCACGGGCCGCGACATGGACGTCCCCGACGTCCAGGGCCAGCTCAAGATGATCGCCGACAAGATCATGCCGGCCTTCAACTGACCCGCGGCACCTTCGGAAAGGAGCTGAACATGGCCATCGGCGTCATCTGGAGCCCGCCGATCGACGCCGCCACCTACGACGCGATCAAGGAGCGCGTGATGCAGGCGGCCGTGGACCGGGGCAGCCGCTTCCACGCCGCCGGCGAGTCGCCGTCTGGCTGGCGCATCATCGAGGTCTGGGACTCCCGGGAGGGGCTCGAGGCCTTCATGCGCGACAGCCTCGAACCCGCGGTCCAGGAGGTCAGCGGGGGCCAGGCACCGCCGATGGAGGAGCCGGAGGTCTTCGAGGTGTACTTCGAGGCGGCGCCGTAGCCGTCAGGTGCAGCCGTACGCGGCCGATGCCTCCTCGAGCACCGGCCGCAGCACCGCCCCGATCTCCTCGAACTCCTCCGGGCCGGCGATGCAGGGCGGCGCGATCTGGATGGCCGGCGCGCCCCGGTTGTCGGCGCGCGAGATCAGCCCGCGCTGGAACATCGCCGGCGTCAGCTCGGCGCAGAGCCGGTCGGCGTCGGCCTTGGGGAAGCGCCCCTTGGTGGCCTGGTCCACCACCAGCTCGATGCCCCTGGAAGTAGCCGGCGCCGCGCACGTCGCCGACGATCGGGATGTCGCGCAGGCCCTCGAGCGTCTCGCGCAGCAGGGGCTCGTTCGCGCGCACGTTGTCGTTGACGCTCTCGCGCTCCATGGCGTCGATGGTCGCCAGGGCGATCGCGCAGCTCATCGGGTGGCCGCCGAAGGTGAACCCGTGCATGAACGGCGGCCCGCCGTCGCTGAAGGGCTCCGCGACCCGGTCCGAGACGATCACCGCCCCCATGGCGGCGTACGCGCCGGCGAGGCCCTTCGCGGTCGTGATCAGGTCCGGCCGGTAGTCGTAGCGCTGGGAGCCGAACCACTCGCCGATGCGGCCCCAGGAGCAGATGACCTCGTCGGAGATCAGCAGCACGTCGTGCTCGTCGCAGATCTCCCGCACGCGCTCGAAGTAGCCCGGGGGCGCGGGGATGCACCCGCCGCCGTTCTGGACCGGCTCGATGATCACCGCGGCCACCGTGTCCGGCCCCTCGAACAGGATCCGCTCCTCGATCGCCTCGGCGTACTCGTCGGGGGAGTGGCCCTCGGGCAGGCGGTAGACGTTGGTCGCCGGGACGTGGCAGGCGCCCGGGGCCATCGGCTCGTAGGCCTCGCGGAGGAAGGTGAGGCCGGTGGCCGCCATGGCCCCGTAGGTGGTCCCGTGGTACGACATCGTGCGCGCGATGAACTTGGTCTTGGTGGGCGTGCCCGCCAGGCGGTGGTAGTGGCGCACGAGCTTCAGCGCCGAGTCGACCGACTCGCTCCCGCCGCTGGTGAGGAACACGCGGTCGAGGCCCTCCGGCGCGAGCCCGGCGATCCGGCTCGCCAGCTCGATCGAGCGCGGGTGCGGGTAGGCCCAGGTCGTGAAGAACCCGAGCTCCTTGGCCTGGTCGGCCCCGGCCTGCGCGATGTCCGCCCGCCCGTGGCCGATGTTGTTGCAGAAGAGCGCGGACAGGCCGTCGAGGTAGCGGTTGCCGCGGTCGTCCCAGACGTGGCAGCCCTCGCCGCGCACGATGATCGGGACCTCGCGGTCCACGCTCGCGGGCGCGAAGTGCCGCCACAGATGAGCCCTTGCCTGCTCATGCAACCACTCGCGATCGTGGGGCGCCGTCGCCACGGGCGCCACGCTATCAGCCGTCCGAGGGCGAGCCCTCCCACGCCCTCCACTCGGCCACGTCGACGGCGACCACGGGGCCGGCGGGCGGCTCGCGCCGGTACTGGGGGTACTTCTCCGCGAGCGACCGCCATGGCCCGCCGCGAACTCCTCCCCGTCGTCCAGCACGCGGGCGCGGCCGCGCAAGCCGGACCCACCACAGGGCGGACCAGTCCTCCTCGTAGTGGTCGACGAGCACCGTGGCCCAGCCCCGCTCGCGCAGGTTGCGCAGGCGCCGGAGGTCGCGCGAGCGCTTGGGCTTCTGGTCGACCGCGCTGTAGAGGACGCCCCCCTCCAGCGCGAAGCAGATCGGCACGAGGTGCGGCCGCCCGTCCGGGTCGATGGTCGCGAGCCGGGCGACGCGCGCCTCGCGGACCCGCGCGGCGACGTCTGGGTCGAGCACGCCGCCAGTGTGGCAGGCCCCCTCCGGCCGACCCAGCCACGGCGAGCCGCAGCGGTGCGGCGGTCAGCGCGGGGCGCGCCAGATCTCGCCGAGTGGCCCGCCGGATCCGTGCACCGGATCGGCGTCCGGCAGCGGAACGCCCGCGATGTTCGCGAGCACCTCATCCCGCTCGGCCGGATCGCCGCGCCGCAGATCGCACCGCATCCCGTTCGGGTAGGCGCCCACCACCAGCAGGTCCTCGCTCGAGCCCACGTTGCAGTGACCCGTGCCGGCGGGCAGCACGAGGACGTCGCCGCGCACGACCTCGAAGCGGCGCCCGCGCGGGCCGCCGAGGACGACGGCGGCGGTGCCGGCCACGATGCCGAGCACCTCGTGCGCGGTGGAGTGGAAGTGGTGGAACGGGAAGATCCCGTTCGCCCAGGCGCCGAGCCAGCCGTTGCGGGCGAACAGCTCCCCGCACTCGCTCGCGGCGCGGGCCCCCTCGACCTCGTGGTAGACGAGCACCGGCAGCCGGGAGTTCGGGATTCCGCCGGCATCATCGAAGCTGTGCGTCTCGGGCTGCGTCGCCGTCCAGTCTGCCAGGCGACGGCGTGGGTCAGGCAGGCCCGCCGCCCGCCCCCGCCGATACCATCGACGGGTGAGCACGACGACCGCCTCCGAGAGCCCGGCGCTCGCGCCCTTCCACCCGCTCGTGCGCGAGTGGTTCACGCGGGCGTTCCCGGCCCCCACGCCGGCCCAGGAGCGGGGCTGGCCGGCGATCGCCGCCGGGCAGAGCAGCCTGATCCTCGCGCCCACCGGCTCCGGGAAGACGCTGGCGGCGTTCCTGTGGGCGCTCAACGGGCTGGTCGCGGACCGGCTCGAGGGGCGGCCGGCCTCCCGCGTGCTCTACCTCTCCCCCCTCAAGGCGCTCAACTACGACGTCGAGCGCAACCTCCGCGGGCCGCTCGCCGGCATCGCCTCGGCGGCCGAGCGCGCCGGCCTCGCGGCGCCGGAGATCTCGGTCGCCGTCCGCACCGGCGACACGCCGCAGCGCGAGCGCCAGGGGATGCTGCGGACGCCGCCGGACGTGCTCATCACCACCCCGGAGAGCCTCTACCTGCTGCTCACCTCGCGCGGGCGGGACATGCTCGCCGGGATCCGCTCGGTGATCGTCGACGAGATCCACGCCGTGGCGGGCACGAAGCGGGGCGCGCACCTGGCGCTGAGCCTGGAGCGCCTGGAGCGCCTCGTGGCCGAGGACGGCGGCGGGCTGCAGCGCGTCGGGCTGTCGGCCACGCAGCGCCCGCTGTCCGAGATCGCGCGCTTCCTCGGCGGCCAGGACGCCGAGGGCCGCCCGCGCCCCGTGACGATCGTCAACGCCGGCGCCGCGAAGGAGCTCGACCTGCGGGTCATCGTGCCCGTCGACGACATGCGCGAGCTCGGGACGGGCGCCCCGCAGGCGGTCGACGATCTCGCCGACCTCGCGGGCGGCGAGTCGCGGACCCGCTCGATCTGGCCCGCGATGTACCCCGAGCTGCTGGAGCTGGTGCGCGCCCACCGCTCGACCCTGATCTTCGTGAACAACCGGCGCCTGGCGGAGCGGCTCGCCCTGCGCCTCAACGAGCTCGCCGAGGAGGAGGTCGCCCGCGCCCACCACGGCAGCCTCGCCCGCGAGCAGCGCACCCTCATCGAGGAGGAGCTCAAGGCCGGCCGGCTCCCGGCGCTCGTGGCGACCAGCAGCCTCGAGCTCGGCATCGACATGGGCGCGATCGACCTCGTCATCCAGATCGAGAGCCCGCGCAGCGTCGCCAGGGGGATGCAGCGCGTCGGCCGCGCCGGGCACCAGGTGGATGCCCCCAGCACCGGACGCATCTTCCCGAAGTACCGGGGCGACCTGCTGGAGTGCGCGGCGGTCGTGTCGCGCATGCGGGCCGGCGCGATCGAGGAGACCCGCGTGCCGCGCCTGCCGCTGGACGTGCTGGCGCAGCAGATCGTGGCGATGAGCGCGGTCGAGACCCTGACGGTGGAGGAGATCGAGCGGGTCGCGCGAGGGGCGTACCCGTTCGCCGAGCTGTCGCGCGAGCAGCTCGAGGGGGTGCTCGACATGCTCGCGGGCCGCTATCCGTCGGACGAGTTCGCCGAGCTGCGGCCGCGGGTCGTCTGGGATCGGGCGGCGGGGACGGTGCGCGGACGGGAGGGCGCCCGCTCGCTGGCGGTGCAGAACGCGGGCACGATCCCCGACCGCGGGCTGTTCGCCGTGGTGCTGCCCGACGGGGCGCGGGTGGGCGAGCTCGACGAGGAGATGGTCTACGAGGCCCGCGCCGGCCAGGCCTTCATGCTCGGTGCCTCGACCTGGCGCATCGAGGAGATCACCCGCGACCGCGTCATCGTCACCCCGGCGCCGGGCGCGCCGGGGGCGCTGCCGTTCTGGAAGGGCGAGGGGATCGGCCGTCCCTACGAGCTCGGCGAGGCGGTGGGGCGACTCGCGCGCGAGCTGGTCGCCGCCGGGCCGCAGCCGGCGGCCGCTCGCCTGCGGCAGGAGAGCTCCTTCGAGGACCGCGCCGCCGGCAACCTCATCGGATACCTCGAGGACCAGGCGGCCGCCACCGGCGTGGTGCCGAGCGACCGCGCGGTGGTGGTCGAGCGCTTCCGCGACGAGATCGGCGACTGGCGGCTGTGCGTGCTGACGCCGTTCGGCGCCCGGGTCCACGCACCCTGGGCGCTGGCCCTGGCGGCGCGGCTGCGGTCGGCGACGGGTCAGCAGGCCCACGCCATCTGGGGCGACGACGGCATCGCCCTCCACCTGCCCGACGCGGACGAGGCGCCCGCGGCCGACATCGCGCTGATCCCGCCCGATGAGCTCGAGGAGCTGGTGCTCGGCGAGCTCGGCGGGACGGCCCTGTTCGGGGCCCGCTTCCGCGAGAACGCGGCCCGGGCGCTCCTCATCCCGCGACGGCGCCCCGGGCAGCGCACCCCCCTGTGGCAGCAGCGCCTCAAGGCCTCCTCGCTGCTGCAGGTGGCGCGGCGCTTCGGCAGCTTCCCGGTGATCCTCGAGACCTACCGCGAGTGCCTCGACGACTGGTTCGACCTGCCGGCGCTGCGCGGGCTGCTGGGGCGGATCGCGTCGCGCGAGGTCGCGGTGGTGGAGGTCGAGACGGCGACCGCCTCGCCGTTCGCCGGGGCGCTGCTGTTCGAGTACGTCGCCTCGTACATGTACGAGGACGACACGCCGGCGGCCGAGCGCCGCGCGCAGGCGCTGTCGCTCAACCGCGACCTGCTGCGCGAGCTGCTGGGCCAGGAGGAGCTGCGCGACCTCATCGACCCCGGGGCGCTCGCCGCCGTCGAGGCCGACCTGCAGGGCCTCTCCGAGCGGGCCAGGGCCCGCGGGCCCGACGGCCTGCACGACCTGCTGCGCCGCATCGGCGACCTGAGCGCGGGCGAGGTCGCGGCGCGCGTGGCGCAGCCGGAGCGGGCCGAGGAGATCGCCGGGGCGCTGGTCGCCGACCGGCGCGCGGTCTGGATCCACCTGGCCGGCGAGCGGCGCCTCATCGCGGCGGAGGACGCCGGCCGCTACCGCGACGGGCTCGGCGCGATGCCGCCGAGCGGCGTGCCCGAGGCGTTCCTGGAGCCGGTGCCCGAGGCCCTGCGGTCGATCGTGGCGCGCTACGCCCGCAGCCACGGGCCCTTCCATTCGGCCGAGCTCGCGGGCCGCTACGCGCTCGAGCCGCGGGCCGTCGAGCCGGCGCTGGCGGCCCTCGAGGCCGACGGAGCCGTGGTGCGCGGCGAGCTGCGCCCGGGCGGGTCGGGGCGCGAGTGGTGCGACGCCGAGGTGGTGCGGCGGCTGCGGCGCGCGAGCCTCGCCGCGCTGCGGCGCGAGATCGAGCCGGCCGACCCGCGCGCGCTCGGGCGCTTCCTGCCCGATTGGCAGCGCGTCGACCGGCCCGGCGCGGCTCGCGGGGCCGACGCGCTGCGCGACGCGCTCGCGACGCTCCAGGGCCTGGCGCTCCCGCCGGCGCAGTGGGAGTCGGAGGTGCTGCCGCGCCGCCTGGCCGATGACGGGCCGGCGGGCCTGGACGAGCTGGCGGGGCGGGGCGAGATCGTCTGGGTCGGGGCGGGGGCCGGCGGCGTCGGCGGCGGCCGCGTCGCGATCTACTTCCGCGAGGACGCGCCCCTGCTCGGGCCGCCCCCCGCGGACCCGCCGCCCGAGGGGCCGGTGCCCGAGGCCCTGCGGGCCGCGCTGGCCGGCGGCGCGAGCTTCTGGGACGACCTGCTGGCCGAGGCCGCCGCGCCGCGCGAGGAGGTCTTCGCCGCGCTGTGGGGGCTGGTCTGGGCCGGCGAGGTCACCAACGACCTCTGGCTGCCGCTGCGGGCCCCGCGCCGCCTGCCCCAGCTGCGCCGCCCGCCGGCCGGACGCCGGCGCCTGGGCGGCTCCGGCCGCCGCGCGCCGTCAGCGGTGGCCGGACGCTGGTCGCTCTCGGCGCGCCTCTTCCGCGGCGCCCCGCCCGAGGGCGAGCGCCGCCGGGCGCTCGCCGAGCTGATGGTGGAGCGCCACGGCATCCTCACGCGCCCGGCCGCCCTCGCCGAGGGCGTCCCCGGCGGCTTCGCCGCCCTCTACCCGGCTCTGGCGGACCTCGAGACCCTCGGCGCCTGCCGTCGCGGCTACTTCCTCGAGGGGCTCGGCGGGGCCCAGTTCGCCATGCCCGGCGCGGTCGAGCGGCTGCGCGACCTGCGCGACGCCCCGCCCGACGAGGGCCCCCACGCGATCGTCCTCGGCGCCGCCGATCCCGCCCAGCCCTACGGCGCCGCCGTCCCCTGGCCCCGCCGCGAGGGCGCGGCCCGCTCCCCGTCGCGCGTCTTCGGCGGCCAGGTCGTCCTGGTCAACGGCGCCCCGGTCCTCTACCTGGAGCGCGGCGGCCGGAGCCTGCTCACGTTCCCGGCCGGCGACCGCCCCGACGCCCTGGAGCGCGGGCTGTCGGCCCTCGCCGGCTGGATCACCTCCGACCGCCGCCGCCGGGTGTCGGTCGAGCGCGTCAACGGCGAGCCGGTCTTCGAGTCGCCCCTCGAGCGCCCCCTCGCCGACGCCGGCTTCCAGCCCGACCTCCGCGGCTTGGTACTTCGGGGCTGACCGGCGTGCGGGGCGCCTCCTAGACTCAGCGACATGACCGGGCGCGACGGCGGCTCCGAGCTCCGGACGGCGGAGCTCGTCGCGCTGCTCTCGCTGGGCACCGATCTCGGCATGGGGCAGCCGATGGAGCACGCGCAGCGGACGTGCCTGCTGGGCATGAGGCTCGCGGACGACCTGGGCCTCGACGACTCGGAGCGCGCGGTCGTCTACTACGTCTGCCTGCTCGCCTGGGTCGGCTGCCACGCCGACTCGTTCGAGATGGCGTCCATGTTCGGCGACGACATCGCCGCCCGCGCGGGAGCCTACGAATACGAGTTCGCGGGGCTCGACCTCCTGCGGTACGGGGCCCGCTATCTCGGCGCGGGGCGACCGCCGCTCGGACGAGCGCGGGCGATCGGGTCGTTCGTCGTCTCGGGCTGGCGCACCGTGGAGGAATTCGACGGCACCCACTGCGCGGCCGCGAGGGACTTCGCGGTGCGGCTCGGGCTCGGTCAGGAGGTGCGCGACGCGCTGCAGCACTCGTTCGAGCGCTGGGACGGGAAGGGAAAGCCCGCGGGCCTGCGAGGCGAGGAGCTCGCGCTCGCCGCGCGCATCGTGCAGCTCGCCGACCTCACCGTCGCCTGGTACCGGCTCGGCGGGGTCGAGGGCGCGATCGAGGGGGCGAGGGAGCGCCGCGGCGGGCAGCTCGATCCCGGTCTCGTCGATCGCTTCTGCGGGATCGCGCCCGCCGCTCTGCCCGAGCTCGACGCGACGCCGACATGGCAGGCGCTGATCGACGCCGAGCCTGCCCTGAGACCGACGCTGTCGGGGAACGAGCTCGACTCCGCCCTCGAGGCGGTCGCCGACTTCGGCGACCTCAAGTCACCGTACTTCGCGGGGCACTCCCGGGGGGTGGCGGCGCTCGTGGAGGCGGCGGCGCCCGGCTACGGGCTGCCCGAGGGCGAGGCGGTCACCGTGCGGCGCGCAGCCCTCGTCCAGGACATCGGGCGGCTGGGCGTCTCGAACACGATCTGGGACAAGCCCGGCCCGCTGTCACACGCGGAGCTGGAGCGCGTGCGGCTCCACCCGTACCTCGCCGAGCGCATGCTCGCCCGGCCGCCGCTCCTGGCCGAGCTCGGGGCGCTGGCGGCCATGCACCACGAGCGCTGCGACGGCCTCGGGTACCCGCGCGGCCTGACGGGCGGGGCGCTACCGGCGTCGGCGAAGCTGCTCGCCGCAGCCGACTGCTATCAGGCGCTCCTCGAGCCGCGGCCGCACCGTCCGGCTCGCTCGCCCGGCTGAGTCCGAGGCCGAGCTGCGGCGCGAGGTGCCCGCGGGTCGTCTCGACGGGGACGCGGTGAACGCGGTGCTCGCCGCGGCGGGTCATCGCGTGCGGCGGCGTCGCCAGTGGCCGGCGGGCCTCACGCCGCGGGAGGTCGAGGTGCTTCGCCTCCTCGCCCGGGGCTCATCGAGCAAGCAGATCGCGCGCGAGCTCGTCATCTCTCCGAAGACCGCGCGGAACCACATCGAGCACATCTACCAGAAGACCGGGGCGCGGACCCGCGCTGGGGCGAGCCTCTTCGCGATGAAGCACGGGCTGCTCGACGCAGAGATGGGGCAAACGCCTCATGGCGCTCCCTCCTCGTCGACGTAGCGTGACGGCGAGGAGGTGGGACACATGGCCACAGCACGCGAGATCTCCGACCGCTACACGGACGCGATCAACGCCCACGACGCGGAGGCGATCGCCGCGCTCTACGAGGACGACGCGGCCCTGAGCGACCCGATGGGGGAGTTCAGGGGCCGCGAGGCGATCGCCGGGTACTGGCAGGTGTTCTTCGACGCGTTCCCCGATCTTCAGGCTCGAGACGAGCTCAAGGCGGAGGTCGGGGACACGGCGGTCAACGAGTGGAGCGCTACGGGCACGCACTCCGGGCCGCTCGAGACGCCCGACGGCACGATCCCCGCGACGGGCAGGCGCGGGACCATGCGCGGGTGCGACCTGTTGACCGTGCGCGACGGGCTGATTCAGAGCCACCGCGCCTACTACGACCAACTGGGCTTCTTGGCGCAATTGGGGCTCGTGCCCGACGGCGTCGTCGCGAGCTGACGCCCGCGGCCGCCGGGGCCGCCCTCACGAGCGGTTCCCGGCGGCCGCCGGCGATTACCTGCGCGCGCGCCTCTCCGCCTGCTCAGCTGTCGGCGTAGAGCCGCGAGTACGCCTCCTCGGCGGCATCGAGCTGCCGGCGGGCCTGGGCCACGGCCCAGCGACGGGTCGCCCGGTCGACCGCCAGGACGGTCCACCCCTTGCCGTCCTCGTCGCTCAGGTGCACGAGGAGCGTCTCCCGGTTGTGCTCGACGCGGAGCCGGTGGGCGGGGTTGCCGCTCTCGGTGAGCGTCCGCGGCGTCTCCGCCCCGAGGTCGGCCACGAAGGACGTCCACCGCGAGGTCGGAGGTCGCCTTTCGGCAGACGAGCTCGGCATGTCGGCGGAGGAGGTCGTGGCGACAGAGCGTACCGGCGGTCCCACCCCGTCGCCGAGTCACCCAGACGGCGGGGAGGCGGGGGTCGGCCTGGCCAATTGGCCGACCGACCATCCTTCGGCCGGGCGAGATCGCCGCACGGCTGGTCGTAGCCAATTGGCCGGACCGCCGGCAATTGGCACCTTCGGAGGGCGCCCGGCGGTCAGCCGGCGTAGCGGCGCAGGATGCGCTCGGCGGAGCGGGCGTAGCCGCCGCCGAAGAGGACGACATGGACCAGCACCGGATAGAGCTGGTAGAGCTCGACGCGGTCCTCGTGGCCGGGGGCAAGGGGGTGGGCCTCGGCGTAGGCGGCGAAGACCGTCGCGGAGAAGCCGCCGAAGAGGCGCATCATGGCCAGGTCGATCTCGCGGTGGCCGCCGTAGACGGCGGGGTCGATGAGGACCGGCGCGCCGTCGGCGCCGGTCATGGCGTTGCCTCCCCAGAGGTCGCCGTGCAGGCGCGCCGGCGGCTCGGGCGGGCCGGTGAGGTCGGGCAGCCGGGCGCGCAGGCGCTCGAGGCCGGCCAGGAAGCCCGGCCCGAGGGTGCCGGCGTCGGCGGCCATCCTGGCCAGCGGCTCGAGGCGGCGCCCGCCGTAGAACTCGGGCCACGAATCGGCGAGCCCGTTGCGCTGGGGCAGGCTCCCGATGAAGTTGTCCTCGGCCAGGCCGAAGGCGGGGGGCCGGCCCGGTGGAGGGCGGCGAGGCCGCTCCCGAGGGCCTCGTCGTGGCCGGGCGCGGGCCGGCCGGGCGGGATCCACTCGAGCGCGAGGAAGCGGGGCGGGCGCTCGTCGCCCACCGCGACGACGGCGGGCGTGCGGAGCGCCGCGGGCGCGGCGAGCCAGGCCAGCCCGGCCGCCTCGGCGGCGTACATGCCGGCCGGGGCGCCCTCGCGGTGCTTGACGAACAGCTCGCGCCCGTCGGCCAGCGCCATCCGCTCGGCGCGGTTGATGTCACCGCCGGCGACCGGCGTGGAGCCGGCGACGGCCGACCCGGCCGCGGCGCCGACGGCCTCCCTCAGCTCAGGGCCGCAGATGGTCGACCAGGCCGCGACAGGCGGCGTCCACCAGCTCGAAGACGGTCGAGAACCCGTCCGGGCCACCGTAGTAGGGGTCCGGCACGGAGAGGTCGTCGCCGGCCGCCCCGGGGTCGAACTCCCGCAGGAGCCGCACCTTCGCCGCGGCGTCCGCGTCCGGGGCGATGCGGCGGAGGTGCGCCGCGTTCTCCTCGTCCATCGCCAGCACGAGGTCGAAGCGCGCGAAGTCGGCGGAGCGGAACTGCCGGGCCCGTCCGTCCATGAGGAAGCCGCGGGCCCGGGCCTCCTGCGCGGCGCGCGCGTCCGGCGGGTCGCCGACGTGCCAGGACCCGGTGCCCGCGCTCTCGACCTCGATCGCGTCCGGCGAGACCCGCCTCGGCGACCCGGCGGCGCATCACCGCCTCGGCCGTCGGGGAGCGGCAGATGTTCCCGAGGCAGACGAAGCAGACGCGCACCGCGTCAGCCTACGACCTGCGACCCCCGCGGCTCTCGGGTTGTACCAACCCGTGCTGATGTTGAGCAGGCCGACGACCTGGCCGGCCGCGAAGGGCGGCACCGGCAGCCCGGTGGCGAACTGCGCGTTCCACGCGGCGGCGCCGGCGGCCGTCAGCGTGATCGGCACGTTGTTCACCCGCAGGCGGGTCCCCTTCACGACCACGCTCTCAGCCGTGGGCGAGATGCCCAGGAGCGACTGGCGAGGGCCGCCGTAGCCGATGTTCGAGCCCGTCGCCGCGGGGAGCACGGACTTGGAGGGGCTGAGCCTGACGTGGAAGTCGGTGAAGTTCAGGTCCCTGCCGGTGGCGGTCTGCTCCAGCCCCACGTTGCCGACGGTCTTGATGACGGACTTCAGCGGGAACTTCAGGGTCGTCTTGCCGTCGAAGACCTTGTAGCGCAGGCCCCCCTGCGCCGTCGGCTTGTTCCTGCCCCGCCATTCGACGGTGATGCCGTACGCCGCCATGAGGGCGGGGTCGAACTGCACCGTGACGAAGCCGCCGAAGACGAAGTTCGGAAGCGGCCTCTTCGACAGGCGCCTTGGTCGCCGCGCCGGCGAGCGGCGCCGCGGCCAGCGCGGCGCTCAGGGCGCAGGCGGTCGCGACGACCAGCGCGCGCGTTCGTGTCTTCGAGGGGAATCGCATCTCTGTGCTCCAGGGTGCCCCAGCGCCGCCGCCGCCGCAAGGACGCACGTTGTGGGGCGGTTACGACTTTTTAAGAAATTCTCCGAGACGCGCCGCGCCGCGCCGGCGCTATCGTCGCCGCGGTGCCCGAGGGCCAGGTCTCCCACCGCAACGCCCTGCGTCTGGGCCGCGCGCTCGCCGGCCGGCGCCTGGTGCGGGTCGAGGCGCCGGAGCCGCGCCTCGCCGGCCAGCGCATCCCCGAGCGGCTCGCCGGCGACGCCGTCAGCGCGGCCGAGGCGGTCGGCAAGCACCACCTGCTGCGCTTCGCGAGCGGCCGGGTGCTGCACTCGCACCTGATGATGCGCGGGGTCTGGCGGCTGCTGCCGGCGTCGCGGGCACCGCGACCGGGAGGCCTGTTCCTCGCCCTGTGGACCGCCGATCACGTCGCCGCCCTCTACCGGTGCCCGGAGGTCCGGCTCCTGGAGCCCGGCGAGCCACTGCCGCGTCGCCTCCGCGCGAGCGGCCCGGACCTGCTCGGCGACGCGGTCGAGCCCGGGCCGGCTGCGGCCGCGGCCCTGGCGCGGCTCGAGCCGACCCGCGAGGTGGGCGAGGCGCTGACGGACCAGCGCGTGGTGGCCGGGGTGGGCAACGTCTACAAGAGCGAGACCTGCTTCCTCGCCGGCGTCGACCCCTGGAGGCCGGTCGGGAGCCTGCGCCCCGAGGAGGCGGCCGAGCTCGGCGCCACCGCCGCGCGACTGATGGCGGCCGACGTCCGCGCGGGCGGCCCGATCCGCACCTACCGGCCGCCGGCCGCGCCGCCCTGGAGCCGGGAGCGAACGTGGGTCTACGGACGCCGGGGCAAGCCCTGCCGCCGGTGCGGCGCGCCGATCCGCTCGCGGGGCCAGGGCGACGCCAACCGGCCCACCTTCTGGTGTCCCGGCTGCCAGCGCTGAGACGGGGCTCAGAGCGTCCGGGTCGGCGCCTCCACCTGCTCCTGCCGCCGCCTTCGCCGCGCGCCGCTGCATGCGCATCGCGTGCATCTGCTCGTTGACCTCGGCGCCGATCAGCAGCGCCACGCAGGTCAGGAAGAGGAAGATCAGGTAGATGGCGGCGCCGGCCAGGGCCCCGTAGACCGTCTTGTACGAGTCGAAGTTCTCGATGTAGAGGGCGAAGAGGCGGGTGACGCCCAGCCAGAGCGCCACGCCGACGAGCGCTCCGGGCAGGTCGTGCAGGACCCGCCGCCGCGGGGCGTTGGGCCCGAAGTGGTAGACGGCCAGGGTGAAGAGCAGGAGGCTCGCGGTGCCGATCAGGTAGAGGAAGCGGCTGGCGACATTGGGCGCCCCGCGGCCGAACAGCTCCTCGGCGACGCTCTCCACCAGGCGCGAGCCGCCCACCAGCGCCAGCGTGGTCGCCACGACCAGGACGCTGGTGGCGATCGCGATGACCAGCGCCGTCAGCTTGCCCCGCGCCCAGGGCCTGTGGGGCACGCCGCGCGCGCGGTCGAGGCCGCCGACCAGGGACCCCATCACGTTCGCGGAGACGTAGAGGGCGGTCAGAAGACCGATGGTCAGGAAGAGGACCGCCTGCCCGGTGCTGGCCGTGGCCGACCTCAGCGCCGAGCGCAGGATCTGGCGCAGCTCGATGGGGATGGCGTTGTCCGCGTCGTCGGCGAGGAACTCGTCGAACGTGTCCGGCTCGGCGACGAGGCCGATGATCGAGACGAGCACGAACATGAACGGCACCGTCGCCAGGAACGCGTTGTAGGAGAACTGGCTGGCGATCTGGGTGATGTCGTCGCGGACGCACCGGCGGATCGTGCCGGCCGCGGCCCCGACGAGCCAGGCACCGGCGCGCCGGACCGGCGAGATCGCGCTGCGCACCCACGAATCGGCGCTGGAGACGGTCGCCATCGCCCGGTGGATATCGGTCTGCCCGACTGTGCGCAAGGCGGGCATCCGGCCCCAGCGGCCGCCGGGAGGGGGGAGCCACCTGACCCTTCGGGTGGCTCGGAGCCCGAACGGACCATCCTCGCGGGGGGTGCCACCCACGGCGTCGTCCTTCATGCTGCCTGCGAGGGTCGTCCTACTGCCCCCCGCGCGGCAGTTCGGAGGCCCGCGGCGCTCGGGCACAGCGTCACGGGCCTCCTGGGCATCGCTCCCACGGCAACGAGGTCGAGCGTCGGGACGGCCCTCAAGCTTCTCGCCTCCCTTTCGGCGCTATCGTGGCGCGGTGCGAATCGGCTTCGTCGGCGCCGGGCTGATGGGCTCGGGGATGATCCGCAACCTGTCCGCCGCCGGCCACGAGGTGGTGCTCTACGCCCGTTCGCCCTCGCGGGCGCGGAACCTTCCCGCCACCCTCGCCTCCTCGGTCGCCGAGGCGGCCGACGGCGCGGACCTGGCCTGCTCCTGCGTCACCGACTCCGAGGACGTGCGCGAGGTGGTCGCCGGGGTGCTCAGCGCCGGCTCGCCGCCCCCGGCCCTGGTCGAGATGAGCACCATCGCCCCCTCCGTGGCCCGCGAGCTGGCCCCCGCCTGCGCCGCCCGCGGCGTCGCCTACCTCGACTGCCCGGTGAGCGGGGGGCCGGCCGGCGCCGCGGCGGGGACGCTGGCGATCATGTGCGGCGGCGACGCGGAGGCGTTGCGCCATGCCGGGCCGGCGCTCGACGCGATGGGCGACCCCGAGCGCCGCACCCATTGCGGCCCGGTCGGCCTGGGCCTGGTCGCGAAGCTGGTCAACAACCTGGCCGCGGGTGTGATCGCGGCGGCGACCGCCGAGGCGCTGGGCGCCGGCCAGCGCGCCGGGCTCGACCCGGCCCTCGCCCGCGAGGTCGTGATGGGGGCCACCGGCGACTCGTGGCAGCTGCGCAACCACTTCCCGACGCGTCCTGGCCGGCGATCACGAGCCCGGCTTCACGACCCGCAACATGCTCAAGGACCTGGGGCACGCCGAGGGCCTCGACGAGCGGCCGCTCCGGTTCGGCGCCCTCGCCCGCGAGCTCTTCGAGCAGGTGCCGCCCGACGACGACTACGGGGCGGTGGCCCGCCTGCTCATGGACCTCCCGGCGCGGTAGGCGCTACTTGCTCTGGGAGAGCAGGACCGCGAGGTCGGCGTAGCAGAGGCCGTCCGGCGTGGTGGGCAGGCCGAGGTCGTGCTCGATGGCCGAGGCCAGGGCCCGGGCGCGGTCCAGGACCGCCTTGTGGACGGCCTGGCCCGGGGCCGACTCGGCGATGCGCTTGGCCTCGTTGCGGAGCTGGTTGAGGTCGGCGGCGGGCGAGTTGAAGCTCGGCTTGGCCGGAGGCGTCCAGGTGGGCGCCTCGCGCACGGGCTCGGTCGCCGACTCCTCCGTCGGGGGGGATTCGCTCACCTGGCCCACGATACCGGACTCCCCAACGGCGAGGTCAGGCGAGCCGTGCCGCCCCGGTCGCCCGCTCCATCAGCGCCTCCTGGGAGTTGAGGGGCGGCGCTCCCTCCTCCGGCTCCACCCGCGACCACGTGCCGTCGGCGCCCAGCTCCCAGGCGAGGGCCGTGTCGGCGAGCTGCAGGTCGAGGATCTCCTGGATCTCGGCCCGGGCCGCCGGGTCCTCGACCGGGGCGACGAGCTCGACGCGGTTGTCGAGGTTGCGGGCCATCATGTCGGCGGAGCCGATCCAGTAGGCGGTCTCCCCGGCGGCCGTGAACGCGAGGATCCGGGCGTGCTCCAGGAACCGGCCCACGATCGAGATGACCCTGACGTTCTCGCTGACGCCCGGCACGCCGGGGCGCAGGCCCGCGATCCCGCGGAGGATGAGGTCGACCTGCACGCCGGCCTGGGACGCGCCGTAGATCGCGCGGATCACCGGCCCGTCGATGAGCGAGTTCAGCTTCATGACGACCCGTGAGGGCGACTCGGGCGTGTGGGCGGCGACCACGCGGTCGATCTCGGCGATGACGCCATCGCGGATGTGGTCCGGCGCCACGAGCGCCTTGCGGTAGCTCGGCGCCCGCGCGAAGCCCGTGAGGTGGTTGAAGAGGTCGGCGACGTCCTCGGCGAGGTCCTCGCGGCAGGTGAACAGCCCGAGGTCGGTGTACAGCCGGGCGGTCGAGGGGTTGTAGTTGCCGGTGCCGATGTGGACGTAGCGCCGGACGAGGTCCCCCTCGCGGCGGACGACCAGGGCCACCTTGGCGTGCGTCTTCAGTCCCGACATCCCGTAGACCACGTGCACGCCGGCGCGCTCCAGGGCCCGGGCCCACTGGATGTTGCGCTCCTCGTCGAAGCGCGCCTGCAACTCCACCAGGCAGACGGTCTGCTTGCCCTGCTCGGCGGCGCGCATCAGCGCGGGGACGATCGGCGCGTCGCCGCTGGTCCGGTACACGGTCTGCTTGATGGCGAGGACGCTCGGGTCCTCGACGGCCTGCTCGACGAACCGCTCCACGCTGGTGTCGAAGTCGTCGTACGGGTGGTGCACGAGGACGTCGCGGTCGCGGATCACGGCGAACAGGTCGATGCTCTCGCCTTCCTCGGGCCGCAGGCGCGGCCGGGTGCGCGGCTCCCACGGCGGATCGCGCAGGTCCTGGCGGCTCATCGTCGCGAGGGCCCAGAGCATCGTGAAGTCGAGCGGCGGCCGCACGCGGTAGGTCTCGCGGTCGCCCACCTCGAGCGCTTCCATCAGCTCCTGGACGAGCCGCTCGGGCGCGGCCTCCTCCACCTCCAGCCGCACGACGTGGCCGAAGCGGCGCCGGCGCAGCTGCGCCTCGACGGCGCCGATGAGGTCGTCCGACTCGTCCGAGATCGAGAAGTCGGCGTCGCGCGTCACCCGGAAGCGCGCCGTCTCGACGACCTCCATGCCCGGGAAGAGCCGCTCCACGTGCGCCTCGATCACGTCCTCGATGAACACGCGCCGGCCGTCGACCGGCATCAGGCGGGGAAGGCCCGGCGGCACCTTCACGCGCGCGAAGCGGGTCTCGCCATTCACCGGGTCGCGAACGCGCAGGCCGAGGTTGAGGGAGAGGCCGGAGATGTACGGGAACGGGAGACCGGGGCCGACCGCGAGCGGGGTCAGGACGGGGTAGACCTCGCGGTCGAAGCGCTCGTCGACCGCCCTGCGCTCGGCAGCGCTCAGCTCGGCGTAGTCGGCCACCTGGACGCCGGCGGCGGCGAGCGCGGGGCGCAGCTCCTCGTTCCAGATCAGGCTCTGCTCGGCGGTCAGCTCCACGACCCGGTCGCGGATCCGGTCGAGCACGTCATCGCGGGGGAGCTTGTCGGGCGTCGACGGCAGGCGACCCGCCTCGAGGGCGTCCTGGACCGTCGCCACGCGCACCATGAAGAACTCGTCCAGGTTGCTCGTGAAGATCGCGAGGAACTTGCAGCGCTCGAGCAACGGCACGTCCGGGTCGCGCGCGAGCGTCAGGACGCGCGCGTTGAACTCGAGCCACGAGAGCTCGCGGTTGATGTAGAGCGCCGGGTCGGTGAGCTGCCGTGCGGCCGGCGCCTCGGGTGCCGTCGTCATGGAGCGCCCATTCTGGACCCTCGGGCCCGGCGCGGGAAGGGGCGGCCCCGGCCGGTCATGGGGCCCGCCCCGCCGTCAGCGTGTAGTCGGCGGCGGCCCGGACGCCCTGCACCTCGAGCGTGAAGCGGCCGCCGGTCGAGGCGACGTGGTCGATCGACTCGGACGCCGACGGGCCGAGCGAGGCCGACGCGAGCCAGGTGCGGGCGTAGGCGCGGCCGCGCCTGCCGCCGCGCGCGCCCGGGCGCCAGAGCACCAGATCGAGGTCGGCCGCCGCCGAGCCGCGCAGGCGGGCGGTGAGCCGCTGCCCGGCTCGAAGCTCGACGACGTACCCGTCGCGCGGGTCGCTCCACGACCCGGTCCGCCCGCGGGCGGTCGCGCGGTCGGGGCCGTCGGCCGCGAGGAGGGGCCGCGTGCCGGTCGCCAGCACGGGGTCGTCGTTGGGCTCGGGGTCGCCGCGCGGCGGGGTCGGGGCGGCCAGGGCGGCCGCCAGGTCGACGGCGCCCGCGCCGCTTCCGGGGTCCGGGCCCACGGGTGGCACGTCGCGGGCGCTGTCCTCCAGGATCCTGCGCACCTGCTGGGCCGACAGGCGCGGGCGCGCCGCGAGGATCCGCGCCGCCGCCCCCGAGACGACCGCGGCCGCCATCGAGGTGCCGGTCCGGGCGACGAGCCCCGGCGAGGGGCCGGGCGCGGTCGAACAGGACCGCCTCGCCCGGCGCGGCCAGCGCCACCTGCGGGCCGCGGGCCGACACGGCCAGGGGCCTGCCCCTCGCGCCGAGCGCGCCGACGGCCAGGACCTGACGGTAGGCGCCGGGATACTCCGGCTCGGCCCCCCCGCCCGAGTTCCCCGCGGCGGCGACGATCAGCGCGCCCCGCAGGGCCGCCCGGTCGATGGCCTCCTGCTCGGCCTTCGAGAACCCGCTGCCGCCGAACGAGATGTTGATCACGCGGGCGCCGCGCGCCGTCGCGTACGCGAGCCCGCGCGCGAGCGCCGACGCGGTCGTGCGGCCCTTCGCGTCCGCGACCGTCACCGGCAGGATCCGGGCACGAGCGACGCCGCTGCCCCCGATCCCGTTCCCCGACGACGCCGCGATGATGCCGGCCACATGCGTGCCGTGGCCCTCGGGGTCCGACCCCGGATCCGGGCTGCTGGGCACGAACGAGCGGCCGGCCCCGCTCAGCACCACGCCCGCCAGATCGGGCGACGACGGGTCGACCCCGGTGTCGAGCACCGCCACCAGGGGCCGGGCGCCGCGGGACGGCGGGGGCGTCCACGCGATCTGGCGCAGGTGGGCCTGGCCCGCGGTCAGCGGGTCGGCCGCGGCCGCGTGGAGGGCCGGCCGCTCCGCGGCCTCGGCCGCGAGCGGCGGCGGGGGTGCCGCCGGTCCCATCACGCCGTCAGACGCGCCAGCGGGCGGCCACCACCACGAGCGCGACGATGAGGCCGACGGCGACGACGAGCGCGGCCACCAGGGAGAGCCCGGCCACGAGCGGGATCACCACCACGATGCCCTGCGCGATCGCGACGATCCACAGGACGTCCCTGGACAGCCCCGCCGGAATCCGGGTCGCGACCGCCACGCAGACGACGAGGAGCGCGACGGCGAGCACCCCCATGAGCACGGCGCTCGGGCGCCAGACGAGGAAGGCGATGACCTCGGCCAGCGCGAGGATGCCGGACAGCATGATGCGCCGGCTTCTCAGCCACTGCCGCGCCCGCCCCGTCGTGGTCTCGGGCCGGGCCTCGATCACCAGCGGATCGGACACGCCACGAGTGTAGCGCCGAGTCCCGGCCGGCCGAGGCAGCCCCGGGTCGCGATGCCGTCTCCGGCTCCTGGCGGCGGTACGCTGCCCCTACCCGCTCCCGGACCGGAGGTCAGCTCGTGCCGGACCCCCTCCCATCACGCGCGGACGTCCCCGACGTCCCGGTCCTGCGCGCTCTCGGAAACCGCCGCAGCATCCGCTACTTCGACGCCGACCGCACCGTCGAGCGATGGAAGATCGAGGCGATGCTCCAGGCCGCGCGCTTCGCGTCCTGCCAGGGGAACATCAACTGCACCGAGGCCATCGTCCTCCGCAAGGACGAGTGCGAGGTCTGGGAGGACCTCGAGGAGTGCGTCTCGGGCTTCAACGTCCAGATCATCGACCAGTGCTCGCACCTGCTCATCTGGCTGACCAACCTGAACGCCTGGTACGGCCGGGCGGTCGACGGCATCTCCTCCGTCAGCCTGGCCGGGGCGACGACGAAGTACCACGGCTGGAACTACGAGTTCTCGATGACCCAGACCATCCCCCGGCTCATGAGCTTCCCCACCGAGCGCACCGAGATCCTGCTGCGCTTCGAGAGCGGCCAGGCCGTGGCGAACGCCATCGCCGCGGGCGTGGGGCTGGGCCTGGGCAATTGCCTGATCGCGTTCGGGCGGGTGCCCGGCGGCGTCGAGAAGGCGTTCGGGCTGCCGCCCCATTACCGCTTCACGTGGGGCCACGCGATCGGCTACCCGCTCGAGAGCGCCGACGCGGGGGGCCAGCGTCCCCGGCTGCGGTTCGAGCGCCTCTTCCACGACAACGCCTTCGGGCGGCCCTACGCGTCCGACCCCGCCACCGTCGGGCTCCTGCGCGAGATGGGCCTCATCCAGGAGCAGGCGCCGCTCCCCGGCCGGTTCGACGAGATCGTCGCGATCGCCGAGCGCCACGGCCGCGACCCGGGGCTGCTCCACTTCCCCGCGCGCGAGATCCTGCGGCTGCTGGACGACGACGACTGGGAGCTGGGCCCGCGCCTGCGCGAGCACGCCGAGAGCGTCCTGGCGACCGAGGAGCTCCCGGACTACCCCGACGAGATGCGCGAGACGTTCCGGAAGCTGATGGAGGAGCACGGGATCGACGCGGCCAAGTTCCTCCCCGCCGACGGCTGAGCGGCGCCGCATGGCGTTCGAGGACATCCTCTACGCGGTCGGCGACGGCCGGGCGACCATCACGATCAACCGCCCGGAGCGGCTCAACGCCTTCCGCGGCCGCACCATCGCCGAGCTGGCGGAGGCCTTCGAGGCGGCCGCCGACGACGACGCGGTGGGGGTGATCGTCTTCACCGGCGCCGGCGACCGGGCGTTCTGCGTGGGCGGCGACGTGCGCGAGCCCACCCGCACGATGGCCGAGAAGCGCGCCGGCCACATCCTCGCGCCGCGCCTGGCGACGGCCATGCGCGACAACGGCAAGCCCATCCTCTGCCGGGTGCGCGGCTACTGCATCGGCGGCGGCAACGAGCTGAACATGATCTCCGACCTCACGATCTCGGGGACGTCCGGGCGGTTCGGCCAGGCCGGCCCCAGGATCGGCAACGCGCCGCTGTGGTGGGGATCGCAGCTGATCCCCGCGGTCGTCGGCGAGAAGAAGGCGCGCGAGGTGCTGTTCGTGACCCGCCAGTACACCGCCGATGAGGCCCTGCGAATGGGCCTGGTGAACGCGGTCGTCCCCGACGAGGAGCTCGACGCCGAGGTCGACCGCTGGTGCGAGGAGATCCTGCGCCGCTCGCCCCAGGGCCTGCGGCTGGCGAAGATCGCCCTCAACGCCCGCACCGACGCGCTCTACTCCTCCACCAACCACGGGATGGAGCTGATGGCGCTGAACCACGTCCACGGGCCCGAGCCGCAGGAGGGCATCGCGGCCTTCCAGGAGAAGCGTCCGCCCGACTGGCGGCGGTTCCGCGAGGGATACGGGCCGGAGCCGGCGTGATGGGCGACTGGAGCGACTGGTACGCGCACGAGGACCCCACGACGTGGGTGCTGCCCGACATCCTGCGGCGGCGGTCCGAGGAGCATCCCGACCGCGAGTACCTGCGCTTCGGCGACGGCGCCTGGCTGAGCTACGGCGAGGTCAACGCGCGGGCCAACCGGATCGCCAACGGCCTCGTCGCCCGCGGGGTGCAGCCCGGCGAGTCGGTGAGCGTGCTGCTGCCGAACTGCGCCGAGTTCGTGCCGGTCTGGTTCGGGATCCTCAAGGCCGGGGCCGTCATGAGCCCCATCAACACCGCCTACAAGGGCGAGTTCCTGAGCTGGACCATCAGCCTCGTGGAGGCCCGCACGCTGGTGATCGCCGACGCCTACCTCGACCGCCTCGCCCTGGTGGCGGGCGACCTGCCGCAGCTCGGGAGGGTCGTGGTGGTCCCCACGGGCGCCGAGAGCGCCGGCCCCGACCCCTCGCTGCCCTGGGAGCCGCTCGAGGCCCTGATGGAGGCCGGCGACCCCGAGCCCGACGGGATCTCCTACTCCTGGACCGACGACGCCCGGATCATGTTCACCTCGGGCACCACCGGCCGCTCCAAGGGCGTCATCAAGCAGAACGCGGCCGACTACTTCTCGGCCCGGAGCTGGATCGAGGTGCTGTCGCGGCTGCGGGGGGTCGCCCCGGGGGACCTGCGCGACGAGACCTACTTCTCGTGCCTGCCGCTCTTCCACTCCAACGCCCAGGTGCTCTGCGCCTACCCCGCCCTGCTGGCGGGCGCCCGCGTGGCCTACGTCGAGCGCTTCTCCGGAAGCCGGTTCTGGCAGCAGGCCATCGACGCCGGCGCGACCACCTTCAACGGCATCGGGGCGATGCTCTACTTCCTCTGGAACCAGCCGCCCTCGCCGCTCGACCGGGCCCACACGGTCCACACGATCTCCGCCGCGCCCGCCCCGCGCGACATCTACCACGAGTTCGAGGAGCGCTTCGGCGTCACCCTCACCGAGGGGTACGGCCTCACCGAGACCGGGGTGGCGACGGTCATGGACCCAACCGCCCCGCCGCGCCTGGGCTCGTGCGGGAAGGCCAACCCGGGCTACGAGGTGAGCATCGTCGAGCCGGGGACCGACCGGCCCCTGCCCCCCGAGACCCCGGGCGAGATCGTGGTCGACATGAAGATCCCCAACATCGTCATGCGGGCCTACTACGGCATGCCCGAGAAGACCGCCGAGGACTTCCGCAACCTCAAGCTGCACACCGGCGACCTGGGCCGCATGGACGAGGACGGCTACGTCTACTTCATGGACCGGGTCAAGGACTACATCCGGCGCCGGGGCGAGAACGTCAGCTCGATGGAGGTCGAGAAGGTCGTCAACGACCACCCGCGGATCGCCGAGAGCGCGGCCATCGGCGTCAAGGCCGGCGAGGGAGCCTCGAGCGAGGACGAGATCCTCGCCGTCTGCGTCCCCGAGGGCCCCGCGCCCGACCCGGCCGAGCTCACCCTCTGGCTTGCCGAGCGCATGCCCTACTTCATGGTGCCGCGCTACATCCGCTTCGTGCACGCGCTGCCCAAGACCCCCACCGAGCGCGTGCAGAAGGTGCCGCTCCGCGAGGAGGGCATCACCGCCCGACACCTTCGACCGGGAGGCCGCCGGCATCCGGATCGGCCGGTGACCGGCGCGCGGCGCGGGCTCGACGCGGGCCGTCGCCGACCGTAGGGTCGCCCGGACGACCGGCGTCGAGCGGAGGACAGGCGGATGCCCACGATCGAGGCGGCAGGGCTCACCCTCAACTACGACGAGCAGGGCGCGGGCGATCCCCTGCTGCTGATCCCCTACACGGGCGCGGACCACGCCTGCTACGCCTTCCAGCTCCCGGCCTACACGGAGCACCTCCGCTGCATCAGCGTCGACCTCCCGGGCTCGGGCGAGAGCTCGAAGCCCGCGGGGCCGTACTCCACCGAGTCATACGCCGATCAGATGGCGGCCTTCCTCGACGCGATCGAGCTGGAGCAGGCCCACGTCGCCGGCGTGTCGCTCGGGGCGGCGGTCGGCATGCATCTGGCGGCCCGGCACCCCGAGCGGGTCCGGTCGTTGTCGCTCCACAGCGCGTGGGCGACCACGGATCCGTTCCTGAAGACGCTGCTGGAGAGCTGGATGGCGCTCGCGCGCGGCATGCCGACGGTGGCCGACGCCGTGATCCTCGGCATCTTCCCCTGGTGCTTCACGCCCGAGATGTACTCCGAGCGACCCGACTTCGTCGCCGGCCTCGAGGACTTCGTGCGCGGGCGCCCCGCCCAGCCCCTGGAGGCGTTCCTCGCCCAGTGCCAGGCGGTGATCGACCACGACGCCGCCGGCGTGCTCGGCGACATCCGCGCCCCGACCCTGATCACGTTCGGCGGCCGCGACCTGTGCACCTCGACGCGCTTCGGCGAGCAGCTCGCCGAGGGCATCCCCGACAGCACCGTCGTGGTCTTCGACCACCTGTCCCACGCGGCGCTGCACGAGGATCCCGAGACCTTCAACGCCGCCTCCCTGGAGTTCCTGCTCTCCCAGCGCGCCTAGGTCCGGGAGGACGCCGCCCGGCCCCCGCCGCCCTCGACGACGGCGCGGAACCCGGGCAGGCGCAGCGCGCGCGGCGGCGGCCTCGGCGTCCGGCCGCGTCCGGAACAGGCCCGCCACGCACGCGCCGCTTCCGCAGAGCAGCACCGCGTCGGCACCGGCCGCCGCGAGCGCCCGGGCGGTGGCCCCGAGCCCCGGCGCAAGCGCGAGCGCGGCCGGCCAGAGGTCGTTGCGTGCTCGCGCAACCACCTCGGCCCGATACGGGTCGTTGAGTGAACCCGCAACCAGGTCGGCGTCGTCAGGCGGCGGGGGCGGCAGGCGGTCGAAGGCACGGTAGACCTCGGCGGTCGGCAGCCCGGTGTCGGGCTTGGCGAGCACCGCGGCGAAGGCCGGCACGGTCGCCGGGCGCAGGAGCTCGCCGCGCCCCTCCGCCCACTGGACGCCGCCGCGCACGAAGAAGGGGACGTCCGAGCCCACCCGCGCCGCCACCCGCTCGAGCCGCGC
The DNA here is from genome assembly GCA_963834875.1 of Miltoncostaeaceae bacterium. Taxonomy (GTDB): domain Bacteria; phylum Actinomycetota; class Thermoleophilia; order Miltoncostaeales; family Miltoncostaeaceae; genus DATAGF01. The sequence goes on from CAWIDG010000027.1 coordinate 387,095, forward strand.
CCACCCGAGCTCGAGCCCGTGCGCCCGGTCGGCGCCGACGAGGGTGGCCGCCGCGTCGCTCGAGCCCCCGCCGAGGCCCGCCTGGGCGGGGATGCGCTTGTCGATGACGACCTCGGTGGGAAGCGGGCGCCCGACCTCGGCCTCGAGCTCGTCGAGGGCGCGCCACGCGAGGTTGTCGGCGTCCTCCAGGCCGGGACAGCGCACCCGCCGCGACGCGCGACGGGGCGACGGTCACGGTGTCGGCCAGGCCGTCGAGCGCGACCAGGATCGTGCGGAGCGGGTGGTATCCGTCGGCGGCGCGCGGCCCCACCAGGAGGCGCAGGTTGAGCTTCGCCGGGGCGGCGAGGGTCACGCGGTCCAGCTCAGCGCCTCCGCGAGGGCGACGAAGCCGGCCGGCGCGACCTGCTCCGGACGCACGGCCGGCGGGTGCCCGAGCGCGGCGACCGCGGCGGCGGCCGCGGCCTTGTCGGCTCCGGCGGCGGCCAGCGAGTTGACGAGGGTCTTGCGCCGCGAGGCGAACGCGGCCCGCACGATCGACCGCACCTCGGGCGACGGCCCCGGCGCGACTCGGCGCAGCGCCACCAGCGCCGAGTTCGACCCGCGGCCGGGGCGCGAAGACCTCGCGGCCGACCGCGCGCCGGAAGGTCGGCTCGGCGGTGAGCTGCACGAGGACCGACGGCGAGCCGTAGAGGCGGCCGCCGGGGGCCGCCAGCCAGCGGTCGACCACCTCGCGCTGGGCCATGGCGCACCAGCGCTCCACGCCGGGCAGCCGCCAGAGGCTCTCGACCAGCGCCGGCGTCGCGATCGCGTAGGGCAGGTTGGAGACCATCACCGTGGGCGGCGGCTCGAGGTCCTCGACGGGCATCCTCATGGCGTCGGCCCAGTGCACGACGACGTTGCGTGAGCGAGCAACGACCTCGGCGAGCGCCGGCTCCAGGCGCCGGTCGACCTCGACCGCGTGCACGACGCGCGCCGCCCTGGCGAGCGCCGCGGTCAGTACGCCGAGGCCGGCGCCGATCTCGAACGCGACGTCGCCGGGGCCGACGGCGGCCTCGCGCACCGCGAGGTCGGCGAGGTTCTCGTCGAGCAGGAAGTGCTGGCCCAGATCGGTGTCCGGGCGCAGGCCGTGCGCGGCCAGCAGGCGCATGACGCCCACGCGGCCGCCGCCCGGCACCGCCGGGTCACCAGGCGAAGACGCGGGCGGCGTTGCGGGTGGTGACCCCGTCGAGGGCCTCCTCGGACACGCCCCGCAGCCCCGCCACGAAGCGCAGGGTGTGGGCCACGTTGGCCGGCCGGTTGGGACGGCCGCGCCGCGGGACCGGCGACAGGTAGGGGCTGTCGGTCTCGACCAGCAGGAGGTGCTCCGGCGCCGCGGCCGCCGCCCGTTGCAGGTCGCCGGCCACCGGGTAGGTCACCTGCCCGGCGAAGCTGACGAGATACCGTCGCTCGGCGACCTCGTCGAGGCGCTCCGGCATCGAGAAGCAGTGCATCACCACCGGGTGGCCGGCGGCCTCGGCGCCGAGGATGGCGAGGGTCTCGGCGGCGGCGTCCCGGGTGTGGACCACGATGGGCAGGCCGGCCTCGCGCGCGAGGCCGATCTGGGACGAGAACGCCCGCCGCTGCGCGTCCGGCCGCGAGTGGTTGCGGTGGAAGTCGAGCCCGCACTCGCCGATCGCAACCACCCCCGGGTGGGCGGCGAGCTCGCGGATCCAGGCCTCGTCCGCGCCGGTGAACCCGTCGGCGTCGTGGGGGTGGACGCCGACCGCGGCGCGCACCTCGGGATGCTCGTCGCAGAGGGCGACGGCCCGCTCGGCCGACTCGCGGCCCACCCCGATCGTCACGATGCGCTCGACCCCCGCGGCGACGGCCTCGGCCACCAGCTCCGCGGGCTCCGCGTCGCAGGAGTCGAGGTGGGCGTGGGTGTCGACTACGCGACCTTCTCCTCGATGCGGGGGAAGAGCGGCCCCGACGGCACGACGCGCGCGCCCTGGCGGCCGGCGCCCCACGCGGCGCGCTCCAGCGCGACGTCCGACGGGTCCTGGCCCAGCGCGGCGAGGATGCGCTCCGACGAGCCCGGGACCACGGGCCACAGGAGGATCGCCGCCGCCCTCAGGCCCTCCGCCAGGCTGAAGAGGGTCTGGTCGAGCTCGGCGGCGCGGGCCGGGTCCTTGGCCAGCGTCCAGGGCGCGCGCTGCTCGACCAGCCGGTTGAGGCGCTGGACCAGCCGCCAGGCGTCCTCGATCGCCCGCGAGACGTCCAGCCGCTCGTACCCGGCGACGGTCGCCTCGACCGCCTCGGCCACCTCGGCCGCGACCTCACGGTCCCCGCCGGGGTCGGCCGGCACCACGCCGTCGCGGTAGCGGTCGATCATGCTCACCACGCGGTTGAGGAGGTTGCCCAGCTCGTTGCCGAGCTCCTGGGAGTAGCGGGCCTCGAAGCCCTCGGCGGTGAAGGTGCCGTCCTCGCCGAAGCGCACCTCGCGGGCGAGGTAGTAGCGCAGGGCGTCGATCCCGTACTCGGCGATGAACGGGAACGGGTCGACCACGTTGCCGGTGGTCTTGCTCATCTTCTCGCCGCCCTTGAGGACGTAGCCGTGGATCATCTCCCGCCGCGGCAGCTCCAGCCCCGCGGCCATCAGCAGCGCCGGCCAGATGACGGCGTGGAACTTGAGGATGTCCTTGCCCATGACGTGCAGGTCGGGCGGCCAGAAGCGGCCCACCAGGTCCTCGCCGGGCCGCGCGTACTCCAGCGCCGTGTAGTAGTTGAAGAGCGCGTCCACCCAGACGTAGACGGTCTGGTCGGGGTCCCACGGCACCGGCACGCCCCAGCCGGTCCCGGCGCGGGAGATGGAGAGGTCCTCGAGCCCGTCCTCGATCATGCGGCGCGCCTCGTTGCGGCGCGTGGGGGGCAGCACCCAGTCGGGGTGGGCGTCGTAGTGGGCCAGCAGCCGGTCGCGGTACGCCGAGAGGCGGAAGAACCAGTTCTCCTCCTCGAGCCACTCGACGGGACGGCCGTGGATGGGGCAGCGCCGGCCCTCGTCCAGCTCGGCCTCGGCGTAGAAGCGTTCGCACGAGGGGCAGTACCAGCCCGCATAGGCGCCGCGGTAGACGTCGCCCGACTCCCGCAGCCGCTCCATGACGCGCGCGACCCCCTCGGCGTGCTCCGGGTCGGTGGTGCGGATGAAGAAGTCGGTGGTCGCGCCGACGACCCCGCCGAGCTGGCGGAAGCGCTCGGCGTTGAGGTCCGCGTGCTCGCGCGGCGTGCGGCCCGCCTCGGCGGCGAGGCGCACCACGCTCGAGCTGTGCTCGTCGGTGCCCGTGAGGAAGAAGACGTCGTCCCCGCGCTGGCGGTGATGGCGCACGATGACGTCGGCCATGATCGTCGTGTACGCGTGGCCGATGTGCGGCTCGGCGTTGACGTAGTAGATCGGCGTGGTGAGGTAGAAACGGGCCACGCCGCGGAGTCTAGTGGGGCCCGCCGGCACCCCCGCCGGAGATGGCCTGCCGGTAGGCGCGATTGCGCGAGGCGACGCCGAGCGCGGCGGCGACCTCGGCCGCCCGGGCGGGGCTCAGCCCGGCCTCGGCGAGCAGTCCGAGCACCTCGCGCAGCCGGGCCTCGTCGGGCTCGGCCGGCCCCGCGGCCCCGATCACGACGGTGACCTCGCCGCGCGGCGGCTCACCCAGGCGCTCCGCGACCTCGGCGGCGGTGCCGCGCACGACCTCCTCGTGCAGCTTGGTGAGCTCGCGGCACACGGCCACCGGCCGCTCGGGCCAGGCCCTCGCGATCTCGCCCAGGAGGGCCGGCAACCGCCTCGGGCTCTCGAAGGCGACGGCCGGGACCTCGAGGGCGGCGAGGGCCTCCATCAGCCGCCGCCGCTCGGCGGCCCGCCGAGGCGCGAACCCCAGGAAGGCGAAGCCGCCCTCGCCCGCAAGGCCCGAGGCGGCCAGGGCCGCGGTGACCGCGCTGGGGCCCGGCACCACCTCGACCGGCACCGACGCGTCGAGCGCCGCGCGCACCAGCCGGGCGCCGGGGTCGCTGACCAGCGGCATGCCGGCGTCCGACACCAGCGCCACCCGGGCGCCGCCGCGCATGCGCGCCACGAGATCGGCCGCGCGGGCCGCCTCGTTGTGCTGGTGCACGGCCACCATGGTCGCGTCCGAGCCGGCGTGGCGGAGCAGCGGCGCCGTGCGGCGTGTGTCCTCGCAGGCCACCACGTCGGCGCCGCGGAGGGCGTCGGCGGCGCGCGGCGAGAGATCGGCCAGGTTGCCGATCGGCGTTCCCACCACGACGAGGGAGCCACCCGTCATTGGGGTCCTTGCCATGCCGCAACGGAGGTTGCCGCGGCGGACGCTACCATTGCCCGCCGATGTCCCGGACCACCAAGCCCTACCGGCGCTACCGGTCGCGCGGGCGCGAGGGCGCGGTCGGCGGCGGCATGGACGAGCTGCGGGCGCTCCGGGCCCGCGAGGCGGAGGAGGCCGCGCCGCCCGGCGGCGCCGTCGCCGACCCCCGGCCCCTGCCCCCGGAGCGCCCCGGCCGGCTCGAGCGGCAGCGGCGCCGGGAGCTGCAGCGCCAGGGCCGGCGCTGGTGGTCGCTGCGCGGCCTCGGCCCCGCGGGCTGGGCCGGCCGCATCGCCCTCCTCCTCCTGGTGGGCGTCATCGCCTGGGCCGGGTTCGGCTGGCTCGCCCTCGACGGGGCGGTGGACGAGGCCAACGGCAAGATCACCGAGCGCGCGCGGGCGGCGCTCGACCCGCCGCCCGGCGGGATGCTCGGCACGCCCACGAACACGCTGGTCATCGGCGTCGACAAGCGCAAGGGGCGCACGCGGAGCCGCGCCGACACGCTGCTGCTGATGCGCACGGACCCCGACTCCGGCCGGATCAAGTACCTGTCGATCCCCCGCGACTACCGCGTCGAGCTCCCCGGGCAGGGCACCCAGAAGATCAACGCCTCGTTCTTCTTCGCCGGCCAGGCCGGCGCGATCCGGGCGGTCAAGCGCCTCACCGGCGTGCCGATCCACCACATCATCGTCATCAAGCTCAACGGGTTCCCGAGGATGGTCGACGCGGTCGGGGGCGTGACCGTCAACAACCCGACCGCCCTGGTCGACTGCCCCTACGAGAACGGCCGCACGGTCAGCTTCCCGGAGGGCCGGATCTCGCTGAACGGCGCCCGGGCGCTCGAGTACGCGCGCGCCCGCCAGGGGGCGTGCGGCGGGGACTTCGGCCGGGCGCTGCGGCAGCAGGCCGTGGTGGCGGCGATGAAGGGGCAGGTGCTGTCGCCCGGCAACATCTGGCGCGCGCCCTGGCGCGGGGCGGACGTGGTGCGGGCGCTCCAGACCGACATCGGCACCATGGACATGATCAAGTTCGGCTGGCTTCAGGCGCGGCTCGACCAGCGGCCCGGCGACCGCATCCTGCTGTCCGGCGAGATCCTCGAGGTCGGGGGCGTCTCCTACGTGGTCCAGACCGATCCCGACCAGAACGAGCGCGAGATCGCGGAGTTCATGAGCGCGTCCTGAGCGCGGCTCAGGGGAGGGCGGCGAACCCCTCCGCCTTCTCGCGCCGGCCGGCGACCACCATGAGGTCGCCGTCGCGGACGACGGTCTCGGGCGTCGCGTAGGTGAATCCCCCTTCGGGGGTCTTCACGGCGACGACGGTGACCTCGTACCGGCTGCGCAGCTTGGCGTCCTTGAGGGTCGCGCCCGTGAGCTCGCGCGGCGTCGTCGTCTCGATGAGGACGAAGTCCTCGTCGAGCTCGACGTAGTCGATCGTGCGGCCCACCATCGTGTGGGCCACCCGGACCCCCATCTCGCGCTCCGGCAGGACGACCCGATGGGCCCCGACGCGCTCGAGGATCGCGGCGTGCTCGGGCGTCACCGCCTTGGCCCAGATCCGGCCCACCCCCAGGTCGACCAGCGCGTAGGTCGCGAGGATGCTCGCCTGCATGTCGGTGCCGATCGTGACGGCCGCCCGGTTGAAGTCGGCGGCGCCGATCTGGCGCAGCGCCTCGGCGTCGGTGGCGTCGGCCTGGACCACGTGGGTCATGTCGGCCGCGCATGCCTGCACGACCCTCGGGGAGGCGTCCACGCCGAGGACGTCGTTGCCGAGGCGGGTCAGCGTCTCGGCGAGGGCGCGGCCGAAGCGGCCGAGGCCGATCACGAGGGTCTGGTCGTCGCTAGCCAACGATCGGCCTTTCCTCCGGGTGGCTGAACCGGCGCTCGCGCTCGCGCAGGACGAGGGCGACGCCGAGGGTGATGGGCCCCACGCGTCCGAGGAACATCAGGACCATGAGTATCGCTTGCCCCAGCGTGTCGAGCATCCCCGTGACGCCGGTCGACAGCCCGGTCGTCGAGAACGCCGAGATGCTCTCGAAGAGCGCGCTCGACAGGCCGAGCCCGTTGGTCGCCACCAGGAGCAGGGTCGCGAGCACGACTGCGCCGGAGGCGACGACCACGATGGTCAGGGCCTGGCGGAGGGTCGGCGCCGGCACGCCGCGTCCGAAGGCGACCACCTCGCGCTCGCCGCGAATCTCGGCCCGGACGATGAGGAGCAGCACGGCGAGGGTCGTGACCTTGATGCCGCCCGCGGGGGACGCGCTGCCGCCGCCGATGAACATCAGGATGTCGGTCACCAGGAGCGAGTCGGGCCCCATCTGGCCGTAGTCGACCGCGTTGAAGCCGGCGTTCCGGGCGGTGACCGCCGCGAAGAAGCCGCCGAGCAGCTTGCCCGAGGGGCTCTCGGAGCCGAAGGTGCCCGGGTCGTCCCACCCCAGCCCCGTGAGCAGGGCGAAGCCGACCACGAGCAGGGTGCCGGTGGTCACGAGGGTGAGCTTGCTGTGCAGGCTCCACCGCTCGGGCGCGCCGGGACGGGTGCGCAGCTCGAGCCACACGGGGAAGCCCAGGCCGCCGACGATGATCGCGATCGCCAGCGGCACCAGGATGAAGCCGTCGGTCGCGAAGCCGATCAGGTTGTCGGAGAACAGCGAGAAGCCGGCCTGGTTGAACGCCGCCACCCCGTGGAACAGCCCCTGCCAGAGCGCCTCGCCGAACGAGCGCCCCAGGCCGAGCCAGAAGCGCAGCGTCAGCGCGGCCACGACCAGCGCCTCCACGCTCAGCGTGAAGACCACGATGAAGCCGACGAGGCGCCTGAGGCTGCTGGCGTCCGCGGTCTGGGTCTCCGCCTGGGCCGCGAGCCGCCCGCGCAACCCGACGCGGCGGCTGATCAGGATGATCAGCAGCGAGGCGCTCGTGACGATGCCGAGCCCCCCCAGCTGCACCAGCCCCAGGATCACGGCCTGCCCGAACGGGCTCCAGTAGGTGGCGGTGTCGACCGTCGCCAGGCCGGTCACGGTGACCGCCGAGGCGGCCGTGAAGGCGGCGGTCTCGAACGGCGCCCGCCCCGGCCCCGCCGCCGCGGCGCCCAGGCTGAGCAGGACCGTCCCGACCATGATCGCCGCGGCGAAGCCGACGACGACGACGCGCGCGGGGTGGAGCAAGAAGCGCCGCGCGGGTTTCCGGGGGATCCCGCGCGCCACGGCGCTCAGACCTTGTCCAGCCCCACCGTCTTGCCGCCCGACGAGCCGGAGCCCGCCTTGGCGGGCTTCTCGGCGGCCTTGCCCTCGCCCCCGGAGGAGCCGTTCGAGGAGGCCTCCCCGGACCCCGCCGCGCCGGAGTCCTCGCCGGCGCCGCGCCGCCTGCTGCCGTAGTCGGTGTTGTGGAAGCCCGTGCCCTTGAAGTGGATCGCGGGCGCGAAGAGCATCTTGGCCACCTGCCCGCCGCAGACCTCGCACTCGGAGATCGGGTCGTCGGACATGCGCTGGGACACCTCGAACTGGTGCCCGCAATCGTTGCAGCGATACTCGTAGATCGGCACGAATCCACCTCGGACGGGAATGCGGCGTGGAAGCGCCGCGCAGGATTATAGCGCCGCCTCAGGCCGACTCTGGCACTCTCGCCCGGAGTGTGCCAAGGCGGCCGTGGCCGGGCCGGGCCGGCGGCGGTCGTTGATACCATCGGCCGTGGTCCCGGCGACCTGAGCCAGGCACCGCTCCGACATGACGCCGCCGATGCGAAAGGGCCAGGCCGTGCGCCGCGCCGCGTGGCTGGGCTTCGGCGCCGCCGTCGCCGCCGCGGCGCTGGCGCGCCGGCGCCCGGTCGCCGCCATCGCCGCCGCCGCCGGCGCGGCCCTCGCGGGCGCCGCGGCGTTCATGCCCGCCAACCCGGCCTTCGGCCGCGCGCTCGCGCGCGGCCCGCGCGACCGCCCGCGGGCGGCGCTGACCTTCGACGACGGGCCGGGGCCGTCAACGCCGGCCGTCCTCGACGCCCTCGCCGAGGCGGGCGCGCGCGCCACCTTCTTCGTCCTCGGCCGCCAGGCCGAGCGCCACCCGGAGCTCGTGCGCCGCATCGTCGCCGACGGCCACCAGCTCGCCAGCCACGGCTACGACCACGGGATCCTGATCTTCCGCGGCGCGGGGCACGTCGAGGACCAGCTGCGCCGCTCCGAGCGCGCGGCCGAGGCGGCCGCGGGGGCGGGCGCGATGTCGCGCCTGTTCCGAGCGCCCCACGGATTCCGAGGCCCCGCCACCGCGCTCGGGGCGCGCCGCGCGGGCTACCGGATGGCCGCCTGGACCCGCGGCGTCTTCGACTCCGCCGACCCGGGCGCCGCGGCCATCGCCCGCCGCGCCGCCCGCGGGCTCGAGCCCGGCGCCATCCTGCTGCTGCACGACGCCGACGGATGGGCGCCGGAGCGCCCCCGCCAGCAGACCGCCGACGCCCTGCCCGAGATCTGCCGCGCCGCGCGCGCGCGCGGGCTCGAGCTCGTGACCCTCGACGAGCTGGTCGTCGCATGACCACCCAGGCCGCCGAACGCCGCCCGCTGAGCCGGCGCCTCGCGTGGCCGCTCGCCCGGATCCTGGTCATCCTGGCGGTCGGGGCGGTGGCGGTCTGGAAGCTCGACCTCGGCGAGGTGAGGGACGCCTTCGCCATCACGTCGTGGGGCTTCCTCGCCCTGGCGGTCGTGGCGAACTTCATCTCGGTCGGCGTGGAAGGGCCTCGCGTGGAAGGCGGTGGTGGACGCCCTCCCGAGCCTGCGGATGAAGACCCGCTTCCGCGACATCCTCAGCCCGCTCTTCGTCGGCTTCCTCTTCAACACCGTGCTCGCCGCGCGCCTGGGCGAGATCGTGAAGGTGCTGCTGCTGCGGCGGCGCCTGGAGCGGCGCGGCGAGCGCCCGCCCACCACCACGCTCCTCGGCACCGTCGTGGCCGAGAACCTCGTCTCGACCCTCGCCTGGGTCGGGCTCGTGATCGCGATCGGGCTCTTCCTGCCGCTGCCCTCCTACGCCTGGGTCGCCTCCATCAGCCTCGGCGTCGGGTGCCTGGCGATCGTCGTGGTGGCGCTGCTCTCAAGCCCCGGACGACAGCTGCCGCCCTGGCTGCGCACCGGCCCGCTCTGGGCGCGGGCGACCCGGGCCGTGTCGCGGCTGTGGGGGGCGGTCCGCGAGAGCCACCTCGGGCTGCGGGACCCGCGCCAGATGAGCCTCGTCGTCGGCGCCAGCCTCCTCTGCTGGATCTCCCAGTGGGCCGGCATCTACTTCACGCTGATCGCCTTCGGCCTCGAGGAGGTCGGCTGGGGGGGCGCCGGCCTCCTGCTCGTGACGATCACGCTCGCGCAGGCCTTCCCGGTCCTGCCGGGCAACGTGCTCGTGTTCCAGGCGGCCGCGGTCGTGCCGCTGACGGCCTCCTACGGCGTCGGCGCGGCCGAGGCGATCGCGTTCTCCGTGGTGTTGCAGGCCACGGAGGCGCTGGTGGGCGTGGCCGTCGGGTTCCTCTTCCTCATCGCGGAGGGCGTCGGGTTCAAGCAGCTCCGCCGTCAGGCCGAGGAGGAGAACGAGCGCGTCGGCCCGCGCGAGCCGACGATCGTCAACACGCTCGCCGGCCCCTGAGCCGGCCCGCCGGGCCGTGGTCCGGCGGGCCGCGTGTCACAGCCGGTCACGGCAGGGCCACCGGTTCATCACCCAGCGGCCCGCGCCGTGGTCCAGGATGCCCGTGGCTCCAGCCGGCCGAGACGCGCCCCGCCGGCGGGCTGGGGCCACCCGAGGGCCGGGACGCCGGCCTCGGCGCGGCGGGCGGGGGTCGGGGGGCCCCTTCCCGCCGATCGCCCCTCAGGCGGGCGAGGAGCCCTCGGCCCCCAGCCGTCGCCAGAACCCCGCCATCTCCTCGAGCTCGCCGTCGCTGAACCGCGACAGGAACCGGCGCCGGACGTCGGCGAGGTGGCTCGCCCGAGCGGCTCGGAGGCGCCCCCGGCCCGTCGGCGTGAGGGCGACCTCGGCGCCCCGGCCGTCCTCCTCGCAGGCCTCCTTGACCACCAGCCCGGCTCGGACGAGGCGGTCGACCAGCCGGCTGACGCCGCTCACCGTGAGCAGGGTCGCCGCCGACAGCTCCGACACCCGCATCGCCGTCGTGGCGCGTCGCCGACGAGCATCAGGACCTCGTACGCGCTGAGGGAGATGCCGTGCCGCTCGCGCATCTCCTCGTCCATCTCGCCGATCAGGGAGGCGTGGACGCGCAGCAGGCCGCGCCACGCCCCGAGCTCCAGCGGCGTCAGCGGCTCCCCGTCGGCCCGCCGGGCGGCCGCCGTCGCGGCCGGGGCGTTTGCATTTGCTTGCATCGTCAACTACTCTCGTTGCTTGATCATGCAACTACCTTACCAGGCGGCGCGGACGATCCGCCCGCCGGAGAGGACGGACGCCTTGGGCCTCGACGGGATCCACCACGTCACCGCCATCACGGCCGACGCTCCGGGCACATTGGACTTCTACGTGCGCCGCATGGGGCTGCGATTGGTGAAGAAGACGGTCAACTTCGACGCGCCGGACATGTACCACCTGTACCTCGGCGACGAGATCGGCTCGCCCGGCAGCATCATCACCTTCTTCGAGATCCCCGGCATCGCCGACGGACGGCCCGGGCCGGGGATGATCCACCGCGTCGTGTGGCGGGTCGCCTCCCCCGGGGCGCTGGACTTCTGGGCCGAGCGCCTCGCCGACGCCGGGCGTCCGGTCGACGGCGCGGAGGGCTCGCTGCGTCAGCTCCGACCCGGAGGGGCTGGGGCTCGAGCTGGTCGTCGGCGAGCCGGCCGACGGCCCGCCGCGGTCGGCGCGGGCGCCGGACGTCCCGCCCGAGCACGCCCTGACCGGCATCGTGGGCGTGCGGGCCTTCAGCCGGGAGCCTGACGCCACGGAGCGGCTCCTCGTCGAGGGGCTCGGCTTCGCCCGCGAGGGCGAGGGTCGCTACTCGACCTCCGGCGCCGAGCGGCGGGGCGTCTACTGGCTCGACCCGGCGCCCGCCGAGCGCGGTGAGCAGGGCGCCGGCACCGTGCACCACGTGGCGTGGACGTCGCCCGACCCCGACCACGCCGACTGGGGCCGCCGGGCGGCCGCGGCCGGCGCGCACCCGACGGGCATCATCGACCGGCAGTACTTCCGCTCGATCTACTTCCGCGAGCCAGGCCGGGTGCTGTTCGAGATCGCGACGGTCGGGCCCGGGTTCGCGACCGACGAGCCGGCCGAGCGGCTGGGCGAGGAGCTGCGGCTGCCGCCGCAGTACGAGCCGCTGAGGGAGCGCATCGAAGGGATCCTCGAGCCCCTCGAGAGCCCGCGGGCGCTCGTGGGCCCGGCGGGCGGGGGCGCGCGATGAGCGGGGCCGCGGGAGACGACCGTCTCGAGCGCGGCCGCGAGCTGGCGCGGCGCCACCTGGGCGAGGGCGTCATCGAGCGCTGGCGCGAGGTGTCGCCGGACCTCGAGGAGCTGACCTCGGCGTTCGGCTTCGCCGATCTGTGGGGCCGTCCCGGCCTCGGCCGCCGCGACCGCTCGATGGTGGCGATGGCGGTCACGGCGACGCTGCGCGCGCACGCCCAGCTCGGGTGGCACGTGCGCGGTGCCCTGGGCGCCGGCGTGACCCCCGACGAGGTCCGCGAGGTGCTGATCGCCGTGGCCGGGCTGGCCGGCTTCCCGGCGGCGTGGTCGGCGCTGGAGGTCGCCGAGCCGATCCTCGCCGAGGGGGCCGGGAGCGCGGGCGGCGGAGGCGGAGGCCCGGAGGCCCCGTGAGCCTGGTGCACCGCCTCGCCCCGGCGGCGCCCGGCGCACCGACCCTGCTGGCGCTGCACGGGCGCGGCGGCGCCGAGGGCGACCTCCTCGGGCTCGCCGACGCCCTCGGGGCCGGCGTGGGCGTCCTCGCGCCGCGGGGGCCGGAGCCCCAGGGCGGCGGCTTCGCCTGGTTCCGGCACCACGCCATCGGCGTCCCCGAGATCGCGAGCCTCGAGGAGTGCCTGGAGCTGGTGGGCGGTTGGCTCGGGGGCGCGGTGGCCGAGCACGGGCTGGAGGCGCCGCTGACGGCCGTGGGCTTCTCGAACGGCGGGATGATGGCGGGCGCGCTGTCGGCCGTGCGCCCCGACCTCGTGGGCGACGTCGCGCTGCTGTCGAGCGCCTACCCGCTGCCGCCGGAGACCGTGGCGGGCGGCGGCCTGCGCGGCCGGCGGGTGCTCGCCGCCGGCGGGCTCGACGACCCCTTCCTGCCCCAGGAGACGGCCGCGGCCGGGGTCGCGTCCTACCGCGCCGCCGGGGCCGACGTCACGGAGGCCTGGCGGCCCGGCGGGCACTGGGTCGGGCCCGAGGAGATCGCGGCGCTCGCCGGCTGGCTGCGCGGCGGCCCGGGCTGAATCGCGGCCGGGGCGGGCGCGCTCACCCCTCTCTCCCGCGTTCACCGCCGTTTCACAGGATCGTCACGGGAGGGCGACGAAGGGGGGATCCGCGCGACCTATCCTCACCCCGCGATGGAGGCGAGGCGGATGAAGATCCTCATCGTCGAGGACGACGAGAGCACCGCCGAGGCGATCGCCTTCCACATGCGCGCGGCCGGCCTCGAGCCGACCGTCGCCGCCGACGGCCTGGCCGGCCTGCGGGAGCTGCGCAGCGCGTTGCCCGACGCCGTGGTGCTCGACCTGATGCTCCCCGGCGTCAACGGCTGGCACCTCATCCGTCAGACGCGCGAGTGGGCGCCGCGGCTGCCGATCATCGTCGTCACCGCGCGCACCAACGAGCACGACCGGGTGGAGGTGCTCGCCCTCGGCGCCGACGACGTCATGGCCAAGCCCTTCTCCATGCGCGAGCTCCTGGCCCGGGTGACCGCGGCGCTGCGCCGCACCGCGGTCGAGAACGCCCAGTCGAGCCGGCTGCCGGTCTCCGAGGGCGAGCTCAGCATCGACCCCGAGCGCATGTCCGTGATCGTCGCCGGCCGGCCCGCCGAGCTGACCCCGCTCGAGTTCAAGCTGCTGTGGACGCTCGCCGAGGGGCGCGATCGGGCCATGTCGCGGGACGAGATCTTCCGGCGCGTCTGGGGCGGCGAGCGCGCCCACGGGGACCGCTCGGTCGAACGTGCTCGTGCGACGGCTGCGGCGCAAGGTCAACGAGGTGGGCGGCGGCTTCACCTACATCCAGACGCTCCACGGCGTGGGCTACCGCCTCCAGGCCACCCCCCGCCAGATGCCGGGGCGACGGTCCGCGCACGGACCTCTTCGGGGGCTCGGGGGCTGATCCGCCCGCTGGGGCGCGGAGCCTCGGGGGCGCCGAGCGCAGAATGCTCCGGCCTTCGGCCGGGGCGCGCAATCGGCGCGGATGCGGCGCAACCGGAGCTCACCGCCTTCGGCCGGGGCTGGAGCTCGAATTCTCGCCTCGGCGCCGCCCGGGATCGCCTCGTCAGGGCGGGCGGATGAGTCGCTGGACTCGCCTAGGCCGAGTCCTTCAGGCTCTGCGCTTCGGGGAGGTTCTCGAGCTTCTTGAGGGTGTTGTTCTCGATCTGGCGGATCCGCTCGCGCGTGACGCCGAAGGCCCGTCCGACCTCCTCGAGGGTGCGCGGCTGCTCGCCCAGCAGCCCGAAGCGCAGCTCGATGACCTTGCGCTCGCGGTCGGGGAGGGCGTCGAGCGCGCGGAGGATGTCCGTGCGGCGCAGGTTGACCGAGGCCTCGTCGAACGGCGACGCCGCCTGCTCGTCCTCGACGAAGTCGCCGAGCTCCGACTCCTCCTCCTCGCCGATCGGCTTCTCCAGGCTCACCGGGAGCTGGGCCATGCGGAGGATGTCGCGGACCTCCTCGGGGCTCATGCGCAGCTCCTCGGCGATCTCCTCGGCGCGCGGCTCGCGGCCGAGGCGCTGGACCAGCTGGCGCTCGAGGTGCACCACCTTGTTGAGCTTCTCGACCATGTGGACCGGGATGCGGATGGTGCGCGCCTTGTCGGCGATCGCCCGCGTGACCGCCTGGCGGATCCACCAGGTGGCGTAGGTCGAGAACTTGAAGCCCTTGCGGTAGTCGAACTTCTCCACCGCGCGGATCAGGCCGAGGCTGCCCTCCTGGATGAGGTCGAGGAAGGAGAGCCCGCGCCCCAGGTAGCCCTTGGCGATGCTGACCACCAGGCGCAGGTTGGCCTCGACCATCTCGGCCTTGGCGGTGATGTCGCCGCGCTCGATGCGGCGCGCGAGGGCGACCTCCTGCTCGGCCGTGAGCAGCGGCACCCGCCCGATCTCGCGCAGGTACAGGCGCAGCGAGTCGAGGCTGGGCTCGACGGTGAGGTCGAGCTCGGGCGCCCGCTCGGTGGGCTGGGCGGCGCGGCGCGCGATGACCTCGCCGTCGGCGTCCAGCACCTCGATGCCGACCTCGAGCAGGTGCGAGTAGAAGTCCTCGATCTGCTCCTTGGTGACCTCGGCCTCCTCCAGGACCCCGACGATCTCGTCGTAGGTGAGGAAGCCCTTCTCCCGCCCGTCGGTGACGAGCGCGCGCATCTCCTCCACGTCCGGCAGGGCGATCTCCACTGCGCTGCGGCCGGACGGGTTCGTCATCGCGCGCACTCCCTTCCTCGTAGGGCTGGGGTGGAGCGGATGTGATTATACGGGGAGGGCAACCGGCCCGAGGCGAGCGCGTCCGTCATCATGGACGGGCGCGCACCCAGCACCTCGACGAAGCGAGCTCCCCGATGAGCACGACCCGGCGCGGTCTTCCGGACGACCTGCAGCAGTCGCTCCCGGCGGCGCCGATCAGCCTCAGCCGGGCCGGGGTGACCCGCTCGGCCAAGGCGATCCGCATCCGCCACGACGGCAGCGAGCGGCTCTTCCAGGCCGACGTGGCCTGCTTCTGCGACCTCAACCCCGCCCAGAAGGGCGTGCACATGTCGCGCTTCGAGGAGGAGGTCAACGAGGCGATCGACGACGTCGTGATCGGCGAGGCGCTGATCGTCGAGGCGCTGGCGGAGCGGATCGCGACCAAGCTCGTGGCCAGCCAGCGCGCCCTGCGCAGCGAGGTGACGATCCGCGCCAGCTACCCCGTCGAGAAGCGGACGCCGGTCACCGGCATCCCCACCCAGGAGATGTACGGGCTCATCGGGATCGCCGCGGCCAACACCCGCACCAGCCGGCGCATCGTCGGGGTCACGGCCCAGGGGATGAACGCCTGCCCCTGCGCGCAGGGGCTGCTCGCCGACCAGGCGGAGGGAGCCCTGCGCGAGGACGGCTTCTCCGCCGAGGAGGTCGCGCGGATCCTCGAGCTCGTGCCGGTCGCCACCCACAACCAGCGGGCCCGGGGCACCCTCTACCTCGGCGCGCCCGAGGAGCTCGAGGTGGACGCCGACGAGCTCATCGCGATCGTCGAGGAAAGCATGTCGTCGGAGATCTACGAGCTCCTCAAGCGGCCCGACGAGCGCTACGTGGTCAACCGCGCCCACCGCCGCCCGCGGTTCGTGGAGGACTCCGTGCGCGAGATGGTGCGCGGCACGCTCGAGCGCTTCCCCGGCCTGCCCGACGACGCCTTCGTGCACGCCCACCAGGTCAACTTCGAGACCATCCACACGCACGACGTCGAGGCCGAGCGGGCCGGCACCGTCTCCGAGATCCGGCGCGAGCTCGAGGCGGGCGAGCACGTCGCCCACCACACGTCGTTGCGCGAGTGGCTGGACGGGCGCGTGCCCCTGCCGTGAACGAGGTCGCCGTGACGGCGGTGGGGACCGACCGCCCCGGCATCGTCGCGGCGCTCACGGGGGCCCTGCTCGAGATCGGCGGGAACCTGGAGGACGCGCGAGCCGCGCTCCTGCGAGGCTCCTTCGCGACCGTCCTCGCCGTGGCCGTCCCCGACGGCGTCGGCCCGGAGCAGGTGGAGGCCGCCCTGCGGCCGATCGCAGATGACTTCGGCCTGGGCCTGTGGGTCGGCCCGGCAGCCGCGCCGCGCCCCGGCCCGCCGCTCGACCGCTGCGTCCTGTCGGTCTACGGCGCGGACCACCCCGGCATCGTCCACGGCTTCACCCGGGCGCTGGCCGAGCGGTCCGCGAACGTGGTGGACCTGTCGGCGCGCCTGGTCGGCGACCCGCCGATCTACGTGCTCGGGGTCGAGGTCGAGCTCCCGCCCGGCCTCGACGCGGAGGCGCTCCGGGCGGCGCTCGGTCCGGTCGCCGAGGAGCACGCGGTGGAGATGACGCTGGAGGCCGAGGAGGACGAGGTCTTCTGAGGCGGGAGGTCCTGGTCTACCCGGACCGCCGCCTGAAGCTCCCCGCCGCGCCGGTCGGGACGCCGGGGGCGGCGGTGAGGCGCCTGGCGCGGGACCTGCTCGAGACCGCGGCGGCGTACCCGCGGACCGTCGGGCTGGCGGCACCCCAGGTCGGCGAGCTCTGGCGGGTGGCATACGTCGATTGCACCGGCCACCGCAGGGCCCCCGACGCGCAGGGGCCGATCTGGCTCATCGACCCCGTCCTGCGCGAGGCCTCCGGCGACGAGCTGGGCCGCGAGGGGTGCCTGAGCCTGCCCGACATCACCGCCAACGTCCGCCGCGCGACCCGGATCGTCGTCGAGACCACCGGCCTGGACGGGCGCCGCGGCGCCGTCGCGGCCGCCGGCTTCGAGGCGCGGGCGATCCTCCACGAGATGGACCACCTCGACGGCGTGCTGATCCTCGACCGCGTGGCCTCGCTGGCGCTGGACGTCTTCCCGCGCCGGCGCTGAGCGCCGGCGCCTCTAGGCGACCGCCGCCAGCGGAACCTCTGCGGGCCTTCTCGGCCTCGATCACCTCGCTCGGAACGGGGGCCAGGTCGGAGACGCGCAGAAAGTCGCCGAGATTCGTCCTCGGGCACTCGGAGTGAACGTTCGGCGCGCCGCTCACCGCCTCGAGGTCGTCGAGGTTCACCGTGCGGAAGTCGATGCTGAGGCGGGTGCGGCCGGTCGTGTTCGGCACGCTCGAGTGCATGTGGGCCGCCGAGAAGACGAGGACGCCGCCAGGGGGCAGATGACGCGCAGCTGCGGATCGAGCTCGACGGCTCCTCTGGGTGCGGCTGGCGGCGCGTGTCCTTCCTGAGTCTGGGACGCGTTGCCGGCTCGTCTTCGTCCACTCGTCGTAGTTGTAGGTCGTGCGAGCCGTTGCTGATCGGCTGGTCCAGTAGCGCAGGTGGAAGGCCATCACGTTGCCCGGCTGGACGTCGCGATCGGGAGCCACCAGTTGATCTGGCTCTGGGGCGCCGAGTACCACGTGTCGCGGTGCGGGTGAAACGCATAGGCGATCCCCGACGTGAGGTAGTCGTCGTGCGTCGACGTCCGCAAACGCGGCACGTCGAAGTACGTCCGCTCGAGGTCGCAACCGCACTCGACCAGCGGGCCCGGACGCAGGTCCTTCGACGGGGTGGTGGATGAAGTGCGGCTTCAGGTCCGCGAGGATCTCGGCGAAGCGCTCCACCGGGAGGTCGATCTTGGGCCGTCTCGGGTCGTGCGGATCGAAGGCCTCGCTGGCCAGCTGGAAAGCGAAGTCGCAGAACGCGCTCGCGGCGGAGGTCGGCGAGCACACGACGAGGTCTCCCTCGTAGAGGCGCGCGCGCCGGATGGCGTCGTCGGAGACGACGTCAGGAAGATCGCGAGCTCACGATGACTCCTTTGTCGGCGCACCGTCCGGGTGCGCGGTAGGAGGGGTCGCCGCAACGGGCCGGGGCTCGTCGTGGCCGGGGAGGGGGACCGGGGTGACCTCGACGCCGGGAGGGGCTCGATGCCGCGGACGGCGTCCCGGTACCGGTCCAGCACCCGCCCGAGCACGGGCCAGGCGGGGTCGAGGGCGCGCCCTCGATGGAGCGGACGCGCGTGATCTCGGCGAGCGTGCCGCAGAGGCCGATCTCGTCGGCCACGAGCAGCTCCGTGCGCTCGATCGGCCGCCGCTCGAACGGGATGGAGCGCTCGGCGCAGATGCGCTCCACCGACCTCGAGCGTGATGCTCTCGAGGGCCGCCTCCCAGGCCGGCGGGGAGATGACCCGGCCGTCGCGCACGATCAGGACGCAGGCAGCGCTGCTCTCGGCAACGCGGCCCGCGTCGTTCAGGAGGATCATCTCGTCCATGCCGCGGGCCCGGCCCTCGATGCGGGCGAGCCGCCCGACCTGGTAGTTGGTCCCCGTCTTGATGCGGGCGGGCAGGGCGAGGTCGTGGCTGCGGCGCCAGGTGCTGACGCCCAGATCGACCGGCGCCGGGGCGTGCGCCTCCTGCTGGTAGGCGAGCACCACGAGGTCGGACACGGTGCCCTCGCCCCAGTGGCCCTCGACGGCCAGCACCGTCGCCCGGGCATAGACATCGCGCCCGGGACCTGGAGCGCTCCGGTCAGCGCGATGCACGCGGCCTGGAATCCGGCCAGATCGACCGGCATCGGCAGGTGCAGCAGTCGCGCGGACTGCTCGAGGCGGCGGAAGTGGCGGTCGAGGAGCAGCAGGCCGAGGCGGCCGTCCGGCTGCCGGTGACCCTTCAGGCCCTCGAAGACGCTCACGCCGCGCTGGAAGGCCTCGGTGCTCAGGTGGAGCGACGCGTCCTCCCAGGGCCGCAGGGCGCCGCCGACCCAGACCAGGCGGCGGGCGCTGCAGCTTGGGACGGGGAGGAGGCGTGCTCACGGGGTAGGCGGCGACACTAGGAACGGGATCCTCCCATCCATCGGCATCCCGGGGGGCCGCCTCCAGCAATCCGGCGCGCTCGAGCTCCGCCGCCGCCTGGTCGATGAGTCCGAAGGGCAGGCCGGCGCGATCGGCGACGTCGAGGAGCGACGAGGCCCCGTCGGCCTGGTTGAGCACCCAGAGCAGCGCCCGCTCGTCGCTGCCCCCGCCCATCCCGGCGCCGCCGGAGGTGCGGAACAGGCCCCGCCGGCCGAGCTGGGGCTCGCCGAACGGCGCCAGGCTCGACAGCGTGCGGTTGCGCTCCAGTACTTCCACGACCTCGATGTAGGCGGCGAGGGAATCGGCGAGCGCCTCGGGGCGCACGAAGTCGAGGTCGTCGGCAGAGGTGTGGTTCTCGGGGAAGTCCCCGGGGGCGTCCGCATGAGCGCGCCCATGGGGACGTCGTAGCCCGGGCTGGTGAACTGTCGCTCGTCGCACCCCCAGGGAACGTAGGGCAGCTCGCGGTGGTCGCCGCCGCGATGGCGCAGGACGTGGAGCGCGGCCCTGTCGACCTCGGCATCCCCCCGCCGGCTCGGCTTGTAGGTGAGCGGCCCCGGATCGCCGACCGACACGCAGGCCAGCCCGTGGCGCAGGCGGGGCACGACGTCCGGGTTGCCGGCGAGCCACGCGATCGAGCCCACGGTGGCCGGGCAGAAGAGGAAGCGCCAGGTGTATCGCAGGTCGCGCTCGGCCAGCAGGCGCGCGAGGGTGGCGGCCACCACGACGCCCGAGAGGTTGTCGTTGGCCATCGAGGGATGGCAGACGTGCGTGACCACGATCGCCTCGTCGGCCTCGCGCCCGGGCAGTACGACCTCGGCGTACGTCAGGCTGCCGTCCTCCAGCGCGGCGTCGATCACCACGTCGTACGTTCCGTCCGGCATCGCCTCGAGCGTCTCGTGCGCGAGGCAGAAGCCCCAGGTCTCGTGCCAGTAGGAGGTCCGGTAGGGGATCAGGCTCGGGTCGGTCCGGAAGGGTGTGGAGGTGGGGCCGAGCTCGTCGAGGCTCATGCGGGCGCGCACCGGCGTGCTGTACGAGACGACGTGGAGGTTGCTGTCCTCTGCGTCCACCACCCGCTGCCCATCCGCGCCGGCGATCCACGCGCCGCGCAGGTTCCACTCCCGCGGCACCGACCAGTCGTGGATCGGGGTGCCGCTCGGCACCTCGGTCACCACGAGCGGCAGGTCCTCGGCGAGGATCTCCAGGGTGCGCCGGACGCCGTCCCCGGTCAGGCTGCGGCACAGCGGGAAGAGGCGGGCGAGGAGATCGTGCATCTCGCGGCCGAGCTGCCCGAGGTCCGGCGCGCGATGGGGTGACGGGCACGCTCACAGCACCAGCTTCCTCGCGTAGAAGGCCTCGGCATACCCGCTCGGGGAGTTGCACTCCATCCCGCGAAGGCGCATCAGGCCGCGGAACAGCTCCCCGTCGTACCAGTGCCTGTCGCGCTGGCTGGCGAAATGGCGGCTGAGCAGGTCAACCTTGCGCTCGACGACCTCGGCCGAGAGGCGCAGGTAGGCGTTGGGCGAGCCCAGGTCGCCGTCGTACTTGGGGACCTCGAACCCGAGGATGAAGTGGTTGCGGAACGTGTTGAGGGCCAGCTCGGCCGCCAGGCGGTGATCCTGGTGCAGGTCATCCCGCTGGTGGGTGAGGATCACGTCGGGATCGACGTGGTCCTTGAGCGACTCGAAGAAGACCTTCACCCTCTCACCCTCCCAGGGCATGAAGCTCTCGCGGAAGCCTTGCACGAGGACCTCGTGGGGCACGTCCGAGAGCAGCTCCGAAGCGGCGGCGCGCGCCTCGTCGGCCCGCTCGCCGGCGCCGCTGAGCACCACCCACCACGACCTTGGCGAGGGCGCCACGGCTCGCGAGATCGAGCACGGCGCCGCCGCAGCCGATCTCCAGGTCGTCGGCGTGGCAGCCGACGGCCAGGAGGGTGAGCGGCCCCTCCTCGCCCAGGCCGAGGCCCATCCGGCGCATCAGCCCGCGACGGCCTCCGCCTGGCGCTCCGGCCGGCGCCACACGCTCCAGACGTCGGCCCCTGCCTCCCACAGGTCCTCGAGGTGCTGACGATCCTTCAGGCTGTCCATCGGGACCCAGAAGCCGTCGTGCTTGTGCGCCAGCAGCTGGCCGGCGGCGGCGAGCCGCTGGAAGGGGCGCTCCACGAGCTCCTCGCCGGGCTCGATCGCGTCGAACACGTGGGGGCGGAGCGCGAAGAAGCCGCCGTTGATCCACACGTCGGCCCGGCTGAACTCGCCCAGGAAGCTGACCGGGGCCAGCATCCCGGCGCCGGGCTCCACCTCCACGACGTGGAAGGTGTGCGGCGGCCGTACGCAGACGAGCGACGCGGCGCACCCGCTCTGGTCGAACGCGTCCACCATGGCGTCGAGGTCAACGTCCGACAGGACGTCGCCGTAGTTGGCGAGGAACATCTCCTCGCTCTCGAGGTGGTGCCGCGCGGCGAGGAGCCGTTGGGCGATGTTCGCCTCGAGGCCCGTGTCGACCAGGGTGATCGTCCAACCGCTCATGTCGGGACGCTCGATCTCGATGCGCTCGCTGCCGTCGTCGAGGATGTATGCGTCGGTGCAGCCCTGCGCTGCGTCCCGGAAGTAGGCCTCGATGACCTCGCCCTTGTAGCCGGTGCAGAGGATGAAGTCGGTGTGCCCGAAGTGGGCGTAGTAGCGCATGAGATGCCACAGCAGCGGCCGGCCGCCCACGGTGACCATCGGCTTGGGCACGAGCTGCGACGCCTCGCGCATGCGCAGGCCCATCCCGCCGCAGAAGATCACGACCTTCATGCCACGACCTCCCGGGTGAGGGCGTTGCCATCGGCCCCGTCTCGCGCCGGCGGGTCGAAGACCTCCACCGCCGGGATGGGGACGGCGAGCCGTCCGCCCCACTCGCCGATGTAGGCGAGCTGGTGGGAGATCTCCGGCCGCAGGTTCCAGGGCAGGATCAGCACGACGTCGGGTCGCGTCTCGGCGATGCGCTCCGGCGGATACACCGGGATCCGCGTGCCGGGGAGGTAACGGTCCTGCTTGTACGGGTTGCGGTCCACCGTGTACTCGAGCAGGTCGGAGCGGATGCCGCAGTAATTGAGGAGCGTGGCCGACTTGCCCGGAGCGCCGTAGCCGACGACGCGGCGCCCGGCCTCGCGCTCGCCGATCAGGAACCGCAGCAGGTCGCGGCGCGTCGCCGCCACGCGCTGACCGAACCCCTCGTAGGGGGCGAGCGTGCGGTAGCCGAGCCGCAGCTCGCGCTCGGCCAGGTCCGACACGCTCGGGCTCATCGGCCGGGCGAGGCCGTCGGCCCGGTGGGCGTAGAGGCGGAGGGACCCGCCGTGGGTCGGCAGCTCCTCGACGTCGAACACGACGAGGTCGTGCGCCCGCAGGATCGCCTGGGCCGTGGTGAAGGACAGGTACGAGAAGTGCTCGTGGTAGATCGTGTCGAACTGGTTGCCCTCGATGAGCCGCTGGAGGTGCGGGAACTCGAGGGTGAGCACCCCGTCGGGGCGCAGCAGGCGCCGCAGCCCCTCGGTGAAGCTCCGGATGTCCGGCACGTGGGCGAAGACGTTGTTGCCCGCCACCAGGCTCGCGCCGCCGGTCTCCTCGGCGATCGCCGCTCCCGACTCCGCCCCGAGAAACACCACCCGGCTGGGGATGCCCCGCTCTTCGGCCACCCGTGCGACGTTCGCTGCCGGCTCGATCCCGAGGACCGGCACGCCAGCCGCACGGAAGTGCTGGAGCAGGTAGCCGTCGTTGCTGGCGACCTCGATCACCAGGTCGTCGGCGCCGAGCCCGAGGCGCGCGGTCATCGTCTCCTGGTAGCGGCGCGCGTGGGCCACCCAAGAGTCGGAGTAGGACGAGAAGTAGGCGTACTCGCCGAAGATCTCCTCCGGGGCGACCAGCTCCGGCAGCTGGACCAGGAAGCAGGTCTCGCACACCCGCACGTGCAGGGGATAGAACGGCTCCATCGCCTCGAGCTCCTCGGGCCCGATGATGGTCTGGCAAAGCGGCGACATCCCCAGGTCCACGACCGTGCGCGCCACGGGCGCGCCGCAGAAGCGGCAGGGGATCGGGGGCAGGGCACGGCCGTCGGTCGCCATACGTGGATCGTCGTCGAGGTCCGCCCCACTCGACACCGCCGGAAGGCTAGTTCGAGCGGCTCCCGAGCCCCCCGTTCGGCCCATCGAGACTGTCAGGCGGACGGGCCCGGCCGCGGCTTCGACCGGTGCGGGACGATCAGGTGCCGCGCGGGTGTGCGCTCAGCGCACCCGGCGGGAGTCGGACGCCCCCACCAACGCAGCCGTCAACGCCGACGGCGCGCCGGGATCGTCCAGCTCGAGGACCGGGATTGTCCCGAGGCCCATCGCCGAAAGCGCGTCGCGCACCTCGTCCGTGTAGACCGGGTTCGTGACGAGGATCGCGTCGGGCGCGAGCTCCGGGACGGCGTCGGGCGCGACGATCGGCCGTGCCGACACCGGCAAGAACCGGCCCTGACGGGTCGGGCTCACGTCCACCACCGCCGCGACCTCCTCCCCCGCTTGGCTGACGGCCATGAACGAGATTGCCCGGGCGCCCCCGCACCAGGCCACGACTCTCCCGTGGGCCGCGCGGACCGCCGTCAGGGCGCCGCGCCACTCGTCGACGCGCCGTCCGGCCCGCTCCTGGAGACCCGCCACCGCGGGGCTCAGCGAGCTCGCCCAGCCGTCGATCGCCGAGTCGTCCGCGCCTCCGTCGCGCGGGCGCGCCTCGACGGCCAGGAAGCGATCACGGAACACCGACTCCACCCTCAGCGGCGCGAAGCCGGACGCCTCGAGCAGGTGGGTCGCGGACTCGACCGTGAAGTACGACCGATGCTCGTAGGTCACGTCCCAAGGGTCGGACGCCCGCAGCATCGCATCCTCGTTCATCAGCTCGAGGTAGATCGGGGTGTCGCTGCCGGCGAGCGCCGCGCCGAGGCGCGCAGGAAGCCCATTGGATCGTCGAGCAGGTAGAGCATGTGGCGGCACGACACCAGCGCGGCGTCCTCGGGCAGCAGCTCAGGCGCGAAGGGCTCCCGCACCATCCGGATGCGCGGGTCGGGCGACTCGTGGGCCGCGGGGTCGATGCCCACTCCGGCGGCCATCCCTCGCTTCAACAGGGAGAGCATGAAGTCGCCGCGCCCGCAGGCGATGTCCACAGCCGTCCCGCCGCGCAGCCCGTGACGCTCGACGAGCCGCCCGGCGATCTCGTCGACGTGGGCCGCGAAGCTCGGGGAGTGGCCGAGGAACGTGTCGTAGCCGGGCTCGTACACCACGTTCTCGACCCGCGACGCGGTGTCGTAGACCATGCCGCACGTGGCGCAGTGGGAGAGCTCGACGGGCCCGCTCAGTGCCGCCGCGGCCTCCCGGGCCGTCGTTGCCAGGCGGCCCTCGTCGACCGGAACGCCCTCCACGCGGAGAACCGGGGCGAACGTGGCGCGTCGCAGAGTGGGCACGGGCCGCCGGTCATACCGCCGCCGGACACCGGACGGGTGGCGCGCCCGACGCCGATCCGGCGGTAGCGCACGGCGGCCGGCCAGGCGACGTCGGCCATGCCGTTGCGCGCGTCGAAGACGACCGGCTCCGCCATCAGCGTGGCCAGCCGCGCCCAGTCGAGCGTCCGGAGCTCCGGCCACGCCGTCGCCACCACCGCGGCATGAGCGTCGCGAAGCGCGTCCTCGACGCTGTCGACGAGCGCGACGGCCGGGTCGAGGCCCGGCACCGGCGCCCGCACCACCGGATCCCATGCCCTCACCGCCGCCCCGCCGGCCCGGAGGGCGCCGACCAGCGCCAGCGCGGGCGACTCCCGCACGTCGTCGGTACCCGGCTTGAACGCGAGCCCGAGCACCGTCACCGTTCGGCCCTCCAGCCCCTCGACCTCATCCTCGATGATCCGGACGACCGCGCTCGGGCGAGCGTCGTTGACGGCCTCCACGGCGTCGAGAAGTGGGGTTGGCGCTCCTCGCCCCCGGGCGTACGCCCTCAGCGCGGCCACGTCCTTGGGCAGGCAGCTCCCCCCGTAGCCCGAGCCGGCGCGCAGGAACGCCAGGATCCCCGGGCGAAGCGGCGTGCCGTCCACCGGCGGCGAGAGGTTCCGGTCCAGGTGCAGGACGTCCATCACGCGCTCGACGTCGGCGCCGGCGTCGCCTCGCAAACGGCCGCGATCTCGTTGCTGAACGAGATGAGCGTCGCCAGCAGGGTGTTGGACGAGTACTTGACGATCTCCGCCTCCGCGAGCCCGACCTGCACGACGGGGCGGCGAAAGGCGCATAGAGCTCTTCCAGGACCTCGGGCGGCGTGGTCGCCGGAGCAGCCGACCACCACCCGGTCGGGCTCCATGAAGTCGCGCACGGCGCTGCCCTCGCTGAGGAACTCCGGGTTCATCGCGAGGCCGAGCCCCTCGCCCACCCGCCGGCCCGACGCCCGCTCGAGCGCCTCCCGGACCGGGCCCTCGGTCGTCCCGGGGACGACGGTGCTCTTGACGACGACGACATGGTCGGCGCCGTCAGCCAGAGCCCGCCCGACCTCCTCGGTGGCCGCCAGCACGGCCCGGAGGTCGATGTTCCCCTCCCGGGTGGGCGTCCCGACGGCCAAGAAGGTCAGCTCGGACCCGCGACGGCGGCGGCGAGGTCGCCGGTGACGCGCAGCCGTCCCGCGGCCAGGCCGCGGGAGACGATCTCGGCGAGGCCCGGCTCGTGGAAGGGGATCCGGCCTGCGCGCAGTGTGGCGACCCGCTCGGGATCCACGTCCACGCAGGCCACGGTGTGGCCGCGCTCAGCCAGACAGCGCCCGTCACGAGGCCGACGTAGCCGGTGCCGACGACGGCGACCCTCATGCCGGCCCGCCGCGGCCGTCCCGGGCCTGCGCGTCGCCGCCTCGGCGCCGCCGATGCGCCGGAGGCTCGCCGTCGAGCGCCTCGCGATGGGAGCCAGGGTCCGCCGCAGGCCGGTCGCGAGGTCGACCTCCGGCGACCATCCGGCCACGCCCGGAGGCGCGTCAGGTCGGGGCACCGCCGGTTGGGGTTGTCGGTGAGGTACTCGGGGTCGGGGCTCTCGCGGTACTGGATCTCCGGGGCGGGCGGGGCGGCGGCGGCGGCGACCGTCTCGGCCAGCTGGGCCATGGAGACCTCGTGGTCGTTGCCGACGTTGTAGGCGGCCCCCCTCGCCCGCGACGAGGGCGCAGAGGATCCCGGCGGCGGCGTCCCGCGCGTAGCAGAACGACCCGTGGGGCGGCCGTCGCTCAGCAGCACGAGCGGGCGGCCATCGAGCGCGGCGGACAGGAGGTCGGGGACCACCCGGCCGTCGTCGAGGCGCTGCCGGGCCGTAGACGTTGAAGGGCCGAATGCTCGTCACCAGCGTGCCGTCCCTCCGGTGGCAGACCGTCGCCAGCGTCTCGCCATGCGCTTGTTCTCGTCGTAGCAGGCGCGTGGGCCGGTGCACGCGACGGTGCCGCGATACTCCTCGCAGGTCGGGATGGCCGAGGGCTCGGGGTCGCCGTCGATCTCGCTCGGGCTCATGTAGATCATCCCGGTCACGTCCTCGGCCCGGGCGAGCTCGGCAGCCAGCGGGTACCGGTGACGTCACGTCGATCGTCTCGAGGGGGAGCGCGGTCCAAGGTCGGCGAGGCCATCGTCGGGCCGCACGATCCAGTCAACCGCCCCACCCGGGTCGAGGGGCTGGACCACGTCGTGCTCGAGGAAGCGCACGTCGGGTCGCTGGCCAGGGTGGGCCATGCAGTCCGGGAGGCCGTCGACAGGTTGCGACCCGATCGTCGGCAGCGCTCGCCCCCCACCGAGGTCCGTTCAGCGCGGAGACGACGTCAAGGGCGTAGCTCATCAGGAAGCCGCTCGCGCCGGTCACCAATAGGGTCGAGCCGCCCAGGGGCTCGCAAGGTCTCGGCATCACACCACGCCACGTCGCGCGCGTCGTCCAGGATCGTCGAGGCCACTGCGTGCTCCTCCTTCCAACGGCCGTCGGGCTGCCCCGCGACCGCCCGAGGGTCGCCGAGCCATCCATGCAAGGCAACCCCCTTCCCCTGGGTGACCGTCTTCCGGCCGGCGCAGGAGGGCGCCGCTGACCGTAGAGGATCCGGGCGCGCGGACCGAGAGCAGCGGCGCGCGACTCTGCCCGACCGCCGGCCGACCTATACAGAGAGCGTCGAGCAGCGGGGGCGCAGGCCCGGTCACGTGAGTGATCAGGCCAGTGATTGGCCGGGGTCCTTTCTGGACCGCCTCTCGCTCGAGCACGTCGATGACGGGCAGAGTTCGGCCGCCGCCGACTCGCCGAGCGCCTCAGCAGATGATGAAGGAGCCGTCCATCATCGGCCGGACTCTGATTTCTCGGGGAAAAACAGCAGGACGGGATTCACATGAGCACGCCCACCGCAAGGTCGACCCCAGGGCTCAATTTCCCCCGCCCACAGGACAAAATCGGTCCGCCTCGTGCCAGACGCCCCCGTCGCAGAGGGCAAGGCAGTGGCAAAGTGGATGCGGCACCGCCCCACGGCTCGGCTGCGCTTTGTTACATGATGCGCCCAGGTTCACAACACACATCACCACGAGCCCAGCAAATAATTCCAGGTGCCCGTCGGCCCGCCGCCCGGCGCCGGGGGCGTAGCGAAAAACAGCCCGCTGACTATCCCGACCCAGGGTCGGACACACCGACACGGCCACCAGAAACCCACAATGCAACGGATTCACCCCGTCACAAAGAAGGCGAATCAAGGGCCCCGGATAGCCCAGCGAGCAGCGGCAGTCGGTCGCACAGCGGATCACACGACTCACATGCTCAGATGGCTCGATTACTTGCCGCAGCAAGATTGCAAACGACCTCATTAAGCAACCCTCAGGACGCCGGCGCGCAGATCGGAAACTTACCTTCTTGATGGCTTTCCCTGACCGCCCTTCGTACATCGACGACGGGCATCGCCGCCTGCGTTCCCCGGCCCGTGGCAACCGATGCCGGAGCCCGGGCAGAGGACCTCTCCTGCTCCTCTCACCCACGTCGACGACACCGTGCTCTTCCTGCGGCGCGCTTGATAGGAGCGCTAGGAAACCATCGAACATCCTCAGGGTCTCCACCAGGGCGCCAGACCCCTGCCACACGCGGACTCAGATCGCCTCTGCGCGTTCGCCACCTCCACCGGAGCATGTCCGTGCGGCACGCCGGGGAGGACGCCGCGTTCGCCGCTCGGTCACCAGCTCCATGATGCTCGATCTCCTCGAGTCGCCAGCACCCTCGACGCCCCCTCGGCCGAGAGGACGGCGGGCGGATCCCGGCCGAGCCATGCGCGCTCGTGGGGCGAGAGCCCAAAGGCCCACAGTCACACTCCCCACGGCGCAGGGCGCCTCCTCGCCGCGCTCGAAGGCGTCTTCGGACGGCCGACCGCCACCGCGGCGCGCATAGAGAGGCTGGACCGGGGCACCGACGGCACTCGGTCCTCGCCCGCGCCCGCCTAGCAGATCATCCCCAACGACCGAGCCCATCGTCCACAGCGATCACCGCTTCGTGCGCGATACCACCCCCTCCGCGCCGTGGGGGACCTCCCGCGGATTACAACGATCCTGTGCCGAGGAGTCCCCTGCCTCTAACGAGCGCCCGCCCGACCAGAAGATCACGCCCGCGGCGCGTGCCCGCTTCCAGCCATCCGCGCCCGCGGCGTCGTCGCGAATGAGCGCTGCGCCAAGGCGCGCAGGTCACCGCGTGGCGCCGCCAGCTGCCGCCTCTTCCAGCGGGACGACGGCCTCGACACGCCCGAGGGCCGCTCCACCAGTCAAGCGCTCCTTTGAGTCGCTGCAGAGACCACAGACGGCTCGGGCTGAGGCCTCCAGGCCGGCGGAAGCAGCAGATCTCGTCCGCACCTCGGCGCCTGCCACAGGCGAGAAGAGATGTAGACAGCGACGCCAAACGATGACCGCCGCAGGGCGGGACGACGGCGGGAAGGACCCCGTCGACGACTCGCCAGGCAGAGGCCGACGAGCACGACGCACGTCGCGGCAGGATCACCACGCCACGCCGAGGACCGCCTCCCGAAGAAGACCGCGTCGCAGTCAGGCCGACAGTCTTCGCGACGACGTGCGTGTAGGTGGGCATGAGCACGGTGGTGGCGACGGCGTAGGCGGTGGCGACGCCCACGATGCCCCAGGGGAGGCCCGCCACGAAGGAGGCCACCGCCGCGAACACGGAGACGATGCCCCAGCGCAGGAGCCAGCCGGT
Source organism: Miltoncostaeaceae bacterium (assembly GCA_963834875.1). GTDB lineage: Bacteria > Actinomycetota > Thermoleophilia > Miltoncostaeales > Miltoncostaeaceae > DATAGF01. The sequence continues at coordinate 416,307 of CAWIDG010000027.1, forward strand.
GCGATCGCGCGCGAGGAGGATGCTGCCGTGGACGCTCTGGAGCACGAGGAGGATCCCCACCCACGCCAGGACCTGGATCACCGGCACCGCGTCGTCCCAGCGCTCCCCGAGCACGACGGGGACGAAGTCGGGGGCCGCGATGATGAGGCCCGCCATCGCGGGCATCGTCACCGCGGCCAGGATCCGGGTGACGCGGATCCAGAGCGACCCGATGCGCGCCGGGTCGTCCTGGATCCTGGAGAACGCCGGGAAGAGGACCTGGCGAACGGGGTCGCCGATCTTCGTGAGGGGATAGAGCATCAGGTTGTACGACAGGGTGTAGAGCCCCAGCGGGGTGGCCCCCAGGAAGCGGCCGATGAGCAGGTTGTCGGCGTTGCGCTCGAAGTAGGACAGGAAGCTCGCAGCCCATGACGTTGCCGCTGTAGCCCGCCATCTCCCTCAGGGCCGCGAGCGAGAAGGTGAACCTCGGCCGCCAGCGGCACCACGCCCAGAGGAGGACGACGTAGACCAGGGAGGTCGAGATCGACATGTTCACGATCGCCCAGGGCCCCCCGCCGAGGACCGCCGTCGCCACGCCGACGGCGCCGCCGGCCAGGCCCGCCAGCACCTGGCTCACCTCGAGCGCGCGGAAGTTCATGGCGCGGTTCAGGAGGGCACTGTGGGTCGAGGCGAGCGAGACCAAGACGAACGACCCCGCGAGCGCCATGAACAACGGCTGAACCTCGGGCTCATCGAAGAAGTCGGCCACCAGGCCCGATACGGCGATGCCGAGGAGGGCCAGCAGCACCCCGGCGTAGAGGTTGGTCCAGAACACCGTGGAGCGGTCCCCGGGCCTCAGGACCTTGCGGTGGATCAGCGCCGAGCCGAACCCGAGGTCGCCGAAGACGAGCATCAGGGTCGCGAACACGAGGGCCAGCCCAACGAGGCCGAAGTCGAAGGGTGTGAGCAGGCGGGCGAGCACGATGGCCACGGCCGCGCGCGACAGCTGGAGGACGATCTGCGACGCGATCTTCCAGCTCACGCCGGTGAGGACGCGGCGGCGCAGGCCGTCGCCCGGCGGGGCCACCGGGGCCGGAGCGAGCGCCGAGCCCGCGCCGTCCCGCTCCGCCGCGCCCGCCTCAGGTGTGCTCCTGCATGATCGTCCCCGGCCCCCCGCCGACGGCATCCGCCCGCCGGGCGGCCACACCATTCATCGGCCGAGATCAGAGCCTAGGCAAGCCTCAGGCCGCGTGAACTGACCGGAAGGGGGGGCCGGGGAGCGGGTCGGGGGGCCTCCTCACGCTCGGGGCGCGCCTATCATCGCCCGATGCCGCCTGCGCCGGCCGACGACCGCGTCCTGATGCTGACCTACCACTTCCCCCCCATGGGCGGGGCCGGGGTCCAGCGAAGCTCGAAGTTCGTGCGCTACCTGCCGGACTTCGGCTACCGGCCCGTCGTGATCGCGAGCCCGGGAGCGGCGACCGACCGGTTCACGCCGCACGACGCTCCGCTGGCGCGAAGCCTCCCGCCGGGGACCGAGGTCCACCGCGTCCCCGGCCCCGAGCCACCGATCAGCGGCGGGCGGCGGCGGCGCGCCGAGCGCTGGGCCGGCCTGCCCTCGCCCTTCGGCCGCTGGTGGACGGCCGGCGCGCGCGAGCTGGGCCTGCGCGTCGGCCGCGAGGCGGACGTCGACCTCGTCTACGCGAGCATCATGCCGTTCGAGTCGGGGATCGCCGGGGTCGAGGTCGCCCGCGGCCTCGGCCGGCCCCTGGTCGTGGACCTGCGCGACGCCTGGGCGATCGACGAGCTCCAGGTGTATCCGAGCGCGGTGCACCGCGCGATCGAGGCGCGCCGGATGCGGCTCCGTCCTGAACGCCGCCGACGCCGTGGTCATGAACACGCGCGAGGCGGCCCGGCGGGTCGGTGGAGCGCTTCCCCGAGCTCGCAGAGAAGCGCGTGCTCGCCATCGGCAACGGCTTCGACGCGGGGGAGTTCGCGGGCCCCCTTCCCGAGCGCGCCGACGCGGGCCTTCCAGGATCGTGCACACCGGGATGCTCTACACGGAGCTGGGTTTTCGCCACGAGCGGAGCATGATGGTGCGCCGGCTGCCTGCGGGGCGCCTCACCGGACCTGAACATCCTCGGGCGCTCGCCCGTCTACCTCTACCGGGCGCTCGACCGCCTGCTGGCGGAGGACCCGACCGCGCGCGCGCGTGTGGAGGTGCACCTCGCGGGTGTCCTCTCCGAGGCCGATCGCGAGGTCAGCCACGCCTGCGCGGCGGAGGTGCGGCTCCACCCCTACCTCTCGCACGACGAGTCGATCGCCCTGATCCGCTCGGCCGACCTCCTCTTCCTGCCGATGCACCGGCCGCCGCCGGGCGTCGCGTCGAGCACGACGCCGGGCAAGGCCTTCGAGTACACGGGCTCCGGGCGGCCGATCCTCGCCGCGGTGCCCCCGGGCGACGCCCGTGACCTGCTGACGAGGCTCGGGACCGCCCGGGTCTGCGATCCCGCCGACGTTCAACGCGATGCTGCGCATCCTCCGCGAGGAGCTCGCCCGCGTGAGGGACGGCCGGCCGCCGCCGGAGCCGGATGCGGCCGTCCTGGCGAGCTGCGAGCGGCGGGCGCTGACCGGCAGGCTCGCCACGGTCTTCGACGAGGTGCTCGCCGCCCGAGCGAGCGGGCGGGCGCCGCTGCGAGCCGCGCTATAGGCGCTCGAGGAACGGGGCGAGGCCGGCGGGCGACGCGCCCGGGAGCGCGAGCGCCCGGAGCAGCCGCTCCGCCACGGCCCTCCAGGTGAAGAGGGCCGACCGCTCCAGCGACAGCGCGCCGAGGCGCTCCGCCGTCCCCGGCTCGGCGAGCGCCCGCATCGCGTCGAGGAGGTCGTCGTCGTCGGCCGGGTCAACGAGGCGGCCGCCGTCCCCGATGAGCTCTCTGGAGCCTCCCACGCTGGTGCCGATGCTGGGGAGCCCGGCCGCCGCCGCCTCGGCGTAGACGATCGCCGACGCCTCGAAGTGAGAGGGCATGACGAAGCAGGTCGCGCGCTGGAAGAGCACCTCGGCGCGGGCGCGCTCGGCCGGGACGTTCAACCGCAGGGGGCCGTGGCCCGTGACCCCGGGCGCGTGGAGCGGTGGGTGGTTGCCGACCACGTCGAGCCGCGCCTCGGGGATCTCGGACCGCAGGCGCGCGAAGGCCCGCATCACCCCGGCGCCGTTCTTCCCCGACCCAGTCGCGCCCCACGAAGAGGAAGCGGGGCACGCTCCAGTCTCGCTCCACCGGCGACGGGTCGTGGTTCCGCCCCACGCCGACGACGTGGATCCGCTCGCGCGGCACGCCGTAGTCGGCCTCGAGCGAGTCCGCGACCCAGGACGTCGAGACGCAGCAGGCGGCCGCGCGCTCGTACGCGCGGCGCTGGCGCTCCCGCCTCGCTCGTATTGCGCGAGCCGACATCCTGCTCCAGCCGGGATAGGGGTACCGGATCGCCTGCGCGACGGTGATGTCCTCGAACGTCACGACCCGCAGGGCGTCCGGGAGCGTGTACCCCGTGCCGATCTGCACGGCGCCGTCGAGCGGCCCGGCGCGGCGGGTCGCGCGGCGGGCCGCCCAGCTCTGGATGACGCCCATCTCCGGGCTGATCTCCGCCGTGGCCTTGGCGAGCCGGAGGCTGTCCCGAAGGCCGTCCGCCCGGCACCGGGGCAGTCGCATTGCCGCCAGGAGCGCGGTCGCCCCGGCATCAAGCGGGGCCGGGGGCAGCGCGCGGAGGGGGTGGACCCGGGCGCCGGCCTCCGACAGGCCCCGCGCGATGCCGGACGGCGAGCCGGACCAGGTCGCGCGGTCGAGCGGGTCTCCCGGGAACGCGACGGCCACGGCCGGGCCGGCGCCGTCGAGGCGCGGCTCCTCTGATCCGGCGCGGTCAGAAGAGCGTCGAGATCGTGAGGAAGAGCGCCACCGGGACGCCGATCACCACCGCCGCGATCGCCCAGCCGGGGATCCTCGCCGCGTCGGGACCGGGCCGGACGGTCTGGTGGTCGTCGGCCGGCCGGCGCCGCGACGGCGGCGCGAGCCCGCTCCGACGCCGCCGTCGCCGCGGATCGCGCCGGTGCGACGCGAGAGCCCACCTCCTGCTGCCGCCGGGCCGCGCGGGGCGGGCCGGCGCCGCGCGGGCGGGGGGAGGCGCCGCGGGGGCGGCGGACGCGCCCTTCCCGGCACGACGAGGGGCGGGGCGGGACCGGGGCTTGGCGGTCGTCACCGGGAGCTGCCGCCTGGCCACCGCCGCCGTGGCTGCGGCGCTGGGGGCGGGGCGGCGCAGGCGGCGCACGCCGAACGCGGTGACCGGGATCACGAGCATCGCCATGAACCCGACGACCGCGGCTCTCTGGAGCATGTCGGTGGTGTCGTCTGGACGGCGCCGCGCGCGCCTGCTCGACGACCGCGGCTGCGGACGCCGTGGCGCCGTCGGCGGCCGTCCGCGCAGCGGGGCCCACCTGCGCGATGACGGCGATGCGCACCCGTTTGGCGGCGCGGGCTTGCGCGATCGCCACCCGGCCGGCCCGCGCGCGACGCGCGGCCGCGGCACGGCGCCGCTCCCTGGCGGCGGCGCGCCGCCGCTCCTCGGCGGCGGCCTCGCGCCGCGCCTCGGCCGCGGCCTCGCGCCGCTCCTCGGCCGCGCTGGGCTCCGACGAGTCGCTGTCGTCCGACGGTGGGAGGGGCGGCGGCTCGGGCTCGACGGGGGCGGGCGCCGGAGCCGGAGCCGGCGCCGGAGCGGGCGCCACCGGGCGCTGCAGGGAGGGCGGCGGAGTGTCGGGAGGCGGGCAGGTCGGGGCCTGCCGGGACGGCGGGCGCCGCCGCCGCGCCGGGCGGCGGTCAGAGCCGAGGCGCATCGAGCGCGAGGGCGAAGGCGCGCGCGGACGGGTGCCTCGCAACACCACGCCGAGCTGACGACCGAACCCACATCCGAGCCAGGATGTCACAGCGCACGCGAGCGGGGCGGCGCAACTAGCCCGTTCGGCCGGTCGAGAGCCGGCACCCGGACAGCGATCCCTCCTATAGTCGTGGCATGGTCACGCCCGGCCCCCGCACCGCCCGGACGGGTCACGGGGTCGGGCCGGGCGGCCGTCCCGCCCGCGCCGCAGCCGCCGCGCCGCGTAGCTCCGTGTCCGAGCCCCTGGTGAGCGTGCATCACCCCCGTCTTCAACGGGGAGGCGTATGTCGAGGAGTGCATCGAGAGCGTCCTCCGCCAGACCTATGCGCGGCGGGAGTACGTGGATCGTCTCGACAACCGCTCGACGCCGGACGGCACGGCGGCGATCCTCGCCGGGTACGCGGCGCAGGACGCCCGCGGTCCGGGTCGAGTCGCCGCCGGACTTCCCGGGACCCGCTCTCGAACTTCAACCGCGCTTTCCGCGCGATGGACGCGTCGGCCCGCTACTGCAAGATGCTCTGCGCCGACGACTGGCTGCTTCCCGGAGTGCCTCGAGCGCATGGTCGCGGTCGCGGAGGCCCATCCGGAGGTCGGGATCGTCGGCGCCTACCGGCTGGACGACATCTGGGTGAACCTCGATGGCGTGCCGGTGGACCGCGACGTGATCCCGGGGCACGAGTTCTGCGTGCGGGGCCTGCGCGGCGGGCCGTACCTCACCGGCTCGCCGACCTCGACGATGATCCGGGCCGAGTCTCGTCCGCTCGCGCGACGACTTCTACGACATGACGCTGCTCTCGGCGGACACCGACTGCCTGTACCGCATCTCGTGCGAGCACGACGTGGCCTGGGTGCGGCAGGTGCTCACCTACACCCGCCGGCACGAGGCGACCATGACGACCGACCGCCGACCGGCTCCACACGTACACGATCGAGAACCTGCGCGCGCTGGTCAGGTACGGGCCCCGGGTGATGGCGCCGGCGGAATACCGGCGGCGGCTGCGCGCGCAGCTCGGCCAGTACGTGTGGTTCCTCGCCAAGCAGGGCCTGCGCGGACAGGACCCGGAGCGCAGAGTTCCGGGCGTTCCACCTGCACAACCTGACGCTGCTCGAGGAGGAGTCGTGGCGGCGACCGCGAGGTCGCGGCGGCCGGCCGGCTCTGCCGATCGCTCATGCGGGGTGGCGCGAGCCCGTCAGTCCTCCCGTGAGACGTTCTCGCAGTCGGCCGCGATGACGTCGGAGGTGTCGGCGATCACGGTGTCGTAGCCGAGCCCGCACCCGACGACGTCGGGCACGCGGTCGCTCAGACCGGTCAGCAGGCGATCGTCGCCGTCTCCGCCGTCGAGCGTGTCCGTTCCGAAGCCGCCGTCGAGGACGTCGTCCCCGGCGCCGCCGGTCAGGCTGTCGGAGCCGATGTCGCCGAGGAGCCGGTCGGCGCCGTCCCCGCCATCGAGGGCGTCGTCCCCGATTCCGCCCGAGAAGCCGGTCGTCGCCCGCATCGCCGGCAAGCCGGTCGTCGCCGCGGCCGCCGTCCATCACGTCCTCGCCGTCCCCCCGAGCAGCGTGTCCGAGCCACCCGTGCCGGCGATGTCGTCGATGCCGGCGCCCCCCGAGAGGGTGTCGTTGCCCGTGCCGCCCGCCATCCGGTCGTCACCCGACCCCCCGTCGAGGACGTCATCGCCGCCGACGTCCTGCACGAGGTCGTTGTCGGGCCCACCCAGCGACCGGTCGTCGCCGGGGCCTCCCGGAGCAGGTCGGCATCGGCGCCGCCGCTCAGCCGATCGCCCCCGGGGCCGCCGAACAGCCGGTCGCCGCCGCCCTGACCGAGCAGCCGGTCAACCCCGCCGAGCCCGATCAGCACGTCGCTCCCGTCGCCGGCCCGGATGCGGTCGCCCGCGGTCGTGCCGCGCGAGGGTGTCACCGGCGGCGCCCCCCGCTATGACTGCCGCCACGACGGCGGGGGCCGGCAGTGCGAGGGCGCAGCACGCGAGCAGGGCACCCGCGGCCCGCCGCCGCGGAGACCGCCGAGCACGGGATGAATCCATTCGCTCCTGCCCTTCCCTCGTGGATCGCGACACCGTTCGACGGTACACACGACGGGCACGCGGTCACCACCGCTCAATTTCCAGGGTCCCCTGGCCATTCGGCTAGTCGGGCGGCCGCGAGGCACCCCGATCGTTCACCCTCGTCAGCCCGATCGGCGATGGTCGCCGCCGGAAGCGCGATCTATGGTCGGACACGGTGCCGTTCGCCGTCCGGGCGCGGCGCCGGCCGCGGCCAGGATGCGGCGGACATCGATCGGGATGGGGACGCACGCGATGGACCTGAAGCTTTTCTCACGAGTCATCTGGCGATTCCGGTACCTCGTCGGCGCCGCCCTCGCAATCGGACTCGTCCTGGCGTTCATGACCTACCAGCAGAGCAGTGGGCAGGAGCGCTGGACCAGCGACTCGTCGCTGTTGGTCACGCAGCGCGGGTTCCCCTGGGGGCGGGTCTCGATCCCGGTCGAGGCGACGCCGGTGCTCGAGCCGGGCGATCAGCCCGAGCCCTTCACGCCGGAGTACGCCGATCCCAGCCGGCTGACGTCGCTGGCCACCCTCTACGCCCAGCTCGCCGAGAGCGACCAGGTCCGGGCGCTGATCGAGGCCGAGGGGCCGCTCGAGCCGGGCTCGGTGATCGACGCCCGTCCCCTCGTGGGCGGCGCCAACGACGACGAGAGCCTCCCGTTGATCGCGATCACGACGATCGCCGGCAGCGAGCAGGGCACCCTCGCCCTGACCGAGCGCGTCACCCAGGGCTTCACGGACTACCTCCGCATCGAGCAGGAGCGCAACGAGATCCCCCAGCGACAGCGCGTAATGGTCGAGGTCGTCAAGCAGCCGGGCTCGGACCGCCCGGGCGTCGCGACGCTCGCGCAGGGCCGTTCCCTCACGCGTCCGGCGGTGTTGTTCCTCGCCCTCGCCATCGCATCGATCGGGCTGGCGTTCATCCTCGAGAACCTCCGCCCGGCACGGCGGCCCGAGCCGGATCCCGACCGCATGCCGTACGACGACGAGGAGGACCTCCCGCCGCCCGCGGACCCGGAGCCGAGCCCGCGCCGCCGGCGCGGCGGCCGCCTGACGCGCTCGCCCTCGTCGAGCCCCTGACGCGACGCCCGTGGCCGTCGCCAAAGCGCCCATCGCGCGAGGGTCGCTGCTGGTCCCGTGGACGGTCCTGTTCGGCGCCCTCGCCGTCCAGTGGTCCGCGGCGACCGGCGTCGCGATGGCGGCGGTCGCCGCGGTCGCGGTCGGCGCGGTCGGCGCGGCCGTCCTGGTGCGCCGCGGCGGACTCGAGTGGTCCACGCTGCTCGCGGCGATCCTGGCCATCATCCTGCTCATCCCGATCAACCGGTATGCGCTGCCCGGCAGCCTGCCGTTCGAGATCGAGCCATATCGGCTGGCGGTCTCCCTCGCGATCGCCCTCTGGATCGCCGCGCTCCTCATCGACCCTCGGGTGCGGCTGCGGACGAGCGGCTTCGAGGCGCCCCTAGGCCTCCTCGTCGCCGCGACGCTCGCGTCGGTGGTGGTCAACGGCGATCGGGTGAGCGAGCTCAGCGGCGACGTGGCGAAGAGCCTGACGTTCTTCGGGAGCTTCCTGCTCTTCTTCTTCATGTTCGTCAGCGTCGTGCGCAGCCGGCGCACCCTCGACGCCCTGATCAAGCTGCTGGTCGGGGGGGTGCGCTCGTCGCCGCGCTCACCGTCTACGAGTCCCGCAGCGGCTACAACATCTTCGATCACCTGTCGCAGTTCGTGCCGGTCCTCAACCTCACGGGCTCGCCGTACGTCCCGGAGCGCGGCGGCCTCGCCCGCGCCTACGGCTCGGGACAGCACCCGATCGCCACCGGGGCTGCATTCGTCATGCTGATCCCGCTCGCGATCTACCTGGTGAAGGCCCAGCGACGCAAGGCGCTCTGGGCAGGCGCCGGCGTTCTCCTGCTGCTCGGGGCACTCGCCACGATCTCGAAGACGAGCGTCCTGATGCTCGTCGCGCTCGTGCTCGTCTTCCTCTGGCTCCGCCCGCGGGAGACGAAGCGCCTCTCGCCGCTGCTGATCCCGCTCCTGCTCGTGGTGCACCTCGCCCTGCCGGGGACAATGGGGTCCCTGAAGACCTCGTTCTTCCCGGAGCGATGGGCTCATCGCCTCGCAGAACAGATCGAGCCCCGACTCCTACTCAAGCGGCCGCCTCACCGACGTCGGCCCCGCGCTCGAGCAGTTCCGCGAGCAGCCGTTCATCGGCAAGGGCTACGGCACCTTGATGATCGAGCAGGACCATGCTAACGCGCTAATCCTGGACAATCAGTGGCTCGCAACCCTGCTCAAGATCGGCGCCATCGGCGCCCTGGCCTGGGTCTGGCTGATACTCCTGCCGTGCGCCGCCTCAGCAGGCGGGCGCGCCGAGGACTACTCGACCACCGGCCTGCTGGCGGTCGGCCTCGCGGCCTCGATAACCGCGTTCGCGGTCGGGATGTTCACCTTCGACTCGTTCGCCTTCGTCCAGGTCACGTTCCTGTTGTTCATCCTGCTCGCGTTCACCGCCACGACGCTGCGGCTGCGGCCGGACGACCTCGAGGTCGGCGCCGCCGCCGGGGCTCGCGGACCGGCGCGCCATCGCGCCGATGGTCGGGAGAAGCCACGCCTGACTCCATGCCCAGAGCCGCGCCGGGCGACCGCGCCGCGAGGCACGCGCTGCGCCCCTTCAGCGGCTGGCTCGTCGACGTCATCGTGGGGTGCATCGGCGGCAGCATCATCGTGGCGGCCTCGGTCAGTCGATGCTCATCACCGCCCGCGTCGCGGGGAGCCTGACAGTGGCCGTGACGCTCATCGCCTGCGGCTCCGTCCTCGGCATCGGCTTCATGCGCGTGGTCCGGGCCCGCGGCGAGTCGGACCGCGTCCGACGGGCGGGCGGGCCCCGCGGCTGAGCTCGGCAGTGGCGCCGCCGGTGCCGCGGGCCTCGCGCGCGCGGGCCGGCAGGTTGCGCAGATTCTGCTGGCCCCGCACGTAGGCGGCCACCGCTACGTCATCGCACCGCGGCTCGCGGCGCAGCGCCGCCTCGGCGTAGCCCCACATGAGCGCCAGGGCGGCCGGCTCGCGGCGCGCAAGCCGGAGCGACCTCGCGAGCAGGTACCACGGGCGGTAGCCCATGTAGTGGGCGGTCTGGCCCTGCGCAGCGTGCGCGGTGCATGCCTCCGTCCCGCTCCGAGCCCTGCGATGGTGGTGGAAGGGAAGCTCGGGCGGCGGCGCGGTCGACCAACCGCGCACGGTCGCCTTGAACTCGTCGATTCCGTCCCAGCCGGACCGCCTCGAGCGGGCAGACCTGCTGCAGGCACGCCCGCGCGATACGCGCGAGGCGCCCCGGACGTGGTGCCGGTGACGTGGCGCGGCCCCATTCGCCGTTCTCGAGCTCGTAGCACACGCCGCTCGCGATGCCCAGCGAGGGTCCTCGTGAACGCTCCCATGAGCCGCTCGAAGTAGTCGGGGTCGAACGAGACGTCGGCGTCGAGCTTGACGATGACCTGGGGGTCACCTCGAGGGCTGCGATGCCGGCGTCAGGGCGCGCACCACCGGCGCGCCGCGCACCGGCGCGCGTCACCCGGCACGCCGAGGAGCGAGACCCACGGGTGCGCGGGGCGAGTCGCGCGCGACATCTGACGTCCCGTCGCCCGAGCCGTTGTCGACGATGACCCACGCGCCGGCAACGGGGTCTGGCCCACGAGGCTCGCGGCGAGCCGCTCGAGGATTCCGCCTCGTCCTTCGCGGGCGTGAGGAGACGTAGGACGGCGCGCCATCACGCGATCACGGGGAGGACCCGCGCGCGGGCGCACCGTTGCCACGGCTCGCGGCAGGAACTCCGACAACCAAACCTCCAGCATCAGGATCGACAGCAGGGTGCGCGCGGCGCCGCGCCCGTCCGGTACGGTCCGACGATGCGTCGGACCTCCCGGGATCCAGCAACTCGGCGTAGGCGGCGTCCGGGTCAAGCAGGTAGTCGGCGATCGCGCCTTCGGCCTGCGACTTGAACCATGCGCCGACCGGCGTTGAAGAAGCCGATCTTCGGCTTGTCGATGACGCGGTCCGGGATCAGACCGCGCGCAGCGCGCTTGAGCACGTGCTTCGTCGTGAGCCGGCGCACCTTCATCCCGGCGGGATAGTCGCGCAGAACTCGACCAGCTTGTGGTCGAGGAACGGGACCCGGACCTCGAGCGAGTGCGCCATCGAGGTGCGGTCGAAGTAGTGGAGCATGTCGTCCACGAGCCCGAGCTGGCGCGTCGAGGTAGAGGGCCGCGGCGAGCGGGTCGTCCGGAGCCCGTCGAGACGCGCGCGACGCGGCGCGGTGCGCCGCCCGCCGTCGGGCGGCGAGCGCTCCCCGGACGAGCCGCGGCGCGCAGCCGCGTCGAGATGGCCGCTCATCCGAGCAGGCGGGCGACGGGATCGGGTGCGGCGAGGGCGCTGCGCCGCTCGCCGCACCCGCGCCGGCGCAGGGGCACAGGCGCTCGCCGGCACCACGGAGGCCGGCGGCAGCCGCCGCCACTCGGCGACGAGCGCCGCGGCCTGGTGCTTGGAGTAGCCGCCGAACAGCTCGTCGGCGCCCTGGCCCGAAAGCGCCACGGTCACGTGTCTCCGCGGCGAGCTCGCACAGGGCGATGAAGCCGAGCGCCGAGAGGTCGGCCAGCGGCTCGTCGAGGTGCCAGACGAGGTCGGCGAGTCGATGTCTGATCGACGAAGGAGAGCTCGAGCTCGTGGTGCTCGGTGCCGAAGGCGTGGCGACCACCCGGGCGTCGGCGAGCTCGTTGCGCTCGCGGTCCTCGGCGAATCCCACGGAGAACGTCTTGACGGGCTCGGTCATGTGCCGGGCCATGAGCGCGACGATCAGGCTGGAGTCGAGTCCGCCGCTCAGCATCGCACCAAGTGGGACGTCGGACATCAGCCGCATCCGAACGGAGTCGTCGAGCGCGTCGAGCAGGCGCTGGCGAGGTCGTCCACGCCGAGGTCCGGCCGCGGCCGCGGGCCCGGGAAACGACCAGTAGCGCTCCTCGCAGACGCCCCGCCTCGTCGACACCAGGACGTGCCCGGGCAAGAGCTTGCGAACGCCGGCGAGCGGCGGTCGCGGGCCGGGAACGAAGCCGAGGGTGAGGTACGCGTCGACCGCGTCGAGTCGATGCTCGGCTCGACGAGCCCGCTCGCGAGCAGGCTCTTGAGCTCCGAGGCGAAGACCACCAGATCGCCGACGCGCGCGTAGTAGAGGGGCTTGATGCCCGAGCCGGTCGCGGGCGAGGACGGCGCGCCGGCGGCGTCCGTCCCAGACCGCGAGCCCGAACATGCCGCGCAGGCGCGTCGGGAACTCGGGCCCGAGCTCCTCGTAGAGGTGCGGGATGATCTCGGTGTCGCACCGGCTCCGGAAGCGATGGCCCGTCGTCCGAGGCGCGCCGCAGTCGCGCGTGGTTGTAGAGCTCGCCGTTCTGGGCCGCCCAGAGCGGTCCCGTCCTCGTTCGGAGAAGGGCTGGTGGCCGCCTTCGACGTCGACGATGCTCAGACGCCGCACGCCGAATGCGAGCCGGGCGCGATGTGTATCCCCGGTCGTCGGGACCGCGGTGCGTCATCGCGTCCGTCATCCGGTCGAGCACCTCGGCGGGGAGCACGGGACGCGGCCGCCCGGCCACCTGGATCACACCGCATATGCCACACATCGCTCGAATCACGCTATCGGCCTCCCGCGGCCCCGACGACCGCCGGACGGCGAGGCCGCGACCCCCGCTGCACCGGGGCGCACGCTAGCCGTGCGGATAGGCCGCCGACGGTCGGTGCGGCGCCTCCCCGCGCGCGGGCGCTCTACTCTTGCGCGAGCATGCGCCGAGCGCACCCCCGCCGTCCCCGACCCGGACCGCCCCGGAGGATCGCCGTGTTCGGCAACTTCGGCCCTCGCAACCTGGGCGACGAGGCCACCCTCGCGGCGGTCGTCGGCGCCATGCGGGCGCGGGGGGTGGAGGTCGTCGCGCTGTCGTTGGACCCCGAGGACACCGCTCGCCGGCACGGGGTGCCGGCGGTCCCGCTCGTCCCCGATGGCGGGCGCGCCCCCACCCAGGCCGCGGCGGCGCTGGGCGGCGGCGCGCTGCGGGCCCGATTCGAGCCACGGTTGCGCGCGTTCCCGCCCGTGTTGGCCCTCGCCGAGGCCACCGCAAGAGCGCTGAGGGGCGCCCGCAGGATGGCCGGAGAGCCCCGGGACTTCGCCTGGTCGGTGAGGTCGCTCCGCCGGGCGGACGCGCTCGTGTTCGGCGGCGGCGGTCACCTCTGTGACGAGTTCGGCGGCGCCTGGGGCAGCCCGTGGCTGCTCCTCCGCCTCGCGGCCGCGGCACGAGTCGCCGGACGGCGCGTCCGCTTCGCGAGCGTCGGCGCCGGCCCCCTGCGGACGCGCGCGGGCCGCGTCCTCATCCGCGGGGCCCTGGCGCTGGCCGATTCGCGGAGCTTCCGGGACGAGGAATCGCTGCGCCTGGTCGAGGCCCTCGGCGCCCGCGGGCCGCACCGTCTTGCCCCGGACATGGCCTTCCTGCTCGCCACGCCCCAGGCGCCGTCGCGTGACGACGGCGACCCTCGGCCGCGCGTCGGGCTCAACGTCTTCCCGCACCAGGACCCCCGGTACGTCCCGAACGCCCGCCCCGGCGCCTACAGCGCCTACGTCGAGGCCGTCGCGGAGCTGGCCGCCGGTCTGCTGGCGGACGGAATGGCGCCCGTCCTCATTCCCAGCCAGCTGCGCGCCGATCCGCCCGTCGGCGACGACGTCCGTGCGGCGCTCGCCGGCGCTCGGGCCCCGACGCGGCCGCCGGGCTGGGCTCGCGCTCGCCGGAGACGGTTGACGACCTCTTGACGGCGATCGCCGGCACCGATTGATGGTCGCCGGCCGCTACCACGGAATACTCCTCTCGTGCGTGGCCGGCGTGCCCGTGGTCGCCACGCCGAGCCAGGGGCGCATGACCGCACTGGCGCGTCAGATGGGACTGACCGAGCTGGCCGTGCCCGCCGACCGGCCCGACCCGGCGGCGCTGCGGCGCAACATCCACGCCGCGCTGGCGGCACCGACGAGCTCCGACCCCGCCTCCTTGGCGAGGTCGCCAAGAGACGCGGCGCGCTGGACCGCGAGTTCGACCGGCTCGCCGGCGGGCCGCCGGATCACGGCCGGTGACCGGACGCTGAGGGGAACTGTTAGCTTTCTTCGGCTGCCCGCGATCGTCCCGCGGCCCCGCTGTTAGGGTCGTCGCCGAGCTTGGTCCGGCGGGTTGCCCACCCGATTCGACGCCGGACTCTCGACAAGGGGGAAACCCTCCGTGCGTCTTCGCCCCGCGCTGTGCCTCGGATTCCTGGCGGCCGCGATCGTCCTCGTCGCCGGCGGGGCGACCGGGGTCGCCGGTGGCCCGACACGTCGGCCCGCCGCGCGCCCGACGCGCCCCTGACCCGGGAGTCCATGGCCCGCACGAGCATGCGCGTGGTCATCACCGCGCCCTCGGCGAAGCGGAGGCTGGCCGGGAAGGTGCGCTTCCGGGCCAAGGTCCTCGGAGGCCGCACGATCACCCGCGTGGAGTTCCGCATCAACGGCAGGCTGCGCTGGACCGACCGGACGAAGCCCTACGCCTTCAGGGGCATGCGCGGCCGCTGGAACACCGCCGCCGTCGGACCGGCACGCACGCTCCTGCAGGTGGTCGCCTACGACAGGGCGGGGCGGCGCGTCGGCGCGAGGCGGGTCGTGCGAATCGTGCGCGGTCGCCGCGGGCGGGCCGCCCCCCAGTCGCCTCCCCCGCCCAGCAGCGGACGGGGGCCGAGCCAGTCGCCGTTCGCGCCGCCGTTCGTTCGACGGCCCGGCGAGCGTCTTCGTGTCGGCCGCCGGATCGGACTCGGCGGCCTGCACCGCCGCCGCGCCGTGCCGCAGCTTCGAGCGCGCCTATCGCCGCGCGCTGCCCGGCCAGATCGTCGAGGTCGCCGGCGGGCACGTACCCCGCGCAGACGATCCCCGTGGACCCGTCGAAGACCTCGGACGCCTACGTGATCTTCCGGCCGAAGGCCGGCGACGCGGTGCGGCTGTCGACAGCGACTCCTCGCGGAAACGATCTCGACGTCTACGGCCGGCGAGTCGAGGTCCGCAACATGACGCTGGCCGACGACGTGCTACGTGCACCCCGGGGCAGAGGGCGTGGTCCTCCGCGACCTCGACGTGAAGCGCTTCTTCGTCACGTCGGCGACCAACGTGTACGTCGTCGGCGGCGATATCGGACCGATGCACGAGGGTGCGTCGGCGATCAAGGCGGAGAGCGCCACGTCGGCGAAGCCGCGCAACGTCGTGGTCGACGGCGCCTACTTCCACGACTACACGCGCGACCCCGGCGGGCACGTCGAGTGCCTGCAGGCGTGGTCGATCGACGGCTTCGTCTTCGGAACTCGGTCTTCACGCGGGTGCGCGGTCTTCAACGTCTTCGTCGCCGAACCTCTTCCAGGAGGTGACGAACAACGCCTGATCGAGAACAACTTCTTCGACGAGACGATCCCCGGGAGCGGCGGCCAGTCGGTCCGGATCGCGGCGACCAACTCGACCTTCCGGTACAACTCGGCGCTCGGCTACCTCTTCGTTTGACCCCGACTACAGCAGCAACGTCCGCCTGGTCGGCGAACGTCGGCCGCCTCACGAGCGGCTGCCACGGCAGCGTGTTCTACGAGTACAACGTGTGGCAGGGCGTGAAGTGCGCTCCGACCGACGTGAACGCCGCCTCCGGGCTTCGTCCGTCCGCAGATCGGGAACATCGACCTCGCACCTGACGCCGGGGTCGGCCGGCGGTGGGTCGCGGAAGCCTGGCTCCTACCCGGCGACGGACATCGACGGTCAGCCTCGCCCTCTGGGCGGCGCGCCCGACGCCGGGGCCGACGAGCGCTGAGCCCCTGACGGGCTAGGGCGCGCTCGGGGTTCCGTCGTCGAGCCCGAGCGCCACGCCGAGCGCGCGAGCTTCGGCGGCCCGGGCCGGGCCCCGGCGGAGCGGCAGGCGGATCAGCGCGGCAAGCCCGACCCCGACCCGCTCGAGCAACTCGGCGCGGCGGCCACCGTGCTTGCGCGCGTAGCGGATCCGGCTCCGCGCGTGGATGGGGAGCAGGCTCGGTCGCGGTGCGGGAGGCCCCGCCCGCATGGGCGCAGAGGACCCGGGCTCGAAGCGGATGGCGCGCCCAAGCCCACGGATCCGTAGACAGAGGTCGGTGTCCTCGCAGTAGAGGAAGAATCCCTCGTCGAGGCCGCCCAGGGCCTCGAGGTCGGCGCGGCGAACGAGCAGGCAGGCCCCCGAGAGCCAATCGGGCGAGCCCTGCACCCGGTACGCGCGTGGGTCCTTGATCATCTCGTCGGTCCATGCGGCCCTGGGCAGAAGCCGATGGAGGAAGAGCGCCACCGCGAACGTCGAGCGCGCGCGCGGAAACCGCCGCTGGGAGAAGTCGAGGCCGCCGTCCTCGTCGAGGATCCGCGGGCCGACGGCCCCGATGCCGGCGTCCCGGTCGAGGATTCGCGCCATGTGCTCGACGACGCGCGCATCGATGCGCGCGTCGGGGTTCAGGAAGAGGACGTACGGTGCCCCGCCGGCCCGCGAGCCCGCGTCGCAGCCGTAGGAGAAGCCGCCGTTGCGCGGAAGGGGCGATCGTCGTGACCGGGAGATCCGCGACGACCTCGAGGCTCGCGTCGCGGGACGCGTTGTCGGCGACGATCACGTTGATGCCGTCGCGACCGGCGAGCGGCCCGACGCAGTCGCGCAGGCGCGCCTCGCTGTGGTACGAGACCACTACGACGTCGATGCGCGCCACGGTCGGCGAGGCTAGCAGCCGGTGGCGCACGGACCGATGGAGCCGGCGTGGCGACAGCGAGGGCGGGGCGGAGCAGATGGCTTGCCGCGCTCGCGGTCGCCGTCGTCGCGGCGGCGTCCGCGGCCGCCGTCGCGTGCGCATCGGGCGGGACCGATGGCGACGACCCCGGCGCGACGGCGCCGGCGACGACCGGGGCGACCGCGCCGCCGCTCGCCGCGCCCGCCCTGGCCGTGACGGCGGACGGCGACGACACGGGCTTCTGCGCGGTGGGCGACCCATGTCGCAGCCTCGAGCGGGCGGCCCGGCTGGCCCGGCCCGGCGACCATGTCGGATCGCCGACGGCGCGTATCCGCCCCAGGTCATCCCGAAGGGCACCGGGGGCACGCCCGACGCGCCCGTGACCTTCGCGCCCGCCCCCGGGGCGACGGTGACGCTCGCGGAGCTCGAGATCGCCGGGCGCGGGATCGAGGTGCGCGACATCACCGCCACGGCGAGCTGGTACGTGCGGGCCGGAGCCGAGGACATCGTGCTGCGGGACGTTGACACGGCCCGCATGCTGATCAGCTCGGCGAGCCGCGTGCAGGTGCTCGGCGGACGGTGGGGCCGTCCGACAACGAGGCGTCGGCGATCAAGGTCTACGACGAGGGCTTCGCCCGCCCGTCGGACATCACCCTCGACGGCGTCCTCTTCCAGGAGTACATCCGCGACCCCGGGGTTCACACCGAGCGCCTCCAGCGCGGTCGGTCGACCGGCTCGTCATCCGTAAGTCGCGCTTCCGCATGCGCCGTCACGGCGATCTCATCCACCGCCTCCACGACCCCGTCGGCGCACGCGATGTCCTGATCCAGAACAAATGGCTTGACTGCGCGTCCACGGTCGACGACTGCAGGTACAACATCGGCCGGGGGTGCGTCAGCGGGCTGGTCTGCGCAACAACTCGTTCCGCAGCCGCACCTCTCGCCGTTCGACACCAGGGCGCCGGGCTCGAGGCGTCGAGACTTCATCGCGACGTGGGTCCCGATCCGGGATCAACTGTGACGTCCCGGGAGATGTTCTGCCGTAATGTGTGGACGGCCGCGCGTGCGACGACCGAGTGACATGAGCGCGCCGCGAGGGGTACGTCGATGCGGCCGGCCTTCGACCTCCGCCTCGCTCGACGGTGCCGCCGGCGATCGGCCATGGCGACCCCGAGTCGGTCCGGCGACTCGGCATACATCGACGCATCTCTTCTCTGTCCCTCAGGGCGAGGGGGTTGATGCCGGCGCGAGCGAACGCGTCCCTAGGAAGCGCCCGACCGGGTCGCCGGAACCACCATGTATCGAAAGAACGGCCTAGTAGGTGCCGTCCCGGGTCAGGACGACCCGCGCCGTACCACGAATCACCTTGGTGTCCCACCAGAAGCGACCAGTTGGTCATGTACAGGTAGTCGAGCCGCTTCACTCCTCGTACCGACAGGTCGCTGCGGCCGATGCACCTGCCACAGGCCGGTGATGCCTGGGCTGCACCTCGTGGCGCGCGGCTGAACCCAGCCGGTGATCTGGTCCGCCTCGTACAGGTACGAAGGGGCGCGGGCCGACAAGGCTCATCTCGCCGCGGAGGACGTTCCAGAGCTGGGGCAGCTCGTCGAGGCTCGTGCGGCGGAGGAACGGCCGACGCCGGGTGATGCGCGGGTCGCCGTCCTTGAGCTTGAACAGCGGCCCGTTCGACCTGGTCGAGGGCGGCGAGCTCCTGGCACCGTGCCTCGGCGCCGACGACCATGGTCCGGAACTTCACGATCTCGAACGTCGATCCCTCGCGCCCGCGCCGGGCCTGGCGGAAGAGCGCCGGGCCCCGGGAGTCCAGGCGGATGGCGACGGCGATGGCGGCGAGGGCCGGCGCGAGCAGCAGCAGGACCGCCGCGCTGACGACGACGTCGGCCGCTCGCTTGACGATGCCGGCCGCGGGGCCCAGGCGCACGGGCGGCATGGTCAGCACCGGGAACGCCCTCGAGGTCGTCGAGAGTCGCGTGCGACGGGAAGACCTCGAAGTAGCGCGGGACGATGGAGACCTGGACGCTCGGGTTGCGGACGCTCCGGACGAGGTCGAGCACCTGCTCGTCGCCGGCATCCGGATCGGCGAGGACGACCCGATCGATGTCGTGCTGCTCGCAGACCGCCGCGAGATCTCCGCAGCGGCCGAGGCGCTCGCAGCCCGTCAGCTCACGAGCCTCGTCGTCGAGGTAGCCGACCAGGGCCATGCCGTATCCGCGGTGCCGGAGGAGCTTCTGCGCGATGAGCCCTGCCACGGGCCCGCTCCCGACCACGACGGTGCGCTCGGGGCGGTTGAGCGCCGGGATGCGCAGGCTGTGCAGGCTCACGCGCGCCAGGGGCACCAGAACGGCCGCGAGCCCGAGGAAGGCCCCGACCGTCAGGGCCTCCACCAGCCCGGGCCCGAAGGTCGCCGCGAGGGGCTCGCGGGCGAGGAGGACGATGAGCCCACCGATGATCAGCGGATACAGGACATCCCGGAGGTGGCCGACGAAGCTGCGGGTCGAGATCCGCACACGGCGGCGGTCATAGGTCCCGAAGGCGGCCAGCAGCCCGAGCCAGAGCACGGAGAACACGACGACGCCCAGGGCGAGGCTCGCCCAGTCGGCGCGCTGATCGGTGAAGAGGTTGGCGGTCAGCGCGAGGGCCGCGCACTGAGCCACCAGCAGCGCGATCAGATCGGCTCCCGAGACGATGAGGGCGGCATCCCGCCAGCGGGCCCGCCACGCCAGACGTGGCGTCGCGGCGAGGGCCGCCTCGGGCTCGAGCCCTGGGGCGGTCGTGACGGTGCGCTCGGCGGTGCTCATTGCCCTCGGGACCTCTGCCTCTGCGTGTCGGCCGGTGGAGCGATTCTGGGCCCCCGACAGGGCCGTCGGCGACTCCCGAACGGGGGGTTTCGCACGGTTGCGGAACTAGCCGATCGACCACCCGGATCGTCCGGCCCGGCCCGGTGACACGGGCGCCGGTCATGATCGAAGGCCGCGCCGGCGTCGCGCGGCGCCCGCGACGGCGCGCCCGCCGGCCGGGCCAGCCCACCGGGCTCGACGATCTCCCTGCACGAGCGCTGGCCGTCCGGGTAGGCGGAGGACCCCAGACCCCGCCGAGAGTCGGTGGTCCCCGGCGAGACCCGGACTACTCTCCTCCCGCTCCGCATGCTTCCCGTCGCGGCGCGGCGGGACCGGCTCCGACGGGCGGCACGCGGCAAGGCTTCCCTGGTCGGGGTCACGCAGCCCGGGCTGCGGGCGAGAGAGGCTGACATACATCGATCGTTCACGTCGTCGGGGCTCGACCGAACTTCATGAAGGCGGCCCCGGTGATCGCGGCGCTGGGTCGCGACGGGGAGTGCCCGCAGATGCTGGTGCACACCGGCCAGCACTACGATCACCGTCTCAGCGATGTCTTCTTCCAGGATCTGGACCTGCCGGTGCCCGATCGCTCCTCGGGTCGGAAGCGGCAGCCACCCGATCAAACGGCCGCGTCATGCTGGCCTTCGAGCAGGTCCTGGACGACGTCGAGCCGCAGATGGTCGTGGTCTACGGTGACGTGAACTCAACGCTGGCCTGTGGGCTCGTGACCGCCCAGAGCCAGGTGCTCCTCGCCCATGTCGAGGCAGGGCTCCGGAGCTTCGACAGCACGATGCCCGAGGAGCTGAACCGCATCGTCACCGACCGCATCGCGGATCGGCTCGACGTGCATTCGCCGGAGGCCGAGGACCACCTCGTGCACGAAGGCCGTCCTCGGGAGTCCATCGTCTTCGCCGGCAACACCATGATCGACACCCTCGACCTCAATCGACGGAACGCCGAGGAGAAGGCCCACTGGCGACGCTTCGGCTTCGACAGGGAGGGCTATGGGCTCGTGACCCTTCACCGGCCGGCTCTCGTGGACGCGCCGGGGCCCCTCGAGAGGGTCATGTCCGCCCTCGGGACGCTCGCGCGGGAGTGGAAGCCGCTGATCTTCCCGGTCCATCCGCGGACGAGGAGGTCCCTCGACCTGCTCGGCCACGTCCCCGGGGACGGGCTCGTGCTGTGCGAGCCCCTCGGCTACCTCGAGTTCCTGAGCCTCGAGCTCGGGGCCGCCGCGTGCATCACGGACTCCGGCGGGGTGCAGGAAGAGGCGGCGGCGCTCGGCGTCCGCTGCTTCACCCTCCGGAGCAACACCGAGCGGCCGGTGACGCTGGCGTGCGGCAACCACCTCCTCGGCGCGCGGCCGGAGGCGATCGCGGAGATCCCCCGGTTGTTCGGCGAGGCGCTGACCTGGGAGCGGCCGCGCGGATGGGACGGTCGCGCCGGTGAGAGGGTGGCGGCGGACCTGCGCTCGGTGTTGGGCCTCGGGTCGCCGCTGGAGCAGGCGGTCGGATGACGGGAGCGACGGGCACAGCGCTCGCGTCGCGCGCCACCGGGCGGCGGTGGCCGGTCTTCACGACGTTCGTCGAACTGCCTCACGCTGGAGGAGACGGTCCGCGAGGTCGAGCGGCTCGTCGAGGCCGGCGGGCCGCACCAGCACGTGGTCCTGAACGCCGCGAAGGTCGTCATGATGGACCGGCGCGAGGACCTGAACACGATCGTCTCGGGCTGCTCGATCATCAACGCCGACGGGATGTCGGTCGTGTGGGCGCGCGCCTGCTGGGAGTGCCCGTGCCCGAGCGGGTCGCGGGCATCGATCTCTTCATGCGGCTGGTCGGGAGCTGCGCCGAACGGGGATGGAAGCCCTACTTCCTCGGCGCCCGTCCCGAGGTGGTCCGGTCCGTCGTCGCGAGGTTCAGGGCGCTCCACCCGGACCTCCGCGTCGCCGGCCACAGGAGCGGCTATTGGGACCCGGAGGAGGATGCGGACGTCGTGTCGGCCGTCGCGGCCTCGGACGCGGACATGCTCTTCATGGCCGTGCCGAGCCCCCGGAAGGAGTACTGGCTCGCCCGGCACCTGGAGGATCTCGGCGTCCCGTTCGTCATGGGCGTCGGCGGGGCCTTCGACGTCTGCGCGGGCGTGACCAGGCGGGCGCCGGCCTGGATGCAGCGCGCCGGCCTCGAGCTGGGCGTACCGCCTCGGCCAGGAGCCGCGCCGGATGGCGCGCCGCTACCTCGTCGGCAACCTCAGGTTCGCGATGCTGCTCGCCCGCTCTTGGCGACGAGGGCGGGGGGCGCGTCAGCTCTTGCGGTAGACGTTCTCCCCGATGTCCGTGCGGACGGCGTGCACCGGGTTCCCGGCGGCGTCCCACTGGTAGTAGGAGCAGGCCGGGCCGAAGGCGGGCTCGTAGACGTTGACCTTCGGGTTCCGCCCGACGTCGCGGGCGGCCGCGGCGTGGCGCAGCAGCGCCGGGTCGTCGCTCTCGGGCCACACGATGATCAGGTGGGCGGCGGTGAGGAAGTTCGCCACGAAGCCGCAGCCCTCGGCCGGACAGGGCCAGGGGTCGGTCCGCACGCAGTGCCAGCCGCTGTAGTCCTCGCCCGAGTCGTCGGTCCACAGCTCCTCCTCGAGCCCGAGCTCCTCCTCGAGGTCCGGCTGGGGCGGGGCGACGACCGGTGGGGCGACGTTGACGCCCGGACGGGGCTCCTCGGGCATCAGCGCGCCCTGGCCGGCTGCGGCGCGGCGCAGCCGTCGATCCAGCTCGCCTCGCCGTCTGCGTACACCGTCTGCTTCCAGATGGGCGCCCGCCGCTTCAGCTCGTCGATGACGTACCGGCACGCGGCGAACGCGGCGGGCCGGTGGCCGGCGGACGCCGCCACGGCGACGCTCGCCTCGCCGACGGCGACGCGCCCCACGCGGTGCGCGACCGCCACGCGGGCGCCGAAGCGCGCGGCCGCCTCGGCGGCGACGGCCGCCATCTCGCTGAGGGCGAGCTCCTCGTAGGCCTCGTAGTACAGCTCCGCCACCTCGCGATCGGCGCCCTCGCGGCGGGTGGTCCCCACGAAGGCGGCGGTGCCGCCGTGGTCGGGGTCGGCCACGGCCGCCATCAGCGGCGCCAGGTCGAGGGGCTCGGGCGTGAGGGCGATCATCCGCCCGACACCGGCAGCACCACCGCCACCTCGTCGCCGTCCCGCAGCGTCGCCCCGGGCAGAGTCCACTCGTGGTTGAGCGCATAGCGCGCGCCGTCGGGCAGGCCGGCGTCGCGGACCGGCTCGGGCAGGTGTCCCCAGACGGCGCCCACCGGGGTGCCGGCCGGGACGCTCACGCTCACGCGGTCGGCCCCCGCCGCGTCGCGCAGCGAGGCGAAGAGGCGCACCGTCACGCGGATGTCTCCGGCCACGGGCCCGAGTGTATCTCGGCCCTCCAGGCCCGCCCCGGCGCGGGCGTCGCGCACCGGGCTCACACATCCCTTACGCCGTACCCCGCCGATGGTCGTGGGAACCTGGGCACACGTCCAGTTCATCCGCCGCGGGCAACGGTCTAGATTGTCAGCGGTGAGACGTGCCCACCGCCGATCCGTCCTCGCCCTGCTCGGCCTCGCCGGAGCGGCCGCCGTCTCCCTGCCGATCATCGCCACCTCCAGTCCGGGCGGCGTCTCGCCGGACCTCCGCGCCGACCCGGTCGAAGCGATCGAAGGGCCGCAGGTCTACGGGGACACGCCCAGCGGTCTCGGCAGCGGACCGCCTCCTGATCCGCTTCGACGGGTTCGTCACCAACATCGGCGCGGGGCCGCTCGAGGTGTCGGGCAACCCGCAGCCCGGCGGGTACGGCGGTCTGCGCAGCGCAGGTGGGCCTCGGGACGAGGGGCCGGGACCTTCGCGTCCAGTGCCGGTCCAGCCGATGTCCGTCACCTTCGAGACGGCCGACGGCCACAACCACTTCCACCTCAACAAGGCGATGCGCTACTCGCTCTGGAACCTGGAGGGAACCGCCCAGGTCGCGCCCGGCCAAGAAGGTCGGCTTCTGCCTCTACGACATCGAGGACGCCCCGTCGCCGTCGCCGCCGCCGGACCCCCAGGTCTACGACGGCGCGGTCACCCAGTTCTGCGACCAGAACCAGCCGGGCTCGACCGACCTGCGGATGGGCACCTCGTCGGGATGGCGCGACGTCTACGACAAGTCGCTGGCCTTCCAGTGGATCGACGTCTCCAGCACCACGCCCGGGCGCTACCTGGTGGGCGCCGAGGCCGACCCCGACAACACCATCTGGGAGGGCGGCGGCGCGGCGGAGAGCAACGTCCCGGCGTTCGCGCGCCCAGCAGGTCACCGTCCCCGGGTGGACGGCCCAGCCGGTCAACCTCGCCCAGACGGGGGCCGCCCAGGTCATCCCGCTGTCGGCGGCCAAGTTCGGCAGCCAGGGCGACTCCAACCTCCGCTACCAGGTCACGTCGGCGCCGGCCAACGGCACGCTCAACGTCGCCGTCGGACCGGCCTTCTCGGCGAGCACCCAGGTCGTCTACACGCCCACCCCCGGCTACCGGGGCGGCGACGGCTTCACCTACGTCGCCCACTCGATCTCCTCCGGCTTCCCACTCCCCCCCAGCCGGCAGAGGGCGACCGTCTCGCTGGCCAGCACCGAGCCGTCGGTGGCCATCTCCGGCGCCCCGGCCAGCATGATCGCGGGCACGAGCGTGCAGCTCACGGCCGCGCTGGCGAACCTCCCCGGCGGCGTGGCGTGGGGCGCGCAGCGCCGGGTCGATCTCGCAGGCCGGCCTCTACAAGGCCCCGGCCACGCCGCCGAAGGGCGGCACAGTGACGGTCCGGGCGACGAGCACGGCCAACCCCGCCGTGGCGGGCCAGGCCGTGATCGCCATCAAGCGCGAAGCCCAAGCAGACCGCCAGTCCCGACCCCTTCGGGAACCTCACGGCGGGCAGGAAGCTGCTCTCGCCCCTGAGGATCCGGCGCGTCAGCAATCGCGTGATCGTCGGCAAGGTCGTCACCGGCCGCAAGGGCGGGCGCGTCACGATCACCACGACCTTCGGCAGGAGGGTGCTGGGCCGCTGCTCGGCGCGCATCGGCGCCCGCAAGGGCTTCACCTGCAAGGTCACGCTCCGGCGGAGCTACCCGCTGAAGAAGGTGCGCATGACCGCCAAGTTCACGGCCAAGAACGGCGGCGGGACGGCGGTGCGGCGCTCCTTCGTCATCCGCTAGCGCTCCGCCGCCTCGCGCGCGGCGGGTGGTAGCGTCGCCGCCGCAGTGGGCAAGAGCAACGCCAGCCCTCCCCGGAGGTCGTGGCGACCTGCCCCGACGGCCAGTTCAGGCCGGGCGCGCGAGGCCGTAGGTTCTCAAGGGCGATGCGTGCCCGTCGCCGCTCCGTCCTCGCCCTACTCGGCCTCGCCGGGGCCGCCGCCGTCTCCCTTCCGATCGTGGCCCTCGGAGGGCCGGGACCGCAGGCGCCAGACCTGCGGGCTGACCCGGTCGAGAGGGTGATCCAACCGGGCCCCTACCACGTCTCCGGTCTCGGTGGTGACCTTGTCGTGCGCTTCGAGGGCTACGTGACCAACGTGGGCCAAGGCCCGCTCGAGGTTTCCGGAAACCCTCAGATCACGGACCCGAGCAACTCGGCGGGCGTGCGCCAGCGCGCCCGGTCGCTTTCCGGGGGTCCCGTCAACGTCGTGGTCGGCAGGCCCGAGGTGAGGTTCGAGGACGCCGATGGCCACTCCCACTTCCATCTCATGCGGGCGATCCGGTACTCGCTGTGGAACCTGGAGCAGACCGCCCAGGTCGCGCCGAACCAGAAGGTCGGCTTCTGCCTCGTCGACAGCCAGGAGGCGCCGGCCTCGCCCGTGACGCCGGACCCCCGGCTCTACACATTCGGCTGCCAGACGGGCAATCCGAGCTCCACCAGCCTCAAGATGGGCGTCTCCTCGGGGTGGCGGGACCGCTACCCCAATTACCTCGCTTTCCAATGGATCGACGTGTCCAACACGGCGCCCGGCCAGTACGTGATTGCGAGCGAAGCCGACCCGGACAACACCCTGTGGGAGGGTGGCGGCGCCGCGGAGAGCAACGCCCGCGCCTTCGCGACCGGCCAGGCGGACATCGTCACCGTGCCCGGCTGGACCGCCCAGCCGGTCAGCCTCGCCCAGACCGGCGCGGCCCAGGTGGTACCGCTGTCGTCCCAGAAGTTCGGCAACCCCTCGAACCTGCGCTATCGCATCAAGTCAGCGCCCGCGCACGGCACGCTGAACGTCCCGGTCGACCAAGACTTCGTCCCGGGTACCCAGCTCGTCTACACGCCGACCCCGGGCTTCCTGGGGGGGGACAGCTTCACCTACGTCGCCCGCTCGAGCTCCTCGCGCTACCCCGAGACCCCGCCGGCCGCGACTGTGACGATCGCCGACAGGTCCCCGTCGGTCGCGGTCTCAGGCGCCCCGGCGAGCATGGTGGCGGGCACGAGCGTCCAGCTCAGCGCGTCGCTGAGCAACCTGCCGGGCGGGGTCTCGTGGAGCGCCAGCGCCGGCGCGGCCTCGCCCACGGGGGTCTACACCGCCCCCGCCACGCCGCCCGCCGGCGGCACCGCGACCGTGCGGGCGACGAGCACCGCCAACCCGGCGGTCGCGGGCCAGGTCGTCATCGCGATCACGCCGAAGCCCAGGCAGACGGCCAAGCCGGACCCCTTCGGGAGCCTGACGGCGGGCAGGAAGCTGCTCTCGCCGCTGCGGATCCAGCGCGTCAGCAGCCGCGTGATCGTCGGCAAGGTCGTCACGGGCGGCAAGGGCGGGCGCATCGTCATCACCACGACCTTCGGCTTGCGGGTGGTCGGCCGCTGCGCGTCGCGCATCGGCGCGCGCCAGGGCTTCACCTGCAAGGTGAGGCTCAAGCGCAACTACCCGCTCAAGAAGGTGAGGGTCACCGCGAAGTTCGTCGCGAGGGGCGGCGGGACCGCGGTGCGGCGCGCCTGGGTGGTCCGCTAGCCCGGCGCCGCCTCGCGCGCGGCGTGTGGTAGCGTCGCCGCCGGAGTGAGCAAGAGCAACGCGGGCACGGACCACGAGATCCGGGCCACCGAATCGGGGATACCGGTCGAGCGCGTCTACGACGAGGCGTCCGTCGCGGACCTCGACCTTCCGGAGCGGCTCGGGGAGCCGGGGGCGTTCCCGTTCACGCGGGGCATCCACCCGACGATGTACCGCGAGCGCCCGTGGACCATGCGCCAGTACGCCGGCTTCGCCACGGCCGAGGAGACGAACGCCCGCTTCCGCTACCTGCTGGCGGCGGGGGCGCCCGGGCTCTCGACGGCCTTCGACCTGCCGACCCAGCTCGGGATGGACTCGGACGACCCGCTCGCCGCGGGCGAGGTGGGCCGGGTGGGGGTCGCCATCGACTCGGTCGAGGACATGGCGCGCCTCTTCGAGGGCATCCCCCTCGACCGCGTCTCGACGAGCATGACGATCAACGCGCCCGCCGCCGTCCTGCTGCTGCTCTACCAGCTGGTGGCCGAGGAGACGGGCGCCGACCCGCGCGGGCTGCGGGGGACGATCCAGAACGACGTGCTCAAGGAGTACGTCGCCCGCGGCAACTACATCTTCCCGCCGGGGCCATCGATGCGGCTGACCACCGACACGTTCGCCTACTGCGACGCGGAGCTGCCGCGCTGGAACACGATCTCCATCAGCGGATACCACATCCGCGAGGCCGGCTCGACCGCCGTGCAGGAGATCGCCTTCACGCTGGCCAACGGCATCGCCTACGTGGAGGCGGCGCTCGCGGCGGGCCTCGAGGTCGACCGCTTCGGCCCGCGGCTGTCGTTCTTCTTCAACGCCCACAACGACCTGATGCAGGAGGTCGCCAAGTTCCGCGCGGCCCGCACGCTGTGGGCCCACATCATGCGCGACCGCTTCGGCGCGACGGACGAGCGGGCGATGACGCTGCGCTTCCACGCGCAGACCGGCGGCAGCACGCTCACGGCGCAGCAGCCCCACGTGAACGTCGTGCGGGTGGCGGTGCAGGTGCTGGCCGCCGCGCTGGGGGGCGCGCAGTCGATCCACTCCAACGCCTTCGACGAGGCCCTCGCCCTGCCCACGGAGGAGAGCGCCAAGCTCGCCCTGCGCACGCAGCAGGTGATCGCGGCCGAGTCGGGCATCACCGGCACGGTCGACCCGCTGGGCGGCGGGCTACGCGGTCGAGCGCCTCACGGCCGAGCTCGAGGAGCGGGCGCGCGACCTGATCGAGGAGATCGACCGCCGCGGCGGCGCCACGGAGTGCATCGAGTACATGCGCGAGGCGATCGCCGACGCGGCCTTCCGGCACCACGAGGAGGTGCTGTCGGGCGAGCGCGAGGTGGTCGGGGTGAACGTCCTCCGCGAGGACGACGAGCCGCCGATCGCGATCCACCGCATCGACCCGCGCATCGAGGCCGACCAGGTCGAGCGCCTGCGCGCGCTGCGGGCGTCGCGCGACGCGGCGGCGGTCGAGGCGCGGCTGGCCGACGTCCGCGCCGCCGCGCGGGGGACGGACAACCTGCTGCCCCCGATGCGCGAGGCCCTGCGCGCCCGCGCGACCGTGGGCGAGGTGTGCGGCGTGCTGCGGGCCGAGTTCGGCGAATATGACCGCGTGAGATCGACGCGAGCGTGATCCGACGACGCCGAGGGGGTTGCTTTTCCCGGCGCCCGCCCCGGCGAAGCCGGTGCGCCGGTCTGCCGGAGGCCCCGGCCAGGGGCCGGAGGCGCGTCCCGGCGGGCCCGCGAGAGGCCCGCCGTACGCCGTCGTGAGCACCGAAGACAAACGGGAGCGCCTGCGGGCGCTGCGCGAGGAGGCGAGGCACGCCGGCACCGAGGCCGCCGTCGAGCGCCAGCACGCGCGCGGCAAGCTGACTGCCCGCGAGCGGATCGACCTCCTGCTCGACCCGGGCAGCTTCACCGAGCTCGACATGTTCACCCGTCACCGGGCCCACGGCTTCGGCCTGGAGGACAACCGGCCCTGGGGCGACGGCGTGGTCACCGGCCACGGGACCGTCGACGGCCGGGTGGTCTTCGTCTTCAGCCAGGACTTCACGGTCTTCGGCGGCAGCCTCGGCGAGGTCTTCGCCGAGAAGATCGTCAAGGTCATGGACCTCGCGGTGCGGATGGGGTGCCCGGTCATCGGCATCAACGACTCGGGCGGCGCGCGCATCCAGGAGGGCGTGGTGA
Source organism: Miltoncostaeaceae bacterium (assembly GCA_963834875.1). Classification (GTDB taxonomy): domain Bacteria; phylum Actinomycetota; class Thermoleophilia; order Miltoncostaeales; family Miltoncostaeaceae; genus DATAGF01. Next base: position 445,122 of record CAWIDG010000027.1, read on the forward strand.
GCCTCGGCGGCTACGCCGACATCTTCTTCCGCAACGTGCGCGCGAGCGGCGTGGTCCCGCAGATCTCGGTGGTGATGGGCCCCTGCGCCGGTGGCGCCGTCTACAGCCCCGCCATCACCGACTTCATCTTCATGGTGCGCGAGACCAGCCACATGTTCATCACCGGTCCCGAGGTCATCAAGACCGTGACCGGCGAGGACGTCACCATGGAGGAGCTGGGCGGGGCGCAGAGCCACGCGACCCGCTCCGGCGTCGCGCACTTCGCCGCCGACTCGGAGCAGGAGTGCCTCGAGATGGTGCGCGAGCTGCTGTCGTTCCTGCCCCAGAACAACCTCGACCCGCCGCCGTTCGCCCCCACCGCCGACCCGGGCGACCGGGTCGTGCCGGAGCTCGCGACGATCGTGCCGGACGCCCCCACCAAGCCCTACGACATGACGCGCGTCATCGAGCTGGTCGTCGACGACGGCGACTTCCTCGAGGTGGCGCCGCTCTACGCGGAGAACATCGTGGTGGGGTTCGCCCGCCTGGCCGGCCACGCCGTGGGGGTCGTGGGCAACCAGCCGAAGGCCCTCGCGGGCGTGCTCGACATCGACGCCTCCATCAAGGGGGCGCGCTTCGTGCGCTTCTGCGACGCCTTCAACATCCCCCTGGTGTCGTTCGTCGACGTCCCCGGCTTCCTGCCCGGCACGACGCAGGAGTACGGCGGCATCATCCTGCACGGGGCCAAGCTCCTGTACGCCTACGCCGAGGCCACCGTCCCCAAGCTCACGGTGATCACGCGCAAGGCCTACGGCGGTGCCTACGACGTCATGAGCTCGAAGCACGTCGGCGCCGACTTCAACGCCGCCTGGCCCACCGCGGAGGTCGCGGTGATGGGGCCCGAGGGCGCCGTGAACATCGTCTTCCGCCGCGAGCTGGCCGAGGCCGAGCGCAACGGCGCCGACACGGCGGCCCGGCGGGCGCAGCTCATCGAGGAGTACAAGGAGCGCTTCGCCAACCCGTACATCGCCGCCGAGCGCGGCTACATCGACGACGTCATCGAGCCGGAGGAGACGCGCGCGTGGCTGGTGCGGGCGCTCGAGACCTCGCTCACCAAGCGCGAGACGCCGCCCGCCCGCAAGCACGGGAACATCCCGCTATGACCCCCTCGCGGCTGGTCGTGCGGGCCGGCGGGGAGCCGGCCCCGGCGCAGCTCGCCGCGCTGGCCGCCGCCGTCGGCGCCCTGCTCGACGAGGAGCGCCGGGCCGCTCCCGACCCCCTCCCGGCCGCCTACCGCTCGCGCTGGCGCCGCGCCGGGATCGAGGGGGCCGTCCGCAGGAGGGGCCGCCGCTGATGTTCGGCAAGGTGCTCGTGGCCAACCGGGGCGAGATCGCGATCCGGGTCTTCCGCACGCTGCGCGAGATGGGCATCGCCTCGGTGGCCGTCTACAGCGAGGTTGACCGCGACGCCCTCTTCGTCCGCCACGCCGACGAGGCCTGGCTGCTCGGGCCTGGCCCTGCCACCGAGAGCTACCTCAACGTGCCGCGCATCCTGGAGGTCGCGCGCGAGGCCGGCGCCGATGCGGTCCACCCCGGCTACGGCTTCCTGGCCGAGAGCCCCGCCTTCGCGCGCGCGCTCGGCGAGGCCGGGATCACGTGGATCGGACCGCCGCCCGACGCGATCGACGCGATGGGCTCGAAGACCGGCGCCCGGGCGCTGATGGCCGCGGCCGGGGTCCCGATCGTGCCCGGCGCCACCGAGCCGGTCCCCGACGTCGCCGCCGCGCGCCCGGTCGCCGAGGAGATCGGCTACCCGGTGGCGGTGAAGGCCGCCGCGGGCGGCGGAGGCAAGGGGTTCCGGGTGGCGCCGTCCGCCGCCCACCTGGCGGACGCCTTCGAGGGGGCGCGCCGCGAGGGCGAGCGGTTCTTCGCCGACGGGACCGTGTACCTGGAGCGCTACCTGCCCGAGCCCCGCCACGTGGAGATCCAGGTGCTCGCCGACGCCCACGGCGGCTGCGTCTGGCTCGGCGAGCGCGACTGCTCGGTGCAGCGCCGCCACCAGAAGCTCGTGGAGGAGACGCCCAGCCCGGTGGTCGACGGGGACCTGCGCGCCCGCATGGGCGAGGCGTCGGTGCGGGCGGCCCGGGCCGTCGGCTACACCTCGGCGGGGACGCTGGAGTACCTGGTGTCGGGAGACGAGTTCTTCTTCCTCGAGATGAACACCCGCATCCAGGTGGAGCACACGATCACCGAGGAGGTCTGCGGGATCGACCTCGTGCGCGAGCAGATCCGGGTCGCCGCCGGCGAGCGGCTCTCGATCGCCCAGGGCGAGGTCGCGCCGCGCGGCCACGCGATCGAGTGCCGCATCAACGCCGAGGACGCCTCGGCGCGCTTCCTCCCCTCCCCCGCCCTCATCACGGCCTACCGGGAGCCGTCCGGGCCGGGCGTGCGGGTGGACTCCGGCGTGCGGGCGGGGTCGGCGATCCCGGAGATCTACGACCCGATGATCGCCAAGCTCGTCGTGTGGGACGTCGACCGCGAGGCCGCCCGGCGCCGCATGATCCGGGCGCTCGACGAGTACGTCGTCGAGGGGCCGGTCACGCTCATCCCCTTCCACCGCTTCCTGCTGGAGCAGGAGGAGTTCATCGCCGGCGGCGCCTGCCACGGGCTGCTCGCGCGGATGGCCGAGGAGCCGACGCCCATCCCGTCCCCGGCCGGCCCATCGCTGCCGGCCGACGAGGCCGGTGAGGGGCCGCCCATGGCCGAGCGCCGCTTCACCGCCGAGGTCGGGGGGCGCCGCTTCGAGGTGGCCCTGCGCTACCCGGAGGCCGCCGCCGCGAGCGGCGGCGCGCCCGCCCCGGCGCCGCGGATGCCCAGGCGCGCCAGGGCGAGAGGGGGCGGCGCCGGGCGCGACGGCGCGGCGCCCGAGGTCGTCGCGACCCCGATGCAGGGCACGGTGCTGCGCGTGCTCGTGGAGATCGGCCAGGAGGTCGCGGCCGGCGACGTGGTCTGCATCGTCGAGGCGATGAAGATGGAGAACGAGGTCGCCGCGCACCGGCCCGGCACGGTGCGCGAGCTCCACGTGGCCGAGGGGCAGGCCGTCCATGCCGACGAGCCGATCGCCGTGATCTCATGAGCATGGAGGCGCACGCCGAGGTGGTCGAGCTGGTGCTGCAGGCGCTCGACGAGGCGCACCAGCCGCTGCGCGAGAGCGTGCTCTACGAGCGCGTCGTGCACCGCGGCGCGGCGCTGACGCCGGACGAGTTCGTGGCGCTGGCGTCGGAGATGGCCACCCGCGGCCTCGTGCGCTTGAGCGTGGAGCACGACCTCCCCGCCCACGACCCGGACCCGTTCGGCCCGCGCTTCTACCTGCCGGCGGCCTGAGCACGACCCGGGCTCGGCGGCGGCGCCACCTTGAGCACCACCACGATCCAGGGCTTGCTCGCGTAGTTCGAGCGGCCGGACGCGAGCCCGCTCCACACCACGAGGTGGTAGGTGCCCGGCCTCAGGAGCCTGCCGGGGATCGTCTGCCGCGGCCGGCGGGGGAAGGTCGAGACGAGCAGGCGCCGCACGACCGCCCCGCTGGACGACGCGCGCCCGGTAGAGCTGGACGTTGTAGAAGCTCGCGAGCGGGTTGCGGCGCCACGCTGAGAACCGTCGTCCGGCGCGCGACCAGCCCGGTCAGCCGGCGCGGCGCCAGGATGCCGGCCCCTGCCCCGGGTCACGATCCCGGTGCGGTCGCCGACGAACACGGTGAAGGCCGCCGCGGCCGCGTTGCCCGCCCGGTCGGTGAGCGTGAGCGTGCCCTTGTAGGTGCCCAGCCGCGCGTAGGCGTGCGCGACGATCACGCCCCGCGCCACCGACCCGTCCCCGAAGCTCCAGACGAAGCCGGACGGGTCGAGGCCGCTGTCGGCGGCGCCCGCCGGCGCCGTCGATGCTCCGGCGCCCGCCGAGGGCGAGCGGCACGCCCGGCCGCGCGCTCGGCGCGCTCATGCCGACCTTCGGGCTGGGGGCCAGCCGGTCGAGCAGCACCGTGGCCTGCGCCGGCGCCGAGGCGTTCCCGTCGGGGGCCGGGGGCGAGGGCCCCGCGGTCGTCGCGCCGTCGAGGGCCCTCACGGAGACGGTCCGCGGCCCGTCCGGGCCGGGCGCGAGGGTGATCGGCACGCTCGGCGCGAAGGGGATGCGGCAGTCGGCGCCGCCCAGCGCCGAGCACGAGAACGCCCCGGCCTGGCTGACCTCGAGGGTCCGGACGCCGCTCGCCGGCCGGCCCGGGGACGCGGGATCCTGGGCCGACACGTCGAGCACGACGGCCGGGTCGTTGGTGTAGGGGTACCCGCCGTTGATCTGCGCGGCCACGACCGGCGCCGCGGAGTCGACGCGGGTGACGCGGGACTCGCTCTGCGGCCCGTTGATGTGCGCCGTGTCGCACACGCCGGGGCCACGCACTCGCGCTCCTCCGCCACCACCCGGATCGAGTACTCGTGGCCGTCGAGCAGGCTCAGCGCCACCTCGGACTGCGCCGCCGGGACGACCCGCGAGCTCAGCCCCGGCACCGTGAGGTCCTGCACCGTCACCCGGTACTGGCGGCCGACGCTGGCCGGCGTGAAGGCGGCCGGGTCCCACGTCACCAGGACCTGGGGGCCGTTGCTGAAGGCCGGGAGGCCGTGGAGCGAGACCTGGCCGGGCGCGGCCGCGGCGCCGGCCGGGAGGACCAGCGCGATCGCCGAGAGGGCGAGCCATGCCCGATGACGCGCCATTCCCGATGATCCGTCGCCGCCCGCGCGCGGTCAAGAGTGACGGTTCGGCATCCGAGCGCAATCGCCGGCGCTGTCACAGGCGCCGGGGCTGATCTCGTCTCCCGGTCGACCCCAGCGGGGAAGGAGAGACCATGAAGGTGTTCGTCGCCGGCGCCACGGGGGCGCTGGGAACGCAGCTCGTCCCCCGGCTCGTCGCCAACGGCCACGAGGTGGTGGGCATGACGAGGTCGCAGGCCAAGCGGGACGCGCTCCGAGAGCTGGGCGCCCGGCCGGTCGTGGCCGACGCGCTCGATGCGCACGCGGTGGGCCGGGCGGTGGCCGAGGCCGCGCCCGAGGTGATCGTGCACCAGCTCACGGCGCTCTCGGGGGGGCTCGACCTGCGGCGCATCGACCGCACGATGGCGGCGACCAACCGCCTGCGGACCGAGGGCACGGACCACCTGCTCGCCGCGGGCCGGGCGGCGGGGACGCGCCGGGTCGTGGCGCAGAGCTACGCCGGCTGGCCGTTCGCGCGGGTCGGCGGGCCGGTCAAGGACGAGCGCGACCCGCTCGACCCCGAGCCGCCCCGCGCGCTGCGCGCGACGCTGGACGCGATCCGCCACCTCGAGGCGGCCGTGACGGGGATCGACTGGGGCGAGGGCCTGGTGCTGCGCTACGGCGGCTTCTACGGGCCCGGCACCGGGCTCAGCGGGGCGCCGGACGCGGACATGGCGGCCGCGGTCCGCGCCCGCCGGGTGCCCGTCGTCGGCGACGGAGGCGGCGTGTGGTCGCTCGTGCACATCGAGGACGCGGCCGCCGCGACGGTCGCCGCGGTCGAGGGCGGCGCCCCCGGGATCTACCAGGTCGTGGACGACGAGCCGGCCCCCGTGCGCGAGTGGCTCCCGGCCCTCGCGGCGGCGCTGCGGGCCCGACCGCCGCGCCGCCTGCCGCGCTGGCTCGGGCGGCTGGCCGCGGGCGAGGCCGCGACCGTCATGATGACCGAGGTGCGGGGGGCGTCGAACGCGAAGGCCAAGCGCGAGCTGGGGTGGCGGCTGCGCTACCCGAGCTGGCGGCAGGGCTTCGCCGACGGCCTGGGGTGAGCACGCCGCCGGGGGAGGAGCTCTACGAGGAGCTGCGGCCGCGGGCGTTCGCCGTGGCCTACCGGATGCTCGGGAGCGTCGGCGAGGCCGAGGACATCGTGCAGGAGGCGTTGCTGCGCCTGCACCGCGCCCTGCGGGCGGGCGAGCCGATCGCGTCCCCGCCCGCCTGGACCGCCGCCGTCGTGACCCGGCTCAGCATCGACGAGCTGCGGTCGGCGCGGGCCCGGCGCGAGCGCTACGTCGGCGAGTGGCTGCCCGAGCCGCTCGTCGAGGACGCCGGCGCCGACCCGGCCGGCCAGGCCGAGCTGTCGGAGTCCCTGTCGCTCGCCTTCCTCGCGGTGCTGGAGCGCCTGTCGCCGGAGCAGCGCGCCGCGTTCCTGCTGCGCGACGTCTTCGACTATCCCTACGAGGAGATCGCCTCGATCGTCGGGACCAGCGAGGCCAACGCGCGCCAGCTCGCGGCGCGGGCGCGCCGGCACGTCCAGGAGCAGCGGCCGCGCTTCGACGCGTCGCCCGAGCGGCGCGAGGAGCTCGCGCGGCGCTTCATCGCCGCCGCGCGGGACGGCGACCTCGCCGCCCTCGAGGAGCTCCTCGCGGAGGACGTCGTGCTCCACGGCGACGGCGGCGGGGTGGTGCCGGCCCTCGCCCGTGCCGTCAGCGGCCGGGCGCGCGTGGCCCGCACGCTGGTCGCGTGGGTGCGCGCCGGCGCGCGCCTGGGCGGCCTCGCCATCCGCCCGGCGGCGGTCAACGGGCAGCCCGGCGCGGTCCTCGCCGATGAGGCGGGGCGCACGGTCGCCGTCTGGGCGCTCGACGTCGCCGACGGGCGGATCCGCTCGGTGAGCTCGGTGGTGAACCCGGACAAGCTGACGCACCTCGGGCCGGTCGCCGGCCCCGAGCCTGCCTAGGCGCCCGTCGCCGCCGGCTGGGGCAGTCCCCGCGCCTGGTCGGCGTCGACCTCGAAGAACTCGTCCTCGCTCGAGTCCCCGAGGACCGACTCGACGTACCGCCGCAGCGTCTCGACGGAGTCGGCCTCCCAGAGGCACTCGACCGCCGACCGGTCGCGGCTCGGGTAGAACTGCAGGACCCGTACACCGGCTGGCGCGCCCCTCCCCTCCAGCAGGGCCTGCCCGCGCGCGAACGCGGTCTCCGCGTCCCTGATCCGGTGGTGGACGACGACATAGGCGCTCATCTCGCTCCTCCTTCCTCGTGGCGGATCGCTCGCGACGACGGTACGGACGGAGCGGGGACCAGCGCATCGCCCGGATCCACCAACATCCCGACGGGGACCGCGTGGTCAATTCACGCCATCGCGGTCAGAGGAGGTCGTGCTCGAACGCGAACGCGCCCGCCGCGGTGCGCGACGAGACGCCCAGCTTGGCGAAGATGTTCTGCAGGTGCCGCGCGACGGTGCGCTCGCTGATCACCAGCGTCGCGGCGATCTCGCGGTTGCTGCCGCCCGCGGCGACGAGGCGCAGCACCTCGAGCTCTCGCGCCGTCAGCCCATGGGCGTCGGTGGCCGCCGCGCTCGGCGCGAGCGCGTCGAGGCGCGCGAGGTCCGGGACGGCCCCCAACCGCTCGAAGGTCGCACGAGCCGCCTCGAGCTCCAGCCCGGCGGCGTCCTCGTCGCCCAGCGCGCGGCACGCCAGCCCGACGTGCACGCGGGCGCGCGCGGCCTCGTACGGCGCTCCCAGCTCCCCCACCGGCGCCATGCATCGCGCAGGTCGATGAGCGCCCGCCGGGCGTCGTCCTCGGCCAGGGCCACTGCGCCCCGAGCGTGCGAGGACATCGCGCCGAGGGCCTCGCTCTGCTGGAGCTCGGCGGTCTCCTCGAGCTCCCGGCAGGCGCTGCGAGCCTCATCGGCGTCGCCGGCGGCGAGCATGACCTCGACGTAGGCGGGCAGCAATGCCGCGCGCCTCAGGCGTCCGGCCGTCTCGTCGAGGACGCGCCGGATCGCGGCGGCGGCGGCGGCGCCGTCGCCCTGGGCGAGCCGCAGGAGTGCGAGTCCCGGCTGCGGCTCCCGCCCCTCCCGGCTCGCGTCCCGGAATGCCGCCTCCGCTGCGCGGAATTCTCCGCGAAGGCGATGCACCTCGCCCCTGCGGTAGGCGGCGTGGCCCACGGCCCGCTGGTTCAGCATGCCCTGCGCGAAACGACCGCCGACCCGGTGGGCCTCGTCGAGGGCGGCCGCCCACTCGCCGCCCAGGGTCATGATCTCGGCGCGGTGCACCAGGCACAGGCCCATGTGGGCCACCATCTCGGGCTGTCGCTCGCACCACCGCGTCAGCGCGTCGGTCCACTCCCGAGCGCGGCGGAGCTCGTACACGCCCTGGCAGAAGGCGATCGTGTTGCAGTAGACGATGCCGGCGACGATGGGCGACAGCTCGCCCGCGGTCACGGCCACCATCGCCTCGTCGACGAGGCGCAGGCCCTCGGCCGTCCGCCCCGCCCTGACCAGGGCGTGGCCCTGCTCCATCACGCCCATCGCGACGAGGTCGCGATCGGCGAAGCGCTCGCCGATCGCGGTCGCCTCGGCCGCGACGGCATATGCGGCGTCGTAGTCACCGCCCAGGCTGTGCTGCAGGAGGACCGGGATCAGCAGGTAGCCCCGCTCGACGCAATCCCCCTCCGCGCGCGCGAGCAACCGCTCCCCGCGGGCGAACCAGCCCATCGCGGGACCCGTTCGTCCCCGGAAGAGCAGGCTGTGGCCGATCCACCAGGTGAGGCGCGCGGCGCGCGGCGCCTGGCCGGCATCGAGATAGGCGCGATGGGCGCGCTCCAGGGCGCCCACGTAGTCGTCGTCGCGGCCGAGCATGTAGGCGGTCCTCGCCAGCAGCTCGAGATCCTCCGGCCCCAGGGGCGCCGCCCGGTCGGCGCCGGACAGCCACTCGTGGGCGTCGGCCCACGCGCGTCGTTCGTAGGCCTCGCGCCCACGGTCGAGCTGGGCGATGGCATCCACCACCGGCGATTATCGCCGCCGGGCACCGCCGCGGTGCGGCTCGCTATTGGTCGAGGGCGAACGAGCCGTAGCTGAGCGCGCCCGCCCGCCGGTAGGCCTGGATGGCGACGCCCGTGCTCGACGTCGTCGTGCCGGTGAGCTCCAGGCCCAGGGGCCTCGTCCCCTCCGCGAAGAGCCGCTTGCCGGTGCCCAGGAGGACCGGGAAGACCCAGAGGGTCATCTCGTCGACGAGGTCGTTCGCCAGCAGCGTCTGGACGAGGTCACCGCTGCCGGTGACCTGGATCTCGCCGTCGGTCCGGGCCTTGAGGTCGGCGACCGCCTCGGCGACATCGCCCTCGATGAGCGTCGAGTTGGTCCAGTCGACCGCGTCGAGCGTACGGGAGGCGACGTACTTCGGCATCGCGTTGAGCTTCGCTGCGATCGGGTCGTCGTCGGGTATGCGCGGCCAGTGGGCGGCGAAGATCTCGTACGTCCGGCGCCCCAGCAGGAGCGCGGCTGCGCGCTGGGTCTGCTCGATGGCCACGCGCCCCATCTCCTCGTCGAAGTGGGGCACCAGCCAGCCGCCGTGCTCGAACCCCCCGTCGCGGTCCTCGTCGGGACCGCCCGGCGCCTGCATGACGCCGTCCAGCGTCACGGACGTCCCCACAACCAGCTTGCCCATCGGAGCTCCTCTCGCGGATCTGGTGGTTCTTCTGCCGATGCGACGAACGGCCGCGCGCCCGATCGACACGCACGTCGAGGCAGCGGAGGCGCCCCGGAGCTCAGCGGCGGCGCAGCAGGCGCGACAGCCGGTCCCGCCCCTCCGGCGACAGGCGCGAGGCCAGCGTGCGGCGGCCCCAGAGGGCCGCGGCGACGGCCGGCCGCAGCGGGTGGCGCCGCCGCACCGCGACCAGCAGCGCCGCGGCACGGGCCCCCTGGGCGTAGCGGCGCTTGTAGTCGCTCTCGCCCCTGCCCAGGTCGGCCTCCCTGACGCCGTCCGCCATGGAGTCCTCGAGCGCGTGCGCGAAGAGCACGAGCCCCACGCCGAGCTGGCCGCGCTCCGGGTCGAAGCCGCTCTGGTAGTGGCGCTGGCGGTCGCCGATGCGCCAGGCGAGCTCGGCGGCCGCCGGCTCGCCCTCGAGCTCGAGGAGCCAGAGCCGCAGCCAGCCCCGCGCGGCCGCGGCGGCGGCGAAGCCCGACAGCACCCTCCGGGATTCCTCCGACGCGAGGCTCGACCCCCCCCGGTCGCTCCAGCGCATGTCGTGGAGCCGGAAGAGGACCGCCATGCCCTCCTCGGCCTCGGCCGGGTCCTCCAGCAGGCGGTAGGACGCCCCCGCCTCGAGCGCCCGGCGCTCGCGGCGCCGGGTCTCCTTGCGGTCGTCGCGCTTGAGCGCCGACAGATAGCCGGCCCAGTCCCCGGCCGACAGGTTGACGTAGGGCCGCACGGCCTCGCCGCGCCGCATCGTGGCCACCTCGCCCAGACCGTCGAGGAGCCCGCTCAGCCAGGGGGCGCCCGCGTCGACGTAGTAGAGCGCGAACGCGTCCCAGCGCACGCCCGCCGCGCGCAGGCCGCGCCCGGCCAGCCGGGCCACCTCGGCCGGGTCGTCGCCGGGCGCGACCAGCATGGCGTAGTCGTCGCCGAGGTCGTCGCCGGGGAACCGGAGCCAGCGCACCGGGCCCGAGCTCACCCGGACCAGCGGCAGCACGCCGCGCAGCGCCCCGTCGCCGGAGCGGACGGCGACCACCACCGGCTGGGCGCCCGGACGCGAGCTGCAGGCGGCGTGCCACTCGGGCGTCAGATAGGGGTTGCCGGCGAGCGCGGCCAGCCGTCGCCAGCCGTCCTCGAGCGACCCGAGACGCCCCCGGTCGCGGACGACGGTGGCGGTCGACATCGCGGCGCATCCTAGCGACGCGCCCTCTGCCCCGAGGCTCAAGTCGGACCGAGGTCCGCCGATTGGAAAACGCAGATAAGTGGCCGCCTCCCTGAGATGGCTAGGTCGGACTAGACGATTGGGTGATACGGCCTCGAAGGCGGCTTGAAACACTGGCAGCCAGCGGGCAGAGCGATGTCACCGGGAGACGGAGAGGAACCGGAGGAACATGCGAGCTTTCCGACAGAAGGGCCGGCGGGCCGGCCGCCAGGAAGACGACGCCGCGCGGCTCCCCGCGCTCGCCGACGTCGTCGCCCTGATGGAGTACGAGGTGGCCCGCGCGCGCCGCTACCGGCGCCCGCTCTCGCTCATGGCGGTGCCGCTCGACACCATGCTCGCCTCCCGCGTACGGTTGCGCTTCACCGATCTCTTCGCCCTCACGCCGGACGGCGATACGGTGCTGGTCATGCTGCCGGAGACCGACACGACCGGCGCGTACGGCCTGGCCCGCCGCATCCAGGTGGCGAGCCGGACGACCGACGAGATGCCGATCGTGAGCTTCTCTGAGGACGGGGTCACGCTGCACGACCTCATGACGCAGATCCTCGACGCGCGGCGCGCCCGCGACGCGGTGGCCCGCGCATCGTGAGGGTCGTCGTCACAGGCGCCGCCGGCTTCATCGGCTCGCAGCTCTCCGAGCGCCTCGTGGGCGACGGCGTGGACGTCATCGGCATCGACGCGTTCACCGAGTTCTACGAGCGCTCCGCCAAGGAGGCCAACCTCGCGGCCCTGCATCAGTCCGAGCGCTTCCGCCTCGTCGAGGCCGATCTGCGCTCCGACGCCCTGGACGTGCACCTCGAGGGCGCCGACGTCATCGTGCACCTGGCGGCTCAGCCGGGCGTGCGCGACAGCTGGGGCCAGGCCTTCGAGGCCTACGTGGGCCACAACGTCCTCGCGACCCAGCGCGTCCTGGACGCCGCTGTCCGCTCCGGGGTGAGCAGGGTCGTGTTCGCGTCGTCCTCCTCGATCTACGGCGCGGCCGAGACGCTGCCCACCCACGAGGAGGTCGCCCCGCTCCCCATCTCGCCCTACGGAGTCACCAAGCTGGCCGGCGAGAGCCTGCTCGGCGCCTACCGCCAGCTCGGCGTCTCGAGCGCCGCGCTGCGCTTCTTCACGGCCTACGGCCCGCGCCAGCGGCCGGACATGGCGATCCGGCGCTTCATCACCGCGGCCCTCACGGGCGAGCCCGTGCCGGTGTTCGGCACCGGCGCCCAGCGCCGCGACTTCACCTTCGTGGAGGACGTCGTCGAGGCGACCGTGCGCGTGGTCGAGACCGGCGTCGAGGGCCCGTTCAACGTGGGCGGGGCGAACCCGATCGCGCTGAACGACCTCATCGCGGTCATCGAGCGCGTCCTCGGCCGGCCGGTCCCGCTCGACCGCCGCCCGGCGGTCGCCGGCGACCCTCCCAGCACCTCCGCGGCCATCGGCCGCGCGGCCGAGGCGTTCGGCTACGCGCCCACCGTCGACCTGGACGAGGGCATCGCCCGCGCGGCGCAGTGGCTCGAGGTCGTGCTCGCGCGCGAGCACGACGCGGCGGCGGCGTGAGCACGTTCCCCGGGGCCGACCCGCTCGTCTTCTCGCCGGCGCACGGCACCGCCGAGGGCCGCGTCGAGGAGCCTCCCAGGACGAGGGGCCCGTCTTCGGCTCGCCGCGGCGTTCCTGCGCGCGCGCGCGACCTTCCTCTCTGAGATCGCCGCGCTGCCGCGCCAGCCCCGGCGCTACTTCGTCGCGAAGCGGGCCATCGACCTCACCCTGGCGGTGATCATCGGGATCCTCACCCTGCCGCTGTCCCTGGTGATCGCGCTGGCCATCAAGCTGTACGACCGGGGGCCGGTGCTCTTCGCGCAGCAGCGCACGGGTCTCGGCGGCCAGCGGTTCCGGATGCTCAAGTTCCGCACGATGTGCGTCAACGCCGAGGAGATGAAGGCGGAGCTGCAGCACCTGAGCCTCGTCGCCTACCCCGACTTCAAGATGGAGAACGACCCGCGCGTGACCCCGATCGGGAGCATCCTGCGCGCGACCTTCCTCGACGAGCTGCCCCAGCTCATCAACGTCATCCGCGGCGACATGAGCCTGGTCGGGCCGCGGCCCACCTCGTTCGCCGCCAGCACGTACAACCTCTGGCACACGGAGCGGCTCGAGGCGAAGCCGGGCATCACGGGGCTGTGGCAGGTGCAGCGCTCCGACGGCGAGACATGCTTCGACGAGCGGCTGCGGCTGGACGTCGAGTACCTGCGCACCAGGACGGTCCTGGGCGACGTCAAGATCATGCTCGCGACGGTGACGAGCACCGTCCGGCGCGCCGGCAAGTAGCGCCGGCCGCCCCGCCGAAGGGGCACGGATGCTGGTCCTGGGTTGGCACAACGTGGAAGGGACTCCGTGCTTCCCCTCCGCCCCCGGGGAGGGGCTCCGCGGCTTCCGCGACCAGGTCGAGTGGCTCGCCCGCTGGGCCGACGTGGTGCCGTTGCGCGAGTCGCTGCGCGCCCTCGCCGCCGGCGAGCGGCTGGCGCCGCGCGCGGTGGCCATCACGTTCGACGACGGCTACCGCGACAACCTCGAGCTGGCCGTCCCGGAGCTCGAGCGCCTGGGCCTCCCGGCGACCTTCTTCCTGGTTCCGGGTCTGCTCGACCGCCGGGTGGAGCCGTGGTGGGAGGCGGTCGCCTGGGCCGTGACGGAGGCCACGGCACCCGAGGCGACGATCGCCGGCGAGCGCGTCGTGCTGGGCGACCCTTCCGAGCGCCGCGCCGTCCGCCGCCGGGCCGAGGAGCATCTCAAGCGGCGCGACCGCGACGCGCGCGAGGCGGCGCTGGCCGAGATGGTGGAGGCCCTGCGCCCGCGGCCGGGCGATGACCTGAAGGAGCTCTTCCTCGACTGGCCGGGCGCGCGCGAGCTTGCGGGCCGTGGCTTCGAGATCGGATCGCACTCGAGCCATCACGCGATCCTGTCGGAGGAGCCGCCCGAGGCGCAGATGGCCGACCTCGCGGAGTCGCGCGCCGCCCTCGAGCAGGGGCTGGGCGTGCCGGTCACGTCGGTGGCCTACCCGAACGGAGGCCGGCTCGACTACGACGGCGCGACGCTCGCCGCCGCCCAGGCCGCCGGGTACGAGAGCGGGATCACGACCCGCAAGGGCCTGACCGGGCGCCGGACGCCGCGATTCGAGGTCCGCCGGGTGGTCGTCTACCCCGAGCGCGGCACCCGCGTCCTGCGAACGCTTGCGGACGTCGCGTGGAAACGCGCTCGTCGCGCTCTCGGGGGCGTTCGCGTGCCGTTCGACGGCTGTCGCCGCGACCGGGTCGCGATAGGATCTGCCAGATCGAGATGGCCCGCCTCCGCCTGATCCTCGTCCTCGCGGCTCTGCTGGCTCTCCCGGTCGCCGCGGCGGCCCAGACGCCGGCCCTGCCGCCGAGCCCCGACCTGCCGCCGCCCGCCGCTCCAGCCCCCGCTCCGGCGCCGCGGGCGAACCCGGCCCCGGCTCCGGCCCCCGCTCCGGCCCCGGCCCCGGAGCCGGCCCCGGCCCCCGAGCCGGAGCCTGAGGAGGTCGGGCCGGGTCCCGAGGAGCTCGCCGCGCAGGCCGCGGCGGAGGCGGCGCAGCGCAGGCGCGCGGCCGCCGCCGCCCGCCGCCGGGCGATCGCGCGCAGACGCGCCGCCGCGCGCGCGCGGCTCGAGCGCGAGCGCAAGGAGGCCGTCGCGGCGGCGGCGGCGGCCGGGGACGGCATCTCCGGGGTCATGCCCGAGGTCACGGCGAGCGCCCGCCAGGCGGCCACGGCCGCGGCCGTCACGGAGACCGCTCAGCACGAGGTCGAGCAGGAGGGCTTCGCGCTGCGGCTGACGGCGCTGCTGATCCTGGACGCCCTCTTCCTCATCGGCATCTTCGAGATCCTCCGCCGCCGCTACCGGAGCTATCGCGCCGGGCCGCGGGAGATCGGGCCGAAGCGCATCCCCGCCCGGGTCCGCGCCGCACCGGCCGCCGGGCCGAGCTCCGACCGCCTCCCCGCGGTCGTCAGCCCCCCCGGCTCGCAGCTCGCGCTGGTGCGCGAGGCCGTCGGCCGCCGCCGCACCCGCGCCGCCGTGGCGGTCATCGCCTGCGCCTCCAGCGCCCTGCTCGCCTACCTGATCGTCAACCCCTCCATCCTCGGGGGCTGAGCGGCCTCACGAGCCGTCGGCGTCGAGCGCGTCGAGGAAATCGCGCGGCGTCCTGACGGGAAAGCGATCGGCGAGGCCGACCAGGAGGCGATCGCCCGAGACGAGGATCGCGCGCGACTCCTCGGCCAGGGCGAGCAAGTAGTCATCGTCAGGATCCGGCGCCCGCCGGGGCGGCTCGGGCCGATCCGGCCGGACGACCACCGAGTGCCGGAGCAAGGCGAGGAAGGATGCCGCCCGACCTGCATCCACCCGCCGCCGGAGCTTCGGGTAGGTGAGGGCTCGCTCCAGCTCGCCGAGCAGTCTCTCAGAGACGACGAGCTCGAACCGGCCGGACAGCCAGCTCGCCACGAGCGTGGCCGGCGTGCCGGCCGGCGCAATCAGCGCGGATATCAGTACGTTGGGATCGAGGACCGCCCGCACTCAGCGGCGGCGGCGCGAGCGCCCCCATTCCCGGGCCTCCACCGCAAGAGCCATCGCCTCGTCCTCGCTGAGGTCGTTCCGCTCCCAGAGCTGCTCGAGGAGGTCGAAGCCGAGCTCGCGCCGCAGCGCCTGCTCGATCACCTCCCCATCGCTCTTCCCGGTGCGGGCGCCCCGCACCTTGAGGGCTCGGAGCAGCTCCTCGTCGATCGTCACCGTCGTTCGCACCTTGGCCACAGCAGCACCTTAGCATCATCGCATCAAGACATAAGCCTGACGGAAGGTCCGGCAGGCCCGTGGACCCCTGCCACTTGGCCGTTCCGCCGCGTGCCAATTGGCCGATGCGTCGCGATGCCGATCGGCGCCTCGGCGCGGCGCCGCTGCGCGCCGGCACTCGGCGGGGATCGGCCCACCGCCGGCGCGTACAATGCCGCGGGGCTCAGCCCGGGCGCGGCCCGGGGAGATGACGACCGAAAGGCACCGTGGACCTCTACGAGTACCAGGGCAAGCAGCTGCTCGCGGGTCACGGCATCCCGGTGCCGTCCGGCCGGGTGGCCGCGACGCCAGAGGAGGCCCGGGCCGCCGCGGAGGAGATCGGTGGCCGGGTCGTGGTGAAGGCCCAGGTGCAGATCGGCGGCCGCGGCAAGGCCGGCGGGATCAAGCTGGCGGACGACCCGGAGGAGGCCGAGGCGCGCGCGCGCGACATCCTCGGGATGGACATCCGCGGCCACACCGTGCGCCGTGTCTGGATCGAGGCGGCCTCGGACATCGCCCGCGAGTACTACGCGTCGGTCACGTTCGACCGCGCCGAGAAGAAGCCCCTGGTGATGCTGTCGGCCGCGGGCGGCATGGACATCGAGCAGGTCGCCGCCGAGCGCCCGGACGAGCTCGCCCGGCTGCACGTCGACCCCCTCGTGGGCTTCCAGCCCCACCAGGCCCGCTGGCTCACCTTCCACGCCAGGATCGACGCGGAGGCGAGGACGGGCGTGGTGGATGTGCTCGACCGCCTCTACCGGGCCTTCGTCAACCTCGACGCCATGCTCATGGAGGTCAACCCGCTGATCTGGACGACCGACGGCCGCGTCGTCGCCCTCGACGCCAAGGTCACGATCGACAACAACGCCTTCTACCGCCACCCGGAGCTCGCCGAGCTGCGCGAGTCGGTGATCGAGGACCCGCAGGAGCGGATGGCCGAGGAGCGGGGGGTCACCTACGTCAAGCTGGACGGCGACATCGGCATCCTCGGCAACGGCGCCGGCCTCGTGATGAGCACGCTCGACGTGGTCGCCCTGGCCGGCGGCCGGCCGGCGAACTTCCTCGACGCGGGCGGCGGGTCGAAGGCCGACGAGGTCGTCACGGCGCTCGAGGTCCTGCTGTCCGACGAGAAGGTCAAGGCGCTGCTCGTGAACATCTTCGGCGGCATCACCCGCTGCGACGAGGTGGCCGAGGGCCTGCTCACGGCGCTCGAGCAGCTCGGGACGACCCTGCCGATCGTCGTGCGCCTGGACGGGACGAACGAGGAGGAGGGGCGCCGGATCATCGCCGAGCGCGCCCCGGCCAACGTCGTCGTGGAGCCGACGATGCTCTCCGCCGCGCGCCGGGCGGTCGAGCTCGCCGAGCAGGCGGTCCCGGCGTGAGCATCCTCGTCAACGACTCCACCAAGCTGCTCGTCCAGGGCATCACCGGTCGCGAGGGCGCGTTCCACGCCACCCGCAACAAGGCCTACGGCACCCAGGTGGTCGCCGGGGTCACCCCCGGCAAGGGCGGCCAGGAGGTCGACGGCATCCCGGTCTTCGACACCGTCGCCGACGCCGTGGAGGCCACCGGCGCCAACACCGCAATGGTGTTCGTCCCGCCCCGATTCGCCGCGGACGCGATCTACGAGGCCGCCGACAGCGGCGTCAACCTGGTCGTCACCATCACCGAGGGCATCCCGGCGCACGACATGCTGCGCGTCTACACCCACCTCAAGCGCGGCGGCCAGACCCTGCTGGGCCCGAACTGCCCGGGGGTCATCAGCCCCGGCGTCGCCTCCGTGGGCATCATGCCCACCCAGGTGTTCGCGCCGGGCCGTGTGGGCCTCGTCAGCCGCAGCGGCACCCTCACCTACCAGATCTCCAAGGAGCTGGCGCTTCTCGGCATCGGCCAGAGCACGGTCGTGGGGATCGGCGGCGACCCGGTGGTCGGCAGCTCGTTCATCGACGTCCTCGAGCGCTTCGAGGCCGACCCGGAGACCGACCTGGCCGTCATGGTCGGGGAGATCGGCGGCGCCGAGGAGGAGAAGGCGGCCGAGTTCATCAGCGAGCGGATGCGGACGCCGGTCGTCGGCTACATCGCCGGCTTCCAGGCGCCCCCCGGCAAGCAGATGGGCCACGCCGGCGCGATCATCACCGGCTCCTCGGGCACGGCCCAGGCCAAGAAGGACGCCCTCGAGGCCCGCGGCGTGCGGGTGGGCACCAACCCCACCGAGGTGGCCGAGATCGCACGGGATGTCCTCGCCGCGACCTGACCGCAGCGGCGGCTACGAGCTCGCCCGCGCCCGCGCGGGCGAGGACTTGCAGAGTGAGTGGGCCGCGCTCGCCGACCGCGTCGCGGCGCCGGTCCCGCTCGAGCCGGGATACCTCGCCGCCTGGGCCGAGGCCTACTCCGCGACCGAGCGGCTGATCGCGGTCACGGCGCGCCGGGACGGCGAGCTCGCCGCCGTGCTGCCGATCGTGCTCAACCGATCGGGCCTCTCGACGATCGCCCTCCGGTACGTCGACGAGGTCGGCCTGATCTGCGACGGGCCCGCGTCGGCGGACGCCGCGATGGCGGGCGCCCTGTCGCTGCCCATCGCCCGGCTGCTGCTGCGGCCGGTGCCCGAGGGAGGGCCCACCCACCGGGCCCTGGCCGCCGCGGCCGCGCGGGCCGGGCAGCCGCTGATCGTGCGGCCGGTCGAGGTCCAGGCGCACATCGACCTGACCGGCGACTGGGACGAGTACTGGGCGAGCCGCGGCTCCAAGCTGCGCGGCGACGTGAAGCGGCGGCGGCGGCGGCTCGAGGAGCTGGGCGAGGTGAGCGTGACCCCCTACGAGCCCCAAGCGCTCGACGCGGCCCTCGACGACGCCTTCCGCATCGAGGCCAGCGGCTGGAAGGGCCGCGAGGGCACGGCGATCGCCGACCGCCCGCAGGAGGAGCGCTTCCAGCGGCTCCTGGCCCGCTGGGCCGACTCGCGCGGCTGGCTGCGGCTCTGGTTCCTGCGCCTCGACGACCGGCCGATCGCCTTTCGCCTGGGCATCGAGGCGCGCGGGGTCTTCACCTCGCTCAAGATCGGCTACCTCGAGGAGTACGCGGCCCAGTCGCCCGGCAAGGTGCTCGAGGCGGCCGTGATCGAGTCGCTCCACCGCGGCGACTGCCGCCGCTTCGACTACGCCGGCGGCACCACCGCCCACAAGGACCGCTTCGCCACGGGCAGCTGCCCCCTGCTCGAGCTGTCCGCGTTCCCCGACTCGCTGCGCGGGCGCGCCGGCCGCGTCGCCGCCCTGCTGAGGGCCCGGGCGCTGCCGCTCGCCAAGCGCGTCCGCCGGCGCCTGCGCGAGCTCAGGTAGCCCGGCCCGCGCCGGCCTCCTCGTAGGCCGAGAGGATCGCGCGCGCGACGGCGGCCCAGGAGAAGCGCGTGCACGAGAGCTCCAGCGCCCGCTCGCCCATCCGGGCCGTCCCCTCCGGGTCGTCGAGCAGGGCGAGCATCGCGTCGGCCAGCTCGCGGGGGAGCGGGGCGGCACGAGCCGGCCGGTCCCTCCCTCCTCGACGACCTCCGGCAGCCCGCCGACGCGCGTGGCGATCACCGGCCGCCCGCACGCGTAGGCGACGTGCAGCACGCCGCTCTGGGTCGCGCTGCGGTACGGGAGGACGACGAAGCGCGCGAGCTCCATCAGCGGCCGCACCTCCTCGTCGGGCACGTAGCGGCTGTCCACCGCGACGACGTCCTCGAGCCCGCGCTCGCGCACGGCGCGCTGGAGCGCCCCCTCCTCCGCGCCGCGCGGAGCGGGCCCGGCGATGACGACGCGCGCGTCCGGGCGGCGCTCGCGGACGACGACGGCGGCGTCGAGGAGGTCCTCGAGGCCCTTGCTCGGCAGGAGCCGGCCGAAGAAGACGGCGGTCGGGGCGTCCGGGGCCAGGCCGTAGCGCGCGCGCAGGTCGACGCCGCCGTGCCCCGCCGGCGGAGCCTCGCTGCCGTGCTCGATCAGGCGCAGGCGCCGGCCCGGCACGCCGGGGTAGAGCTCGGAGAAGCGGCGCCGGTTGGCCTCGCCGTGCAGGAACAGCACGTCGAACGCCCGGTAGATGCCGCGGAAGAGGGTGACGTCCACGGCCCGGTACAGCCGCCGGGCGGTGCGGATCTCGGGCTCGTGCACCACCGCCGCGAGCAGGGCCGGCCCGCGGCGCAGGGCCCACAGGAACGGGCCCTCGATGGGGTGCTCGATGCTGCCGAACTGCACGACGTCGGCCCGCAGCGAGCGCAGGTGGCGCAACAGCCTGCCCCATTCGACGACGGTCTCGGCCCCGCGCGAGGCGAGCCGCCCCAGCCTCCGGACGCGTCGGAAGACCGCCTCGACCGGGCCGCCCGGCGGCGACGCCGGGCCCGCGCTGCGGCGGGCGATGCGCAGCACGCGCTGGACCTCGAACGACCGCGGCACGTCGGCGAGCTCGGTCCCGGCGCTCGTGACCAGCACGACCTCGGCGCCCTCGGCGGCCATGGCCGCGCAGAGGTGGTGGGCGTAGTGGATCATCCCTCCGGCGCTCCGAGGCTCCACGACGGCGACCTTCACCGGGCCATCGCCCGCCGGTAGAGGTCGCAGAGCCGGGCGGCCTGGGTGCGGATGTCGTAGCGCTCGCGCGCCACCTCCCGGCCCTGCGCGCCCATCCGCGCGGCCAGCCCGGGCTCGCGCAGCAGCCGCAGGCACGCGTCGGCCAGCGCCCCCTCGTCCCCCGGGGGCACCAACAGGCCGTTGCGGCCGTCGAGGCACATCTCCGGCACGCCGCCGACCCGGCTGGCCACGATCGGGAGGCCCGCCGCCGAGGCCTCGGCCAGCACGGTGGGGAGGGCGTCGAGCAGGGTGGGATGCACGAACGCGTCGCAGGCCGACAGCACGCGCGGGACGTCCGTGCGGCTGCCGGCGAACACGACCCGGGTGGCGAGCGCGCCCGCCGCGGCGGCCGCCTCGAGGGCCGGCCGGTGGTCGCCGTCGCCCACGACCAGGTACACGACGCCGGGCACCTCGGCGGCGACGCGCGGCAGCGCCGCGATCATGTGCTGGATGCCCTTGTCGCGGCGCAGGACGGAGACGCTGGCGAGGACGGGGGCGTCGGCGGCGATGCCGAGCTCGCGCCGCACCGCCGGGCCCTCGCCGGCGGCCGCCTCGAAGCGCGCGAGGTCGATGCCGTTGCGCAGCGTCACGAGCTTGCGCCTGGGGTAGGGCCGGTGCGCCTCGTAGTGGCGGTGGGCCTCGTCGGAGACGCAGATGATCGCGGTGGCGAGGGCGCCGAGCGCGAGGTCGCCCAGGCGGTTGCGCCACCAGGAGCGCGTCCAGCGCGGGGACTCGTACATCGTGTGCAGCGTCGACAGCGACGGCAGCCCGGCCAGCCGGGTCGCCACCGAACCGAGGCCGTCGGCGAACTCGAGCTGGGTGTGCACGACGTCGGCGCCGCGACCGCGCAGGTAGCGCACCAGGCGCGGGAGCGCGGTCGGGTCGCGCAGCCGCTCGACGGGGACGGTCTCGACCGGGATGCCGAGGCGGCCGATCTCCTCGGCCACCGGGTTCCCGCTGCGCTCGTGCATCGCGCAGACCACGGGTTCGAAGCCCTCCGAGCGGAGGTGGGGCAGGTACTGGAGCAGCAGCCGCTCGGCGCCGCCCCAGCCGAGCGAGTCGATCAGGAAGACGACGCGCGGCACGCGACTATCCTGCCCGAGCGCCCCGCCGGAGGAGACGGACGACCCGCCGCGCGACCGCGACGCGCGGCGGGCCGTCGGGGGAGACTCAGCCGCGGACGACGGTGAGCTTGATCTTCGCGGCCTTGGCCTTCGACCCGCAGAGCGCCGTGACGGCGACGCTGCTCGTCTTCAGGCCGAACGCCGCGCCCGCCTTCGCCTTCAGCTTGATGGTCATCGTCTTGGCCTTGCCGCCGGCGATGGCGCCGAAGGTCGCGGTGATCTTGCCCTTCTTGAGCACGATGCCCTTCTGCTTGCCCGCGAGCGTGAACCCGGCCGGCAGCTTGAAGACGGCCTTCGCGCCCCTCGCGCCGGCGGTCCGGGTCTTGTTGGCGACCTTCACCTTGATCCTCGCGACGTCGCCCCGCTCGCCCCGCTTGGCGCCGAGGATCGTCGTCGCCAGGTTGACCTTGGTGCAGACGGGGCCACCGGCAGGCCGATGCCAGGCGGCGTTCCGCCCGCGCCGGGCGCGCGGCGGGCGGCCGGCGGTGGACCTGACGTCCAGGCTCCAGCCGCCGAGGGTGCCGGTCTCGCAGGGGGTCGACGTCGGTGACGGTGAGCGTCCAGGGCCCGTTGGGGTTCTCGCCGATGAAGGCACCGAGCGCCCCCTCGGGCACGAGCGAGGGTCGTGTCTGGTCGCCGGTCCAGAAGAGCATCGGTAATCAGAGTTCCGGCGCGGAGTCGTCCCAGCGCGTCGTGAGTGAGCTCTGCGACCCGTTGCCGCGCCGGTTGCTGATCCAGACCGTCGTACCCGCCGGCGAGGTCAGCTTGACCTGAGGTCGCCCGGCGTGAAGACGTGGGTGATCGACGTCCGCAGGTCGAGGTCGCTGAGGTAGCTCTGCGCACCGGACACCTGAACGGTCTGGACGACCGAGCCGCCTCCGGCGTCAGGGATCGGCGCGCCGGCCGGCCCGGTGAAATTCTGGACGGTGGGCGGGCTGGGCGCCTGGGTGCAGGTCTTGAGGTCCAGGGACCAGTTGTTGAGCGTGCCCGTGTCCGCCGGGCCGACGGCCGACGGTGTCCTTCACGCGAAGGCTCCACGTCCCGTTGGGGTTGTCGCCGATGAGGGCGGCCATGGCGCCCTCGGGGACGAGGTTGAGCTTCGGGCCGTTCGTGGTCCAGTCCTGGTCGGAGACGACCGCGAGGGCCGAGTCGTCCCAACGCGTCGCCGAAGAACCCGTCGCTCCCACCGCGGTTGGGGGGCACGGAGGTCGCGAAGCGCACGGTCTTGAGCGAGCCCCCTCCGGGCGGCGTGTGCCGCAGCTCGATGTCGAGCTCACCGTTCCAGGTGTGGCTGATGCTGGTGAGGACGTCAACGTCGCGCAGCGTGCCCGCGACCCCGTTCACCGCGATCTCCCGGCGTCACGACGGTGTTCGTGTCAGGGATGTCGAGCGGCGTGTTGTTGGCGAAGCTGGCGGCGCCGCCCGCGCAGACGGCAGGCTCGTCGGGCGAGACCGCGCCTGCGGGGCCCGCCAGGGTCATGCCGAGGGCGACGGAGGCCGCAGTGGCCCCGATCGCGGTGCCGAGATGTGTGCGCTTCATCCTCACGTCAGGTGCTCCCTTCCGACTTCCGGGTCCCGACGGATGATGTTGGGTGCGTAGGTATTCGTCGCCCGCCGTCCGGGGGGACTTGAGCCCACCCTTTCGGCGGCCCCCCGTCGATGGTTCAGGTTCCCCGGGAACCGTCTATCGTCCCGCCGCCCTCTATGACCGAGATCCCGGACTCACCCGTGATGGTGGTGGACCTCGCCAAGCGCTTCGGCGGGGCCGACGTGCGGGTGCTGCAGCTCGCGGACGCCCTGCGCGGCTCATCCTGCACCGTCGCGACGCTGGCGGGCTCGCCGCTGCACCACCGCCTCGCGGCGGCCGGCCTGCCGCGGCTGCCGGTGGCGCGGCGGCGCGGCGACCCGCGCATCGCCCTGGACCTGGCCCAGGCCGCTGCGCGGCGGCGGGTACCGCGCCATCGACGCCCACAACCCCCAATCGCAGCTCTGGGCGCTCGCGGCCGGGCTGCTGGCGCGGGTGCCGGTGCGCGTGACCACCGTCCACTCGCAGTACCTGGCCGAGCACGGCGGCACCCCGCGCGGGCGCGGCTACGAGGCGGTCCTACGCCTCAACCGCCTGCTCGGCAGCAGGTTCGTCGCGGTGTCCGAGGCGACCCGCGACTACCTCCGCTCCATCGGCGTCCCCCCGGACCGGCTGGCGCTCATCCCAAACGCGGTGGCGCCGGCCGAGCCGAGCGCCGAGGGGCGCGCCCGCGTCCTCGGCGGCTGGCCGGCCGACTCGTGGGTGGTCGGCGTCGTCGCCCGCCTGGAGCCGGTGAAGGGGATCGACGACCTGCTCGACGCGCTGGCCGGCGTGCGGGCCGACCGCCCGCGGGTGCGCTGCCTGATCGTGGGAGAGGGCCGCGCCCGGCCCGCGCTCGAGGCCCGGGCCGCCCGCCTGGGCCTCGACGACGCGGTCCGCTTCGCCGGCTTCCGCGACGACGTCGGCGCGCTGCTGTCGGGCCTCGACGCGTTCTGCCTGCCCTCTCACTCGGAGGGGCTGCCGTTCGCCCTCCTCGAGGCGTGCGCACACCGGCTGCCGCTCCTGGTGACCGCCGTCGGCGGGGTGGCGGCGCTGCTCAGGGACGGCGAGACCGCGCACGTCGTGCCGCCGAGGGACCCGGCCGCCCTGGCCGACCGGCTCCGCGCCATGGTGGACCGGCCCGCCGAGGCCGCCGCGATGGCGACCCGCGCGCACGAGCTGGTGCGCGACCGCTTCAGCCTCGACGCCATGGTGGCCGCGACGCGCGCCGCCTACCGGGGGGCGACCTCCGCGTAGACCTCGTCGTCCGGGACGAGGGCGAACCCCTCGCGCGAGGCCGCGTCGCGGAGACGCTGGTCCAGGCACACGAGCTCATGCGACCCCTCTCCCCCGTCGCGCCAGACGAGGGCCGCCGCGAGCTGGAGCGCGTCGGCCGCGCGCAGGGGGTGAACGGCCAGGGCACGCTCGGCCTCGGCCCGCACGCCGGGGCGGGCGCCACCTCGTCCAGCCGCCGCCAGGACCGCCAGCCGCGAAGCCCTCGCCGTGCCTGCGGGGCATGCCCTGGCGCTCCCGTCGTCGAAGCGCCGAGATGCACTCGACCCGGTGCCCCACCAGGCCACGTCGCCGTCCGACGCGAGGAGCTGCCATGAGCTCCGACGACGCCTCGGGACCAGGATCGGCGTGAGGGCCGATGAGTCCCAGAAGCGCACGTCAGCGTCCCTCGCGCCGTTCCTCGAGCAGCGCTTCGAGGACGCTCGCCGACGACTCGGGCAACGGCTCATCGAGAAAGCCGGGCGGCAGCTTCCCCGTGCCGATCCGAACCAGTCCCCGGCGCTCGAGCTCGCGGAGGTGCTCGTCGGCATCGCGCGCCGGGACGAGCTTGGCGACCGGTCGCCCGCGATCGGTCACGACGACTTCCTCACCCGCCTCGACGCGTGCGAGGTACTCGCTGAGCCGCGCCTTGAGCTGTGCGATCCCGGCCGAGATCATGACCAATCAGATCTTAACGATCTGACCAGTGTGGTTTCAAGCTATGCCGGGCCCCCCGTGGTCTGCGCCGGGCCCGGCCGCTCGACGAGCGCCGCGAGCCTCGGCGAGAGCTTCCGCAGCAGGTACAAGAGGGACTCGCGCGCCACCAGCCAGAGCAGGGCGACGTAGGCGATCGCCCCGACGACGGCGCCGGCGATGATCGAGGGCCAGGTGCCGTCGACCACCTGCAGGACGCCGTACATGGCGACGCCCGCCCCGACCGCCGCCAGCGTCGGCGGCCACATCGCGCCGCCCATCCTGAGGACGCGGACACCGATGATGCGTGCGGCCATGAGCAGCGCGATGGCGGCGAACGCGCAGGTCACCGCGGTGAGGGTCCACGCCACAGCGTTGATCCCCTGGGTCGCGACGACGGCGATGAGGCCGAAGAGCGCGATCGTGCGGGGGATGGCCAGCTTCAGCAGGATCGAGGCGCGGCCGGTGACCTTGAAGATCGTGCCTCCGGGGATCTCGATGGCCAGGCAGAGCGCGTAGAGCGAGATGATCTGCATCACGGCCACCGACGGGCCCCACTGGTCGCCGAAGAGGGCGAGGATGATCGGGTCGGCCATGACGATCAGGCCGGCGGCGAGCGGCGCCGCGATGACCAGGGTGTAGCGGAGCGACTGCAGGTACGCGCTGCGCAGCCGCTCGCCCTCGACCTTCGTGTAGGCGGGGAAGAGGACGATGCCGGCGGTCATCGAGATGTTGACGACCGCCAGCTGCGGGAGCCGGAAGCCGATCGAGTAGAGCCCGAGGGACGTCGCGCCGAGCACGCGGCCGATGATGATCGAGTCCGCGGAGGTGGTCAGGCCGTGCAGCACGTCGACCCCGGTCAGCGTGCCGCCGAACTTGAAGAGCTCCTTGGCGTGCGAGCGCCGGGCCCGCAGGCGCGGCCGCCAGGGGATCAGCCGCCACAGCACGGAGGACCAGACAGCGACGCCGGCGAGCAGCCCCAGCACCAGGCTCCATGCCCCGAAGCCCAGCAGGGCGAGGACGATGCCGACGAGCCCGCGCACCGTGACATCGCAGATCTCCGCCGCGGTCCGGGCGCGGAAGTTGAGGCTCTTCATGGCGAGGGCCTCGTGGGTCGCGCCGAGCGCGCGCAGCGGGAAGTTCAGCGACAGGACCAGGACCAGCGGCAGCAGATCCGGCTCGTCGAAGAAGCGCGCCACGAGGGGCGCGATGGCGACGATGACGAGCGCGCCGCCGAGCGCGATGGCCAGCCCGTAGAAGAAGACGGTGTTGGACTTGGTCTCGACGTCCTCCTCCTTGCTGACGATCAGCGCCTGGCTGAGGCCGAAGTCGTTGACCGTCTCCAGCAGCGCGGTGAAGGTCAGGGCCAGCGCGACGAGCCCGAAGTCCTCGGGGACGAGGACGCGGGCGAGGATCGCGACGGAGGCGAGCACCAGGAGCCGCCCGCCCACGTAGGACCCATAGGCCCAGAAGGCGCTGCGCAGCGTCTTGGTGCCGAGACTGGTGTCGGCCACGGCGCCTCGGCCTAGCGCACGGGGTCCCAGCGGATGCCCTGGGCCTTCCGCAGGCCCCGCACCAGGCCCACGCCCACCGCGTAGTTGCCCAGCACGAACTGCCCGCAGGCGCGCGAGAGCTTCGCGGCGGGGCCCGGCAGGCTGATCCCCGCGATCGCGAGCAGGCCCGCGCCGTAGCCGGCCACCTGGGCGGCGGCGGCCGCGCGGTAGGGCTGGCGGGCCGAGAGCGCGAGCGAGGAGACGAGCACGACCGGCAGGAGCGCGGGCAGGGCCAGGCGGCCGTACTTGTGCGACAGCACGCGCCAGCGGAAGCTCCAGGGCAGCCCGCGAAGCTCCGAGGCCATCTGCAGGCGGCCGGCCCCCATGCGAGACCGGCGGGCCACCTCGGCGCGCGGGCCGATGGCCGGCTCGGTCGACCCGGCCTCCGGCTCGTAGACGGCGCGGCCCCCCCGGCGCGCCAGGTTGCACACCAGCCAGAGGTCGTCGACGACCGCGTCCTCGGGGAACGGCCTGTCGAGGTGCTCGCGGCGCACCGCCATCAGCTCGCCCGACATCGCGGCGACGCTTCCGCTGCGCGTCTCGAGGGTCCGGATCATCGACTCGTAGCGGTCGTACGCGCTGCGCCGCTCGCCACGGCGGCCGGCCACGGCGGCGATCGACGGATCGCTGAAGTGCCGCAGCGCCGCCCGCAGGCTCCCCGGCTCGAGCATGTTGTTCGCGTCGGTCATGAGCACCACGTCGCCATCGGCTGCCGCGATGCCCCGGTTGAGCGCCGCGGGCTTGCCGCCGCGCTCCTCGGCGAAGAGCACGATCGCATCCGCCCTCGCCTCGCGAGCGAGCTCGGCCGTCGTCCGATCCTCGTCGACGACGACGATGAGCTGCAGGCGGTCGGCCGGATAGTCCTGGTCGGAGAGCGCCCGCAGCTTCTCGGCGAGCTGCTCGCGCTCGCGGTAGGCGGCGATGACGACGCTCACGCGCGGGAGGTCCTCGCCGGGCGTCCAGGGGCGCCGCGGCAGCAGGCCGAGGGCGGCCGGGTAGCCGGCGAGCACCCATGCCGTCGCCGCGCCCGACGTCCAGAACAGGGCACGGGCGATGCTCATCGGCGTTCCCCGAGGATGCTCCGCATGCGGTAGCCGGAGAGCAGCAGCGCCCCTGCGCACAGCGCGAGCCAGAGCCAGAGGTACTGCGGGTACGCCTGGTGCAGGAACACGGCCGCGATGCAGTAGCCGACCAGCCCCCCGAGCAGCGCGTCGCAGATCCCGGCCTCGCTCACGGCTCCCCGGGCCAGCAGGCGGGACCGGGCCCTGATCCCGCACCAGAAGCCGGTGCCGATCATGGCGAGGAACGCGAGGAACCCGAGCGATCCCGATTCGGCCGCCTGCTGGAGGTAGCTGTTGTGGGCGAAGCGCTCGTTCCTGTCGTCGAGCCCGATGCGGGCGGCATAGCTGCGGTAGTTCGCTCGGGAACTCGTTCGCGCCGACGCCGAGCACCGGGTAGTCCTGCCACATCTCGTACGCCGCGATGTTCTCGCTCAGGCGGCCCCGGAACGCCGTGGACTCGCTGGCGTCGTCCACGCCGCGCAGCTGCTCGAACCGCTCGGCGGACCCGGTGAGCCCGATCGCGAGCACGATGAGGATCGGCAGGCCGGCGATCGCGAGGCGCCAGCGCCCGCCCTGCAGCCACAGCCAGACCGCGACGCCGGCGAGCAGCCCGATCGCGCCTCCGCGAGACTGCGTCAGCGCGATGCCCGCCGCGATGAGCACCCCCGCGCCCCCGGCGCACCAGCGCGTCAAGGGCGTGGGCCCCCGCCGCATCGACCAGAGCGCGAGGGGCAGCGCGAGGACGAGCGACTGGGCCCAGAAGTTCGCGTCCCCCAGCGGCCCGGTGGCGCGGTCCTCGGCCTCGAATCGGAAGCCTGCGCGGACCTCCGCAGCCTGCTGCTCCGGGGCCAGGGGGTTGTCGGTCGCGAAGCCGAACCAGGTCCCGCCGACCCCGAGCTCCTTCAGAACGGTGAGGCCGGCGAGCAGCGCGGCGGTCGCCAGGAGCAGCTCGCACGAGTGGCGCAGGCCGTCCTCGCGGGACGCGGTCGCCTGCACGACCAGCACGATCGCGAGCCCGAGCACGAGGTCCTGGCTCGTCTCCCAGACGTCCGTCGGGCCCGGTGCCTGGATCGCGGAGAGGATGAGGATCCCGACGTACGCGACGAAGGCGATGACCACCGGCGTGGCGCGGAGGAGCTGCACCCGCGCGCTCGGCGTCGCGACCAGGATGCCGAGCAGCACGAGCGTGAGGCCGGTGATGACGTTCGGCGCGCCGTAGCCGTCCGCCAGCACGAGGCCGGCGTTGGCGTAGATGATCGCCGGCAGGAACTTGGCGGCCGTCCAGGGCCGGAGGAGCGCGACGGTCAGCGCGCCGAGGCCGAGCACCAGGGCGAGCGCGTCCACCGTGCCGCCCGCGGCGGCCCGCGTGAGCAGCTGGTAGCCGACCACCCCGCCGACGGCCGCCGCCGCGGCGATCGCCGCGAGGCGCCCGGCGGAGGCGGGCAGCCTCGCGCCGCGAGCGGTCATGGCGCCTGGGTGACCCTCGGCCGCGTGCGCCGCGGCTTGATCGTCACATCGACGTCGGGGTCGTCGAACCCGCCGCCGCCCGAGCCGCCTCGCGGGCCGCGGAAGAGGCGGCCGAGGATCGCGGCCGTGACGATGCCGAGCACGGCCGCCACCACGATCGCGATCAGCACCAGCGTCACCGCCCCGGCGCCGGAGCGGCTGGCGGTGCCGTCGGCCGAGTCGTACACCTGGGTCTCGAACGCGGCGCTGTACCCGCCGAGCTCCGGGGAGACCCGGGCCACGGCGTTGGCGGCCCGCTCCGCGAGGACCGGCTGGTCGGCGGTCGCGGTGACCAGGACGAACGAGGTGTCGGTGATCACGGAGGACTCGACCGACACCCGGTCGGCCTCCGCCTCGCTGATCCCGGCTGCCCGGAAGGCCTCGTTGACGATACGGCTGCTGCTGAAGGCCTCGGCGAAGTTGGAGGTGACCGGCCCGCGGCTCAGCGTGTTAACCGCGGAGATCGACTGGTCGACGTTGGTGGTCTTGGGGACGACGCTGACCTCGGCCGTCGCGTCGTAGCTCGTGGAGCGCGAGGCGATGCCCAGGATGCCGCCGATCAGGGCGATGATTCCGACCAACACGCTCGTCAGGATGATGGTACGTCTCGGCACGCGGAGTCCTCGGTGTCGTCACGCCGCGGTGCCGATGAAGCTATCACCGGGCAGCCTGACCGGCTGGGGGGGATTGGATCACCTATCGGCCCGGAAGACGCTCGTCTTGAGCACCCGGAACCGGTCCCATGGGATGCCCGCCGTCCGGCCCCTCGAGACGCCGTCCTGGGTCGAGTCGGCGTTGCGGACCAGGTGGCTGTAGGTGCCGAAGCGCTCCTCGCCGACGATCGCCTCCCAGCCGGCGGTGCGCCCGTGCTCCATCATCAGGATCAGGCCGCGGTCGCCCGTCCCGTCGACCGCGATCATGCCGTACTCCTGGAGGGCCCGGCAGATCATCCGCAGGAGGCGCGTCTCGCGGCTGTCGTCGCTCTTGCCCGCCACGGTGCGGCTCTCGCAGTTGACGGAGGGGTCGAGCTGAAGCCTCATGCCCATGTCCATCGCCGTCCGGGGATTGCGGGTGGTGGTGTCGTTGGGCTGGTCGGTCTTGATCGCGGGGGGCCGGAACCGGTCGCTGAAGTCGCGCGCCGAGTAGACGAACCGGAGGGCGTGGCGGATGCGCCCTGCGCGCACCTCGGCCGGGCGGATCAGGCCGGCGAGGACCGAGAGCCCCGCGCCGGTCCCCTGACCGGCGAAGGGCACCGAGACGCTGCGCGAGCCGTCCGGGTTCAGGCGGCGCCCGTCGTTGTTGTAGTGGAAGAGGCCGCTGCCGCTCGCGGTCAGGAGGCGCCGAGCGTGATCCACGCCGGCCTGGTAGAGGCGCAGCTCCGTGTGCCGGCCGAAGTCGGGGTGGTTCGGGTCGAGGAGCACCAGCGGCGCGTCCTCGCCGCCCCCCGGCCGCGCGCCGGCCGGGACGCGGAAGCGGACGGTCTCGTCCCCGACGCGCACCGAGTAGAAGGGGTCGCGAGGGGTGCACGACGTAGACCGGGGGGACGCCGCGGCTGTCGAGGAAGACCCTGCCGACGCGATGGTTCTGCGTCGAGCTGGCGCGCGATCGCGGCGCTGCGGGGATCGAGCGCCGCGCCCTTCGGGATCCGCTGCTTGAACGCGAACGACGGGTCGTACGGGACCTGGGAGGCGGACGTCGGCGTGGGCCCCTCTGCGATCGGCGTCTCCCCCGCTCCCCCCGCACGCGGCCAGGCCGAGGGCGGCGGCGAGCGAGGCCGCGGCGGCCGCGAGCCGGGCCGTCCGCCGCGCCCCGGAGGGACGTTCGATCATCTGCGACCCGAGGCTAGCAAGCGGCCGGCCGGCCGCCCGAAACGCCGGTCAGGAGGGAAACCTGAGTCGGCCGCCGTTCCGACGTCCCCCTTTCGAGGGGTGGACAATCGACCGGAATCGCCGGCGGGGCATGAATTTCCGGGCCGGGGGGTGGACGCGGGAGCGTCGCGCGGGCAGACTGCGCCCCGCCCTGCTCAAGTGCCCTGAGCAGCGGCGCCCCCGCACGGTCGCCCCCGACCTCGTCCGGTCGCGGTCGCCTGCCGCCGGGGGTCGCCATGGTTCCTCCAGGGGGGTGGAGATCGTGAGGTTGTCCCGGCTCGTCCCGTCCCGGCCGGCGACCCGGCTCATCGCCGTCGGCGTCGCGGCGTCCGCCGCGGCGCTGAGCGCCTCGGCGCTGGCCCAGACGGGCGGGGCGGGTGAGCCGGGCGGCTCGCAGGCGGAGAACTCCCTTCCGGGGTGGACGGCCGTCAGCCGGGGGCCGGGCACGCAGGTGGCGTTCGCCTCCACCCGCACCTCGCGCGTGCTCAGGATCGACTCGGGCGGGGCCGGGTTCGCGGGCATCACCCGGTTGCTGCGCGCCAAGACGCAGGTCGCGGTCAAAGCCCACGTCAACCTGAAGCGGGACGGCCTCAAGCCGGGGGCGTCGCGGCCCATCGTATGGGTGGGGGGCGACGGGGGCCACAGCCAGCAGGCGGGGGTCATCCGCACCCGCCGCGGGCTGCGCTGGGGGACCTGGCGGATCACCCCCGCCGGCAAGCGGGTGGACGTGGCCGTGAGCCGCAAGACGCGCGTCCACAAGGGCACGTGGCAGACCGTGACGTTCACGAGCAACTGGAACGGCCGCGCCAGGTCGGCGCTCAGCACCGGCACGCTGCCCATCACCGGCAGCCCCTCGTCGAAGCTCGCCGGCGTGCGGGCCAACCGCGTCACGCTGGCCCTCGGACGGGCCTCGAAGGCCGGGGGCAAGAGCGTGCTGCTCGTGCGCCGGGCCACGCTGACGACCCGCGCCGCCCGGGGCGCGGGGTCCGGGGGCAGGAACGGGCCGGCGGCGCCGGCCGGGCCGAAGCTCTCCGCCGAGCTGGAGCCCTACGCGCCCGACCTTCGCCTTCAACGAGCGCATCCCGGCCGGCACGCCGAGCGACGCCCGGAGCGACGCGATCATCGCCCAGCTGACCGAGAACGCCAGCCAGGCCAACATCTCCCTGTCGTCCGGGGGCGAGGTGCCGCCGGTCTACGTCGCCAGGCCCACCGACCCCTTCTTCTCGGTCAGCGTCGGCGGCAGGAGCACGCGGTTCCGGGTCCCCGCCGGCGTGCAGGCGGGCGGCGGCTTCGACTCGCCGCTGGTGATCCTCGACCCGCACCACCCCGACTTCGGCCGGCAGACCGAGCTGAGGCTGTGGCAGGCGTCGGTCGGCTCCGGCAGCCTCTCCGCGAGCGGCGCGGGGCTGTTCCACTACAACAACGACGGCGCGATCCTGAACCCGGACGGCACGCCGAGCCACAGCATCCCGTTCGAGGGCTCCGGCACCGGCTCGGGCCTGTCGATCCTCGCCGGGCTGATCCGGCCCGACGAGGTGCGCCTGGGGCGCATCAACCACGCCCTGCGCTTCACCTACTCGGCGAGCGACTTCAGCAACCGCTACCGGGCCCCGGCCATCAAGTCCGACCAGCCCAACGGGACCTCGACCCGCAACCCGGCGACGGCGATGGACATGGGGATGCGCCTGCAGCTCGACCCGGCGGTGAACTGCGCCGCCCGCACCGTCCCCGGACGGGCCGACTCGAGCCTCGAGACGAGGTACCTCCGCACCCTCTGCAGGGCGCTCCAGGACTACGGGATGATCGTCGTCGACGGGACCGGCGAACGCGGCCTGATCCTGATGATGGAGGACGACACCACCGCGAACTGGGCGCCGGTGGTCGGGCGGGAGCACAGCGGCGGCTGGGGCTACCTCGTCCGGGACCGGATGACCGCGGACGACGGCCTGAGCCGCGACGACTCCTCCGGCATCCCCTGGAGCCGGATGAGGGTCCTCGCGAGGAGCGACTTCTAGCTGCGTGGCGCCCGCGACCCGCTCGGCGAGCTCGAGCAGGCGATCGACCCAGGCGTCGGGCCCGAAGCGGCGGAGGGCCGTCGCCTGCGCCGCGTCGGCCATCCGGCGCACGTCGTCGCGGTGCGCGGGGTCGAGCGTCCAGAGGATCACGGCGCGCAGCGCCTCCGCGTCGGCCGGCGGGACGATGACGCCGGTCACCCCGTCGTCGATGTAGTCGCGCGCGCCGGGGGAGTCGGAGACGACCACGACCTTGCCGAGCGCCATGGCGTTGAGGTAGGTCTGCTCCCCCCCGCTCCGCAGCGTGCCGGGCTGAAGGGGGATCACGACGACGTCCGCCGCGCGCAGCCGCGACACGTACTCGTCGTGCGTGACCGGCCCGGCGGCCACGGTCGGGGGCAGGTCGGCACGGCCCACGACCTCGGGCCGGCTGGTCGCGATCGTCACCGGCACGTCCAGGCCGCGGACCGCCTCGACGAGCGTCCCGTAGTCGCGCATGGGGTTGCCGCCCGCAAAGACCCCGCCGCCCTGGCCCGTGCCGGCCGCGAGCTCCTCCTCGGAGAGGGTGTAGTAGAAGGGGGTGTAGACGACCCGCTCCGGATCGATGCCCCAGGTGCCGGGGAAGGCCTCTTTCTCGTGGCTCGACACCACGCAGAAGAGTGAGACGGCGCGGTCGATCGCCCGCATGCCGACGCGGCGGACGGTCCGGTCGAGGCCGCCGCCGGGCTTCCAGTTGCACTCGGCCAGCACCACGCCGGGGCGCCGGCGGCGGCACGCGATGAGCGCCGCCGCGGCGAGGTCGGGGTTGCCCGCCCGGATGCCGATGGAGCCGTCGAGGACGATGGCGTCGCACCGGTCGGCCTCCGAGAGCAGCCTCCCCACGACAGCCCGTCGCGAGAGCCTCTGCGAGTCGATCATGCGCACGCGGGACGCCCACTGGCGCCGCCGCGGGTAGTAGAGGGTGCTGACGATGCGCGGCGCCGTCGCCCCCGCAGGTCGGACCTCTGCGGGCGCCACGGCCGCTATCCCAGGACCGAGCGCAGCACGGTGAAGGCCTCGGCGTACTCGACGCCGATCTCGCTGCCGCGCAGGTAGGCCAGGGCCCGCACGTTCTCGGGCGAGCGGATGTGCGGGGGCTCGCGCAGCTGGGTGGGATAGAGCCTGAGGCCCTCGAGCTTGTCCTCGATGGCGTCGCTGATGTCGACGTAGAAGGCCGGCTTGAAGGGGGCGTCCGACCAGATGATCTTGGGGATCTCGTAGGTCCAGACGTTCTTGGGGAAGAACTTGTCCAGGCTCTGGGGGATGGGCCGGGCCGCGGCGAAGGCGGCGCGATAGGTGTAGCGGTGGTCCTGGTCGAAGTCGTCGTGGTGGGGCAGCAGCAGCAGGTCGGGCCGGTGGCGGTTGTAGGCGTCCTCGAAGAGGTTGACCAGCTCGCGCTGGCTGACGGTGTCCAGCTGCTCGATCAGGTCCTTGCCGGCGTAGAAGATCTCGTAGCTGAAGCCGATGCGCTCGGCCACGGCGTCGATCTCGGCGATGCGCTGCTCGAGGGTGGTGGCCTCGGGGTGGCCCCAGTGCTTGAGCCCGTCCACCGCCATGAAGATGGTGTGGACGCTCGCGCCGGCGCGGGAGGCCTGGGCCATCAGGCCGCCCGCGCCGAGCACCTCGTCGTCGGCGTGGGGCGCGACGACCAGGAGCGACCTCAGGCGCTCAGAGGCGAGCACTCGCCCCACGCAGATCCGAGTGGGACTCGTAGTAGGCGATGGTCTCCTCGATCAGCGCGTCGAGGTCCATCCGGGGCTGCCAGCCCAGGGCGGCGGCGTTCTTGAGCTCGGGCAGCTTCTCGAAGCTCTCGGCCTCCTCGTACTGGGGGCCGTAGATCTTGGTGGCGTCGGCGTAGACGATGTCGGACTCGCTGCCGGTCTTGGCCTTGATGCGGGCCGCCAGGTCGTAGATCTCGGTGGTGTTGCCCGGGTTGCCGACGTTGTAGACCTTGGGGTCGTCGAAGGCCTCGTCGGTGAGGTGCTCGTCGATGAACCGGCACAGGTCGAAGACCGACAGGAAGGCGCGCTTCTGGCGGCCCGAGGCGAACACGGTCATCGGCCGGCCCTCGAGGGCCTGCTGGACGAAGGTGGGCATGACGAAGCCGCCGTAGCGCGACTGGCGCGGGCCGGCCACGTTGAAGGGGCGGATGGTGGCCGAGCGCAGGCCGCTGTGCTTGCTGTTGATGCACATGGCCTCGGCGGTCAGCTTGCCCAGGGCGTACTCGATGCGCGGGTTGAAGTAGGGGGGCACGCGGATGTCGCCGTCCTCGCGCAGGATGCCGCTCTTGCCGTAGATCTCGGCCGAGGAGAAGTTGACCAGCGGGATGTCGGCGGCGACGCACTTGTCGATCACCTTGGCGGTCGTGCTGACGATCGCCGGGCCCAGCTGGCCGGCATAGCCCAGGATGCTGGCCGGGCCCACGTAGCTGGCGCAGTGGACCACCATGTCGAAGTTGTCGAGGTTGCCGACCTCGACCAGGTAGTCCTCGACGCTCTTGGTGACGACCTCGACGCTGCCCGCCGGCACCAGGAGGTCCTCGGCCTCGATGACGCTCGACACGCAGGAGTCCACGACGGTCGCGGTGTTGCCGCTGGCCACCAGGCTCTCGGTGACGAACGAGCCGATGAACCCGAGCCCACCGGTGACCAGGATGTGGCGGCCGCCCTTGTCGGTCGTCTTGTCGGACACGCGTCTCACCTCCGTTGCGATCGGTCACCCGGCGCGGGCCGAGCGGGCTCGTACCTGCGACCCATCGGCAACGTAGGTCAGCGGCTTGAGCGGGGCGCCCCCCGGCCGGTCAATCGGCGCTTGGCCCGACGGCTAGTTGGCGGGGCCCGCCTCCTCGCCGGGCTCAGGCGGGCTCGCAGATGAGGTGGCCGACCGAGGCCTGCTCGGGCGCGCCGGCCTGGACCTCGGCGCCGCTCTCGAGATGACGGAACCGGTAGCCCAGGGGCGCGAGCCGCTCGAGCACTCCGCGGGCGTTGGCGGTCTTGCCCTCCGCGTCGGCCCCGTGGATCTCGACGAAGAGCTGCGGACGGGCGCGTTCGATCGTGTCGGCTGCGCCGTCCAGCACGGCCGTCTCGAGCCCCTCGACATCGATCTTCATGAAATCGGGTGGCGCGAGCTCCATCTCGCGGGCCCATTGGTCCAACCGGACCACGGGGACGGCGATCTCTGAGGCGGTCTCGGCGTCACCGAGCATCGAGCGCAGGGCGGGGTCAATGGTCGCAGCCAGCTCGGCGTCGGAGCCGTCCGCGGGGACGGTCATCCGGACGACCCCGGTCTCGTCGCCGAGGGCGACGGCGAAGGCCGAGACGTTGGACAGCCGGTTGAGGGCCAGCACGCGGGCCAGCCGGGCGAAGCTGTCGGGCTCCGGCTCGAAGGCGTAGACGCCCCCGGCGTCGCCCACGCGCCGCCGCAGCGCGAGGGTGTGCGAGCCCGTATGGGCTCCGACGTCGTACGCCACCCTGCCCGCGAGCGGCAGGCGGTCGAAGAACTCGCACTCGAGGATCTCAGCCGGGTCGCTCAGCGGCCGCTGGAGCCAGGGCATCCGCCCGACGAGACGGTAGCCCTTCTCCAACCCGTGGCGCGCGACATAGACGTGGTCGCGGAACGCCGCGTCGTGCACTTTCCGCAGCACCTGCTTGACGGACACCTGGATCCCTCGTCGCGCGCGGCGGAAGCGATCCTACCAAGGCCGGAGCGGCGGCCCCGGCGCCCGGACATCGTTATGCAGCGCCCTTCCCCGGGTGGCCGAACGGCCGGGCGGGGTACGGCGAGGGCTGCCTGAGGGCGCGCTCGGCGACCGCGAGCAGCTTGGCGACGAAGGCGTCCGGGCTGAAGTCGCGGCGCGCCGACTCCCGGCCGGCCTGCGCGATGCGCTCCACCTCGGCGGCGTTTGCGGGGTCGAGCGTCCACGCGATCGCGCCTCGCATCGGCGCCGGCATCCCCCGGGGGGACGATCAGGCCGGTTCGGCCGTCGTCCAGGTAGTCCCGGAGGCCGGGCGCGTCGGTGGTGATCACGAGCTTCCCGAGCGCCATGGCCGTGAGGATGGTCTCCAGCCCCGCGATGCTCTCCAACCCGGCCTCCATCGGCACGACCACGACCGCCGCGGAGCGCATGAGCTGGATGTACTCGTCGTGCGGGACGCGTCCCACCCGGGCGTTCGGCGGCGGAGCGGCCGGGCGCGCACGAGCGCTGGCGACGCGGAACGGGACCTCGGGCAGCCCGGCGGCCGCCTCGAGCAGGGTGTCGTAGTCGCGCCGCGAGTCGCCGCCCGAGAAGACGTGGCCCTCGTTGGTCGGGGGCTGCCCGAGCTCCTCGTCGGACAGGCGGTAGTAGTAGGGGGTCACCGCCATCTTGGCCGGGTCGACCCTCCACCGCCGCGGGAAGCTCTCCAGCTCGGCGGTGGTGTAGACGCAGTAGCGGGAGACGGCGCGGTCGATCACGCGCATGCCGAGGCGGCGCACGAGCCGCGAGAAGCCGCTGCGGGGCTCCCAGTTGCAATCGGCCAGGATCAGCGACGGCGGCCGGCGGCGGCGGGCCATCAGCACCCCCGCCACCAGCTCCGGTGCGCCCGTCGCGATCGGGGGCGAGGCGTCGAGGACGACGACCTCGTAGTCGCGCGCGACCGGGCCGGTCAGCCTCCGGATGAGCTCCCAGCGCGACATGCCGCGCTCATAGACGCAGTCCACCCGCTCCGTCCAGTCCGCGCGTCGCGGGTACGCCTGGGTGCCCGCGATGCGGGCGCGCCCGGCGGCCGGGTGGACGGATGAGGCGGACGGCATGCCACCTATCCCAGGACCGAGCGCAGCACGGTGAAGGCCTCGGCGTACTCGACGCCGATCTCGCTGCCGCGCAGGTAGGCCAGGGCCCGCACGTTCTCGGGCGAGCGGATGTGCGGGGGCTCGCGCAGCTGGGTGGGATAGAGCCTGAGCGCCCTCGAGCTTGTCCTCGATGGCGTCGCTGATGTCGACGTAGAAGGCCGGCTTGAAGGGGGCGTCCGACCAGATGATCTTGGGGATCTCGTAGGTCCAGACGTTCTTGGGGAAGAACTTGTCCAGGCTCTGGGGGATGGGCCGGGCCGCGGCGAAGGCGGCGCGATAGGTGTAGCGGTGGTCCTGGTCGAAGTCGTCGTGGTGGGGCAGCAGCAGCAGGTCGGGCCGGTGGCGGTTGTAGGCGTCCTCGAAGAGGTTGACCAGCTCGCGCTGGCTGACGGTGTCCAGCTGCTCGATCAGGTCCTTGCCGGCGTAGAAGATCTCGTAGCTGAAGCCGATGCGCTCGGCCACGGCCTCGATCTCGGCGATGCGCTGCTCGAGGGTGGTGGCCTCGGGGTGGCCCCAGTGCTTGAGCCCGTCCACCGCCATGAAGATGGTGTGGACGCTCGCGCCGGCGCGGGAGGCCTGGGCCATCAGGCCGCCCGCGCCGAGCACCTCGTCGTCGGCGTGGGGCGCGACGACCAGGAGCGACCTCAGGTGCTCAGAGGCGAGCACTCGCCCCACGCAGATCCGAGTGGGACTCGTAGTAGGCGATGGTCTCCTCGATCAGCGCGTCGAGGTCCATCCGGGGCTGCCAGCCCAGGGCGGCGGCGTTCTTGAGCTCGGGCAGCTTCTCGAAGCTCTCGGCCTCCTCGTACTGGGGGCCGTAGATCTTGGTGGCGTCGGCGTAGACGATGTCGGACTCGCTGCCGGTCTTGGCCTTGATGCGGGCCGCCAGGTCGTAGATCTCGGTGGTGTTGCCCGGGTTGCCGACGTTGTAGACCTTGGGGTCGTCGAAGGCCTCGTCGGTGAGGTGCTCGTCGATGAACCGGCACAGGTCGAAGACCGACAGGAAGGCGCGCTTCTGGCGGCCCGAGGCGAACACGGTCATCGGCCGGCCCTCGAGGGCCTGCTGGACGAAGGTGGGCATGACGAAGCCGCCGTAGCGCGACTGGCGCGGGCCGGCCACGTTGAAGGGGCGGATGGTGGCCGAGCGCAGGCCGCTGTGCTTGCTGTTGATGCACATGGCCTCGGCGGTCAGCTTGCCCAGGGCGTACTCGATGCGCGGGTTGAAGTAGGGGGGCACGCGGATGTCGCCGTCCTCGCGCAGGATGCCGCTCTTGCCGTAGATCTCGGCCGAGGAGAAGTTGACCAGCGGGATGTCGGCGGCGACGCACTTGTCGATCACCTTGGCGGTCGTGCTGACGATCGCCGGGCCCAGCTGGCCGGCATAGCCCAGGATGCTGGCCGGGCCCACGTAGCTGGCGCAGTGGACCACCATGTCGAAGTTGTCGAGGTTGCCGACCTCGACCAGGTAGTCCTCGACGCTCTTGGTGACGACCTCGACGCTGCCCGCCGGCACCAGGAGGTCCTCGGCCTCGATGACGCTCGACACGCAGGAGTCCACGACGGTCGCGGTGTTGCCGCTGGCCACCAGGCTCTCGGTGACGAACGAGCCGATGAACCCGAGCCCACCGGTGACCAGGATGTGGCGGCCGCCCTTGTCGGTCGTCTTGTCGGACACGCGTCCTACCTCCGTTGCGATCGGTCACCCGGCGCGGGCCGAGCGGGCTCGTACCTGCGACCCATCGGCAACGTAGGTCAGCGGCTTGAGCGGGGCGCCCCCCGGCCGGTCAATCGGCGCTTGGCCGGACGGTTAGTTGGCCAAAGCGCCACTGGACGTCGCCGTGGCGGCCGTCCGAGGGGCTAGACGGGGCGGGGGGTGCGCCGCCAGGGGCGGGCGCTGCGAAGGCAGCACTCGTTCTCGACGAGCTCAACGCGCTCGCCGAGCTCGATCGTGCCCTCCTCGATCAGGGGCGCGAGCGTGTCCTCGGCCATCTCGTCGGTGAGCCCGACCGGGGCGGCCGCAGCGTCCGGGACGTTCTCGGGGACGGTCCACACCTCGCCGGCGCGCCCGCAGACGGGGCACGCGGGGAGCACGGCCACGTCGCCCGAGCTCCTCAGGGCGTCGAGCGCGGCGGCGACCTCGGAGGTCGGCTCCTGGCCGAGCGTCCCCTCGGCGCCCTGGCCGACGAGCACGCTGACCGCTCCCGGCGTCAGGAAGTGGGGGGACTGCGATCGCAGCAGCTTGAGGACCGTCTCGGTCACGGCGGTGCTCCTTCGGTCGCCCTCCTGCCCCCCCATGCTAGCCGGGGGTGGGAGCCTACGAGACGACGAGCGCGAACGAGTCCGCGTGCAGGACCGAGCCCGCCACGGCGCCGCCGTGGCTGACCCTCACCCCGAGGGTGCCGCCCGACGACGTGGTCGTGCGGCTCACCGTGAGCTTCTGCCAGGAGTTGGTGAGGGTGACGCTGGGCGAGCCGACGTCGGCGACCTGCGACCCGCCGGCGGCGCGCTCACGCAGCTTGAGCTGCACCGAGGCGCCGACCGACTGGGCGCTTCCGGCCTTGACCCAGGCGGTCGCCGTGTACGCGCGGCCGGGCACCGTCGAGGTGACCGTGAACGCGCTGTCGTCGATCGTGAACGACGTGCCCGCGGTCCGCGTGACCTGGGCCACGAAGCCGCCGTCGGGGGCGCCTCCCAGGGCGACGCGCGCCAGCGAGGCCTGCCACGAGCCCCATCCGGCGGTGTTCGTCTCGAACGAGGGTTGGCGATCAGGTTCCCGGCGGCGGGGGCGGCGGGGGGCGGGCGGCGCCCGACACGGTCACCTGCCGCGTGGTCGTCGCGCGGGGCGCCGTCGTCGTCGGTGACCCGCAGGCGCACCGTGTGGGTGCCGGGGGTGAAGGTCCCCGACGCCGTCGAGGTCGTGCCGTCGTCGAAGACGCCGTCGTTGTCGGTGTCCCAGGCCCGCGAGGCGATCGTGCCGTCGGAGTCGGTCGAGGTGTCGGTGAAGGTGAAGGTGACCTGCTGGCCGGTCTGGGGGCTGGGGGGGGCGACCGTGAAGGAGGCCGTGGGCGGCGCGTTGGTGGGCGGGCCCCCCGACACGGTCACCTGGCGCGTCGTCGTCGCCGGCGCGCCGTCGTCGTCGGTGACCCGCAGGCGCACCGTGTGGGTGCCGGGGGTGAAGGTCCCCGACGCCGTCGTGCGTGCCGACGTCGAAGACGCCGTCGTTGTCGGTGTCCCAGGCCCGCGAGGCGATCGCCCCGTCGGAGTCGGTCGAGGTGTCGGTGAAGGTGAAGGTGACCTGCTGGCCGGTCTGGGGGCTGGGGGGGGCGACCGTGAAGGAGGCCGTCGGCGGCCGCGTTGGGCGGCGGGGTGCCCGCGCCCGCCGTGAGGGTGACGTTGTCCACGAACATCGCCGTTCCGGAGACCGCGCCGCCGTGGCTGACCCGCACCCCGAGGCTCCCGCCCGAGGTCGTCGTCGTGCGCGTCACGAGGAGCTGCTTCCAGGAGGTCGTGAGCGTCGTGCTCGGCGAGCCCACGTCGGCCACGACCGTCCCGCCGGCCGCCCGCTCGCGCAGCTTGAGCTGGACGGTCTTGCCGACGGACGCCGTGGTCGCCGCCTTCACCGAGACCGTCGCCGTGTAGCTCCGGCCCGGCGTCGTCGAGGGGACGGTGAACGCGTTGTCGTCGATCGTGAAGGACGACCCACTCTGGCGGCTGACCCGCGCCACGAAGCCGCCGTGCGGCGCGCCCGCCTGCGCCTCGCGGGCCACCGTGGCCTGGTAGCTGCCCCAGCCAGAGAGGTTGGTCTCGAAGGAGAAGTTCGCGATCAGGTTCCCGGGGGAGGGCTCGGGCGGCGGGGCCGGCTCGATGCCGATGACGACGTCGGCGAAGGCGGAGGGCGTCGCGGTGCTCGTCGCCCTGACGGTCGCGCTCCCGCCGGGCGGGACGGCGTCCGGAGCGCGGTAGAGGCCGGACGACGACACCGTGCCCACGGTGGCGTTGCCGCCCGCCACCCCGTTGACCGACCACGTCACGTCCGGGGGCCCGTTGGTCACGGTCGCCGTGAGCTGGGCGCTGGTGCCCACCTGGAGCGTCGGCGGCGCGCCCGAGATCGCGACCGACGGCGCCCGTCGGCTGGTCGCCGACCGTGAGGCTGACCGACGCGGCGGCCGGCTGGCGCGGGAAGGGGCTGGTGGAGTCGAACGCCGAGAAGGTGAAGTCGTCGGGGCCCGAGTAGCCCGAGGCGGGCGTGTACGAGAGGGACGCGGAGGTCACGACGCTGCCGGCGGCCAGGACGGTTGACCCCGAGCGGAGCGTGCCGTGCGCCGGCAGGCTCACGATGCGGAAGCGGCGGGCCCCGGGGGTGACCCCGGGCTCGCTCCACGCCGGCCGGGCGGGCCGGACGAACGTCTGCGATGCCAGGGTGACGGTCGACGCCTGGCCGGCCGGGACCTCGCCCGCGTTCACCGGCTGGGCGAGGTACCCCGGCACGATGGAGTCCTCGGGCTCGAAGGTCCGCGTGTTGTTGCCCTCGTTCCCCTCCTGCACCACGTCGTCCTGGTCGACCTCGGCCGCGAGCCGGTAGGCGCCGGGCTGGACGTCGGAGATGTCGACCCACTGGAAGGCGAGGTGGCGCCCGTAGACGTCGCGCCATCCGGCCGAGATGCCCATCGTCACCGCCGATGCCGTCGGCTGGTTCTGCAGGCAGAAGTTGACCCCGGCCGAATAGACCTGCGACGAGGGGCCGTGCGTCTCGCGGCGCTGGCTGTCCTCGAGGCAGAAGCCCACCTTCATGCCCGGCGTCACCTCGGCGGTCCGCGCCGCGTTCCACAGCGAGTAGCGCGCAACCTCCCTCAGGTGCCAGTGGTTGTGGCCGTCCTCGCTCTCGTAGCGGATGACGGCCTCGTGGCCGGGGACCGGCGTCAGCGGCTGAAGGCCGCCTCCGGTGGCGCGCGCGTGCTGGCGCACGAGGGTCATGTCGGCGCCGGAGCGGTTCGTTCCGCGCATCTCGAGCGGGCCGGCGCCGCGGTTGTGGACGAAGCCGTCGAAGCGCAGGAGGAGCGCGTCGGTGCCGTTCGGATAGGTGTACTCGGCGAGCTGCGGCCGCTCGGGCGGGTCGGCCACGAGGTCGGGAAGGTCGAAGCCCGGCCCCGCGAGCGCGCCGACCACGGGCAGGGCGATCGCGGCGCACGCGGCCGCGCCGATGACCGTGAGCAGCAGCGAGCGGGGGCCCCTGCGCGTGGAGCGTCCGGGCATCGAGCGATTATCCGACGAAGGCGCCAAAAACGCACTAACCGTTCGGGGGGTCGATGCGCGCGCGGGCACGGCGGGCGGGCGGACCGTGACTCCCGGCGCACGATGCGGGAGAATGCCGCCTCAACGCGAATGACGATTCAGCAGAACTGGCATAGTCCTCGCGTCTACGACCGAAGCGTCGCTCGGCGGCGTTTCCTCAATCCGGCGCCCACGTTCCCCGTTGACCGGAGGTAAACGCCGATGCAGGCCCCTACGACCGGCACTCCGCGGCTCTTGCCGCGGTGCGTCGTCGCCGCGCTCATCGCGCTGGCCGCACTCCTCGCGCTCCAGGCGTCGTCCGCGCTCGCGGTGATCCAGACGCAGACGTGGATCGGGAACCAGCCCGGGACACCGAACATCGGGCGCACGGATCTCCAGTACTTCCTGCCGAGCGGGGCGCAGGCTGGCACGGGCTACTCCGGCACGTTCAACCTGTCGCTCGACGGCCGCCCGGTCGCCGTCTATTGCGTGCAGAACGGCATCCCGATCAACCACGGCACGGTGCTCGCCGACGTGACCCTCCCGACGGCAGTGACGGCCGACGACCGTGCACTGGCGTGGATCCTCCAGACGCAGGTGCCCACCGGGGCCGTGACGCCCGCCAAGCAGCTGCAGGCGTCCACGGCGCAGATCGCGATGTGGGTGATCGGCGGCCAGCTGCGCGCCGTCAACCCGACCAACGACGCGGCCGCCAACGCCGCGGTCGCCTCGCTCGTCGCGACCGCCCGCGCCCAGACCGCCGTCCCGGCGTTCCTGTCGCTCGTCGGCGCCGC
The DNA here is from genome assembly GCA_963834875.1 of Miltoncostaeaceae bacterium. Lineage (GTDB taxonomy): Bacteria > Actinomycetota > Thermoleophilia > Miltoncostaeales > Miltoncostaeaceae > DATAGF01. The sequence goes on from CAWIDG010000027.1 coordinate 488,790, forward strand.
CGGCGGCCCCGGCCAGCCCGGGACGATCGCGATCACGGCGAAGCCCGGCGCGGTCGTCTCCCTGGGCGTGACCGCGGGGCCCGGGACCCTCTCGAGCACGTCGGTCACGGTCGGCCCGGACGGCCAGGGCGAGCGTGACCGTGTCGAGCCCCGGCTCGGGGACGACGGTCTCCGCGACCACCGCGGGCGACGCCATCCCGATCCGGATCCAGCCGCTCGACGGCAGCCAGCGCACCGCGATCGCCGGCGGCTCCGAGCTCCGGGGCAGCGTCACCATCTCGGAGACGGCCGCGACATCCGTCAGCCAGGTCACCGGCTCGCTGCGCATCACGAAGCGGGCGCCCGCGCGCGCACAGGCGATGGCGAAGGTGCGCTATCGGATCAGGGTTCGCAACCCCACCCGCGTCACCGTGCGGGACGTCGTCCTCCGCGACCGGATCCCCAGCGGGATGTCGTTCGTCAACGCGACCCCCGACGCCGTCGTCGAGAACGGCCGCGTCCGGTGGTCGCTCGGCACCCTCCGGCCCGGCGAGAGCCGCTCCGTGACGCTCTGGCTCCGGGCCAGCATCACGGTGGAGGGCGACCGCACCAACGTCGCCACGGTGTCGGGCACCGGCGTGCGCCTCGTGCGGGCGCGGGTGAGCACGTTCTTCCAGGCCGTGCAGCGCCGAACCCGCCCGGCCGTCACCGGCTAGCCCGCGGCGTGACCCCCGGGCGCCGCGGGGCGCCCGGGGTCACAGCCTGTTAACAGGCTCACTCACCCGCTTTACAGACAACCACCGGCGGGCGGGCATAGGATCGCAACCCATGGCCGCCCCCCGCATCCGGTCACGGGGCCGTCCGGCGCTGGCCGGGCTGGCCGTCCTGGTCGGCGGCCTCGCCCTGGCGGCGCCGGCGGCGAGCCTGCCGCTCGACCCCACCTCCCCCGTCAACGACGCCGTGGTCGGGCTGCGGCCGACGTTCAGCTGGGAGGGGGCCTTCCTGCCGACGCCGAACCGGTACGAGGTCTACGTCGAGCTCCCGGGCGGGGCGGTCGAGGTCGCCCGGGTCGCCGCGCCGGCCACGACGGCCACCGCGACGGTCGCGCTCCCCGACGACACGCGGCTGCGCTGGTTCGTGCGCGCGGCGGGCGGCCCCGGGCCCGGGGGCGACACGAGCATCGCCACCCGCCGTCGCATCCAGGTGGCGACCCCCCCGGGACCGCCGGCGATCACCGGCTCGCCCCCGGCGATCACGCGCAACCCCGCCCCGCTCTTCTCCTGGGCCGGCGGGCGCGTGTCGTCGCGCTGGTCGATCCTCAACGCGGGCGGCACGCCGGTGCAGTCGGGCGCCGCCGCGAGCGCGAGCGGGCAGGTGGCGCCGGCGCCGCTCCCGGACGGCAGCTACCAGTTCCGGGTCGCCCAGCAGAACCTGGTGGGGGTCGAGGGCCCGCCCGCGGCCGTGGGCTTCTCGATCGACACCGCCGCTCCGGGCCCCCTGACCCTGCGCCGCTCCACCGCCAGGCCGGACGCGCGCAGGACCCCCTCCTACGCGTGGGCCGGCCTCGAGCGGGGCGCGGTCGTCACCTGGCGGGTCCTGCGACCGAGCGGCGCGGTCGTCCAGGGGCCCGCCCACGTCCCGGGGGGCCAGGTGACCCCGGCGGCGCTGCGCCCGGGCTCGTACGTGTTCGAGGCGCGCCAGACCGATCTCGCGGGCAACGCCGGGCCGCCCGCCGCCGACCCGTTCGTCGTGCTGCCGCGGCTGGCGGCCGGGATCCGCCTGCCGATGCGCCACACGGGCCGCCTGAGCCCGAGGGTCGGGGCGACGGTGCCCGTTGTGCGCCCGACGCTCCGCTGGAGCGCCGGGCCCAAGGGGACGCGGATCTACAACGTGCAGGTCTTCCGGGTGGCGGACGGGGCGAACCTGCGCAAGGTCCTCTCGGCCTTCCCCCGGCGCCAGCGGTACATCGTCCCGCGGAGGAAGTCGCTCGCGCGGGGCGCCTGCTACGTCTGGCGGGTGTGGCCGTTCCGCGGCGCCCGGGCCCTGCCCAGCCCGCTCGGCGTGAGCCACTTCTGCGTGCGCCCCAGGTAGGCCCCGCCGGCCCCCCCGTTCGACGGCCGAAGGACTGGCCGAACGGGGAGTCGTCAAGACTGCGAAGAGCTCGTACGCGCGAATAGGATCGCGGCACCGGTGGCCGCCCGCTCCCCATCCGTCCGTCGATGTCCGCTCCTCGTCGGTCTCGCGGTCGTGGGCCTGCTCGTGGCCGTCCCGACGGCGGCCGGCGCTGCCGGCGCCGGGCGTCTCCGCGAGCCCGGGCAGCCCGACGAACGCGGGGGCGACGACCTTCCAGTGGTCGGCGGTCGCCGCAGACCCGGGATTCAATGTGGTCCGCTACGAGGGCGGCCTGCAGGGCGAGGGCGACACGGACTTCGGCATCGCCTTCGCGGCCGGGCGGGGGCTCCCCTCGCAGGGCACCTACGTCTTCCGGGTGCGCGCCGTGCAGCGCGACCTGCTCGGGGTCCTCCCCGACCAGGCGGGGCCCTACGGCACGTACACGCTGGTGGTCGACCACACGCCGCCGACGATCTCAGCCTCGCTGTCGCCCCGGACGCCCAACGGGAACAACGGCTGGTATCGGAGCTTGGCGGTCGAATGGACCTGTGCCGACACAGGGGGAGCCGGCATCAGCTCGTGCCAGGCTCGGGAGACCGTCGCCCAGCAGGGAAGGAACCAGCAGCGAACCGGCCAGGCGACCGATGCGGCCGGCAATGCCAGCTCCGCCAACTCTCCGATGTTCAGCTTCGACGCGTTCGCGCCGCCGACCGGCCTGATGCGCTCTCCGAGCCCGGGCGCGACCGTCGCAAGCGAGCCGACCTTCGTATGGGCACCGTCATCCGGAGACGCGACGTCGGGTCTGGACCGTTATGAGGTCCACGTGCGAATCGGCGGGACGTACCGCGTCGTCGCCCGAAGGGCCCACATCCCCGGCGTCGCCCAGTACTCGGCGACCCGCGATCCGGGCGTCTGGTCCCAGCCGTTCCCACAGGACACCGAGCTGCGCTGGTACATCCGCACCGTCGACAACGCCGGGAACGGCGGCGGCGGCACGAGCGAGTCGCGGGCCTTCCGGATCGACTCGACCGTGCCCGGGCCTCCCACGATCACCGGCGGCCCGAGCGGGCCGACCAACGTCGCCGGCCCCACCTTCACGTGGAACGGCAGCCAGCCGTCCTTCGCCTGGGACGTCTCCGTCGCCGGCACCGAGACGTCGATCGTCCAGGGCAGCGGACCGCAGAAGCAGGCCTCCCTGCCGGCCCTGCCCGACGGCGACTACACGTTCGCCGTCTCCCAGGTGACGGGGCCCGGCGCCAGGGGCGCCGAGGCGACCCGCTCCTTCCAGGTTAACACGGTCGCGCCCGCCGCGCCGGTCATCACCAGGCGGCCGCCGTTCCCGACCTCGACCGCGACGCCGTCCTTCTCGTGGACCACCGAGCCCGGGGCGTACTCCCGCTGGCGGGTCATCGCCGCGGGCGGCGCGACGCTCCAGAGCTCCGACACCCCCCTGACCTCCACGACCGTCGGCCCGCTCGGGAACGGGGCGTACAACTTCCGCGTCACCCAGGTCGACGCGGCGGGCAACGAGTCGGCCCCCGCCCTGGAGCCGTTCTCCATCTCCGGCGTGTCCGGCCCACCCGCCGGCCGCCCCTCCTGCTGCCGCGCCAGAACGCGGGGCGCCTGCGCCCGCGCGCCGGCAAGCTCCTGCTCACGCGGCGGCCGATCCTGCGATGGACCAGCGGGCCCCGGGGGACCACGGTCTTCAACCTCCAGGTCTTCCGCGTGCTGAAGGCCCGCAGCGCCGGCAAGGCCACGCCCTCGGTGAAGAAGATCTACTCCGTCTTCCCGAGCAAGCGCCGCTACAGGATGCCGAAGGTCAAGATCCTCCCCGGCACCTGCTACGTCTGGCGGATCTGGCCCTTCGTGAGCGGCCGCTTCACGGCCGAGCCGCTCGGCGTCAGCAACTTCTGCATCGCGAGCAAGAAGCGCTTGCGGCAGGAGGCGCGGGCCGACGCCAGGCGGCGGGCGGCGAACCGCCGGTGACGAAGCCTCGCCCGCTCATAGCGGGCGTCCTGACCGTCCGGAAGAGCAACGACCCCCCGAACGGAGGGGGCGCCGGAGCGAACCGCCGGATATTCCATGCATAGCATGGCGCGTCCGCTCCCAAGACGACGGCCCTCGTGGCTGGCCGCCTGCGCGGTGGCCGGCGCGGGCTCGCTGGCCGTGGTCTCGGCGGCCGCGGCGGCCCCGGCCATCTCGCCCGGGCCCGGCCAATACTGGAACATCGCCAACGCGACGCCGAGCTACCAGATCACCGGGACGCCGGGCGAGGAGCTGACCTGGACGGCGACCGGGCCGGGGTTCGCCGACGGCGGTGTCATCTTCGACGGGGCCGGCACGGTGACTCTGCGCGGCTTCCCGGACGGCGCGGGCACGCTGACGGCGTTTCCCACGCTGAACCCGCTCGACTCCGCGAGCGTGGGCTTCGAGCGCGACACGGCCGCGCCCAGCCTCGGGGCGACCCTGGTCGGCACGCCGAACGCGGCCGGCTGGTTCCGGACGCTCGCCATTGGGCACTCGCCCTGCTCGGACGCGGGGTCGGGCCTTCCCGCGGGTGCGTGCGCCAACAGTCCCTGGACGACCCAGGGCCCCAACTTCCCCGACACGACCCCGCTCACGGCCACGATCGGCGTCACCGATCTGGCCGGCAACTCCTCCTCCGCCGTCTCGCCCGGCTTCAAGTTCGACTCCGTCCAGCCCACGACCGGCGGCGGCCAGCCGTCGCAGCCCGGCCCCACGGCGCTCGTCGCCGCGGAGCCGGCGTTCAGCTGGACGCCCGGGATCGACGCGACCTCGGGCGCCGACCGCTACGAGCTCGAGTTCCGCAACGTCACCGAGGACGGCGCCTGGGAGATCATCGCGCGCGTGAACGACGCCGGCGGCGTCGGCGACTACACGGCGCGCCGCGACCCCGACCTGCGGGCGGCGCCGCTCCCCGAGATGGACCTGCTCGAGTGGCGCGTCCGCACCTTCGACGAGGCCGACAACGCGCGCGCGTCGACGCCCCGGCGGATCACCATCGACTCCACGATCCCGCCCGCGCCGACGATCACGGGCGGCCCCAGCACGCCGATCCGCTTCACCTCGCCCACCTTCACCTGGGCCGGCACCGAGGAGGAGTACCACTGGGACCTGACCATCCCGGGCCGCGAGAACCCGGTGCGCCAGGACATCGGGCCCGAGACCGAGGTCACCCTGAGCTCGCTCGCCGACGGCGACTTACACCTTCCGCGTCAGCCAGATCACGCGAGTTCGGCCAGGCGAGCGCGCAGGCGACCCGCGCCTTCGTGGTCGACACCACCCCGCCCGTCGCCCCGGCGATCACGGTCCGGCCGCCGTTCCCGGCCTCGGGCGTCATCACCTTCGGCTGGGCCACCGAGCCCGGCGCGTTCTCGCGGTGGCAGGTGATCGGGCCGGGCGGGACCCTGATCATCGGCCCGACCGACTCGCTGCAGAACAGCGTCTCGATCACCGGCCTGGCCGACGGCGCCTACAGCTTCCAGGTGCTCCAGATCGACGCGGCCGGCAACGGGTCAGCCACGACCTCTGAGCCGTTCACGGTCAGCACGCCGCTCGCGCCGGGCCGGCCGTCGACCGGCCCCAGCATCGAGCCCGAGTTCCTGCTGCCGACGCAGAACGCGTTCAAGCTCCGCCCCAAGGCCGGCAAGACCCTGCCGACCCGGCGGCCGGTCCTGCGCTGGCGCAAGGGCCCGCGCGGCACCAAGCTCTACAACGTCCAGATCTTCAAGGTCGTCCGCAAGCGCAAGGGCGCGGCGCCGACCGTAAGGAAGGTCTACTCGGGCTTCCCCAGCCGCCGCCAGCTCCGCGCGCCCAGGGCCAAGATGACGCGCGGGCACGTGCTTCGTCTGGCGGGTCTGGCCGTACACGGGCACGCGCTTCACCCCGAAGCCCCTCGGCATCAGCAACTTCTGCGTCGCCAAGGCGTCGGTGCTGAAGAAGAAGGCGGCGCAGGCGGCCGCGCGGCGCAGGGCCGCCCAGCGCCGGAGCGAGGTAGCGGGGCCCTCGCGCCCGCGGCCCTGAGCCGCGGGGTTCTCTAGACTCGCCGGGGTGCCGACGACGATCTCATTCGCCCGTGGAGCCCCCTGCCCGGAGGCGCTCGCGAGCGACCTGATCGCCGAGTGCGCGCGGCTGGCCCTCGCGGAGGACGGCGTGCGGGTGCTGTCCTACGGCACCGGCCACGGCTACCCGCCCCTGCGCGAGGTGCTCGCCGCCGAGCACGGGGCGTCGCCGGACCAGGTCCTCGTCACGAACGGGTCGCTGCAGGCGTTCGTCTTCCTCCTGGAGACCCTGCTGGAGCCCGGCGACCTCGTGGCCGTCGAGGCGCCCACCTACGACCGCGCCCTCCTGCAGCTGCGCCTGCACGGGATGGAGGTGCTGCCCGTCCCCGTCGAGGACGACGGCATGGACGTCGACGCCCTCCGTGAGGCGTGCGCGGCCGGGCGCGTCCCGCGGCTGCTGTACACGATCCCGAACTTCCAGAACCCCTCCGGGGCGACCCTGTCGGCGGGCAAGCGCCGGGCCCTGGTGGAGGTCTGCGACGAGTTCGGCGTGGTGGTCCTCGAGGACGACCCCTACGGCAAGCTCCGCTTCGAGGGCGAGGCGCTGCCGGGGCTGGCCGAGCTGGCCGAGCCCGGCCGGGTCATCTTCACGTCGTCGTTCTCGAAGACGGTGGCTCCGGGCCTGCGCGTCGGGTACATGGTCAGCCCGCCGGAGATCGCGGGGCGCCTGGCGGCGGCGGCCTCGCGCACCTACATCTCGCCCGCCCTGCTCGCCGAGGCGGCGGTCCACCGGCTCGTGACCGGGGGTCACCTTCCCGACAACGTCGCACGGGTCACCGAGCTCATGCGCGAGCGCCGCGACGCGATGGTCGCCGGGCTGCGGCACATGCCCGAGGGGACGCGGTGCGTCCCGCCGGCCGGTGGCTTCTTCTGCTGGCTGACGCTGCCCGAGGGGATGTCGGCCGACGCGCTCTTCGGCGAGGCCGAGGAGGCGGGCGTCCCCTACGTCCGCGGCTCCGACTGCGTCGTGGAGGGTGGCGAGCGCACCCTGCGCCTCGCCTACAGCGGCGTCGGCCCCGCGGAGATCGAGGAGGGGATGGCGCGCCTGGGGGGCGTGTTCCGGGCCGCCGCCGTCGCCGGCGCCGCCTGATCCCGCCGGCGCCTCAGCCGGCGGCGGCGGGCGCCGCCGCGGGCGCCATGCTCGAGCTCCGTGACGATCTCGATGGCGCCGGCCACGGACCGGGCGTTCGGGCAGTGCGCGGGCGTGGTGCGCGTGCGCCCGCTCGGCCGCCGCGCGCTGGGACTCGTCGGCCTTCAGGTGGTAGACGATGTCGATGCGGCGCAGCCGGAGGACGCCGTCGGGGTCGACCACGACCTCGCCGGTGGCGTCGGCGGTGAGGCGGCCGCCGCTGCCGTCGATGCCGCGCGCCTTGAGCGCTCCGCCGAACGTGCCGATCAGGCAGCCGCCGACCGACGCGACCAGGAAGTCGAGCGTCCCCGGGTTGTCCTCGGCGGTGCCGGGCGGGAAGCCGTAGTGCTCGCCCTGCCATCCCGGCATGCCGAAGGTGACCACCTCGCCGGTGCAGAGGAGATGGGCCCGCCGGACCGGCGGGCTCTCCCGCGTGAGATGGACCTGGACCTTGTGGACGCTCTCCTCGGACATGATGCTCCTCGGCTCGCAGGTGGGAACCCGAAAGCCTAACCGAGGCGGGCCCCGTGCTGGACGGCGCGGCGGGGCGCCGCCTGAACGCGGGCTGAACGCGCCGGACGAACCCCCCGAAGGTCCAGTTTCTCGGCGTTTCCGGCCATCTAGCCTTCATGGGATGGGGACTGACATGGAGGTTCCTCCCCGGCTCGAGGACGTCCCGCGTGCGCCCGACGACGCGGCCCGGCGACGGCACCACGGTGCTCGTGCTCTGGGTCGGCCACCGGCCGGGCCCGTGGGTCTGCCGGTCGCTCGAGCGGCAGGGCTACCGGGTCGTCCGCGCGCACCCGGAGGGAGCCCCGGGGGGGCGCACGCCGATGCGCCCGGCGCCGCTGCGCTACCCGCCACCCACCGAGCAGCAGGACGGGTTCCTGCGCTTCGTCGAGGAGACGTGCCGCCGCGAGCGCCCGGACGCGGTCCTCACCCTCGACGAGGACATCGTCCGGCTGCTGGCCGAATCGCCGGTCGACCTGGCCGGCGCGGCGCTTGCGGGCCCCGACGCGGATCAGTACGAGGCGCTCTGCGACAAGGGCCGCCTGGCCGAGACCGCTCGGCTCGCCGGCGTTGACCATCCCCACACCGTCGAGGTCGACGGACGGGGTGCCCACGGGGAGCTTCCGCCGGCCCCCTGCATCGTCAAGCCGCGGATCTCCGGGTCGAGCGGCCTCTGGGAGAAGCCGATGCTGGCGGCGACGGAGGCCGAGCGCGACGACGCCGTGGGGGCGCTCCTCGACGCCGGCGTTCCGGCCCTCGTCCAGGAGCGGCTCACCGGGCGCCGGTGGGTGGGCCACTGCGTCCGGGGGGACGGCTGGTTCGACTTCCTCTGCTTCGAGGTCGACCGCGACTACCCCCGGCGCGCCGGGCCCGCCTCGGTCATGCACAGCGCGCCCGCGCCGCTCGAGGTGATCGACGGCACCCTGCGGCTGCTCGACCTCGTCGGCTACCGCGGCCCCTGCAGCCTCAGCTTCATCCAGCAGGGGGACCGCTTCATGGTCCACGACGTCAACCTGCGCCTCGGCGCCACGGTCGAGGCGTCGATCCGGGCCGGCTTCGACATCGCCGGCCGCAGCGTCGAGGCCGCCCTCGGGCGGCCGGTAGCGCCGCTCCCGGCGCTGCGGCCCATCCGGTACGTGCGCTTCGACGGCGAGCTCCGCGAGCTCGCGCGGGCCCTGCGCGGGCGCAACGGCGAGTCGCCCGCCCGGCTGGGCGGGTGGATCGCCGGCGGCCTCGTCTCGCGGAGCACGGTCCTGGACCCGTCGCCCTTCGATCCGTCCTGGGCTCCGAGCGTCCTGGCCAAGCGGGTCGCCCGCACCGCGGCGGCGCGCGGCGCCCGGGGCTAGGCGCCCCCCGCGGCCGGGACCGCGGCCTCCACGTCGTCGCGGTAGAGGTCCCAGGCGGCCGAGTACTCCATCACGCGCGCGACCTCGGCGATCAGCTCGTCCGCATAGCCGGCCCTGCGGAGCAGGTGGAAGCCCATCTCCATCCCCGAGGCGATGCCGCCGGCGGTGATGATGCGCCCGGCGTTGACCACCCGGGCTCGGCTGACCCGGCAGGCCGGCGCGATCTCGGCCAGGCGGTCGAGGGGCACCTTGCCGTTGGGCCCCGACTCGACGCGGTCGGGCTCCTTGCGGTTGGTGGCGGGCAGCCCGTCGAGCAGGCCCATGAGCCCGTAGATCCACGAGCCGGTGCAGACGCTGGTCAGGAGCGTGGCCTCGGGCAGCTCGCGGACGAACTCGTGCAGGCGGCGGTTGTGCATCTCCTGCCGGGTGCCGAAGCCGCCGGGGATGAGGAAGGCGTCCATCGCCGGACGGTCCGAGAAGCTGTAGTTCGGCAGCACGGTGAAGCCGGCCTGCGCCTGGACCGGGCGGGCCGAGTCGGCGATGAGGAACGCGTCGAGCTCGGGGTCGAAGCGGCGTGCCACCGAGAAGACGCCGTGGGGCGCCGCGAAGTTGACGATCTCGGCGTCCTTGAATACGTAGATCCCGAGCCGGAACCCGGGGATGCGCTGGCTCATCGGTCCTCCGACGCTCGGATCAGCCGAGCATCTCCTTCACGGTCTCGCGCTCCTCGACCAGCTCGGCGTTGGTCGCGGCGATCTTCTCGCGGGCGAAGTCGTCGTGCTCGAAGCCCTCCCGCACGATCTCGTACTCGCCGGGCGCCGTCGTGCGCACCGGCACCGAGGCCCACACGCCCTCGTCGAAGCCGTAGGAGCCGTCGGATCGCACCGCCATCGAGTGGAGCGTGTCGCCGGGCGTGCGCAGCGAGCGGACGTGGTCGATGGCCGCGTTGGCCGCCGAGGCGGCGGACGAGAGGCCGCGGGCGTCGATGACGGCCGCGCCCCGCTTGCCGACCGTCGACAGGAACTCGCCCTGGAGCCAGGCCTCGTCGCCGATGACCTCGCGGGCCGGGCGCCCGCCGATCCGCGCGTTGGTGAAGTCGGCGAACATCGTCGGCGAGTGGTTGCCGAAGATGATGATGTCCTCCACGTCCGTCACCCGCACGCCGGCCTTCTGGGCGAGCTGCGTCCGGGCCCGGTTCTGGTCGAGGCGGGTCATGGCCGTGAACCGCTCGGGCCCGAGGCGCCGCGCCTGGGCGGCCGCGATCATGCAGTTGGTGTTGCACGGGTTTCCGACCACGACCACCCGCGCCTCGTCCGAGGCGACCTCGTCGATGGCCGCGCCCTGCTCGACGAAGATGGCGCCGTTGTCGACGAGCAGCTCGGCGCGCTCCATGCCGGGCCCCCGCGGCTTGCTGCCGATGAGGATGCACCAGTCGGCGTCGGCGAAGGCCTCGCGCGGGTCTGCGGTGAGCACCATGTCGTGGACCAGCGGGAAGGCGCAGTCGTCGAGCTCCATGGCGACCCCCGCCAGGGCCTTCTGAACGGGCTCGGCCGGGATCTCGAGCAGCTTCAGCACGAGCGGCTGGTCGGCTCCGAACGCCTCGCCGGCGGCGATGCGGGGGAGGATGGAGTAGCCGATCTGCCCTGCCGCGCCGGTGACGGCGACCCGCAGGGGAGCCTGGTCAAGCCGCGACCTTCAGCTTCTCGATGATCGCGTCGGCCACCTCGGACGTGCCGACGGCGGTGGGGTCGTCGCGGTGCGGCTTCATGTCGTAGGTCACGCTCTCACCCTCGCGGATGACGTCGGCGATCGCGCCCTCCATGCGGTCGGCCGCCTCGGTCTCCTTCAGGTACCGCAGCATGATCACGCCCGACAGCATCATCGCGATCGGGTTGACCTTGTTCATGCCGGCGTACTTGGGGGCGCTGCCGTGGGTCGGCTCGAAGAGGGCCGCGTGGGTGCCGATGTTGGCGCCCGGGGCGACGCCGAGCCCGCCCACCAGCCCGGCGCCCAGGTCGCTGAGGATGTCGCCGTAGAGGTTGGGGAGCACGATCACGTCGTACAGCTCGGGCTTCTGCACGAGCTGCATGCACATGTTGTCGACGATCCGCTCCTCGAACTCGATGCCGGGGTACTCCTCGGCCACCTCGGTCGCGACCGCCAGCCAGAGGCCGTCGGTGTGCTTCATGATGTTGGCCTTGTGGACGGCCGTGACCTTCGAGCGGTCGTTCTCGGCGGCGTAGTCGAAGGCGAAGCGCACGACCCGCTTGGTGCCCTCCACGGAGATCGGCTTGATGGAGATGCCCGAGTGGTCGCTCAGGTGCACGCCGGGGGACAGCTCCTCGATCTTGGCCGCGAGGGCGAGCTCCTCGATCGTGTCCTTCTCGAACTCGATGCCGGCGTAGAGGTCCTCGGTGTTCTCGCGGACGAAGACCAGGTCGATGCCCTCGTACTTGGAGCGCACCCCCTCGTAGCTCTTGCAGGGGCGTACGCAGGCGTAGAGGTCGAGCGCCTTGCGCAGAGCGACGTTGACGCTCCTGAAGCCGTGACCCACGGGCGTGGTGATCGGGCCCTTGATGGCGACCCCGTTGGCCTTGATCGACTCGATCACCGCGTCTGGCAGCGGCGTCCCGGCGCTCTCCATGATGTTGACGCCGGCCTCCTGGACGTCCCAGTCGAAGTCCACACCGGTCGCGTCGAGGACGCGCTTGGTGGCATCGGCGATCTCCGGCCCGGTGCCGTCGCCGGGGATGAATGTGACGCGGTGTGCCACTGGGGAGGCTCCTTCGATGGCGCTTCACTGTCGAGCGGCCGCCCCGAGGCGAGGCGGCCGCGAAACCCAGCGGAGCATACCGAAGCTCCAAGGCGTACAGCGGGCCTCGCCCATGGGCCGCTTGTCCCGGCGGCCGGCCCCGGCCGAAGGCGGTGCCGCCGGCAGCCGGCGGCCCCGGCTAGGGGCCGGAGGCGCGGCGCGCCGGGACAGCGAGAGGCCCGGCGACGCAGGTGGTGGTCATAACGGCCACGCCAGCGGGATCATCACGAGCGACACGGCCACCATCACGATGACCAGCGGGAATCCCAGGCGCGCGAAGTCGCCGAAGCGGTAGCCGCCGATGCCGTAGACCATGGTGTTCGTCTGGTAGCCGATCGGGGTGAGGAACGAGGACGACGCCCCGATGGCCACGGCGAAGGCGAAGGGACGCGGGTCGAGCCCGGCCGAGGTGGCGGTCGCGAGCGCCACCGGGAACAGCAGCGCGGCGGCCGCGTTGTTGCTGATCATCTCCGTGACCACGATCGTCGCGAGGAGCACGCCGAACAGCAGGCCCACGTCGCCGAGGCCCCCGAACGGCTCGATCAGCGTGTCGGCGAGCGTGTCCGCCAGCCCGCTCACCTCGATGGCCTGGCCGAGGCCGAAGCTCGCGGCGATCACGACGATGACGTCGAGGTCCACCGAGTCGCGGGCCTCGGTCGGCGTGAGCACCCGGAGCGCGACCACCGCGAAGGCCGCCAGGAGGGCCGCGGGCAGGATGTCGAGGACGCCGGTGCCCACGAGGGCCAGCAGCGCGACGATCACCAGGCCGACGACGGGGGCCTTCTCCTCGCGCGGCGGGCCGTCGCCGCCGAGGGGCGCGATCAGCAGGAAGTCCCGCCGGTCGAGCGCCCGCGGGCGGAAGGCGGGCCCGGCGAGCACCAGCAGCACGTCGCCGGGGCGCAGGCGCACCTCGCCGAGCTTGCCCTCCACGCGCTCGTCGGCCCGGTGGATGGCGATGACCGCCCCGCCGTAGCGGCCGCGGAAGCCCGCCTCCCGGAGCGTGCTCCCGACCAGAGACGAGCCCGGCGCGATCACGGCCTCGTAGAGGCGCCGCTCGATCGCGGAGCCCACGGTGGCGAAGTGGCGCTCCTGGACCGACACGAGCCCCCGCATCTGCTGCAGGTCGAGGATCCGCGTGACGTTGCCGGCGAAGGTCAGCCGGTCGCCGGCCGACAGGACCTCGTCCGGGCGCACCGAGGAGATCCGGTGGCCGTCGGGGCGCTCCACCTCCACCAGGTACACGCCCTGGAGGCTGCGCAGGCCACCCTCGGCGACGCTCCGCCCCGCGACCGCGCCGTCCGCGGTCACCTCCATCTCCACGGTGAACTCCCGCGCGTCCTCGTCGACGCTCTCGCTCGGGGCGCGGCGCGAGGGGAGCAGGAGCGGCGTGACCGCGAGCATCACGATCACCGAGATCACGGCGAGCGGCAGCCCGACGGCGCCGATCTCGAAGAGGCCCATCGGCTCCTGGCCGGCCTCCTCCATCAGGCCCGACACCACGAGGTTCGTCGAGGTGCCGATCAGCGTGATGGTGCCGCCGACCACGGCGGCGAAGCTCACCGGCATCAGGAAGCGCGAGGGCGAGCGGCCCGTGCGCCGGCACCACGACAGCACGGGCGGGATCGCCATGGCGACGATCGGCGTGTTGTTGAGGAACGCCGAGGCCGAGGCCGTGGGCACGACGATGCGGGCGAGGGTGCCGCGCTCGCCGGGCTCGCGGGCGTTGGAGCGCGAGGGGAGCCATGAGACGGCGAGCTCGAGCACGCGGCTGCGGCCGGCCGCCGCCGCGAGGACGTAGAGCGCCGCGACGGTCAGCGGCGCGGAGTTCGAGAAGCCCGAGAAGGCCTCGCCGGCGTCGACCACCCCCGCCACCAGCAGGATGACGAGCCCGCCCAGGATCGTGAGGGCCGGCGACAGGCGCTCGGCCACGAGGACGGCCAGGACGCCGAGGATGACGAGCAGGGTCAGGACCTCGTCGAAGCTCACGGGGCGGCATCATGCCGCCCGCGGAGGGGCGGATGTACCTGGGGAGCCGGGATGGGCGTCCGGTAGTCTTTGTCCGAGAGGGTCGTCGAGCCTGGGGGTTGCCGAGCGTGCTGAGCCATGACGTCGTGGTGGTGGGGGCCGGCCTCGCGGGGATGCGCGCCGCCATCGCCGCGCACGAGGCGGGCGCGGACGTCGCGCTCGTGACGAAGGTCCACCCCGTGCGCAGCCACTCCGGCGCGGCCCAGGGCGGCATCAACGCGGCGCTCGGCAACGAGACCGACGACAGCCCGGACAACCACACCTTCGACACGGTCAAGGGCTCCGACTACCTCGGCGACCAGGACGCCATCGAGATCCTCTGCGAGATGGCGCCGCACGAGATCATCCAGCTCGAGCACTGGGGCGCGGTCTTCAGCCGCCAGGAGAGCACGGGCAAGATCGCCCAGCGGCCGTTCGGCGGCGCCGGGTTCCCGCGGACCTGCTTCGCCGCGGACCTCACCGGCCTGGTGATCCTGCACACGCTCTACACGGTCTGCGTGAAGTACGAGATCCCGACCTACGAGGAGTGGTTCGTCACCGAGCTGGTGAAGGACTCGTACGGCGGCTGCTGCGGCGTGGTGGCCTACGACATGGTCCACGGCACCATCGAGACCGTCGGCGCGAAGGCGGTCGTGCTGGCGACCGGCGGCGCCGGGCGCGTGTACCGGCCCTCCACGAACTCCCACGCCTCGACCGGCGACGGGATGGGGCTCGCCCTCGCCGCCGGCGTGCCGCTGAAGGACATGGAGTTCATGCAGTTCCACCCGACCACGCTCAACCCAACGGGCGTGCTCGTCACCGAGGGGGCCCGCGGCGAGGGCGGCTACCTGCTCAACAGCGAGGGCGAGCGCTTCATGAGCAAGTACGCGCCCAACAAGCTGGAGCTCGCCTCGCGCGACGTCGTCTCGCGCTCGGAGGCCACCGAGATCCTGGAGGGCCGGGGCATCGACGGCTCCGTGCTGCTCGACCTGCGGCACCTCGGCCGCGAGAAGATCATGGAGCGCCTGCCGCAGATCCGCGAGCTGGCGATGGCCTTCGCCGGCGTCAACCCGATCGAGGCGCCGATCCCGATCCGGCCCGGCGCGCACTACCACATGGGCGGCGTCCACGTGGACTCCTGGGGCGCCGCGCCGCACATGCCCGGCCTGTTCGCCGCCGGCGAGTGCGCCTGCGTCTCGGTGCACGGCGCCAACCGCCTGGGCGGCAACTCGCTGCTCGAGGCGGTCGTGTACGGCGCCCGCACCGGCGCCGCCGCCGCGCGCTATTCCACCGACGTCTTCAACGGCCGCGTCCCCGAGGCCACCCCGGCCGCCGCCTCCGACTACGAGCGCCGCCTGCGGGCGCTGCTCGAGCGCCAGCGCGGACCGCGCCAGCACGAGATCCGCGACGAGCTGGCCGACACGATGCAGGAGAAGGTCGGCGTCTTCCGCACCGGCGACGACCTGCGCGAGGCGCAGGCGACCGTCGAGGCGCTGCGCGAGCGGTTCAAGGGCGTGATCGTCACGGACAAGGGGCGCACCTTCAACCAGTCCCTGGTCCACACGATCGAGACCGGGTACCTGCTCGACCTCGCGCTCACCATGGTGACCGGGGCGGTGGAGCGCACCGAGAGCCGGGGCGCGCACTCGCGGCTCGACCACCCGGAGCGCGACGACGACAACTGGATGAAGCACACGCTGTCCTACCTCGAGGACGACGCGATCCGCCTGGACTACTCCGAGGTCACGATGACGACGTACGAGCCCCAGGTGCAGGTCCTACTGATGCCCACCACGACCCTCGACGTCTTCCGCTACCAGCCCGACACGTCGGACCAGCCGTACCGGCAGTCCTTCGAGCTCGAGCACACCGAGGACATCACGCTGCTCGACGCGATCCTGCGCCTGCAGAACGAGCAGGACGGCACGCTCGCGATCCGCTACTCCTGCCGCAGCTCGATCTGCGGCTCCTGCGCCTGCAAGGCCGACGGCAGGACCGTCCTGGCCTGCATGACCCAGGTGGAGGACGTCAAGCGGGAGTCCGGCGCCGGCACGATCGCGGTCAACCCGATGGGCAACTTCGCGCCCCAGAAGGACCTGGTCGTCAACCTCGAGCCCTTCTGGGAGAAGTTCAGGTCGGTCAAGCCGTACCTCATCCCCGACGGCCCGCCCCCCGAGCGCGAGCGGATCGTGCCCAAGGAGGCGATGCAGAGGATCTACAAGGAGAGCAGGTGCATCCTCTGCGCCGCCTGCTACTCGGAGTGCAACTCGTTCACGGCCGACCCCGAGTTCGTGGGCCCGGCGGCGTTCGCGTGGGGCTACCGCTTCGCCGGCGACGTCCGCGACGGCCAGCGCAAGCAGCGCGCCAAGCTCTACTCGGGCGACCACGGCGTCTGGGACTGCACCCGCTGCATGTACTGCAACGAGCGCTGCCCCAAGGGCGTGGACCCGCGCGACGCGATCGAGAAGCTGGGCGGCGTGGCGTTCGCCGAGGGCGTCACCCGCGACAAGGGCGCGCGCCACGCCAAGGCGTTCCTGATCTCGATGCGCACGGGCGGCAAGCTCAACGAGACGCTGCTCGTGCCGTTCACCGACCCGATCGGCGCCCCGCTCGACACGCCCTTCGCCCTGCGGATGATCCGTCACGGCAAGGCGCCGTCGCCGATCCCCCACCGCATCAAGAAGCTGAACGAGGTCAAGGCCCTGATGAAGAACGTCAAGGAGACGATCTGATGGCGACGGCCGTGGAGAACGGGCAGGCGCTCGAGGATCCGACCGGCCTCGCGCCCGACCCTCAGGGCCGGCGGCGTGCGCCAGTTCGCCTACTACCCGGGGTGCATCGCCGAGTTCAGCTCGAAGGAGCTCGACAAGACGACCCAGGCGCTCGCGCCGATGCTCGACATCGAGCTGCTGCCGCTGCCCGCGGCCACGTGCTGCGGCGCCGGCGACATCGCCGAGGCCAAGCCGAACCTGTACCTCACCCTCAACATCCGCATCCTCTCCCAGGCCGAGGAGATGGGCGTCAACGTGCTCACCATCTGCAACGTCTGCACCCTCAACCTGCGGCGGGCCAACAAGATGGTCAAGGACGACCCGCGCCTGCTGGAGCGGGTCAACGAGGAGCTGGTCAAGGCCGGCGCCCGCCCCTACGAGGGCACCAAGGAGGTCACCCACCTGCTCTGGTACCTCGCCACCGAGGAGGGGCTGTCGCTGCTCGAGAGGCAGGGCCCGCGGGGGCTGAACGGCCTGCGGGTCGCGCCCTACTACGGCTGCCAGCTGCTGCGGCCGTCGTCGGTGATGGGCTTCGAGGACCCCGACCGGCCGCAGTCGCTCGAGCGCCTGATCGTCGCGCTGGGCGGGGAGGTCGCCGACTACGAGGCGAAGTCGAAGTGCTGCGGGTTCCCGATCATCCTGGCGCGCACCGAGGTCGCGCTGAAGGAGTCCCACGTGGCGCTGTCGCAGTCGCGGGACGCCGGCGCGGACTGCATGGTCACGCCGTGCCCGCTGTGCCACCTCGCCATGGACGCCTACCAGCGCAAGGCCGAGGCGGCCAACGCGACCGAGTACAACATGCCGGTGCTGCACCTGCCGCAGCTCATCGGCCTGGCGCTCGGGATCGACCTCGAGATCATGGACTTCAAGCGCCACCTGGTCCCGGTCGACCGGGTGCTCGCGACCGTCGGGGTGTAAGCTCAGGCCAAGGAGCTTTTCGGCGGCCAGCCCCGGCGGTCAGCCGGTGCCGCCGTCTGCACGGGCCGGCGGGTCGGCGCCGACGCGCAGGCGTCGGCGACGGCCGGCCCGTGCTTGTCGCAGGCCGCCCCGGAGGGTCTACCCCCTCCGGGGCGGCCGCCCGCGGTCGCCGGCGAGCTCCGGGTGCCAGCGGGCGAAGTGCTCGTGGTGCTGGTCGGTGAGGGCGCCCGGCGGGTAGTACCGCTCGTAGAAGTCGGGGTCGGCGTGCTGGGCCTGGACCGTCAGCCGCTGGTACATGGGGTCGATGTAGAGCGGAAAGCGCCCGTAGGTCCCGTGGACGTAGCGGCAGTAGTCCTTGACCAGATCGACGGTGTCGTCGTGCGGGCGCGGGACCGCCGACACGACCCGGTCGGGCTCCCGGTAGGGCTTCGGCACGTCGTCCTCGAACGCGGCCCACTTGACCGTCATGAAGGCGTTGACGGCCTCGTCCATGTCGGCGTAGTACGGGGGCACGAAGGCCTCGAAGTGCCCGTCTCGGCCCACCGGGTAGGACGGCCCGGAGGCCGCCTCCGCGAAGCGGAACCCGAGCCCCGGGACGTCGCCCCCGCCCATGACGAAGCGGGCGATGTAGCCGGTGAAGGTCCAGCCGCCAAGGCCGAGGGCCTGGAGGGCGAGGTTGATGTTCTGGCAGATGAACGCCTGCTCGACCACCAGCATCGAGAGCACCCGCTGCTCGAGCTCGACGACCCCCATCCTCCGGGCGGGGTCGAGGCGGCCGGCGTCCAGCGCCGCCTGGAGGCCGGCGGAGGCGCCCCCCGCCTGCTCGTCCACGATCGAGAAGCCGTAGCTGCGCGACAGGTAGATGAAGAGGAGGTTGATGTACTCCAGGGTGGTGTTGGTGACGGGGATGAAGAGGGTCGTCCCGGGCTGGTTGGCGTTCCACTGGTTGAACGTGAACAGGCCCGGCAGCGTCGTGGGGAGCGGCGCGCGGCCCGGCTGCAGCTCCACCTTGGCGCGGCGGTACAGCTCGAGCAGCCACTCGACCTGCGCCTCCTGCGGCTTTCCGGACAGCGTCGCGATCTCGCCCGGGTCGGGCACCACCCCGAACATGTCGAGCATGTAGGTGCCGTCGTCGTTGGTGAAGAAGAGCTCGGTGCCGTGGCTCGAGCACGAGCTCGGCCACGTGCGGGTCGTCCACTGCACGAGCGTGCTCATGCCCTGGGCCGGGTCGAGGTCGGCCAGGTTCAGGCCCGTGAGGCCGGTGCCGGCGGTGCAGAGCAGCGCCTCCTCCAGCTCGGAGAGCGGCACGGGCTCGTATGGGCTGGAGTAGGTGAGGACGTCCGAGTCGACCGACATACCGAGCCCGACGCGCCGGCTCTTGCGGTCGAAGACGGTCTGGAAGAAGGGGTACGCGAGGGCGTCGTCGAGGCCGGGCGGCGCGTGCCCGCCGACGGGGGTGCGCTGAGTGCTCATGCGGCCGATGCTATGCAGCGCCGCCGGCGCGGTACACCGGCGCGCCCGCGGATCCGCGATACGGGTTCCCCGCAGCCGCGCGGTACTCTCGGGGGGTGGTCCTCTACGACGCGCCCGACTGCTGGAAGTGCCTCGAGGTGAAGGAGGCCCTCGATGCCCTCGGCCTGGACTACGAGGCCATCACCGTGCGCGGCGATCCGGCGGCGCGCGCCGCCCTGGTCTCCGCGCAGGGCGAGCCGCCCCAGGTGCCGATGCTCGTCGACGGCGACCTGGCGGTCTGGGACCGGCGGCGCATCCTGGCCTACCTCGCCCAGACCTACGGCGGTCGGCGCGACGGGGTCCCGTTCCGCGAGCTCCCCTCGTACGCGGGCGGGGTCTGCCGCGTCGATGCGGAGGGCTGCGGATGACGGCCGTCTCGGCGCTGACGGGCGCCTCGCGCGGCGGC
This sequence comes from Miltoncostaeaceae bacterium, assembly GCA_963834875.1. GTDB lineage: Bacteria > Actinomycetota > Thermoleophilia > Miltoncostaeales > Miltoncostaeaceae > DATAGF01. The sequence continues at coordinate 508,371 of CAWIDG010000027.1, forward strand.
CTCCCGCGCCCGTGCGTGAGCTGCGTGTTCTGGCAGCACGACCGCATCGTGACCGACGAGCGCCGCAAGGAGGCCTGGGCCGAGGGGTTCGAGCGCCGCCACGGCGCGTTCGGCCGCGTGCTGCACGATGGGGCGCGCTTCCAGGGGATGATCCAGTACGGGCCCGCGGGCGCCTTCCCCCGCGCGCTCGGCCTGCCCGCCGGCCCGCCCGGCCGGGATGCGGCGCTCGTGACCTGCACCTTCCTCGAGGGCCGCGACCCGGCGGGCGCGTGCGAGCGGCTGATGCTCGAGGCCCTGGCCGACCTCAAGGCCCGCGGGTTCCCCGCCGTCGAGGCGTTCTCCCTGCGGTATCCCGAGGAGGTCGACCCGCGTGACCGCTTCCTCGGTCATCACACCCTCTTCGACCGCGACTTCCTCGAGGGCCTGGGGTTCGTACCGGTGCGCACCCACGGACAGGTTGCGCTGATGCGCCTGACCCTCGGCGGCCTCGCGCCCGGCCCCGGGCTCGTCGAGCGCGCCCGCAGCACGGTCGCGCGCGCCATCCCCCCGTCCGGTCAACCGGCCCCCGCCTGACGGTGGCGGCGCGCGGCGCTCGGACGGCCTGGGCCGCCTCGCTCGCCGCGCTGTCGCTCGCGGCCGCGGCGCCCCCGGCCGGCGCGGCCGACCCCGCCGCCGGCGCGCTGTCGGCCCGCGACGCCTACGCCAGCCCACGGGCGCTCGGCCCCCTCGCGCCGGCCGCCGAGGCCCAGCTGCAGGAGGCGGCCGACCGGCTCGCCGAGCGGGGGCAGCCGGTGAAGCTCGCGATCGTCGCCGGTCCCGCCGGGGCGCCCTCGATGCGGGTCTACGCCCGTCGCCTTGCGGACGAGGTCGCCGGCGAGGAGGAGACGCTGGTGGTCACCGCTCCCGGGCGGGCCGTCATCGCCGTGGGGCCGCGGCCCCCGGCCGAGATCACCCGCCGCCTGCGCGCCGAGCGGGTCGGCACGATCGCCGAGCCCGTCGAGCGCGTGGTCCGCGCCGCCGAGGCGGCCGTCCCCGCGCCGCCGGACGACGAGGGCTCGGGCACGCGCGCGGTGCTGATCCTGCTGGGGCTCGCCGCCCTCGGCGCCGCGTGGGCGGTGGCCTGGGGAGCGCGCCGCCAAGGCCGCGCCGAGCGAGAGCGGATGCTCGAGGCCCGCGCCGCGGCCGCCGTGCGGCTCGACGCGGTGGCGGCGCGCGCGGGGGCCCTGCTGGGGCGCCCGGAGCTGCCGGCGGCCGCGCGCGCCGAGGCCGAGCGCGCCATGGCGGCCCACGACGAGGCGGCCGCCGGCGCTGCGGGCCGCCCGCAACGTGGCCGACGTCGAGCGCGTCGCTCCTGGGGTGCGGGACGCGGCCGCCGCGCTGTCCCGGGCGGGCGCCGCGGCCGGGGACGAGCGGGCCGCCGACGACCCGTTCGCCGGGCTCTGCGCCGCCGACCCGGCACATGGCCCCGCGGTCGCCGAGGCCCGCATCGACGGCCGAGCCGAGCCCGCCGAGGTGTGCGCGGCCTGCGCCGAGGAGGCCGCGGCGGGCCGGCCCCCACGACCCCGCCTCGTGCCGATCGGCGGCCGGCCGGCCCCCTTCACGGAGATCGACACTCGACCCTCCCCCGACACCCCATGAGCTCCCCCCGGCGTCGCGCGCTGGCGGCGACGGGCGGCGGTCGCGCGGCGGACGCGCCGCGATCTGGGCCTCGGCGGCGTGGCCCTCCTCGCCGTCCAGCGCCTGACGCCCCGCCGGCTCGGCCGGGTCGAGTGCTTCGTCGTCCTGGAGCGGGCCGCTGTGCCGGATCCGCCGACGGAGGGGCTCGCCGGCTTTCGCTGGGCCGGGCCCCCGGACATCGATCGGATCGCGTCCCTCGGACGGCCCGCGGCCGACCTGGACGCCCGTCTGTCCCGGGGCGACTGCGTGGTCGTCGCCGAGGAGGGCGGCGGGTCGTGGCCCAGCAGTGGTACGAGCGCGGCCGCCACGAGGAGGAGGGCATCGAGTTCCCGCTCGCCCACGACGAGATCTGGTCATACGACGGCCTGGTCCTGGAGTCCCACCGCGGCCGCGGCATCCATCGGCGGCTGGTCCGGGCGGCGGACCCGCGGCTCGCCGCCGAGGGCGTCGCGCGCGTCCTGACGGCCGTCGAGCTCGTCAACCGCCCGGCCCTCCGCTCGGCCGCCCGGGGAAGGGGCCGGCGGATCGGCCTCGATCGTGCTGGTGCGGCTGGACGGGCTCTCGCTGCGGCGCGAGGAGTGGGGCGGCCCCGCCTCGTGGCGCGTCTACCGCGGCCGCGCGCCGGTCGCGCTGCCGCCGCCGGGCGCCGCCGGCACCGCCCCGTCGGCTAGGCGCCCGTGCGCCCGACCGGCGCCCTGGGCTCAGCGGTCGCACCTGTCGGACAAGGGCTCGAGGACCGGCTTCAGGTCGAGGATCGGCGTCCCGTCGAGGGCCTCGAGGCTGCGCACCCGCAGCCGCGGGCCCTCCACCGCCACGATCTCGACCCGGTGGAGCCCGATCGGGTTGGGCCGGTCGGGCGAGCGCGTGCTGAAGACCCCCGTCTCGGGCCTCGACGGGTCGTCGCGCGGGTGCACCCGCAGCACGTCGCGCCGGCCGCGGTGCAGCCAGGTGAGGAGGATCGCCTCCTGGCCGGCCCGGACGTCGCCGAGGGCCTCCAGCACCGCGTCGTCGAAGACGAGCCAGGCCTCGGGCGCCCCCTCGTCGCCCTGCTTGGGGGCCCGGTCAGGGTCCACCAGGGGGGACTCGACCCGCCCGATCGGCCGGAGCTCGAGGTCGCTCATGAATTCCCCATCATCTCGCGTGCGCCGGCGCGCCGGCCCAGACGCCGGTGGCCGCGGTCTCGCGGGCGTAGTCGCGGAAGTCCCGGGCCGGGCGGCCCAGGGCGCGCTGAACGCCGTCGGCGAGCGACGCGTTGCGGCCGTCGAGCACCTCGCCGAAGAGGTAGGTCATGAGCCACACGGCGTCCTCGGGGTACTCCGCCTCGGCGAGGCCGGCCGCGAACTCGTCCTGCGAGATCCGGACCACCCGGATCTCGCGGCCCGTGGCGCGCGAGATCTCCGCCACCGCGTCCTCGAAGCGCAGCAGGCGCGGGCCCGTGAGCTCGTAGACCTGGCCCGCGTGGCCGTCCTCGGTGAGGGCGGCCACGGCGACGTCGGCGATGTCCTCGGCGTCCACGAACGGCTCTGGGACCTCGCCCACCGGCAGCGCGATCTCGCCGGCCTGGACGTACTCGAGGAACGCGCCCTCGCTGAAGTTCTGGTTGAACCAGCTGCAGCGCACGACCGTCCACTCGAGGCCGGACGCCATGACGGCCCGCTCGGCGCGCTGGGCCTCCTCCTCGCCGCGCCCGGACAGCAGCACGAGCCGGCGCACCCCGCGCTCGGCCGCCAGGGCCGAGAACGCCTCGACGGCGGCCGGGGCGGCCGGGACGGCCAGGTCGGGGAAGTAGGACACGTAGACCGCGCGACGCCCCTCGAGCGCCGGCCCCCAGGTGGCGCGGTCGTCCCAGTCGAACGGCGGGTCGCCGGATCGCGAGCCCACGCGCACCTGCACGTCGCGCGCCCGCAGCCGCTCGGCGACACGCCGGCCGGTCTTGCCGGTGCCGCCGAGCACCAGGATCGTCTGGTCGGTCATCGCTCCTCCTCGGTCCGATCGCTTCATGCACCGCAGTGAAGCCCGAGGCGGTGAGACGCTCCATGGCTGGATCGCTCGAACTCATACGCGAGCGTCTAGAGTCCCGCCATGGACGCGGTGGCGGGACTGCTCGACGGCCCCCGCGCGCGCGGCGCCTTCATGCTGCGCTCGAGCATGGACCCGCCCTGGTCGCTGCGCATCCGCGACGAGGCACCGCTCACGCTCTGCGCGATCGTCCGGGGGGACGCGTGGGTGGTCCCGGACGAGGGCGACCCCGTGCGCCTCGCGGCCGGCGACGCGGCGGTCTTCCGCGGCCCGGACCACTACACGGTGGCCGACGACCCGGCGACGCCGCCCCAGGTCGTCATCCACCCCGGCCAGCGCTGCACCACCCCGGACGGGGAGGACCTCTCGGCGGCCATGAGCCTCGGCGTGCGGACCTGGGGCAACAGCCCGGACGGCGCGACCGTGATGCTCACGGGCACGTACCAGATGGACGGCGAGGTGAGCGGGCGCCTGCTGCGCGCGCTGCCGCCGCTGCTGGTCATGCCGGCGCGAGGAGTGGAACAGCCCGCTGATCCCGCTCCTGGCCTCCGAGGTCGCGGTGGACGACCCGGGCCAGGAGGCCGTCCTCGACCGGCTGCTCGACCTGCTGCTGATCGCCGTGCTGCGCGCGTGGTTCGCCCGCCCGGAGGCCGAGGCGCCGGGCTGGTACCGCGCGTACGCCGATCCGGTCGTCGGGCCCGCGCTGCGGCTGATGCACAACGCGCCGGAGCGCCCGTGGAGCGTGGCCGAGCTCGCCCGGGCGAGCGGCGCGTCGCGGGCGGCGCTGGCGCGGCGCTTCACCGAGCTCGTCGGCCAGCCGCCGATGACGGTTCCTGGCCGAGTGGCGCATCGCGCTGGCCGCCGACCTGCTGCTGGAGCCGGGCGCGACCATCGGCTCGGTCGCGCCCCGGGTCGGCTACGGCAGCCCCTTCGCCCTGAGCGCCGCCTTCAAGCGCCTGCGGGGCGTCAGCCCGCAGGAGTTCCGCGCCGCCCCGGCCTAGTCGAGAGCCAGCCCCGCGTCACGAGCGACTCGGCGATCTGGACCGCGTTGGTGGCGGCGCCCTTTCGCAGGTTGTCGCTCACCACCCACATGACGAGGCCGCGCGGGTGGGAGGCGTCCTCCCGGATGCGCCCGACCAGGACCTCGTCCCGCCCGGCCGCCTCGCGCGGCAGCGGGTAGCGGGCGGCGGCGGGCTCGTCGTCCAGCACCAGGCCCGGAGCCGCCATCATCAGGTTGCGGGCGTCGTCCGCGGTGAGCTCGTCGGTCGTCTCGACGTGGACCGCCTGGGAGTGGGCGTAGAGCACGGGCACGCGCACGCAGGTCGCGCTGACCCGGAGCTCGGGCAGGCCGAGCATCTTGCGGGTCTCGTCGGCGACCTTCTGCTCCTCGCCCGTGTAGCCGTCGTCGGCGAAGTCGCCGATGTGCGGGAGGACGTTGAACGCGATGGGGTGGGGGTAGACGGACGGCTCGGGCTCCTCGCCGGCGAGGAAGCCCGCCGTCTGCTCGCGGAGCTCCGCCACCGCCGCGGCGCCGGTGCCGCTCACCGACTGGTAGCTCGAGACCACGACCCGCTCGAGCCCCACGGCGTCGGCGATCGGCTTGAGCGCGACGACCAGCGGCGCCGCGACGCAGTTGGGGTTGGCGACGATGCCGCTGTGGCCCTCGAGGGCGTCCTCGTTGACCTCGGGCACGACCAGCGGCACGTGCGGGTCCATGCGGAAGGCGCTCGAGTTGTCGATCACCACCGCCCCGGATTCCACCGCGGCTGCCGCGAACTGGCGCGAACGCGCCGCGCCCGCCGAGAAGAGCGCGATCTGGATGTCCTCGAACGCGTCGTGCGACAGCCGCCTCACGACGCGGGGGCGCCCGAGGTAGTCGAGCTCCGTCCCCTCGCTGCGCGCCGACGCCAGCGGCCGCAGCTCGGTGACGGGGAAGCCGCGCTCCTCGAGCACGCGGAGCATGGTCCCCCCGACGGCGCCCGTGGCGCCGACCACGGCGACGTTAAACATCGGCGCGGGAGACGGCGGCCGCATCTCGGCGCGCGGCCTCGCTGGTCAGGTCGAACGCGTCGTGCAGCGCCCGCACCGCACGCTCGACCTCGCGGCGGTCGATGACCACGGTGATGCGGATCGTGCTCGTGTCGATCATCTGGAGGTTGATGCCCTCCTCGGCGAGCACCCGGAACATCTTGGCCGCCACGCCGGGCTCCGACTTCATGCCGGCCCCGACGAGCGTCACCTTGCCGATCTGGTCGTCGCTCGACAGATCGCGGAAGCCGAGGCGGTCCCGCAGCTCCTCGACCGTGTCGAGCGCCATGGCGAGCTCGTCGAGGGGCACGGTGAACGACACGTCGGCCCCGCGCACGTCGCTGACGTTCTGGATGATCGTGTCCACGTTGAGGTCGCGGTCGGCGAGGGCGGTGAAGATCTGGGCCGCCACGCCTGGGCGGTTCTCGACCCCGGAGATGGTGACCTTGGCCTCGTCGCTCTTGTGGGAGATCCCCGAGACGATCGCCTTCTCCATGCCGGGTGTCTCCTTCCTGATCCAGGTGCCCTCCTCCGGCAGGAAGGAGGAGCGCACGTGCAGCGGGACGTCGTGGCGGCGGGCGAACTCGACCGACCGAAGGGCGAGCACCCTGGAGCCCGTCGCGGCCATCTCGAGCATCTCCTCGTGGCTGACGAGGGGGAGCTTCCGGGCTCCCGGCTCGATGCGGGGGTCCGCGGTGAACACGCCCGTCACGTCAGTGTAGATCTCGCAGACGGCCGCATCGAGCGCGGCCGCGAGCGCGACCGCCGTCGTGTCCGAGCCGCCGCGCCCGAGGGTGGTGACGTTGCGGTCGCTCGAGACGCCCTGGAAGCCGGCCACGAGGACGATGTGGCCCCCCTCCAGCGCCTCGCGCAGCCGCTCGGCCCGGATCTCGAGGATCTTGGCCTTCGTGTGCGAGTCGTCGGTGACGATGCCGGCCTGCGAGCCGGTGAACGAGCGCGCGTCGTGGCCGAGATCGTGGAGGGCCATCGCCATGAGGGCGCACGAGATGCGCTCGCCCGTGGAGAGCAGCATGTCCATCTCGCGCGGGTCGGGCCGGTCCGAGATCTCCCGCGCCAGGGCGACGAGGCCGTCGGTCGTCTTGCCGCGCGCCGACACCACCGCGAGGACCTCGTCGCCCTCCTCGCGGGCGTCCGCGATGCGCCGCGCCACGTTCTTGATCTTGTCCGCGTCGGCGACGGAGCTGCCGCCGAACTTCATCACGCGCAGGCCGATGCCCGTCCTCCCCTTCTCGGATCCCCCAAGGATGCTGGACCTGCGCGGGGATTCAACTGGTCAGAGGTCACGTCGACCCAGCAGGGCCCGGCCGAGGGTCAGCTCGTCGGCGTGCTCCAGGTCGGCGCCCACCGGGAGGCCGCTGGCCAGGCGCGTCACCCGGACCCGCCCGCGCACGAGGTCGGCGAGGTAGAGCGCGGTCGCCTCGCCGGACATGGTCGGGTTGGTGGCGATGACGAGCTCGCTCACCCCGTCGGCGTCGATGCGGGCCACGAGCTCGCCGATGCGCAGGTCCTCGGGGTCCACGCCGTCGATCGGCGACAGCGCCCCGCCCAGCACGTGGTAGCGGCCCCGGTACTCGTGCGTGCGCTCGATCGGCAGGATCGCCGAGGGCTCCTCGACCGCGCACAGCAGCGACGCGTCTCGGCGCGGGTCGGCGCAGATCGGGCACAGCTCGGCCTCGGCGAAGCTGAAGCAGACCGCGCAGGGGCGCAGGCGCTCGCTCATCTCGGCGATCGCCTCGGACAGGGCGCGGGCGCGCTCGGGGGGGCCTTCATCAGGTGGAACGCGAGCCGCTGCGCGCTGCGCGGGCCGATGCCCGGCAGCCGCGACAGCTCCACGACGAGCTTCTCGATGGAGGGGGTGAGCAGGCGTCGGCCCTCGAGGGCTAAAGGCCGGGGATGCCCAACCCGGACAGGCCCCCGGTGACCGAGCCGAGCCGGTCCTGGGCGAGCTGCTGCGCAGCGCGCATCGCCTCGTTGACGGCCGCCACGATCACGTCCTGGAGCAGCTCGAGGTCCTCGGGATCGACGGCCTTCGGGTCGATCGTGAGCTCGAGCAGCTCGAGGCCCCCGCTGACGCGCGCCGTCACCGCGCCGCCGCCCGCCTGCGCGGTCACCGACTCCTGCTGCAGCTCGGTCTGCACGCGGGCCATGTCCTCCTGCATCTTCTGCATCTGCTTGAGCATCTTCTGGGGGTTCATCCCGCCCTGCGCCACGGTCATCCTCCTCGGTCGGGGCGCTCGCCCTCCTCGACGGCGCTGAACATGGACTTGAACTCGGCCAGGAGCGAGTCGTCGTCGAGGGGGGCCGCCTCCTCCTCGGGCTCCGCGGGGGGCGCCGCGTCGGCGGAGAACTCCACGGCCAGGGGGCGGCCGGCGACGGACTCGACCGCGATCCGCACCCGCTCGCGGTGCTCCGGACGCGCGAGCATGTCGGCGCGCAGGACGCTCGTCACCGCCACGACCAGCCGCCGCTCGTCGATCTCGGCCGGCCGCGAGCCGTCGAGGAGGCCGCGCGTGGGGGGCGCGTCCCGCTCGAGGGCGTCGAGCACCTGCGACCACACGCGCTGCGCGTGCTCGAGGTCGGCGGGCATCGGCTCGTGGGCCGGCGGCTCCGGCGCCGGCGGCTCGGCCGGGGGAGCGGGGGCGGGCGCGGCGGGCGGAGGGGACGGCGCGGCTGCGCGGGGGGCGCCCGCCTCCAGCGCCTCGATGCGGGACGCGAGCGCGGCGGCGGTCGCGTCGAGGGCCGGCCGGCTGAGGCGCGCCGCCACCAGCTCGAGCTGCAGCCGGGGGTCGGCGCCGCCGTGGCGGATGCGCACCTGGGCGTCGGCGAGCAGGTCCAGCCCGTGCACGACCTGGGACGCGGGGAGCTGGTTGGCCTGGGCCTGGAGGCGGGCGACCTCCTCCGGCGAGAAGGCCCACTCGTCGCGCGGCCGGGCGCCCTGCTGCAACAGGCAGACGTACCGCAGGTGGGCCACGAGGCCACGGATCGCCTGCTCCGAGTCCACCGGCCCGTCGAGGGTGCTCTGAAGCAGCTCGAAGGCGCCCGCCGCGTCCCCGCCGGCCATCAGGTTGACGAGCTCGAACACCGACTCGCGCGACACCGCGCCGATGAGCTCGAGGGCGTCGCTCACCTCGACCCGCCCGCCGGCGTAGGTCGAGATCTGATCGAGCAGGCCCAGGGCGTCGCGGTACGAGCCGTCGGCCGCGCGGGCCAGGATGTCGAGCGCCTGCTCGCCGGCCTCGATCCCCTCGGCGCGCGCCACGCGATCGAGCACCCGCGTGAGGGCCGGGATGCCCGGCTTGCGGAGGACGTAGTGCTGCAGGCGCGAGCGGATCGTGCCGAGGATGTCCCAGGGCTGGGTCGTGCAGAGGATCACCACCAGGTGCGGCGGCGGCTCCTCCAGCGTCTTCAGGAGGGCGCTCGCCGCCTGGTCCTGGATCTGGTGGGCCTCGTCCATGATCGTGATGCGGTACCGGCTCGCCACCGGCGCGTAGCGGACGGTCTCCAGCCACTCGCGCATCTCGTCGATGCGGCGCGCGCTGGAGGCGGCGTCGACCTCCACGACGTCCAGCCAGTCCGGCTGGCCGGTGCGGCGGCACGAGTCGCAACGGCCGCAGGGCTCCGCGGTCGGCCCCGGGCTCGACTGGCAGTTCAGGCAGCGCGCGAGGATGCGCGCCGTGGTCGTCTTGCCGGTGCCGCGCGGCCCCGAGAAGAGGTAGCCCTGGGCCGGCCGCCCCGATCGCAGCGCGTTGCCGAGCGCCCGCCCCACGTGGTCCTGGCCGACCATGTCGGCGAACGTGGTGGGCCGGTGGCGGTTGTAGAGGCTGGACGCGCCCGTCAAGGAGACGTGACCGTGCACCCGTCGTCGAAACGCGATGTGAGGGCTGGCCCCGGGCCGCTTGCTCCGGCGAGGTTGCCCCACTGCGCGTGCGCGGGTCCGCTTAAGGCTGCTTCCTTCCGGATCTGACCTGGTTCGCGGTCGCACACCGAATGGGACCTCGCCATCGTTGCCGCTCTGCCCGACGCCGTGCTTCTCGCACCGGCCCCTCGAACGGGGATTGAGCCCCGCTGTAGCGGATTGCGGGTACAGGGCACCGCTAGCTCCCCGCCTAGCACGGTCACACGACGAGGATAGTCCACCCCAGGAGCCCGCGCGAGCGGGCTACCGCTTGTCGTCCCCGCGCCGCCGGTAGGGCAGCTTCGGGGCCACCCGCTCGCCCCGCTTGCGCGCCGCGTTGGCCCCGAAGAGCGCCGCGACGCCGCCGCCGATCATGGCCATGGTGATGGCCAGGTAGGCCCATCCGCGCGCGCCGCTCTCGCGGCCGGCGACCTCGAAGATGAGCCACATCACCGAGCCCCAGACCGCGCCCAGCACGACCCCGGTCGCGACCACGAGCAGCCGCGAGGGGACGCGGCCCTCGGCCGTCTCCGTGCTCTCGTCCGACCGCTTCGCCACGTCCGCAGTGTAGGACAACCGCCGGACCTGACGGCGCCTGTGATCCGGGCCTCGTTCCGGCGCGTAGCAGGGGTGTGAGTCGCCGAACGACGGCGACCGACCACCCGGAGCGAACGAATTGCGCCGTCCCGCCGTTCTTCTCGCCGTCACCGCCGCAGGGCTCGCGCTGCCCGCCGCCGCCGTCGCGGACGTCGACATCAGCGTGCCCGTGACCTTCCTGGGCGGGCCGATCGCCAACCCGCTGCCCGCCCTCACGCCCGACGGCATCGAGGCGGGCCCGGGACGGCCCTCGCGCGCGGCGGGGAGCAGCCGTCCCCTGCACGGGCGGCGCCGACGGCGATTGCCTGGTCTGGGGCCCGCTGGCCGACGTCGAGCCCGCGCCCCTGCCGCTGCCGGGCCCGGGCGGCCTGGGGATCGCGCCCGACGACGGGGTCGGCGTCGAGGACGACCCGCCGCCGGACCAGGACACCCCCGAGGATCCCGAGGTCCCCGATGAGGCGGGGCCGTCGAGAACGCCGTTCGGCCCGAAGCCCATCCCCGCGATCGCGCCGGTGCCGGCCGAGCTGAGGCAGGCCTTCGGCGGGCTGGTGAGCCCGAGGGCCTCCGACTGGCTCGCCTGGCAGCGCACCACGCTGCGCTGGAAGGCCTTCCCGCGCGCCACCGACTACAACGTGCAGATCTTCCGCGGTCAGCGGCGCGTCCTCAACGCCTGGTCGAAGGACACGCGCCTGCGCGTGCCGCTCGGCGTCCTCAAGCAGGGGCGCACCTACGTCTGGGTGGTCTGGCCGGCCAACGGCCCGCGCCGCGCGGCGCGCTTCGCGCTGCCCGTCGGCCGCTCGACCTTCGCCGTCACCCTGCGCCCGCGGATCGTCTTCCGCACGATGGGCCGCCGCGCCGTGAGCGCGGAGGTGCGGCCCCACATCCCCCTCGGCACCCTCCGGCTGCGGCGCCCAGACGCGCTGCGCGGCCGCGTGCCCTCGGTCGTGACGATCAACCGTCGCGGCCGCTTCGACCTTCCGATCTCGAAGCGGGCCGCGGAGCGGATCGGGGCGGTCCTCACGGACCGCGGCCCCGAGCCGCCCGTGGGCCTGCGCGGGCCGGGTCGCCGCTGAGCGGCTCCCGGTGACTCCACCGGTCCGGCCCCGGCGGCATCCGGCGCCGGACCGCTCCATATCAACGACGGAAAGGACCACTCCCCGTGCCATCACGAGCACGACAGCGTTGGCTTGTCGCGGTGCCCCTTGCGGCGACCGCCGCGGCCGTCGCCGTCGCCCTGGCGCCGCCGTTCGGCGGGGCCTCCTCCCACCGTGAAGCGCCGTCGATCTCGGAGGATCCGACGGCCGACAACACGGACGTCTACGCCTTCCGCTCGCCGGACGCGCCCGGACACCGCGACGCTGGTCGCGAACTTCGTGCCGTTCGAGGAGCCGGCGGGCGGTCCCAACTTCTACCGGTTCTCGGACGACGTGAAGTACGAGATCAAGGTGGACAACACCGGTGACGGGAAGGAAGACGTCACCTACGAGTTCCGGTTCAAGACCAAGATCAAGAACCCGAACTCGTTCCTCTACAACACGAACACGGTCACGTACGACGCGGCCAAGGGCGAGTACACCAACCTCAACCTGGTCCAGACCTACACGGTCCGCAAGATCACCTACGACCACAAGGGCCGCACCCACGTGAAGACGCTCGGCCGGGACCTCCGGACCCCGCCGAACAACGTCGGCCCGCGCTCGACGCCGAACTACACGTCGCTGGTGGCGCCCGCCATCCACACCCTCAACAAGGGCGGGACCAAGGTCTTCGCCGGACAGCGCGACGACCCGTTCTTCGCCGACATCGGCGGGATCTTCGACCTGCTCGGCTTCCGCACCGATCCGCCCAACTTCGAGATGGGCGGCGTCGACGGCCTCAGGGGCTACAGCGTCAACACGATCGCCATCCAGGTGCCGATCACGCAGCTCACGGGCACGAAGAGCGTCCCGACCGACGTCAACGACACCAACTCGGTGGTCGGCGTGTACTCGAGCGCCTCGCGCCCGGTCATCACCAAGAGCGGCAAGACGCGGTGGCAGCAGGTCTCGCGCCTCGGCGAGCCGCTCATCAACGAGGTCGTCATCCCGCTCGGGAAGAAGGACCTCTGGAACCGCAGCGACCCGGCGGACGACAAGCAGTTCGAGCGCTTCTACCTGAAGCCCGAGCTGGCCGGGATCCTGAACCTCCTCTACAACGTGGGCGCCCCGACCGAGAACCGCATCGACCTGACCGCGGTCCTCCTCACGGGCATCCCGCCGAACAACCCGCTCGGCGCACCGACGACGCAGATCAGCAAGAAGCCGGCCAAGGCCGACCTCCTGCGGGTCAACCTCGCCGTGCCGCCGACGGCCGGGACGCAGAACCGCCTCGGGCTCCTCGGCGGTGACGCCGACGGCTTCCCGATCAGCCGCCGCCTCGTCGACGACGTCGTCGACATCGAGGAGCGCGCGGTGGGCGGCGTCATCGCCCCCGTGTTCGGCCTGCCGGCGCCCGGCCCCGCCGCGGCGCAGCTCGGCGACGCAGTGAACGCGAACGACCGTCCGTTCCTGCCCGCCTTCCCCTACGTGGCGACGCCCGGCTCGGGCTTCGACTCGGTCCCGCACCCGTAACCACGGACGCGGACGCGCGCCGGGGGGCCCCGCGCCCCCCGGCACGCACCTTCTCCTTCTCTCGTGACCCTCATCAAGAAGACACCCACCTTCCTCTTCGCCCTCCTGGTCGCCGTCGCGGTCTTCGCGGTCACCACGATCGTGCTGACGCAGACCCGCGGCGAGGCGCCGGCCTCGGTCTCCGACCCGGCCGCCCTCGGCGCCGCCCGCGGCGCCGAGGGCACGGTCTCCCGGGCGCAGGCGGCGCTCGCGGAGAACCCCGACGACCCGGCGGCGCTCTCGGCGCTGGCCGAGGCGTCCCTGGTCCGCGCCCGCGAGACCGGCGACCCGAGCTGGCACCCGCGGGCCGAGCAGGCCGCGCGCATGGCGCTCGCCGCCGACCCGCGCCGCTTCACGGCGATGGACGCGCTCGGAACCCTGGCCCTCACGCGCCACCGCTTCGCCGAGGCCCTCTCCTGGTCGCGGCGCAGCCTCGCCGTCGCGCCCGGGCGGGTCGACCCGATCGCGATCATGGCCGACGCCCAGATCGAGCTCGGCCGCTACCCCCAGGGCTTCGCCGCCGTGCAGCGGCGCCTCGAGCTCCGCCCCGACCTCCCCTCGTACAGCCGCGCCTCCTACGCCCGCGAGCTGCAGGGCGACCGCGCGGCGGCCATCCGCCTGATGGAGCTGGCCGTCGGCGCCGGCGCCCTCGGCAGCCCGGACCGCGCCTTCGCGCAGGTCCAGCTCGGCCTCCTTCGCCTTGGCCAGGGCGACCTGGCCGCGGCCGAGCGCGCGATGCGCGCGGCGCTCGCCGAGCGTCCCGACGACGCCCCCGCGACGGCCGGCCTCGCCCGCGTCCTCGCCGCCCGGGGCGCCCTCGGCCCCGCCGCCGAGCTCTACTCGCGCGCGATCGACCGGCTGCCGCTGCCCGAGTACCCGGCCGCGCTCGCCGACGTGCACCGGGCGCAGGGGCGCCCCGAGGCCGTCCGCGAGGACCTCGCCCTGGCGCAGGCGATGCAGGACCTGCTCGCCGCCAACGGCTCCGACGTCGACCTCGACGTCGCGCTGATCCGCGCCGATGCCCGCATCCCGTCGGCGGCCGACATCGCCCTCGCCCGCCGGGCGCGCGAGGGGCGCCCCGGCGTCGTCGGCGATCAGGTGCTCGGCTGGGTCCTCACCCGCGCCGGCCGCTGCGCCGAGGGCGACCGCTTCGCGACGCGCAGCCTGCGCCTCGGCACGCAGGACGCCCTGATGCTGTTCCACGCCGGGATGGCCGCCTCGTGCGCCGGGCGGGCCGACGCCGCCCGCGAGCGCCTCGGGCGCGCGCTCGAGCTCAATCCGGCCTTCTCGGTGCGCTGGGCCCCCGTCGCCCGCCGCGAGCTCGCGAGGCTGGCCTCGTGAGGCGCCTCCTCGTGGCGCTCGTGAGCCTCGGCGCCCTCGCCGCGCTGCTGGCCGGGTTCGCCGCGTCGGCCACGGCGCACCCCCTCGGCAACTTCACCGTGAACAGCTACCTCCGCGTGGAGGCGAGCGGCGGCGAGCTCTACCTGCGCCAGGTCGTCGACATGGCCGAGATCCCGACCTTCCGCGAGCGCTCGGCGGTCGAGGACTCCGGCGGCCTGCGCCCCTACGCGGCCGCGCGCGCCCGCGAGCGGGCGGCGGAGATCGAGCTGACCGTGGACGGCCGGCGCCTCGCCGTCGCGCCGGTGTCCCAGACCGCCGGCTTCCGGCCGGGCCAGGGCGGCCTGGAGGTGCTGCGCTACGCCGCCTGGTACCGGGTTCCGGGCGCCGCGGCACTCGACGGCGACGGCCTCCGGGTGGACGTCCGGGTGCCGACCTACCGCGACCGCCTGGGGTGGCACGAGCTGGTCGTCCGCCCCTCGAGCGGCGCGGGCGTGGCCGGCTCGACCGCGCCGGAGGAGGACGTGGCGGACGAGCTGCGCTCCTACCCCGACGACCTCCTCCAGAGCCCCCTCGCCGTGACCGAGGCGAGCTTCGCCTGGAGCCCGGGCGAGGGCGCCGGGGCCGTCGGCCCGCTGACCGCCGACCCCGAGAGCCGCGTCGAGACGTCGTCGCCCGGCGGCCTGGAGGGCCTGGCCGACGACGAGCTCTCGGTCGGCGTGGTCCTGGTCTCGCTCCTGCTCGCGATGGGCTGGGGCGCGCTCCACTCCCTCTCGCCCGGCCACGGCAAGACGATGGTCGCCGCCTACCTGGTGGGCACGCGGGGGACCGCCCGCCACGCGTTCATCCTGGGGCTCTTCGTCACGGTCACCCACACGATCGGGGTGGTCGCGCTGGGGCTGGTGACCCTCTTCGCCTCGCGCTACATCCTCCCCGAGACGCTCTTCCCCTGGATCAACCTCGTCGCCGCCCTCCTGGTGGTGACGGTGGGAGTCTGGGTCGGCTGGGGCCGGCTCTCCGCCGTCCGCCGGCGCGCCGCCCACCGGCGGGCGCACGCCCGTGGACTCGCGCACCACCACGGCCACGGTGAGCGCGGGCGCGCGCACGACCACGTCCACGCGCACGCCCGGACGCCGGTCCCGGCCCTCGCGGTCGCCGGGGCGGTCCCCGCCCACGGGCACGCGCACGGGCACGGGCACGGCCATCACCCCGACCACGCCCACGGCGGGCACAGCCACGCGCCGCCCCAGGACCTGTCGATGCGGGGCCTGCTGGCCGTGGGCGCCTCGGCGGGGATCATCCCGTGCCCCTCCGCGCTCGTGCTCCTGCTCGGGGCGATCGCGCTGGACCGGGCCGGCTACGGCCTGGTGCTGGTGCTCGCCTTCTCCGTGGGCCTCGCCGGCCTGCTCAGCGCCATCGGCCTGCTCGTGATCTACGCGCGCCGCTTCATCGAGCGGCTGCCCCTCGACGGACGGATCGCCGCGGCGATCCCGGTCCTCTCCGCGCTCGTGATCGTCGCCCTCGGCGTCGTGCTGATCGCGCGCGCGGTCCCGCCCCTCCTCTAGGCACCCGGAGCCGCCGCCGTGACGATGCTCGACGACCCGACTTGCCACCCGCCCGCACCTGCGACAGAGTTGCAGCTGCGAGCCGCGCGGGAGGCGGGGGATGCCGCCGCCGCCCTCCTGAGACGCGCGGGCTGTCGTCCCACCGCCCAGCGCCTGTTGGTCCTTCAGGCACTGGGCGACGGGGACCACATCAGCGCCGACGAGGTCCTCGCCCACGCGCGGGCGAGGTACCCGTCCCTCAACCCGTCCACGGTCTACCGGACCCTCGACGCCCTCGTGTCGGCGGGCATCGCCCGCCGCACCGACCTGGGCTCGGACCGCCTCTACTACGAGGTGGCCCGCCCGCACCGCCACCACCACGCCGTCTGCCAAGGCTGCGGCACGGTGGCCCACCTGCACGACGGTACCCTGCGCCCGCTCGTCGAGGCACTGCGGGCGGAGACGGGGTTCGAGCTCACCCCCGACCGCGAGATCGCCGTTCCCGGGCTCTGCCCCGCCTGCCGGGGCCCCCGTCCAGACGCCACCGACTGAGAAAGGACACGACGTGCACATCCCCGACGGGTTCCTCAGCGCGCCGGTCGCCGTGACGACGTACGCGGCCTCGGCCGTGGCCGTCGCCTACGCCGTCAGGCGGGCCGGAGCCTCCCTGGACGACAAGAAGGTCCCGCTCCTGGGCGTCACGGCGGCGTTCATCTTCGCCGCGCAGATGCTCAACTTCCCCGTGGCCGGCGGCACCAGCGGCCACTTCCTCGGAGCCGCCCTGGCCACGATCCTCCTGGGCCCGTGGCTCGCCTGCATCGTGATCGCGGTCGTCCTCACGGGACAGGCCTTCATCTTCGCCGACGGCGGGCTCACCGCCCTGGGAGCCGGGGTCCTCGCCATGGCCGTCGTCGCACCGGCGGTGACCGTCGCGGTCATGACCCTGGCCGGGCGCCTGGCGCGCTCGCGTGGCGTCTTCCTCGGCGCGACCGCCGCCGCCTCCTGGATCAGCATCATGGTCGCCGCGACCGTCATCTCGGCCGTCCTGGCCGTCTCCGACACGATCCCGTTCGGCACCGTCCTCCCGGCCATGCTCGGGGTGCACGCGCTGATCGGCATCGGCGAGGCGATCATCACCACGGCGGCCATCGCGGCCGTGCTCGTGAGCCGGCCCGACCTCGTCGGCGGCGCGGGGTTCCCGCCGCCGGTCGAGCCCCAGGCCGAAGCCGCCCCGGGCATGGCGGTGTCGCGATGAGGCGCATCCCGCTGCTGGTCTTCATCGCCCTGGCGCTGGCCGTCGCGGTCGGCCTGGGCACCGCGGTGTCGCCCTGGGCGTCGCCGGAGCCCGACGGCCTCGAGAAGGTCGCCGAGGACACGGGCTTCCTGGAGGACGCGACGAGCAACCGGATCCAGGACGACTCGCCGATCCCCGACTACGCCTTCCCGGGCGTCGAGGACGAGCGGGTCGCCACCGGCCTTGCCGGCTTCGTCGGCACGCTCGGCATCTTCGTGATCGGCGTGGGCATCGCCTGGCTCCTGAAGAGGGCCACGCGCCCCCGCGGCCCGACCGACGAGGCCACTGCGTAGGTCATGGGCGGCTGGCACGCCCACGCGCCCGCCGGCCCCGCCGGCGATCTCGCGAGCCCGGTCCATCGCCTGGACCCGCGCGCGAAGATCGTCGGCCTGGTCGGCGTGACCCTCGTGGGCGTCACCACCCCGCTCGGCGCGTGGCCCGCCTGGGTCGCGTGCGCGGCGGTGCTCGTCGCCGTCGCCGCGGTCGGGCGGGTGCCGCCGGGGGTGATCTGGCGCCGGTCGCGGATCGTGCTGCCGCTGGTGGTCGCCGCGGCGGTCTTCATCCCGTTCGCGCGCGAGGGTGCGGCCGTCTTCTCGGTCGGCCCCTTCGACGCGAGCCGAGAGGGCCTCGAGACGCTGCTGTCGGTGGCCGTCAAGGCGACGATCGGAACGGTCAGCGCGGTGCTGATGGGCGCGACCACCTCGGTCCCCGAGATCATCCGCGGCCTCGAGGCGATGCGGGTGCCGCGCCTCTTCATCCTCGTGGCGACCTTCATGTACCGCTACCTCTTCGTGATCCTCGACGAGCTCGCCCGCATGCGCTCGGCCCTCGCCGCCCGCGCCTACCGGCCGCGCAGCCTCCTCCAGATCGCCCCCCTGGGGCGCATGATCTCGGCGCTCTTCCTGCGCTCCTACGCGCGAGGCGAGCGCGTCTACCTGGCCATGCAGGCCCGTGGCTTCTCCGGCGAGATGCCCCGTGAGCAGCCCCTGCGGCTCGCCCGTGCCGACGCCCTCTTCGTCGCGGCCGTCGTGCTCGCCCTGATCCCGCTCCGCGCCGCCCTCGGGGGCATGGCGTGAGCTGCGCGATCGACGCCCGCGGGGTCGCCCACCGCTACCCCGACGGACACATCGCCCTGGACGGGATCGACCTGCACGTGGAGCACGGCGAGCGCGTCGCGGTCCTGGGACCCAACGGCGCCGGCAAGACCACCTTCATGCTCCACCTCAACGGCCTGCTGACCGCCTCGTCCGGCGAGCTCGAGGTGGCCGGGCTGGTCGTCGAGCCGCGCGTCCTGCAGGAGCTCCGGGCGCGCGTCGGGCTCGTGTTCCAGGATCCCGACGACCAGCTCTTCATGCCCACCGTCCGCGAGGACGTGGCCTTCGGCCCCCTCAACATGGGCCTGGAGCGGGACGAGGTCGCGCGCCGTGTGGCCGGCGCGCTCCGGGCCGTGCGGATGGAGCGGGCCGCCGGCCGCGGCCCCCACCAGCTGTCCCAGGGCGAGCGCCGGCGGGTGGCGATCGCCACGGTGCTCGCGATGGAGCCGCGGCTGCTCGTGCTGGACGAGCCCTCGGCGAACCTCGACCCGCGCGCCCGGCGGGAGCTGCTCGAGCTGCTGGCCGAAATCGACCGCACGATGCTGATCGTGACCCACGACCTGCCGTTCGCCGCCGAGCTCTGCGAGCGGGCGGTGATCCTGGCGGCCGGGCGCGTCGTGGCCGACGGGCCCGCCGGCGAGATCCTCGCCGACGCCGACCTGCTCGCCGCGCACGACCTCGAGCTGCCGGCCGGCGTCGACCTCGACCGCATCGAGCGCCGTCCGCGCCCCGGGGCCCTCGCCGAGCGATCGGCGTAGCCTCCGGTGGATGCCCCGCCGGCGCCCCTTCGGCCGCAGCGGCCTCGAGCTCTCCCCCCTCTGCCTGGGCGGCAACGTCTTCGGGTGGAGCGCCGACGAGGATGCCTCCCACGCGGTGCTGGACGCCTACGTCGCCGCCGGCGGCAACGCGATCGACTCGGCCAACATCTACTCGGGCTGGGTCCCCGGCAACGAGGGCGGCGAGTCGGAGGCGATCATCGGGCGCTGGCTGGCCGGCCGTGACGACCGCGACGGCCTCGTCATCGCCACCAAGGTCGGGAAGGCCGGCGGCGTGCACCGCCGCGGCCTCACCCGCGACCACGTGCTGCGCGGGGCCGAGGGCTCGCTGCGGCGGCTCGGAACCGACCGCATCGACCTCTACTACGCCCACGAGGACGACCCGGCCACCCCGCTCGCCGAGACGCTCGCCGCGTTCGGGGAGCTGATCGAGCAGGGGCTGGTGCGGGCGGTGGCCGCGTCCAACTACTCGGCCGACCGCCTCGCCGAGGCGCTGGAGGTCAGTGCCCGCGAGGGCCTCCCGCGCTTCGAGGGGCTCCAGACGGCCTACAACCTCATGGACCGCGCCGGGTACGAGGGCGAGCTGGAGGAGGTCTGCGCGCGCGAGGGCCTCGGGGTGGCGGCCCACTACGCCCTGGCCCGCGGCTTCCTCAGCGGCAAGTACCGGCCGGGGGCGCCGATCCCCGAGAGCCCGCGGGCGGCGGGGGTCGTGGAGACGTATCTCAACGACCGCGGCACCGCCGTGCTCGAGGCGGTCGACGAGGTGGCCTTGGCGCACGGCGCCTCCGAGGCCGAGGTGGCGCTGGCCTGGGTCATGGCGCGGCCCTCCATGACCTGCGCGGTGGCCAGCGCGACCTCCGCAGAGCAGGTCCGCGAGCTGGCGGGGGCGATGGAGCTCGCCCTCTCCGAGGAGGAGATGGCCCGGCTCGGGTCAGCCGGACGCGCTCAGGCGCCGCGGTAGGAACAGCATGGAGTCGCCGAACTCGTGCCAGAGGTAGCCCTCGCGGACGGCCTCCTCGTAGGCGTCGCGCACGAGGCGGCGCCCGGCGACGGCCTCCAGCAGCAGCAGGTGGCTCGCCTCGGGCTCGTGGAGGCCGGTGACGAGCCCCGTCACGACGCGGGCCGGGCGGTCCGGGCCCAGCAGGAGGTCGGTCCAGCCGCCCGCGGCGCGCACGGAGCCGTCCGGGCCGGCGGCGCTCTCGAGCGCCCGCGTCACGGTGGTGCCCACCGCGACCACCCGGCGGCCGGCCGACGCGGCGCTGCGGACGAGGCGCGCGGTGTCCGCCGGCACCTCGAAGCGCTCGGGCGGGGGGTGCTCGGATCGCTCGGGGCTCGACACGCCGGCATGCAGGACCACCGGCGCGACCGTCACGCCGCGGGCCATGAGCCGGACGAGCAGCCGCGCCGTGAACGGGCGCCCCGCGCTCGCCATCTCGGCGCTGCCGGGCGCCTCGGCGTAGACGTTCTGGTGGTCCGAGAGCGGGAAGTCCCTCGCGGGGTGGCCGTAGGCGATGGGACGCCCGTGGCGCGCGAGGTACCAATGCAGGTCGACGCCGGGGCGCGGGCGGGCCCGCCACAGCCGACTCGTGCCCGCCGACGGTCCCGGGTAGGGCTCGAGCAGCCGCAGCCGCCGCCCGTCGGGCAGCCGCAGGCGCTCGCCGCGCGCGCCGTCGGTCGCCGGCCCGGCGCCGTCTCCCCGGCGCACCTCGACGACCCAGTCGCCGTCGTCGAGGGCGGTCGAGACGTGGACCGCCGCCGGCCGGCCGTCGCGGCGGGTCGCATCCAGCGCCGCGGGAAGCGTCGCCGAGGTGTTGACCACAAGCAGGTCGCCCGCCTCGAGCTCGGCGGGCAGGTCGCGGAAGCGGCGGTGCGACACGCCGCCCGGCCGGGCGACCAGCAGGCGGACGCCGTCGCGGGGCACGCCGCGGCGCTCGGGAGGGGCGGCCGCCTCGGACCCCGGCGGGATCGCGAACGCCGGCGGCGCCTCCCGGACGGGTGCGGCGGCGATCACGCCGCCACCGGCGCGCCGAGGTCGGCGGCGCGGTAGCGGCCGCTCGGCAGGTCACCTCGCACGAGCCGCAGCAGCGAGGGCACCACGCTCTCGGGCGCCGGGCGGTCGCTGATGTCCTCCCCCGGGAAGGCGCGCTGGTGCATGTCGGTCGCCATGTCCCCCGGGTCGAAGG
The DNA here is from genome assembly GCA_963834875.1 of Miltoncostaeaceae bacterium. Lineage (GTDB taxonomy): Bacteria > Actinomycetota > Thermoleophilia > Miltoncostaeales > Miltoncostaeaceae > DATAGF01. The sequence goes on from CAWIDG010000027.1 coordinate 529,485, forward strand.
CGTACACGCGCAGGCCCGGGTGCTCCGCGGCGGCGACGGCGCTCAGCTGGTCGAGCGCCGCCTTCGAGGCGCCGTAGCCGCCCCAGCCCTCGTAGGCCTCGACCGCGGCGTCCGAGGAGACGTTCACCACGACGCCGCCGCTCTCCTCGAGCCGGGCGGCGAGGAGCTGGAACAGCGCCAGCGGGGCCACGACGTTGACGGCAAGCACGCGCTCGAGCTCCCACAACGGGAGGTCCGTCAGGGCCGGCAACGGGCTCGGGCCAAGGGCGCTGGCGTTGTTCACCAACAGGTCGAGCCGGCCCGCCCCGCGCGCCGCGTCGACCAGGCGGGCCCGGTGGACCGGGCTCGCGACGTCGCCGGCGACGGCCGTCACGGCCTCGGGGCGGGGCATCTCGCCCACGGCCCGCGTCAGCCGGGCGCCGTCGCGGCCGTCGGCGATCACGTGCCACCCCTGCCACACGAGCTCTGCCGCCAGGGCGCGGCCGAGCCCGCGCGACGCCCCGGTGACCAGGGCCACCCTCGTCTCGTCGCTCATGGGTTGCCTCCTCATTGGGACGGTCGCTACCGTAGAAGCTCAAGTGAACTTGAAGTCAAGGAGGCGCGATGGACGGGGGCGACCTGCTTCCGATCGGCGAGGTGGCGCGCCGGGCCGGCGTCGCCGCCTCGGCGCTGCGGTACTACGAGGACGAGGGGCTCGTGGCCTCGCTCCGGCCGGCCGGCGGGCAGCGCCGCTACCCGCGCAGCGTGCTCAGGAGGCTCGCCTTCGTGCGGGCCGCCCAGAACGTGGGCCTCACGCTCGACGAGATCCGCGAGGCGCTGGCGACCCTGCCGGAGGGCCGCAGCCCCACGAAGGCCGACTGGTCACGGCTCTCGCGCGGCTGGCGCTCGCGCCTGGACGAGCAGATCGCCGCTCTCGAGGCCCTGCGCGACGGCCTCACGACCTGCATCGGCTGCGGGTGCCTGTCGCTGCGAGACTGCACCCTGATGAACCGCGACGACCGCGCCTCGACCCGCGGCCCGGGGGCACGCTACCTCCCCGCGGCGCTCAGAAAGCCGCCGCGGGGGACCGGGTGAGGGGCCGCGACGCCATCGTCGTCGGCTCGGGCCCGAACGGGCTCGCCGCGGCGATCACCCTCGCCGGGGCCGGCCGCTCGGTGCTGGTGCTGGAGGGCGCGGAGACGCCAGGGGGCGGCTGCCGCTCGGCGGAGCTCACCCTGCCGGGCTTCGTGCACGACGTCTGCTCTGCGATCCACCCCCTGGTGGCCGGCTCGCCCTTCTTCCGCTCCCTGCCGCTCGCCGACCTCGGCGTCGAGATGGTGCAGCCGCCCGCGCCGCTCGCCCACCCCCTCGACGGCGGCGGCGCGGTCGTGCTCGAGCGCTCGATCGACGCGACGTCCGAGGGCCTGGGCGCCGACGGCGCCGCCTACCGGGACCTGCTCGGGCCCCTCGTCCGCGACGCCGAGGCGCTGATCGACGGCCTCCTCGGGCCCCCGCTGCGGCCCCCGCGGCACCCGCTCGCGCTCGCCCGCTTCGCCCGGCACGGCCTGCGCTCCGCCGTCGGGCTGGCCGGCCGCTTCTCGGGGGAGCGGGCGCGGGCACTCCTGGCGGGGATGGCCGCGCACTCGGTCAGGCCGCTCGACGCCCCGCTCACCGCGGGCTTCGGGCTCGCGCTGATGACGCTGGGTCACGCCGTCGGCTGGCCCGTGGCGCGCGGGGGGTCGGGGCGCATCAGCGACGCCCTGGTCACGCTCCTGCAGACGCTCGGCGGGAAGGTCGAGACCGGCCGTCTGGTGACGTCGCTCGACGACCTGCCGCCCGCGCGGGCGGTGCTGCTCGACGTCACGCCCCGCCAGCTCCTGGCGATCGCGGGGACGCGTCTGCCCCCGTCCTACCGGCGCCGGCTCGCGGGCTACCGCTACGGGCCCGGCGCCTTCAAGGTCGACTGGGCGCTCGACGGCCCGATCCCCTGGCGCTCGCCGGAGTGCGGGCGCGCGGCGACGGTGCACGTCGGGGGCACGATGGCCGAGATCGCCGCGGCCGAGGCCGCCGTCGCGGCCGGCGGGCACCCCGAGCGACCCTTCGTCCTGCTGGCCCAGCCGACCCTCGCCGACCCGAGCCGGGCGCCCGAGGGGCGGCACACCGCATGGGCGTACTGTCACGTGCCCAGCGGATCGCCGGTTGACATGACCGAGCGCATCGAGCGCCAGGTGGAGCGGTTCGCGCCCGGCTTCCGCGACCTCGTCCTGGCGCGCTCGACCCGCGGCCCGGCCCAGCTGGAGCGCGAGAACCCGAACCACGTGGGCGGCGACATCGCCGGCGGGCTCCAGGACCTGGGCCAGACCCTCGCCCGGCCGGTGGCGCGACCCGATCCCTACGCCACGCCGGCCCCCGGGGTCTACCTCTGCTCTGCGTCGACGCCGCCCGGCGGCGGCGTCCACGGCATGTGCGGCCGGCACGCGGCCCGGTCGGCCCTGCGGCGCGACCTGGCGGGCTGACCTCGAGGCGGGGAAGGGCCGGTCAGCCACCGCCCGGCGGCTCGGCCGCCAACGCGCGGCCGAGCTCGGCGCGGCCCGAGATGCCGAGCTTGCGGTAGACGTGGCCGAGGTGGGTCTCGACCGTCTTGCGGGTCACGAACAGGCCCTGCGCGATCTCCGGGTTGCTCTGCCCCTCGGCGGCGAGCTCGGCGACGCGCCGCTCCGAGACGGTCAGCTGCTCCGCTCCCGTGCCCTCGGGGTCGCTCACCCGGCCTCCGGCGGCGCGCAGCTCCGTGCGCGCGCGCCCGGCAAGCGCGCCCGCGGCGCAGCGCACGGCGAGATCGAGCCCGTCCTGGAGCACGGCCCGCGCCTCCCGGCGGCGGTTCGCGCGCCTCATCGCGGCGCCGAGATCGGTCAGCGCGCGGGCGTGCTCGAGCCGTGCCGGTGAGCCGGCGAGCACGTCCGCGGCCTCGCGCAGGCGCCCGACCGACGCGCCGCCGCCCTCGGTCAGCGCGACCGCGCGAAGCGCGACGCCGATCCCGCTCGCCGCTCCCCAGTGCCGCGCACGCTCGAGGTCCTCGCGCGCCATCCCGCGGGCCCGATCGCCCTCGCCCAGCGCGGCGAGCGCCAGTGACGCGCGCGAGCGCCAACGCGAGGCGATCGGGTTCGCGCCACCCCACAGCTCGTCGCGCCGACCGAACTCGCGCAGGTCGTCGAGCCCCTCCCGTGCCCTGCCCTGGGCGAGGCGCAGCAGGCCCCGCGCCTCGAGCAGGTCGTTGATCGCCATCCCGGGCGGGATGGCGTCGCCGAGCCCGCTGCCGCGCAGCTCCCGCTCGGCGGCCTCGACCTCGCCCTGCTCGATCAGGGCCTCGATCATGAGCGCCAGGGCAAACGCGCGCCCGAGCTCGACGTCCCGGGCGGTGAGCAGCTCGAGCGCCGTCCGCGCGTCGGCCTCCGCGTGCGCGACGTCGCCCCGCCGCAGGGAGACCCATCCCCGGAACTCGATCAGGAACGCCAGCGGGGGGATCGAGGCGCGGGCGCGGGCGTCGGCGAGCGCCTGCTCGAGACACGCGAATGCGAGGTCGAGCGCGTCCGTCGCGAGCAGGCCGACCATGAGCACGTAGAAGGGGCCGGCGACGTCGACCTCCTGCTCGCCCAGCAGCCTCCCGCCGGCGAGGGCGCGCTCGATCAGGGCGGCAGCCTCGCCCGCCGACCCGCTCGCCCTCGCGCGCTCGAAGGCGAGGCTCGCCAGCACCAGGCGCTCGCCGGGCGTGGCGCCTCGCGAGGCCGGCGTATCGCTCCAGCCGCCTCGCCGCCGGAGCGCGCCTCTCGAGGCCGGCCTCCTGGGCGTGAGCCGCGAGCTCCGCCTCGAGCAGCAGCGCCAGCTCCCGGTCGCCGGGCTCGACGACCTCGATCGCGGACTCGAGCTCGTCGACGGCCCGGTCGGAGTCCCCCGACATGGTCAGCGCGTTCGCAAGCCAGCGAGCCGAGGTCGCGAGGAGCTTCGGCTCCCCGATCTGCGCGACCGCCGCCGCGAGGTGGTCGACCGCCTCCGGCGCCCCGAGGCGGTACTCCGCCGAGCCGAGCTCGACGAGGACCTCCAGCCTGGCCGGGGGCGGCGGGGGCTCGGCCAGCGCGCGCCTCAGGAACGCGACCGCGGCCGCCGGCGCTCCGCGCCGCAGGGCATCCGCGGCCACCCGCCGCAGGAGCTCGACCCGCTCGGGGTCCCCGCTCGGCTGCGCGTCCGCGATCTGGGCGGCGATCCGCTCCTCGGACGCGCCGCTCTCGGCGAGGATCTCGGCCGCGCGCGCGTGCGCCCGGGCGCGCTCGTGGGAGCCGATGTCCGCGTAGACGGCCTCCCGCACGATCGGGTGCCAGAACTCGAGGGCCGCCGCCGGCCTCAGGATCGCGCGATCGACCAGCAGGTCGGCGGCGCGTGCCGCCTCGTCCTCCTGGAGCCCGGCCAGGCGCGCGGCCTCGGCCAGCCCGGCGCCGTCGCCCAGCACCGCGACGGCGCGCACGAGGGCGGTCGCGGACGCGGGGCCGCCCGAGAGGCGCAGGAGCACCGCCTGGGCGACCGCGGCCGGGCCCAGCCGCTGGACCCGGGCCGCCTCGCGGGAGTCCGTCGACAGCCTCTGCTCCCGCGCCTCGCGCAGGAGCGCCTCGAGGAAGAACGGGTTCCCGCCGGTGGCCTCGCGGCAGGCCGCCGCGAAGTCGTCGGCCACCGGGGAGCCGAGCCGCTGCTCGCAGAGCGTCGCCGTGGCCGCGATGCTCAGCGGCGCCGGGCGCAGCACCGTGGTCTCGGGGGCCGCGACCAGCCGGGCGAGGTCGGCCGTGAGCCCCTCGCCCGGGCGCGTCGACGCGAGGACGGCGACCGGCAGGCCCTCCAGGCGAGGGGCCAGGTAGGCGAGGAAGCGCAGCGACTCGGCGTCCGACCAGTGCAGGTCGTCCACCGAGAGGGCCACGGGAGCGTCGGCGGCCAGGTTGTTGAGCAGCCAGTAGAGGCCGTGCAGGACGGCGAACGTGCTGTCGGCCGAGGGAGACGGCAGCGCGGCGGCGCTCGGGGCGAAGAGCGGTCTCGACAGGGCCGCGGCGCCCTCGAACAGGCGCTCGGGGTCCGGGGCCGTCGCGATGGCCGGCTCCAGCAGCTGCCGCACGCAGCCGTAGGCGAAGTCGCGCTCGAGCTCGCCGGCCCGCGCTCGGAGGCAGGTGAAGCCCGACCCGGCGGCCGCGCGGGTGGCCGCCCTGAGCAGGCTCGTCTTGCCCAGCCCGGCCGGGCCCTCCACGAGGACGGTCTGGCCGCGCCCATGGGCGGCCTCGCCCAGGGCATGGGCGACCGCCGTCAGCTCGCGCTCGCGCTCGAGGAGCCCCTCCGCCATCTCGAAGGCCACGTCACTCCAGGGCCATGGACTGCGCCGCGGCCACCCTACCGGCGACCCGGCAGCGCGAGGTTCAGGGAGCCACGTCGGGGAGGTCCCCGACGCGGTCGCGGCGACGCTGTCGTACGGTCGGGGCGATGGAGACCCGACCGGTGGAGGACGGCAACATGAGCACTGCAACGGCGTCACCCATCCTGGTCACGGGCGGCACGGGCACGCTCGGGCGCCTCGTCGTCCCGCGGCTGCGCGACGCCGGCCGCAGGGTGCGGGTGCTCAGCAGGCGCAGCCGCGAGGCCGGGGAGGGCATCGAGCTCGTGACCGGCGACCTGGCCACGGGCGAGGGGATCGAAGCCGCGGTGGAGGGGGCCGAGGTCATCGTGCACTGCGCGGGCAGCAGCGAGGGCGACGAGGAGAAGGCCCTGAGCCTGGTCCGGGCGGCGTCGCGGGCCCGGGCGCGGCACCTGGTGTACATCTCGGTCGTCGGCGCCGACCGGATCCCGGTCGTCAGCGGCGTCGACCGCGCCATGTTCGGCTACTTCGCGTCCAAGCTGGCCGCCGAGCGCGTGGTGGCCGGCTCCGGCATCCCGTGGACGACGCTGCGCGCCACCCAGTTCCATGACCTGACCTTGATGACCGCGCGGCAGATGGCCAAGCTGCCGGTGATGCCGGTCCCGGCCGGGTTCCGGTTCCAGCCGATCGACGCCGACGAGGTGGCGGCCCGGCTGGCGGAGCTTGCGCTCGGCCCGCCGGCGGGCCTGGTGCCCGACATGGCCGGGCCGCAGGTGTACGGGATGGACGAGCTCCTCCGCGGCTACCTGCGGGCCCGTGGCAAGCGCCGGCCGATCGTGCCGGTCCGGCTCCCCGGGCAGGCCGCACGCGCGATCAGGGCCGGCGCGAACCTGGCCCCTGACCGGGCCGTGGGGCGGCGGACCTGGGAGGAGTTCCTGGCAGACCGGGTGAGCTCGTCAGGCGGCGGCGGGTCGTCCCGTCAGCGCTCGCCGTACAGCTCGACGGCGTAGCCCAGGAGGCCCCGCGCCTCCAGCCGCTCGGCGGGCGCGCGGAAGGTCACCTGGACGACGCCGGGGTGGCGGCCGATCTCGATCGCCCCGGCGATCGTCGCCCGGTTCTTCACCTCCGGGATCGACATGTCGAGGAGCTCCGCCGCCCTGGCGAGCCCGTTGTCCGTGGCCGAGTTGAGGTCGGGGCCCGAGCCGATCACCGAGATCGGCAGCGACTCCTCCAGCGCCTCCAGGCCGTGCCGGCGCGCGAGCGCCAGCGCCCGGTCGCGCTCAGGGCCGCTGAGCGGGCGAGCGAGGAACGGCAGGTCCTCCTCGAGCGGGAACAGGATCGGGCCGTCGTTGCCGAGCCCCTTGAGGACCTCGACCTGCAGCGTGACGGTGCCGGACACGTCGCAGGTGTGGCCGGCGATCTCCCCGTCGCCCTGGAGCGCGTGCATGTCGCCCAGGTAGACGCCGGCGCCGTCGAGCTTGACCGGGCAGACGAGGACCGCGCCCGCGCGCACGGCGTCGATGTCCATGTGCCCGTCGGTCTTGTGGCGCTGCAGCTCCTGCGCCTCGAGCGCGTAGCGGTGCGGCGCCCCGACGAGGAACGAGCCGAAGTCGCCCGCGTTGTGGGAGTCGGGGATCGTCGTCGAGGGCGACGTGCCGAGCTGCCCCAGGAACGGCCTCACCCGCGTGGCCAGCGCGACGATGTCGTGCGGCGCGAAGCCGAGGATCGGGTTCTGCACGGAGTTGTCGGGCAGCGCCGCGAAGCGGGCCGCCTCGCGGGCGAAGCCCTCGGCCGCCTCGCGCGGCACGGTGACACCGAGCGAGCGCAGCTCGTCGAACGCGATCGTGTAGCCGTTGGTGAAGGTGAACGGCGTGCAGTCCGCGCCGCAGCCCGCGCAGCGCACCGACCCCTGCCCGATGCCCTCGACGCGGGTCTCGGGCCACTCCGTCCCACAGCCCGGGCAGAGCGGCGCGCAGTAGGGATCGCCGTTGAAGCGGCCCTCCATCGGCTGGTCGTTGCCCGAGGAGGTGGCCAGCGAGGTCACCTCGATGTCCTTGATGCGGATCGCCACGGCGTCCCCCGCCCTGGCGCCGTCGACGGCGACGGGCTGGCACACCTCGTGCCCGCCGCGGATCGACGGCGTGATCATCGGCCCCCAGCAGCCTGGCGCCGGGTTCCACACGACGTGCCCGCCGTCGGCGACCGGGCCGAGCATCGGCACCTCCGGCCCGAGCAGCCCGTCGGTGAAGGTGTTGACGAGGACGGTCTGACGGACCTCGCCGGTCAGCGGGGGGGATTGCTGGATGGCCATTTGCGGGCTCCGTTTCAGTCGTGGCGGTCGTGCGCCGTCAGCCTCCGGAGACGGGCAGCAGCAGTGCGACCTCCTGGCGGTCCTCGAGGGGCTGACGCAGCTCGGCGTGCAGGCCGCCGATCACGGGCAGCGCCGAGACCAGCGCCGGGGCCAGGCCCGGCTCGCGGTCGCGCAGGCCTGCGAGCAGGTCCTCGACCGTCGCCCCGTCGTCGAGCTCCAGCGTATGGGCCGGCGCGGTGGAGAGCCGGGCCAGCCCGGCGCCGAGACGGACACGCACCTCCATCGACGGAGCCTACCGGCGCCCGCGCCTCCTTCAGGCCGCTGGATTCCGCTGGAGCGGCGTCTCAGCAGACTATCGCGCGCACGAGCCCTATTGACCCCCGCGCTGGGCCGAGGCGGCCATCTCGAACGTCTCGTCGAGCCAGTCCAGGGCCCGGCGATTGAACAGCGACCGGTTCCGAAGCTCGCAGTGATCGCCCGCGCCCTCGGCGGCGGTGAAGCGGATGAGCCGCTTGGGGCAGGTCAGCGAGTCGAAGAGCGCCTGGGCGCCGGCGCCGAGCGGGTCGTTCTCGGCCGCGGTCAACAGCGTCGGGCAGCGGATCGATTCCGCGCGGCCCTCCAGGGTGTACGGCTCCATCGAGGCGATGAAGCCGCCGAGGTCGTCGACCCCCTGCACCCAGAAGCCGCGCTGGATGATCTGCCAGCGCATCAGACGGTTCCCCTCGATCCGGGCCTGCGCCTGCGCCAGGGCCTCGGCCGTGGGCGCGCCGCCGCCCGGCATCACCCTCGCGAGGAAGGCGGCCATGCTGGTGGCCGGGCCAGGGTTCCCCGGGTCGGCGATGAGCGCGGCCAGTCGCGGCTCGCCCGACGCGCCGCGCGGCGCCAGATAACCCCCCAGGCTCCAGCCGTGCAGCGCGACCCTGTCGGGGTCGACCAGCGGAAGCGTGAGGGCGAAGTCGACCACCGCCCTGATCACGGTCTCCCAGTCGGCCCGCATGGGCACGCCCTGCACGTAGAGCATCTCACCCCTGTCCCGGCCCGTCGAACATCAGCACGTGGTAGCCGCGGCGCAGGGCCGCGACCCCCGACGCGAAGTACATGTCGGTGATGGTGGCGTCGTAGCCGTTGGTCAGCACCACCAGCGGGCGGACCCGGTCGCCGTGGCCGAACGCCGGGACGAAGTAGGCCGCCATCGATGCGCCCTCGAAGGGGATGCGCATCGGCGCGACCGCCGGCTCGCCCAGGCCGAGCCCCCGGTCGAACGCCGCCATCTGCTTGTCGAACGCCGCCAGGAGCCGCGGGTCCACCGGCTTGCCGTAGAGCGGGTGCAACGAGGAGGCGTAGAACACGCTTGCGCGCAGGAACACGTCGCGGGCGCTGCCCCGATGACCTTCGGCGAGCGTCTCCTCCGCCTCGGCGACCATGCGGTCCGCCGCCGCCACGAAGGCGTCGTGGAAGGCGCCGTCGTCGCCGTCGCCCACGGCCTGCGCCGCGGCGACCACCTCGCCGACGTCGGCGCCGCCGTACGGGACGTAGGCGAGCGGCCAGGTGCCGAAGTCGTCGTGGAAGTCGTCCTGGAAGATCAGACCCATCCGCCCTCCCTCGCTGGGTGTACGGCTGGCTCGCTCAGCCCGCGCTCCGGCCTTGCCGGTTCCCCGCCTCGAGGCCGAGAATGGGCACGACGGGCTCCCGAGCGGGGCCCGCGCCGAGAGGGGGACGAATGACCAAGTACATCTACTTGTTCTCGTATACGAGCGAATCCGCTGCGCGCATGATCGACAAGCCAGGCGACCGCGCCGCCGCCACTGCCAAGCTCGCCGAGGCCGTGGGCGGCTCGCTGGAGTGCTTCTACTGGATGCTGGGCCCGCACGACGGGGTCGCCATCGTTAACGTCCCGGATGCCGCCGCCGCCGCGGGGGTCTCCATCGGCATCGCGGCCGGCGGAACCCTGAAATCGCTCGAGACCCACCAACTCGTGACCATGGACGAGGCCATGGCCGCGCTCAAGGCGGGCAAGTCGGTCAGGGACGCCTACCAGCTTCCAGGCACGTAGTCACGGGCCGCTGATCCGGAGTCGCCGTCCGGAGGGCCGCGCCCTGCCTAGGCCGCGGGGATGCCCGGAGGTCCCAGGATCTCGATGCCGTGCTCGGCGGCGAGGGCGCCGAGCCGGGCCGGGTCGGGAGGCTGGGCCGGCGGCGGCGGCAGCGCGAGCGCTCCGGCGGGCTCGGCGGCCGCGCGCATAAAGCCCTCGAAGCCGGCAGGCTCGGCGACCAGGAAACGCGCGCGCTCGGACGAGACCTCGAAGGTGTGCGGAACGTCGCGTGGGCCGAAGACGAAGGCGCCCGAAGGGGCGGCGATGACCTGGCCGCCGACCCAGAAGGTCAGCTCGCCGTCGATGACGTAGAACCACTCGTCCTCGCGGCGGTGAACGTGCAGCGGCGAGCCTGCCCCGCGGGGCGCCAGGTGCTCGATGACCGCGACGCGGCCCCCGGTCGTCTCGCTCGAGGCCTTGATGGTGGCCAGGGTGCCAGGAACCAGAGGGCCTCGCCCTCGTCGGCGCCCAGGGCGATCGGGCCGACTGTCGTGGTGGTGCTGGCGCTCACTGCCGAGCCTCCCTGTTCTTTTCGCAAAACTGGCTGTTTCGCGATTGTGGAGGCGAGCCTACGCGGGACCCTGTGCTCTGTCAAATGGAGATACAGCGTGTATCATGCCTGAGGATGGCCCGCCCCTACACGCTCAAGCGTCGCGCCGAGCGCCAGGAAGCCACCCGGCGCCGCATCGTTGACGCTGCCATCGAGCTCCACCAGACGATCGGCCCGGCGGCCACGACGGTGACAGACGTCGCGGCGCGGGCCGGGGTGGGCCGGGTGACCGTCTACCGCCACTTCCCGGACGAGCTCGCGCTCGCCCGGGCCTGCAGCGGGCTGTACTTCGAGCGCCACCCCCCGCCGGACGTGGAGGGCTGGCGGGCGATTGCCGACCCCCACGAACGGCTCCGCGCTGCCCTGGACGAGACGTACGCCTACCACCGCGCAACCGAGGCGATGATGGCCCATGTCCTCGCCGACGCTCGCGACCACGAGGTCATGGCGCCCTACCACGCCTACTGGCGCCGCACGGGGGAGGTGCTCCTCGCCCCCTTCCGGGCGCGCGGGGCGCGCCGGGCGACGCTGCGAGCCGGGATCGCGGTGGCGCTCGGCTTCGACACGTGGCGCACCCTCGTGCGCGAGCAGGGACTGACCCACCAGCAGGCGGTTGACGTCGCCCTCCGGCTGGCCGGCACCCCTCCTGTCCCCTCGTCGCGGGGGCCGGCCGCACGCACCTGAGCGTCACCGCGACGGGGAGGCATGGGCAGTGCTGGGATTGAACCAGCGACCTCCCGCGTGTGAGGCGGGTCATACGCCGTTACCAGATCGCACTGAGGGAGCGCGATCGCGGACGCGGTGCCCTCTGCTCCCGTGCGCGCTCCAGTGCATCGGGATGGCTCCAGCCCATCCTGTCGATTCGTTGGCAGAGCGAGTTCCACGGCAGGCATCCTCCCGATCGCAGCCGGCGCCGACCGCGAGCGGCCCGCAGTCGGCGCTGACGCAAGCGCTGGGATCACGCCGGCGTAGGGGTCCTCGAGTCGCGCCCGGAGGAGCTGGTGGTGGCCGTGGCGCGCGGGCGCTCCCTGAATCGGTCCGCCGCTCGGCGCTTGGGCAGGTGCGGTGCTATGGCTGCAGGCGCGGCTGCAGCCGCTTCTTCTGGTGCATGCGCCTGCACGTTGCCTGCGCCTTGGATGGCACCCCGCGCCGGGCCGAGCTCGGCGCCCAGGTGGTGCAGCCGGCGCGAAGGGGCCGAGCGGCGGGCAGCCGCTGGATCGACCAACAAGCTCGGCCGTGCCACCCACAGCCTGGTCGCCTTCGTGGCGTAGGCGCGTGAAATCGATCATCCCGTCGGCCGCTTCGGAACGTTCAGCCAGGCTCGATTCGAACGAGCGGGCGCGCTTTGGCGCGAGCCTGGCAGCGGCCCCAGACGGAACCGCTGCCGAAAGCGAGGCTCGGAGTTAGCCTCGTGCGCGCGTGCGGTGGCGAAACACCGCGCTGGTGGCGATGCCGAGGAGCCATCCCGCCAGGGCGGCCACGAAGAGGAACAGGGTCAAGGAGGCCGTGCTGGATCCGATGACCCAGTCGAGTCGGACCGAGCCAGAGTTGGCCACGGCCAGCGCGATCAGCACGATGAGGCTTGCCATGAGGAGCGCCGCCCAACCGTAGAGCCGGGCGGGATGGCGCCGGCTCCGCTCGCGGCGGCGTTCGCGAGACGCATCGGTCGCCGTCGGCGCCGCGGCTCCCGACTTGCGCGACCCGTTACGCCGCCCCTCCATGAGGGGATCGATGGTGGCCACAGGGTCCTCCGCTTCTGCCGGCCGAGAGTGGCGGACGAGAAGCGGGAGGAGGCTGGCTGGCGAAGACCCCCCTCGGGCCTCCACCCGGGCCTCGTCGGTGCGGGTGGAGAAGAACTCGAGCGTCTACTCGTAGGGTACTCCCCTCCGGAGCCCGCCGGGTAGGGGCGACGTCCCATCGTCTCGGCAGGGTCGGCCCAGGGCGTCGGGCGGCCTGGAAGAGACTCGCCCGGAGGTGGCCTGACGGTCGCGGAGCGAGCGGGTCGCGGGTGACGGTGGGAGCCGGAACCGCCGCGGTAGACTCGATCCGCGCGTTTGCGCGGGAGAGATTTAGGCTGCGCGTGAGCCCGGGCGGGCCACCCTTGGCCGGGCGTGGCACCTGCAAGACGCGGCCCTGCGCGATGCCGGTCTCGGAGGCGCCGATCGCCGAGTTGACGATCCCCCAGGAGCAGCTCTTCTCGGTGTCGCTGAACACGGTCCGCGCCTGGGCCGACTCGGGAGAGCCTCCGCACCGGCGAACCCCAGGCGGGCATCGCCGCCTCGTCGAGGCGGACGTGCTCGCCTTCCGCGCGATGCGTCAGACGGGAGCGCCGACCCGCCCCGGCGCGCGGGCGGCGGCGTGGGCATCCGTGGCGCAGCAGTGCTGCGAGCTGTTGAGATCGATCTCGGAACCTTGCGTTCCTCGCCAAGCCCTTCCGGGCAGCGAAGGAGGAGCTGGACACGAACTCCGGCGGAGCGAGGTCCTCAGGTCGAGGACGGGGGTGACTGCTCCAGCAGCCCCTCGAGGCCGGGCGCCGCCCGAACGGGCTGGAACTGCAGGACCTCGTACTGGGCGGAACCGGAGGAGTGGAAGGGGTCCTCGCCGACCATTTCCCAGATCTCCTCGGGGCTCTCGCCGCGGGCGAGGATCAGCCCGCCGGTGAGCGGCACCTGGCGCGCCGTGAGGAGGATCGTGCCGGCCTTCATGTTCCTCGTGATCCAGGCGCGGTGGCCGTCGAGCAGGCGATCGACCTCCTCGGCCGGCTTCGTGTAGCGAGCGATGAGCACGAACATGCGGTCTCCAGGCTAGGGGATCGGCTCCCAGATGAGCTCGGCGAAGTCGATCACGAAGTCGATGTCGCCTCCGACGACTCCCCGCGGCGCGCCGGAGGCATCTCTCGGCCGGAACTCGCCGGTCCCGACGCACACCACATCGTTGAGCCAGGCGTAGCGCTCGTCGCCGCTCACGTGGCTTGCGGCGACGACGATCTGGCGGCTGCCCGGCGGGTAGGGCCGGGCGAAGCCTCGCCAGTCGAAGATGACCGTCGCTCCGTCCTCGGTCTCGATGGCGCCCTGGATGTTCGGGAGCGCGTTCTTGTTTACGCGGGAGCGGGGGTGGTTGGCGGCCTGCAGCCGCCCGGCGATGCGGCCCTCCACCGTCCCTTCGGCGACGAAGAAGTAGTAGCCCTCGCTACCGGACTCGCCCTCGAGCACGGTGCCACGCCCTCCGTCGGGATAGCGAAACGACGCGCGATACAGCGGCTCGAGCCGCATTAGTTCCTCCCGCTGCCGATTTGTCGCCGCACCGGTAACCCTCGCATCCGCCGGCCGGCCGGCGCCAGCCGCCTGAGCGCGCGGCCGGGGCACGGTTTGGGCGGTCCCGACCGGACTCGAGAGCAGGAGGCCGGCGTCGGCCGATGGCCCGCCGATCTGGGCGTCTGAATGTCATGAAGGAGGGCCTCCTCGGTGCCACGCTACGGCGTGACAGCGAAGGGGCGAGCGTGACATGAACCCCAAATCGAACGGGTGCCGGCCTCGGGGGCAGCCCCCGGCGGATCGGGGGGTGGGGTGCCCGGTTCCCCGCACCGTGTCCCGCACCGTCCCCGGTGCTCCCGCACCGTCCCGCACCGCACCGAGATGCACGGCGCCCCGTCGGCCGGTGGTGGCTCGACGAGGCTCGATCCCGGTGGCCTCTGCGGCTTCCGGGATGGGCAGTGCTGGGATTGAACCAGCGACCTCCCGCGTGTGAGGCGGGCGCTCTCCCGCTGAGCTAACTGCCCGGGGCGGCCAGGATACCACCGGGTCCCTGCCGCCCCTGAGAGGGTCCAGGGCTCACCCGGGGATGAGTCCCTCCTCCCCGTCGGTCCCGATCCCGGCGAGGTCGGACAACGTCGAGTCGGCCGGCGGGACGATCACGTCGGAGGCCACGAACTCCTGGTCCGGCACGGGGTCGCCGGCCTGGACGATGGCGTCGATCAGGTCGCTGAGGGCGCGCTTCAGCGCCTGGTCGTCGCCGGATGAGATCGCCTTCTCGACGGCGTCGTCGGCGGCCTCGACCCCGGGCAGGTCGTCGGCCTCGAGGCGGAACTGGCCGAGGCCGAGGATGCGCACGATCACGATCCACCCCCGGTGCCGATCTGGCCGGCCGGCGCGGAGCCCGTGCCGAGCTGCTTCTTCAGGGCCTCGAGCTCGGCGTCGACCGCGCCCTGGGAAGAGATCTCGGCGAGCTCGCGGTCGAGGACGTCGCCGCCACCGACCGACAGGTCGTCGAGCGCGCCCGACTCGAGCAGCTCGTCGATGGCGCCGGCGCGCGCCTGCATGGTCTCGACCTTGTCCTCGGCCCGCTGCATCGCGAGCCCGACGTCGGCCATGTCCTCGCCGATGCCGCTGAGCGACTCGCCGATCTTGGTCTGGGCCTCGGCGGCCGTGTACTGGGCCTTGATCGTCTCCTTCTGGACGCGGAAGGCCTCGATCTTGGTCGACAGCTTCTGCTCGGCCATGACGAGCTTGTCCTGCTCGACCTGCAGCTGGTCCCGTTGGGCCTGGATGCTGGTGATCTGCGCCTGGGCGGCCGGCCTTGCGCTCGAGCGCCGCCCGGGCCAGGTCCTCGCGGCCCGCGCCCAGGGCCTGCTTGGCCTGCGACTCGAGGTGCCCGACGCTCGCGTTCAGCTTGTCGAGCTGCAGGTCGAGGCGCTTCTTGCTCGTGGCGACGTCGGCCACCCCGCGCCGGACCTGCTGCAGCATCTCGGTCTGCTTCTCGAAGCCGAGGTCGAGCATCTCCCTGGGATCCTCGGCGGCGTCGAGCGCCTTGTTGGCCTTCGCCTGGAAGATCGCCTTCAGGCGGCTGAAGAAGCTCATCGTCACCCCTTCTCTGATGGGCCGCGGCCTCCGAGCCTACGCAAACGAGGCCACCGGACGGAAGGCCGTGGGCGGTCGTGCGAAGGGAAAGGGAGGCTATCCTCCTGCTGTGAGCCCCCAAGGCCGCCTGGCGGTCGTGATCCTCGCCCTCGTCGCGGCCCTCGCGCTCGCCGGCTCCGCGCTGGGGCAGGTCGATCCCTCCGCGCTGCAGCAGACGGACGTCGCCATCGAGAGCGGCGCGCAGGTCAGCGACGACGACCGCGAGGCCCTCGAGGACTCCGCCTCCGAGCTCAGCAGGGCGGGCACCCCGACCAAGTACGTCGTGCTCGAGGCCCGGCCGTCGGACCCGGCCGCCTACGCGCGCTCGGTCCGGCAGGCGGTCGGCGCCGAGTGGACCGTGCTGGTTCTGTCGCCGAGCAACCTGCGCATCGACTCCCCGCTTCCGACCTCGGCCGAGCAGGCCGCGTTCGAGGAGGAGCGGGACACGCTGCAGGACGACCCGATCGAGGGCACCATCGCGGTCGCCGAGCGGCTCTCCGAGGCGGCCGGCAGCCCGGTGGCCGACGGCTCGTCCGACGGCGACGGCGACGGGAGCAGCAACGGCCTCGTGGGCCTCGCCATCATCGGCGGCCTCGTCATCGTCGGGGGCGGCGGGGCGCTCCTGCTCAGCCGGCGCTCCCAGAAGCGCAGGCTGGAGCAGTCGGCCGCCGCCGACCGCGCCGCGCTCGATCCGATGGTCGACGGCCTGGCGGCGCAGATCGCCGATCTCGACCAGGACATGGAGCTGGGCGGCGAGCGGGCGCTCGCCGCGAAGGAGGACTACGCCGCCGCCGCGCTGGCCTACAGCGAGGCCCGGGAGGTGCTCGCGCTTCCAAGCCCGACGCCGGCCCAGGTGGACACCGCCGGCGACCTCCTGGAGAAGGGCCTACGCGCGGCGCGGCGCGCGCGGGCGCGCCTCGACGGACGGCCGGTCGAGGAGGCCGAGGAGGAGCCGCTGCTTCAGGGGCTCTGCACCTTCAACCCGCAGCACGGCAAGGCCGTGACCAGCGTCAGCGTCGCCGGACCCGACGGCGAACAGGCCGAGATCCCGACCTGCCAGGAGTGCGCCGACCGCATGAACGAGGGGCGTCAACCCGACTACCGCGAGGTCGAGACGGCCGCAGGGCCGGGTGCCCTACTGGCAGACGGGGCGGATGGGCGGCGGGGGCATCGGCGGCCCGCTCATCGGTGGGGCGCTGCTGGGGATCCTCCTCGGCGGGATGATGGGCGGCGGGCCGGCGCACGGCTCCCCCGGTGGCGACTGGGGCGGCGGCGGGGGCGACGACTTCGGCGGCGGCGGCGACTGGGGCGGCGGCGGAGGGTTCGGCGGGGGCGGCGACTTCGGGGGCGGCGGGGACTTCTGACCGCGCGCCCCCTGGGCCTCAGCGGAGAGGGAGGGATTTGAACCCTCGAGGCGAGAGATCCCGCCTACGCGATTTCCAGTCGCGCTCCTTCGGCCGCTCGGACACCTCTCCCCGGCGGCGATCCTAGCGGACGGCCCTCCCAGGACCCTTTGGTAGCCTCGTCCGCGGAGGGGTGGCAGAGCGGTCGAATGCGGCGGTCTCGAAAACCGTTTCGGGCCTCTGGGTCCGACGAGGGTTCAAATCCCTCCCCCTCCGTTTCCGCCGAGTTCTCTCCGGAAGAGGCATCAGGAACTCGGCGGCGATCGGCGCCCGCCGTCGGCCAAGTCTGCTCGTGGCGTGTCGAACACTCGGGCGGCCGAGGCGTGAGTTCAGGGGACGCCCCGTCGCCAAAACAAGCTCATTGCGTGCTCAGAAGATCAGGGCTGCGCCACCCTCCGGGTGCGCTCGAGCGCCCTCAGGTCGCGCTCGGTCTGCGTGCCGACTACCCGTCGCCGACGCGCCACCCTGGCCGAGTGAGCGAGAGCGTCGCAGAGCCCGCCTCGCGCGACAGGGTCCCTGGAGGCGCGGACTGCAGCGCGGGCGGTGATAGCCGCGGCCCGCGGCAGCGGGCGCCGAAGCCATGCGCACCAGAGCGCATTGCGCACCTGGAGACGCCGCCGGGCGGCGCCGCCGTCGGGTTTCGGTTCGGGATGGTGGCTGGCGACGACCTCTGGGACGTAAGCCAGCCGCCATCCGCGATCAGCCATGTCGATCGCCAGCAGCTCTTCCTCTCCGCCGATGCCGAGGCAAGCGTCGAAGCCCCCGGCCTCGAGGAAGGCCGATCGGCGCACGATCGAGCCGCATGCGACGAACCCGAGGACGCGCGCTCCGGGTCCGCCGCCATTCTTGGCCAAGGGGCTGTCGGCCATGAGCGCACAGACGGGATCCTCGCGTCCTTCGGGCCCTACGAGCACGCGGGCCGCCACGAGGCCGAGGCACGGATGCATCTCCAAGAGATCGACGCCAAGGCTGAGCGCTCCTGGCTCCCACCACGAGTCGTCGTCGCAGAAGGCGACGTACGGAGCATCGGCGGCCCGCGCGCCGATCGTCCGGGCGGCGGCCCCGTGATTGCGGCGGAGCGGGATGAGCCTGGAGCCACGGGAGACGGCCACCGCGGCGGCGGTTCCGTCGCTCGACCCGTTGTTGACCACGATGACCTCGGGCCGCTCGGGGAGGCTCTCCAACCGCTCCAGAGTTCGAAGCAGGCTGTCACGCCGGTTCCTCGTGGCGATGACCACCGCGGCCCGTGGCCCGTCCAAATCGCTCACCGCCTCAACCACGTAGGTGGCCCGCTCCCGATGACGATGGCTTTGCGGCGGTCACCGCTAGGGGTCATTTCGGGGTGGCGCCCACGTCTGTAGGGGCGCGGGCCGCGATCCCGCTCGTGGTGGCCAGTCGGCACGCAGCTGGCGTTTCGTTCAGGGTCGATCAAGTCCGACAGTTGGCGCGACGTCGCTATCCAGGGCGGTCGCCGACCCGTTGGTCCGGTCGTCGGCGAAGGACGATCGCTCCACCCGGCTGACGATGTCCTCGCCGGAGCCGATGCCCTGTGAATCGGGCGACGGTGCATCGGTCTCAGTTGACGCCCTCAGGAGCTGAAGCTGGCGCCTCAGCGCAGGCTGGCGATCCGTTGGTGCGATGTTGAGCAAGTCCTCGAGCGCTGCCGCGAGGCGCCGAGGGATCTGCGGAGAGGTCGCGCCCGCCTCGCGGATTTCGTCGAAAGCGAGCCTCACGTAGCCGTCCCAATCGATCGTTGAGGTCACGAGCCGCACGACGCCCGAGCCATCGCGGTACCGCCCGTCGGGGAATCTGCGATTCGCCAGCTGGCGCAGGCAGTCGTGCAGCCGATCGATCGCCTGAACGGTGGTCGTCGGATCGAGGAACGGCTCCGACAGGCCGCGCTCGGCGATGTCGACGAGCATCCGCATCCCGTAGGCCACATCCTGATTCATCGTCCGCTCGGGCCCGAGGTCGATGAGCGCGCACACCTCGTCGTGGTCAACCGGCGCGTCCGACGGGATTATCCGCGCGAGCGCCGCGCCCGCTGGGACGAAGTCGCCGAGCGTCGGCACCAACTCGACGAGGCAATCGGCCCGGCGGGCCAGCTCGACCAACCGCTCGTGATCGACGTGGAAGACGACGCCCGACTCGACGACGACCACCACGCCCGGCTCGGATTCGGCTGGCGCGCCCGCGTCGGGGTAGAGCGTCTCCACGAGCGAGCGGATGTCCTTGCCCACGAGCTCGATCAGGGCGGCGACGCGCAGCGACTGTCCGAGGTGATGGACGTAGGAGACGAGCACGATGATGGAGGCGATAACCAGCAGGAAGGCGACGAGGATGGCCACGCCCGGCACCGATGCCTCCTTGCCCTCACCCGCGAACTGGACCTCGCGCATCGCGAGCATGGCGTGGGCGAACGTGCCGACGAAGATGCCGATTGCGAGCTGGCTCGGCCGATCCTGCAGGATCGAGCGCACGATCCTCGGAGAGAACTGGCCCATCGCCAGCTGGACCACGACCATGGTGATCGTGAGCACGAGGGCCGCGAGCGTGACCATCGACGCTGCGACCGTGCTCAGGATGACGAGTGCCGCGTCAGGCCCGCCCGTCACCTGGGATGGCAGGAGGTTCGGCCCAAGCCAGCGGTCGAGGGCGATGGTGGCAAGACTGAGGACGACACCGGCGAAGACGCACAGCATCGGCAAGAGCCAAAGACTGGAACGCACTCGGTGCGCGAGGCGGAAGCTGGTGATGCCCTGACCTGCCCGGTCAGCGACGGCGGGAAACGGTGGAGAGGCCGCGACAGCGGACATCGCGGTATCGGCGCCCGATCGTCCCGGAGCGACTGACCAGTCCTGAGCCGCCCCCGCGGGACCAGCCGGGCGAACGCTGAAAACGCGTCACGGCCGATCGAGATCGCGAGGACCCGACTCGTCGCCGCCGCGCCCTCTCGCTAGCCGTTCCGGGGTGCGTCGGGTGCAATCGGCGCCAGGACGATCAGCGCGGCGTCGTCTGAGAGCGGCTCGTCGGAGGCGGCGATGATCGCCTCCTCGATCGCGCTGACGGTGCCGGCGACGGAGATCGCCGACGCGGAGGCCGCGGCGGCGGCGATGCCGTCCTGCCCGAAGGGCCGACCGGACCTCGTCGCCCGCTCGCTGACCCCGTCCGAATGGAGGATGAGGCGCTCCCCCGGCACGAGCTGGCGCGACGCCGGCTCGGGCGCGAGCCCCGGCTCCGTCCCCAGTTGCGGGGTCTCGGCCGGCCCGAGGCGCTCCGCTCGGCCGTCCGCCCCGATCACGAGCGGCGCCGGGTGGCCGCGGTTGATCCAGGTGAAGGTGCTCGCCGGCCCGTGCCAGCGGCCGATCACCGCGCTCACGGGCCCTCCGCGCCCCCGACCTTGGTGACGCACTCGTCCATGTAGCCCACCGCTTCGGCGAGGCCGGCGCCGTTACGGCGGGCGGCGCGAAAGGCCCCGAGGGCGATCGACGCCAGCGCGGCGGCGCTCGGACCCATGCCGATCGCGTCGGCGAGGCCGAGCCAGCCACCGTCGGCGTTGTTGACGTAGTCGAACCAGTCGCCGCCGACGTCGTAGAGGGCAGGACGTTGCCGGCGACGGTGGCTCCCGAGAGCCGCCCGATGCGCGGCGGCAGGAGGTTCTGCTGGATCTCCGAGGCCGCGCTGATGTCCTTGCGCCGGCGCACGATGTCGAGGACGTCGGTGTAGGGCTTGGCCAGCTCCACCGCCGCCGCCGCCTGCCGGGCGAGCTCGGCGAGCGACTCCTCGGCCGCGCCGAGCGCGACCAGCGCGCCGATGGCGCGGCCGCGCAGGTAGAGCGGGGAGAGCGTCACCCCGGGGAGGATGTCCTCGGCCTGATGCCGCAGGCCCGGGACACCCCCGCGCGACAGCTCGGGTCCCACGGCGAGCGGGGCCGGCAGCTGGGGCAGGGAATTCGGGGGACCCGGCCAGGAGCAGCATGCGCGAGCCGTCGATGTCCACCAGGTAGAGCGCGGCCGACGAGACGCCGTCGAGGCGGCGGGCCTCGGCGATGATCTGGTCTCCGACGAGGTGCGGGGGCACCTTGTTGAGCACGTTGACCACGCTCAAGGAGGTCGGCCCAGCCCGACAGCTCGCCCGCCGCGCGCAGGGCGTCGCGCTCGTTGGCGTCGGCCTCCTCGCGAGCCTGGCGCTCGGCGGCGGCCACCAGGTTCTGGCGCGAGCCGAAATGCCGGTAGATGGTGACGCGGGCGACCCCGCTGCGGGCGGCGATCTCGTCGATCGTCGCCCGCGGGTCGGCGCGCAGCGCGAGCACCGCCGCCTCGACGATCCGCGAGTAGTTCTGCTCCGCGTCGCTCCGGCGGCGACGGACCGCGACCGGGTCCTCCTGCGTGACTCCTGCCTCGTCCATGCGCCCCTCCTCGTGGCCTCTCGTACCCGAACTGCAACTGGCACTGAGCGTATCAGTTTGCCGTGCCGACTCGAGTGGCCCGCCGCAAGTGAGCCGCGTCGTTTCACTTGAACGCGAAAGGTTTCTTTTGACAACGAAGATGGTACGAGCGTCATGCAGGACCAACGAGTCACTGGAAGGGAGCATCATGGAGGTTGCCAACGCACGACCCGAGGCGCTTCACGGCCGCACGGTTTACGCCTCGGACGGCGAGAAGATCGGCAAGGTGGACGACGTGCTGGTCGACGCCGATGGCACGCCGGTCTACGTCGAGACCAAGAAGGGCCTGTTCTCCGGCAGGCGGCACGTCATTCCCGTGCAGGGAATGACGGTCGCCGCTGACGACGACCTGAGGGTCGCTTACACCAAGGATGAGCTCGAGGGCGCTCCGGCGCTCGGGGACGACGACGAGATCGACTACGACCGCGAGCGCGCGCTCGGCTCGCACTACGGCACGAGTGTCCGTGACTGGGACGAGCGGCGTGACCGGCTGACCGGCGAGGACCTCTCGCGCGGCCCGACGCCCGAGACCCGTCATCCCCGGGGCGGGCGCGACGACGTGCGCGACACCACCGAGGGACCGACGCCCGAGACGCGGATCGCCAACCGGGCGGCGGAGGGCACGGACGACACCGCCGCCGGACAGCCGGCCGCCGACGCGCGGACGCGGCGCGGCGGCACGCAGGGCGCCGGAGACCCGGCCCCCCACCGCGAGACGAGCGGCCGCGTGCGCCTGCGCAGGTGGTCCGATGACGAGCGGGACGAGGACCGGGTCGGCACCGAGGGTACTCGGCGCGTCTGAGCAGCGACCTCGGCTCGCGGCGCCGCCTCAGGCGGCCCGCGAGCCGGAGGCGCTGAGGTCTCCGAAAGCCACGTTGGACCGCCCGAACGGCTGGAGCACGGCAGATGGGCATCAATCGCATTCATCATCCTCGGCCTGATGGCCGGACTCATCGCCAAGGCTGTTCTGCCGCCCCGAGCGACGCGTGGTCACAGACCGGTTCCCCGGGACTCACGGCGTGAGACGGGCGCGCGTCGAGACGACTCGGTCACTCGTTTCCCGCTCGCGCGACGAGGACACGGCGTGTTCACCCCATGAGGGGCAAGGCGTTCTCGGGGCGGACCCTCGGAAGGCGGCGGCGTGAAGGTGCTCGGAGTCAACGCGGTGTTTCACGACCCGGCCGCCGCGGTCGTCGTGGACGGTGAGGTCGTCGCGGCTGCCGAGGAAGAGCGCTTCACCCGCCGCAAGCACGGCAAGCGACCGGTGCCGTTCTCCACGTGGGAGCTGCCCGAGGCCGCCGCCGGGTGGTGTCTCCGCCGGGCGGGCATCACGCCTGAGGAGCTCGATGCGGTCGCCTACTCGTACGATCCGGCTTTGGCGCCGGCGCCCGGTGGGAACGTCACCGGCGACCGGTGGGAAGGCCTTCGCACGCTCTACGTGCAGCGCGCACCGCGCTTCCTCGCGGCGGCGTTGCCCGGGTTGGCGCCGGAGATCGTGCGCTTCGTCCCGCACCACGTCGCCCACGCCGCCTCGGCGCACCTCGCGGCGCCCTTCGGCGACTGCGCGGTGATGGTGCTCGACGGCCGGGGGGAGCGCTCGTCCTACCTCGCGGGGCGCGCGTACGACGGCCGCCTTGATGTTCTGGCGACTCAGGCGCTGCCTCACTCGCTCGGGCTGATGTACGAGGATCTGACCGAGCACCTCGGGTTTCGCCGGGCGTCCGACGAGTACAAGGTGATGGCGCTCGCCGCCTACGGCCGCCCGAAAATGCTCGATCGCCTACGGCAGCTGGTCCGCGTCACCGACGCGGGCGGCTTCCTGATCGAGCCGATCGACTGGGCAGCTCTGCGGGCCGAGCCGGAGGACCTCGCCGCGTCGGTGCAGGCGCGACTGCAGGAGGTGATCCTGGACCTCGCCCGGTGGGTGCACCTGCGCAGCGGCCAGGAGGACGTTGCGCTGGCGGGCGGGGTGGCCCTCAACTGCGTGGCGAACTCGCACTTGGCCGAGCACGGTCCGTTCAAGCGCGTCTGGGTGCAGCCGGCGGCCGGCGACGCCGGCACCGCGCTGGGCGCGGCCTTGCGCGTCGCCCGCGACCTCGGCGACGCGGTCCTGCCCATGACGACGGCCGCCCTTGGGCGGGAGTGGAGCGATGCCGACATCGAGGCGGCGCTCCAAGAGGCCCGCGTACCCCACGAGCGGCCGGACGATCTTGCCGAGGCGGCGGCCCAGGTGATCGCCGATGACGGCGTGGTCGCATGGTTCCAGGGCCGCAGCGAGTACGGCCCCCGGGCGCTCGGTCACCGCAGCCTGCTCGCGAACCCCGGCAACCCGGCGAACGTCAACCGCCTGAACGCCGTCAAGGGACGCGAGAGTTTCCGACCGGTCGCCCCGATGGTCCGCGCCGAGCGTGCCGCCGAGATCTTCGAGGGTCCTCTGCCGAGCCCGTACATGCTCTTCACCCACCGGGTGCGCGACGGCTGGCGCGAGCGAATTCCCGCGGCCCTCCACGTCGACGGCACCGCCCGCATCCAGACGGTCGATCGGCTCGACGAGCCGCTGGTCGCTTCGATGCTCGAGGCGGTCGAACGGCGCACCGGCGCTCCGGTCGTCATCAACACGAGCCTGAACACCGCCGGGCGGCCGATGGTTAACGATCCACGCGACGCGCTCGAGTGTTCGGCTCCGCGCCGGTGGACGCGCTCGCCATCGGCCCCTTCGTCGTGCGACGCCCGGCCATGACGTCATGACCGTTGACCTGGTCATCCCCACCATCGGGCGTCCCACGCTCGCACGTCTCGCTGCGGCGCTCGGCGCGGGAGAGCCCCGGCGCTCGGGACGGTCGTCGTGGTCGAGACCGCCGGCGGCACGGCAGCACGAGCCTTTCCGAGGATCACCGCGCTCGACGGCGCCGCCGCGCGCGTACAGGTCGTGCGCGGGCGAGGCGAGGGGCGGCGGCAGCGCGGAACCTCGGCTGGCGCACGTGCTCCGCTCGATGGATCGCCTTCCTGGACGATGACGTCGTCCCCGACTCGGACTGGCCGGGCGCAGCTCGCCGAGGACCTTGACGGCCTGCCCGTGGACGTCGCCGCCAGCCAGGGCCGCATCGTCGTGCCGCGGCCCGCCGGGCGCGCGCCCACCGACTGGGAGCGCAACGTCGCCGGCCTCGAGACCGCCCGGTGGGCGACGGCCGACATGGCGTACCGCCGCGTCGCGCTCGCCGCGGTGGGCGGGTTCGACGAGCGGTTCCGGCGCGCGTACCGCGAAGACGCCGACCTGGCGTTGAGAGTCCTCGGCGGCGGCTGGCGGCTGGTGCGCGGAGCGCGGCGAGTCACGCACCCGGTGGGCCCGGCCTCGCCGCTCGTGTCTCTGCGGCTTCAGGCCGGCAACGCCGACGACATGCTGATGCGGGCGCTTCACGGCCGGGGCTGGCGGTCCCGCGCAGGCGCGCCGAAGGGACGGCGGCGGCGGCATCTCGCGGTTGCGACCGCCGGCCTGTCGGCTGCGGCCGCGGGGGCCGCGGGGCGGCGGGGGTCCGCCGCGGGTCTGCGCGGCCGCCTGGCTGGCGGGCACCACCGAGCTCGCCTGGGCGCGCATCGCCCCGGGCCCGCGGACCCCCCGGGAGGTCGCCCTGATGGTCGCGACGAGCGCGGTGATGCCGCCGGTCGCGGCCGGGGAGACCCTGCGCGGCGCGGTGAATCTCCCGCGCCGCCTCGGCGACCGCGCGCGCCGTCCGGTCGCTGCCCGGCCGGGACGCCGCCCGCGCGCCGTCCTGCTCGACCGCGACGGCACGCTCGTCGCCGACGTCCCCTACAACGGCGACCCGTCGTTGGTGCGGCCACTCGCGGGCGTTCCGGAGGCCATCGCGCGGCTGCGCCGCGAGGGCGTCCCGACGGCGGTCGTCTCCAATCAGAGCGGCATCGCCCGCGGCCTGCTGACGCTGGACGACGTCGAGGCGGTCAACCGCAGGATCGAGGACGTGCTCGGCCCCCTCGGCCCGTGGGTGATCTGCCCGCACGGGCCCGCCGACGGCTGCGACTGCCGAAAGCCGCAGCCCGGGCTCGTCCTCCGCGCGGCGGCCCTGCT
>CAWIDG010000028.1:0-18047 GCA_963834875.1 Miltoncostaeaceae bacterium
TGTGGACCAAGGACGTCGGCCGCGCCCACCGGGTGGCCAACGCCCTGCGCTTCGGCACGGTCTGGGTCAACGACCACGGCCCCCTCGTCGCCGAGATGCCCCACGGCGGCTTCAAGCACTCGGGCATGGGCAAGGACATGTCCGCCCACTCCATCGAGCACTACACCGAGCTCAAGCACGTGATGATCAACATCGGCTGAGCGACCGGCCCTCGGGCCTGCAACGCCGATTTCACCGGGCCGGGTAGCGAGTGCTCGTGACATCGGTTACGTTTCCGCCGATGCCCTCCGCTCGCCCGCCGGACCCGGGTGATCCTTGGCCTCGCGGCCCTCGTCGCCGCGTTCGCCGCGTGGCAGGGCTGGCCGCGGGCGCGACGGTGACGGCGGCGACGCTCGAGGGCGCCGCGCGCACGTACGAGCACCTCGAGTCCGGCGGCAGCGTCCTGCCCGCCACGGCGACGGTGAAGCTGGCCCCCCCCGAGAGCTGGAGCAGGACGCAGGTGAACTTCGCAACGTCACCTCCAACGTTGTCACGACCCGTTGCGTTGACACCGACAACTACTTCGGCCGTCCCCGACGGCAGCACCCCGACGGAGAGCTTCAACGTGACGGCGCCCGGCCCGCCGGGCGACTACGACGTCACGTTCTTCGCCACAGCGCGCAACAACTGCACCGCGCCCCGGCCCCGCGGGGTTCACTCTCGTCAGGGGGCTGAGCGTGACCGCACCGGCGGCGAACCCGGACCTGCCGACGCGCTGCGGGGTCAACGTGATGCTTGATCCTCGACAGCTCCGGCTCGATCGGGAACAACGCCACGACGGTGACGAACGCCGCGAGGGGATTCCTGCACGGCGCTCGCAGGGACGGGCTCGCAGGTGGCGATCGTCGACTTCGACGCCACGGCGAAGCTCGCGGTCCCCTACACACTCGTCACCGCCGCCAACGATCGCCCACGGCCTCTTCGGGAAGTACCTAACTCGTATGACGCGGGCGGCACGACAAACTGGGAGGACGCGTTCAAGCGCGCCGTCGAGGCCAACGCAAAGGCCGGAGGACCCGTCGCCGACCTGGTGATGTTCATCACCGACGGGGACCCCAACACGATCAACAAGGCGACGGGACGGGACGACCCAGCTGAGCCCCGACGGCAACGTCGAGGTCATGAGGCGCTCGGTCACCCAGGCCGACCTGGTCAAGAACCGGCCGTGCCCCCAAGGACCCAAGGATTTCGACAGCCACGTCTTCGCCATCGGCGTCGGCGCCGCTGTGACCAACCCGACGAGCGAAGCCCGCCTGACGGCGGTGTCGGGCCCCCAGAAGTACCCCGGGGTGCACGTTCGGCAAGGCCGACTACACCCTCGTGAACAACTTCGAAGACCTGGAGGAGGCGCTGACGGAGTTCGCCACCCAGATGTGCAAGGGATCGGTGACGATCACGAAGCTGGTGGACGAGGGCGACGGAGATACCGTACCCGACCAGGGCTGGACCTTCAGCGGCAACGTCACGACCACGCCGGGCAGCTACAGTGGGTCGCTCCGGGGCCGCCGACCCGGCCGGGCACGCGGACGCGCCCACCGACAAGGACGGCGTGGCCGGCTTCCAGTGGGCCCCGACGACCCCACGGCGACAAGCACGTTCACGGCCTCTGAGCAGGTCAAGGACGGCTACGAGTTCGTCACTCCGAGTGCAACGTCTACAACCTCGGCGTGGCGACGCGCAGGACCACCAGCAGGACCACACCCGGGCCGATCAAGACCGGCGACATCGGCCCCAACCAGTACGCCAAGTGCACGGTGCGCAACCGGATCCTGCCGGGACGATCGAGATCGAGAAGCAGGCCACGCCCACGGGCTCCCAGGCCTTCGCCTTCACGGGGTCGGGCCCGCTGGGCTCCTTCTCGCTCGTTGACAACGGCACGGGCGGATCGTCCTCGCGCACCTTCACCGGGCTCGCGCCGGGCAACTACAGCGTGACCGAGTCCGTCCCGGCCAACTGGTCGCTGACGGGCGCGACCTGCAGCACCCCGGCCGGAACGGTCGCCGGCGCGACGGCGACGATCGCCGTCACCGCGGCCGAGCTCGACGGTCTGCACCTTCCGCAACACGCGCAACGACACGCCGCCGCCGCCGGACCCCGGTCTGCCGGACGTGGACCCGGCCCCGCCCCCGCCGTCCACTCAGCTCGAGGTCGAGAAGACGATCTCCCCGACGGCCCGCGCCGCAGCGCGCATCTCCTTCTCGCTGACCGTCACCAACGTGGGCCCGATCCCGGCGGAGAACGTCCAACTGCGTGACGTCCCACCCGGCTCGGTCGTGCTCCGCCGCGGCAGTCTCCGCAGCACGTCCAAGGCACAGGTGGCGGGCGGCAGCGCCACCTGGAACATCGGGACGCTGGCGCCGGGAGCGAGCCGCACGGTCAGCGGCTCGGTGGTCCTCGCCAGCGCCACCCCCGGAAAGAAGCGCAACAGGGTCTTCGCGAGCGCGACCAACGCCGAGACGGTCAACGCTTACGCCGACACGCGGGTGCGCTTCATCGCTCAGCGGAGGGTCATCCCGCCGGTCACCGGGTAGGCGCGCGGTCAAACCTCGGCTGACGTTTCCGTCCCGGCGAGTGGCAAGGCGTTGCTTGCGCGGCCGACGGGGGGCCGATATGGCTACGCAGATGCGGCGCAGACGCTTCGCTGGTGTGGCCGGATGGGTGGCAGCCGTCGTGGCCGTCCCCGCCCTCGTCATGCTGCTGGCGGCTGGGTCGCTGAGCGGGCAGCCCAGCGGGCAGCCCATCTACGAGCACGGACGCCTATGACCCCGTCGGGTTCGGGCTCTCAGGGGCCAGGGTCCAGCTCCTGCGCGTGGCGCTCCACGAGGGCGCCCAGGTGTGGGTCTACGAGGTCACCAGCGGGGTGCCCGCCCATCAATTTCTGGCACCTCGGCGTCTGTCCCGGCATCAAGCAGGCCGACATCCTTGAGGCGACCGAGGGCTTCGAACTGGAGCCCACCTCGATCGACCCCAACTACCACACCATCAAGTTCCCGCTCGTGTACGCCACCACCGAGGACCGCACCGTCGCGTTCGCGCTCGCGGGCCGCTGGCCCATCGTTCGCCAACCGGCACTGATGAGGCTCGAGGGCGGATGCGACGCGGGTCCGCAATCTCGAATCGCCCGGCTGCCCCGGAGCCCACTCCGCCGACGACGCCCACCACGCCGACGACGCCCACCGGGCCGGGCACGCCGACCGAGCCCCAGCCACCGACCACCGGGGGGTCGGGCGCCGCTCCGCGCGTGAGCGACACCGTGGTCGCCCAGATGCTGCGCGATCCGACAGCGCTCTCGGTCGCCAAGCTCGGCTCGCTGCCGGGCGGTTGCCGGAGGCTCGGCCTCCTACCGGATCGAGGTGCGCAACCGCTCCAAGGGCACGTGCGCGGCGGCTCGTGGTCACCGACACCCCGCCGAAGGGCGCCACCGCCCACTCGGCCTCGGCCGGGACGACCTCCGCTGGTGGCCTCGTCTGGAGGCGGGCCTCGCTCGCCCCCGGCCAGCGTTGGACGCTGAACGTGCGCATGGACGTGCCCGCCGGCGCCCGTGGAGAGATCCTCAACCGGGTCCGGGTGGCCAGTGCGAACGCCGTCGCCGTCCAGTCGCAGGCCCCGACGCGGGTGGTGCGCAGAACAGTGATCCCGGTCACCGGCTGAGCCCCTGCGTGCCGCCGGCTCGGTCGGCGGGCCCGCCGAGGGGTGGGGGTATCCTTGCGCCGTGGGCGTCGAGGCCCCCGTCAAGCCGGTCACCGAGCGCGTCGGCCCCGAGAGCGGGCACGGCGAGCCGTGCCACGTGATCGTGCTCAACGACGACCACAACACCTTCGAGCACGTCGCGCGGACGCTCGCCCGCTTCATCCCGGGGGTTGACTACGAGCAGGGGATGGCGCTGGCCGGCAAGATCCACGCGGCGGGGCAGGCGCGGGTGTGGAGCGGGCCGCGCGAGCAGGCCGAGCTCTACTGGGAGCAGCTCAAGGACGCCGGCCTCACCATGGCCCCCCTCGCCTGAGCCGGCGCGTGCGCGCCGCGAACGGGGCCGACTGGCTGCTCGCGGCCCTGGCCGATCAGGGGATGCCGGTCCTCTTCGGCAACCCCGGCTCCACCGAGCTGCCCCTGACCGACGCCCTCGGGCGCCAGGACCGGGTGCGCTACGTGCTCGCGCTGCACGAGGCCGCGGCCGTGGGGATGGCCGACGGCTACGCCCAGGCCACCGGCGGGCCGGCGGCGGTCAACGTCCACGTCCAGCCCGGCCTCGCCAACGCGCTGTCGGGCATCCTCAACGCCGCCCGCAGCCGGGTGCCCCTGCTCGTGACGGTCGGCCAGCAGGAGCAGTCGATGCTGCCGGGCGACCCGTTCCTGGGCGGGGACGTCCTGGGCATGGCGCGGCCGCTCGCCAAGGGGGCCTGGGAGGCCCGGCGGCCGGAGGACCTGCCCGGGCTGCTGGCCGAGGCGCTGCAGGCCGCCCTGACGCCGCCGCGCGGGCCGGTGGTGCTCAGCCTGCCGGTCAACGTCCAGGTCGGCCCGGCGCCGCCGCCGCACGTCCCGCGTCCCGCCGCCCGCCCCGACCGCCCCGGACGCCGGCGCGCTCGACCGCGCGGCCGCGCTGCTGGCGGGCGCGCGCCGGCCCGCCCTGCTGGCCGGGGACGGCGTGGCCCACGCCGGGGCCGGGGCTGCGCTCGGGGAGCCTCGCCGAGCGGCTGGGGGCGCCGATCCGGGGCGAGCCGCTGGCCGCCACCGTGCCGCTGCCGACCGACCACGCGCTCTGGCGGGGGCCGCTGCCGGCCTTCGCGGCCGAGATCGGCCCGGTGCTCGAGGGCCACGACGTCGTGCTGGCGGTCGGCATGCCGGTGTTCCGGCTCTTCGGGCCCGGTCCCGGGGAGCCCCTGCCGCCCGAGGCGGCGCTCGTGCACCTGGACGACGACGCCCGCGAGGTCGGCAAGGTGCACGAGCCGGCCGTCGCGCTGGTGGGCGATCCGGCCCTCGGGCTCGCCGGCCTGCTCGAGCGGCTCGGCCCGGCGCCGCCCGAGGCGCGGGCGCGCCGCGCGCGCGAGGCCGCCGCCGCGGCCGACGCGCGCCGCCGGGCGCGCGCGCGGGTCGCACGCGCGGCGGGCGGTGAGCGGGTGACCCCCGCCGCCTTCGCCCAGGCCGTCGCGGCGGCCGCCGGGCCGCGCGACCTGGTGGTTGACGAGGCGCTGACCTCGACGCGCGCGCTGCGGTCGGTGATCTCGCGCCGCACCGGGGCGACCTGGCTGGCCCACCGCGGCAGCGCCCTCGGGTGGGGGCTGCCGGCGGCCGTCGGCGCCAAGCTGGCCGACCCCGGCCGCCGTGTCATGGCCCTGCAGGGAGACGGCGGCCTGGTCTTCGGCGCCCAGGCGCTGTGGTCGGCCGCCCACGAGGGCCTCGGCCTCGCGCTGGTCGTCGCCGACAACGGCGGCTACGAGATCCTGCGCGCCGGCCTCGAGGGCCTGACCGGGCGGCCCGAGGGCGCCTGGCCGGGCCTCGCGCTCGCCGACCCGCCCCTCGGCCTGGAGGAGATCTGCCGCGGCTACGGGGCCTCGGCGGCGCGCGCCGAGCGGCGCGCCGACCTGCCCGAGGCCTTCGCCGACCTGTGGCGGCGTGCGGAGCGCGGGCCCGCGGCGCTCGTCGTCGCCGTCGAGGGGAGGACCCCGGCGGTCGGCTACCCGCTCAGCTCGCCCGCGGGGGCGTGATCACGCCCCCCGCGCCGATGCGCGGGGCGCGCGCGCCGAAGTCGTCCTGTGACAGCTCGCGCACGAGGTCGATCGCCGAGCCGCCCGGGGCGGGGGTGCCGTTCCCCACCAGCTGGGTCGGCCGGATGCGTGCGCGCTGCAGGCGGCCGTCGGGCGTCAGGGTGACCCGCAGCACCATGCTCGTCGCCGTGGTCGCGTTGAGCCCGAAGACCTCGTAGCCGCCGAAGTTGCCGAGGCTGTAGGCGATCAGCCGCCCCTTGTAGACCTCCATGCCGCGCAGGACGTGGGGGCCGTGGCCGATCACGAGGTCGGCGCCGGCGTCGATGACGGCCTTGGAGAAGCGCCGCAGGTCGCCGCGGTTCTCGCCGAGGAAGAACTCGGAGCCCTGCGGCACGTGGGTCTTGTCGCTGCCCTCGGCGCCGCCGTGGAAGGTCACGATGACGATCTCCGCCTTCCGCGCGGCCTCCTGGACGCGCTTCCGCGCCGCCGGGATGTCGAGCAGGGGATCGGCCCAGTCGTAGGAGGCGAAGCCCAGCACGGCCACGCGCTGGCCGCCCACCTTCTGCACGGCCATCGTCCCCGGTCGGCCCGTGTTGCGGACGCCGACGCGCGTCAGCGCCGCGACGGTCTCGCGCTGGGCCGACGCGCCGAAGTCGTAGGCGTGGTTGTTGGCCAGGTTCATCACGGTGAACCCGGCCTCCTTGATGTGGCGCGCGTACGAGGGCGGGGTGCGGAAGGCGAAGCAGTTCGAGCTGCCGGCGCCGCACTTCGAGGAGCCGCCGGTGGCGAGGGTGCCCTCCAGGTTCCCGAGCACGACGTCGCCGACCAGGAGGTGGTTGACCTCGTCGAAGAACGACGCCCCGCCGTCGGGCGGCAGCCCGTAGGGCAGGCTGCCCATGACCGTGTCGCCGACCGCCGCGACGGTCACGGGCTCGGCATCCGCGACCGGCGGCGCGGGCGCAGCCGCGGCGGCCTCCCGGCCGCCCGGCGCCGAGCCTCCGCTCGCGGCCGGCGCGCCGGACGTCCCGGAGTCGTCGCCGCTCAGGGCCACCGCGGCGACCACGGCGACGGCCATCACCCCGACGAGCACGGCCAGGGCCGTCAGGCGCCGCCGCTTGATCCTGCGCCGCTGCTCCTCGCGCCGCTGCGCCCGGGGGTCGTCCTCGGTTGCCACCGCTTCGATATTAGACGGCGGTCACGCCGTCCCTGCCGCGGTCAGGCCGCGGGCGCCTGCGCCTTCGCGGCCTGCAGCACCGCGTCCAGCAGGCCGGGATACGCCGCCTCGAGCTCGGCCTTGCGGAGCCAGACGAACTTGCGCGTCCCCTCCTCGCGCTCGGCGGTGATGCCCGCGTTGCGGAGGGCCTTGAAGTGGTGGCTCGCGGTCGACTTCGTCACCTCGAGCTCGATCTTGCCGCAGGGCAGGCCCGCGCTCTCCTCGCAGCCGGCGAGCTGGCGCACGATCTCCAGCCGGACGGGGTCCGACAGGGCCTGCAGCACGGCGACGAGTTCGGGGGGCGACTTTACATTCATCGTTTGACGCGTGTCGAACAAATATGTACGGTGCCTGTCGAACAATAGAGGAACGCACCGGCGGCCGCCACTGCTCCTCGTCCCCGCAGAACCACCCGATCCAAGGGAGCATGGCCCGTGTCCGTCTCTGCATCCTCGGGACCCGCCGCCGCCCGCTTCGGCCCCGCGGCGTGGGGGCTCCTCATCGTTCTCTGCAGCGCGCTCTTCCTCGACGCGCTGGACGTCTCGATGGTCGGGGTGGCCCTGCCGTCGATCGGCGCCGATCTGGACCTGTCCAACGGCAGCCTGCAGTGGGTCATCAGCGCCTACGTCCTCGGCTTCGGCGGCTTCCTGCTGCTCGGCGGGCGCGCCGCCGACCTCCTCGGCCGGCGACGCGTCTTCCTCGTCGCGCTGGCCGTCTTCGCGATCGCCTCGGGCCTCGGCGCGGCTGGTCGACGAGGGCTGGCTCCTCATCGCCATGCGCTTCATCAAGGGGGTGAGCGCGGCCTTCACCGTCCCGGCCGGGCTCTCCATCATCACCACGAGCTTCCCCGAGGGGCCCCTGCGCAACCGGGCCATCTCGGTCTACACCGCGACCGGCGCCACGGGCTTCTCCCTCGGCCTCGTCATCGGCGGCCTGATGACCGAGGTCGGCTGGCGGTGGGCACTGCTGCTGCCCGTCCCGGTGGCGGTCGTGACGCTGATCGCGGCCATCGTCCTCGTGCCGGACGCCGGCCGCCCGGCGATGGGCCGCCGGCGCTTCGACCTGGCCGGGGCGGCGGCGCTGACCGCGGGCATGCTGCTGCTGGTCTTCACCGTCGTGGAGGCCCCGGACGCCGGCTGGCTCTCGGCCCGCACGCTGGGGTCGCTGGCCGCGGTCGCCGCCCTCCTCACCGCCTTCGTCGCCGTGGAGCGGCGGACGCCGCAGCCGCTCGTGCGGCTGGGCATCCTGCGCTCGGCGCGGCTCGTGCGCGCCGGGGTGGGCGCGATGTCGCTCTTCGGCGGCTGGGTCGGCTTCCAGTTCGTCGCCACCCTCTACATGCAGCAGGCGCGCGACTGGTCGCCGCTCGAGACCGGCCTGGCGATCCTGCCGGGCGGCCTCGTCGTGGCGCTGATCGCGCCGCGGCTCGGCCCGGTCATCACGCGCATCGGCACCGGCCCGCTGATCTCGGCGGGGCTGCTGTTCGACCGTCGTCGCCTACGCGCTGTTCCTGCCGATCGGCGTGGACTCGCCCTACGTGGCGGCGATCCTGCCCACCATGCTCCTCGGCGGCCTGGGCTTCGCCCTCGCCTACGGGCCCCTCAACGTGGCGGCGACCGACGGGATCGCTCCCGAGGAGCAGGGGCTGGCGGGCGGGCTCCTGAACACGTCGTTCCAGTTCGGGGGAGCACTGGTCCTGGCCGTGACGACGGCCGTCAACGAGGCCTACACCGGCCCCACGGGCAGCCCGGAGGACCTGCTCGAGGGCTTCGTCCCGGCGGTGGTCGTCTCGCTGGTGGCCGCGGTCCTGGGCTTCCTCGCGGTGACGCTGCGGCGCCCGCAGCGCGTGCCGGAGGCCGACCCGGCTTAAGGCCGCGATCGCCCGCACCAGCACGGGATCGACCGCGGCGGCCACGCCGTCGGGGTCGATCCCGGGCATCAGCTCGCGCAGGCCCCCCGCCGCGGCGGCGAGGTCGGCCGCGAGCCCGTCGCCGCCGCCCAGCAGGCGGGCGAGGCGGACCGCGTCGAGGTCGAGCAGCACCCCGGCCTGGAGCAGCGTCCCGTTGCGCCGCCGCGCCTGCGACAGGCCGACCACCTTGCGCCCTCCGGCGAGCACCTCGTAGGGGGAGAGCCCGCCGAAGCAGGCGACGTCGGCCGGCCGGGGATCGGCGGCGCGGGCGCGCGGGACCTCGACCAGCTCCACGTCCGGCGCGCCCAGGGCCCTCAGCCCGTCGGCGAGCACCTGGCCCAGCCAGCGGTAACCCTCGACGACGTCCTGCGACTCGCGCGGGTGGCCGTGGGGCAGGACGACGTCGAGCGCGAGCAGCCCCGCATCCCAGAGCACCGGCCCGCCCCCCGACGAGCGCCGCAGCACGGGGAGCCCCTCCTCGTACGCGGCGTCCTCGATCGCGCCGGCGTCATCGCCCGAGCGGCCGAGCACGAGGCAGGGCTCCGTGACGGTTGACCACGAGGAGATCGGGGTGCCGCCCGCCGTCATCGACCTCAGCAGGTCGACCGGCCGCGCCACCGCCTCCCAGGGCGGCAGCGCGTCCGGCCCGACGCGCCGCAGGACGGCGCGGGCCGGCTCAGGAGAGGTAGGGGGCGACCCCGACCGCCTGCTGGGCGGCGTCCATCACCATCTCGCTGACGGTCGGGTGGGCGTGGATGACCTCGCCCAGCTCGGAGGCCGTCAGGCCCTCGGCGATGGCGACGCCGATCTCGTGGATCATCTCGACCGCGTGGACGCCCATGATCGTCGCGCCCAGCAGGAGCCCGGTCTCGGAGTCCACCACGAGCTGGGCATAGCCGTCCGGCTCGCCCTCGCCGAGCGCCTTGCCCGAGCCGCCGAAGCGGGCCTGGCCGAGGGTGACCTCGTAGCCGCGCTCCTTGGCGTCGTCGGCGTTCAGGCCGACGGTCGCGATCTCGGGGTGGGTGTAGATGCAGCTCGGCACGACGGTGCGGTCGATGGGGACCATCTCCCCGCCGACGGCGTTCTCGACCGCGCGCGCGGCCTCGGCCGAGGCCAGGTGGGCGAGCTGAAGGCCGCCGATGCAGTCGCCGGCGCCCCAGACCCTGGGGTTGGCCGTGCGCAGGAACTCGTTGACCACGACGTGGCCGCGCTCGGTGATCTCGACGCCGATCTCCTCGAGCCCGATGCCCGCCGCCTGCGACCGCCGGCCCACCGACACGAGCAGCTTCTCGGCGCTGACCTCGGTGTCGTCGTCGAGCCGCACCGTGACGCCGTCGTCGCGGTACTCGGTGATCTCGGCCACCTGCCGTCCCAGGCGGACCTCCACGCCGTCCTTCTCGAGCAGGCGCTGGAACTGGGAGGCGGTGCGGTTGTCGATGCCGAGGAGGAGCCGCGGCAGGATCTCGACCACGGTGATCTTCGTCCCCAGGGGCGCGAACAGGCTGGCGAACTCGCACCCGACCACCCCGCCGCCGACGACCAGCATCGACTCCGGGACCTTCTCCAGGACCAGGATGTCGTTCGAGGTGAGGATCGCCGGGTGCTCCATGTCGAAGCCGGGCAGGCCCGAGGGCTCCGTGCCGACGCAGACGACGAGGTGATCGAAGGGGTGGCGCTCGCCGTTGACCACGACCGCGTCGCCGTCCACGCGGCCCTCGCCGCGCACCACCTTCACGCCCTTGCGCTTGGCGGCCCCCTCCACCCCCTGGCGCTGGCGCAGCACGATCTGGTCCTTGCGCTCCATCATCTTCGAGAAGTCGAAGGACACCTCGGGCACGACGAGGCCGAACTCGTCGGCGCGGCGCACCTTGCGCAGCAGGTCGGCGGTCGCCAGGAGCGACTTCGTGGGGATGCAGCCCCAGTTGAGGCAGGTCCCGCCGAGCTCGGCGCGCTCGATCAGCGTGGAATCCGCGCCGAGCTGGGCGGCCCGCAGCGCGGCGACGTCGCCCGCGGGGCCCCCTCCCAGCACGACGACGCGCGGCGCGCCTGCGCCGTCACCCCCGTTGGTGCTCATTGCTAGTCCTCTCGCTCGCCGCTGATCGCCGCCGCGAGCAGCCGGTCCTGTTCAGCCTGGTGGGCCTGGGGATAGCCCTCGCTGGGGCTCGCCCGGCGCGCGCGTCCCACGTACCCGAGCGACACGCCGGCGGGCAGCAGGCGCTCGATCTGGAGTCGCGCGAAGTCCCAGGCGCCCATGTTGC
This sequence comes from Miltoncostaeaceae bacterium, assembly GCA_963834875.1. Taxonomy (GTDB): domain Bacteria; phylum Actinomycetota; class Thermoleophilia; order Miltoncostaeales; family Miltoncostaeaceae; genus DATAGF01. Next base: position 11,119 of record CAWIDG010000028.1, read on the forward strand.
GGGGCTCCTCCTGGACCCAGCACACCGATTCTAGCGCCGGGTACGAGCCCACCAGCCCGGCGAGCGACTCCTCCGGGAACGGGAACAGCATCTCCAGGCGGCCGATCGCCAGCTCGGGGTGCGCCTCGCGCTGGGGGTGGCCGTCGAGCTCGTGGAAGACCTTGCCCGAGCAGAGGATCAGGCGGGTGATCCGGTCGCGGCCGGCGGCGGCCCGCGGGTCGTCGTAGACCGGCTGGAACCGGCCGTCGGTCAGGTCCTCCAGGTGCGACGAGGCGCTGCGGGCGCGCAGCAGGCTCTTGGGCGTGAAGATGATCAGCGGCCGCTGCCGGCCCGTGAGCGCCTGCTTGCGCAGCAGGTGGAAGTAGTTGGCCGCCGTGGTGCAGTTGGCCACCCGGATGTTGTCCTCCGCCGCGAGCTGGAGGAACCGCTCGATGCGCGCGGAGGAGTGCTCGGGCCCGTTGCCCTCGTAGCCGTGCGGCAGCAACAGGGTCAGGCGCGAGGCCTCGCCCCACTTCGCGCGGCCCGAGACGATGAACTGGTCGATCATGATCTGGGCGCCGTTGACGAAGTCGCCGTACTGGGCCTCCCAGAGCACCAGCGCCTCGTGGGCCTCGGTGCTGTAGCCGTACTCGAAGCCGACCGCCGCGGCCTCCGAGAGCGGGCTGTTGAAGAGCTCGAACGAGGCCGACGCGCGCGTCAGGTGGGCCATCGGCGTCCAGACCCGGCCGGTGTGGGGGGTCCAGGTCTCGCCCTCGCCCATGTCATGCAGCTCGAGGTGGCGCTGGCTGAAGGTGCCCCGCGCCGTGTCCTGGCCGGTCAGGCGGACGGGCACGCCCTCGGTGAGCAGCGAGGCGAAGGCCAGGGCCTCGGCGTGGGCCCAGGTGATGCCGCCCTCCGCGCCCATGGCCTCGCGCCGGCGCTCGAGCTGCGGCAGCAGCTTGGGGTGGATGGTGAAGCCCTCGGGCACGGCGAGCAGCTGCTCGTTGAGGTCGCCCAGGACGTCGGCGGAGACCGCCGTGCTCGGGAGGGGCGAGCCGTTGCTCCGCACGGGCTCGTGCTCGTCCTCGCCGAGGACGCCGCGGCTGGTCACGGCCTCGTGCGCGTCGCGCATCCGCCGCTCGGCCGCGGCGATCATGGCGTTAACCTGCTCCCGGGTGACGACGCCCTCGTCCACCAGCTTCTGGGCGTAGATCTTGCTGACCGGCGGGTGGGCCTTGATGGTGCGGCTCATCACCGGCTGGGTGTAGGCGGGCTCGTCGAGCTCGTTGTGGCCGAGGCGGCGGTAGCCGATGAGGTTGATGAGCACGTCGCGCTGGTAGCGGCTGCGGTAGGCGGCGGCGAGCTGGGCGGCGCTCACGCAGGCGTCGATGTCGTCGCCGTTCACGTGGATGACCGGGATGTCGAAGCCGCGCGCCAGGTCGCTCACGTGGTAGGTCGAGCGGGCGTCGTTCGGGTCGGTGGTGAAGCCGATCTGGTTGTTGGCGATCACGTGCACCGTGCCGCCGGTGCTGTAGCCGCTCAGCGCCTGGAGGTTGAGCGTCTCGGCCACCGCGCCCTGGCCGGTGAACGCGGCGTCCCCGTGGATCAGCACGGCCAGGGCCACGGCCGGGTCATGGCGGGCCTCGGGCGTGGTGCGGGTCGTCTGGAGGGCGCGGGTGAGGCCTTCGGCGACGGCGTTGACCTGCTCCAGGTGGCTGGGGTTGGAGGCGAGCCGGACGCGCACCGGCCGCCCGTCCCGCGTCTCGTACACGCCCACCGCGCCGAGGTGGTACTTCACGTCGCCGGCCGTCTCGCGCATGTCCTCCTCGCCCGTCTCGAAGGCCATGTGGCCCTCGAACTCGGCCAGGATCGACTCCTCCGGCCTCCCCACCACGTGGCTGATGAAGGCGAGCCTGCCGCGGTGGGCCATCCCCATCACGACGTCCTTGGCGCCCTCGGCCCCGGCCAGCTCGATGACCTCGTCGGTGATCGGCACGAGCGCGTCCACGCCCTCGATCGAGAACGTCTTCTGACCCAGGTAGGTGCGCCGCAGGAAGCGCTCGAAGGCGTCGATCTGCACGAGGCGCTCCAGGGTCTGCACCCGCCGCTCGGCCGGCAGCGGCTCGCGCAGCCGCCCCGACTCGATCACGCCGCGCAGCCAGAGCCGCTTCTGGTGGTCGGAGAGGTGCTCGATCTCGTAGGCGATCGTGCCGCAGTAGGCCGTGCGCAGGTGGGGGAGGGCGGCGGCGAAGCTCTCGCCCGGCACCTTCACCCGCAGCAGCGACGCCGGGATGCGCGCCATGACCTCCGGCGTGAGGCCGACGTTCTCGGGCACCAGCGCCGGGTCGCCCGGCGGCTTGGCGCCCAGGGGGTCGAGGTCCGCGGCCAGGTGGCCGTGGCTGCGGTGCGCCTTGACCAACGACATCGCCGCGGCGACGCCCGCCAGCAGCTCGTCGTCGACCGGCCCCGCGGCGACGGCCGGGGCGGGCTCCGCCGGGGCGGCGGAGGGCGCGGGCGCCGGGGCGGCCGCCCCGAGGCCGAGGCTCGCGCGGACCTCGTCGTAGAAGCCGTCCTCGCCGCGCAGCAGGCGCTCGATCCGCGCCAGGAACTCGCCGCTCTCGGCGCCCTGGATGACGCGGTGGTCGTAGGTGCTGGTCATCGTCATGACCTTCTCGGCCCCGAGCCCGGCGAGGGCCTCCGCGTCCACCGCGGCGAGCCCCGCCGGGTAGCCGATCGCCCCGGTCGCGACGATGGTCCCCTGGCCCGGCATGAGGCGCGGCACCGACGCCACGGTGCCGAGGCCGCCGGGGTTGGTGAGGCTGATGGTGGCGCCGCGCAGCTCGTCGGGCTTGACCTGGCCCGCGCGGTCCGGCGCACCAGGTCGTCGTAGGCGTCGCGGAAGCCGCGGAAGCCGAGCGCCGCCGCGTCGCGCACCACCGGGACGAGCAGCGAGCGGCTGCCGTCCTTGCGCTCCACGTCGACCGCCAGGCCCAGGTTGACGGCCTCGCGCACCAGCTTGTGGGCGTCCCGTCGACGACGGCGTACCCGGTCCCCATGACCGGCAGCGCCTCGGCCGCCCGGACCAGGGCCCAGGCGACGAGGTGGGTGAAGGAGAGCTTCTCCTCGCGCCCGGCGCCCTTCAGGTCGGCGTTGATGGCGCGGCGCTGGGCGTCGAGCGTCCCGACGCCGAGGGTGCGGAAGCTGGTGGCGTCGGGATCGAGAGGCTCTCGTCCATGTAGCCGGCCAGCGCCGCGGCCGGGCCGCGGAGCGCGACGGCCTCCTCGCCGGCCGCCGCCGGCGCGGGCGCCGCGGGCGCCCCGCCGTTGCCGGCCGCCGCCGCGCCGGGCGCCGCGGCGAGCACGTCGGCCTTGCGGACCATGCCGCCCGGACCCGTCCCCCGGATCGTCGTCGGGTCGATCCCGCGGCCGATCGCCAGGCGGCGGGCGACGGGGCTGATGCGGGGCCACTCGAGGTCGCCGGCCGGGGGCGCCGGGGCGGCGGGCGCGGCCGCGGGCGCAGGTGCCGCGGCCGGCGCCGGGCTGGAGCCGTCCCCGGCGGGCGCGCCGCCGGCCAGCCCCGACCGCGATGTCGCCGAGCGGCTGGCCCACCTGGAAGGTCTCCCCGGCCTCGACGGCGATCTCCTCCAGGGTCCCGGCGGCGGGCGCCGGCAGCTCGAGGTTGACCTTGTCGGTCGAGACCTCCACCACGGTCTGCTCCGCGGCCACGGCCTCGCCGACCGCGACGCGCCACTCGACCACCACGCCCTCGGTGACCAACTCCATGTCCGGCGACACGATGTCAACCGTGCCCCGCGCCGCGGCGGGCGGCTCGGCCGGGGCCTCGGGCGCCGTGGGCGCCGCGGCCGGCGCCCGGCCGTCGCCCTCGGAGCCGTCGCCCGTGCGGAGCCGGCCAGCAGCGCCCCGACCTCCACCGCCTCGCCCGGCTGGGCGACGATCTTGGCCACCTCGCCGCTCGCGGGCAAGGGCACCTCGACGTCGACCTTGTCGGTGGTCACGTCGAGGAGCGTGTCGCCGGCCCGGACCTCGTCGCCCTCGGCGACGCGCCATTCGACGACGACGCCTTCGGTGACCGACTCGCCGAGCTCCAGCAGCACCACTTGGACGGTCTGTGAGGACGTGGTCAACACGCGAGACTCCTAGGCTATCGCGAACAGGCGAATCGTCGTCTGAAACGGATGTCCCGAGTCTTACGCGCTCGCGGCCGGGATCCTGCTGTGGACGGCGCCGATCGGGCGCCGCCGACGCTCGAGCTAGTCGCCGAGCTCCAGGATCCGCTCCATCGCCTCGGCGACGGCCGCGCGCTGGCTCCCCGTGAGCCGCCGAGGCGGCCGACGACGGCGTCGGGGTCCTCGCGCTGCAGGTCCCTGGCGACGCGGGTGAGCTCGCGGAGCGCGCCCTGCCGCTCCCAGTCGTCGATCGGCGGCTCGGTGAGCGCCCCGGTCTGCACGTCGTGCTCTCCGTGGCTTCTCATCTGCACGAGACCCTAGGCTTGACCCGGAGGGGAAACACCCCATCGATCGTCTAGGAAGAGCCGAGAAAGCGCGTGTCATGAGCACGTCCATCGATCCCGCAACACGCATGGGCGCGGTGCGGCTGACCGTCGCCGACCTCGACCGCGCGCGCTCCTTCTACCGGAGCGCGCTCGGCCTGGCCGAGCTCGCGCCGGGGGGCGGATCGTGCGCCTGGGGCCGCCCGCGGGCCCCGCGCTCGTCGAGCTCGAGGACCGCCCGGACGCGCCCGAGCGGCCGCGGCGCAGCACCGGGCTCTTCCACCTGGCGGTGCTCGTGCCCGGCCGCGCCGAGCTCGCGCGGGCCCTGCGGCGGGTGCTCGACGCGGGCGCGTCGTTCACCGGTGCATCCGACCACCTCGTCAGCGAGGCGCTCTACCTCGACGACCCCGAGGGGAACGGCATCGAGATCTACCGCGACCGCCCCCGCGCCGAGTGGGAGCGCGAGGGCGGCGAGCTGCGCATGGCGACCCTGCCGCTCGACGTCGAGGGGGTCGTCGGCGAGATGCCGGCCGGGCCCGACGAGGGGATGCCCGAGGGGACGACCATGGGCCACGTCCACCTGCAGGTGCGCGACATCCCCGAGGCCGAGGCTTCTGGTCGGGCGTCCTCGGCTTCGACCCACGGTGCGCGGCTACCCCGGGGCCCTCTTCGTCTCGGCGGGCGGCTACCACCACCACGTCGGGCTGAACACGTGGGGCACGGCAGGCGCGCCGCCGCCGCCCGAGGGCGCGCGCGGGCTGCAGCCGGCTCGAGGTCGTGGTGCCCGGCGCGGCCGAGCTCGATCGGATCGAGGGCCCGCCCGCGCGGCCGGGGCCGCCGTCGTGCGCGACGAGGAGGGCGTGGGGCTGCGCGACCCCTCCGGGAACCGGGTTCTGGTACGACGTTGACCGCCTGACGGCCGCCTGAGAGGGTGGCGGCCGGGTCCCCCGACCCACGCGAGATCGGAGTCCGCCGGATGATGACGCTGCCCCGTCGCGTTCGCGCCCACCGCGTCGCCGCGATCGTGGCGGCGCTCGGGCTCTCCGGCGCCCTCTGCGCGACGGCCGCCGCTCAGGAGGGAAGCCGGCGCCGAAGCCGAAGCCCCCTCCGGCGGTACCCACCTACTCGAGCCCGATCGCCATGTCGGCCGACGGCAAGCTGGTGTGGAGCGTCAACCCGGACGACGACTCGGTCTCGGTCATCCGCACCGACCAAAACAAGGCGATCAAGAAGATCACGGTGGGCAACGAGCCCCAGGGCGTCGCGCTCGACCCCGTCGGCCGCTACGCCTACGTGGCCAACGCCGCCGGCAACAGCCTGACGGTGATCCGCATCACCAACGCGCGGCCGGGCAACTTCGCGGCCGCCAAGGACGGCCGCTTCGGCTCCAAGGGGACCCTGGTCACCGGCGCCGAGCCGTGGAACGTCGTCGCCTCGCCGGACGGCAAGCGCGTCTACGTCGCCAACAGCGGCCAGGACACGATCTCGGTGCTCGACGTCGCCACGCGCGAGCTGGTCGGCGACGTGGGCCTGAGGAAGAGCCTCTGCAACGCCGAGGACAGAGCCGGAGCTTCCAGCCGCGCGGGATGGCGATCACCGGCAACAGCAAGAAGCTCTACGTGACGCGCTTCCTCTCCTACGTGAACCCGGCGGCCAGCAGGCCGCCGACACCGGGCGCTCCGGGTGGTGTGCCGCCTCAACATCCAGACCGGGCGAAGGGCGTCGGCGCGTCGGTGGCCAAGCGGATCAAGCTCGGCCCGCAGATCACCGGCTTCAAGATCGACAGCACCGGCGACGCGACCCGACGACACGTCGGCGTTCCCGAACCAGCTCCAGAGCATCGTGATCCGCGACAACCAGGCCTACCTGCCGAACATCGCGGCCTCGCCGTCGGGCCCGCTGCGCTTCAACGGCGACACGCAGGCCTTCGTCAACGTCATCGACGGCGTCAACGGCAACACCCAGACCGACGCGAGCGCGGCCAAGTTCCTCAACCTGAACGTCGGCGCCCAGGAGCCCGCGCCCGGCAAGAAGAAGCTCTTCTTCTCGAACGTCTGGGCCATCGCCTTCGCCAAGCAGCGGGCCTCGTCGTCTCGGCCGGCAGCGACCTGCTCGTTAAGGTCACCGTCGCCGGCGACGGCGAGCTGAACTTCACCGGCGACGCGAACACCACGGCTACATCGACCTCAACGACCCGGCCAACCCGCGCACGAGCGGCGCGAACGCCGGCAAGAACCCCCAGGGCATCGTCATCAACAGGGCCGCGACACGCGCCTACGTGAACAACTTCGTGTCGCGCAACGTCAGCGTGGTCAACCTGCAGAACGACCAGGTCATCAAGACGATCCGCACGACCAAGCTGGCCGCTCCGGGATCGCCCGACGAGGTGATCGCGGTCGGCGCCGAGATGTTCTTCTCCTCTCGCGCGGCAACTTCAACCG
>CAWIDG010000029.1:0-117867 GCA_963834875.1 Miltoncostaeaceae bacterium
GCGGGCCTCGTTCCGCATCGGGCTCGTGGTCCGGCGGCGTCAGCGCGGGGGTGACACCGGGGCCCAGCGGCGGCGCCGGACGTAGTCGTGCGGGTGGATGTAGTCGCCGGACGGGGTCTGGATCATCCTGGTCATGGTGGCCCTTTCGTTCCGTGGTTAGGCAAGCGTGAGCTCGGGCTGCGCCGCGGCGAGGATGGAGCCGATGTTGCCGGGCGCGAAGAAGTCGTCCATCCGGACGGTGCCCGCGACCGCCCCGAAGAAGCGGTCCGTCTGCTCCTGGTCGTGGCGGAGCGCGGCGAAGAGCGCCTGCATGTCGGGGCTGGGCGGCTCGAGCCCCGCGAGCTGATGCGTGAACTCGTACATCGGCTGCGCGTCCTCGTCGCGCTGCCGCTCGTAGTCCGCGAGCGCGTCCTCCAGCGGGCGCCGGCCGCTGAGGCCCGCGTCGATCGCGCTCGGCCAGCAGCTCGGCGTCGCGGAACGCGTCGCCGATGCCCTGCGCCGTGATCGGGTCCTTGTGGTATCCGGCGTCGCCGACGAGCGCCCAGCCCGGGCCGTACGGCTTGCGGAAGAAGAACGGGAGGTCGCCGGTGCCGAAGAAGCGGTCGGCGCGCTCGCCGGCGCGAAGGCGCTCTGCGAGGGACGGGGCGAGCCCGACCGCCTCGAGGAAGCTGCCCTCGATGTCCGCCCGGACGCGGTGGAACTCGGCCCTCGGCCAGAACGCGGTCACGATCGTCAGCCCGTCGTTCGTGGGCCCGGCGATGACCATGCGGCCGTCGCGGGGGTAGAGCTCGGGGCCGTCGAGCGGCACGCCGCTCCAGTAGGTGTAGTAGGCGCAGGCGCGGCCCGGGCGCGCCCGGGAGGCCGGCGCGTGGACCGCGCGGGCGACGCGCGAGCGCATCCCGTCGGCCCCGACGACGATGCGGGCCCGCTCCGTCACGGTCGCCCCGCCGGCCGCCCGGCCGCGGACGCCGGTGACCCGCCCGTCCTCGACGAGGACCTCGCCGACCGAGAAGCGCTCGCGCACCTCGGCGCCGGCCGCGGCCGCGGCCTCCAGCAGGATCTCGTCGAGGAGGTAGCGGCGGGGCGCGTAGGCGACCGCGACGCCGTCCGCGGGAGGCGGCGCCCCGGTCAGCGCGAACGGCCCGACGTCGAAGGTCATGCGGCGGGCCGGCGGGCAGCCCGTCGCCACCACTCGGTCCAGGAGGCCCCACCGCCGCAGTCGCGCGACGCCGGGCTGGTGGATGTAGTGGGTCGACAGGGCGTCGCTCGGGAAGCCGGCCCGGTCGACGAGCAGGACGCGGTATCCCTTCCGCGCCAGCAGCATGGCCGTCGGCGAGCCGGCGCAGCGGGCGCCCACCACGATCGCGTCGTACATCTCCACTCCCTCCGGCAAAACTACGTTCCGGAGTTATAACCTACGGAGCGTAGTTATGCAAGCGAGAGGTCGACCGCCTGCGAACCGAGGGCGCCCGGGCCACCCCGCGCCGCCCGGACCGCCGCCCGCAGGGCCGCGCCAGCGCCGTCCGAGCTCGGCCACGCGCCCGCCGGCGCCCCGTCGGCCCGCGCCAGGAGGCCGCCGGAGCCGTGGATCCCCATCGCGCGCGCGGTCACCGCGTCGAGGCCGCGGACGGCGAGCGGCAGCGGCCCGCGGACCGTGGCGGCCGCCGCCTCCCACGCCGTCCGGTCCGGCCCGGCGAAGAGCGTGAGGCCGGGACCGAGGAGGTCGAGGGTGGACGCCGGGCCCGCCCCGGCCGGCAGCCGGACGTGGGGGATGCGGCCGCCGAGGTCGGCGTGCAGCGCCCGTCCGGCACCTGCGGCCGTGCCGTTCGGGTCGGCGGATCGCGCCGTGTTGTGCTCGACGACGGGCCGGCGCTCGGCCTCGTAGGAGGCGAGCAGCGCCGGTTCGGCCCAACCGTGGAGCACCCAGGCGAGCTTCCAGCCGAGGTCCCAGCCGTCGTGGATGGCCGTGTTCATGCCGGTTCCGCCTCGGGGCGTCACCCGGTGCGCGGCGTCGCCGACGAGGAACGCGCTCCCGTCGCGGAAGCTCGACGCGACCTGCGCGGCGAACGCGAACGTCCCGGTCCGCTCGATCCGCGGCTCAAGGCCCGCGACGCCGACGGCCAGACGGATCCGCTGCGCCATCGCCTCCCGCGCCTCGCCGGCCGGGTCGCCGCCACCCGCCCCGCTCAGGGTGCCGTACAGCCACCGGTCGCCCCTGCCCGCCGGGAGCAGGATGCCGGCGGCCTCGGCGTGGGTGATGTCGTAGAGGCCGTACCGACGCGGCCCGAGCAGCTCCCACAGCGGCGCGCGGAAGAGGGCCGAGGCGGCTCGCTCGAGGTCGTCCGGCCCCCGCAGCGGGATGCCCAGCGCCGCCCGCAGCGCGCTGCGCGCGCCGTCGGCCACGATCAGGTAGCGCGCATCGACCTCCCGCGACCTACCGGTGACGACGTCGCGCAGCGCCGCCCGGACGCCTGCCGGGCCGTTCTCGATGAGCGCCGCCTCGGTGGCGAGCTCCGCGCGCACCACCCCCGTCGCGCGGAGGTGGCGCAGCAGCACCGGCTCGAGGTGGTCCTGGGGCACGCACGCCGGCGCGGTCGGGCTGAGGACGGCGCTCTGCTCCCTGGTGGGCAGTCCGAGCGGCACGGCGAAGCCCTCGGCTGCGGACGCCAGCGTCTCGCAGACCCACCCCTGCCACTCGACCTCGACGCCGCCGGCCCGGACCTCCTCCTCCAGCCCGAGCGAGCGCAGCAGCTCCATCGACCTCGTGCTGACCGCCGTCGCCCGCGGCAGGCCGGACAGCTCGCGCCGCCGCTCGACCAGCAGCGTCTCGATCCCGTAGCGCGCGAGCGCCGCCGCGGCCGTCAGCCCGGCGGGTCCTGCGCCGACGATGAGGACCCTGACCATTTCGTCGGACAGGCTGTCTTTCACACGACGCATTGTCAAGCGAATATGATTCAGGCATGGCCAAGCGTCGCTACGAGCAGCGTTTGCGCGCCGAGGCCGCGGACGAGACCCGCCGCCGCATCCTCGACGCGACCTACGAGCGGCTGCGCGACGCGCCGTCCCAGCCGGTCAGCGTCAACCGGATCGCGCGCATGGCCGGCGTCGCCCGCTCGACCGTCTACCTGATCTTCGGCTCGCGCGCGGGACTCTTCGACGCCCTGGGCGACGACCTGCTGCGGCGGGCCGCATACGATCGCCTGCTCGAGGCGGTGGCGCATCCGGATGCCCGCGAATCGCTGCGCCGCGGGATGCGCGCCGGAGCGGAGATGTTCGCCGCCGACCCGGACGTCGCCCGTGCCCTGTACTCGATGGCGCGGCTCGACGAAGAGGCGGTGGGCGGCGCGGTGCAGCGGTGGGAGGCGGAACGGACCCGCGGCATGGCCCGCCTCGCGCGGCGGCTCGGGGAGCAGGGCGCCCTGCGCGCCGACGTCACGGTTGCCGAGGCCGCCGACCTGCTCTGGGTGCTCACGAGCTTCGACGCCTTCGACCTCCTTCACAGGGGACGGGGGCTGTCCGTGAGCAAGGCGGTCCGCATCCTCACCACGGCGGCGGAGCGCAGCCTCTGCCGATGAGGCCCGGAGCGGCCTCGGCGCGAGGGCGGAACCTCAGAGCGCGGCGAGGACCTTCTGACGGATCAGGCCCGACAGCGCGTAGGCGCCCGAGGCGTTCAGGTGCAGGCCGTCCGAGCCGAACCACGGCTTGCCGGCGCTGGCGGTGTTCCAGTCCGCGACGGTCAGCGGCTTCCAGCGCCGGTCCGCCTGGCGGATGTTCCCGTTGATCGACCTGTACAGGCTCCGCGTCTCGCGCAGGGTCACCCAGACGACGTGATCGACGCCGGCGCTCCGCAGCGCGCGCATGACCGCGTTGACGTCGTAGCCCGCGGAGCCCTCGTTGTAGCCGACGTTCATCACGACCACCGAGCCCAACGCGCCGCCCCTGCTCTTGATGAGCTGGAGGGCGGTCTGGGGGGTGCTCCCGTTGTAGGAGCAGCTCGCCGTGATGAGGCGGCGGCAGACGCGCGCGTCGAGGCGGAGGTCGAAGCCCTTGCCGAGCCGCCGGACCGCCCTGGGCACGTAGCCGAACGACGCCTGGACGGAGTCGCCGATCACCGTCATGCGGGGCTTCTTCTCGGCGGCGGCCGCGGGGCCGGCGAGGGCGAAGACGGCGGCGATGGCGACGGAGAGGATCCCGATGCCCAGCGACCTCCTCATCGTGGCGACCCTAGCGGAGCGCCCGGAGTTCTCCATGGCGCTCGGTCTTCGACGCGCTCGCCGCGGACCCTCGTTGCTACGCTTCGCGCCCCGCGGTGACGTGGCGAAGCTGGTCTAACGCGCCGGTCTGCAAAACCGGTATTCGCGGGTTCGAATCCCGCCGTCACCTTCCCCGTGGATGGGCCGGGCCTCGGGGCGTTGACCGCGCCGCCGCTCGCCGAGGCCGAGCACGCCGCCGCGGCGAGTGCGCGCGATTTCGCCTCTGGACCGGCGACGGGGTCTGGGCTTAGGCTCGGCACCTTGTCCCGCGCCCCGCATCGCCGCCGCCGCCTCGCGTTTCGCCGCGCCGCGGCGGTCGCCGCCGCCGCGCTCTGCCTCGCGGTCGCCCCCACGGCCGGAGCGTTCGACACCGGGCCCCACTTCGACATCACGCGCGACGCCCTCTCGGCCGAGGGCTTCAACGACAACGCGATCCAGACGGCCCAGGTCAGCAACTGGTTCGTCAACCTCTACGAGAACGCCGAGTCGATCCCGTTCTCCGGGCACGCCGGCGCCTTCAAGGAGCTGATCGGCCTCGGGCTCGGCCCCGGCTCGGGCGCCAACGGGGTCCTGGTGGCGATCAACAAGTGGCCCAAGGCCGTCATCGACGCGTCCGACCGGTCGCACTTCGACGCCACCAACAAGGTGCTCTCGAACTCCGCCGCGCTGACGGCCGAGTGGGAGCGCCTGCAGCGCAGCGTCGGCGCCCTGGTGCGCGAGACCAAGGACCCGGTGCAGCTGCTGAGCGTGATCGGGATCAGCCTGCACCAGGTGCAGGACTTCTACTCGCACACCAACTGGCTCGAGTCCAGCGGGGCCTCCGGCCAGGGCCCGGACTGGACCGCTGGACGGGTTCGGCCGCACGCCGACCTGGTTCGACGTGCCGGCGCCGGTGCGCTCGGCCGAGAACATCTACACGGGCGGCAGCATCGGCATCCCCCGCAACCACGGCGGCTGGAACGCCGACGGCAACACGAGCCTGACCCGCTTCAACGCGAAGGACTGGCCGGGGCGGCCGCTCTACACCGAGGCCCACCTCGCGTCCTACTTCGCCACCCGCGCGTGGGTGCAGGCGATCCGCGCCCACGTGGCCGACGAGGCGCTCTGGGCGCGGACGATGAGGCTGGCGCGCGCGCCGGCGCTGCTGGCCAAGGACCAGAAGGGCGCCCTCAACATCTCCTTCGCGTCCGGCCACTGGCAGGGCCAGGGCGAGGCCTGCAACCCGAGCTTCTCGACGTTGAGCTGCGGCGACCGCAACGGACCCGGCGGGAACCTCATCGACCTGCGCGGGGCGGTGATCGACTACTTCGAGCCGGTGCTGGTGAAGAGCCAGATGCGCCGGCTGTTCGAGCAGAACATCGTGCGGGTGCAGGGGGACGCCCCCGGCCCGGGCCTCGTCGTGCCCTCGACCCAGGCGCTGCAGCGGGCCACCCAATTCGTGCGCCTCCAGGTGACCTCGATGGCCGAGATCAACAACCTGGACATCCCCGGCGACGCCGACCTCTTCACCCGCGCGAGGATCGGCGCGCAGCGCTACATCTCGGGCGTCATCAACTCCCGCGACTCCTTCGCCTTCAAGCTCCCGAACTACCCCTTCACCTTCCTCAAGTCGTTCCCGTTCGGGCAGACCTTCGGCACCCCGCTCACGTCGATCCGGGTGCGGATCCGCACCGGCGACGTCCGCTTCGCGGGCACGGACGACGACGTCTACCTGCGCATCAGCGACACGCGGCGCTTCGCCCTCGACAAGCGCCTCTACGACGACTTCGAGCGCGGCGACAACGACACCTACAGCCTGCCGATCGACGACGCCGTCGCGGACGGGCTCACCACCGGCAACATCCGCTTCCTGCAGATCGAGAAGTCGCGCGACGGGATTGCGGGCGGCTGGCGGCTCGGCGGGGCGTCGATCTGGGTCAACGACCGCCTGGTCTACTCCAACGACAGGATCGACCGCTGGCTGGAGGAGAGCCGGCGCGAGTTCCGGGTGCCCCGCTTCACCGCCCTCCCCGCGACCGGGCCGGGAGGCGCCGGTGTTCCTGCAGCTCTGGGAGCAGGACGCGCCCATCCGGGGCGACCACGACCACACCGACATCAACTCCCTCGACCGCCGCCAGGACGCCGCGCTCGCCTACGCCCCGGGGGCGCCGCTGCGCACCGGCGAGGCGGTGGGCGGCAGCACCTTCGGCGGGCGGCTCGGCGACGGCGAGCGGGCGCGCCTGTCCTGGAAGCTGCAGACGTTCTTCCCCTCGGTGGCGACCATCGCGCCGTCGCCCTCGCCGGGGCCCGGCGTCCCCGACCTGCGCATCACGGCCTTCGACCGCAGCGGGTTCACGGTGACGAACTCCGGCACCGGGCCGGCCGGCCGCTTCCTGGTCTCGGCCGACTTCGTCGGCAGCTTCAGCTACCCGGGGCTGGCGCAGGGCCAGTCGATCACCCAGCCGGCGGTGCAGGCCTGCCGCGACGGCGGCGTCTACAGCGCGACCGCGGACTCGGCGGCCCAGGTCGCCGAGCTGGACGAGGGCAACAACTCGCGGTCGTTCGGCCCCACCATCTGCTGAGCACCGGCGAGCGCCTCGCCCGAGCGGAGGAGTGGGCGATGAGAGACCTGACCGACCAGGAGCAGGCGGAGATCGAGCGCGACGCCGTCCTGCCCCAGCTCGACGCGCGCGACCTGGTCGACGAGGAGTACCTCGAGCGCGCCATCAAGGCGATGTACACGGAGGTCGCCGAGCACCCGGACGGGGAGTTCCACTTCCTCACGGGGCGCCCCCTGGCCGAGGGGCTGGGCTACGACCCCGCGCTGCTCGACCGGATCCCGGCCGAGGCGGTCGAGTCGTTCGCGGGAGTTGGCCACTACCTCGACCTCGCCGGCCTCGGCGAGGGCGAGTGCGTGGTCGACCTGGGCAGCGGGTCGGGCACCGACCTGTTCTGCGCGGCCGTCCTGGTCGGCCCCGCCGGCCGGGCGATCGGCATCGACATGACCCCCGCCCAGCTCGACAAGGCGGGTCGGCTGCGCGACGCGCACGGGTTCTCCCAGGTCGAGCTGGTCGAGGCCCGCATCGAGGAGATACCCCTCGAGGACGGGATCGCCGACTGCGTCGTCTCGAACGGGGTGATCAACCTGGCGCCGGACAAGGGGCGGGTCTTCGCCGAGGCCGCGCGCCTGCTCAAGCCCGGGGGCCGGCTGGCGCTCGCCGACATCGTCAGCGGGCGGGCGCTGGTCGAGCGCACGCGCCGGAAGACCGACCTGTGGGCCGCCTGCATCGCTGGCGCCATCCCGCGCGAGCGCTACCTCGACGCGATCGAGAGCACCGGCCTGCGGGTGCAGGAGGTGCGCGAGAACGACTACGAGTTCATCACCGGGCAAGCGCTGGAGGCCTGCGACAAGTACGGCGTCGTCAGCGTGACCCTGGTCGCCAGGAAATCGCCTCGGGCTGGATAGGCTCGACGACCGGGTGCCGGGCACCCTTGCGCCCCGGCGGCCCGTCCGAGAGGCTCGCGGGGGCTTCGACACGCCCGGCGGACGCGCCGGCCGCGCGCCCGGCGGGCCCAGGAAGGGAGCCCGCATGCCTGGCACACCCGGACGCCTGACGCCGGATCGGTTCGGCTTCTCCATGCCGGTGACCGACCCGCCCTTCGACCGGCCGCCCTACTACTACCGCGGCATCGAGGTGATGGGCTTCGCCTACGAGACCGACGACGAGGCGGCCGCGGCGATCGTGCCCGAGGGGCTCACGATCGCCCACTCGCCCGCGATCGCCCAGCTCATCTTCACGAACTTCCACTTCTCGACCCTCGGCGCCTACACCGAGGCGATCCTCGGCGTGAGCTGCCTCTGGGAGGGCGAGCCCGTCACCTACTGCGCCAACCTCCTCGTCACGAACGAGGTGGGCCTGATCGGCGGCCGCGAGCCCTACGGCTTCCCCAAGCTGTTCGGCGAGGTCGAGTGGGTCAAGGAGCACGAGATCATCTCCGCGTACGCCGAGCGCCCGAAGGGCAAGCGCATCTGCACAGGCGTCCTGCGGCCGCGCGACATCCTCGCCCCGGAGGACGTCGCCAGCCCGCCGCTGGTGACGCTGAAGGTGATCCCGAGCCCCGAGGAGGGCGCGCCGCCCGAGGTCTGCGAGCTGGTGCTCACGCCGCTGACGTTCGAGCTCATCGTGGGCTCGGACGGCCGTGGCGAGGGATTCTCGGGCCCGGGGAACGTCACGTTCGACTCGCCGTCGGCCGTGGATCCGTGGCACCGGATGCCGGTGCGGCGGATGGTCGCCGCGAGCTGGGGCCGCTACAACTTCGTGCTGCCCTACGGGAGGGTCATCAAGCGCTACGACGCGGCGCCCGCCGCCGAGCCGGTGGAGCCGCCCGCCGTCGCCGCCGGCGCCTGAGCGGGACCGGCTAGGCCGGGGCCGGCCAGCGCTCCTCGGGCCGCGCCTCGACCTGCCCGGCCAGGACCATGCGCGCGCGCCCGGGGTCGTTGGCCTCGTAGGGGCGCACCGCCGGCGCGCGCCAGGTCTCGTAGCTGAGGCAGGCGGCGTCGGGGTCGTCGGGGTTCTGCGCGATGGCCTCGGCCAGGGCGTGCGCGTCGCCGAGGCCGATGCCCGAGCTGACCCCGGTCTCGGGGCCGAAGAAGTGGGCGGCGTCGCCGATGATGACGACCCCGGGCGTCCACCAGCGCGGGCAGGCCAGCAGCAGCGGCTCCGAGTACCGCACCTGCTCGATCGAGGTGAGGCCCTCGACCGCCGACGCGGCGGCCGGCAGGAGCCGCGCCCACATCTCCTTGATCGCCTCCAGCCCCGGGGCGAGCGCGGCCTCCGCGCCGACGCGCTCGACGCTGCGCCAGCCGGCCGAGCCCTCGTTCCAGGAGAGCATCCCGATGTGGCCGCCGTCGGACATGTAGGCCATCGCGAAGGACGTGTCGGCCACGGACGGGCTCATGAAGCCGAGCTCGGCCTCGGGGAGCGCGTCGAAGTCGGCCTCGAGGCCGGCCATCTCGCGCGTCGGCGACCTCATGCCGTCGCAGGCCACCACCAGGTCGCACTCGATCGTCGTGCGGCCGTCGGGCCCCTCGGCGACGACGCCGACCACGCGGTCGCCGTCCTTCACGAGCTCGACGACCGTACGCTCATTTTCGATCGGCAGGTCGCGCTGCAGCGCCTCGATCAGGGCGCCGAACCGCACTGCGACGGCGATCGGAGGCTCGTCGGGACGCGGCGCGATCGGCCGCCCCGCGTCGCGAACCTCGTCGTAGACGCCGACCTCCTCCAGCGGCTCGTAGCCCTGGAAGCCGAGCATGTAGCCGCGCGGTATGTAGTGGCCGGCGGGCATCCGCTCCAGCACCACGGGCTCGAAGCCCCGCAGGCGCAGCAGGCGGGAGAGCGTCATGCCGACCATCCCGCCGCCGACGATCACGACTCGCATCATCGGGAGGGGAGCCTAGCCGACGTCCACCCAGAGCGCCCGCACGCGGTCGGCGCGCACCTCGGCACGCAGGCGCGGCGCGGGCGCCCCCGCGCGCCGTCCGGAGACGAGCCACCAGCGGCCCCCGCGCACCCGGGCCCGGGGGTAGAGGGCGCGCATCCTCCGCGCCGGGTCCCCCGGGGACAGGCCGCGCTGGGTCCGCCAGACCGGCGCCGACAGGCGCGCCCAGCGCACGACGGCCGCGTCGGACGCGCAGGCGTCGCCGCCGCCCGTCAGGAGGATCGCGGCGCCCACGACGGGCCAGCGCGCCAGGCAGACGCCGCCCGCGCCCGGCGTGCGGCTGGCGGGCGCGCCGAGGCGGGCGATGCCGCCGGCCAGGTTCTCGCGCCGCAGCCGCCACCCGGCCAGGTTGCCGGCGCCGGCGGCCGAGGTGCGCACCAGCAGCGGCCCCAGCGGCACCACCCCCGGCGCGGGGGCGGGAGGCGGCACCGCGACCCCGTTCCAGGTCAGCATGCCGCGCCAGATCGTCAGCACCTTGCGCGCGTAGTCGGTGCCGGTGGCCCAGTTGCCGTTGCCCATCGCCTCCCACAGCGGCGCCTTCCCCGGCGGCTGCACGTAGCGGAAGCGGACGTCGGCGAGCGGCCGCGCCAGGGCGGCCGCGTCGGCGGTGGGGGAGGCGTAGGCCCAGAGGTGCTGGATGTGGGCCCTGATCCCGGTCTCGGGGTCGGGGAACCGCAGCCCCCGCCTGCAGGAGTCGCACGCGCCGATGCCGCCGAAGTTGTGGTCGGCCGGCTCCACCTGGCCGCCGAAGCGGAGGTAGCCGGTCTCGAGCATGGCCTGCGCGAAGGCGATGTCGCCGCGCACGCCCTGGGCGGCGCCCTCGTCCACGAAGAGCTGCGCGATCCGCGCGACGGCGGTGGGGCTGCGCGAGGTGATGCCGGTGGCCTGGTACCAGGCCGCGATCTGCGCGGGGCCGAGGAGCGACGCGCCCAGCACCGGGGTCCCGAGCGGCGCGGGCGGCGAGGGCGCCTGGGAGGCAGCAGTCGGCGCGACGCTGCCGCGACCAGAGCGCCAGCGAGGACCGCGGTCCTCCATCTGCGCGCGAGGCGGGGAGCGGGCGCACGGGCGCTCTCTACCGGCGCGGCCGCGGGAAGTCCGACCCGCCGGGCGGGCGGACGCTAGTAGACCTCGGGGACGAAGGTCTGGTCGCTGATCGGCGGCCGCACGTAGCCCTGGTCGGGCTGGCGCGGCGGGAGGTCGATCGGCGGCGGCGTGAGGTCCTCGTAGGGGATCCATCGACAGGAGGTGGGCGATGCAGTTCGAGCCGCGCGCGCCGCTTGTCGTCGGCGTTCACGACGTACCAGGGCGCCTGCTTGATGTCGGTGAAGTCGAACATCTCGTCCTTCGCGCGCGAGAAGTCGACCCACCGCTCGCGCGGACTCCAGGTCCATCGGGCTGAGCTTCCAGCGGCGCATCGGGTCGTCGAGGCGGGCCTGGAAGCGGCGCTCCTGCTCCTCGTCGCTCACCGAGAACCAGTACTTGATGAGGGTGATCCCGGAGCGCACCAGCATGCGCTCGAACTCCGGGCAGGAGCGCATGAACTCCTGGTACTCCTCGCTCGGTGCAGAACCCCATCACCCGCTCCACGCCGGCGCGGTTGTACCAGCTGCGGTCGAACAGCACGATCTCGCCGGCGGCGGGCAGGTACGGGCACGTAGCGCTGGAAGTACCACTGGGTCTTCTCGCGCTCGGTGGGCGTCCCGAGGGCGACGACCCTGCAGGACCGCGGGTTCACGCGCTCGTAGATGCGGCGGATGACGCCGCCCTTGCCGGCGGCGTCGCGGCCCTCGAAGATCACGACCACCTTGAGGCCGTCGGCCTTGATGTACTCCTGCATCAGCACGAGCTCGCGCTGCAGGCGCCGCAGCTCGCGCTCGGCCTGCTTGGCCGACAGCTTCGGGGGCCGGTCGCCCGCCGCGCGCTTCGCGGTCACGAGCCCGAGACCGTCCCGCTCATGTCGGCCTGCGCCTCGTCCCAGCGGGCGGCCAGGGCGAAGATGACCAACACGCACATCCCGATCACGATGAAGCTCCAGATCGGGAACGACGAGAGGAACACGGCCTGCGCGATCACGTTGCCGCCGACGACGACGATGCCGGCCCAGCGCGACCACGGCTTGCCTCTCACGAGGCCCCAGCCGACCGCCAGCAGCGCGATGCCCCAGATCCCGACGATCCATCCCCACGCCGTGAAGTCGAAGAGCAGGAGCTCCTCCTCCTTCGCGACGTAGTAGTCGTCGCTGAAGATCGCGGCGAGGCCCTGCAGCACGTTGAAGGCGCCGATCAGCAGCATCATGATCCCCGCGAAGAGGATCCAGCCGCTCCAGAAGGCCGCACCGGGCATGGCCGCGACCCTACCCCACGAGCCGCTCGAACAGGCGGTCGAGGGCGGCGGCCGGGTCGTCGCAGAGGCCGGTGTGCACGGCCGACGGCTGCACGACGGTGCTCGCCGGGGCGACCAGCCAGTGGAAGCGCTGCGAGGGCGGCAGCGCCGCGATCGGCCCGGCCGCCGGGTCGCCGGCCGCGACGCGCGCGAGCCCGTCGAGGTGGCGGGCGATCGCGGGCGCGTCGGCGCCGGGCCAGAGCGCCTCCAGGCGCGACTCGTCCAGCCGGACCCGGGCTCCGAGGAAGTCGAGCGTCCGCGCGAACAGGACGACCCCGGCGTTCAGCCGCTCTCCGCGCTCGACGTCGGGCACCACGCGCAGCACGGCGTACTGGAACGGGGCCTCAGCGGCGGCGGGCACGCTCGGCCTCCTCCGCGAAGGCCCGCGGCGACTCGAGGCGGCGGGCGAGGTAGTCGACGTAGGCGCGCCGGCGCGCGGACGGGTCGGCGTCCTCGCCCTCGGCGACGAGCCAGCCGTCCGGCACCAGCCCGGCGACCTCCTCGAGCGCCCCGCCGTCGAGCGCGGCCGCGAGCCCCTCGTCCACCTCGTCGATCGAGCAGGCGAACGGGAGCAGCACGTGCTCGGCGATCGCGGGGAACGGGTCGCGGGCCCGCTCGGCCAGCGCCCAGGTGCGGTGGTGCAGGTAGAGGGCCGCCCCGTGGTCGATCAGCCACAGGCGACCGTGCCACTCGAGCAGGTTGGGGTTGCGGGCCGTGCGGTCGACGTTGGTGACGAGGGCGTCCAGCCACACGGTCGCGGCGGCCGCGGCGGGGTCGACGCCCGGGGGCGCCGCCGGGTCGAAGGCGAGCGCCCCGGGGAGGAAGTCGAGCCCGAGGTTCACGCCGACGCTCGCCGTCAGGAGGTCCTGGATCTCCTGATCGGGCTCGGCCGGGGCGAGCGCCGCGTCGAGCTCGACGAACGCGATCTCGGGCACCGCGAGGCCGACGCTGCGGGCGAGCTCGCCGGCGATCAGCTCGGCGACCAGCGCCTTCGGCCCCTGGCCCGCGCCGCGCAGCTTGACGACGTACATGCCGTCGTCGTCGGCCTCCACCAGCGCGGGCAGCGAGCCGCCCTCGCGCAGCGGCGCCGCGTAGCGGGTCGCGCGCACCGTGCGGAGCGCCGTCGTGGCGGGCGGGCCGCTCATGCCCGCGAGGTTACCCCGCGGCTACGGCGCCGCCGGCGCCCGGGCGAGCTCGGCCAGCGAGGCGACGACGAGGTCGGCCTCCGCGAGCGTCGTCTGCCGGGTGGGTCGTCGCGACGCCCACGGTGCGGGCGCCGGCCGCGCGGGCGGCGGCGATCCCGGCCGGCGCGTCCTCCACCGCGACGCACCGCGCCGGCTCGAGGCCGAGCAGGGCCGCCGCGCGCCGGTAGCCCTCGGGGTCGGGCTTGCCGCGGCGCACGTCGTCGGCGCTCACCAGCACGGCGGGCCGGGGGAGGCCGGCGCCGGCCAGGCGCGCCTCGGCCAGCGCCCGCCCGCACGAGGTGACCACCGCGAGCCGGTCGGGCGTCCAGGCCGCCATCAGCTCCGCCGCGCCCGCGATCGCGCGCGTGGCGCGGGCCGCCTCCACCTGGCAGCGCTCGACGAGCGCCGTCTCGGCGTCCACGTCGAGCCAGGGCGCGAGCGCCGCGACGACCTCGCGGCTGGGGCCGGCGAATGTCGCGGCCAGCACCTCGCCCTCGTCGAGGCCGTGGCGCGCGGCGAAGGCGCGCCACGCGTCGTCGACCTCCTTGCGCGAGTCGACGAGCGTGCCGTCCAGGTCGCACAGCAGCGCTCGAGGCTCAGGCAGCACGCGGGGCCCCCTCGGTCCGGATCGCCGGGACCGTCCGCGTCGCGCCGGCGAGCAGGGCCACGGCGGCGGTCGTCCCGCAGACGATGCCGAGGGCGCCCGGCAGGCCGATGGCGTCGGCCGTCAGCCCGATGAGGGGCGGGCCGGCGAGGAACCCGAGGTACCCCAGCCAGGCGACGGTGGCGATGCCCTGTGACCTCGGGACGCCCGGGGTGCTGCCGCCCTCCCGGAAGACGACGGGGACGACGGGCGCCACCCCGGCCCCGAGGAGGGCGAAGCCGGCGATCGCCGCGGCCGGGTGGCCGACGACCAGCGCGACGCCGATGCCCGCCGACGCCAGCAGCCCGCACCGCACCAGCAGGCCGGACGGGCCCCACCGCAGGGTGAGCCGGTCGCCGACGAGCCGGCCGCCGGCCATGGCGAGGGAGTAGGCGGCGAACCCGGTCGCGGCCACGGCGGCGGTCGCGCCGAGCGAGTCCTCGAGGTAGACGGCGCTCCAGTCGGCGGCGGCGCCCTCGGCGAACAACGAGCAGAAGGCGATCAGCCCCAGGAGCGCGATGCGCGCCGGCGGGCGGCGCAGGACGGGCAGCGGAGGCGCCGAGTCCTCGGCGGCGGGCAGCAGCGCCCGGCTCCCCGCGAGCGCGAGCGCGCAGACCGCGACCGGCACCAGGATGAGGTTCACCCGGGCGTCGACGCCCCCGGCGGCGAGCAGCGCGCCGAGCCCGGCGCCGACCAGGCCGCCGATGCTCCAGCCGGCGTGCAGCGACGACATGATCGGGCGGCCGAGCCCGCGCTCGACGGTCACCCCGTGGGCGTTCATCGCCACGTCGAGGGTCGCGTTGGCGGCGCCGAACACGAGGGCCGCGCCCATCAGCGCCGCCAGGGAGGGCGCCAGGGCCACCAGGACGAGGCCGGCCGGCATCAGCACGAGCCCCGCGCGGGTGACCGGGCGGCTGCCGGTCGAGGCGATCAGGCGGCCGGCGACCGGGAAGGCGACCAGGGCCCCGGCCGCGATGAACAGCAGCGCGAGGCCGAGCTCCCCGTCGCTCAGGTCGAGGCGGTCCTTGATGGCGGGGACGCGGGCGGCGAACGTGCCGAAGGCGACGCCGTTCGCCAGGAAGACGAGCGTGAGGGCGGCCCGCGCGCGGCGGGGGGAGGGGCTCAGGCCGGCACCACCTCGACCCCCCGCTCGCGCGCGGCCGCGAGCACGTCGGCGGGCGCCGAGCCGTCGGCGACGAGGTGGGTGAGGTCGTCGAGCGAGCCGACGACGAACGGCGCGGCGCTGCCGAGCTTGCCCGGGCCGGCGAGGGCGACGACCTGCGCCGACGCGTCGATCATCGCCCGCTTGACGTGGCGCTCCTCGAGGTCGGTCGTGGTGATCCCGAGCTCGGGGTGGAGGGCGCAGACGCCGAGGAAGCAGATGTCCGCGCGCAGCTCGCCGATGGCCGCGACGGCGGCCGCCCCGACCGTCACGAGCATCTCGCGGTCGAGCTCGCCGCCGACGACGCTGACGCGCAGCCCCGGGTGCCCGGCCAGGGCCACGGCGACCGGCGGGCTGTTCGTGACGGCGGTCGCGCGCAGCCCGGGGTCGAGGTGGCGGGCCACCTGGAGCGTCGTCGTGCCGCCGTCGAGCAGGATCAGGTCGCCGTCGCGGGCGAGGGCCGCCGCGGCCCGCGCGATGGCGGCCTTCTGGGGGGCGTCGCGGCCCCGGCGCGCCGAGTGGCCGCCCGGGGTCGGCCCCGGCGGGAGCGCCCCGCCGTGCACGCGCCGCAGCAGGCCCGCGCCCGCGAGCTCGTCGAGGTCGCGGCGCACGGTGTCGACGGACACGCCGAGCGCGGCCGCGAGGTCGGCCGCGCGGACCTTCCCGTGGGCGCGCAGCGCGGCGAGGATCTCCGCGCGGCGCTCGGGGCCGAGGGCGCGCGGGGAGGCGGGGACGTCGAGGGCCATCGCTGCGGCATTCTGCCAGATACCGCAGAAAGCCGCAGAGCCGCGGGCCCGGGACGCGCGGCTGAGATGATCGCCCGATGAGCGAGGGCGACCTGCGCGTGGCGGTGATCGGCTACGGCCTGGCGGGGCGGTCCTTCCACGCGCCGCTGATCGCGGCGACCGAGGGCATGGAGGTGGCGGCGGTCGTGACGGCCGACCCGGGACGGGCCGCCGCCGCGAGGGCCGAGCACCCGGGCGCGCGGGTGGTGGCGTCGGCCGCCGAGCTGTGGGCGCAGCCCGAGGCGCTCGACCTCGTCGTCGTGGCGGCGCCGAACCGGCACCACGTGCCGCTCGCCCGGGCCGCGATCGCGGCCGGCCTGGCGGTGGTGGTCGACAAGCCGCTGGCGCCCTCGGCCGCCGAGGGCAGGGCGCTGGCCGAGGAGGCGCGCGCCGCCGGGGTCGTCCTGTCGGTGTTCCACAACCGCCGCTGGGACGGCGACTTCCTCACGCTGCGCCGGCTGATCGCCGAGGGCGCGCTCGGGCGGCCGACCCGCGTCGAGTCGCGCTTCGAGCGCTGGCGGCCCGAGGTCGACGCCGGACGGTGGCGCGAGCTGGCCGACCCCGCGGAGGGCGGCGGCCTGCTGGCCGACCTGGGGAGCCACCTCATCGACCAGGCGATCGTGCTCTTCGGCCGGCCGGTGGCCGTCCACGCCGAGCTCCTGGCGCGCCGCCCAGGCGCGCAGGTGGACGACGACTGCTTCGTCGCCCTCACCCACCCCGGCGGCGAGCGCAGCCACCTCTGGGCCAGCATGCTCGGCGCCGACGGCCCGCCCCGCTTCCGCGCCGTCGGGCTGGGCGGCGTCTGGGTCAAGCGCGGGCTCGACGTCCAGGAGGCCGCCCTGCGTGCGGGCGGGCGGCCCGGGGGACCCGGGCTGGGGCGCCGAGCCGCAGGAGGCCTGGGGGCGCCTGTACGACGGCGCCGGCTCGCGGGCCGTCCCGACCGAGCCCGGCGACTACCCGGCCTTCTACGCCGGGATGGCCCGCGCGCTGCGCGGGGAGGGTCCGCCGCCGGTGGACCCGGACGACGCCGTCGCGGTCCTCGAGGTCATCGAGGACGCTCGCGGAGCGGCGGGGCCCCTCATCCGGCCCTCGTGACATCGTGGCGATCGTTGCATAGCCTTCCGTCCGATCCGCGACAGGCGGATCTCCGGACAGGGCCCGGTGCGGGCCGGAGACAAGGGGGGCGTACGTGTTCCGTTGGACAACCGGCCGGGCGTGCCTGGCCCTCGTCGTCGCAGGCGGGCTCGCGCTCGGGCTGAGCGCATGCGGCGACGACGACGACTCGAGCGGCGACACCTCTGGTGAGGCCGCGGCCGGCGGCGGCGGCAAGATCGCCCTGCTCCTGCCCGAGACCCAGAACGCTCGGTACGAGACCAAGGACCGGCCGCTGTTCGAGGCAAAGGTCGCGGAGCTCTGCCCGGACTGCGAGGTGCTCTACTCGAACGCCGACCAGGACGCCGCCAAGCAGCAGCAGCAGGCCGAGGCCGCGCTGACCAACGGCGCACAGGTGCTGGTGCTGGACGCGGTCGATGCCGCCTCCACCGGGCCGATCGTCGCCCAGGCCAACGCCAAGGACGTGCCGGTCTTCGCCTACGACCGGCAGATCCCGGGCGAGGGGGTCGCGTACTACAACTCCTACGACAACGCCAAGGTCGGCGAGCTGCAGGCGACCTCGCTGCTCGACAAGCTCACCCAGGACGGCAACCAGGACGGGACGATCGTGATGGTCAACGGCGCCCCGACCGACAACAACGCCAAGCTCTTCAAGCAGGGCGCGCACTCGGTGTTCGACGGGAGCACGCTGAAGATCGGCTCGGAGAACGACGCTCCGAACTGGCTGCCCGCCGAGGCCCAGGCGTTCATGGACCAGGCGATCACCAAGCTCGGCAAGAACGGCTTCGTGGGCTCCTACAACGCCAACGACGGCACCGCCTCAGGGGCCATCGCCGCCATGAAGGCCGCCGGGATCGACCCGTCGACGATCCCGACCACCGGCCAGGACGCCGAGCTCGCCGCGATCCAGCGGATCCTCGCCGGCGAGCAGTACATGACGATCTACAAGGCCATCAAGCCGCAGGCCGAGGACGCGGCCACCATCGCCGTGGAGCTCCTCCGTGGCGAGGAGGTGACGGTGGCGACCGAGCCGGTGAGCAACGGCACGATCGACGTGCCGAGCATCATCTACGACCCCGTCGTGATCACGAAGGAGAACGTCAACGACACGATCGTGGCGGACGGGTATTGGACGCCGGCGGAGATCTGCACGGGCCCCTACGCGAAGGCCTGCGCGGACGCCGGGATCCAGCAGTAGGGAGGGCCATCGGTTCGCCGGGCGGGGCAGCGATGCCCCGCCCGGCGGCCCTGCCACCAGAGGACATCCATTCATGACCGTTCCCGTTCTCGACCTCCGCGGCGTCAGCAAGAGCTTCGGCGCGGTGCAGGCCCTCGCGGACGTCGACTTCCACGTCGACGCCGGAGAGGTGGTGGCACTCGTCGGCGACAACGGGGCGGGGAAGTCGACCCTGATCAAGGCTGTCTCGGGCGTCGGCCTCGCCGACTCGGGCGAGTTCCGCTTCCTCGGCGAGCCGGCACGAATCGCCGGCCCCCAGGACGCCACCGCCCTGGGCATCGCGACCGTCTACCAGGACCTGGCGCTGGCCGACAACCTCGACGTCTCCGCCAACCTCTACCTCGGCCGGGAGCGCTACCTCCCCGGACCGACCCGGTGGATCCGCATGCTGAACGACCTCGGCATGGAGCGGGAGTCGGGCGAGCTCATCCGCTCGCTCTCGTCGCGGATCCCGAGCGTCACCACGCCGGTCGCCTCGCTCTCGGGCGGGCAGCGCCAGATCGTGGCGATCGCGCGCTCGCTGCTGGGCGAGCCGAAGCTGGTGATGCTGGACGAGCCCACGGCGGCCCTGGGGGTCGCCCAGACGAAACAGGTGCTCGACCTCATCCTCGAGCTCAAGCAGCGCGGCCTGGCGGTGGTGGTGATCAGCCACAACCTCACGGACGTCTTCGAGGTGGCCGACCGCATCGTCGTGCTCTACCTCGGGCGCAACGCCGGCGACTTCACGCGCACCGAGACCACCCGCGAGGAGGTCGTCGGCGCGATCACCAGCGGCCCGGGCGCCGCGGCCGGGACCGACGACGGCGGCGAGGCGGTGCCGGCATGACCACCGCCGAGCGCGACCCGCGCCTGGAGGTCGACCCCGAGGGGCTCGCCGGCCTGTGGACCCGGTTCACGCGGCGCGTGCGCCAGGGGGAGCTGGGCTCGCTGCCGGTCATCATCGGCCTGATCGTGATCTGGCTCTACTTCTCGCTGTCCGCGGAGAACTTCCTCACCTCGGGCAACCTCACCAACCTGATGCTGCAGATCACCCCGCTCGGCATCATCGCCGTCGGGGTCGTGCTGGTGCTGCTGCTGGGCGAGATCGACCTGTCCGTCGGGGTCGTGAGCGGCGTCGCCGCCGCCTGCATGGCGGTGCTCAGCGTCAACCACGGCTGGTCCGGCTGGCCGGCGATGCTGGTGGCGGTGTTCGTCGTCGGCACGGGCATCGGCCTCTTCCAGGGCGCGTTCGTCGCCTACCTCCAGGTGCCCTCGTTCGTGGTGACCCTGGCCGGCCTGCTGGGCTTCCAGGGGCTGCTGCTCTACGTGCTCGGCGATACGGGCACCATCAACATCAGCGACAGCGCGATCCTCGACCTGGCGAACACGTTCTACTCCGACTCGGTCGGCTGGATCATCGCCATCGTGCTGCTGGTGCCCTACGTGCTGCTGACGCTCTGGGGCTACCGGCGGCGCGCCGCGTCGGGGCTCGAGACCATTCCGATCATCCTGCTCGCCATCCGCATCGCCGTGGTGGTGGCCGGCGTGCTGGCGGCCGTGGCCGTGCTCAACGACGACCGCGGCGTGCCGCTGGCGGTGCTGATCTTCATCGGGATCGTGATCCTGGTGGACTTCATCACCCGGCGCACGGCCTTCGGCCGGCACGTCTTCGCGGTCGGCGGCAACGCCGAGGCGGCCCGGCGGGCGGGCATCTCGCTCCCGCGGATCCGGCTGATCGTGTTCGCGGCGTGCTCCACGCTCGCGGCGATCGGCGGCGTGATGGCGGCCTCGCGCCTGTTCGCGGTCAACCAGGGCTCGGGCGGCGGCACCGTGCTGCTGAACGCCATCGCGGCGGCCGTCATCGGCGGCACCAGCCTGTTCGGCGGGCGCGGCACCGCCTGGTCGGCCCTCCTCGGCGCCCTGGTGATCGGCTCGATCTCCAACGGGATGGACCTGAAGGCGTTCGACTCCGACGTCAAGTTCATGGTGACCGGCGCGGTGCTGCTGCTGGCCGTGACGGTGGACGCCACGGCGCGGCGCGGGCGGAGGTCCGCCGGGCGGGCCTAGGCTCCCTGCGGACCGGGACGGCGGGTGCCCGATTCGTCGGGCGCCAGCCGCCGGTGCTCGACCTGCTGCGCCCACTCCTCGCCCAGCACCGGCCAGCGGGCGAGGGCGTCGGCGTGGCGCAGGTACCAGAGCAGGTCGGCCCGGGCGCGCAGACGGGGGCCGTCGGGCTGGGCCGCGGGCGGGGTCGTCCCCATTGGCCCCAATGTTGCCCCTCTTCCGGACGAATCGGTAACATCGGCCGGCCGCTCCGAGCAGGAGACGGCTGCCGCGTGCTCGGCGGGCGGAACGCGACCGGGAGGGGCCTTGGCACGAAAGAGCGTGGTGATCCGGCTTGCCGGGGAGTCCGGCGAGGGGGTCATCTCCTCGGGCGACATCCTGACCCAGGCCGCGGCCCGGGGCGGGTACTGGACCCAGACCTTCCGCACCTACCCCGCCGAGATCAAGGGCGGCCCGTGCATGTACCAGGTCCGCATGGGCGACGAGCGGATCTACAGCCACGGCAAGCACGTGGACCTCCTGGTCTGCTTCAACCAGGAGGCCTGGGACCTGCACTGGGACGCGCTCGCGCCCGACGGCGTGATCCTGTTCGACGACACGGCGGTCGAGATCCCCGCCGACTACCTGCCCCGCGCCCGCCCGGTGCGGATGGAGAAGCTCGCCAAGGAGATCGGCGGCTCGCTGCGCGCGAAGAACATGGTCGCCGTGGGGGCCGTGTCCGGGGTCATCTCGTTCGACACCACCCCCATCGAGGAGCTGGTGCTGCGCCGCTACGCCCACAAGCAGGGCGTGGCCGACGCGAACATCGCCGCCCTGCGCGCCGGCCACGACGAGGGCGCCGACCTCATCGCGTCCCTCGAGATCGTCGACCCGGTGGAGGTGGAGGAGGACCGCGTCCTCATGTCCGGCAACCAGGCGATCGCCCTCGGCGCCGTCGCCGCCGGGCTGAAGTACTTCGCCGGGTACCCCATCACGCCGGCCTCCGACATCCTCGAGTGGCTCTCGGCGAAGCTGCCCCAGGTCGGCGGCATCACGATCCAGTGCGAGGACGAGATCGCCTCCATCGCGTCGGTGCTCGGCGCCTCCTACACCGGCGCCAAGGCCATGACCGCCACCTCCGGCCCCGGCCTGTCGCTGATGACGGAGGTGCTGGGCTACGCCGGCACGGCGGAGATCCCGTGCGTGATCGTGGACGCCCAGCGCGGCGGCCCGTCCACGGGCCTGCCCACCAAGACCGAGCAGTCGGACCTGCAGCACGCGCTCTACGGCGGCCACGGCGAGGCGCCGCGCGTCGTGCTCGCGCCGATCACCGTCGAGGACTGCTTCTGGACGACGATCGACGCGTTCAACTACGCCGAGCGCTACCAGGTGCCGGTGATCCTGCTCACCGACCAGGGCCTCGCGACGCGGATGGAGGTGATCCACAAGCCCGACCTCTCCAGGGTCGAGCTGTGGGAGCGCCTCACCTCGGCCGGGCGCAACGGCGAGTACAAGCGCTACGAGATCACCGAGGACTCGGTGTCGCCGATGGGAATCCCCGGCGAGGAGGGCGGCCAGTACGTGGCCACGGGCATCGAGCACGACGAGCTCGGCCACCCCAAGTACACGCCCGAGAACCACGTCGCCATGCAGACCAAGCGCTGGGCGAAGCTCGACCCGCTGAAGAACGGCGTCGCCCGCCACGAGACCGTCGGCGACGAGCGGCCCGAGATCGCGGTCATCGGCTTCGGCTCGACCTACGGCCCCGCGCGGGAGGCGGTCGAGGCGGCCCGCGCGCAGGGCCTGTCGGCCGGCGCCTTCTACCCGCGCGTGCTCGGGCCCTTCCCGGCCGAGGCCGTGAACGCCTTCGTGGGGGCGGCGAGCCGCGTGATCGTGCCCGAGGTCAACTTCACCGGCCAGCTCGCCCGCCTCGTGCGCGGCGAGTGCGGCATCCCCGTCGAGAGCCACGCCAAGTGCGACGGCCTGCCGTTCACGGCGGAGGACATCCTGGACGTCATCACCGAAGGAGGACCGCCAGTTGAGCACCGACGCGGCCACGCGCAAGCCGTCCGACTACAAGTCGGACCTCAAGCCGATCTGGTGCCCGGGCTGCGGCGACTTCGGGGTGCTCGCGTCCCTCTACCGCGCCTTCGCCGAGCTCGACGTCGACCCGGCCCGCACGGTGGTCGTCTCCGGCATCGGCTGCTCCAGCCGCCTGCCCGGCTTCGTGACGACCTACGGCTTCCACTCGCTGCACGGCCGCCCGCTGCCGGTGGCGATGGGCGTGAAGCTGGCGAACCCCGACCTCACGGTCATCGCGGTCGGCGGCGACGGCGACGGCTTCGCGATCGGGGCGGGCCACTTCCCGCACGCCGCGCGGCGCAACGTCGACATCACCTACCTGGTGATGGACAACGAGATCTATGGCCTCACCAAGGGCCAGGTCTCGCCGACCTCGCTGACCGAGCAGAAGGCCCCCTCCACCCCCTGGGGGAACCTCGAGACCCCGCTCAACACGCTGGCGTTCGCGGTGGCGTCGGGCGCGTCGTTCGTGGCCCGCGGCGCCTCCTTCAACACCAAGGCGCTGACCGAGCTGATCGTGCAGGCGGTCGAGCACAAGGGCTTCTCCTACATCGACGCCCTCTCGCCGTGCGTGGTCTTCAACAACCACCAGGAGGAGTGGAAGGAGCTCGTCACCGACGTCGCGCCCGACCACGACGTCACCTCCAAGACGGCGGCCTTCGACCTGGCCCTGCGCGGCGGCTTCAAGCTCGGCATCCTCTACCGGGAGCAGCGCGCGACCCTCGAGGAGAAGTACCAGGCGCTGGTCGACGCCTCGAAGGAGAGCGACCTCACGACGATGCTCGAGGGCTTCAACGCCCGCAAGGGCGCGGCGATCGGAAAGCCGACGGTCTGAGCCGCGGAGCCCGGCTGACGGCCGCCGCCGCCGCGCTGCTGCTCGGGGCGGCAGTCGTCGCGGGGTGCGGCGACGGCCCGTCCGAGGCGACGGTTCCCGCCCAGCCGGACTGGGTGCGGGCGCCCTACCTCACCCGCGTGACCGAGACCGGCGCCCGCCTGAGCTGGATCGCGCCGCCCGGGTCCCGGGTCGAGCTCGCCGCCACGGCCCCCGACGGGTCGCCGGCGCGCGCCCGCGGGCGCGCCTTCTCGGGCCTGCGGCCCGACACGCGCTACGCCTGGAGCGCGACCCTCGACGGCCGCGAGGCCGCGCGGGGCTCGTTCACCACGGCCCCCCGCGACCTCTCCCGCCCGCTCGAGCTGATCGTGTTCGGCGACTACGGCGCGCCCAACGACGACGCCCGCGCGGTGGCGTCGCTCGCGGCCGCCCAGCGGCCGCGCCTGCTCGTGACCGCCGGCGACAACGCTTACGTGGCGGCGCTCCCGGAGCTGCTGGACGAGACGACCTTCCGGCCGTGGCGCGACGTGCTCGCACAGGCCCCCAACTACGGCACCCTGGGCGAGCACGACATCGCCTTCCCCAGCGGCCGCCGGGCCCTCGTCGAGGCGTTCGAGTGGCCCGGCGGCGGCGAGCGCTACGAGCTGCGCTACGGCCCGGTCCAGGTCGTGGTGCTGGGGCTGCAGGGGGACGAGGCCGACGTCGCGTTCGCCGAGCGGGCGCTCGCGCGCCCGGGCCCCCTCGCCCGGCTGGTGGTCGTCCACCGGCCGCTCAAGGCCGGCAACCCGCTCCTCGGGGTCATCGACGCGGCCGACGTGACCGCCGTGCTCGCGGGGCACCTGCACGCGTACGAGCGCCGCGAGCGGCCCGAGGCGCCCGGAGTGCCGTTCCTGACGGTCGGCACCGGCGGGGGGCCGCGCAACGACGAGCGCACGCCGCGCAGCCCGGACGCCGTCGTCTACCTCGCCGAGTTCGGGCTCCTGCGCGTGCGCCTGGGCGCGGAGCGGGCGACCTACGAGTTCCTCGACGTCGCCGGGAGGGTCCGCGACCGCCTCACGGCGCCCCTGACCCCATGAGGCCGGGGTCGTCGATCGCCGTCTCCTGGGACCGCCCCACCCGCATCGCCCGCCGCCTGCGCGGCGCGGCCGACGCGCACGGCGCCCCGCTCTGGCGCGTGGCGCTGCGCGCGGCGCAGGTGCGCCGCCGCGGCTGGCGGCTCGGGGAGGCCGCCTCGTTCGGCCTGCTCGACCCGGGCGCCGACCTCGCCTCCTTCGACTGGGCGATCCCGGCGACCGAGATGGAGCGCCTGCAGGAGGCGCTGAACCCCGAGGATGCCGCGCGCCTGGCCGAGGACAAGCGCAACCTCGCCGGGATCTGCGCCCGCAACGGGCTGCCGGCGGCCCGCCAGGCGGCGCTGCTCGAGCGCGCGGGCGGCGCTCGCGGCGACGGCGTCGGTCTGGGCGGCGGCGCTCGAGCGCGAGGCGCCGGAGCAGCTCGTGATCAAGCCGGTGGACGGGCACCGCGGGCTCGGCGTGCGCGTGCTCTCCCGCGCTCCGGGAGGCGCGGCGGATCAGGGCGGCCGCGTGTCGACCTGGCATGCGCTCGCGCGCGAGCTGGCGGAGGAGCGCTGGCGGGGCTTCATCGTGCAGGAGCGGCTCCGTCCCCATCCCGACCTCGAGCGGATGAGCGGCAGCAGGGTCGTCC
This sequence comes from Miltoncostaeaceae bacterium, assembly GCA_963834875.1. GTDB lineage: Bacteria > Actinomycetota > Thermoleophilia > Miltoncostaeales > Miltoncostaeaceae > DATAGF01. Next base: position 24,881 of record CAWIDG010000029.1, read on the forward strand.
ACACGCTGCGGATGGTCACCCTGCGGGCGCCCGGCGCGCCCCCGCGGCTCCTCGCCTCCCGGCTGCGGATCCCGGCCGGGCACCTGCAGGTCGACTCGTTCCGCGCCGGGCGCTCGGGCAACCTCGTGGCCGAGGTGCGTCCCGACGGGGCCCTGGCGCTGCCCTTCGGGCCCCGGCCGGGCGGCTTCGGGCTGGACCCCGTCCCCCGCCATCCCTTGAGCGGTGCCGGCCTGGAGGGGCTCCCCGTGCCCGGCTGGGAGGACGCCCGCGCGCTCGCCCTCCGGGCCGCCGAGGCGTTCGCGCCGCTGCGCACCCTCGGGCTCGACATCGCGCCGACCGAGCGACGGGCCGGTGCTGATCGAGGCCAACGCCTGGTGGCGGTGGCTGCCGAACCCCCGCGGGGGCGCCGACCCGGCGTTCGCGGCCCTGCGCGAGGCCGCCGCCGCCCGCTAGGCCGCCGGGCCGTCGATGCCGTGCTCGGCGGCGAAGGCGGGCGAGAACGGGATCGGCTGGTAGACGTCCACGAGCAGCCCGTTCGGGTCAACGGCCATGAAGTGGCGCTGGCCGAACTCCTCGTCGCGCAGCTCTTGGGCGATCTCGGCGCCGAGCGCCGCCGCGCGGGCGCGGACGGCGTCGACGTCGTCCACCTCGACGGTGATCAGGACGCCGCGCGTCGGTCCGTGGAACGCGGCGGGGACGCTGTCGTGATCCTGCGCGACGAAGGCGAGCTGCAGCCGCGGCCGGCGCGGGTCGCGCAGCAGCACATACCAGTCGCTGTCGAAGACGACCTCCATGCCGAGCAGGCGAACGTAGAAGTCGCGCGACTCGGGGAGACGGGCCGATTGGATGTCGGGGAAGAGCGCGTTCACGTGAAGGGCACCGAGACGCGGGTGACCGGCGTGGGGCCGGGCAGGTACGTCTCGCGGATCGGCCCGGCCGGGCGGTGGCCGCGCTCGTGGGACCAGGCGAGCAGCGCGTCGTAGGCGAGCGGCAGCTCGTCGTAGGACCCGGCGTGCAGGGTCGTGACAACGGGGCCCCCGGCCACCCGCAGCACCTCGACGCCTGCCCCGCCGGCCCGGTCGTCCGCCAGGGGGATCCCGAGCGTGACGGGAGGGCGGTCGCCGAGGTCGAGTGGATAGAGGCCGCACCAGGGGCCGTCGACCGCCCACCGGCGCCGGGCCGCGAGGCGCCCGAGCTCGGAGGCCATCGCCTCGACATCGCGCACGATCCGCTCGGGATCGACGGGCCGGGTCAGGGCGGCCAGCGTCAGAGGCGACTCCTCGCCGAGCCCCACCTCGTAGGGCATCAGGTCGCCCGCCGTCATCAGGCGCTCGAGGGAGTCGAGGGCGCGCCGCCGCCGGATCAGCTCGCGGGCCGCGCGCTCGCGCTCGGCCGCGAGCAGCTCGCGCAGGCGGGCCGGGTCGTCGGCCGCGAGCATCTCCCGGATCGCGGCGAGGGGCACGTCGAGCGAGCGCAGCAGCGCGATCGAGGTGGCGGTGCGGACCTGGTCGCGGCGGTAGTAGCGGTATCCCGAGTCGGGGTCCACCCGCGCAGGCGCCAGCAGCCCCTCGGCGTCGTAGAGGCGCAGGGCCTTCACGCTCAGGCGGCTGAGCCGGGCGAGGGTCCCGATGGGCATCAGATCGTCCACGCGGAGATCCTCAACCCTCCCACCGGGGGAGGGTCAAGGCCCGGGGAGCCCCTATCGGTTGCGCACCTTCTCGTCGGCGGTGGCGACCGCCTCGGCCATGGCGGCGCGCACGGCGGCGACCCTCCGGGCGAGCTCGGGATCGGAGACGGCGAGGATCTGGGCGGCCAGCAGCCCGGCGTTGCGGCCGCCGTCGATCGCGACCGTCGCCACCGGGACCCCGCGCGGCATCTGCACGATCGACAGCAGCGAGTCGAGCCCGTCGAGGGCCGAGCTGCGCACCGGCACGCCGATCACCGGCAGCGTGGTGACGGCCGCCAGCATCCCGGGCAGGTGGGCGGCCCCGCCGGCCCCGGCGACGATCACGCGCAGGCCCCGGTCGGCCGCCTGGGCGCCGTAGTCCATCATGTCGTGCGGGGTCCGGTGCGCCGACACCACCCGCACCTCGTGCGGAACGCCCAGCTCCTTCAGCACGTCGCCGGCGCCGCCGACCACGGGCAGGTCGCTGTCGCTGCCCATGACGACGCCGACCAGGGGCGAGCCGGCCGGCCTCACAGGCCCACCGCCGCGGCCGCGCGCCGCGCGCGGGCGAGGGCGTCCTCGGCCGTCTCGCCGAGCGCCGTGACGTGGCCCATCTTGCGGCCCGGGCGCACCTCGGCCTTGTCGTAGAGGTGCAGGTGCGCGCCCGGCACGGCCAGGGCGCTCGCGGCGTCGGGCGCCGCCGGCGCCGTGCGCGAGCCCAGCAGGTTGACCATCGCGGCCGCGGGCGCGCGCATGCCGACCTCGCCCAGCGGCAGGTCGAGCACGCCGCGCAGGTGGTTCTCGAACTGGGAGGTCTCGGCCGCCTCGATGGTGTAGTGGCCCGAGTTGTGGGGGCGCGGGGCCAGCTCGTTGACGAGCACCTCGCCGCCCGGGACGAGGAACATCTCCACGCCGGTGACGCCCAGCCCGTTCGCGGCCGCCGCGGCCGCCCGGCCGACCTCGCCGGCCCGCGCCGCCGCGTCGGGCGCGATCTGCGCCGGGGCGACCACCTCGTGGCAGACGTGGTTCGCCTGCACCGTCTCGACCACCGGGTAGGCGGCCTCGGCGCCGCCCGGCGCCCTCGCGACCATGACCGCGAGCTCGCGCTCGAAGGCGACCAGGCCCTCGGCGAGGACGCCGTCGCCGAGGTCGAGGCGGGCGAGCGCCTCGCGGGCCTCGGCCTCGTCGGCGCAGGTCGCGTTGCCGTAGCCGTCGTAGCCCAGGCGGCGGGCCTTGAGCATCAGCGGCCAGCCGAGGTCGCGGCCCGCCGCGGCCAGGTCCCCGGGGCCCTCGACCACGACGAACGGGGCCGTCGGCAGGCCCGCGTCCCGCAGGAGCGCCTTCTGCAGGGCCTTGTCCTGGACCGTTCCGAGCGCGCCCGCGTCGGGGCGGACGGGGGTCCCGGCCGCCTGCACGGCCGCGAGGGCCGCGGCGTCGACGAACTCGTTCTCCAGGGTCACGAGCCCGCAGGCCTCGCCCAGGCGGCGCACCGCGCCGGCGTCGCGCCAGTCGCCCTCCACCAGCCCCGCGGCCATCGCGGCCGCGGGCTCGCCGGGCCGGCCCAGCACCGCCACCTTGACCCCGAGCGGCCAGGCGGCGAGGCAGGTCATGCGCGCGAGCTGGCCGGCGCCCGCGATGCCCACATCGAAGCGGCGCGGAGGGGACGCGGCCCGGTCTGCGGGAGAGGTGGCCGGCTGCGCGACGGGCACCGCGCCACGGTATCAGCGGCCGTCCCGACGGTGACGAGCGGCGACGGCGATTGACGGCGCCCCGGCGCCCGCGCCACCATCAGCCGCATGGACGCGGTCGGCGGGGCGCCGGGTGGGGGGACGCAGCACCGGCCGCCGCGCTTCGGCAGGGACGCCCGGCCGAGGCGGGGCCTGGCCGTGCTGACCTGCATGGACGCGCGGCTCGACCCCGCGCGCCTGCTCGACCTCGGCCTCGGAGACGCGCACGTGCTGCGCAACGCCGGCGGCGTGGTCACGACCGACGTGCTCGAGAGCCTCGCGATGTCGCAGACGCGCCTCGGGACCAGACGGGTGATGGTGGTGCACCACACGCACTGCGCGGGGCTCGCCACGCGGCTGCCGAAGCAGTCGCCCGAGGCGACCGTGCGCGCGGCCGTCCGCCTGCTGCGCGCGGCGCCCGATCTGCCGCACCGCGACGCCGTGAGCGGCTTCGTGCTCGACGTCGATCGCGGGACGCTGACCGAGGTGACGACGGATCCCGTCCGCCCGGCGACCGTGCCCCCGAGGGCCACGGCCGCCGCTCGCTCGTCGCCGGGCGAGCCGCTCGCGCGATGCCTCTGGTGCAACCGCGCCTTCGACCCGAGGACCTCGTCGTGGCGCCGGTCGCGACGCAACTACTGCAGCGACCTCTGCCGCCTCGCCGCCCGCGCGGGGGGCCCGGCCCCGCCCTGAAAGGGCCTCCAATCGCCGCCGGGCTCACGGGGGGCGGCTGGTAGACTCGCGCGGCTCGCGGGGCGCTTAGCTCAGTTGGGAGAGCACCAGCTCGACAAGCTGGGGGTCACTGGTTCGAGCCCAGTAGCGCCCACCTGTGAAAGCCCTGCTAACGCGGGGCTTTCGCGTCTCCCGGAGCGGGTCGGGAAAGCGTACGCCTGTGCGTCTGAGGACGGTGGAGGAACGTCCTTCCACCGTCCGAGACGGTGGGGGAGACGGTGGGGGAACACCGTGACACTGAGAGGGCGTCTGGATGTCCGACGAGGAAGACCGGCGCCTAGAGAGCGTCAGACAGGAGCTCGAGCGTCGCGGGCTCGCTCTTCACTTGAAGGAGGTAGCGCCGGGCAAATGGCGCGCCGACGCTTGGGAGATTTCCTTGGCGAACCCCGCCGGGGCCTCGTCAGCGACAGGGGCGGGAGACTCCGAGATGGAGGCAGCCGAGCAACTCCTCGCGCTCATGGACAAGGAAAACCGCGAGGTCTAGAGCCTCTCCCGCTCCGCCGCTCGATCCGCCCGCGCCCGGGCATGGGCGTCCCCTAAGCCGGTGGTTCCGTCAGCTCGGCGCGAGTCGGGCAGCGCCGGCCGTCGTCCCGGATCAAGAACGTGCTGATGCGATCTCGCCGCCGAAGCTCGACGTTGGCCATGAAGGACACTGCTCGACCTGCCGCCTTGCGGCAGGCGTGCAGGAACGGCCCGCCCGTGAAGTTGACGAGCAGGGTGGTGCGTACTCCCTCGCGACGGAGGCGAGCCTGCGCCCCGCTCTGCCCGACGCACGTGCCACCGGGCGTGCAGAAGCGATTGCTTCCGGTCGAATAGATCGTTCCGACGCGCCCCTTCTCAAAGTCAACGACGATGTCGCCGTAGCCGTAGACGGCCTGGGCGTTCCGGAAGTCCGGGGACCAAGGACGCGGCGCACCACGGCCTCGCGCATGCCGATCTGAACGCCGGCGATGCCTCAGAAGAGGTCTACGACGCCTCCGGGTACGGGTTCCGCGCTCCCCATCGAGGGGAGGAAAGCGCAGGTCGCAGCCGCGACCCCAATGGCGAGAAGCAAACGCATCGAGAACCCCCTGTCGGGTGTCGTGCGCCCACCCTAGTCGCCATTCCGGGCTACCCTTCGAGGGCGGCGCGCGGGGCCTTGAAACGGACATAGGGCCTCCTGACGGGTTAGGGTCGCGTATGACCACGCCGCCTCTCGACCGCTGGGCCGAGGACGAGGCCCTGCGCGAGCTCGCCCGGCTGGCGCGCGACGAGGCGAGTCAAGGGACGTGCTGGAGCTTCTCCCGGTTCCGCGGGAACAGTCCCGGGGATGGCTTCGCGGCCCGCGGGTAGAGCGACTCCGCGACCTTGATGGCCGGTGAGCCCCAACCGTCCGGAGGCGGGCTCCGATGGCCGGGCATTCGCCATCGTCGCGGCCGTGGTCTTCGCCGGACGCGGCCCCGGCGGTCGTCGGGTCGCAGCGCGCCGGGGTGAGTGGGGGATATCGCCCCGGCGCTGCTAGGGCGCGAACGAAGTTCCTGTGGAAGGCGCGGTTGGCGGGTGTGGCTCGAGACGTCATTCCTCGATGGCCCCCGCCCCACCAGAGGGTGCCACGACGCCGGCCCCCGGGTCTGAAACCACCGAGGTTCCGGGATGCCCGTCGCGGCCGTGACGCCGTTACTGCGAGCCGAGCGAGGGTAGTCAAAGGGCAAGCACATCCCGGTCAAAGGGGGGCACAATGAGCACGCGGGCCACCGAGTTGTGGGTCTACTCCGGCACGGGCTGGGGCGACGCCCTGGACATCACCGGCTACGAGGTCGAGGCCCTTGACGGCTCGATCGGCAAGATCCACCGGGCCACATACCAGACGAACAACAGCTACGTCGTCGTGGCAACCGGGCCCTGGATCTTCGGCAGGAAGGTGGTACTCCCCGCGGGGGTGATCGACCGCATCGACCGCGACGACGCGACGGTGTTCGTCCACCGCACGAAGGACCAGATCAAGAACGCGCCGGAATACGACGACACTCGCTTCGACGAGGCGTACCGCAACGAACTCGGCGGGTACTACGGTCACGGCGGTCTGGGTTACCAGGAGCAAATGGGCAAGTAGCCAGCTACCGCCCCGAGCGCTGGAACCGCCGCAGAAGCGCCTCTCAGGGGCGTTTGCGGCGAGCCCGGCAACCGCTCGAGCAGTACCGGCCGTCCCGACGCCGCGGGGTGAACAGCTCGCCGCAGACCGCGCACTCCCGGTCGGGGATCGGCGGCAGCCGGCGCGCGGCGTTGTGAGCGGCGACGTTGTCGGGGTGGGCGGCTCGCCACGCGCGGGTCGCCGCGACATGGCAGGCCCGGCACCAGGAGGACAGGCCCGAGCTCAGGCTGTCGTTCGGCGGGAAGGCGTCGGGCGGCTTGGACTCCCCGCAGCGCGAGCACTCCTTGAGGCGGTAGAAGAACTGAGTGGTCATGGCGCCCTCTTCCCGCGTGTCGTTTTCTTCAAGCTGCGGTGCGAGGGAGTGGCGTCGAGGGCACCCCCTGGTGGCTAGCCCCCCCTTGGTCACCGCGCGCCCTTCGCGCTGTTGCATGAGCGGCAGAGGGACTGGGGCGCCCCATCGAACGGGTCGCCACCCGCGGCCACGGCCAGGACGTGATCCGCCGTCAGCGGGTTGTCCGGCGACCCCGGATGACCACAGTCGGCACACGATGGCTCGCGCTCGACCTGCTCTCGACGCCGGCGTTGCCATGCCGAGCTGCTGCGCCATCGACGCGAGGGGTCGAGGTGTCGCGGCCGGTCGAGAGGGACCAGCTCGCCGCCTCTGCCGACGCGGTAGCGCGGCACTAGCCAAGCGCCCCCGAAGCGGCCGGTGCCCAGACCGCCCGAGGGTGCCCCGTGCAGGCGCCGCGACCCTTCGGCGCCCATGCTCACCCGCTGGCCCTCGCGATCTCGCGGTCGATGTCCTCCAAGCGTTCCCGAGCCCGGACCACCCGCTCGGCCACGCTCGGTGGCTCGGGCAGACGCCCGTCGTCCCCGGCCATCCACTCCCGCAGCTCGGGGCGCATGGCCTCGAAGCGCGCCAGTTCGGCCAGGGCGCCCACCCGCTCCCGCCGCAAGCCCTCGACGTAGGCGAGCGTCCGCATTGGTGCGGGCGCGGCTGGCGGCGATCCGCAGCAACAGAGGAGGAGGACGATGATCGACCACAGGGACCTCGAGGGCGTCCCCGACCAGGCGCGCGAGCGCATCGTCTGCCAGGTCGTCTGCGATGCCTGCCGTCAGGCGGCGGCGCTCATCGGCCCCGGCCACCCGCGCTTCGCCGCCTTCGAGCGGGCCGCGGGGCTGCTGGAGCCGCCTGCCCGGGAGGGCTACGACGGACCGCCCCGGCTGAGGCTGGTGACCTTGTGAGCCGCCGCGGCTGGCGCGAGAAGGTCGAGCCGGGCCTCTACCGCGCCCACCGGCTCGGCTGCCGCTCGACGGCCGACCGCCGTCCGGGGCGGCGCTGCTCGTGCCCCTTCGAGGTGAAGGCGCCGGGGCAACGGCCTGGCACGTCGCGGACGGTGACGATCGCCGGCGCCGTGGCCGAGGCGCGAGCCGAGCGCAGGCGCCTCATGGCGGCTGGCCGGCCTGCGGCACCGTCGGCCCCGGAGGTCGGCACGGTCCACGGGCTCGCCGCCGACTGGTTCAGGGCGGGCGCATCGCGCTGGTCCCCGGGGACGCTGGCCCTGCGGGACCACGCCTACCGCGAGCGGATCGCACCGCGCTTCGCCGACACCATGCTCGCCGACCTCACGCGACCGGCGGTCGAGGGGTGGGCGGCCGGGCTGATCGACGCCGGCCACGGGCGCCGGGCGGTGGAGACCGCCGTCGAGGCGCTCCGGGCGATGCTGGCGGTGGCGCTCGACGCCGGGATGATCGACACGAACCCGGCCGCGCGGGTGCGACTGCCGCCGGCACCGCCCCCCGAACGCACCGCAGCCGACCGCATCCTCGACCGCCCGGGCGGCGAGCGGCTCGTCGCCGCGGCCCGTGACGTGCGCCAGGAGACGATCCTACGGGCCGCCCTCGAGGCGGGGCTGCGACGGGGCGAGATCACCGGGCTCACCTGGCCCGACGTGCGGCTCGAGGAGCGCCGGCTCGTCGTGCGCCAGGCCGTCTACCAGAACGCCCGGGTCGGCAAGGTCCTGAGGCGGGCCAAGGGCGGCCGGGTCGGCCGGGTGGCGATCTCCGCGGCGCTCGCCGAGCGCCTGGCCGACTGGTACGCCGAGTCGGTCGTCGAGGGGGGCGCCGATGCCGCAGGGTGGGTGTGGCCCGGCCGCGACGGCGGCCCCATGAGTCCGTCGTCCGTGTCGCACCTGGTCGGCAAGGTCGGTCGCCGGGCGGGGTTGGTTGACGCGAAGGGGCGCCACGTCGCCCACGCGCACGGCCTCCGACACTCGGCGGGGAGCATCGCGCTCTCGGAGGGCGTGCCGCTGACGGTGGTCGCCGCGCAGCTCCGGCACGCGCGCCCGGCCTTCACCGCGGCCCGGTACGCGCACCTACTCGGAGACGCCGAGCTCGACCGCTTCGCCGACGCCCATGCGGCGCGGACGGTGGAGGAGACGGTGGGGGAGCCGGACGCCCCCGACGAGAACCGCATGGACAGCGCGATCTCGGGCTCCTGAGCACCAGCTCGACAAGCTGGGGGTCACTGGTTCGAGCCCAGTAGCGCCCACCTGTGAAAGCCCTGCTAACGCGGGGCTTTCGCCTCTCCGGGGCGAGTCGGGAAAGCGTAAGCCTGTCCGTCTGAGGACGGTGGAGGAACGTCCCGGCCAGCCTGCCCGTCAACGTCGCCCACGACTGGGTCGCGCCTCATCGGGAGCGTCGTTCACCTCGAAGTCGGTGGTCACCGCGACGAGGTCTGGGCCGTCGCCGATTTCTACGCCGCCGGGCGGGCGGCGAATCGGCGCCCTTTGGCCGCGAATTGGCGAGTGGGTAACCGTGGCTTGGCCGCGGCGTGGGAGCGTCGCCGCGCACCGGGTCCCCATCCCGCCAGCTCCACCAAGGGAGGGTCTGAAATGTCCAACACCACCACCACCTGGACACACCCACTCGACTACGTCCGCGGGCGCCGTTGGACGCGAGTGGAGCCGACGCCGGCCCCCTACTGTGCGTGGCCGCGGAACGACCTGCCGACCTCCACCTGATCTGACGCTCCCGCCTCGCCGGCCCCAGGGGGTTGGGATACCCCGCGGTCGGCGTCGGCGTTAGGTTTGCCCCGCAGGCGACGTGGTGCCGGTGCACGTGGCCGCCGAACGGTTGAACATGGACCGTCGCCACCTGTCGCGCCTGTTGCACCGCGGCGACCTCCCGACGGCGGCGTGGCGCGAACAGGGCCGTTGGGTGGACGTCGATGCCTGGCCGCTCCTGCCAACGCGGGGACGACGCATAGGGTGCCCTCGTCCGTCTCCGGCGAGAAGGAGGGCGATCCATGCTCAGCAAGGAGAGGTTGCTCCACCCGGCCACGATCATCGCGGTCATCGCGCTGCTCGTGGCGCTCAGTGGAGCCGGCTACGCGGCGACCACGATCGGGACCGCGCAGCTGAAGAACAACGCGGTCACGACGCCGAAGATCAAGAACAACGCCGTCAACACCGCCAAGCTGAAGAACAACGCCGTCAACACCGCCAAGCTGCAGAACAACGCCGTCAACGCCGCCAAGCTGGCCTCCGGCGCGGTCAAGGCCGCGGACCTCGGCTCGGGCGCGGTCACCGCGGCCAAGCTCGCCGGCGGGGCGGTGGGCACCAACGCCCTCGCCAACGGCAGCGTCAACGCCGCCAAGCTGGCCAACGGGGCCGTCACCAACGACAAGCTCGGCCCGAACGCGGTCACCGGCGCCAAGATCGCCGGCGCCTCCATCACCGCGGCGAACATCGCCCCCGGTCAGGTCGTGAAGGGCAACGGGAGCTTCCTGGTGGCGCACCAGGAGCTGGCGACCGGCGCGACCGACACCCCCGTGCTGACGTTCCCCGGGGTCGGGCAGCTGCGCGCCTCGTGCGCAGGTGGCACGACGACGATCAGCTTCCTCAACGCGTCGGGCGCGGAGGCCGACGTCACCGCCTGGGGCGTCGACGACGACACGGCCCGGTCAGCGAGCAGACCGGGGCGCTGGGCAACGGGGAGTCGTCGACCGGCATCAGCGCGGGCGGCCTGCTGGCGCTCGACTACCAGGTCGGCTTCGTCGGCGCGGGCAACGTCCAGCAGGTGACGACGGCCACCATCAGCGCCACGCCCTTGGTCCCGAGCACGAGCTGCCGCGTGACGGCGTCGGGGCTGACGACCGGCTGAACCAAGGCATCCGCTCGCCCTCCTCCTGCGGGGAGGGCGAGCGGCCGCGGCCGTCGATCCCGACGCGGTCGCGCTGGTTGAGCGGTCGCGCTGGCTCAGTCGAACCAGCCGACGACGGGGCGCTCCCGCGGCTGGCCATGCGGAGCGCGGCAAGCGGGTTAGGGTCTCCCGACGCCGGTCAACGATCACGAGCTCGTCGTCTGGCCGTTCACCCTGAGGAGGCACCGTGGAGCTGTTGGCCCTCTATCTGATCAGCTTCGCGGTCGGGGTGGTCTGCGCGTTCTGCTGCGCGAAGCTCGCGCTTGGCAAAGGCCGCAACGCCGCCGCCTGGGGTGTCCTCGGATTTCTCTTTTCGATCGTCGCGCTCATCGTGATCGCGCTGCTGCCCTCGACGGGCCGGGAGCCGATCGGGTAACGGGGCGACGGTGGTCGATCGGGCTGGCGTCGTGCGCTCGCTCCCCCGCGGTCAGATACCGAGAACGCGACGCTTCTTGGCCGTGAACTCCTCGTCGGTGATGACGCCCGCATCCCGAAGCCGGACGAGGCCGAGGAGTTCGGCCGTCCCGAGCGGCATCCCGTAGCGGCGGCTGGGACGTGCCGCCCTGCGACGCCCATTGCCCCTGCTGGCGTTCTAACGCGCGCTTGCTCAGCAGCGCTCGGGTCCCCGCATCGATCGCCTTCCAGCGCATCTGCGTCATGAGCAGTGCCATGGAGGCCACTCTCTCATGCGCGCGGTCCACCCGCCCCTACCCCGCCCCCACCTCTCGGGAAGAGGTGTGTTCGCGCGTGCCACCTCCGGTTTCGCCTTGCCCGTCCTGGGGCCACCATGGGAAGTGAACTACTGCGGGAGGAAGCAATGCAGCGCCGATGCGCAGAGAACTGGTTGTTCGGGGTCGCGATGAGCGCGGCGGTATCCGTCATCGCGCTCATTGTCGTGGCGATCTTCACGTAGCAGCCGCGTTCGCTTCTCTCGGCCGCCTCACCTACCGCCGCCCTTTCGAGAGGCGAGCCTACGATGCCCGTCGTCCCGGGCCCCACCTCCCGAGGCGTGCGCGGCCGGCCGAGGAGCTCGACAGGCGACCGCGCACGCGAGGGCTCGGCGTCGGCCCGAAGGCCGCTACGGCTCGAGGCGACGGCCCATCCGGCTCGCGCCGTGGGGTGAGGGCTCCAGCCGCCGCGAGCGGACGGCCACGGCCGCTCCCGCGCCGAGCAGCGCGAGGCCGGCCGCCGCGGCGAACCCGACGCCGGCGTCGGTCCAGTCGAAGCCCGTCCCGTCGATCACGATCGGCCGCGTCACCGGCGCAGCCGGAATCTGCTCGTTGGCAAGGTTGGCGGCGCTGCGGTAGCAGAGGGACCGCTCGAGGCCCGTCGGCGTCCCGGCCGCCCGGCAGGCAGCGAACGGATCCGTTTCCTGCGCCATGGCCGGCGCGGCGCCGAGCAGGGCGGCGGCGGAGAGCGCGGCCGACGCCCGGGCGATCTTCCTGTTCATCCTCATCACATGCCTCCCGTTGGGATTGACGCGCCCGACGCTCGCCCGTCGGGCCAAAGGGCGGCCAAACACGCGCCAAACGGGGCTTAAAACGGGCGTTGAGAGGGGACCGCGCCCCGCACCGCTACCCGAATCCGGGCGCGACGGGGTACGTTCGCCGCACTTTCATGTCCGCGACATTCCGGATCCTGGGGCCGCTCGAGGTCCTCGACGGCGATCGGACCGTCGCGCTCGGAGGGCTCCGCCAACGGGCCCTGCTGGCGCTCCTGCTGCTGCGCGCGAACGAGGTCGTCTCGACCGAGCGGTTGATCGCCGAGCTCTGGGGGGAGTCGCCCCCGCCGACCGCACGCCAGGCCGTGCAGGTGTACATCTCCCAGCTGCGCCGGGCCGTGCCGGCCGACGGCTCCCGTGCCAGCGCGATCGAGACCCGCGCGCCCGGTTACCTCCTGCACCTGGCGCCCGGGCAGCTCGACCTCGACCGCTTTCAGGAGCTGTCGGCCTCCGGACGCGCGGCGCTCGCGGCCGGTGACGCCCCCGGCGCGGCGGCGACGCTCCGCGAGGCACTCGCCCTGTGGCGCGGGCCGGCGCTCGCCGACTTCACCTATGAGGAGTGGGCCCAGCGCGAGATCGCCCGCCTCGAGGAATCGCGCCTCGCCTGCCTGGAGGAGCGGATCGAGGCGGACCTCCAGCTCGGGCGCCACCGCGACCTCGTGGGCGAGCTCGAGACGCTCGTCGAGGAGCACCCGCTGCGCGAGCGGCTGCGTGGCCAGCTCATGCTCGCGCTCTACGGGAGCGGCCGCCAGGCCGAGGCGCTCGAGCGGTACGCCTCCGGCCGCCGCGCCCTCGCCGAGGAGCTGGGCATCGAGCCCGGAGGGGCCCTGAAGGACCTCGAGCGGCGCATCCTCACCCAGGACCCCGCGTTGGCGCCCCCGGTGCCGGCGGTGGCGCGAACCCCACCCGTCGCGAGCCCCCCACCCTCGCGTCCCGGTCGTGCGATCGCCTTCGGGCGCGCCCGTCCGCTGATCGCCCTCGGCGCCGCCGTCCTCGCCGTGGCGGCCGGGCTCGGGATCTGGCTGGCGGTCCGTGGAGGGGACGGCGCAAGCCCGGCGATCCCCGGCGACTCGATCGCCCTCATCGATCCGAGGTCGGGACGGGCAGAGGCGCCGATCGACGTCGGGGGGAGCCCGTCCCAGCTCGCGCTGACCGCGGGCGCGGTCTGGGTGGGCGACGTCTCGGGGGGCGCGCTCAAGCGGATCGACCCGGAGGCCGGCGCCGTCGTCGAGACCGTCCCGCTCGACGGCGGGCCCGACGGGATCGCGGCCGGGGGCGACTCCGTCTGGGTGACCAACGGCCTTGCGGGGACGCTGGCACGCGTCAGCCCCGAGACGAACGCGATCGTCCAGACCGTCACGGTCCCCAGTGGCCCGCGCGGCGTCGCCCACGGCGACGGTGCGGTCTGGGTGGCGAGCCGCTACGCCCGCTCGGTCACGCGGGTCAACGCCCAAAGCGGGCGGGTGAGGTGGTCCGTCCCTGTCGGCGGGTCGCCGATCGGCATCGCCGTGGGGGCCGGGGCGGTCTGGGCGACCAACGAGACCGATGCCAGCGTCTCGCGCATCGACCCCCGGACGGGCCGGGTCCTCCAGCGCATCGGCGTCGGCAACGCCCCCGGCGCGGTCGAGGCCGGCGGCGACGCCGTGTGGGTGGCGAACACGCTCGACGGCACGGTCTCGCGCATCGATCCCCAGCACCAACGCCGTGTCGGCCACCATCCCGGTCGGCGACGGCCCCGCGAGCCTCGCGGTCGGCGACGACGGGGTCTGGGTCGCGAACGAGCTCGGCGGGACGGTCATGCGGATCGATCCACGCACGAACGCCGTCGTCGAGACGATCGAGACCGGCCAGCGCCCCGTGGGGCTCGAGCTCGATGGCGGCGGCCTCTGGGTGGCGGCGCGCGACGCCTCGGCCGCGCACCGGGGCGGCACGCTCCGCGTCGCGGTCCCCGAATTCGGCCCGACGGTCAACCAGTTCGACTACTCGGTGCTCTGGAACACCGACCTGACCGGCGACGGCCTGACCGCCTACCGGCGCGTGGCCGGAACCGACGGAGCGGGGCTCGTGCCGAACCTCGCCGCCTCGATCCCCACCCCCACCGACGACGGCCGGACGTACACGTTCCAGCTCCGGCGCGGTGTGAGCTATTCCACCGGCGAGCCGGTCGGCCCCGAGGACTTCCGCAGGGCGATCGAGCGCTACTACAGGCTCGGGCCGGCCCCGGCGCCGTACTACGACGTCATCGTCGGGGCGGCGGAATGCCGCCGGGGCCCGTCCACGTGCGACCTCTCACGCGGGATCGTCGCCGACGCCGCCGCGAACACCGTCACGATCCACCTGACCCGTCCCGACCCCAACCTGATCCACTACCTCGCCCTCCCGTTCGCCCACGCGGTGGCGCCGTCGGCCCCGCGGTCGGAGGTGACCCGCCAGGGGCTGCCGGCCACCGGCCCCTACATGGTCGCGAGCCACCGGCCCGGGCGCGAGCTGAGGCTGGTCCGGAACCCCCGCTTCCGGGAGTGGTCGCGCGCCGCCCGCCCGGACGGCTACCCGGACGAGATCCTCCTGACGGTGGCCGGGGAGGCGGAGGCGCTGAAGGACATCGAGGAGGGGCGCCTCGACACGGCCCTGTTCGAGCGGATCGCGCCGGCCCAGCTCGAGCGGCTCGCCGTCCAGTACCCGGGGCGGCTGCGCGCGCCCCTGGTCTCGGCCACCCTCCTGGTCGCGCTCAACACCACCCTCCCGCCGTTCGACCGGCTCGACGCCCGGCGCGCGGTGGCCTATGCCCTCGACCGCGATGAGCTCATCCGCATCTTGGGCGGGCCGCAGTACGGGCGGCCGACCTGCCAGGTGCTCCCCCCGAACTTCCCCGCCCACGAGCCCTACTGCCCGTACACGCGGGATCCGCGGGACGACGGGGTCTGGCGGGGGCCGGACCTCGAGGAGGCGAAACGCCTCGTGGCGCGCTCGGGCACCGCCGGCGCCGCCGTGGTGGTCCGGAACTCGCCGGAGCTCACCCGGGAGGCTCGCCATGTCGCCGAGTCCCTGCGGCAGCTCGGGTACCGCGCCACCGCGAGGCTCACGTCGAACGAGGAGTGGCTGGCGGACGCCTACGGACCCGATCCGGGCGCGGTCCAGGTGGCGGTCACGGGGTGGATCATCGACTACCCGGCGCCGTCGACGTTCTTCGAGCAGCTGCGGTGCGGTGCGGCCGATCCCTCGCGCTTCTGCGACCCCGCGATCGACCGGCAGATGGACGAGGCGCTCGCGCTCCAGACGACGGACCCGGCGGCGGCGGACGAGCTGTGGGCGGGGATCGACCGTGCCCTCACCGACCAGGCGCCCTGGGTCGGGTACGCGACCCCGGCCAGCGTGCGATTCCTGAGCGACCGGGTGGGCAACTTCCAGCACCATCCGGTCTGGGGGGTGCTGCTCGACCAGCTCTGGGTCCGGTAGATGGCTGGTTCGACTGCAGGGAGCGCTGATGAAGAGTCTCGATGAGCGGGTGGCCGTCGTCACGGGCGCGGCGACGGGCGTCGGTCGCGGCATCGCGGAGGTGCTCGGCCGCGAGGGGGCGCAGGTGGTGATCGCCGACCTCGACGGGGCGGCGGGCGCCGAGGCCGCCTCGGCCCTGCACTCGGACGACGTCGAGGCGGTCGCGATCCAGGTCAACGTCGCCGATCGCGCCTCGGTCGAGGCCATGGCCGCCTCCGCCCTCGACCGCTTCGGACGGATCGACATCCTCGCGGCGAACGCGGGCATCTATCCCTCGGCCACCCTGCTGGCGATGACCGACCAGGACTGGGACCGCGTCATGGACGTCAACGTCAAGGGGGCGCTGCACGCCCTTCAGGCGTGCGTGCCGGCGATGCGACGGCGGCGCTACGGGAGGATCGTCCTCACCTCCTCGATCACGGGCCCCCTCGTCGCCGTCCCGGGGCTCGCGCACTACGCGGCCTCGAAGGCGGCGCTGCTCGGCATGATGCGCGGCGCCGCGCTGGAGCTCGTCTCGGACGGGATCACGGTCAACGCCGTGCAACCCGGGAACGTCCGCACGCCCGGATTCGAGCGGCTGGACGAGGGCCACCGGCGCGAGATGGTCGAGTCGATCCCGCTCAAGCGACTCGCCGAGCCCGAGGAGGTCGGCTGGGCGGTCCGCTTCCTCGCGTCGGAGGAGGCGGGCTACATCACCGGCCAGACGCTCGTGGTCAACGGCGGCCAGGTCCTGCCCGAGGGGCGGGCACCCTCGTGACGGGCCGCGGCGTTCAGTCGGTCAGCGACGTGAGGCCCGCGGCCACGCTCCGCTCGTCGAGGCGCAGCTCGAGCTCCCACGCCGCCTCGACCGCGCGGAGGAACTCGGCGCGGCTCACGCCCCGGTTGATCTCCCCGTACTCGCCCGCCGAGACCCGGCCGGCCGGGTGGTACTGCGCCATGAGGTTGACGTAGGTGGTCGTCCCGAGCTCCTCCGCGACCCAGCGCAGGACCGCCTGCGTCTCGTCGAGGAGGCCGGGCATCACGAGGTGGCGCAGGATCAGCCCCCGGCGGGCCAGCCCCTGCTCGTCCAGCACGAGGTCGCCCACCTGCCGGTGCATCTCGCGGACCGCGGCGCGGGCCACCTCGGGGTAGTCGGCCCGGCGCACGTAGCGGCGCGCCCGCTCGCTCGTGGCGAACTTGAGGTCGGGCATGTAGACGTTGACGACCCCCTCCATCAGCGCGAGGCTGTCGGGGCTGTCGTAGGAGCTGGTGTTGTAGACGATCGGCAGCCGGAGGCCCGCCGCCAGGGCGAGCGGCACCGCCTCCATGATCTGCGGCACCACGTGCTCGGGCGTCACCCAGTTGATGTTGTGGCAGCCGAGCGCCTGGAGCTCCAGCATCATCTCGGCGAGGCGCTCCGGCGAGACGCGCTCCCCCTTCACCTGCCACGAGATGTCGTAGTTCTGGCAGAAGACGCAGCGCAGGTTGCAGCCGCTGAAGAAGATCGTCCCCGACCCCCTCCAGCCGCGCAGGCAGTCCTCCTCGCCGAAGTGGGGGAAGTAGGAGGCGACGACCGCCTGCCGCCCGATGGCGCAGAGGCCGTGCTGGTCGTCGAGGCGGTCCACCGGGCAGCCGCGCGGACAGACCCCGCACGCCTCGCCGAGCAGGTCCGGGGCGGCTGCGGCGCGGCGAGCCAGCTCCCGCTCGTCGGGGAGGGCGAGGCTCGCTGGCGCTCCTTCGCTCACCGTCGTGATCCTGGGATGCTCGGCGGTCGGAGCCTATCGCCCGCGGCCGTCCGCGCCCAGGCGCGGACGGCCCGCGGTGGGGCTCAGAAGACGCGGATCGGGATCTCCGCCGGCGCCTCGAGCAGCGACGTCAGCTCGTCGTCGAGCTTCACGAGCGTGAGCGACGCCCCGGCCATGTCCAGGGAGGTGCAGTACTCGCCGACGTAGTTGCGCGCGACGTTGATGCCGCGGGAGGCGAGCTGCTCGTGGGCATACCCGTAGATCAGGTAGAGCTCGCTGATCGGCGTGCCGCCGAGGCCGTTGATCATGAGGGCCACGTCGTCGCCGCTCTCGAACGGGAGGTCGGAGACGACGGCCTCGAGCAGCTCGTCAACGATCTCGTTCGAGCTCGCGAGCTTCTCGCGGCGGCGCCCCGGCTCGCCGTGGATGCCGACGCCCATCTCCATCTCGTCGTCGCCGAGGTCGAAGAGGGGCGACCCCTTGGCCGGCGGCGTGCAGGAGGTCAGCGCCATGCCCATCGTCCGGGCAACGGAGTTGACGCGCTCGCCGAGGGCCACCAGCTCGTCGAGGCTCGCGCCCTGCTCCGACGCGGCCCCGAGCGCCTTGATCACGAAGAAGTTGCCGGCGACGCCCCGGCGCCCGACCGTGTACGTGGAGTCCTTCACGGCGACGTCGTCGTCGACGATCACGGTCCCGATCGTCACGCCCTCGGCCTCGGCCATCTCGCGGCCCATGTCGAAGGCCATCCGGTCGCCGGTGTAGTTGTTGATGATGTGCAGGACGCCCTTGGGGCTGTTGAGCAGCTTGGTCGTCTCGAGCACGTAGTCCATGGGTGGGGCGGCGAAGACGTCGCCCGGGCAGGCGGCGTCCAGCATCCCCTTGCCGACCGCCATGACGTGGGCCGGCTCGTGGCCCGACCCCGATCCCTGGACGATCGACACCTTGTCGTCCCGGGGTGCGTCGGTCCGCATGATGAGGTTGTACTCGGGCACGTACTTGACGGTGTCCGGGTTGGCCAGAGCGATGCCCTTGAGCATCTCGGGCACGAAGTCCTTCGGATCGTTGACGAACTTCTTCACCGCGCCACCTTTCTGTGTGTGTGGGCTTCGCCGGCTGGCGCTAGGCCTTCGGCCAGGCCTCGGCGACCCGCTCGAACATGACCGCGACGCCCACGGCTCCGGCGTCCAGGGTCCCGATGCTGCGCTCGCCGGTGTAGGCGGCCCGGCCGCGCTTGGCGAGCATCGGCCGGGTGGCCTCCGCCGCCTCCTTCGCGGCGGCCGCGGCCGCCGCGAGCGCGGCGCCGCCCTCGTCCCCCGCCGCAAGGCGCTGCTCCAGGGCGTCCACCGCCGGCTCGAGCGAGTCAAGCAGCGTCTTGTCGCCCAGGTCGGACCCGCCGCGCTGCTTGATGCCCTCGATCCCGGCGCGGAGCATCGCCACGGTCTCGTCGGCGCCGATCCCGTCCGCGCCGCTCGCGGCGCCCCCGGCACGGAGGAAGGCCGTGCCCCAGATGGGCCCCGAGGTCCCGCCGATCCGGCTGGTGAGGATGACCGCGACCTTCCGCAGGAACGTCGCGACGTCGGTCCGGTCCATGTCGTCCCAGTCGGCGAGCACGATCTCGAAGCCGCGGGCCAGCGAGTACCCGAAGTCCCCGTCGCCCACCACGGCGTCGAGCTCGCAGAAGTACGTCTCGTTGTCGACGGCCGTCTGGGCCATCGTCCGCACCACCAGCTCGACCTGCTCGAAGCCCGCCTGCGCCATCACGCCCCCTTCGTCAGGTCTCGAGGCAGGCCTCGAGGTCGCTCAACGTCACCCAGTCGCCCGGCTCGGCCCGGCTCCGGTTCGCGAGCACGCGGGTGCGCTCGCCCCCGGGGTCGCCGAGCGAGGTGACCACCAGCGCCGCCTCGTCGAAGTCCTCCTCGGCGGTGTAGCCGTTCACGGTGACCAGGCAGCGCAGCCGGGCTCCCACGGCGGCCTCGAGGCCGTTGCGGGAGTCCTCGATCACGAGCGCGTCGGAGGGTGGGACGGCCAGCCGCTCGAGCGCCAGCTCGTAGATGTCGGGCGCCGGCTTCTTGCGCGGCACGACGTCGCCGGCGAGCACGACCGCGAAGCGGGCGGCATCCTCCGGCCCGCCACGTGCTCCAGCACCGCGCGCACCGAGGGCTCCGCCGACGTCGAGGCCACGGCGAGGGTCCAGCCCGCGTCGAGCGCCTCCCCGATCAGGCGCGTCACGCCGGGGCGGGCCGGCAGGGCCCCGCCGGCCACCATCTCGGTGTAGATCGCGGTCTTGCGCGCGTGCCACTCGGCGATCGCGGCGCGCTGGCCGTCGGCGTCCTCGGGCAGCCCCGCCTCGCGGACGAAGGCGGGCGTCAGCAGGCTCGCCATGCGCTCCTTGCCGCCCCCGATGCGGAGCTTCTCCGCGTACTCCTCCTCGGACCAGCGCACCGGCAGGCCGAACTCGGCGAAGGTCCGGTTGAACGCGGGGAGGTGGCCGTCGCGCTCCGTGTCGGCGAGCACGCCGTCGCAGTCGAAGATCAGGGCGCTCACCAGGCCTTGCCCGCGCTGCCGAACAGCGTCAGGTGCCGCTCGGCCATCTCCTTCACCGCGGCGCGCTGGTCGCGGAAGAGGGACGGAGGGTCGTGCTTGCCGGGGTTCGCGTCGAGGAAGGCGCGGGTCGAGTCGAGGTAGGTGACCTTGAGCGCCGTGGAGATGTTGACCTTGGCGCAGCCCCGGGCGATGAGGTCGGTGAAGGCCGCCTCGCTGAGCCCGGTGCCGCCGTGGAGCACCATCGGGATCGGCACCCGCTCGACGAGGTCGGTCACGCGCTGGGGGTTGAGCTCGGGCTCGGTGTCGTAGACGCCGTGGGCCGTGCCGATACCCGGCGCGAAGCAGTCGACCCCGGTGGTCTCGAGGAAGGCGACCGCCTCCTCGAGCGGGTGGATCTCGCCCTCCTCGTCGGAGCCGACGTCGTCCTCGACGCCCCGGACGCCCTCGATCTCGCCCTCGACGTGGGCGCCGTGGCGGCGCGCCTCGGCGACCACCTCCACGGTCTGGCGCGTGTTCTCGTCCACCGGCAGGGCCGAGCCGTCGAAGAGCACCGAGTTCCAGCCCGTCTCGAGGCAGGTCGTGAGCACCTCGCGGTCCGGGCAGTGGTCGAGGTGCAGCGTCACGGGCACCGACGCCGGCTCGGCCACCGCCCGGAACATGTCGTAGAGGAGCTTGGCGCCGATCGACTTGACCGTCTTGACCGAGGTCTGGACGATCAGCGGCGAGCGCACCTCCTCGGCCGCGGCGACGACGGCCTCGAGCGTGAGGTCGTTGACCACGTTGAAGGCCGCCACGCCGTAGCGCTCCGCGAAGGCGCGGTCGAGGATCTTCCTTGAGGGACGCGACCGCCATGACCCCTCCGGGTCGCCGGGACGACGGGCGGAACGAGGCTATGGCCCGAGGCCTCCGCCGCCATCGGGGGGATCACCCGTCCTCCGATGGGGGATCCCTCTACCTGAGCGCCCGCTCCCGTCCTCGGAGGGCGGCCTCGGTGCGGTTCTGGGCGCCGGTCTTGCGGAGGATCGCGCCGACGTGCTTCTCGACCGTCTTGACCGAGATCGAGAGGGCCTCGGCGATCTGGCGGTCGGGCAGCCCCCGCTCGAGCAGGCTGAAGACCTCCCGCTCGCGGCCCGAGAGGGCGGGCGCGCCGTTGAAGTGCGCGTGCAGGCGCTCGACGGCGTCGCCCGACAGCAGCGCGCCCCCGTGCGCCGCCGCCAGCACGGCGCGGGCGAGGTCGGGCCCCGAGGCGTCCTTGCCGAGGTAGCCCCGCGCGCCGGCGCGGAGCGCTCCGGTGACGAGGTCGTCGTGGTCGAAGGCCGTCAGGGCGACGATGGCCGCCTCGGGGTCGTCCGCGCGGATGCGGACGATCGCCTCGACGCCGTCGCCGTCCGGCATGCGCAGGTCCATCAGGACGACGTCGGGGCGCAGGGCGCGCCACAGCACGACGGCCTCGCGGCCGGAGCCCGCGTGGCCGACCACCTCGATCGAGGGCTCGGCGTCCGAGAGGAGGCGGGCGATCCCGACCCGGATCGCCTCG
Source organism: Miltoncostaeaceae bacterium (assembly GCA_963834875.1). Classification (GTDB taxonomy): domain Bacteria; phylum Actinomycetota; class Thermoleophilia; order Miltoncostaeales; family Miltoncostaeaceae; genus DATAGF01. The sequence continues at coordinate 46,141 of CAWIDG010000029.1, forward strand.
TGGTCGTCGGCGATCAGCAGCCGCACCCGCGCCGCGGCGGTGGGCCCCGGGGCGTCGTCGAGCTTGGGCAGCTCCGCCCTCACCCGCGTCCCCCAGCCCGGGGTCGACTCGACCTCGAGGGTGCCGCCCATGAGGCGCGCCCGCTCGGCCATCCCCCGCAGCCCCATCCCGTGGAGCGCCCCGGCGCGCTCCACCTCTTCGAGGTCGAACCCGTCGCCGTCGTCCTGCACCAGCAGCGTCACGCCGCTCGCGGCGTACACGATCCCGATGCGCACCGAGCGGGCCTCGGCGTGGTGCAGCGCGTTCGTCAGCGCCTCCTGGGCGATCCGGAACAGGGAGTGCGCCACCTCCGCCCGGAGGGGGGCGGGCTGGCCGGCGACCACGAGGCGGACGTCCGCGGAGCCGGTCCGGTTGGCCCAGGCCAGCTCCCGCTCCAGGGCCTCCTCCAGGGAGCGGCCGGCCAGCGGCGAGGGCGCGAGCCCCAGCACGCTGCGCCGGGTCTCGTCGAGCGCGAAGCGGGCGGCGGCGGCGGCCTCGCCGATCGCCGGCCCGAGCTCGGCGGAGCGGCCGGCCTCGAGCGCCCCCTCGGCGGAGCGCAGCTGCAGGAGGACGCTCACGAGGCCCTTGGCGACGGTGTCGTGGACCTCGCGGGCCATGCGGTTGCGCTCCTCGGCCGCCGCCTCGGCGCGGGCGTTGACCTCCGCGGACTCGTGGAGGCGCGCGTAGGTGATGGCCAGCGCCGCGTGCTTGGCGAAGAGCTCCAGCAGGCTCGCGTCCTCGTCGTCGAACGCGCGCTCGGCGTCGCGGCTGAAGATCACGCACGACCCGATGATGCTCGTGCCCCACCAGATCGGGACGCCGATCACGGCCCGCAGCGTCGCCCGGTCGGCCTCGGGCACGTGGCCGTTGCGCACCTGCGCGTAGTCGTCGAAGGTCACCGAGCCGCGCCGCTCGACCACCGCGCCCGTCACGCCCTCCGTGAGCGGGAAGACCCGCCCCGACTGGCAGGCGACGCCGATGTCGGCCTCCTTGCGGTACACGCCGGCCGCCTCGTCGACCAGGCTGATGGAGCCGGCGTCGCCCTCCAGGAGCTGGATGGAGCGCTCGAGGATGCGCTCGAGCAGCGGGCGCAGCGACAGCTCGGCGCCGAGGTCCTCGACGACGGCCTCGAGCGCGGAGGCGCGCTCGCGCTCGCGCGCGGTCGCGGGTCCGTCTGAGGTCCGGGTCTCGTGCGTGTGCACCGGGCACCGCTCGGCTGGTCGGGGCCGGGTGCCGCGACTGTACGTTTTCCCTGCTACCGCCACAAGCGACGGCAGAAGCAGATCGGGCCCGGAGTTCGTCCGGGCCCGACGTCCTTCAGTGCTGCGTTGTTGCCGCTACTCGAAGTCGATGCACCTGTCGTTGACTGTGAGGTCGTTGACCAGCGTCTCGCCGCCGTCGCCCAGCGCGCAGCCCGCGACGATCGAGATCGACTTGACGTGCTCGTTGCCGGACTTCTCCAGGATCTGCTCCCAGGTGAAGTCGGGGTCGTCGCCAGCGGTCGTCGTTCCAGCGCGCGGTGCGCCGTCGCCGTTGACGTGGTACCAGCTGACCATCTTGCCGATGCGGCTCGCCGCCGGCCTGCGTGTTCGGGCTGAACACGATCGAGCCGAGCCCGGTGGTCCGGACCTTCAGGTAGGTCTGGCCCTCGTCCGAGGCGTTGGCCGTGAACGACAGCTCGTTGATCTGCGACACCTTCAGGTCCTGACGGGTAGCTGCGGATCTGCGCCCAGGAGTACTGGGTCGGGACGCCGAGCCGGGCGACGCCGTCGGCGATCGAGATCTCGCCCTCGCCGTTGGCGTCGCAGGAGCCGACGATGCGGTCGTAGCGGACGCCGTCGCGGCCGTCATTGCCGTCGACACCGTCGCGGCCGTCCGTGCCGTCGACACCGTCGCGGCCGTTCGTGCCGTCAGTGCCCTTCGTGCCGGTGGACCCGGCGGGGCCAGCGACCGCGGGACCATCGGCGCCGAGCAGCCGGGCCCGGGTCGAGGGGGTGAGGTCCTGGAACCTGACCGAGCCGTTCTTGATGTCGGCTCCGGTGATGCTCCCGTTCTTGATGTCGGCGCCGGTGATCAGATCACCGGCAGCGCTCGCTCCGCCGGCGAGGCCGACGCCCAGGGCGGCGACCGCGACGACCATCGACGCGCTCGGCCTGCCCATGCCAAGGAACTTCTTCTTCACGACGTGCTCCTCCACTCAAAGGTGTTTGCTGAGGGAGCAATCGTCAGTACAATGCGTTGAGATAACGCTATGAACTTGCGCTTAACCGTTTCTGAACATCCATCGCAAGCGAGGCCTCGATGCCAGTGAGCAAGCCCGGTTCGCGCCGCCCGCGCGGCACCCTGAACCGCGAGCAGGTGATGCGCGCGGCGCTCGCGGTCGCCGACCGCGACGGCCTGGCGGAGCTCACGATGGCCGGCGTCGCCCAGGAGCTCGGCGTCCCGGGGGCGAGCGTCTACCGCCACGCCTCCGGGCGCGCCGATCTCATCGACGGCCTCGCCGACGTCGTGCTCGCCGGTTGGCAGATCCCCGACCCCGGGCCGGATCCCATCCGCGCCTTCGTCACCGCGCAGCGCTCGCTCAGGAACGCGCTGCGCGCGCACCCGGCGGCGCAGGAGGTCGTGAGCGCCCAGGGCATCGCGACGGAGGCGCGCCGGCCGCACCTGGAGCGCAGTTGCGCGATCCTCGAGGCGGCCGGCGTGCGTCCGGCGATGGCCCTCGCGCTGGCCCTGCGCGTGACGGCGGCGACGGCGAGCGCGCTCGCGTCGGAACAGGCGATCTTCGGCAGCCCCGAGGAGGCCGAGCGCGGCGAGGGCCAGCGGCGCCTGCGGGGGCAGCTGATGACGCTGGACCCTCGCGAGTACCCTGCCCTGGCGAGGGCGGCCGACGATCTGGCCGAGCCGCTCGATCCCGAGGGGGTGTTCGAGGCCAGCCTGGCCGTCATCAGCGCGGGGCTCGCCCAGCAGGCCGAGCCCGGAGGCGCCGTGGCGGGGCGGCCGCGAGGCGCCGCGAGAAGGAGATGACATGAGCGCTCAGGGGGCCCGCAAGACCTCGAGGCGAGCGGGCGGCCGTTCGGCGTCAGCCCGGCGGCCGCGCGGCCGCCGGCAGCCGCTCGGGAAAGCGCGGCAGGCCGTCGTCGGGAAGCGGCTCCCACGGCGCGGCGTAGGCGGTGAACTGGTGGGCGCGGGGCCGGATTCCCGGGTCTTCGTCGAGGGCCCCCATGCGCACGCTGCGCACCTCCGGCCGGGCCGGGTCGCCGGCGTGGATCTGGCTCCCGCACAGCGCGCAGAACGACTTCACCCAGCCGTCGTCCGGCGGTTGCCATGAGCGCAGGTGGTCCTCGCCATCGGTGATCCGGAACGACCCGGGCTCCATGAGGGCGCTGACCGAGAAGGCGCTGCCGGTGCGTCGCTGACAGCGCTTGCAGTGGCAGTACAGGGCGCCGAGCAGCGGCCGGGTGACCTCGAAGCGGACGGCCCCGCACATGCAGCGTCCGGTCAGGGGCGAGGCGGTCGGCGCGGCCATCGCTCGCTCAGTCCCCCGGAGCGCGTCCGCGCAAACGGCCCGGCGCTCGAGCGCCGTCAGTCGAAGGCGGCGTAGCCCCGCGGCGCGAGCGTGCCGAGGTCGCTCGCGAGGATCCCGGCGTCGGAGACCGTGTAGAGCGCGTCGCCCACCACCAGGGAGCGTCGCACGGAGCCGACGCCGGGGTGCCGGACGCGGGCGATGGGCGTGATGCCCGTCTCGCGCGCGACGTGCAGGCCCACGGCGCCGGCGAGCGGGGAGCCGTCCGTCTCGTACGACTGCACCGGCAGCGCGAGCAGCCGCGCCGCCGGCCAGTAGAGCACGGCGTGGTGGTCCGACTCGGCCTCCGACCAGTCGCTGTTCAGCTCACGCTGGGCGATGCGGCGCGGCGACGTCAGGTCGGAGACGTCGAACAGGGAGACCTGCGTGCCGAGCGTGCGCCCCTCGCCGGTCGCGGCCTGGCCGATCCCGATGAGCGTCGCGTCGTCGACGGGGTGCAGGTAGGACGAGAACCCCGGGATCTTCAGCTCGCCGCGCACGGCGGGCCGCGCGGGGTCGGAGAGGTCGAGCGCGTAGAGCGGGTCGGTCTGGCGGAAGGTCACCACGTACCCCCGCGGGCCGAGGAACCGCACCGCGTAGATGCGCTCGCCGCGGCCCAGGCCGCCGACCGCGCCGATCCGCGCGAGCCGTCCCTCGCGCTCGGCGAGCACCGTGACGACGCTCTCGCTCTCGCGGGCGCCGCCGTCCGGCGCGCTCCACCAGTCGGGCTCCTCGGTGCTCGCCGCGCGCAGGTGCCCCTCGTGCTCCGACAGCGAGAACTGGTTGAGCAGGTACCCGCGCACCGCGCCGCTCGCGCGATACGTCGTGCGGGCGGGATCCGAGGTGTCGAGCTTGTGGATGAGCGTCGCCCCCCGGGGCGGCGTCTCGGCGGCCGCCAGGAGGGGGTCGGCCCACCGCGAGGTGGCGACGTACATCGCCGCGGGCGAGGCGTAGACGATGTCGCCGTCGGTGAGGATGGCGTCGGAGTCGAGCAGCGCCAGGGGCCCGGACGCGGCGACCGTCAGCACGGTCACCATCCCGAGGCCGGAGAAGTTGGCCGGCCGCCTGACCGCGCGGCACCCGACCGCGGCGCGCCGCGCCGTCCGCCGGGCGGCGACGTCCCGCACCGTGAGGCGCGGGAGCCACGCCCCGGCGCCCGCCCGCAGGGCCCGGCGCCGCCCCAGCTCCAGCGGGGCGGGGGTCGTCGCGACGACGGCCCGGACCGTCCCGTCCGTGCGCCGGGCCGCGACGAGCCGGCCGTCGACGGTCATGCGCGCGAGGGTCCGCGGGCGCGCGGGGTCGGCGACGTCAACCTGCGCCAGGACCGTGCGCGGCTCGCCCACCGGCCCCGCGACGACCTGGGCCGGGGCGACGGGCGCGTCGATCGGGACCGGTCCGCCGCCGGAGTCGCCGATCACGAGCAGGCGGTCGCCCACGAGCAGGAGCCCGGCCGGCGACACGCCGTCGAGCGTGAGCTCGGCGACGCGCCGCGGCGCGGGGCCGGTCACGTCAACGACGTGCACGCTCCGCCCGGCGATGGCGAAGACCGTGCGGCCGTCGGTCTTCACGAGGTCGGGCTCGTCAACGCCCGCCTCCTGGACGTTCGTGCCCGAGTAGTCGACACCGGCCCGGGGGGCCGCGACCGCGGCGCGGTCGCCCTCGGCGCCCGGGGCCGGCATCGCGACCGGCGGCGGGACGACCGCCCCGCGCGCCGTCACGACCCGGGCCCGCGCGCGGACGTGGGCCAGGAACCCGCGGCAGGAGGCGAAGCGCGCGAGCGGCGGGGCCTTCCCGGCCGCGGCCGCCGCCGGGGACGGCCGGTCCCCGCCGGCCCAGCTCCCGGCACCGGCGACCGCGAGGAGCGCGACGAGCGCGACGCACACGACCACGGACGCTGCACCTCGACGCACCGGCTCCCTCCTCGCCGCGGGCCCCGGACGACCCGTCGCACATCATCCGCCGCCGCCCGCCGGAACGTCACTGGACGCGCGTTCAGTGTCGGAACGCCACCGGGTGGTCTCGCAGGCCCTCCGGCTGGACTTTTCGGCCCCGGTTCTGGAGGATTTGTGACAAGCCGCACGCACCACGACGCGGGCGGCACGGTCTCGACCTGCGGTCGCAGGAAGAAGGGAAGCCGATGTCCGAATCCGCCCAGTGGGTGTTGGGGATCAGCCTCGGCGTCGTCGTGGTCCTGGTCGCCGCGGCGCTCGTGATCACGATCGTGCTCCTGGCCATGAGGATCGCGAAGCAGGCGAAGACCGCGGAGGAGGCGGTCGAGGTGCTGCGCCAGCAGACCGCCGAGCTCTCGGGCGTCGGGCGGATCAACGACTCCGGCGTGAGGATCCTCCACTCGGCGCGGGCCCTGCGGAAGGTGGCGGTGGGCAAATGAGCGGCAACGAGTACTGGGTCCTCGCCCTCTGCATCGGGCTCGTCGCCGCCCTCATCGTCGCCGCGCTCCTGGCGATCCTCATCAAGAACGTCCGGAGCATCGACCGCTCGGTCGAGGGCCTCCTCGCGGGGGCCGGGGAGGTCGCCGCCAACACGGCCAACATCCCGCAGCTCCAGGCGACGGCCCCGGTGCTCGGCGAGATCGTCGACGAGGCCGTGGTGCAGGACGGCTACATGAACGCGCTCACCGACGGGTTCGGCGAGTCATGAGCGACTACGACATCCTGCTCCTGCTGAGCGTGATCCTCGCCGTGGTCGTGGTGGCCGTGCTCGCCGTGGCGCTGATCGAGGTGCGGCGGCGACTGCGGAGGATCTCGGCGAACCTCGCGACGCTCGGGTCGGCGCTGGAGGGCGTCGAGGCCGAGCACCTCCGGCCGCTGGAGGGCTCGGTGAAGGCCATCAACGGGCAGTTCGACGTGATCCTCTCCGCCCTTCCCGGCATCGGGCGCAAGGCCGCGGTCGTCGCCGAGAGGCGGCCGCGATGATCTGGGCGATCGGCATCGTGCTGCTCGTCGTCGTGCTGCCGGTCGTGGTCTACCTGCTGCACGGCGTGTGGACCGCGGCGCGGAGCATCGTCCCGAGCGTGGAGAAGATCGACGGGGCCACGGCCGCGGCGTCAACCGATCTCGACGCCACCGCCCTGCTCCTGACCACGCAGGACCAGGTCTCCCAGACGATCGCCGGGGTCGCCGACTACGGCGGCTCGCTCGACGTGATCATCGACGACGCGACGTAGGGAGGGATCGTGTCCGGAGCCGCCATCCTCGTCGTCGTCGCGGTGCTGCTCATCATCGTGGCGCTGGTCGTGTACCTCCTCGCCACGATCCTCGAGCTGCGCAAGATCACGGCCGGCCTCGACGAGGTCATCGGGAACGTGGGGGAGATCCTGCAGAAGACCGAGCCGGTCAACGCCGTCGTGAACGACATCAACACGAACCTCGACGCCGGCGTGAGCGCGCTGGAGGGCCTGCTGGTGAAGAAGGCCGGCATGACCGACGCCGTCGGCCTGGTCGAGGGCCTCTACCCCGGGGCCGCCGCCGCCGGGCTGCGGGACTTCCCCGAGAGCGCCTCGGTCACGCCGCCGCGCATCGGCGAGGTCTACACCAAGGGCACGCTCACGCTCGCGCGGCTCGGCCGCGAGGCCCCGATCGCCACCGCCAACCCGGCGGGGCCGGTGCTCCGCAACGTGGAGGGGGCGAGCCTGTCGGCGAAGGTGCTCTACTCCGACGTCCGCCACACGAGCCCGGAGGCGCTGCCGCGATCGCCGGTCATCGGCACCGACGCGCCCGTCCAGTACGAAGCAGCGCGACGACGTCGGCGCCCCGCGCAAGCGGCTTCCCTCCCGCGACCCGAAGGGGGCCTGAGGTGCAGACCCCGGCGCCGTTCGAGTACGAGCGGGCGACCAGCGTCGAGGGCGCCATCGCGTCCCTCGAGCGGCTGGGCCCGGACGCGCGGATCATCGCCGGCGGTCACAGCCTGCTGCCGATGATGAAGCTGCGGCTGGCCAACCCCCAGCACCTCATCGACATCAACGACCTCGCCGAGCTCGCCTACATCCGCGAGGAGGGCGGCGAGATCCGGATCGGGGCCCTGACCCGGCACGTCGAGCTGCTGAAGTCGGAGCTCCTCGCCGAGCGCTTCCCGCTCTTCCGCGACGCCGAGAACGTGATCGCCGACCCGGTCGTGCGCAACCGCGGCACGATCGGCGGCTCGCTGTGCCAGGCGGACGCGGCGGAGGACCTCTCGGCCGTCTGCTCGGCGGCCAAGGCGGATGTCGTGATCCGCGGCGCGGCGGGGGAGCGGGTCGTGAGCATGGAGGAGTTCCACGTCGGGCCGTACACCACCGCCGTGGGCGCGGGGGAGATGCTCACGGAGGTTCGCCTCGCGCTCCGCCCCGGGGCCGGCAGCGCTCACGAGAAGGTCGAGCGGCGCGCCGGCGACTGGGCCATCGCGGCCGCATCGGCCGCGGTCTGGATGGCCGCCGGCCGGATCGCCGACGCCGGCGTCGCGCTCAGCGCGGTCGGCCTCACGACCGTCCACCTCGCCCGGGCCGAGCAGCTGCTGCGCGGCCAGGAGCCGACGGAGGAGCTGTTCACCGAGGCGGGCGCGATCGCGTCGGCGGACTGCTCCCCGATGGCCGACGGCCGCGGGCCGGTGGACTACAAGCGCCACCTCGCCGGCGTGCTCACCCAACGGGCGCTGCGCCGGGCGACGGCCCGCGCCCTGGCTCAGGAGGGCCTGACATCGACGTCTCGATGATCGTCAACGGCGAGCGCGTCTCTCGCGACGTCGAGCCGCGACTGCTGCTCGTGCACTTCCTCCGCGAGACGCTGGGCCTCACGGGAACCCACTGGGGCTGCGACACCTCGAACTGCGGCGCCTGCGTCGTGCGGATCGACGGCCAGCCGGTCAAGTCGTGCACCACCCTGGCGGCGATGTGCGACGGGCACGAGGTCCGGACCGTCGAGTCGCTCGAGGTCAACGGCAGCCTGGACCCGATCCAGATGGGCTTCCACGAGCGCCACGCCCTGCAGTGCGGCTTCTGCACGCCGGGGATGCTGATGACCGCTCGCGCCCTGCTGGACGAGAACCCGGATCCGACCGACCAGGAGATCCGGACCGCGATCTCCGGCGCCATCTGCCGCTGCACCGGGTATCAGAACATCGTCAGCGCCATCCGCTGGGCCGCCGACCACGAGGCCGCGGCGAGAAGGGGGGCATGAGCGTGGCCACTGTCGACAACCTTCCCAGCCCGTCGGCCGAGCGTCCGATCGGCTTCGGCCGCCTGAAGCGCAAGGAGGACGCGCGCTTCATCCGCGGGCAGGGGACCTACCTCGACGACATCCGCCTGCCGGGGATGGTGCACGGCGCCATGCTGCGCAGCCCGTACGCGCACGCGCGCATCGTCTCGATCGACACGTCGAGGGCGCTGGCCCACCCCAACGTGGCCGCGGTCGTCACCGCGAAGGACCTCGAGACGCTGGGCCTGGCGTGGATGCCGACGATCTCCTACGACACGCAGGCGGTGCTGGCGGGCGACAAGGTGCGCTTCCAGGGGCAGGAGGTCGCGTTCGTGATCGCGACCGACGAGTACTCGGCCAACGACGCGCTGGCGCTGATCGACGTCGAGTACGAGCCGCTTCCGACGGTGGTCGACGCCCGCACCGCGCTCGACGCCGACGCCCCCCTGATCCGCGACGACAAGGCCGGGCAGCGCGACAACCTCGCGAGCCCCACCTGGGAGGCCGGCGACGAGGAGGCGACCGCCCGCGCCTTCGCCGAGGCCGACACGGTCGTGACGCGCGACATGATCTACCCCCGCTGCCACCCGGCGCCGCTCGAGACCTGCGGCATCATCGCCGACTTCAACCCGGAGACCGGCCAGCTCGACATCTACAACGGCAACCAGGCGCCCCATGCCCACCGGACGGTGTACGCGCACGTCGCGGGCCTCGCCGAGCACATGATCCGGATCCGCTGCCAGGACATCGGCGGGGGGTTCGGGAACAAGGTGCCGGTCTACCCGGGCTACGTGTGCGCGATCGCCGGGTCGATCGTCGCCGGCGTGCCGGTCAAGTGGGTGGAGAACCGCTCCGAGAACCTGATGTCCACCGGCTTCGCCCGGGACTACATCATGCGCAGCGAGATGTGCGCCAAGGACGGCAGGATCACCGGCCTGCGCGTGGACGTCATCGCCGACCACGGCGCCTTCGACAGCACCGCGCAGCCGACCAAGTTCCCGGCCGGGTTCTTCCACATCGTCTGCGGCTCCTACGACCTGCAGGCCTCGCACGTCAAGGTCAAGGCCGTGTACACGAACAAGGCGCCCGGAGGGGTCGCCTACCGGTGCTCGTTCCGCATCACCGAGGCCGTCTACCTCGTCGAGCGGATGGTCAACGCGCTCGCGCTCGAGATGGAGGTCAACCCGATCGAGCTCAGGATGCGCAGCTTCATCGCGCCCGAGCAGTTCCCCTACGAGACCACCACCGGCTGGACCTACGACTCCGGCAACTACGCCGAGACGATGCGCGTCGCGATGGACATGGCCGGGTACGAGGCCCTGCGGGAGGAGCAGGCGGAGAAGCGCGCCCGCGGCGAGCTGATGGGCATCGGCGTGTCCTTCTTCACCGAGGGCGTCGGAGCCGGGCCGCGCAAGCACATGGACATCCTCGGGCTCGCCATGAACGACGGCGCCGACCTCCGCGTGCACCCCTCGGGCAAGGCGGTCGTCAGCATCAGCGCCCAGACGCAGGGGCAGGGCCACGAGACCACGTTCGCCCAGATCGTCGCCGAGGAGCTGGGCATCCCGCCGGAGGACGTCGAGGTCCGGCACGGCGACACCGACAAGTCGCCCTACGGGCTGGGCACCTACGGCAGCCGCTCGACGCCCGTCTCCGGCGGCGCCGTGGCGGTGGTCTCGCGCAAGGTCCGCGACAAGGCGCGCCTGATCGCGGCCACGATGCTGGAGGCCCGGCCCGAGGACCTCGCCTGGGAGAAGGGCCGCTGGTACGTCAAGGGCGACCCCGAGAAGGGCGCGATGATCGAGGACATCGCCGTGCGGGCGTACAGCGGCGAGCCGATGCCGGAGGGGCTGGAGGGCGGCCTCGACGCGCAGGTGATCTACGACCCGCCCAACCTCACCTACCCCTACGGTGCCTACATCGCCGTCGTCGACATCGACCCCGACACCGCCCAGGTCACGATCCGCCGCTTCATCGCGGTCGACGACTGCGGCGTGAAGATCAACCCGATGGTCGTCGAGGGCCAGATCCACGGCGGGCTCGCCGAGGGCATCGGCATCGCGCTGATGGAGGTGATCAGCTTCGACGCCGAGGGCAACTGCCTCAACTCGTCGTTCATGGACTACCTCATCCCGACGGCGCTCGAGTGCCCCGAGTTCGAGGTCGGCGAGACCGTCACGCCCTGCCCCCACCACCCGCTGGGGGCCAAGGGGGTCGGCGAGTCGCCGAACGTCGGCTCGCCGCCGGCGATCGTCAACGCGGTGATCGACGCCCTGCACGAGACGCACGGCGTCAACCACATCGACATGCCCTGCACCCCGGCGCGCGTCTGGGCGGCGATGCAGGGACGGCCCGAGCCTCCGCAATGATGACCGCCGCGATGTCCCGGCGCGCGCAGGAGCTCGCCGCCCGGGGCGAGGCGTTCGTGACCGCGACCGTCGTGCGCGCGCAGCGGCCGACGAGCGTCGAGGCCGGCGACGTCGCGCTGGTGCTCGGCGACGGCTCGATCGAGGGCTTCATCGGCGGCGCCTGCTCCGAGCACAGCGTGCGCGCGCACGCGCTGGAGGCGATGCGGACCGGCGAGGCCGTGCTGCTGCGCATCCTGCCCTTCGCCGACGGAGGGGGCGGCGACGAGGTCGAGGAGCGGCGCCGTGACGGTCCAGAACCCGTGCCTGTCGGGCGGCGCGATCGAGGTCTTCCTCGAGCCCGTCGTCCCCGCGCCGCGGGTGCTGGTGGTGGGCGAGACCCCGATCGCGGGGGCGATCGCGCGGGTCGGCCAGGAGCTCGGCCTCGACGTCGTCCAGGTGGAGGGGGACGGCGTCGCGCCGCGGCCGGACGACCTCGCGCTGGTCGTCGCGGCGCACGGGCGCGACGAGGTCGGCGCGCTTCGCAGGGGCCTGGAGTCCGGCCTGCCGTACGTCGGCCTCGTCGCGAGCCGGGCGCGCGGCGACGGCGTGATCGGCGAGCTGCGCGGTGAGGGTGTCTCCGAGGAGCTGCTGGGGCGCATCGACGTGCCCGCCGGCATCGACATCGGCGCGCGCACGCCGGGCGAGATCGCGCTCTCGATCCTGGCCGGGATCGTCGCCGTCCGCCGCGAGGGCGGCCGCGCCCCCGCGCCGGACGTCGCCGCCCGCCCCGGCGCAGGCCGAGACCGCCGTCGACCCGATCTGCGGCATGACCGTCGCCGCGGTGGCGGGCACGCCGTCGGTCCGGCACGGCGGCGAGACGGTCTACTTCTGCTGCGAGGGCTGCAAGGCCGCGTTCATGGCGCGGCACGAGCATGCCGTCGGCTCGGACTGACCCCTTCGTGGCCGGGCTCGTGCTCGGCGCGGGGGGGTCCAGGCGCCTGGGGCGCCCGAAGCAGCTGCTCCCCTACGGCGGCGGCACGCTGCTCGGCCACGCCGTCGGCGTCGCCCGCGCGTGCCCGTTCGACCAGCTCGTGGTGGCGCTCGGGAGGCGCCGCCGAGGAGGTGCGCGCGACCGTCGACCTGGAGGGCGCCGAGGTCGTCGTCAACGACGACTACGGCGCGGGCTGCTCCTCGTCCATCGCCGCGGCGCTCGGGGCGCTCGATCCGCGCTGCGACGTCCTGGTGCTGATGCTCGGCGACCAGCCCGGCGTGACCGCGGCGACGGTCGAGGCGCTGCTGGCCGGCCGCCGCGGCGCGCCGCTGGCCGTCTGCCGCTACGACGACGGGCTCGGGCATCCCATCGCGTTCGCGCGCAGCGCCTTCGCCGACCTCGCCGGCCTCCACGGCGACAAGGGCGTCTGGCGGCTGCTCGAGCGCGATGCCCACGACGTGGCGGAGGTGCCGATCGCCGGCCGCGTCCCCCTCGACGTCGACACCCAGGAGGACTACGAGGCGGTCCTCGCGTGACCCATCGGGTCACGGGCGAGGCGGCGGATGAGGTCCGCCGGCTCATCCCCGACATCGAGACGCTGGCACGCCGTCTCGCGGACGTCAACTACCTCGTCGACGAGGGCCTGGCGACCTCGATGTTCCTGGGCGCGCGCCTGCCGCAGCCGCTGCTGCTCGAGGGCGAGGCGGGCGTCGGCAAGACCGAGGCCGCCGTGTCGCTGGCGGCGGTCCTCGACACGCCGCTGATCCGCCTCCAGTGCTACGAGGGCATCGACGTCGCGGAGGCGCTGTACGAGTGGAACTACCCCCGCCAGCTGCTGAGCATCCGGCTCGCCGACGCCGGCGGCGCGGCGCTCCGCGAGGAGGACCTCTTCGGCCCCGACTACCTCATCCGGCGCCCGCTGCTGCGGGCGCTCGAGCATCCGGGCCCGCGTCCGGCGGTGCTGCTGATCGACGAGATCGACCGCGCCGACGACGACTTCGAGGCGTTCCTGCTCGAGCTGCTCGGCGACGCCAGGGTGACGATCCCGGAGATCGGCACGATCGTCGCCACGCACCCGCCGGTCATCGTGCTGACCTCCAACCGCACCCGGGACCTGCACGACGCGGTCAAGCGCCGCTGCCTCTACCAGTGGATCGACTACCCGGACCCGCAGCGCGAGGTGGAGATCGTGCGCCGCCGCGTGAAGGGCTCCTCCGAGTCGCTGGCCGTGCAGGTGGCCGACGCGGTCTCGCGCATGCGCGACAGCGACGTGCAGAAGCCGCCGGGGATCGCCGAGGCCATCGACTGGCTCGCCGCCCTGAGCCTGCTCGGCGTGGAGCGCCTGGACGCGGCGGCGGCGGACCTCACCCTCGGCTCGGTGCTGAAGTACGGCGAGGACCAGGAGGTCGTCCGCGCCGCCGGCCTCGAGGAGCTCGTCCGCAGCGGTGCCTGACCCCGGCCCCCAGCCAGCCTTCGGGGTCGAGACCATCCTGCTCGACCTCCCCCCGCTCGCGGGGACGCTGAGCCGGCGGCTGCACGATGCGGGACTGCCGACGACGCCCGCGCGCGCGGCCGACCTCGCGCGGGCGCTGACGCTGGTGCGGCCGGTCTCCCGCCGCCGCCTCTACTGGACGGCTCGCGCGATCCTCGTCTCCGACCCGTCGCAGGTCGCCGCCTTCGACGACGTCTTCTTCTCGGTCTTCGGCGGCCGGCCCCGGGCCGAGCCCGCCGAGCCGGACGACGCGCGGCCCGTCCCCGCGCCGGCGGACGACCGGGCGAGGTCCGGCGACGCCGCCGAGCGCGGCGACTCGGCGCGCCGGGACCCGCGCGCCGGGACGGCCCAGTGGTCGGCGGACGCGGGCGACGACGAGGACGGGGCGGAGGTGGACGTGCCGCTGGCGATGGCGAGCGACGAGGAGCGGCTCGCCGGCAAGAGCTTCGACCGGCTCGAGCCGCACGAGCTCGCCCAGCTGTACCGGCTGATGACGCGCCTGCGCGTCGCGACGCCGACGCGGCGCACCCGCCGCCACGAGAAGGGGCGCGCCGGCCAGCGCATCGACATGCGGCGGACGCTGCGCGCCAGCCTGCGCACCGGCGGCGACCCGATCCGCCTCGCCCGCCGCCGCCGGCGCGTCGCCCACCGCAGGCTCGTGGTGCTGTGCGACATCTCCGGCTCGATGGAGCCCTATGCGCGCGCCTACCTGCAGTTCCTGACCTGCGCCGCGGGCAGCGGCCCCAAGGCCGAGGCGTTCGCGTTCGCCACGCGGCTGACCCGCCTCACCCGGGCGCTCGCGTCGCGCCACCCGGAGCGCGCGATCCAGCGCGCCGCCGCCGCGGCGCCGGACTGGTCGAGCGGGACCCGGATCGGCGAGGCGCTCAAGGCCTTCAACGACCGGCACGGGCGCCGGGGCATGGCCCGGGGAGCGGTGATCGTGATCCTCTCCGACGGCTGGGAGCGCGGCGACCCGGCCCTCGTGGGCCGTGAGATGGCGCGCCTCGGGCGCCTCGCCCACCGGATCGTGTGGGTCAATCCGCGCGTCGGGGCGACCGGGTTCTCCGTGCGGGCCGGCGGCATGGTGGCGGCGCTGCCGTACTGCGACGCGCTCGTGAGCGGCCACAGCTTCCGGGCGCTCGGCGAGGTGATCGAGGCGATCGCCGCGGGCTCGCGGGAGGGCGCGGAGGAGCCGTCCGCCGGCTCGGGGGCGCCGCCGCCGGCGGGCGCCGCCGACGAGCAGGACTCGTGGGCCAGCGCCACGCCGGTGCCCGGCAGCTCGGTCGCCATGCCCAGCGGGCACGGCCCGAGCAGGGGCAACACCAGCCCGGGCTGGGTGACCGATGCCTGACGGCAAGACCTGCATCTACCCGGGGTGCGAGCGACCCGCCGCGCCCGCGCACCCCCAGGGCGGGCCGCAGCCCGCGTTCTGCGACCTGGAGGACCACAACGCGCTGACGGCCCACCAGGAGCGCCAGCGTCTCGCGTCGCTCGCGAGATCCGACGAAGAGGAGAGTCACTAGTGGCGAACGAGGCCTACCGAGCGGTCTTCCTGCGCGTGCACCCGACCGGAAAGATGGTGCTCAGCCTCACCACCGACTCCGACGGCAAGGAGGGCGAGTACGCCCAGCTCGTCGCCGACGAGCTCGGCGTCCCGGCGCTCGACGTCAAGGTCGTCCCCGCGGACACCGACCGGTTCGGCGTCGGCCACGGGTTCAACACGAGCCCGTCGGCAGGCGCGCCGGCGGCGATCGCCCGCGCGACGGGCAGGATCCGCGACAAGGCCCGGCTGCTCGCCGGCATGGCCCTGGGCGCGGCCCCGGAGGGCCTGACCTGGTCCAACGGGGCCTGGGTCGACGGCGACGGAAGCGACCCGACCCAGGTCAAGACGATCGAGGCCATCGCCCTCTACGCGCACGGCACCGGCGAGCTGCCGCCGGGCGTCGAGGGCGGCCTCGACGCGCAGGCCGTCTACACCGACTGACGGCGCGCCTTCCATCCCTCGGTGCGACGGGTCCGGTGCAACCGGGCGCGCCGCCCATCCAGCGCCGGGAGAGGCGATGACGGCGGCGGCCGGGCGCCGGGCCGGCGCGACGGGGATCGTCCTGCTGACGCTGGCGACGGGGCAGTTCGTCATGTCCCTGGACACGACCGTGATGAACACGGCCATCGCCACGGTGGCCGACGACCTCGGCACGACGATCACCGGCATCCAGACCGCGATCACGCTCTACACGCTGGTGATGGCCTCCCTCATGATCACCGGCGGCAAGCTCGGCGAGATCCTCGGCCGCAAGCGCGCCTTCTCGATCGGGTGCGTCGTCTACGCCTGCGGGTCGCTCACGACCGCCCTGGCCCCGAACCTGACGGTGCTGATCATCGGCTGGTCGGTCCTCGAGGGCCTGGGGGCCGTGCTGATCATGCCGGCGATCGTGGCGCTGGTCGCGTCGAACTTCGCCAGGCCCGAGCGCCCCCGCGCGTACGGGCTCGTCGCCGCCGCCGGCGCGATCGCCGCGGCCCTCGGGCCGGTGATCGGCGGCGCGTTCACCACCTACGCCTCGTGGCGGTGGGTGTTCGCCGGCGAGGTGCTGATCGTGATCGTGATCCTGGTGCTGGCGCGCCGCGCGGCCGACACGCCCGCGGAGGAGGGCGTGCGGCTCGACCTGGTCGGCACGGCGCTGTCCGCCGTCGGCCTGGGCCTGATCGTGCTCGGCGTCCTGCGCTCCGGGACGTGGGGCTTCGTCCAGCCCAAGCCCGAGGCGCCCCGAGTGGCTCGGGCTCTCACCGGTGATCTGGCTCGTGCTCGCCGGCGGCGTGGTGCTGGCGCTGTTCCTGTGGTGGGAGAACCGGCGCCTCCGGCGCGGCGAGGGGGCGCTCATCGACCCGATGCTCCTGCGCAACGTCCAGCTGCGGAGCGGGGTCACCTCGTTCCTGTTCATGTTCCTGATCATGGCCGGCATCTTCTTCGTCGTCCCGCTCTTCCTCTCGGTCTCGCTCGGGCTGTCGGCGGTCGAGACGGGCGTGCGGCTGCTCCCGCTCTCGCTGACGCTGCTGCTCTTCGCCGCCGGCGTCCCCAAGCTGTTCCCGAATGCGTCACCGCGACGCGTCGTCAACCTCGGCTTCATGACGCTGTTCGCCGGCCTCGTCCTTCTGGTCGCCCTGCTCGAGGTGGGCGCGGGCCCGGAGATCGTGACCTGGCCGCTGCTGCTCGCCGGCAGCGGCCTCGGCGCGATGGCGTCTCAGCTCGGAAGCGTGACCGTGTCCGCCGTACCCGACGAGAAGAGCGGCGAGGTGGGCGGGCTGCAGAACACCGGAACCCAGCTCGGCGCCTCCATCGGCACCGCCCTCGCCGGCGCGGTGCTGATCTCCGCGCTCACGGCCTCGTTCTTCACCGGCATCCAGGGGAACCCGGACGTCCCCGCCAGCGTCGCCTCGAGGGCGCAGACGGAGCTGGCCGGCGGCGTCCCGTTCATCTCCGATGCCGACCTGGAGTCCGCGCTTGCCGATGCGGACGTGCCCCCGGCCACGGCGGACGAGGTGGTCGAGACCAACGCGCAGAGTCGCATCGACGGGCTCCGCGCCGCCGTGTCGATCCTGGCGTTGCTCAGCCTCGTCGCCCTGCTCTTCACGCGGGGCATCCCGAGGGTGCAACCCGGCGCGCAGCCGAGCCCGGTTCCGCCCGACACGCTGGAGGCCGGGTTGACGGGCGGCTGACCGGCAGGCCGTCGAGCTGGACGATCTCCTCGCCCAGGCGCGGCTCAGCCCGCCGGGAGGCGGCCCGCGATCTCGACCTGGACCTCGTCGGCGACCTTCAGCGCCCCGAACAGGGTGGTGTAGGGCGTCATCCCCCAGTCGGACTGCTTGACGACCGCGACGGCGCTGAGCGCGCCGCCGTCGGCGACGGCGAGATCGAACCCGATCGGCCCGGTCGTGCCGAGCAGCGTGAGGTCGCCCCGCACCCGGTACCGGCCGTCGGCACCGGGCCGCACCTCGGTGGAGCGGAACGTGACCCGCTCGCGCTTGAGGATCTCGTCGTCGATCGTCTTCTCGATGCCTGCCTTGTCGTCGTCGCCGAGCGGCTGCATCCCGCCCGTGCCCTCGCGCACGCGCAGCGATCCGCCGTCCGCGTCGAGCCGGATGCTGGTGTCCGCGGGGTCCTCGCCCGCCTCGAGCGTGGCCTCCCAGGCGGTGACGTGGATGCAGGAGGTCGTGTCCCGCCTTCGCCGCGGCGCCGACCCGTCCGGTCCTCAGCGAGAGCGTGGCGACCTCCGGTCCGAGCGTGTACGTGCCCGCCTGGATCCGCGCCCCTCGGAGCGCCTCGGGAAGGTCGAGCGCGGCCCGCCACGTGCGCGGCAGGTCTCGGCGCCACGGGCCGCCCTTCGGGCCCGAGGGCGGCAGAGCGGCGGGGTTGATCTCGAAGAACTGGCTCATCTCTCGGCGCACGGAGCCTATTGTTCCCGGGATCGGCGTGACGGCTCACCCCCGACGAAGGACGGTGACATGGCGGTCGTGCTGGACCACTCCTTCTCGACGGCGAGGGCGATCGACGACAGCTACGACGTCATCCTCGACCTCGACCGCACGGTGCCCTGCGTCGAGGGCGCCACCGTGACCGAGCGCACGGGGCCCGACTCGGCGAAGGCCGAGATCCTGGTCAAGATGGGCGCGATGTCCATGACCTTCACGGGCACCGTGGACATCGTCGAGAAGGATCCCGCCGCGCACCGGGCCGTGCTGAACGTCAAGGCGCGGGAGGCCGGGGGGCAGGGGCACGCCAACGCCACCGTCGAGTTCGCGCTCCAGGACGGCGGGGGGACGATCCACACCAACGCCCAGATCACGGGCAAGGCGGCCTCGATGGGGGAGGGGGTCGTCGCCGGCGTGCTCGACGCCCTCATCGCCGACTTCGCGGGAAAGGTCGGCCGGCTCTGAGGCGCGGCGGACGGATCCGCTGAGCGATGGCGAGGATCGTCATGCGGCGGATCCGGCCCGGGGAGGTGCCCCGCGACGGCGGCACCGCGATCCAGGAGGACGCCGGCCGGCCGGTCTTCCACGGCAACGGTCCCGACGACTACGCGTGCGTCGAGTGCGGGAACGTGCTGGCCGCGGCGATGGACGCCGAGTACATGACCAAGAAGGTCCGCGTCCGCTGCGGGCGCTGCGGGACGGTCAACGTCGCGGTCACCGAGGAGCCCGACGCGCCCGTCCGCTGATCCCGGCGCCGGCGTCAGGAGCGCGCGAGCGCCAGGAGCGAGTCCCGGTGGCGGCGGTACGCGGCCGCCCCGTCGCCGTCCACCGCCGCGATCCGGACGAGCGGCGGGTGGCCCATCGCGGGCGTCGCGAGGTCGCGGAGGGCGTCGTGGTACGCGCGCTCCCGCTGGACGCCGCCGAAGCCGAACGCCTTGGCGGCGAGGCCGCGCGACAGGCCGTCGCTGCTCGGGCCCCAGGCGCGGCAGAGCGCCCTGTGCTCGTCGAGGTCGAAGCCGACGGGCGCGTCGGCGGGGTAGCGCTCCAGGGCCAGGAGCCGGAACGACGTGAAGTGCGCCGGCCCGTCGACCTCGATCACGGTCCCGGTCGGCGGGTGCACGAGGTCCACGGCCAGCAGCAGGTTCTCGCGCGACGCGCGCAGCACCGAGAGGTCGCCGCCGAGCCGGGCGAAGATCGCGCCGAGGGTCTCGAGCGCGGCCGTCACGGGCGCGACCAGGGCCGGGTCGCGCCGCGCCTTGGCGACGCGCTCGAGCCCGACGTGGCCCTGCTCGCACAGCCAGTCGAACGACCGGGCCTCCAGCGTCGATGCCATCCTGCGCGGCCGCCTGCGCGAACGCGACCCGGGCGTCATCGAGTGCCACGGGCCGGATCATAGGAGCGCGGCCCCGCACGGGCGGGCGCCGGACGCTGGCGGCGGCCCGCGATGGGTAGAGACTCTCCAGACCGTCCTTCGACGACGAGGAGATCTCATGGCCGGCGGCGACGACCAGCGGGGCACGCGCAAGCCGAGCGAGCAGCGAGGGGGGACCACGCCGGACGAGGCCGAGGCCCGCGAGAAGGGCGAGTGGGCGGAGACCGCGGCCGAGGGCATCGTCCCTGCCGAGCTCGGAGGGTCCGACGCGCCGCGCGAGATGCTCGCGGAGGACCCGGAGCTCGAGAGCACGGTCCTCGGGCGCACCACCGGCTCGGACGAGCCGGCGACCGAGGACGGGATCGATCCGAGCGGCGGCGAGAACGCCGACGCGACGACCGACGGCGGGCCCGACGTGCCAGAGGACGCGGAGCCCGACCTGAGGGACGCCGCCAGCGGGCCGCCGCAGAGCGACATCGAGTCCGCCCGCTAGGCCGGGGCGCTCCAACCGACGCCGCGCCCGCGCGGGCGCGGCGTGGCCCTCGCCGGCCTCCTGGCGATAGCCTCGCCCGGTGCTCGCCATCAGGATGAGCGTGGCGGCCGCCTCCGGGCTGGCCGCCGCGGCGCTCTGGGCCGTGGGCCTGACGGCCTGGGACCCGCTCCTGCACGGGGGCGGCCACGCCCACGCGGCCCCCGGCCTGACCGCGGCCGCCTGGCTCGCGGGCTGGGGGCTGATGGTCACCGCGATGATGCTGCCGGCCGCCGGGCCCCTGATCGGCGCGGTCGAGCGGCGCCGCGGCCTGGTGGTCGTCGCGTACCTGGGCGCCTGGCTCGCCGCTCGGCGTCGCCGGCCTGGCGGCGGCGGCACTCGTGGGATCGGCCGCCCTCCCCGTCGCGCTCGCGGCCGCGGGCGTCCACCAGTTCACGCCGCACAAGCGCCGGGCGCTGGAGCGGTGCCGCGGCCAGCGCCGCCTGGCGGACGTCGCCTCGGGCGACCCGTCGGGAGACGCCATCCGGGCCGGCCTCGCGCACGCCGCGGCCACCATGCGCTGCTGCGGCCCGCTCATGGCGCTGATGGTGCTGGGGCTCGGCGGCCCGGCCTGGATGCTGCTGCTCGGCGGGGCCATGGCCGCCGAGGCGGCCACGCCGCTCGGCGCGCGCCTCAGGGTCCCGCTCGGTCTCCTTCTCCTCCTCGCGAGCCTGCTCGTCCTGTGGACGGGTCCTCCGCCGGGGTGATCAGGCGGGCTCCGCGCCCGTGGGTCACGAAGCTGACGGCCCAGCGGATCATCACCAGGACCCGGTTCTGGAGGCCGGTCAGGTAGAAGAGGTGGACCCCGAGCCACCCCGCCCAGGCGGGGAAGCCGCTGAGGCGCAGGCCCTTGATCTCGCCCGACCGCCCGCAGGCGGCCGATGGTGGCCAGGTTGCCCTTGTCGGTGTAGCGGAACGGCGGCGGCGGATCGCCCCCGGCCAGGCGGCGGCGGACCACGTCCGCGGCGTAGCGGCCCTGCTGCATCGCCGCGGGCGCGACGCCGGGGAGGGGGAGGACGCCGCCGCGGCCGTCGGCCACGCGCACCATGTCGCCGAGCGCGAGGACCTCGGGGTGGCCGGGCAGCGTCAGGTCCGGCCCGACCGTGACGCGCCCGGCCCGGTCCGTCTCGGCGCCGCTCGCCGCGGCCAGCAGGCGGGCGAGGCCGGACGCCTGGACGCCCGGCCGCCCAGATCACGGTCCGCGCCGGGATGCGCTCGGTCGCCCCGTCGCCGCGCGTCACCGTGACGCCGCCGGCGTCCACGCCGCCGACGAGCGAGCCGACCGCGACGCTCACGCCCAGATCGCCCAGCGCCCGCTCGGCGCGGGCGGACAGCCGCGGGTCGAAGGCCGTCAGCACGCGGTCGGCGCCCTCGAGCAGGAGGATGCGCGCCGAGCCGGGATCGATCGAGCGGAAGTCGCGCCGCATGGTGTCGCGCGCGATCTCGCCGATCTGGCCGGCGAGCTCGACGCCGGTGGGCCCGGCGCCGACGACCACGAACGTGAGCCACGCCGCACGCCGGTCCGGGTCGTCCTCGGCCTCGGCCGCCTCGAACGCGGTCAGGATGCGGCGCCGGATCTCGATCGCGTCCTCGAGGCTCTTGAGGCCGGGCGCCAGCGGCTCCCACTCGTCGTGGCCGAAGTAGGCGTGGGCGGCCCCGGCGGCGGCGATGAGCGTGTCGTACGGGACGGTCACCGCGTCGCGGTCGCCCACCGGGTCGATCAGGACCGCGCGCGCCTCCAGGTCGATCGACGTGACCGCGCCCAGCATCACCCTCACGTCCTTCCGGCGCTTGAGCAGGCCGCGGAGGGGCGAGGCGATCTCGCCGGCGGTGAGGCCGCCGGTGGCGACCTGGTAGAGCAGCGGCTGGAAGAGGTGGAAGTTGCGCCGGTCGATCAGGACGATCTCGACCGCCGCCCGCTTGAGGCGGCGGACGGCCGCCAGGCCGCCGAAGCCCCCGCCGATCACGACGACGCGGTGGCTCACCGGCGCTCCCGCTCCTCCTGGAGCTCCTCGAGCCGCTCCTGGCGCTCCTCCTGGAGCTCGATCCGCTCCTCCTGCAGCTCCAGCTCCGCGGTGCTGGTGGTGCCGAGGCGGGCCGTCACGACGACGATCGCGATGACGACGATGACCAGGGCCACGAGCAGGGAGCCGACGACCTGGCGCGTCATCGGTCCGCCAGGAGGTCGCCCGCCGACGTCGCCCAGGTGACGGCGAGCAGCACGAAGACGCAGGCCCCCAGCAGCGGCAGCAGCCGGCCGAGGCCGTGCCAGCGCCGGATCACCATGACCTTCAGCGCCAGCACGACCAGCAGGGCGCTCGCCGCGACGACGTGGACCCCCGCGTCGTCCTCGAGCCCGAAGTACGACAGGCACATGATCGCGACGACCACCAGCAGGGTCGCGATGACGTCGCCGATCGCGCGGTGCGCGAACGAGGCCGCGCGCGCGGTGAGGAACGGCGGCCGGACCCTCCCGTAGCCGACGGCGATCAGGATGAGCTGGTAGGCCGCGAGCGCGAGCGCCACCGACGCGAGGATCACCTTGACCTCCGTGACGTTGCCGCGCGTCAGGGTCTCGACGAGGTCGCCCACGGCCGTAATCCTGCCCGCTCCGGGCACGGCGCTCACGTGGGCCCGGGCGATACCCTCGCCTGATGCTCGCGATCCACATGCGCGGCGTGGTCAAGCGCTACGGGGCGATCACCGCCGTCGCCGGGCTCGACCTCGAGGTCCCGGAGGGCACCTGCGTCGGCCTGCTCGGGCCGAACGGCGCCGGCAAGTCGACGACCATGAAGCTGCTCACCGCCCAGGCGATCGCGGACGAGGGCGAGCTCGAGCTGCTCGGGCTCCGGCTGCCCGGCGAGTCGAAGCGGGCCCGCGCGCAGCTCGGGGTGGTCCCGCAGCTCGACAACCTCGACACGACGCTCACGGTCGAGCAGAACCTCGTCGTCTTCACGCACCTCTACCGCATCCCCCGCGGTGAGCGGCGCGCCGCCATCGAGCGCGCCCTGGCGCTGGCGAACCTCGCCGGCCGGCGCGCCACCCGCGTCGACGAGCTGTCCGGGGGGATGCGCCGTCGCCTGCTCATCGCCCGCGCGCTGGTGCACCGCCCGCGGCTGGTGCTGATGGACGAGCCGACCGTCGGCCTCGACCCGCAGGTGCGCCAGGAGCTGTGGGCCCTGATCGACGGCCTGCGGGCCGACGGCGTGACGATCCTGATGTCGACGCATTACATCGAGGAGGCCGAGCGCCTCGCCGACAGCGTCACAATCATGGCCGAGGGCCGGGCCGTCGCGGTCGGCCCGCCCGCCGACCTCGTCAGGGCCCACGCGGGGAACGAGGCCGTCGAGGTCTACGGGCCGCCCCCGGTGCTCCACGAGGTCGAGGCCGCGAGCGCGGCCGCCGGCCTGCGCACGCGCCGCACCGGCACCTCGGTCGCGGTGCTCTCGCCCAACGGCGCCAACGGGGACATGCCGGACGGCCACCGCCGCCCCGCCAACCTGGAGGACGTGTTCGTGCTCCTCACCGGGGAGGAGATCCAGTGAGCAGCCGCGCCGGCCGCCGGCCCGGCGGCCCCCCGGCTCGGGCGCCTCGAGCGACCCGCGCTGGCGGGGGTGCTCGTGCGCGAGGTCATCAACTTCTCGTCCTACTGGCGCTCCACGACCTTCTCCTCGACGGTCGAGCCGACGATCTACCTGCTGGCCTTCGGCTTCGGCTTCGGCTCGCTGGTCGCGACCGTCGGCGGCTACCCCTACATCGAGTTCGTGGCGACCGGCACCGTCGCGACGGCGGTGCTGTTCTCCTCGGCGTTCCCGGCCATGTTCGGGACCCTGATCAAGTACCAGTACCAGCGCACGTACGACGCGATCCTCGCCGCCCCGGTGGACACGGAGGAGCTGGTGACGGCCGAGGCGCTCTGGATCGCGACCCGCGCCGGGGTCTACGGGTGCGCGCCGATGCTGGTGGCGATGGTCTTCGGCCTCCCCCCGAGCTGGGGCATGCTGGCCGTGCCGTTCATCGCGTTCCTCGCAGGCTTCGGCTGGGCGGGCTTCGGGATCTCGATCGCCGCGCTGATGCGGTCGTTCGAGAACTTCAGCTACGTGATCAGCGCGGTGCTGACGCCGCTGTTCCTGGTCGCCGGGACCTTCTTCCCCATCGACGAGCTCCCGGAGTGGGCGCAGGTGCTCGCCTGGTTCAACCCGCTGTACCACTGCGTCGAGCTGGTGCGGGACGCGGTCTTCGGCTGGGAGGGATGGGTCAACCTGGTCCACGCCGGCGTGCTCGTCGCGTTCGGGCTGCTGACCTGGCGCATCGCCGTCTGGGGCATGACGCGCAAGCTGGTCACCTGACGCCCGGAGCGCGCGAGGGCCGGGCTACGCGTGTCGCGTGCGCTCGATCCGGGCGATCTCGGTCCGGATCTCGGCGAAGCCCTGGCGCATCTCCTCGCGGAGCGCGGCGATCTCGGTGCGCACCTCCGCGCGCAGCTCGTTGAACTCGGCCCGCAGCTCGTTGAACTCGGCCCGCAGCTCGTTGAACTCGGACCGCAGGCCCATGAAGTCGACCCGCATCGCGTGGAACGCGTAGATCGCGAAGGCGACGACCCCGGAGATCCCGGCGGCTGCCATGGCGGCGAGGAGCGCCGTCAGTGGTGCGTCTCCAGCCAGTCGAGCGCCCGCTCGGCGGCCTCGAGGGCGGTGTCGCCGTGGAACGCCTGGCCCGTGTCCGACCGCCGGCCGGGCGCGACCCGGACCGCCTGCCAGCCGCCGGCCGGGTCGGGCGCGATCTTCAGGCGGAACCCCGCCCCGCGGAAGCGGTCGCGGATCCCGGCCAGGCGCATGCCCTCGGGGGTCGGGCCCTCCGGGCGGCCCTCGGCCCCCTCGGCCCAGGCGCGGACGTCGGCCCAGCGCCACACGACCTGCGATCCCAGCCGGCCGATCGGGCCGGGGAAGCCCGGCGCGCCGACGGCCCGGTCAACCGTGCCCGCGTGAGGTGCAGGCGCCGGGCGATCGCGGCGCGCGTCACCAGGTCCTGGAGCCCGTCGGGATGCTCGCCCACGGGGGCAGCGAACCACGCCCCGGGGCCGCCCGCAACGGCCTGCGGAGGTAGATCCGACGTTTCGCGCGGCTCGCGGTCATAGAGGCATCGGCAGGCGATCGCGGGGGGTGGCGACATGAGCGACGAGGCGGCGGCGCGGCAGCTGCCCGAGTACCGGGCGGCCCTGGCGGATCTGCGCGATGCGGTGGAGGCCCGCCGGGCCGACCCGACCGCGCGACACCTCCTGGATGCAGCTGCGGGAGGCGCGGGCGAGGGTGCGGAGCATCGAGCGGGGCCAGACGCCGGCGACCCGGGTGGTCGCCCGCGCCTGACCGTCCGTGGCGGCGGGGCGCCGGCCCAACTTGCAACAGGCGCAACGCCGATTCCGGCGCACTCGCAACGCTCCGAGCTTTACTCCCGGGGCCGCTCCGTGATGCTTCAGGCCCAATGGCCTCACCGGGGGCCGGTGTGCGACCTCACAGGAGGAGTGGCCCATGCCCC
Source organism: Miltoncostaeaceae bacterium (assembly GCA_963834875.1). Classification (GTDB taxonomy): domain Bacteria; phylum Actinomycetota; class Thermoleophilia; order Miltoncostaeales; family Miltoncostaeaceae; genus DATAGF01. The sequence goes on from CAWIDG010000029.1 coordinate 71,665, forward strand.
GGAGCACCAATCCGCTCGTCAGAGTCCGGAAACTGGGAGCGATCACCGCGATCGGCGTCCTGGGGATCGGCGGCACCGGGATCGCGCTCGGTGCGGTGTCCCACCAGACGGGCACCGCCTTCACCTGTGACGGCAAGCAGGCCAACGTCGTCGGCACGAACGGCAACGACACGCCTCGGCGGCACGCCCGGCGACGACGTGATCGTCGCCCTCGAGGGCAACGACGTCGTCAACTCGAGCCCGGGCAACGACGTCATGTGCCTCGGCGGCGGCAATGACCGCGCGCCGCTCGGCGGGCCCGGCAACAACCGGATCTTCGGCGAGGCCGGCAACGACCGCATCAGCGCCGGTGCCGGCAACGACTTCGCGGACGGCGGCAGCGGCAACGACCGCCTCGACATGGGCGCCGGCGACGACGTCGGCTCCGGCCAGGCCGGCCGCGACCTGCTCGACCTCGGCCTCGGCGGCGACGTCGGCGACGGCGGCGACGGCAACGACCGGATCCTCGGTCGCGACGGCAACGACAGCCGGCTGACCGGCGACAAGGGCATCGACACGATCGACGGCGGCGAGGGCCGCGACACCATGCTCGGCGGCACCGGCGGCGACGTGATGGTCGGCGCGGCGGGCCTCGACAACATGACCGGCGGGCGCCGGCGCGGACTCGATGTCCGGCAACGAGGGCGACGACCAGATCGGGAGCGGCCCCGGCGACGACCTGGTCAACGGCGGCCCCGGCGACGGACCGCGTCCAGGCCGACGAGGGCGACGACACCGTCATCGGCGAGCGGGGCGACGACCGTCTGGCCGGCGGTCGTGGCAACGACGAGCTCGACGGCGGCCGGGGGCGCGACAACGCCAACGGGGGCCTGGACACTGACTCGTGCCGCAACGCCGAGGTCCGGGTCAGCTGCGAGACGAGCTAGCCCGCGGAGCAGCCTCTCCCTGGCGCCCTCGCGTCAGGGAGAGGCGCCCTCGGCGCGCAGCAGGCAGTCCAGCGCCATCGCGCTGACGCCGAAGGCCCGCGCGCCCATCCCGCTCCCCGTGCGCGGGTCGTAGTACTCGCGAAAGCCCTCGCGCAGCACCAGCGCGGCCGTACGCCCGGCGAGGTCCCGGGCCTCCGCTACGCGGCCGGCGCGCAGCAGGCCGTCGACCGCGAAGCGCGCGGCGAACAGCCAGGTCGGCCCGCGCCAGTAGCGACGGATCGGCCACCCGGTCTCGCCGGGCCGGAAGCTCGGCTCCTCGGCGCTCACGCTCGGCACCGGGAAGGGGAGCCAGAAGCGGCGCGGGTCGAGCAACTGGCCCTCGGCCAGCCGCCGCGCGACCTCCTCGGGAAGCCGCGGGAGCGCGAGGGGCGCCAGCCCCGCCCAGGTCGCGACCCGCAGCGGCCGCCCGTCCGGCCCGCGTGGGAAGAACATGCCCCGCTCGGGGTCCCACAGCCGCTCCACGAGCGCGGCCGTGACCCGCTCGGCCCGCTCCTCCGCGCCGGGCTCGCCGAGGCGGGCCATGCCCTCCCACGCCAGGCCCCACGCCGCGTTGACCAGGGCGTCCACGGCGTGGAAGCCACCGTCCGCGACGACCCGCCGGTACGAGAACCGCCGGCGCCGGTTGAACCGGAGCAGCAGCAGGAACCCCGGGTACGGGTGGGTGCGCCAGCCGAGCGGGGCGTCGTAGGCCGGCGTGGCGTCGAGCCCCGACTCGTCGGGCTGGAGGATCCCGAGCAGGCCGTCCGCGCCGGCCCGCTCGCGGTCGAGCCACGCGTGGAAGCGGCGCAGCGCGGGCAGGCCCTCCGTCCGGAAGCCCGGGTCGTCGGGCGAGCGGTCGGCGACCTCGGCCCAGGCCCACGCCAGGAGCGGCGGCTGGATCGTGGCCGTCGAGCGGTCGGAGCGCCGGATGAGGTTGTAGGTGAAGGCGCGCGCCAGGCGCACGCGGCCGCTCCAGAAGACCGTGTGGCCGATCAGGCCGTCCGGCCGCTGGGCCGCGGCGAGCGTCCGCAGCTCGCGCCGCGCCCGGGAGGGGTCGATGTGGCTCCACGCCACGGCGTGCAGGCACGAGTCCCAGAAGAACTGATCGGGGAACTTGGCGCGGTCGGGGCGCGTGTAGCCGTACTCCGTGCCACTTGGCGTGCGGCCCTCGCGCCAATTGGCGCGCAGGAGCCGAGCGACCGCGTCGCGCAGCCGCCCGGCGTCCCCCGCGCGGCTGGGGCGCGCGCTCACGCGCCCCAGCCTATGGCACGCGCTCCTACTCGTACTGGAGCGCGTTGAGCACGTCGAGCCGGCTGGCCCGCCGCGCCGGCGCGATGGCCGCGAGCACCCCGACGGCCGCCGCGACCAGCGCGAAGACCACCAGGCTCCCGACCGGGACCGCCAGCTCGACGCCGTAGTCCGAGAGCGACGCGGTGACGACCGCGGCCAGGGCGACGCCCAGCGGCAGCCCCAGCGCCGCGCCGATCAGGGCCGTGACGACGCTCTCGCCGCGGACCATCCGCCGGGCCTGGCGGCGGGTCATGCCGACCGCGCGCAGCATGCCGATCTCGCGCGTGCGCTCGTGGACGGCGAGGACCATGGTGTTGACCATCCCGAGCAGGCTCACCACCACGGAGAGGGCCAGCAGGACGTGGAGCAGGTTGAGGATCGTGGACAGGTCCGCCGCGTACTCCTCGGTGAAGCCCGCGACGGTCATCACGTCGGCGTCCGGGAACGCCGCCAGGGACGACTCGAGCGCCGCCGCGCCGGCCTCCGACGCCGCCCTCGCCCCGGAGGCGAAGACGTACGTGTCCACCGCCCGCGGGAAGGCCGAGTCGAACGCCTCCTGCGAGACGAGCGCCGTGCCGAGCAGCGATGACAGGCGCGGCGGGTCGTAGACGCCGGTGACGGTGCGCTGCAGCCGGTCACCGGAGGGGCTCACGATGGCGAGCGGCGAGCCGATCGCCAGGTCGTGGTCCTCGGCGAAGGACCGCTCGACCACGACGCCGTCGCCGTCGAGCGTGGCGAGCGCCGCGTCCGAGCCCTCGGTCCAGGTGAAGCGGTAGACCGAGGCGATCGTCGCCGGGTCGACCCCCGCGACGTACTGCTCCGAGCCCTCGACCAGCCCCTCGTCCCCGCGGACGCTGCTCACCGTGCCGGCGTCCGGCGAGGCGGCGAGGGCGCGCCCGACGGCCGCCGGGAGCGGGTCCGAGCCGTTGGTGGAGGTGACGACGTAGCCGGCCCCCAGCTGGCGCTCGACGCCCTTCTCGGTGCTGTCGAGCAGCCCCGCGCCGAACGCGCTGACGAAGGTCACGAGCGCGAGCCCGACCATCAGCGCCGCGGCGGTCGAGGCCGTCCGCGCCGGGTTGCGGACCGCGTTCTGGCGGGCCAGGCCGCCCGCCGCGCCCAGTCGCGCGATCGGCCAGCCGACGAGCGCAGCGATCGGGCGCACGAGCCGCGACGAGGTCATCGCGACGCCGACGAACAGCAGCACCGCGCCCGCGCCGAACGCGAGCAGGCCGCCGTCGCGCCACACGCCGAGGGCGAGGAGGGCCCCCCCGCCGGCGACGGCCGCCAGGGCGACGGCCGGGCCGAGCCGCGACAGCCGGCCCGCCGGCAGCGCGGCGCCCTCGCGGACGGCCGCGATCGGCGGCACGCGCGTCGCCCGGACGGCGGGCACGAGGCCGGCCAGCAGGGTGATCAGCGTGCCCACGAGCAGGGACACGACCACGGTGCGGGTCGCGAAGACCATGTCGCCCTGCGGCATGGTGAGGCCGACGCTGCCGAACAGCGCGGTGAGGCCGTTCGCGAGCGCGACGCCGAGCGCGAGCCCGACGAGCGACGCCGCGAGGCCGATGACCCCGGCCTCGGCGATCACCGAGCGCAGCACCTGGCGCCGCGACGCCCCGAGGGTGCGCAGGGTCGCGAGCTCGCGCGAGCGCTGGGCGACCGTGATCGAGAGCGTGTTGAAGATCACGAAGGCGCCCACGAACAGCGCGACGCCCCCGAAGGCCAGCAGGGTGCCGCGGATGAAGGTGATGCCCTCGGACACGACCTCCTTGTCGCTCGCGGCCTGCTCCTCGCCGGTCGCCAGCTCGGCGCCGGGCGGCAGGACCGCCTCGATGCGCCCGCCGAGCTCCTCGGTGGAGGTCCCCGGCGCCGCCGCCACCTGAATGGCGTCGAACCCGGTCTTGCCGAGCACCTCGCGGGCGGTGGGGACGTCGAAGAGGGCGATCGTCGCGCCCCCCATCGAGTTGAGCTCGCCGAAGCCGGCGACGCCCGTGACGGTGAACTCGCGCACCGGGCCGTCGGCGGCCACGCGGACGGTGTCGCCCACGCCGAAGTCGTGATCGGCCGCCGTGTCGGCGTCGATCACGACCTGGTCCGGGCCGGACGCCCAGGCGCCGGTCGTGAGGGTCATCGGGTTGAACCGCTCGTCGGCGGGGTCGACGCCGAAGCCGAAGCTCGGCATGTTCCCGCCGATGACCTCGCCCTCGCGGTCGAGGATCTTGGCGGTGTTGCCGGTGCCGGAGAAGTCGACCAGGCTGCCGGACGCCGCCTCGACGCCCGGGAGGGCCTCGATGCGGGGCAGGAGCTCGGCCGAGACGGTCGGCGTCCCGGCGAACGACCCGTCAACGACCGACTCGCCGCGGACGACGAGGTCGGTCTGGGTGTACGAGCTGCTGAAGATGCTCGTGAAGGCTCGGTCGATGGTGTCGGTGAGGATGAGACTCCCCGCGATCATGGCCACGCCGAGCACGACCGCGAGGGCCGTGAGGGCGGCGCGCACGCGGCGCCCCGCCATGCTCTTGAGGGCGACCCAGGTCATCGCGTCACCTCCGCCAGCGCGTCCAGGACCTCGGTCTGGCTCGAGGGGCCCTGGGTGCGGACGATGCGGCCGTCCGCCAGGAACACGATCCGGTCGGCGATGGTCGCCGCCGTCGCGTCGTGGGTCACCATGACGGTGGTCTGGCCGTGGTCGTCGGCCGAGCGGCGCAGCAGCTCGAGGATCTCGGCGCCGGAGCGCGAGTCGAGGTTGCCGGTCGGCTCGTCGGCGAACATCACCGTCGGCCGGGCGAGCATCGCGCGGGCGATGGCGACGCGCTGCTGCTGACCGCCGGAGAGCTGGGCCGGCCGGTGGTGCCGACGCTCGCTCAGCCCGACCGCGGCGATCACCTCGTCCCGCCACGCGCGCTTGGGACGATGGCCGGCGATCCGGCCGGGGAGGGTGATGTTCTCCTCGGCCGTCAGGGTCGGCAGCAGGTTGAAGAACTGGAAGACGAAGCCGACGTGGCGCCGGCGCAGCTTGGTGAGGGCGGTGTCGCCCATCGACGTGATCTCCTGGCCGGCGATCCAGGCGCTGCCGGAGGTGGGCCGGTCGAGGCCGGCGAGGACGTGCATGAGGGTGGACTTGCCGGAGCCGGACGGCCCCATCACGGCGACGAGCTCGCCCTCGGCGACCGAGAGCGAGACGCCGGCCAGGGCGTCGACCGCGGTCTCGCCGTCGCCGTAGCGGCGGACGAGGTCGCGGCCGACGACCGCCTGACGGGGAGCGGGCTCCACGTCGTGCGGAGATCGAGCGAGGGCGGGAGATGCGGTGGTCACGGGATGCCTCCTGGGTGGAGTGGTGCCGATGCCGCGACGCTATGGGCGCCGCCGCGCCGGGCCATCGCCCGCGCTCCCGATCCGGACACTCCCCGGCGGATGGACTTCGCGGGCCCCGCGCCCGCCCGCCGGAGGGGCTCCGTCATCCCCGGGGATGAGGCGGACCATCCGCGCGGCCGATGGCGCGCTCCGGCGGGCGGAGTAGCGTCCCGTCCATGAGGCTCCGGCGTCCGATCGAGGGCTACGCCGTCGATCTCCTGCTGGCGGCGATGATCGTCGTCGCCGTCCTCGAGGTCTGGCTCAACGAGGAGGTCCAGGGCTCGCCGTGGCTGCTGACGCTCTTCGCGCTCGCGGCGGGGCTGCCGCTGTTCGCCCGCCGCCGCTTCCCGGTGGCGGCGCCGGCCGCGACCGTCGCGGTGGTCGCGGTACAGGCGGCCATCTGGGACCACTCGGTCCCCTACACGTTCGGCATCTACGTGATCGTCCTGATCGCGGCGGCCCAGTTCGGCTTCCTGGGCCTGACGCGGGCCGGCCTCGGCGGGGCCGCGCTGGTCGCCCTGGCGATCGCCTTCGTCGGGGTCTCGCGACCCCGAAGGGTCGACGAGCGACTATCTCTTCGTGCTCGCGATCGCCGTCATCGCCTGGCTGATCGGCTTCGCGTTCCACGAGCGCAACCGGCGCACGGAGGAGCTCACCGCGCGCGCCGAGCGCGCCGAGCGTGCGCGCGAGACCGAGGCGCGGGCGGCGGCCGCCGAGGAGCGGGCCCGGATCGCGCGCGAGATGCACGACGTCGTGGCCCACAGCCTGAGCGTCATGGTCGTGCAGGCCAACGCGGCCGAGGCCATGCTCGACGCCGATCCCGAGCGCGCCCGCCGCCCGCTGGCCGCGGTGCAGCAGACCGGCCGCGGCGCCCTGACCGAGCTGAGGCGCATGCTCGGCGTCCTGCGTGAGATGGCCGACGAGAGCCCGTCACTCGCGCCCCAGCCGGGCCTGGCCGGGCTCGACGAGCTGGCCCGCCAGATGCGCGAGGCGGGGCTGCCCGTCAGCGTGCGGGTGGAGGGCGAGCCGCGGTCGCTGCCGCCGGGCATCGACCTGTCGGCCTACCGCATCGTGCAGGAGGGCCTGACCAACGCCCTGAAGCACGCCGGCCCGGCGACGGCCGAGGTGCTCGTCCGCTACGGGGAGCGCGAGGTCGAGGTCGAGGTCCGCGACGACGGCCGCGGCCGCGAGCCCGCGTCGAACGGCGGCGGCCACGGCCTGATCGGCATGCGCGAGCGCGTGGCCCTCTACGGCGGCGAGCTCGCGGCCGGCCCGCGTCCGGAGGGCGGCTTCGCCCTGAGCGCCCGGCTCCCCCTCGAGGTCATCGGCTCGGCGTGACCGCCGCGCCGCCGATCCGGGTCGTGATCGCCGACGACCAGGCGCTCGTGCGAGACGGGTTCGGCATGATCCTCGACGCCCAGCCGGACATCGAGGTCGTCGCCGAGGCCGCCGACGGCCGCGAGGCGATCGAGACCGCGCGCGAGGTGCGTCCGGACGTCGTGCTGATGGACATCCGCATGCCCGGGGTCGACGGCATCGAGGCCACGCGGCGCCTGACCGCTGACGGCGAGGGGGCGCCCCGCATCCTCATGCTGACCACGTTCGACCAGAACGAGTACGTCTACGAGGCCATGAAGGCGGGGGCGAGCGGCTTCCTGCTGAAGGACGTCCGTCGCGAGGAGCTCGTGAACGCCGTGCGGGTGGTCGCCGCGGGCGACGCCCTCCTGGCTCCCACGCTCACGAGGCGCCTGATCGAGGACTTCGTCAGGCGGCCGCCGCCCGGAGCGGCGCCGGCCGGCCCGATCGCCGACCTCACCGACCGCGAGAGCGAGGTCCTCCGCCTGGTCGCGCGCGGGCTCTCGAACGCCGAGATCGCCGCGGAGCTCGTCGTGAGCGAGGCGACCGTCAAGACCCACGTCGCCCGGATACTCTCCAAGCTCGGCCTGCGCGACCGCATCCAGGCGGTGGTGCTGGCCTACGAGTCGGGGTTCGTGCAACCCGGGGAGGTGTGAGGGTGCGGCGCATCACCGAGGACGACCTCACCCTCGTCGACGCGACGGGGGAGCGCTATCCGCCTCGGGTCGTGGCGCTGAGGCTGCTGGACACGGCCGTGAGGTTCGTGCTCCTGACGGGGCTCCTGTTCGTGATCGGGCTGTGCTGGGAGGCGTTCGCCTGAGCGCACCCGATCCCGGGGACGAGATCGAGCTCGAGGTCCTGGGCCTGGGCCGGGTGACGGCGGTCGTGGAGCGCGTGGACGAGCTGGTGCAGGAGGGCGTCCGCGGCCTGGGCTGGCGGGTGGTCCTCCTGCTGCCGGACGGCTCGCGCGCCCACGGCATCAAGCGCGGCAACGCCCGGCTGGCGTTCCTGGACCCGCGCCACCGGGTGGCGTAAGTGGGCCCTCCCGCGTTCCGGGATCGGCGCTCTCGGCTCAGTGATGTGACGACCATGTGGTGCATGAAGGGATCCGAGAACCACAGGCTATCCGGCGACTGACTCTCGACGCAGGGCGTTCTCGATGCTGACCCGCGTGTCGCGGACGACGGTGCATCGCCGAGCTCGATCGGCTTGCGTGAGCCTGGCGGACGTAGACTGCGCCGAGGGCAGGAGTACGTCGCCGCCGTGGACGACCAGGAGGGGCCAGCGCTGCGGCGCCGCCATGGAGCTAGTCACGGCGCGGGGTAGTCGAGCGCCTGCGAGAGGAGACATGGACGCGACGGCCTGTGAGCCGAGCCTGCTTCGAGTGCGTCAGAGGCGCGTAGGCCGAGGCGAGACTGACATCCGGACGCGAGCTGCTGTCACGGCGTCCTCGGGAGGACGGTGCCGTCGCTGCGAGGACTTCTTCGCGTCGTCGCCGCGGGTCGCCGGTGAACGAGATGCGCGCGAGGGCGGCGCGGTCGATCCGCGGACGACGGCGGAGCTCTGTCGTGTCTCCTCGACGGGGCGACCCCCTCGCGGCGACGCGGTGCTGGACGCCGACCGACGACGTGCGTCCATTTCCCGATGTTCGAGGGTCTCCGGCCCCCCTCCTGGAGCCGCGGGCATCAGGGGCGACGCGGGCCGTGCCGCCATGCCGCGGCGCTCGGCCAGGGCCTCCATCAGCAGCGCGGTGTCGGCCACCGGGACGCCCGTGAGGTGGGCGTCGCGGCCCTCGAAGTCGGCCACGATCGCGACGACGGCGTTCCGGTAGCGCGCCGCGTCGCCCGCCGCGATCGCCGCGAGCGCCTCCGCCGCCCGGGCGAAGGCGTCGCCGCCTTCGCGCATGGCCTCCGCCGCCTCGGCGGCGGTGCCGTCGTCGCCCTCCACCAGGGCGGCGACCGCGAGCGCGTAGCAGGAGGTGGGGGAGTCGCACGCGCCGTCGAGCTCACCGAGCACCCAGGCGGCGCCCGCCTCGGCGTCGCCGGCCAGCACCGCCGATTTCAGGTACGCGACGAGGCGCCCGTAGCTGCGCGGCGGGGCGGCCTCCCAGGAGGAGCGGTAGAGCCCCGCGGCCTCGCGCAGGTGCCCGGCGGCGTCGTCGCGGCGCCCGTCGAACATCGCCCGGAACGCGTCGCCGTCGGCGCGGATGCCCTGGGCGAGCAGCTCGGCGTGCGGCCCGGGCTCCATCGTCGTCATCGGGCTAGCCCTCTCGCGCCTTCCGGCGGCTCTGCCCCGTCAGGAGCTGGTCGATGTGCAGCGCCACGTCCACGGCGTCCACCTTGAGCTCGCCGCCGGCCCTGTCGGCCACGTTCCAGGCCTCGCGCTGGAGGTAGGCCAGACGGGCAGGCGCGTCGGGGAGGGTCAGCGAGCGGTCGGCCTCGCCGACGAGGTAGGCCAGGATCTCGCGGATCTCCTCGTCGCTCCACTTCGGGGGCCTCACCGGCCACTCCTTGTTGCGGATGATGAACCACCACAGCAGGCACACCAGCGGGAACTTCAGGAGGAACACGGAGAAGAGCACCCAGAGCGTCTGGATCCCCTCGTGGTCGCCGAACACCGGCGTCACGACCAGCAGGAAGCTCCCGAAGATCGCCATGACGACGCACGCGATGACCACGACGAACATCCGGCGGACCCGGATGCGGCCCTGCGGCGTGTAGAGGAAGCGCTCCAGCACGCCCTGATCATTCCCCCGCGCGGGCGCCACGGCAACCCGTCTCGCGCGGCGAGGGGCCGGAGGAGCCGTTGGTACCATGGGCCCGGCATGACCGTGATCCTCCCCGACGGCAGCCGGCTGGAGTTGCCCGACGGAGCCACGGGTCACGACGCCGCGGCCGCCATCGGCCCGGGGCTGGCGAAGGCGGCCGTCGCCGTGAGGGTCGGCGACGAGGTCCGCGACCTCGCGCGCCCGCTCGCCGACGGCGACGCCATCGCCATCGTCACCCCCAAGAGCGGCGACGACTACCTCTACGTGATGCGGCACTCGGCCGCGCACGTGATGGCCGAGGCGGTGCAGGCGATCGTGCCAGGGACCAGGCTCGGCTTCGGCCCGCCGATCGAGGACGGCTTCTACTACGACTTCGACCTGCCGCGGCCGCTCACGGAGGACGACTTCCCCGCCATCGAGGCCGAGATGGGCCGCATCGTGGCCGCCAGGGCGCCGTTCCAGCGCAGCGTCATGAGCATCGAGGACGCGCGCGCCCACTTCGCGGAGCGCGGGGACCCCTACAAGGTCAACCAGATCGAGGAGCTGGCCCGTCAGGGCGAGACCTCGGTGTCCCTGTACCGGCAGCGCGACTTCGTCAACCTCTGCCGGGGGCCCCACCTGCAGGACACCGGCCGCATCGGGGCGGTGAAGCTGCTGTCCGTGGCGGGCGCCTACTGGCGTGGCAGCGAGCAGAACCCCCAGCTCACGCGGGTCTACGCCACCGCGTTCCCGACCGCCAAGGAGCTCGACGCCCACCTCGAGGCCCTCGAGCAGGCCCGCGCCCGCGACCACCGGCGGCTCGGGCGCGAGCTCGGGCTCTTCCACTTCGACGACGCCGGCCCCGGCTTCCCGTTCTTCCTCCCGCGCGGGATGGCCGTCATCAACGGCATCACGGCCGTCGTGCGCGCGGACCTGGAGCGGATGGGCTACGACGAGATCCAGACGCCGACGCTGCTCTCGGACGAGCTCTGGCGCCGGAGCGGGCACTGGGACCACTACCGCGAGGCCATGTACTTCACGGAGGTCAACGAGGGGCGGTTCGCGCTCAAGCCGATGAACTGCCCGGGCGCCTGCCTCGTCTACCGCAGCCGTCGCCGGAGCTACCGCGACCTGCCGATCCGGTACGCGGAGCTCGGCCACGTGCACCGGCACGAGCTCTCCGGCGTGCTCCACGGCCTCTTCCGCGTGCGGGCGTTCACCCAGGACGACGCGCACATCTTCTGCCGGCTCGACCAGGTGACCGAGGAGGTGCGCTCGGTCCTCGACCTCATCCAGGGCTTCTACGCCCGCTTCGGCCTCGGGGACGTGACGCTCAAGCTCGCCACCCGGCCGGAGAAGGCGAGCGGCGCGCCCGAGATGTGGGACGCGGCGGAGGAGGCCCTGCGCACGGCGCTCGGCGACCGTCCCCACGAGCTCAAGGAGGGCGACGGGGCCTTCTACGGCCCGAAGATCGACTTCCACGTCGCCGACACCATGGGCCGCTCGTGGCAGCTCGGCACCTGCCAGCTCGACTTCTACATGCCAGAGCGCTTCGACCTCGCCTACACGAGCCCCGAGGACACGGAGGAGCGCCCGGTGATGATCCACCGGGCCGTCACCGGGTCCATCGAGCGCTTCCTCGGCATCCTCATCGAGAACGGCGCGGGGGCGTTCCCCTTCTGGCTCGCCCCCGAGCAGGCCAGGATCCTGCCGGTCTCCGACCGCCACGCCCCCTACGCCGACGAGGTCCGCGCGCGGCTGCGCCGCGAGGGCCTGCGGGCCGAGGTCGACGGGCGGGGCGAGTCGGTCGGGCGGCGGATCCGCGACGGCGAGCTGGCCAAGGTGCCCTACCTGCTGGTGGTCGGCGACCGCGAGGCCGAGTCGGGCACCGCGTCCGCCCGCGCCAGGGGGGCGGGCGACCTCGGCGCGGTGCCGGTCGAGGAGCTCGCGGGACGGCTGGCCGGCGAGGCCGGGGGCGCCTGAGGTGAGCCGCATCAACTGGATCGGCGTCCGGAACTTCCTGATCATCGCCGGGATCGCGGGCATCGTCCTGGTCTGGCAGGAGGGCTTCGGCGCGATCGCCGTCTCCGCGGAGCGGATCATCCTCGTGCTGTTCGTCGCCGCCCTCGCGGTGTTCGGCTACAACTACTTCCGCCAGAACCAGCTCGCGTGGCTGGTCCTCAAGCCGTGGCAGCGGGCCGTGATCATCATCGCCGGCCTCGGGATCGCGTTCCTCCTCATCGCCGGCTTCCCGCTCCTCGAGGACCGCCTGACGCCCCTCGGCGTCCTGGCCCTCATCGCCGCGCTCGCCCTCGTGATCGTCTGGGTGGTGCGGGAGAGCCGCCGCTTCCGGTAGCCGCGCGCCCCCCGGCTCGCCGGCGGCGCTCCTCCGGCACGAACGCGCGCTGATCCGTCACAGGGGGTCCGCCTAGCGTGGGCCCATGGTGGGTTCACGATCAGCGCAGCGAGGCCAGGCGTCGGTCGAGCTGGTCGCGCTCCTGCCCCTGCTCATCCTGGTCGCGCTCATCGGCTGGCAGCTGGCGGTCGCCGGCTACGCGTGGACCGTGGCGAGCGGCGCAGCGCGGGCGGCCGCCCGCGCGCAGGAGGTCGGGGCGCCGGCGGACGCGGCCGCGCTCGCCGTCCTCCCGGGGCGGTACGCACGGGGTGCGAGGGTCCGCACCGGGGCGGGCGGCGAGGTGCGGGTGCGGGTCGCGGTGCCGCCGGTGGTGCCGCTCCTGCCGCGCGCCGGCCTGGGGACCGTCGAGGCGCGGGCGGCCCCGTGAGCGGGCACCTGCGCCCAGCGCGGGCAGGCGGCGGTGGAGCTGCTGGTCGTGATCCCGGTCCTCGTGCTCGTGGGCCTGCTCGCCTGGCAGCTGGTCGCGGTGCTGGCCGCGGGCTTCCGGGCCGAGCAGCGCGTGCGCGCCGAGGGGTTGCGCGCCGCCGGCGCCTCGGGCCGCACGGTGGTGGTGTCCGTCACCGAGCGGGTGCCCGCGCTGCTGCCGGGCGCCGGAGGGCTGCGGCTGCGGGCCCGCGCGGGGGTGCGGGCGCCGTGAGGGCGGCGGAGCGCGAGCGCGGTCAGGCGCTGCCGCTCGCGCTCGCGCTGGCGCTCCTGCTGCTGCTCGGCGCGGTGGCGCTCTTCGCGCTCGGGCGGGTCCAGCTCGCCGCCGCGCGCGCTCAGACCGCCGCCGACCTCGGGGCGATCTCGGCGGCGCGCGAGCTGCGCGGCCGGCTCGGCGAGATCGCCGTCGCGGGGCGCAGGCGGGCCGGCGCCTGGCGCGACCGCCTCGCGGCCGTCGCCGGGGAAGCGGCCCGCCCGGCCGGCGCGCGCCTGGAGGGCCTGGCCCTCCCCGGGGGCTCGTGGCCGCCGACGGCCGTCGAGGTCACCGTCAGCGTGCCCGGGCCGCGCGACGCCCGCGTGCGCGCCGTCGCGCGGGCCGGCCTCGTCGTGTCCGCGGCGGTCGCCGCCGGGGAGCCGACCGGGTGGGCGACCGGGGGCGGCTACTCCGGCCCGCTCGTCTACCGGGACGGCAAGCCGATGTGCCCTGCGGTCGGCGCGGCCTTCGACCTCATGGACGCGGCGGCGAACGCCGACGGCGTCAACCTGGTGGTGGTGAGCGGATTCCGCAGCGACGCCGAGCAGGCGGCGCTGTTCGCACGGCACCCCGACCCCAAGTGGGTTGCTCCGCCGGGCCGCAGCCGGCACCGGGACGCCACCGAGCTCGACCTCAACATGCACGACGGCGGGGGCGGCGCCTACGGGTGGCTGTCGCGCAACGGCTCCCGTTTCGGGTTCGTGCAGCGCTACTCCTGGGAGCCGTGGCACTGGGGCTACCTGCCGGGCTGCGGCGGACGTGCGCCGCCAGGAGCGGCGCTGGCCGGCGGCCGCGGGCGCGGCCGGCGCTGCCGGGCTGGGTCCCGGCCCGCTACCGGGCGGCGATCGCCGCCGCGGCGACGGCGAACGGGATCGCGCCCGTGCTGCTGGCGGCGCTGCTGCGGTCGGAGTCCGGCTTCGACCCGCGGGCCGTCAGCCCGGCCGGCGCGCAGGGCATCGCCCAGTTCATGCCGGCCACGGCTCGCGGGATGGGCCTGCGCGACCCGTTCGACCCGCAGCAGGCGATCCCCGCGGCGGCGCGGCTGCTGGGCGGCCACCTGCGGGCGTTCGGATCGGTGCCGCTCGCCCTGGCCGCCTACAACGCCGGCGCGGGCGCCGTGCGCCGCTACGGCGGGGTGCCGCCCTACCGCGAGACCCAGGCGTACGTGGCGCGGATCATGGCGCTCGCGGGCGGGGCAGGCGCGCTGGCCGGGGGACGGGGGCGACGTCGTGCTGCTCCGGGTCGGCGACCGCTTCGTCTGACCGGGTATGCTGGCATACCATGAAGCGGACGACGGTCAAGCTGCCCGACGAGCTCGACGCGCGCCTCCGCCGCGAGGCCGCCCGGCGGGGGATGACGGTCTCGCAGCTCACGCGCGAGGCGATCGCCGCCCACCTCGGGGGCGGCCCGGTGCGCGAGTTCCGCTCGGCCGGCGCGGGGAACAGCGGCCGCTCCGACATCTCGCAGCGGATCGACGAGTTCCTCCGGCTTGCGGCTTCGGGGAGAACAACTGATCGTCGACACGGGCGCGCTGTTCGCGCTCGTCGATCGAGGCCGACGACTTCCACCGCCGGGCCCTGGCTCTGCTTCGGGGTCTCCCCGGTGAGCTGATCGTCCCGACGCTCGTGGTCGCGGAGACGGCGTTCCTCGTCGGCGAGCGCATCGGCCCCCGGGTCGAGGCGCGTTGCTCGCCGACCTCGCAGACAGCGACGTCACGGTCGACCACGTGCCGCTCGGCGAGTGGGTGCGGATCGGGGAGCTGGTGGCTCGCTACGCCGACCTGCCGCTGGGGACCGTCGACGCCTCGGTCGTGGCGGCCGCCGAGCGGCTCGGGGTGACCGCCATCGCCACGACCGACCGGCGCCACTTCTCCGTCGTCCGCCCGGCCCACGCGGAGGCGTTCGAGCTGCCGCTCCTGGGCTGACGCGCCGGCGCCGGGCGCCCCTGGCCGGCGCTCCTATACTCGGAAGGACAGTGCCGGACGCCACCTCCCTCCGCGAGCAGCTCGCGGGTATCCCGACGGGCCCGGGCGTCTACACCTACCGCGACGCCTCCGACCGCGTGCTCTACGTCGGGAAGGCGAAGTCCCTGCGCCGGCGGGTGCTGTCGTACTTCCAGGCCCCCCTCCGGCCGGACGGGGACGGGCCCGCCGATGGGGCCATGCGCGCCCGCTCGGGGCTCCACCCGAAGATCGCCGACATGGTCGAGCGGATCGCCCGGGTCGAGGTCTTCGTGACCTCGTCGGAGAGCGAGGCGCTGATCCTGGAGGCCAACCTCGTCAAGCGCCACCGCCCCCCGTTCAACATCCGGCTGCGCGACGACAAGAGCTACCCCTACATCGGGATCAGCCTCGACGAGGAGTACCCGCGCGTGTACTTCACGCGCGAGCGCCACCGGCGCGACCGGCTCTACTTCGGCCCCTTCTCGAACGCCTACAAGGTGCGCGACACGCTCAGCCTGATCGGGCGCATCTTCCCGAGCCGCCCGTGCGAGGGCCCGGAGCCGGGCCGCCCGTCCGGGGTGCCGTGCCTCGACTACCACATCAAGCGCTGCCTGGCGCCCTGCGTGGGCTACATCTCCCGGGAGGACTACCGCACCCTGATCGACCAGATCGTCGACTTCCTGTCCGGCCGCTACCGGGGGCTCGAGCAGGAGCTCGAGGCGGAGATGCGCGGGGCGGCGGCGGAGCAGGAGTTCGAGCGAGCGGCCGTCATCCGCAACCGGCTGTCGGCGGTCCGGCACCTGATGGAGCGCCAGTTCGCGCACGCCGACTCCGTGGGGACCGCCGACGTGCTGGGGGTCGCGCTCGACGGCGACTCGGCGAACGTGCAGGTCCTGCAGGTGCGCGACGGGGTCCTCCAGGACCGGCAGTCGTTCTTCCTCGACGCCGCCGGCGCGGACGACGAGGACACCGTCCTGGTGCAGTTCGCGTACGAGTTCTACTCGATGGCCCTCGCGATCCCGCCGCTCGTCGTCGTCGGGCGCGAGAGCGGGGCGGCCGAGGCGCTCGAGACGCTGCTCGGCGACCGGAGCGGCCGCCGGGTCGAGGTCCGGCCGGCGGCCCGCGGAGACAAGCGCAAGCTCGCCGAGCTCGCGGGCCGCAACGCCCGCTTCGCGCTCGAGCAGGACCGCCGCCGCCACGAGCAGGCGCGGGGGCGCCGCCGCGAGGCGCTCGCCGACCTCCAGGCCAAGCTCGACCTGCCGGCGCCGCCGGCCCGGGTCGAGGCCTACGACATCTCGAACCTCGGCGAGACCTACGCGGTCGCGTCCATGGTCGTCTTCGAGGGCGGCGCGCCGGCCAAGGGGCACTACCGCACGTTCACGATGCGCGACGAGGCGGGCCGGGACGACGTCGCGCGCATCCGCGAGGCCGTGCGGCGGCGCTTCTCGCGCCTCACGGCGTCCGGCGAGGACGACGCCTCCTTCGCCGCCCGCCCGGGCCTGGTGGTCATCGACGGGGGGGTGGGTCAGCTCTCGGGAGCGCTCGCGGGCATGCGCGAGGCGGGCGTCGAGGACGTCCCGGTGGTGAGCCTCGCCAAGCGCCGCGAGGAGGTCTACCGCGAGGGCTCGCCCGGCCCGCTGCTGCTGCCGGAGGACTCGGCGGCGCTTCGCGTGCTCCAGCACATCCGCGACGAGGCCCACCGCTTCGCGCTCCGCCACCACCGCGGCCGGCGAGGGCGGGGGATGACCGAGAGCGTCCTCGACGCCCTCCCGGGCGTGGGCCCGGCCCGCAAGGCGGCCCTGCTGCGCCACTTCGGCTCGACCGAGCGCTTCCTCGCGGCGAGCCGCGACGAGCTCGCGTCCGTCCCCGGCGTCCCGGCGAAGGTCGCGCGCGACGTCTACGACCGCCTCCACAAGACGGCCGCCCCCGTCGGGGCGAATGAGGACACGTGGAGCTGACCGTCATCACCGGCATGAGCGGCGCCGGCAAGAGCCAGGCGATGGGCGCCTTCGAGGACGCGGGCTGGTTCTGCGTTCGACAACCTGCCGCCGGGGCTGCTGCCGGCGCTGGCCGACCTCTTCCTGCTGGAGGGGTCGCGCGTCGAGCGCGCGGCGGTCGTGTGCGACGTGAGGGGCGGCGTGTGGTTCAAGGACCTCGAGCCCGTGCTCGAGCGCGTCGAGGAGGCCGCCGGCGCCCGCCCGAGGGTGGTCTTCCTCGAGGCCTCCGACGAGACGCTCATCGACCGCTTCCGCGAGACCCGCCGCCCCCACCCGCTGTCGGCCAGCGGGACCGTCAGCGAGGGCATCGAGCGCGAGCGGGCCGAGCTCTCGGACGTGCGCGAGCGGGCCGACGTGGTCATCGACACCACGGGCCTGTCGATCTGGGACCTGCGCCGGCGCGTCGCCGACACGCTGCTGGCGCCCGAAGGGCGCCCGCGGATGCACGTGCAGTTCGTGTCGTTCGGGTACAAGCACGGCATCCCTCGTGACGCCGATCTCCTCATGGACGTGCGCTTCCTCCAGAACCCCCACTACGTCCCGGCCCTCAAGCCGTACACCGGGCTCGACCCCCAGGTCGCGGAGTTCGTCCGCGCCTCGCCGGGCCTGGACGAGTTCATGTCCCGCTTCGAGGCCCTGCTCGACTTCCTGCTGCCGGCATACGCCGAGGAGGGCAAGACCAGCCTCGTCATCGGGATCGGCTGCACCGGCGGGCGCCACCGCAGCGTGACCGTCGCCGAGATGCTGGCGCGCCGCTACGCCCGTGACTTCGACGTCAGCGTCTCGCACCGCCACATCGGGCGGGCGAGCTCCGCGCCGGACCTCCAGGAGCCGGCGGCATGAGCGCGGCCGCCGCGGGCCTGCCCCGCATCGCGGCCCTCGGCGGGGGCACGGGGCTGGCGTCGCTCCTGCGCGGCCTCAAGGCCTCGCCGGTCGACATCACGGCGATCGTGACGGTGGCCGACGACGGGGGCTCGTCGGGCCGGCTCCGGCGGGAGCTCGGGGTGCTCCCGCCCGGCGACATCCGCAACTGCCTCGTGGCCCTGGCCGACGACGAGTCCCTGATGGGCCGGCTCTTCCAACACCGCTTCGCCGACGGCGACCTGTCGGGCCACCCCTTCGGCAACCTCTTCCTCGCGGCCCTGGCGGAGGTCACCGGGAGCTTCGACCGCGCGGTGCGGGAGTGCAGCCAGGTGCTCAAGATCCGCGGCCGGGTGCTGCCCTCGACCCTCGAGCAGATCCGCCTCTGGGCCGAGCGGGCCGACGGCGAGGCCGTCTGCGGCGAGACCCGCATCGCGGCCGGCCGCGGGCCGTGCCGACGGGTGTGGCTCGAGCCGGAGCCGGCGGCGCACCCGCCGGCGCTCGACGCGATCCGCGACGGCCGACCTCGTCCTGCTGGGCCCCGGGAGCCTCTTCACGAGCGTGCTGCCGCACCTCGCGGTCCCCGAGCTGGCCGAGGCCGTGGCCGGCGCGCCCGGGCGCCGCGCCTACATCTGCAACGTGATGACCCAGCCCGGCGAGACCGACGGCTTCGACGCGGTCGACCACCTCGAGCGCGTGCTGGAGGCGGTGCCCGGCGGGGTCGACACGATCGTCGTGCACGAGGGGCCGCTCGACCCCGAGGGCGCGGCCGCGTACGCGGCCCAGGGTCAGGAGCCGGTGGCGGTCGACCACGCCCGCCTCCAGGCGCTGGGGATCCGTGTCGTGGCGGGCGACCTCGCCGAGGCCGGGCGGGTGGTGCGGCATTCGCCCGAGGCGCTCGCGCCGGTCCTGCTGGAGCTCGCCAGGGAGGCGGCGGGGGCCGAGCCTGCAACGCCCTGACGGGCTTGCGGCAGGACATGCAACGGTTGCCACGAACCCTGACGCGGCCGTAGACTGCGCCCGCGCGTCGGGGCTCCGTTGCCCGGCCGTGGTCGCTCCCCCAACGACTTTCGTTTCGTCTCTCATCCGTCTGGGGGGGCGGTCTCCGTACTTCTCCCAAAGGAGTGAACGCTTCATGAGCGCTCGCGCCAAAGCGATCACGCCCCTCGCGGTCGTGATCGGGATTCTGTCCTTCCTCTGGACGGAATTCTCCCTGAACTTCACCTTCCACTGGGTCACGGTGCAGGACGAGCTCGCCGGCGACGGCGCGTTCGGTCTTCCTGAGAACTTCCACCTGATCCTCCCGACGGCCTTCATCTCTTGGGGCCTCTTCTTCGCCGCCGGTGGCGACAACGCCGCCTTCGGCAAGATCTTCCTGGCCACGGTGTTCGGCTCGGTGGCGGCGCTCGTCACGATGCCGCTCGCCTTCAAGACGGCCGACGCTCCCGACTTCTGGGGCATCGCCCTCTGGGTCGGGATCTTCGCCTTCGTCCTCGTGATGATCCTCATCGCCGGCGACTGGTACTACGTGGCGGGTACGTTCCCGTGCTTCGCGGCGGTGTTCCTCTGGTGGATCGCGACGGGCCTCGACGGCTACGTCCCGAACGGCGGGGGCACCGACAACACGGTCGAGGCGCTCGGCGACCCGGCCACCGCCGGCGGATCGGCGCCGGCCTTCGGGCCTGCTCTCGACGCCGTGGCAGTGGGTCTGGTTCGACACCTGGGTCACGCTCGTCTGCGGCGTCATCCTCGGCATCATCAGCGCCAAGATCGCCGCGGCGATCACGCCGAAGCCCAAGGCGGCACCCGAGCCGGCCTAGCCGCCTCGCGTCACCGCCTGACCGCAGTGCTGCCGGGGGGCCTTCGGGCCCCCCGGTCGCGTTCCGGCCCGCTTCAGTAGCGCCCCGGGCACCTCGCCCAGATGCCGAGGCCGTCCCGCCGCGCCCGCCGCTCCGCCTGACGGAGCGCCGGCTGCAGCCGGCCCCGGCCGTCGCCGCGGAGGACCTTGGCGCTCCCGCCGGCGACCAGGTCCTCGTTGACCGTGCGGGGCCGGCCGGCGACGGTGACCTCCGCCAGCAGGCGCCCGAAGCGGTCCTCGGGACCTTGGGTGGGATCGGTCCTCAGCGCGATGCGCGCGCCGCGCGGCAGCAGGTCGCGGGCCGCCTCGGCCGACTCCACGCCGAAGCACTCGGCCGATCCGCGACCGACCGCGGTCTCCGGAGCGTCCAACGCCGAGCAGGCGCACCCGCACCCTCGCCCCGGCGACGCGGGCGACGAGCGTGTCGCCGTCGATCACGCGGTCAACCGTGCCGGAGAGCAGGCTCGGGCCCGCCGGCGCGGGCTCCTCGGCACCGGACGACCCGCAGGCGCAGAGCGCCCCCAGGGCGAGTGCTGCGGCCACGGCACGAAGGGCGTTCATCCCCCAGGATCGTGGCAGGCCGGGCCGGGCCCGTGCTGTTAGATTGGCCATCGTTTTCCGACGGCGAGGACGGGAGCCGGATGGGCGTGCGAGTGGGCATCAACGGGTTCGGGCGGATCGGCCGCAACGTGTTCCGCGCCGCCGCGCAGCGGGACAGCGACCTCGAGATCGTCGCGGTCAACGACATCACCGACACCGCCACCCTGGCCCACCTGCTGGACTACGACTCGATCTTCGGCCGCTACCCGGGAACGGTCGAGGCCCGCGACGACCACATCGTCGTCGACGGGCGGGAGGTGCGCGTCCTGGCCGAGCGCGACCCGGCGCGCCCTGCCCTGGAAGGACCTCGGCGTCGACGTGGTCATCGAGAGCACGGGGCTGTTCACGGACCGCGACAAGGCCGCGCTCCACCTCGACGCGGGCGCGAGCAAGGTCATCATCTCCGCGCCGGCCAAGGGCCCGGACCTCACGGTCTGCCTCGGCGTGAACGACGCCGAGTACGACCCCGAGGAGCACCACGTCGTCTCGAACGCGTCCTGCACCACCAACTGCCTCGCGCCGATGGCGAAGGTGCTGATGGACGCCGTCGGCATCGAGCAGGGCTTCATGACCACCTGCCACGCGTACACGAACGACCAGCGCATCCTCGACCTGCCCCACAAGGACCTGCGGCGGGCGCGGGCCGCCGCGCTGTCGATCATCCCGACCTCGACCGGGGCCGCGCGCGCGATCGGCGAGGTCATCCCCGCGCTCAAGGGCCGCCTCGACGGGATGGCGCTGCGGGTCCCGACGCCCGACGGGTCGGTCGTCGACCTGACGGTGCAGGCCGGCCGCGAGACGAGCGCCGACGAGGTCAACGACGCCTTCCGGGCCGCCGCCGAGTCAGGGCCGCTGGCCGGGATCCTCGGCTACACGGAGGACCCGATCGTCTCGCGCGACATCGTCGGCGACCCGCGCTCCTCGCTGCTCGACGGCTCCCTCACGATGGTCAGCGGGAGCACCGTGAAGCTGATCTCCTGGTACGACAACGAGTGGGGCTACTCGTGCCGGGTGGTCGAGCTGGCCGAGCGCGTCCTCCCGTCGTAGCAGGGTGAGCCCCCGCCTCCTCGGGATCGACGACCCGGGGGTCGACTGGAGCGGGGCCCGCGTCCTGGTGCGGTCCGACCTCAACGTGCCGCTGGAGGAGGGCCGCGTGGCCGACGACGCCCGCATCCGGGCCTCGGTGCCCACGCTCGAGCGGCTCCTGGCGGCGGGCGCCGGGGTGGCGGTCTGCTCGCACCTCGGGCGGCCGAAGGGGCAGCGCGACCCGGAGCTGTCGCTGGCGCCCTGCGCCGAGCGCCTGGGCGGGCTCATGGGCCGCGACGTCGACGTCTTGGGCGACTGCGTCGGCCCGGAGGTCCACGAGCGCGTCGCGCGGCTCGCGGGCGGCGAGCTGGTCATGCTGGAGAACCTGCGCTTCCACGAGGGCGAGGAGGCGAACGACCCGGCCTTCGCCGAGCAGCTCGCCCGGGGCTTCACGCACTACGTGAACGACGCCTTCGGCGCGGCCCACCGCGCCCACGCCTCCACCGAGGGCGTCGCCCACCTGCTGCCCGCGCGGGCCGGGCTCCTGCTCGCCCGCGAGGTCGAGGTGCTCGAGGGCCTGATGGCCGGGGCGAAGGCGCCGTTCGTCGCGGTGCTCGGCGGCAGCAAGGTGAGCGACAAGCTGCCGCTCGTCCGCCGCCTGCTGGAGCGCTGCGACCGCCTGCTGATCGGCGGCGCCATGTGCTTCACCTTCCTGGCCTCGCAGGGCGAGCCGGTGGGCGCGTCGCTGCACGAGGACGAGGCCGGCCAGGCGGTGGCGGCGGAGCTGATGGAGGCCGCCGTGCGGCTCGAACCGCCAGCTCCAGCTCCCCGTCGACGTGCTCGTCGCGGACCGCTTCGCCGAGGACGCCGACCTCGAGGTGGTGCCGAGCGACGCCATCGACGACGGCTGGATCGGCGTCGACATCGGGCCGCGCACGGCCGCCACCTACCGGGAGGTGATCCTCGCGGCGCGCACGGTCTTCTGGAACGGCCCCATGGGCGCGTTCGAGATCCCGCCGTTCGCCGACGGCACCCGCGCCGTGGCCGAGGCGATGGCCGAGTGCCCCGGCGTGACCGTGGCGGGCGGGGGCGACTCCGGCGCGGCGCTCGCACAGCTCGGCCTCGCCGACCGGCTCACGCACGTCTCCACCGGCGGCGGCGCGGCGCTCGAGATGCTCGAGGGGCGCACCCTGCCGGGCGTGGCCGCCCTGCCGACGGCCGACGGCGCGTGAGCGACCGCCGCCCGCTGGTGGCGGGGAACTGGAAGATGCACAAGACGGGCGGCGAGGCGCGCGAGTACCTCGCCCGCCTGCGGGCGCTGCTCGGCGACGGCGACCGGCCGGCCGACGTCGCGGTCTGCGCCCCCTTCACCGCCCTCGAGGCCGCGGCGCGCGCGGCGGCCGGGGGCCCCGTGGCGGTCTACGCCCAGGCGGTGCACGAGGCGCCCGCGGGCGCCCACACCGGGGAGATCTCGGCGCCGATGATCGTCGCGACCGGAGCCGACGGGACGCTGGTGGGCCACTCCGAGCGCCGCGCCGCCGGCGAGACCGACGCGCAGGTCGCCGCGCGGGTGCGGGCGGCGCTCGACGCGGGCCTGCGGGTGATCGCCTGCGTGGGCGAGTCGCTCGCCCAGCGGGAGGCGGGGGAGACGGAGCCGTGGCTCGACGGGCAGGTGCGCGCCGCCCTCGCCCAGGTGGCGGCGGAGGAGGTGGCGGGGCTCGCGATCGCCTACGAGCCGATCTGGGCGATCGGCACCGGCCGCACCGCCACTCCCGAGACGGCCCAGGCGGCGTGCGCCCACGTGCGCGCCGCCGCGGCCGGCACGCTCGACCCCGCGGCCCTGCGGGTGCTGTACGGCGGGAGCGTCACGCCGGACAACGCGCGCGACCTGATGGCCCAGGCCGACGTCGACGGGGCGCTCGTGGGGGGAGCGAGCCTCGACCCCGAGGGCTTCGCCGCCATCGTGGCCGCGGCGACCGCGTGAGCCGTCCCCCGGCGCCCCGCGGGCCGCTCGTCCTGGTGGTGATCGACGGCTTCGGGATCGCGCCTCCCGGGCCGGGCAACGCCGTCCACCTCGCGCGCACGCCCCACCTCGACGCCCTGGCGGCCGAGGGATCGGGGACGAGCATCGCCGCGGCGGGCCTGCCGGTGGGGCTCCCGGACGGCCAGCAGGGCAACAGCGAGGTCGGCCACCTGAACCTCGGCGCCGGCCGCCGCGTCGCGCAGATGCTCGTGACGATCGACGAGGCGATCGCGGAGGGGTCCCTGGCGCGCCGGCCGGCGCTCGAGGCGGCCTTCGCGGCGGGCCGCCGCGGCACCCTGCACCTCATCGGGCTGGTCGGCGAGGGCGGCGTGCACGCGAGCCAGCGCCACCTGCTCGCGCTCATCGGCCTCGCCCGCGAGGCGGGGGTGCAGCGGATCGTCGTCCACGCCTTCACGGACGGCCGCGACACGCGGCCCGACGCGGGCCTGGACGCCGTGGCCGAGGTCGAGGCGACCGGTGTGATCGTGGGCTCGGTCGTCGGCCGCTACTGGGCGATGGACCGCGACCGGCGCTGGCCGCGCACCAAGCGGGCCTACGACGCGCTGGTCCACGGGGTCGGCGAGCCGCGCGAGAGCGGCCGCCAGGCCGTCGACGCCTCGTACGCCGCCGGCGTCACCGACGAGTTCCTCGAGCCGGCCGTGGTCGGGCCGCCGGCCGAGAACCGGATCCGCGGGGACGACGGGGTCATCTTCTGGAACTTCCGGCCCGACCGCGCGCGCCAGCTGACGATGGCGCTCAGCGACCCGGGCTTCGACGGCTTCGACCGCGGCCCGGACCCGCCGCTCCCGGCGCTGACCACGATGACCCGCTACAAGGCCGAGTTCGACGTCCCGGTCCTCTTCGAGGCCCAGGACGTGCGCCAGGGGCTCGCCGAGGTCGCGTCGCGGGCCGGCCGGCGCCAGCTCCACGTCGCCGAGACCGAGAAGTACGCGCACGTCACCTTCTTCTTCAACGGCGGGCGCGAGAGGCCGTTCGAGGGCGAGCGGCGCGTGCTGGTGCCGTCGCCCCAGCACGTGCCGACCTACGACCTCGCGCCGGAGATGAGCGCCCCCGGGGTCCGCGACGCCGTGCTCCAGGGTCTGGCCGAGGGGGACGACGCGCTCGTCGTCGTCAACTTCGCCAACGCCGACATGGTGGGCCACACCGGGGTCGTCGACGCGGCCGTGCGAGGCATCGAGACCGTGGACGCGTGCATGGGCGCCGTCCGCCCGGCCGTCGCGGCCGCCGGTGGCCTGCTGTGCGTGACCGCCGACCACGGCAACAGCGAGGTCATGCGCGAGCCCGACGGCAGCCCCAACACCGCCCACACGAGCAACCCGGTCCCGCTCTGGATCGACCGCCCCGGGCTGGCGCTCCGCGAGGGCGGCAGCCTGGGCGACGTCTCGCCCACGCTCTGCGGCCTGATGGGGTGGGACCCGGGCCCCGCGATGACCGGTCGGCCGCTCGTCTGACGACCCGCCGGCCGGCTGCCGATGACGCCGGGGCGGCGGTGAGCGCCTACTGGCTGTCGGGCAGCTCCTGGTCGACCTTCTTCTGCAGATCCTCGATGCGCTGGTCGGCCTCGGCCTGCAGGCGGTCGATCTCCCCCTGGGCCTCGGCGCCGGCGTCCTCGGCCCGCTGGATCGCCGCGTCCGCCCTCTGGCGGGCCCGCTCGATGGCCTGATCCGCCCGCCGGTGCGCCCGCTCGACCGCCGCCTCGCCGCGACCGCGGGCGTCGGCGATCAGGTCGTCGACGCGGGCCTGGGCCCGGTCGATGTCGGCCTGCAGGTCCTGGCGGGCCTCGTCCAGCTCCGCGCCGATCTCGGCGGTCACGCTGTCGACGGCCTCGCGCGCGTCGTCCCCGCACCCCGCGGCGAGGCCGGCGATCGCGGCGAGGGCGACGAGGGCGAGGGCGGCCAGCCGGCGGGACATGCCCGGATCCTAGCTGTCCCCGCGGGTCAGAGCAGGGAGAGCTGGTCGGGGTCGCGCGCGGCCTCGGGCGCCGGCTCCGTGGCCCGCCAGGACCAGTCGCCGCGGTCGCGACGCCCGCCGCCGTGCTTTGCGACCAGCTCGCGCACCCGGCCGCTCAGGGCGTCGCGCTCGGTCGCCGGCGCGTAGGCGCCGCGGTAGCGCCGGCGCGTTTCGCCGAGGAGCTCGGGGCGCGCGCCGGCGAGCCACCCGAGGTAGTGGTCCCGCAGCGGGCCGCGCAGATGCAGCGCGATGGGCGCGATGACGGTCGCGCCCGCGTCGACCGCCGCCTTCACGACC
The DNA here is from genome assembly GCA_963834875.1 of Miltoncostaeaceae bacterium. Lineage (GTDB taxonomy): Bacteria > Actinomycetota > Thermoleophilia > Miltoncostaeales > Miltoncostaeaceae > DATAGF01. Next base: position 97,043 of record CAWIDG010000029.1, read on the forward strand.
TCCTCGAGCTGCTCGTCGGAGTCGGAGATGCCCGGCAGCACCGGCGCGATCATCACCTCGCAGGGCACGCCGGCGGCGTTCAGCCGCGCGACCGTCTCCATGCGCCGCCTCGGGCTCGGCGTGTGCGGCTCGGTCGCCCGCCAGACGTCGGGGTCGAGGCAGCCGATCGACAGCGCGGTCTGCACCTCGGTGCGGCGCAGGGCCTCGGCGAGCAGGTCGACGTCGCGCCCGATCAGGGTGGACTTGGTGAGGATCGAGAACGGGTTGCGCGCCTCCGACAGCACCTCGACGATCCCGCGCGTGAGCCGGTACCGGCCCTCGGCGGGCTGGTAGGGATCGGTGTTGGTCCCCATCGCGATCGGGTCGCCCGCCCACCGAGGCGAGCGGAGCTCGGCCCGCAGCCGCTCGACCGCGTTGATCTTGACGACGATCCGCCGGTCGAAGTCGTCGCCGATGCCGAGGCCGAGGTACTCGTGGGTCGGCCGCGCGAAGCAGTAGACGCAGCCGTGGCTGCAGCCGCGGTACGGGTTGATCGTCCAGCGGAACGGCACCCGCGAGGCGGCCGGGACCTCGTTGATGATGCGCTGGGCCCGCACGTGCAGCAGCTCGAGCCCGGCGAGCTCGCCCCGGCCCGGGTGCCGCTCCGCGCCGGCCAGCAGCTCCGGCCGGCCGCCGTCATCGTCCGCCAGGCGCCAGCGAAGCTGCTCCCGTCCGCCGGTGGGCGCGGCGCGTCCCATGCGAGGGATCGTAGCGAACATGTGTTCCCATTCGATACGAATCGACGAGCATCGCCGGCGCCGCGATGCGCGATGATCCACGCGCGTGTCCGCCATGGACGACTATCTCGATGGCCTCCCGCCGGCGCAGAAGGCGGCTCTCGCGCACGTCCGGGACGTCGTCGGCGGTCTCGCGCCCGACGCCGAGGAGGGCACGAGCTACGGCGTGCCGGCCTTCATCTCCGCCGGGCGGCCGCTTCTCGGGTTCAGCGCCGCAGCGAAGCACCTGAGCATCTTTCCCTTCAGCCCTGCGGCGATCGACGCCGTCAGGGATCGTCTCGAGGGCTTCGACCTCGCCAAGGGGACGATTCGCTTCTCGCCCGAGCATCCTGTCCCGGACGACGTCCTGGCGGACGTCGTGCGGGCGCGCATGCAGGAGATCGCGACGAGCCACTGACGGAGCCGGGGCGGACGTCCGCGAGCGTTCGTCTAGGTGCCGTCCGGGTGCTCGCCGGCCCGCGCGATCGCGTCCTCGACGCACGCCAGCAGGGCCTCGGGCGTCGCGTCGCCGGGGACCCCGCGGTGACCGTACTGCGAGCCCCAGAGGGCGAGCGTCGCCCCGGCGGCGTCCGCGAGCTCGCGGGCGCGATGGTAGCCGCCGTACTCGACGAACTTCGCCTTGCGCCCGCTCTGCCAGCGCCAGATCGTGTCGCCGTCGGCCTCATGGATGATGGCGTACCGCGTCTCGGTCATCGTCCCCCCTTGGCGCCTCCGTCATCATCGTGACATGAGCGAGCTGACGCGGATGGCCGTCTCGGCGACGGCCCACTGCCTCACCGGCTGCGCCATCGGCGAGGTGCTGGGGATGGTGATCGGCACGGCCCTCGGGTGGGGCGACGCGCCGACGATCGCGCTCGCCGTCGTCCTGGCCTTCTTCTTCGGCTACCTGCTGACGATGATCCCGCTGCTGCGGTCCGGGATGGCCCTCGGCGCCGCCGTCGGGGTCGCGCTGGCCGCCGACACGGTCTCGATCGTGATCATGGAGATCGTCGACAACGCGGTGATGGTGGCCGTGCCGGGCGCGATGGACGCCGGCCTCGGGGACCCGCTGTTCTGGGGCGCGCTCGCCTTCGCCCTCGGGGTGGCCTTCGTTGCCGCCCTGCCGGTCAACCGCTGGCTGATCTCCCGCGGGCGCGGCCACGCGGTGGCGCATCAGCACGGCGCCCACGGGTGACGCCGACCCGGCCGACGTAGTCGTCGCCCTCCCGGCGCAGCTCGAGCAGCTCGTTGCCGCTGCGGTGGCACCAGGCCGGCAGGTTGACCTCGATCAGCGGGTCGTCGGCCAGGAGCTCGACGACCTCGCCGGGCGCCGCCCGCCGGACCGCCCGGTCGATGAGGTGGATCGGCACCGGGCACCAGGTGCCGAGGGCGTTGACCACGCGCGTCACGGGCGCCGTCACGGCGTCAGCGGGCTCATCGCGCGCAGCGCCGCCACGGCGTCGGCGAAGGCGGCGATCGCGGCGTCCACCTCCGCCTCGGTCGTCGTCCAGCGCAGCGTGAGGAGGACCGCCGAGTGGGTCCAGGGCGGCTCGAGCCCGATCGCCTCGAGCGTCGGCGCCGCCTTGCCGCCGTGGGCGGTGCACGCCGAGCCCGGCGAGACCGCCACCCCGCGCGCGGCCATCGCGAGGGCGAGGCTCTCGCCCTCGACCCAGCCGGCCGACACCTGGACGTGCCCCGGGATGCGTCCCCGCCGCGGGCCGTTCAGGCGCACGTCGGGCACGGCCAGGAGCCCCTCGATCAGGCGATCGGCCAGCCGCTCCATGCGCGACGCGCGAGCCGCCATCTCGGCCGCGGCGAGCTCGGCGGCCGCGCCGAGGGCGACGATCGCGGGCAGGGCCTCCGGGCCGGCGCGCTTGCCGCCCTCCTCGGTCCCCCCCTCGACCAGGGGATGGAGGCGGGCGCCCGGCCGCACCGCGAGCGCTCCGGCCCAGGGCGGGGCGCCGAGGGCGGTTCCGCCGATCACCAGCGCGTCGGCGTCGAAGGCGGCGGCGCCGACCGGCACGAGGCCCGCGGTCTCGCCGGCGTTGACGGCCACGCGCGCCGCGGGCTGCGCGGCGCGGACGGCGCCGACGAGCGCCGGCACGTCCTGCAGGGTGCCGATGTCGGGCTGGCCGTGGACGAGCGCGACGAGGGCGGTGTCCTCCCGCACCGCGGCGGCCAGGTCGGCGGCGGCGACGAAGCCCTCGGCGTCCACGGGAACCAGATCGAGCTCCGCGCCCTCGCGCTCGGCCGTTCGGCACGCGGCCAGGGTCGCCGGGTGCTCGACGGCGCTCGCGACGACGTGGCGTCCCCGGGACCGGTTGCCGCGCAGCAGCCCCTTCACCGCGAGGTTGCGCGCCTCGACCGCGCCGGAGGTGAAGATCACGCCGTCCTCGTCGGCACCCACGAGAGCGGCCACCTGGCGGCGGGCGCGCTCGAGGGCCTCGGCGGGCCCGCGCCCCCACTCGTGCAGGCTGGACGGGCTGCCGAAGGCCTCCCCGAGGAACGGCAGCATCGCCTCGCGCACGCGGGGATCGAGGGGCGTGGCGACCGCGTGGTCGAGGTAGGCGGGCGCGCTCACCGTCCCTCGGCGAGGCGGTGGGCGAGCAGCGAGGGGAGGCCGGCCTCCAGGATCGCGTTCTGGGCGCCGGCGACGTCGTAGGGGGTCCGGCGGAACTCGATGGCCCCGCCGTCGGGGTCGTAGAGCGCCCATGCCGCGCGGGCGTCGTCGTCGCGCGGCTGGCCGACCGAGCCGGGGTTCACGAGCCAGCGGCCCTCGTCGAGCGCGAGCCGGCCGCCGGCGGGGACCCCCACGCTCTCCAGCGTGCCGTCCGTCGTGAGGCACCACGCGAAGGGCACGTGCGTGTGGCCGATCAGGGTCAGCGGCGCGCGGCGGCCCTCGAGGGCGGCCCGCGCCTGGCCGGCCTCGGTGACGTACTCCCACACGGGGTCGCGCGGGCTGCCGTGGTAGATCGGCACGGACGGCGTCCGGGTCCTGCGGCTCGAGGCGCTCGAGGTTGGCCTTGCCGACCCGGCCGATGGCCGCGCGCGTCCAGGCGAGCGCCGTGCGTGCCCAGGGCGCGAACATGCCGAGCGGCACCCTGCCGTCCGCCCCGAGGTCGTGGTTGCCGCCGATGCACCGCTCGGCCTCCCCGATCGCCGTGCGCAGGCAGTGCGAGGGGTCTGCGCCGTAGCCGACCAGGTCGCCGAGGCACCACCAGCTGCCCGCGCCCGCCTCGCGCGCGGCGCGCAGGACGGCGTCGAGGGCCTGGCGGTTCCCGTGGATGTCGCTCAGGATGGCGACCGGCGGCGTGGCGGCCCCCCGGAGAGCGGATGGGTCATCGCTACGATAGTCCCGTGCGCCGACGGCGGCAGAGGGGGCTGGCACGGCTCCCGCGCGAGTCGTCGCGGCGCGCCGCCGGGCTGGCGGCCGTCGCCGCCGTCGGGGCGGGGGGGATCGTCGCGCTGCTGCGGTGGCGCCTGTGGAGCTCCGGCGTCCCCGACGTCGATCCGGCGCCGCTCGCGGACTGGTTCGATCCCGGCGACCTGTCCCGCAACCGCGACTACCGCCGCGGCGTCTGGACGATGGCCGTGATCGGCGCGCCGCTCGGCGCCGCGACGGCGGTCGGCGTCGCGCTGCTCGGTACGCGCTGGCGGCCGCCCCTGGTGCGGGCGGCCAGGGCACGGCCCTGGCGCGCCGGCGCGCTCTTCGGCGCGGGCCTGGCGCTCGTGACGACCGTCGTGTCGCTGCCCCTGTCGGGGGCGCGGTACGCCTGGGGCCGCGACTACGGGATCGTCACCCAGGGCGTGCCCGGCTGGGCCCTCGACCTGGCAAAGGGCCTCGGGATCCAGATGCTGATCACGGCGGGGATCGGGGCCGGCGTCGCCGTGGCGATCGCCCGCGCGCCGCGCTGGTGGTGGGCCATCGTCGCCGTGGGGTTCGCGACGCTCGTCTACGCGCTCACGGTGCTCTCGCCGCTCCTGCTCGAGCCGGTCTTCCAGAAGACCGAGCCGCTGCGCGACCGCGACCTGAGCGCCCAGGTGCTCGAGCTCGCCGAGCGGGCCGGGGTCGAGGCCGACGACGTGGTGGTCAACGACGCCAGCGCCCGGACCACCGCGGCCAACGCGTACGTGTCCGGGCTCGGCGGGAGCCGGCACATCGTGCTCTACGACACCCTGCTGCGCGACTTCCCGCGCGACCAGGTGCGGATGGTGGTCGCCCACGAGCTCGCCCACGTCGAGCGCCGCCACGTGCTCAAGGCGGCGACCTGGGGGGCGGCCCTCGTCGTCCCCGCCGCGCTGCTCACCTTCGCGATCGTGGGGTGGCGCACCGGCTTCGGCGCGCCCGGGCCGCGGCTCGGAGGGGACGGGCCTGGTCGTGCGGCGGCTCGCCATCGCGGCGGCGTCGGCCGCGGTCATCGGGGCGCTGAGCGCCCCGCTGGTCACGTGGGTCAGCCGCGCCTACGAGCGCGAGGCCGAGTGGCGGGGCCTGGCGATCTCGCGCGACCCGGACGCCGCGATCGGGCTCCAGCAGGGCCTCGTACGGCGGAGCCTGGGCGTGCCCGACCCGCCGGAGGCGGTCCGGGTCTGGTTCGGCACCCACCCCACCGCGCTCGAGCGCATCGGGATGGCGCTGCGCGCCCGCGAGGGGGGCGGCTGAGCTGGGGCGCCGGGCGCCGCGGCTGCAGATCGCCGCGGTCGGCCGCCTGAGGCCGCCGCACGACGCGCCCGGGAGGGTCTACCAGGAGCGCGTCCACCGGCTCGCCGGCCTCAGGGTCGACGAGGTCGCGGCCGAGCCGGTGCAGCGCGGCGAGGAGCGGGCGCGCGCCCGCGAGGCCGAGCGGCTGCGGGCCCGGCTGCTCCCGCGCGCGTACCGGGTGGCGCTCGACCCCGGCGGCGCGTCACCGGCCTCGAGCGAGGCGTTCGCCGCCTGGCTCGCCCGGAGGCTGGAGGAGCCGCGGCCGGTCGCGTTCCTGCTCGGCGGGGCGGTGGGCCTCGCGGGCGACCTCGTCGCCGAGAGCGAGGAGCGCCTGTCGCTCGGGCCGCTGACGATGCCGCACCAGCTCGCGCGGGTGGTCCTCGCCGAGCAGCTCTACCGGGCGCTGACGATCGCGGCGGGCCACCCGTACGCTCACTAAGCTCCGCGGCCGTGAGCGACCTCCTCGCGCCGATCCGCGACGCCCTGGCCGGCGCGGCCGAGGCGGTCGCGGGAGCGGCGCCCCCGGCCGTCCCGCTCGCGCCGCCGGCCCAGGGCCACGCCGGCGACCTCGCGAGCCCGGTGGCCATGACGCTGGCCAAGGCGACGCGCCGGCCGCCGCGCGAGATCGCCGAGGGCGTGGCCGAGGCCCTCCAGGCGGACGCCGGCGCCGGCTGGTGGCTCGGGGGCGTCGAGGTCGCGGGTCCCGGCTTCCTCAACCTGACGCTCGCGCCGGAATGGTTCGCGCGCGGCGCGGCCGGCCTCGTCGCGACTGGCGACGGTTACGGCGCGGGGTCGGCCGCGGCAGCCGAGGACGTCCTCCTCGAGTTCGTCTCGGCCAACCCGACCGGCCCGCCCCACGTCGGCCACGCCCGCCAGGCGGCGTACGGCGACTCGCTCGGCCGGATCCTGGCGTTCGCCGGCCACCGGGTCACGCGCGAGTACTACGTGAACGACTTCGGCCGCCAGATGCGGCTGTTCGGGGCATCGGTCGCGGCGCGCTACGGCGAGCTGTCCGGGCGGGCGACCGCGGTGCCCGAGGACGGCTACGCGGGCGACTACGTCCTGCCGATCGCCGAGGCCGTGCGCGAGGAGGTCGGCGACCGCTACGCCGGCGAGGCGGGCGACCCCTCGCCCGAGGCCCTCGAGCTGTTCACCCGTCGCGGCGAGGAGCTGATGCTGGCGGCCATCGTCCGCGACCTCGACCGCTTCCGGGTCCGCTTCGACCGGTTCGTCTCCGAGCGGAGCCTCCACGAGGCCGGGCGCGTCGAGGAGGGAATCGCGGCGCTCGAGGCGGCCGGCGACGCCTACCGCGCCGAGGGCGCCGTCTGGTTCCGCGCCTCCCGCTACGGGGACGAGAAGGACCGCGTCCTGGTGCGCGGCGACGGCGAGACGACCTACCTCGCCGCCGACGTCGCCTACCACCTCGAGAAGGCCTCGCGCGGCCACGAGCGGCTCATCGACGTCCTCGGCGCCGACCACCACGGATACATCGACCGCCTGAGGGCGGTCCTCGCCGCGGGCGGACGCGACCCCGAGTCGCTCGAGGTCATGCTCGTGCAGCTGGTGAGCCTGGTGGAGCGCGGCGAGGCGCGGCGCATGAGCAAGCGCGCCGGCACCCTCGTCACGCTGGCCGACCTGCTCGACGACATCGGCGTCGACGCGGCGCGGTTCTTCCTCGTGCAGCGCAGCCACGAGACGCCGCTCGACGTCGACCTCGACGTCGCCCGCGAGCAGAGCCAGGAGAACCCGGTCTACTACGTGCAGTACGCCCACGCGCGCGTCTGCAGCATCCTCGCCCAGGCGGGGGAGCGGCCGGCGCCTCCGGAGCCGCACCCCGCTCCCGCCGAGCTGGACCCGGCCGAGCGGGCCCTGGTGCTGCGACTCGCCGCCTGGCCGGCCGCGGTGGCCGAGGCCGAGCAGCGCCGCGCCCCCCACCGGGTCGCCGCCTACCTGATCGAGCTCGCGCGCGACCTCCACGCCTTCTACCACCGCTGCCGCGTGGTGGGCGAGGCCCCCGAGGTCGAGGCGTTCCGGCTGGACGTCTGCCGGGCGACCGGAGCGACCGTCCGGCTGGGGCTCGGCCTGCTCGGCGTGGAGGCGCCCGAGCGCATGTAGCCCCGCGCGGCCCTGGTACCCTGAGCGGCCCGCGCGGACGTAGCTCAGTTGGTAGAGCGTCGGCTTCCCAAGCCGAAGGTCGCGGGTTCGAGACCCGTCGTCCGCTCTCTGGATTGGGCCGCCCCGCCGGCTGCGCGAGCCGGGCGAGCGCCCCATCGGGATGCTCGATGAGCTCGGCCGCCGCGATGGCGCCCGCCCGCAGCGCCGCGGCCAGCGCCTCGGCGACGGCGGGCGCGACCTTCGCGATCGCCTCGACGCGTCGCACGGCGGCGAGGGGATGGCCGACCACGACCACAGGAGGCTCACATGATGGGATCGCAAAGGGTCGCACGGCGCACCGCGAGGCGGGTCGGTCGCGGCCGGTGACGCGACACGCGGCGTCCGGTTCATCCCCTTGGGGCGATGCGCAGCAACGACTCCGGTGATGCGGTGATCGAACATCGGCGAGGCGGCGGAGGACTCGACCGCCTCACCACCGCGCAGGAGCGCCTGCGGATCCTCATGGCGAGGCAGTAGGTGGTCCAAACAGAGGGCCCGCCCGCGGGCCCGCCCAGCGGTGCGTCACAGCAGAAAGGAGCAGATATGTGGTGGGGAGTTGGAGGCGCCCTGGCAATCATCTGGGTGATCGTGTTCTTCATGTTCGCGTTCACCGCGCTGGCAAAGGGCCATTGGTTCATGTTCATCATCGGGTTCATCTTGCCCATCTTCTGGATCATCGGGGCGCTGATCGAGCCCACTGCGCGAGCAGAGGGCGCCCGCTAGCCACACGGGGGCGGTCGGATGGGTCGAGTGCTCAGCAAGCGCTCCGGCGCTCGACCATCCGGCGGACCCGAATGGTCGGCTCGTCGCCCTCACCCTGCTCGGATGAGGGACGCTCTACCTCGACGGCGACAAGGTGGGCGAGGGGAAGGTTGCCGCGACGGCGGCGATGATCTTCTCCGCCGACGACACCTGCGACGTCGGACGCGAGAACGGCGCGCTCGTCACAGACGACTACCCCGTGCCCAACACCTTCACGGGCGAGGTCAACTGGGTCGAGATCGACGTGGGCAAATCCGCTGAGGACGCCGACCACCGGATCGACCCGGACGAGCTCGTCCGGGTCGCGATGGCAGGGCAGTAGCGGGCTAGGTGCACCGCCCACACAGGTTGTGAACGGCTGAGGCAGGCATCCGGGCCTCCGGTGAGGCTGTGAATCGCGACGACTGACACCTCCTCGAGGGAGACCCGGATGCAGCTGCACGCTAACGCGGCCCTCGGCTTGGCTGGCCGCCGGCGCCTGGTCGGCCTGATCGAGCAGGGCCGGGGGGATCGCCACCCCGCCGGCCCCCGCCTGAGCCCTCGGCCCGGTCAGGTCGGGGAGGCCGGGAACTCTCTCAAGGTCTCGCGCCGCAGGGCCCAGACGCCCAGGCCCACCAGGGCGGCCAGGACGACCAGGCCGACGATCTCGCGGGTCGCCCCGCTGGGGCCCCACAGCAGCACCAGGAGGAAGACGAGGGCGACGGCGCCGTAGGCGAGCCATGGGCGCTCGCGCAGCGTCGGGGCCAGCTTGCGCCGGATCCAGCGGGCCGGGCGGGTGGGGCCGGCAAGGAGCACCCCCAGCAGCAGGACGATCCCGTAGGCGACCAGCCCGATGCTGATGTCGCGCAGGAGGGCGGTGCCGATCGCCCAGACCTGGGTGCCCGCCTGCCGGCTGACATCGGTGGTGAGGGCCTCGACGAGGGCGTCGCCGAGCAGCCGCACCAGCACCAGGAGCACGAGCCCGACGAGGATCAGGCCGACCGCGATGCCCCGCAGGGCCTCGCGGCGGAAGCCGGCCGCCAGGTAGACGGCGAGGATGAGCAGCACGAAGACCGCGATCAGGATGAAGATCGACAGGGGGTCGATGATCGACACGGCGTCCTGGGCGGCCGCCAGCTGGTCCGACTCGGCGATGACGATCTGCCCGGCGTCCTCCTCGAGCTGGACGCTCAGGCCGAGCTGGTCCGCGAGCCGCTGTACGAGCTCGCCGAGGTCGAGCACGACCTCTCCGCCGGTCGTCGTGATCGCCCCGCCCTCGTTGCCCTCCAGGACGGCGACCAGCTGGGTGTGGGCGAGCCGGTTCGCGTTCGCCCACAGCTCCTGCACGCGGGGGCGCTCGAGCAGGTTCTCGGCGGCGGGGACCGCGGCCTGGCGCACCAGGCCCGCGGCGGGGGCGGCGAGGCGGTCGAGCTCGGGCGGCAGCCGATCGGCGATCGCCTGCTCGACGTCCTGCTGGGCGAACAGGGAGTCCACCAACTCGGCCGCCACCAGGGCGCGCACCTCGTCGTCGGCGAGCAGCTCGCTGCTGGTCTCGACCCAGTTGTCGGTGTCGAGCGCCTGGCGCTGCACCCAGATGGTGAGCGAGGCGGCCAGGACGAGGACGAACGCGAGCGCGACCAGCCCCCAGACGAGGATGCGCCGCCGGCGCGTGGGCGGCCCGTCGGTCAGCCGGTGATGGAGTGACCGCGCCGAACCCTCCCGAGCCTTCCACCCATGACCTCCCGCCAACGTCGACCGGGCGTCTGCTGGGAGCAGCCTACGAGCGCGCCATCGCGACGCGCATCATCCCTTCGGGACGAACCAGGTCGCCGCGTTGGACGGGTTGTCGCCGGCGTCGGCGTCGGGACCGCCGTGCCACGGGACCAGCGAGAAGGCGCCTTCGATGGGCTCGTCGAGCAGGTCAAGGATGCGCTGCCGCGCAAGTCTCACCGCTCATCCTCGTGGCCGAAGATGATGGGATCGCGCAGGGTCGCACGGCGCACCTCTCGGCGAGTCGCCCGCCGCCGCTGAGGTCGAGGTGGCCTTGTCGTCGGCAAGGCCAGGGGTCCGCCGACCGGGGGGTGACGTCTCACCACCGGGAGTCCGCGCGCCCCCCGCCCGATGGCTCGATCATCCCGCCAGCGTCGCCGCAGGGGCCGGACCTTTCCCTCGCCGCGCGTGGTCGGCAGGGTGAGAAGACCCAGCGGAGAACGCTAGGCGTATGCCCGAACGCCCCATGTCGGACCGCGCCCCCACCCCGGCGAGCCTCCAGGAGCGGCGGCGCGAGCGCTTGTTGGGCCTGACGCCGCGCGTAGCGCTGGGATGGATCGCCGCCGCGGCCATCGTGGTCGCGGCGCTCGGGGCGCTTCTCGCCTTCTGGCTCGACGAGGAGGCGTTCGACTCGTTCTGGGAGGCGCTCTGGTGGTCCGTCGTCACCGTGGGGACGGTCGGCTACGGCGACGTCGTGCCGACCAACGGTCCGGGTCGCCTGATCGCATCGATCATGATCATCTTCGCGATGGCGTTCTTCCCCATCCTGACCGGCGCCGTGACCGCCATGCTGATCTTCCGGGGGCAGCGCGAGACGAGCAGGGACGAGGCGCGCGAGGCCGGAGAGCGCCAGGCCGAGGTGCTTGGCCACCTGCGCTCGATCGACGATCGCCTGACCCGCTTGGAGGATCGCTCGCGCTGATCGTCGGCAGGCCCACCGCTGCGGGTTGAGTCCGAAGCCCGAGCGGCAGGTCCGCGCGATCACCCGGGTGAAGCGCGACCGTGACGCGTGATCGAAAGGGCTCACCGTCTCGCGTCGAGGACCGTGGGAGTCGGCGCGTTCCGGCTCGCGGCCAGCCTCCAGCCGGAGTTCCAGGCGGTGGCTCTATGCCGACGACAGGCCGCCCGCATTCCCGACTCGATCCGGACCTAGGCTCGGCCCGAAGAGTGCGGCGGTCATCACACGAGGCGCCGGCCGCGGCGTGAACGCGAGGTCCGGCGACCGGCTCGCCGGCCGCGATGACACGGGGAGCCGTGGGCACCGACCCGAAGGACGAGATCAGCCCGATCGACGTGCTTCTGATCGGGTATCCGAAGGGCTCGCCCATGACCGGTGAGGCGGCGGGCATCCTGCTCGACCTGGTCGAGCGGAAAATCGTCCGCGTTCTCGACCTGCTGTTCGTCCTCAAGCACGAGGACGGCAGCCACTCGTGGTTCGCCGCCCGCGAGCTCGACGCGGATGCGGTGGGCGACTTCGTCAGCTTCGAGGGCGTGAGCTCGGGGTTGCTCGGCGAGGAGGATGCGGCGTCAGCGGCGGAGGCGATGGAGCCAGGCGAGGCCGCGGTCCTGCTGATGTTCGAGAACCGCTGGGCGGCGCCGTTTGTCGCAGCGGTGCGTCGGAACGGTGGGCAGCTCCTCGCCAGCCAGCGGATTCCAGCCGCCGAGCTGCTCGACGCGGCTTGAGATAGGAGGAGATCGATGCCAGGACTCGTTCGCGCGATGGCCCGGACGGCTGTCGTGGCCGGCACCGCGACGGCGGCGAGCAACCGCGTGTCGCGCCGGCAATCCGAGCGGTGGGCGGAGCAGGACCAGCCGTACGAGGCGGAGCCGCCGCCTTCGCCGGCCGAGGCGCAGCCGGCTCAGCCTGCCGACCCGCAGGCCGCCGAGATCGACCAGCTGCAGCAGCTCGCCGCGCTGAAGGAGCAGGGGATCCTCACGGAGGAGGAGTTCGCAGCCAAGAAGCGGCAGATCCTCGGCATCTGAGGCCCCGCCGGAGATCGAGCCGAGGGAGCCGCCTGTGGAGGACTGAGAGGGGCGGCGCCGGGGACGGTGGATCAACTCTGCCCGTGCGTCCTCCCCTGGGTCTGTCCGGCGCGGCGACTCCCGCAAGCTCGTCTCGATTACCTCCCCGGCCCCGGGCGGCGTGGGCCTCCGGGCCCCGGTCCCGGGCGGCCTGGGCCTCCGGGCCCCGGTCCCGGGCGGCCTGGGCCTCCGGGCCCCGGTCCCGGGCGGCCTGGGCCTCCGGGCCCCGGTCCCGGGCGGCCTGGGCCTCCGGGCCCCGGTCCCGGGCGGCCTGGGCCGAGCCGCGCCGCGCGCGTCGCTTGCCTCTCCGTGTCCTGTGGCGTCATGTCCTCACGCTCCTCTCTTCCGCTTCGTGAGTACTGGTCGAGCATCACCTCGAGAGATCGAAGCCGGGTACGGCCGCCCTCATGAGCAGGTCGCACCGGCCCGGTGACTCGGTCGAGTGTGGCGTGCACGCTCGCCCGCGCACCGTCTGCGAGCCCGAATCACCCGGGTGAGTGCGCCCGGGCACCGGCAGGCGCAACGGCGCCCTGGACTCCTGGCTGGGGTGTCCGGTGCTCGACCAAGTGCCGTAGGGTGCGTCGTCCGACTCGGCGAGCAATGCGCGGTGCGGGGAGAGCGCTCACGAGGTGTCGTCCTCAGGCGTTTCGAGTGCTGCGTCAACGTCATAGCCGAGCGCCAGCGCCAGCTCGGGCGCGGCCGAGACGACACGTGTCAGGCCGACCGTTGGAGCCACCGCGATAAGTGTCCCGACGATTTCGTCGATGTTGGCGCCGGCGGCCAGCGCCCTCTCGACGTGCGACTGGTACGAGCTGGGCGCGGCGTCACTCGCCAGCGACGCCGCCAGCCGGACCAGGGCGTGCGTCTTCTGGTCCAGCCGGGAGACCTCGACGGTGTCGCGCCCCATCCCGAGCACCGAGTCCACGAAGCTCTCGTCATTGAGCGCGAGCCTTCGCAGGGTCTCCTTGTACTCGGCCATGTCCTCCCCCGCGGCTTGCTGTGGCGCTCCGCGGACCGTGTCCGCGTGCCCTTCGAACTACACAGCACGGGTGGGCCGCCGTCATCGTCCCGATGGTATGAAGGCTCGCCGAGTGTCAGCAGCCTCGACCGATCGGTAACGGCGCGCGTCGTCCCGGTAGATCAGGATGCAGCGACCGTGCCGTCATCCGGTCCGTGCCGTAGGAGCGGGTCGCCGGCGCGAGTGGGGATCGCGACGGTTGCCGCGAGCGCGACCATGGCGGCGATGAGCCCGAGGACAAACGCCCCCGTGAACCCCCGGTCCGCCGGGAAGCCCGACTCGACGACGCCGGCGCCGATGATCACCGCGGCGGCGAGCTGGGCGCCGAGCGCGGACCCGGTGATGCGGCACACGAGAGTCATCGCCACGAAGCCGGCCGTGCGTCCGCCGCTGACCGAGTGCGCGACCAGATTCACGAGTGCGGCGAACGCGAGTCCGATGCCGAACCCCAGCGGCACGTTTGCGGCGACGACCGAACCAACGGATCCGTGGTCGAGCGCGAGCCATGCGTACGCGACGGCGGCCGCGACCGCGCCGGCTCGGACCAGATTCCGCGCTCCGGTCGTGCGTATGAGCGCGCCGCTCGCCCAGCCACCGGCGATCATCCCTAGGGCGCCCGGCAGGAGGACAAGACCCGTCTCGGCGAACGTCAAGTCGAGTCCGTAGCCGGAGGCAGTGGGAAGCCTCGCGATCTGCGGCACGACGACCCCGGCGATGAACAGAGCGAACCCCATTGCGAACGCGACGATGTTCGCGCTCCATACGGAACGGCGGGCCATGAGCCGCATGTCGAGGAGTGGCGCGGAGACCGCGCGCTCGACGACGACGAATCCGACGAAGACGACCGCTGAGACGGCGACGAGGGTCACGAATCGCGCGGAGCCCCACCCCCAGGTGTTGCCCTGCGAGATCGCGAGCAGCGCGGCGAGGAGCGCAGTCGCCAGCAGCAGACCGCCTACCCAGTCGGGTCGCACCGACTCACGCACGGGCGTCTCCGGAACGAATGCCAAGATGGCGATGAACAGGCCGACCGCGACCGCGAACAAGAACCAGAACACCGCAGCCACCGATAGGGCGTCAACAAGCACGCCGCCGAGCAGCAGGCCGAGGGCGGCGCCGGCCCCGGCCGCGGCCACGAGCAACCCGATCCATACGGGCGCCCGCTCCCTGGAAGCTCGATCACGGGCCAGCCCGATAGCCAGCGGTCCCACCGCCGCGCCCATGCCTTGCAGCACTCGGCCGGCGATTAGCCCCGTCATCGATCCGGACAGGGCGCAGACCAGCGAGCCGATGGCGAACGCGCCGAGCGAGACGAGCAGGAGGCGACGTTTTCCGTACATGTCCCCCAGACGGCCGACTATCGGCGCCGCGACGACCGCTGCGAGCAGGAAACCGGTCAGCAGCCAGGTGGCCGTCGTGAGCGAGGCCGCGTGCGTCTCTTGCACCGCCGGCAGGATCGGGAGGACCATGAACTGCTCGAGCCCGAGGTCGAGACACCCACGGCCAGCAGCCACATCACGGAGCGCTGACTCAGTGGGATCGGCGCGAGGCGCGTCGCGCCCGATGAGCGTTGGTGACGTCGCGAGTCAGCGGATCCGTCTCGCATCCCGAACTATCCTCTCCGATGAATCGTTCGGCGCCGCCGGCAGATCCACCCTAGCCACCCGAGCACCGAGTCCACGAAGCTCTCGTCATTGAGCGCGAGCCTTCGCAGGGTCTCCTTGTGTTCGGCCATGTCCTCTCCCGCGGCTTGCTGTGGCGCTCCGCGGGCCGTGTCCGCGCAGCGCCTCGAACTCGACCCCATGGGCGGGGCGTCGTAATCCCCCCGATGGCATGAATCCCGGCCGAGCGTCGGCGTTTCCTAGAGCAGTCCGAGCTCGCGGGCGCGTTCGACGGCGGCATTGCGGGAGGTGGCGTTGAGCTTGCGGTAGATGGACATGGCCTGTGACTTCACCGTGTGGCGGGATAGGTACAGGCGCTCGCCCAGCTCGCGGAAGGAGAGGTGCGTGGCGAGGTAGGGCAGCAGACGCAGCTCCGCCTCGGTCAGCGTCGAGGCCCCGGGGGCGTGGGCGTGCATCGTATTCAGGCTGGCGCGCAGCTCGTCCACCTGGACCAGGAGCGTCCCGAGGTCCGGTCGTCGGCGCAGGATCGACTCGATCTCGCGAAGCATCGTGGCGGCGCCGGCCGCGTCGGCGAGCGTCAGGTAGGCCCGCGCGAGCTGCACGCGGGTCTGGATCGCGAAGTGTGGCAGTGCGTAGGTGAGCCGCGGCCGCAGGCGCTGTGCCCGCGTCAGGAGCTCCTGGGCGCCGGAGCGGTCTCCGCGGTGGAGCGCAACACGCGCCGCCACGGAATAGGCGAGCGCGCTCGTGGGGTACTCCTCCATCCGTGACCGCCGGATGAAGCGAAGGGCCCGGTCCGCGAGCTCCTTCGCCTGGACCCACGCTGCTCGTTCGATCGCGATCGCGCCGCGCTCGCCCAGGGCGATGGTCACCGGGGCCCGCGCCCCCAACGCGACACCATCCTCGACGACGTCGGCGAAGATCTCGTCGGCCTGGTCGATGTCGCCGGCCAGCCAATGCGACTTCGCGAGCAGCACCATGGCGGCGGGCCTGAGCCGGCTGCCACGGGCAAGGGTCGCCACCGCGAGCTCCGCATCCGTGCGCATCATCGCGACCCCTCGCCGACAATGCTGTGCACGCATGAGGCAATGCCACGAGTCGATCGAAGCGCTGCCGTCGTACATGGTGCCGTCGTAGCTCGCGTGCTCGGCCGCATCGGCGCAACGCTCCGCCTCCGCCGGCCGACCCCAGAGCGCGGCTGTCAGTCCGCCGACCACAGCGACCGCCGCGTTCGTCTCGATTGCGCCATGTGCGTCCAGCCAGCCGAGCCAGCGTTCGACGGTCGCGGCACGGCCGCTGTTGTACGTGTCGAGATAATTCCGCAGGAGCAGGCTCGCGGTCCGGCTAACGTCCTCGGCCGCCTCGGCGTACCCGATCGCGGTCTCCGGCTGTCCGTTGGCCTCGCACCAGTCGGTCGCACGAGCGAGCAGCCGCGGCACGAGATCCGGCTCCACTCGCTCGAGCTCCGCACGCACCAGCTCTCGGAAGAGGTGGTGGTAGCGATACCACTCCCCCGTACGATCCAGCGGCACCAGGAACATGTTGGAGCGCGCCAGCGATTCCAGGATCTTCGCCGAGCCGCTCTGCTCGAGGACCACGTCACACAGCGGACCCGACATGCGCTCGAGGACCGCGGTCCGCGTCAGGAAGCGAAGCTCGTCGCGCGGCAGGCGCGAGAGGAGCTCGGAGCGGAGATAGTCGGTCACGAAACGGTCGTCTCCCTTGAACGCGGTCACGCCCTTCATCCCACCCCCGCTCGCCTTGGCAGAGAGCGCCGCGAGGTACAGACCTGCGGACCAGCCCTCCGTCTGCTCGGTGAGCTCGGCGACCTCGTGGTCGGTCAGGTCAAGTCCGGCGGCGCTCAGCAGCTGGCGCGCCTCGGTCTCGTCCATGCTCAGCTCGTCGGGCCCGATCTCAAGCGCCAGGCCGCGCGCGCGCAGCGCCCCCAGTGGTATTGCTGGGTGCCCTCGCGCCGAGAGCGCCAGCTGCGAGCCCTCGGGGACATGCCTCGTAAGCGCGACGATGGCATCCAAGCACGGCTGGCTGTCGACCAGATGCAGGTCATCGAAGACGAGGACGACTGCGTCGTGCATCGTCGCCAGAGCCGCCCCGAGGCGCGGGACCACCGTTCCCTCTATCGAGACGCCCGGTGTCGCCAGTGCATCGAACACGCTCGGGTCGAGCTGCGAGACCCGGTCGAGCGCGGTCGCGACATAAGTCAGCAGGACAATCGGATCGTTATCGTTCGCGTCGACCGAGACCCATGCGAACGGTCGCCGCGACTGCGCGGCCCATTGCGCGAGCAGCGTCGTCTTCCCCCAACCGGGCCCGGCCGAGACGAAGACGACCGGCACCCTCCCCGACTCCGCCTCCAGCAAGCCGATGAGCGGTTCGCGCGACACAGCCCCGGCGCAACCTTGCGGCGGACGCAGCTTCGACTCCAACAGCTCGAACGCCGGCGCGGGCCTGGCAAATCGCCCGGAGCGAGCTCGCGACGACGCAGCGAGCGGCGAACTCACCCTGGCCATGACATCACTGGCGTTACCGCGGGCTGCTCGCCGGCTTCGGCGCCCGCCGACGACGAGCCCTCGGATTGCGGCGTGATCCGAGAAGGGTTCAGGGTTCTCCCCGTTGAGCTAGAGCGCGTCCGAGCCCTGAAACCGTACTACGAGGGCGCGCCAGCCGGGATTTCATGCCGTTTGGGCGATGACGCTTCGGCTGGGGCGCGGTTCGATGGAACCTGTGGCAGACCCAGAGGTATTCGAGATTTCGCCCGGCCGCGAAGGGAGCGACACCACGGCGGGCGTTGAGACCCCCATCGATGGTTCGGAGGCGGTTGGGACACGCGAGCGCGACAGTCGGCAACCCAAGCCGATCGCGGTACCGCACCCCACACCCGCGGAGCGGGCGGCGAGAGGCAGGGCGGCGCGGGCGGTGGCGCCGCGCTCCGGGCATGGCGAATGGGAGCCGACTTGTGCTTTCGCCGGGCCCGATCGGCGGCTGGTTTCTCGCATCAACGACTTCGACGAGACGCTGCCGGGCCCGTTCGAGTGGGACGTGAAGCGGCTGGTGGCCAGCGTCGCCGTGGCCGGCCGGGATCGAGGCTTCGACGCCAAACAGCGGCAGTCGATCAATCGGGCTGTGACGCGTTCGTACCGGGAGGGGATCCCGGGCTTCGCCGAGATGTCCAACCTCGACCTCTGGTACTCCCGCATCGACGTTGACGAGATCGCCGCGCTCGCGGCTCGGCAGCGGACTCAAGAGCAGAGGGAAGCGGTTCGAGCGCAACGTGGCCAAGGCGCGCTCGCAGGACAGCCTGAGGGCATTTGCCAAGCTCACCGAGATCGTTACGGCGAGCCCGATCGCAAGCGACCCGCTCGTCCGGAGCTCGCGTCCGGCGCCGAACAGGGCGAGATCAGAGTACTGGGAGCCATCCGCTCCGCCCGGGCGGCCGCCACCACGCAAAGGCTCGTGCCCGCACCTCCGCCAATCAGGGGTGGGCCATCGCGCGCTGCCAGGCCGGTTGGGCCTAGCCTGGGCGCGTGGCCATCGACGTCTCGCCGGAGCGGCTGCACCGGCCCCCGCCCTTCGGCGCCGACCTCCCCGAGCCGGGCTCGTGCCGCTTTGCGCCCCCGTCGGCGGGTCCGGGAACGATCGCTCGACCCGCACTCCTGCGGCGGCTGCGCGAGGCCCCCCCGGTCGTCGTGGTCTGCGCCCCGGCGGGGTACGGCAAGACCGCGCTGCTCGCGCGGTGGGCCGGCGCCGACCCGCGGCGCGTCGCGTGGCTCTCGCTGGGTCCCGAGCACCGGGACGCGGGCGAGCTGGCATCGGACATCCTCGCCGTCCTCGCGCACCTCGGCAGCGGGATCGAGGATCCGCGCCCGGTGGCCGCGCCGACGGCCCTCGGCCGGATCCGCCGCGCGGTGGCCGACGTCCGGGACCCGGCGCTCCTGGTCGTCGACGACGCCCATCTCCTGACCGCGGCCGAGGGGCTCGATGCGGTGCGGATGATCTGCGACGGCCTGCCCGCCGGGTCCCAGGTCGCGCTGGGCTGCCGTGCCGAGCCCGCCCTGCGGCTGGGGCTGCTGCGCGCGCGCGGCCTCCTCCTCCGCCTGGGGCCTGCCGATCTCGCGATGGACGTCTCCGAGGCCGGCAGGATGCTGCGGGCCGCCGGCGCCGACCTCGACTCCGACGAGGTCACGGCCCTCGTCGAGCGCACAGAGGGCTGGCCGGCGGGGGTCTACCTCGGCGGCGTCGCCGGACGCCCCGCAGTCGAGGACTTCCTCGAGGACGAGGTCCTGGATGGGCTGACGCCTGACGAGCTCGACCTCCTCACCCGCACCGCAGTGTTGGACCGCCTCTCCCCGCCGGCGTGCGACGCGATGCTCGCGACCGCCGGGACCGGGCCTCGCCTGGCGGCGCTCGCCCGGCGCGGCGTGCTGGTCGGGACCGGCGCGCCGGCGCGCGACACCTACCGCCATCACCGCCTGATCGGCGACGCGCTGCGGGCGCGGCTCGCGCGGTGCCAGCCGGAGATGGTGCCGGCGCTCCACCGCGCGGCGAGCGACTGGCTCGCGCGGGGCGGCGATGCGGAGCGCGCGATCCGGCACGCGGCGGCGGCCGGCGCGACGGCGCGCCTCGGCGAGCTCGTCTGGGACGCGCTCCCGGGGCGGCTGTCGACGGGGCGGCTCACGGCGGTGCGGGGATGGCTCGCCCCCCGCCCGCCGGACGAGATCGGCTCCGCCCCCGCCCTGGCGATCGCGGCGGCCTGGTGCGGCCTCGAGGGCGGCGGGGAGGTGGAGCACTGGATCGATGCCGCGGGTCGGTCGGGGCGGCGGGCCGCCGGCGGCGACGGGGGGGTGCCCGTCGCCGCGGCGGTCGCGCTGCTCGGCGCGGCGGCCGCTCGCGAGGGCGCGGCACGGATGCGCGACGACGCCGCGGCGTCCCGCGAGCTCTGGCCGGAGGACAGCCCGTGGCGCGCCCTCTGCTGCGCCGTCGAGGGCATCGCCCTCGACGCTGGGGGGGACCGCCATGGCGCCCTCGACCGGCTCGGGGAGGGAGCCCGCCGCGCCGGGCCCTCGCTGCCCTGGATCGACCTGCTCTGCCGGTCGTGGCTCGCCGTGATCGCCCTTCGCGAAGGCGCCTGGTCCCGCGCCGAGACGCTCTGCGAGCGGGCGGATGACAGCGCTCCTTCACGAGGGCCTGGGGGACTATGCGTCAGCGGCGCTCGCGCACGCCTCGGCGGCGCTTCTGCTCGCGCGCGCCGGGAGGGTGGACGAGGCGCGCCGGCGCCGGGCGCTCGCGATGCGCCTGTTCGGGGTCGTCCCCGATCTGGCCCCCTGGCGGCTCGTGGCCGGCAGGGCGCTGCTCGCGCGCGCGAGCGCCCTCATGGGCGACCCCGCGGCCGTCAACAGGCCTCCTCGACCAGGCCCGCGAGCCCCTCGCCCTGCTCGGCGACGCGCCGGCAATGCTCGAGGACGTCGCCCTCGTGCGCGAAGCGGCCGAGGGGCTGGGGGTGGGCGGGCGCTCCCGGCAGGCCCCCCTCACGGCCGCCGAGGCCCGGGTGCTGCGCTTCCTGCCGACCCACCACTCGTTCCGGGAGATCGGGGAGCAGCTTCACCTTTCCCGGTTCACGATCAAGAGCCAGGCGCTGGCGATCTACCGTAAGCTCGGCGTCGGCTCGCGCGGCGACGCGGTCGCCAGGGCGCGCGCGTGCGGCCTGCTCGACGAGCCCCGCCCGCCTGAGGCCAGTCGGCAGCACCTGCGCCGCCCGACGGCGACCTCGTCGCCCTCGTCAGGCGACCTGCCTCGCCGCTGCCTCGAGCTCACGCTTGAGCTCGTCGCCATCGGCGTCGACCTCCTTCTCGACCTGTCGGACGGCCCGCAGGCGGCCCGGGTCGATCGACGTCGGCCAACCTGTTCTCGGCGATGACGATCAGGGCCGACTGCCCCGCGTCGAGCGCCTCGCCCAGCTCCTTCACGTCGCCACGTGACAGCCCTCGCCAGAGGTGACCGATCACGCCGCCCGCGACGCCACCGACGGCCGG
>CAWIDG010000030.1:0-26301 GCA_963834875.1 Miltoncostaeaceae bacterium
CCTGCAAATGGCCAACTTTCGGGCCACCGTGTACCCACCGGTGTACCCATGCCAGCGACCCTTGGCCGACGCGCCTACTCCTCGCCGGCGCCGCGGGTCGCCTCGGACACGCTCACGCCGAGCTCCGCGGCGCGCAGCAGGTCGGACGCGGATCGACGGCGCCGGATCCCGGCGACCCCGTAGCCGCGCTCGGCCTCGTCCGCCATCCCCTCCACCATCTCGGTGGTGACGGGCGTGCCGTCGGCCCGTCGTCCCGTGCGTCCTTGGCATCGTCACGATCGATCGATCGCCACAGTGGCACCCAGGTAGGCCCCGCGGTCGATCTCGCGGCCGATGACGACGTGCGTGTAGCGGTTCGCGGTGGTCGCCAAGTCGCGCTGGCCTGCCCACTCGCCGATCTGCGCCCACGAGTCGCCCTCGCGGTGCCAGAGGGAGATCCGCCGGTGGCGAAGGTCGTGCGGGCTCCACAGCGGCGTCCCGGTGGCCTTGCAAGCGCGGGCAATCTCACGGCGCAGGTTGGCCTGCGAGAGCCATCCAAAGACGCTGGCCTCGAGGTCGCGGTCCTCGCGGGGCACCAGCTCGTCCACCGCCGCGAACACGTCGGCCGGCATCGGCACCCAGCGACCGCGCCGGCCCTTCTCACGCTGGCGGGCGACGCGCCAGCGGCTCTCCCGGGTGTCCAGGTCGCCCCAGGTGAGGCTCTCCAGCTCGCCCACGCGCATCCCGGTGGCGTCGAGCACCAGCAGCGGCAGCCGGTAGCGGGGCGCGACGGCCCCGAGCACGGCCTCGACGGCCTCGGCCGAGGGCGGCTCGATCTCCTCGCGCACGTCGCGCGGCAGCCGCACCCGCCGGTCGCGCGCCGGGTTCGGGGCGATGCCCTCGTGATCGAGCACCATCGCCAGCGCGTCCACGATCTTTCGCGTATAGCCAGGCGTGTATTTCGTGGCGAGGGCGCCCACCCACTCGGCGATATCCGCCGGCGTGATCGCCGCCGGCTCGCGATCGCCGAACGCGGCCAAGACGTGCACGAGGGACTTGCGGTGGACGTTGGCCGTGTTCGCCGAGATGTCGATGCGGCTCGCCTGCCACCGTGACGCGGCGTCGGCCAGCGTCCGCGGCACCTGCTCCTTGAGGGCCCGGGTGTCGGGCACGCGCATCGCCGCCAGCTCGCCGGATACCCAGCGCGCCCGGGCCTCGGCCTCCCTGCGCGTCTTGAAGCTGCCGGCGCGGCGGTGGGACGACTCGGCGCCGCCGAGCCGATAGCGCACCTGGTAGCGGACAGCGCCGGAGGCGAGGAGCACCTTCAGGACGTGAACGCTCGCCACGTCACGATCCTACGGCCGCACCCGGCTCCCAGAGTAGGTGTGCTCGGCGAGCAGGCGGGCGACGTCCTCGCGCCGCACGAAGACCTTGCGATGCCCCGGCAGGGCCACGACGGGAAGCCGGCCGAACACCCAGTCCACGGTCGCCCGGCCAAAGCCCGTCTCCGCGGCGAGCTGCTTGCGATCGAGCAACTCTGGGAGCCGCTCGCTCATCGGGCGAGCGCCGGATCGGATACCGACACCGGCGGCTCAACGGCGCCGAGCACCTCGACCTCCAACCGCCGCGGCCCGAGCTCGGCCAGCGACACTCCGCCGAGGGCCTGCGAGACGCGCCGCGCCTCGGCAACCACCTGTCGCCCGATCTCCCTCAGCCGCCTCTCGGGCAGCTCGCGGGCGAACCCTCCGACACCGATCGCCGCGACCGCCGTACCCCGGTGGTCGCGCACCGCCGCCCCGACCGACCGCCGCGCCAGGCCGAGCTCGCCGTCCTCGATCGCCCAGCCGCGGTTGCCGGTGGCGGCGAGTTCCTTGGCGAGCGCCTTCGGCTCGACGATCGTCCGCTCGGTCCAGGGATCGAGCACCAGCTCATCGAGCACGGCCTGCGGCGCGTCGGCCAGCAGCGCCTTGCCGAGCGCGGTGGCGTGGGCCGGGAACGCGCGCCCGAGCGCGCGGTCGGGGCCGCGGAACTGCTCGACGTAGACCGCCCTCCCGCCGGCCAGCACGGCGATCAGTCCGGGCATCCCGGTCGCCTCCTGCAGGGCCGGCACGCTGGCCCGAAGCGCCTCCCAGGGGTTGGCCTCGGACAGAGCCCGCGCGGTCAGCTCGCCCAGGCGCGCCGCCCCGAGGCGGTAGCGCTTGGAGATGGCGCCAGTCTCGACCAGCCCGGCCTCCTGCAGATGGAGGACCAGCTTGTGGGCGTTGGGGGTCTGGAGGCCGAGGCGCTCAGCGATCTCCGGCAGGGCGAGCTCGGGCTCCTCGGCCAGCAGGTCGAGGATGCCGAGCGCCTGCTCGAGCGCCTTGACCCGGTAGTGCTCGGGCAGGGCCCCGCGCGCGCTCACCGATTCCTCCCTACGGGGCCGAGGCGCCGCCCCCGCGCACGTAGCGCCCCGAGGGATCGGGGTCGGCGCTCAGGTACTGGCGCAGCGCCCCGAGGCTGGTGCGCCACTCGGCCCCCTCCTTCCAGGCCGGCAGCCGGCCGGCGGCGGCCTCGTGGTAGACGGTGTTCATCTCGACCCGCAGCCACTGCGCCGCCTCGGCCGCCGACAGCTCGAGGGGCGACTCGGGCGTGGACGAGGAGGTAGACACCGGCTCCGCCGGCCCCCGAAGCCGGCGGCCCGGCGTCGCTCGCGCGGCCACGGCGTCTCTCAGGAAGCGCCACTCCTTCCCGACCCGGCGCGCCGGCAGGCGCCCCGAGCGCGCCGCCCGGTGGACGCTGTTGCGGTGCATACCCAGCCAGTCGGCGACCTCGTCGATCGTGAGGACCTCGTGATCGGGCTGCGCGCTCACCGTTCACTACTCCAGGATTATGCGCTTACTTGCAGTTGACAGTCGAGCGTCCAGGTTCCGTCTCGTGCCGACGCTCGGGAGTTCGCGCACGTATTCGCTCGGCGGACAGGCTTCCTTCTCGCCGAGAGCGGGCGTGAGGCTAACGCCGAGGCAGACCGCTGGGCTTCGTCCAGACCGGTCGTCCGCGTCGTCGTGATTTACGCTCTCGCTCTCGTCGAGGAGCGGCAGTCTCGACCTGCGCTCCTGCTTCGTCCCTCGCGAGCGGGTCACGGCCGCAGTGGAAACGCTTGTCCCTCGGACGCTGCACGAGCCCGGGAGCCCGGGCACAAGGCCCGCGCCGTCACGGCGCACTCGTCGAACACGGCGTTCAGCTAGCGACCGCGCAGAGAGCGACGCCCGGAAGCTCGTACCCACCGTCGGTGGCGAAGGGGACGAACGCCCGCCTGAGCCGTGCCCTGAGCACCTCCCGCTCATCCTCGGGGAGCGCGGGGAGCACCATCGCGAACGGGCCCGCTACGTCGATGACCCATTGCTGGTAGTCGTCAAGGGCGCGGAAGGTGAAGCGCACCGGGACCTCCTCAGTGCGGACCGACCTGAAGCCGGCGCCGTCGAGCAGCGCCCTGGTGCGCTCCTCGCTCGCCATGTTGAAGACCCCGGGTGCCTCGGGCTCCGGGCGCGGCATGTGTCCGCGCTCGACCAGGATCATGCGCATCGAGGCCCACGGGTTGCGCTCGGGCGCGCCCCACACTGAGAGCGCCAGCCGGCCGCCCGGCCGCAGCACCCGGCGCGTGCTGGCGAGCGCCACGGCGGGATCGGCCACCAGCATGTAGGTGCTCTGGCAGAGCACGCCGTCAACCGAGCCCGAGTCGAGCTCGATCCGCTCCGCGTCGATCACCCGGTACTCGACGTTCCCGAGCCCGAGCTCGGTGCCGCGGCGGCGAGCGACCTCGACCATCTCCGGGGAGAAGTCAGTCGAGATCAGGCGCCCGTCCTGACCAAGGATCGCCGCCGCCTCGAAGCCGGTCTCGCCGGTGCCGGCGCCGAGCTCGAGCACCGTCTCCCCGGGCTGTGGCCCGAGCTCCCCGATCAGCCACTCGCGCACCGGGGTCAGGGCGTCGGCAAGCTGCGCTCGCCAGCGCTCCCAGCCGGGCGCCATCGCCTCCCAGACCTCGTGGCTGGTGCGGCGGTAGTCCTCGACTTCCACGCGGCGATCCTACGCCACCGGGGTCGGCTCGCGGCCTTCATTCCACCCCCAGGTGCCGGGTCCCGATGACCGAGTACGCCCTCGAACGAGGGGCAGAGGCCCGCCCGGACAATGGCCATGAACGTCCGGCAGCCCGATCACTTCCGCAAGGGGACCCGAGAGCCCGCATGGCACCACGGACGATCGCCGCTCGTCCAAAGCGAGCGCGGCGGTAGCGCAGCACGCGCGCTCGCTACCGTAGCCCAGGCCGTGGCGGCCAGTCGCGCCAGCACGCGTCGCGCGGCCCCGGCCGCCTCCTGCCGACCCTACGCTGCGACAGCCGCGCCGAAAGTGCTCCCCATGGCAGCGACACCCTCTCCCCGTCGCCGCGGCGGACAGACGGCGGAAACCCGAGAGCCGGAGAGGGGACTCGAACCCCTGACTTGCCGCTTGCAAGGCGGCAACTCTCCGAGGGCGGCCTGCCGGCGCCGGGCGCGACGCTTGCCGCCGGGCGCGTAGGATCGCCTCGTCGCGAACGGGGGGAGGCGCGCGTGGGGACGGGACACCAGGAGCTGGGAGCGGTAGGGCTGGCCGAGGTCGCCCAGAGGCGGGGCTGGTCGGACGCCCAGACGTACAACGCCCAGCGGCTCATCGACGGCGGCATGGGGGAGCGCCTGGGCTACAAGGCCTTCGAGGAGACCACGTTTGGCGGCGGCAACGAGGAGGCCCTCGAGGGGGAGGGCTGGGTCTACTACCTGTACGAGGAGCGCGTCGAGGAGCTCGCAGAGCTCATCTGATCTTGGCCTCGGGGCCCCGCTGCCGTGCCCGGGCCCCGGGAGCCGGCGGCCCGCTGCCGCCAACGACGCCACCGCTCCTGCCCAATCGCTTGCTGCTCCTTCGACACCGACCGGCTGCGGACGCCAGAGGAGGTGCCCACCGGACCCGCGCTTCACGCTTCCGCTTTGCGCGAATAGCAGCGGTCTGCCTCGGCATCGAGTTCGCGCTCGGAAAGGACGAAACCCAGCCGTCTGCGTTGACCTCGAGATCACCCCCGCTCTCCGAGCGAAGCGAGCGTGTCCGGTGAGCGAATACGTGCGTGAACTTGCCTACCAGCCGCGCCCCGTGCCGCGCTCGCGCGACTCGCGGTCACGGTCCCGCCCGCTCTCGGATCGTTCGCGACCGAGGCCATCCCGCGACACGCCATGGCGCTCGTGGACCGCGTCCAGCTCGCGTCCCAGCTCGTACGTCCGGCCCCAAGCGCGTTCGGCCGCGTCAACCCGCGCGACCGTACGCCCGAGGCGCTTGAGCTCGGCCTCGGCCGCGCGCCCGGCACCTCGATGGCGCTCGACGTCGCGGCTCGCCCGACGGACGTTGTCGCGCAGCCGGCCCCGCTCGGCTCGGCGCCAGACCGGGGTGCGCGCCAGAGCGTCGCTGAGGCGCTCATGGCGCTCGGTCGCCTCGGCAAGCCCGTCGTGGGCGCGCGCCAGCTCCGCCCGCACCGCGGCCACACGCTCGCGCTCGGCCGCCGAGGCGTCGTGCGCCTGCGCCCGGAGCTGCTCGCGCTCTGCGGCCAGCTCGCCGGCGCGGGCGAGCAGCCGCTCCGGCGGGGCGCGCGAGAAGTCGCCCCGCGCCCGCTCGATGGCCGCCGCCCGCTGGGCCGGATCAACCCGGTCGAGGGCCAGGCTCTTCTCCTGCGAGCGCGACCAGGCCCGGGCGAGGGCGTCCTCGACCGACCGCAGGTCGTGGTGGGAGACGAACACCTGCAGGTCGCAGCGCTGGCGCGAGGCGGCCACGTAGGCCCACTCGGCCCCTCCCCGCTCGGGGCTGGCGAGCACGAAGGTGCGGTCGACCGTCGCCCCCTGGCTGACGTGGCCGGTGAGGGCGTAGCCGTGGTGGGCGTGGGCGAGGTAGTCCGCCGGGCAGGGCGACGATCCGTCCCTCGTCGGTGCGCAGATGAGCGAGCGATCGCCGGCGGTCGATCTGCGACGACGGTGCCCTGGGTGCCGTTGCGCACCCCGAGGCCGTAGTCGTTGCGCCGGCACACCAGCCGATCGCCGATCGCCCACTCGCTCCCATGAGCGACGATGCGCCGGTCAGAGAGATAGCCGCTGCGCATCGCGCCACTCGCGCGCCATCCGGTTGAGCTCGGCGACGTCGTGGCGGTCGTGGGCGAGGATCAGGTTGCGCCCGGACAGCTCCCGCTCGGCCCGCGCCCAGGCGGCCACCAGCGCCTCGCGCGCCGCTCGCGCGTCGTCGAAGGCGCTGCAAGCCGCCCGCTCTCTGACAGCAGCGCGACCGCCTCGGCCGCCCGCCCCTCGGCCAGGCGCTCGGCCAGCTGGCGCTGCAGCTCGCTCTCCTGGCGGCGGTTCTCGGTGAGCTGCGCCGCGCCGAGCGCGGTCGGCCAGCGCGGCGAAGCCGCCGCCGGCGTCGATGGCGGGAAGCTGGGCCCGGTCGCCGACCAGCACGACGCGCGACGAGCGCCAGGCCGCCTCGTGCACGAGGCGCTCAAGGGCCCGGGTCGGCATCGCCGAGGCCTCGTCGAGCACGAGCAGCGAGCGGTGCGGGATGGCGTCGCGCTCGCCGCTGTCGATCCGCCGAAGAAGGAGGGCGGCGGTCTGGGAGGGGATGTCGCGCCTCGCGCTCCAGGACGTCGGCCGCCTGGCCCTGCCAGGCGACGCCGATCACGCGTCACGCCCGAGCGCTCGTAGGCCTCGCGCAGGGCGTCCAGGGTGAAGGTCTTGCCGGTGCCGGCGCGCGCCTCGAGCACGCGCACGCGACCCTCGCCGGCGCACAGGTGGCGCAGCGCCGCCTCCTGGTCGGCGCCGAGGCTGGGGCGGCCCTCGATCGCCGCCTCGACGGCGCGTGCTCGCGCGGCGACCAGGGCCCGGCCGGGTCGCGCCCGCTGGCGGCCTCGACCAGGCGGACCTCGGTCGCCAGCATGTCGGGGGTGGTGTAGAGCGCCTCGCGCTGGCCGCGCTGCAGCGCGTCGTCACCGCGCGTGAGCGTCGACGCATCGCCGTGCCAGGAAGTCGTCGGCGAGGCGCTCGAGCAGGCCGGCGGTGGCGCCCTCGGGGTGGACATCGGCGAGCGCCTGGATCACCTCGCGGCGGGCGAAGGTGGAGCTGCTGCCTGCGTCAAGCCCTTGGGGCCCCAGCATGCGCTGCTCGTTGGCGGCCAGGCGGGCGTGGTAGTCGGGCGTGGAGAGCCCTCGGGCGCGTCCCAGGGCCTGGGCGAGCTCGCGCGCGCCGAAGCCGTGCTCGGCGGCGCGGGCGCGCCATTCGCTGACGGCGCGCTCGCGCGCGACGACGCGCTTGCGGTCTCGCGTCTCGCGCTGGATGACCTCGAGGCCGGCGGGCGAGGTGTAGCCGCGGGCGAGGGCCTCCTCCATGATCTCGGCGTGGCGGGCCGAGAAGTGCTCGCGCACCTGCTCGGGCACGGCGGCCAGCTCGGCGATGCCGTTGGCCAACGGCCCCCACTCGACGCCCAGCGTCGCGCGTCAGCTGGCCCCGCATGACCGCATCGGCGATCGTGCCGGCGGTCTTGGCCTCGGCGTAGACCGGGCGCATGTCGGGCGCGCGTCCAGCGCCCGTCTTCTCCCCGCACCCGGTTGGCGATCACCAGGTGGGCGTGCAGGTGGGGATCGCCCGAGCGGGCCATCTCGTGGACGTAGAGCGCGCCCACGAATCCCTCGCCCGGGAGCACCCGCACGCCGTTGCGCCCGCGGCGCACGAAGCAGGCCTCCGCTCGAGGTAGTCGAGGGCGGCCGTCACGCCGGCGGCGTGGGCGGCGAGCACCGCCGCCCGCACCCGCTCGTCGCCGACGGCCGCGAGCACGCTGACGCTCTTGGGGGCGGCGAAGGCCAGGTCGAAGGCGACGTTGCCGCCGGCCCGGCGGGCCGTGCCGGCAAGCTCCGCGCCGGTCAGCGGATCGCGGCCCTCGAGCAGTGTCCCGAGGGCCCCCTCGGGCGTCTCGCCAAAGAGTCCCAGAGCCTGCGCCCCGCGCCCGACCCAGTGGCCCCGGACCTGCGCCGCGCTCCGCGTAGTAGTCGTCGCGAGCGAACTCGGGTCGCTCGTAGTAGTCGGCTCCCTTGGCTGCTCGCAACGTCAACACCATCGCAGAGCATCATACTGATGCAAGAGTGCCTCGATCATTCTCCGGGTCCGCTGAGGCGGTCGTTCGGTCGCCGCACTAGCGTCGGAGATGGCGGCGAGCTGACCCGAACTGTGCCTGTGGCCCTGCGGGGCTCACCGGGAAGACCTGTCGCTCGCCGTCCTCTTCGAGGGACCGTCGGCGTGACCTGATACGGAGCGTGGGATGCACCCTCATCGAGGCCTGTCCGCCGACGGTCGTGATCAGCCTAAGCGACCAGGGAGGCGCAGGTGATCGTGATCGGGGTGGACCCGCACAAGGCCAGCCACACGGCGTGCGCGGTCGATGCGCGCACCGGCGAGCTGCGGGCCGAGCTCAGCGTGAGCGCCGACCGCGACGGGCACGCCCGCCTGCTGGCCTGGGCGCGCGCCCACGGGGACGTGCTCCTGTTCGCGATCGAGGACTGCCGGCACGTGTCGGCCAACCTGGAGCGGCTGCTGCTGGCCCGCGGCGAGGAGGTGGTGCGCGTGCCGCCCCACGTCGCCGCCGGCGTGCGCAAGCGCGGCCGGCGCCGGGGCAAGTCCGATGGGGTCGACGCGCTGGCCGTCGCCCGGGCCGCCCTGCAGGAAGCCGATCTGCCCCGCGCGCGGCTGGCGGGCATCGAGCGCCAGGTGCGCCTGCTCGTCGACCACCGCGAGGACCTGGTGGCCGAGCGCCGTCGCCACCAGCTGCGCCTGCGCTGGCACCTGCACGAGCTGGAGGCGCCGGCGCGGATCCCGCCCTCGGGGCTCAACCGACCAAAGTGGGCGAGCCAGCTGACGGGCTGGCTCGCCGGCCGGCAGGGCCTGCAGGCGCGCCTGGCCCGCGAGCTGTTGGAGCGCATCGGCGCCCTCACCAGGGACATCGGCGCGCTCGATCGGGAGATCGCCGCTGCTGGCAATCCCCGGCTGCGGTGCCCTGACGGCGGCCAAGCTGATCGGCGAGATCGGCGACGTGGCGCGCTTTGCGACCGAGGCCAAGCTGGCCATGCACGCCGGCGTGGCGCCCATCCCGGCATCGTCGGGAATCCGCCACCGCCATCGGCTCAACCGTCACGGCAACCGCCAGATCAACGCCGCCCTGCACCGCATCGCCGTCAACCAGGGTCGCTGGAACCCGCCGATCCGCGCTGAGCAGGCGGCTGCCTCCCTCACCGCGCGCCGCCACAGCTACCGCTGAAGGCGCCCGTTGCTGCCGGGGAGGCGAGACGGAGCAGACGGCGACCGGGCGCTCGGGGCTTGAGCCGCAGACGCATGCGGCCGAGGCGACGCTAGGTGAACGGCCGGCGCGTCAGCCTGACTCGAGGCCAGTCGGTAGGCGCCCGGGCGGGCCGGGGTCGTTCGCGGCATCCCCGTGGTCGTCCCCGGGAAAGGTGCTCAGCCCGCCGCTGACCAACTGAGCTCGCACAGGGAGACCGGGACGGGGAAGCCCTTCAGAGTCGCCGCGACGCCCGGGGCGAACGTGAAGCCCTTGCCGATCGACAGGTCCCGCACCACGCTCGAGACGACGATGACGCCCGGGCGCGCGTAGTCGCAGAGACGAGCGGCCAGCTGCACCGCAGCCCCGAACAGGTCATCGTCCTCGGCGACCGGCTCGCCGGCGCTCATCCCGATGCGGACCCTGAGCGGAGGCTCCGGATGCGACGCGTTGTGTGCGGCAAAGCCCTGCTGGATGGCGACAGCGCAGGCAAGCGCCGCCTGCACCGAGTCGAAGGAGGCCATGATTCCGTCGCCGGTGTGCTTCACCTCCAGGCCCTCGTGGCGAGCCAGGGCCTCGCGGATGATGCCGTCGTGGACGCGCAGGAGCCGCATGGCGCCGTCGTCGCCGAGGCGCTGCACCATGGCGGTGGAGCCCTCGAGATCGGTGAAGAGGATGATCCGGAAGGCGCTCCCGGGATCGCGCCCCGATTCGCTGGGGTCGTCGATGCGCCCGAGGAAGCGCTCGACCGTATCCGGCTCGACGGGGATGATCGCGTTCGCCACGTTCCCGTGCGACTCTCGGTGCACCGCTTGGGCCGCTTCCTCGTCCGGTGCCTCGACGAGGCAGCAGGCGGCTTGTCGCTCGTAATCGAACCAGTACGAGACGAACCGGACGCCATGCTTTCCCTGCGTCTTGAGGTCGCTCATGTGGGCCGCGTAGAGGTCGGCTGCCGTGGCCCCCTCGAGGTCGTGCCGATCCATGTAGAAGCCCATGGCCCTCCCAGCGGCCGAGTGCTGGTCGGCGCATCATCCCAGGATCCGGCCTTTCTGTCACACGTGAGCGCCCAACACGGTCGGGCGATTCAGGCCGCCGATCCCCCGGCGGGATTTGTCTCCACGCAGGCCCGGTCAGAGGCCAGGCCGAGCGTCCGCGCCGGAGAGATCGGCCCTCTCGGCCGCCCGGCGCCAGGCAGCCGGACGGTGGACGCCTCGACTGGCGCGGCGGCCCATCTCGCGCGCCTACCCGAAAGCGCGCTCGGAAACCCGCGGGAGGCCCAGACGGAACGATCAGGTGCCGCGCAGGCGTATGGTCGTGTTCGTTGGTTCGACGGGCCGGGTGTTCGGCGGTCCGGCTGCCCGGGTGGATGCGAATGCAATGAGCTTGCCGGAGGCTGAACGCGAGGTCGTCGATGCCGACTGGATCGCGGCGCGTGTCGGGGATCCAGGGTTTCGGCTCGTCGAGGTCGATGTGAGTCCGGGAGCCTACGACGCGGGCCACATCCCAGGGGCGGTTCTGTGGAACGCCTACTCCGACCTGCGTGACGAGGACTACAAGCCGTTGGAACGAGTGCGGCTGGAGCGCTTGCTGGCTCGGTCCGGTGTCGCGCCCGAGACCACCGTGGTCGTCTACGGCTATGGCGCCGCGCTTGGTTTCTGGCTGATGAAGGCGCATGGTCACGAAGATGTCCGAATGCTCGAGGGATCGCGCGACCGGTGGACGCGGGCCGGTGGCGAATGGAGCACGGCTGTGCCCGAGCTGGCCGAACGCTCTTATCCACGTGCGGTCGAGAACGCGGGCATGCTCGGCTCCCGGGAGGTGGTGGAAGCCGCGATCGGCGACCCACGTCAGGTGTTGGTGGACGTGCGCTCCGAGCTCGAGTACAGCGGTGAGCGCTTCTGGCCGTCGGGGGCAACGGAGAACGCCGGGCGCGCGGGTCACATCCCTGGCGCCGTCAGCGTCCCGATCGACGTGCTGCGCGCAGAGGACGGGACCCTCAGGGACCCTGAGGAGCTGCGCCGCAGGTTCGAGCAGGCGGGGGTCACCAAGGACAAGACCGCGATCGTCTACTGCACGATCGGCAACAGGGCGAGTGAGGCGTGGTTCGCGCTGAAGTACGTGCTCGACTATCCGGACGTGCGGGTCTACTACGGCTCGTGGGTCGAGTGGGGGAAGGCGGCCGACACCCCAATCGATTCCTAACCCGGATCGTGCAGTGGAGCAGCGAGCGGCCTGCCGCCAGGTTGGCCGCGAGCTGGTTCTGCTTCTCACGCAAGGTCGCGCAGGTGTACGGTCATTGGGCCTGGCGACTAGCCCGCGCCCTGCGAGCGGGGCGGTTGGCCCCACTTCCGTATCGCACAGGGGCGATCGATGAGCACGGCGACCCTCGAGCAGGCGACCGTCACGGCAGCTCGGCAGCAGCTGTACGTCGGCGGCCAGTGGCGGCAGGGAAGCGAGGGCGGGGCGCTCCCGGTCGAGGACCCCTCAACCGGGGAGATCCTTTGCGAGGTGGCCGACGCGACGCCCGACGACGCCATGGCCGCACTCGACGCGGCCGTCGCGGCACAGCCGGCCTGGGGGCGGAGCTCGCCGCGGCAGCGAGCCGACATCCTCGGCCGGGCCTTCCAGGAGATGTCCGCCCGAGCGGACGAGCTCGCTCTCATCCTGACCCTGGAGGGGGGCAAACCTCTGCCCGAGTCCCTCGCCGAGATCGCCTACGCCGCCGAGTATCTGCGGTTCTTCGCCGGAGAGGCGCTGCGGCTGGACGGCGCCTACGGTCCCAGCCCCGACGGCCGAGGCCGCGTGCTCGTGATGCGCCAGCCGGTGGGGCCCTGCCTGGTCATCACGCCCTGGAACTTCCCGCTGGTGATGGCCGGACGGGCCATCGCACCGGCACTCGCAGCCGGCTGCACGCTCGTCGTCAAGTCGTCGCGGCAGACGCCGCTCTCGACCATCGCGCTGGCAGACGTCCTCGAGCGGGCAGGCCTGCCCCCTGGGGTCCTGAACGTCATCGTCAGCTCGTCCTCGAGCGCGGTGACCGCTCCGCTGATCGAGGATCCCCGCCTGCGCAAGCTGACCTTCACCGGCTCGACCGAGGTCGGCCGCCGGCTCATGGCCCGGGCGGCGGATCGGGTGCTGCGCGTGTCGATGGAGCTCGGCGGCAATGCCCCGTTCCTCGTCTTCGAGGACGCCGACCTGGAGGCCGCCGTCGAGGGCGCGACCCTGGCCAAGATGCGCAACTGCGGCCAGGCCTGCACCTCGGCCAACCGGTTCCTCGTGGCCGAGCCGGTGGTCGAGGAGTTCACCGCGCGGCTCTCCGCCCAGATGGCCGGGCTCAGGGTCGGTCGGGGCACCGAGCCCGGCGTGCAGGTCGGCCCGCTCATCGACGCCGACCAGTGCGGGCGCCTCGGGGAGCTCGTCGAGGACGCGCTCGGCCGCGGCGCAAGAGTCGTCAGTGGCGCGGCGTGCATGGTCGGGCCAGGGCACTTCTACTCGCCTACTGTGCTCGACCGCGTCCCTTTGGACGCCCGGCTGCTGCGGGAGGAGATCTTCGGGCCGGTGGCGCCCGTTGCCCCCTTCGCTTCGGAGGAGGAGGCCGTCCAGGTTGCCAACGACACCGACTACGGCCTTGCGGCCTTCGTCTACACCCGTGACCTCGACCGCGCGATCCGTGTCGTGGAAGGCCTCGAGACCGGCATGGTCGGCGTCAACCAGGGAACGGTCTCCAACCCGATGGCGCCGTTCGGCGGGGTGAAGGCCTCGGGCGTCGGACGCGCGGGTGGCCCCGAGGGGATCGACGAGTACCTCGAGACCAAGTACGTGGCGCTGGCTGCCCGCTGAGCTTCGGGGGGACGTCGAGCATGCGCTGTAGTAGCTGTCAGTCCGAGAACCGCGACGGAGCGCGGTTCTGCGAGGAATGCGGGGGGCCGTTCGCGCTCGCTTGCCAGCGCTGCGGGACGGAGGTCCAGCCGGGCAAGAAGTTCTGCTCGGAGTGCGGGGCCTCGTTGCTCGAGCCGCCGGCCGAGCCGCCCGCCGCCGCCGGCCGAGACGTGCCGGAGGGCGAGCGCAAGCGGGTGACCGTGGTCTTCTGCGACATCGTGAACTCCACCGGGCTGGCCGAGCGCCTGGGGCCCGAGGCGATGCACGCGCTGCTCAACCGGTTCTTCGAGCTGGCGTTGGGCGAGGTGCACCGCTACGGCGGCACGATCAACAAGTTCCTCGGCGACGGGTTCATGGCCCTGGTCGGGGTGCCCCAGACCCACGAGGACCACGCGCGGCGGGCCGTGCTCGCGGCGCTCGGGGTGCAGCGGCTGCTGGGCGAGGACCTGCCCGAGCTGCAGGGCCTCGACGCGCCGCTCCAGGCTCGGATCGGGCTGAACACCGGCGTGGTCGTGGTCGGGAGCCTCGGCGACGACCTGGAGGCCGACTTCACCGCCATCGGGGACACGACCAACGTGGCCGCCCGCCTGGAGAGCCTGGCCGAGCCGGGCGAGATCCTGATCAGCGAGTCGACCGCCCGGCTGGTGACCGGCTATGTGCGCGTCGAGGCGGTGGGCCCGCTCCAGGTCAGGGGCAAGGGTGAGCCGGTCCCGGCCTATCGGGTGCTCGGGCTCGGGCCGCGCCGCTCGCCGCTCGAGGGCCTGGGGCCGCGGACGCTCAGCCGGTTCGTCGGCCGGGAGCGCCAGCTGGCCGCCCTGGTGGAGGTGCTGGCCCAGGCTCGCGAGGGCCAGGGCCAGGTGGTCGGTCTGGTCGCCGAGCCCGGGATGGGCAAGTCGCGCCTGGTGTACGAGTTCCGGCGCAGCCTGGCCGGAGAGCGGGTGACCTACCTGGAGGGCCGCTGCCTCTCCTTCGGCGCCTCCATCCCCTACCTGCCGTGGCTCGACATCCTCCGGGCGAACTGCGGCATCACGCCGACCGACGCCGCCCAGGAGGTGGCCGAGAAGGCTCGCTTCGGCCTCGAGGAGGTCGGGATGGACGGCGACGAGGGGACTCCCTACCTCCTGCACCTCCTGGGCGTGCGCGAGGGCACGGAGGCGCTGGTCGGGCTGAGCCCGGAGGCGATCAAGGCGCGGATCTTCGAGATCGTCCGCCAGCTGGCCCTGAACGGCAGCAGGAAGCGGCCGATCATCTTCAACGTCGAGGACCTCCACTGGATCGACTCCACCTCTGAGGAGCTGTTCGCCTCGCTGGTCGAGAGCCTCTCCGGCGCCCCGATCCTGCTCCTCTGCACCTACCGCCCCGGGTACCGGCCGCCGTGGATCGACCTCTCCTACTCGACCCAGCTGTCGCTGCGCCAGCTCTCCGATGCCGACGCCTCGAGCGTGGTGCGCTCGGTGCTCAGCGAGGAGACGGCTGCGGACTCCGTGGTGCGCCTGATCCTCGACCGCGCCGAGGGCAACCCGTTCTTCCTGGAGGAGCTCTCCCGCGCGGTGGACGAGCACGCCGACCTGGGGTCGGAGGTGGCCGTGCCGGAGACGATCCAGGGCGTGCTCATGGCCCGCATCGATCGCCTGGCGGAGGAGCCGAGGCGCGTGCTCCAGACCGCCTCGGTGCTGGGCCGGGAGTTCTCGGTGCGCCTCCTCGCCGAGATCTGGGACGGGCCGGGCACGCTGGAGCCGCACCTACTCGACCTCAGGCG
Organism: Miltoncostaeaceae bacterium; assembly: GCA_963834875.1. GTDB lineage: Bacteria > Actinomycetota > Thermoleophilia > Miltoncostaeales > Miltoncostaeaceae > DATAGF01. The sequence goes on from CAWIDG010000030.1 coordinate 14,975, forward strand.
GCAGGAGTTCCTCCACGAGCGGCCGGGCACGAAGGAGCCGGTCTACGTCTTCAAGCACGCCCTCACCCAGGACGTGGCCTACGACAGCATGCTGATCGCCCGCCGGGAGGCCCTGCACGAGGAGGCGGCCCGGGCCCTGGAGCGGCTGCACGCGGACCGGCTGGAGGAGGCCTACGACCGCCTGGCCCACCACTACTCCAAGACGGCGCAGGCCGAGAAGGCGGTCGAGTACCTGAGCCTGTTCGCCGAGACCACCTTCGAGCGGCACTCGCACGCCGAGGCGAGCGCCACCCTCGGCGAGGCCCTGCGCCACGCCGAGCGACTGCCCGCCGGGGAGCGGGACCGCCGGATCCTCGAGCTCAGCGTCCGGCTGGTGAACTCGCTCTACTTCCTGGGCCGCATGGAGGAGAGCCGCGATCTGCTCGCCGGGCAGAGGGCGCGCGTGGAGGCTCTGGGCGACTGTCGGCTCAGCGGGCCGTACCACTTCTGGCTGGGGCACACCTACAGCCACCTGGGCGACTACGAGGGCGCGGACTCGAGCGCCCGGCGCGCGATCGAGGAGGGGCGGCGCTGCGGCGACGAGGGGACGATCGCCAAGGCGCACTACGTGCTCGCCCGCGAGGGGGTCTGGACCGGTCGGTTCGGCGAGGGGGTCGAGCACGGGCGGAGGGCCGCGGCCCTCCTGGAGCGGGCCGGCGAGCGCTGGTGGCTCGGCCAGTCCCACTTCTGGGTCGGGTTCAACCTTTTCTTCGTGGGGGAGTTCGACCTCGCCCTGGATGCCGTCGCGCGCGGCCGCGCCGTCGGCGAGACGATCGGGGATCCCCGGCTCGAGAGCTACGCCGCCTGGAACGCCGGGTTCTACCTTGCGACCCGAGGCGACGCGGAGGCCGGCATCGACCAGTGCGTGCGAGCCCTGGAGCTGTCACCGGACCCGCTCAACACCGCCTTCGCGACGGGCTGGCTGGGCTTTGCCTACCGAGAGCACGGGGATTTCGACCGGGCGATCGCCTACCTCGAGCGTGCGATCGCGTCCATGCACGAGTACGCGTATCCGCGGCTGGTGGGCTGGTACCAGGGGTGGTTGAGCGAGGCCTACCTTCGGAGTGGCGACGTCGAGAGGGCGCGGGAGCTCGCCCGCGAGGCCCTGGTCATCAGCCTCGAGACCAGGGGCGACTGGGCGACGGGCGTCGCCCAGCGCGCCCTCGGGCGGATCGCGCGCGCCGCTGGCGACGCACGGGAGGCGGAGGACCGGCTCCGCGAGGGGCTGCAGACCTTCGCGATGATCGAGGCGTGGTTCGACGTGGCGGTCACCCGGCTGGACCTCGCCGAGCACGCCCGCCTCCAGGGACGGCCGGACGAGGCCACGGCGCACCTCGCCGAGGCCCGCGCCATCCTCGACCGCCTGCCCGCCCCCAAGTACCGGGAGAAGGCGGAGCGGCTGGCCGGGGAGCTACGCGCGCCCACGGCCCGGGGTACCATCACGGCGGCTGAGGGGGCGGCCCTCCCTCCCGCGGGTGGCGACGCCATCTGAGACCACGAAAGGAGAGCCGACATGCCGCTCGAGTATCACTGCGCGACCTGCAACGAGACCTTCCGCGAGGAGACCTACGAGGGAGTCATCAAGCGCGCGGCGGCGCACAACCACGCGCACCACGGCGGGCCGGAGAGCATCACCCCGGAGATCGAGGCCGAGCTTCGGGCCAAGATCAAGGAGGCCTGAAGCAGGTCCCGGGCGCGGCACGGGGCGGGCTCGAGCGGCTCGTCGCGCGGCACGTGGAGCGTGAGCAGGGTCGCGCTCACGGCGAGCCCCGGCTCGGCCCGTCGAGGGCCTGGTCGGCGGCCCGCCCGATCGCGACCACGCCCACGCCGTGCCCGGGGCACGGGCACGGAGGGCCGCTCCCCGCCCTCGGGCGACGCGGTGACGACGACGACGCGATCCCCGGATCCCCGCCCCGGAGCCTTACCCCTGTGGCGCGATCGGGTGGTCGTCTGTACGGGCGAGTGAACCGATTGCTTGGCGGCCACCACCTCGGCGCATAGCGTGCGAGACAATCGTGGACCCATCCGGCAACAGCCCTTCGTCCCGTCCCGTCATCCTCGCCGTCGATGACGAGCCGGGCGCCCTCTCGCCGGTCGAGCACGAGCTCCGCCGGCGCTTCGGCGCCGATTACCGGATCGTCTGCACCGACTCCGGGGAGAAGGCCCTGGCGACCCTCGAGGCCCTGCGGGACGCCGGCGCCGAGGTCGCGGTCGTGCTCGCCGATCAGTGGATGCCGGGGACGAGCGGCACCCAGCTCCTCACGTGCGTGGGCGATCTACACCCGGACGCAAAGCGTGGGCTGCTGATCCGCTGGGGCGACTGGGCGGACCGCGCGACGGCCGACGCGGTGCTGCAGGCCATGGCGCTCGGGTGCATCGATTACTACGTGCTGAAGCCGTGGCGCTCGCCCGACGAGCTGTTCAACCGCACCGTCGCCGAGCTCGTTCACGAATGGTCCCGCGGCCATCTGTCCGGCGGTGGGCCGGTGACGGTGGTGGGGGAACGCTGGTCGTCGCGCTCGAGCGAGGTGCGCAGCCTGCTGACCCGCAACGGGATCCCGCATGCCTTCCACCTCGCCGACACCGACGAAGGGCGGCGCATCGCGGCCGCGCTCGCTCCCGGGGCCGGCCTCCCGGTGATCGTCGGCCTCGACGGCCGGGCCCTGGTCGATCCAACCAACCAGCAGGTGGCCGAGGCGTGCGGCCTGCCCACCCGGCTCGCGCAGAGCGACTTCGACCTGGTGATCGTCGGCGCCGGCCCGGCCGGCCTGGCCGCGGCGGTCTACGCGGGCTCGGAGGGGCTGCGGACGCTCGTCGTGGAGCGGGAGACGATCGGCGGCCAGGCGGGAAGCAGCTCGCTGATCCGCAACTACCTGGGCTTTGCCCGGGGCGTCAGCGGAGCCGAGCTCACGATGCGGGCCTACCAGCAGGCCTGGGTCTTCGGGGTGGACTTCTTGATGATGCGCGAGGTCGCCTCGCTGCGACCGGCCGAGGACGGGCTCGCGGTCGCGCTCGGGGGGGGCGACGAGGTCGCCGCCCGCGCGGTCGTCGTGGCCACCGGCGTCGCCTACCGGCGGCTCGGGATCCCGGAGCTCGAGGCGCTGAGCGGCGCAGGAGTGTTCTACGGCGCCTCGGTGGCGGAGGCGCGGGCCCTTGCGGGCGAGCACGTCTACGTGGTGGGCGGCGGCAACTCGGCAGGCCAGGCGGCGATGCACCTCTCGCGCTACGCACGGCAGGTGACCGTCGTGGTGCGTGGCGAGTCCCTGGCGCAGAGCATGTCGCGATACCTGACCGACGCGATCGAGGCCGCGCCGAACATCGACACCCGGTTCGGGACGGAGGTCGTGGGAGGCGGCGGCGAAGGCCGGCTGGAGCGCCTGGACCTGGCCGACCGGCGAACGGGGGTGCGGCGCAGCGTCGAGGCGGCGGCGCTGTTCGTGCTCGTGGGGGCACAGCCACACACGAGCTGGCTCCCGGACGAGGTGGCGCGCGACCGCTGGGGGTTCGTGCTCACCGGCGCCGACCTGCTCGGAGGCGAGGTCGGCTCGCGATGGCCGCTCGCGCGGCCCCCGGCGGCGCTCGAGAGCAGCCTGCCGGGCGTCTTCGCGGTCGGGGACGTCCGGCACCGCTCGGTCAAGCGAGTGGCCTCGGCAGTCGGCGAGGGCGCGGTCGTGGTCGACCAAGTGCACCAGCATCTCCACCGAGAGGTCGGTGGGGCCGCGAGATGAGGCTGTGCTCCCGCGCCTACATCCGCTCCACCAGGTCCGCGCGCCAGGCCGGCGCCTCGAAGGGCTGCGACCAATAGGCGGTCTCCTTGGCGATGCGCCCGTCGCGCAGCTCGAAGATAAAAACGCAGTCGAAGACCGTGCCGTCGTAGTCGAGCCTGGCCTCCGCCACGCACAGGTCGCCCTCCACCAGGAGCCGGCGCGGCGTGATCGCCGGGAGGGTCTCGAAGCGTCCGTACACCGCCCGGCGCTGCTCCGCCCCCCGGATCCGCTCACGCGACTGCGGCCACTCCATGACCGCATCGTCGTGGAAGACCTCGTCCATCACGGACACGTCGCGCCGGTTGAGGCCCTCGATGAGCCGCTCTACCGCTCGTCGGTTCTCGTCACCCATCACCGTCCCCCTCAGCGTAGGTCAGCACTTGCTCCGGCCCCATCGCGCGGCCCTCGGCCCAGGCGGCCGCGACCGCGGCCTCGGGGATCACGCCGTAAACCGCCGCGCGCGCGTCCCACTCGCCGATGATCAACGACGGGGCCCGCGCGCCCAGCGACTCGCGCATCCCGTCCGCGGCGGCGGCCAGCCGCACCGACCGCTCGGCACGGCCCTCCTCGAGCGCAAGCGCCGATAGGGCATCGAGCACGAACGCGATCCCAGACAGGTCGCCGGCGGCCGCGTGGCGTCGAAGCGATTCGAGCAGGGAGGCCCGGCCGCCATCGTGGTCGCCGTCCGTGATCAGGACCCGGCCGTGGTCGTAGAGGGCATGGGCCAGCCCGAAGGTCTCGCCGGACGCGCGCAGGAGCGCGACCGCCTCCTCCAGCGCGGCGCGGGCCGTAAGGCGGTCCCCGTCACGGTGCGCGCTCATGCCCAGGCCCTGTAGCGCGTAGCCGAGGCCCGTCCGGTCTCCCCGCGCCCGCGCCGAGTCGGCCTCCTCCCCGAAGCGCCGTCTGGCGGCGGCCCAGTCGCCGGTGGCCGCCGCCACCCACCCCAGGCTGCTGCCGACGTCCGCCGCGCCGGCGTCGTCGCCGAGGGCGACGTGGAGCGCAAGTGCCTCCTCGTAGCGGTCTCGTGCGGCGGCGTAGTCCCCCCGCCAGTAGACGACGCTCGCGAGGGCCGTCGCTCCAGCGGCGCGGGCGGGTGTCGCGGCGCTCGCCGACGGCAGCGCCAGCAGCTCGGTGAGCCGTGCCTCGCCCTCAGCCAGGTGATCGCGCAGCTGCCAAAAACGCCAGATCGCGGCCGCGATCAGGAGTCCTGTATCCGCTCGGTCGCCCTCGACCGCCCAGCGCAGCGCTGCCCGCAGGTTGTCGTGGTCACGCCCGAGTCGGTCCAGCCAGGCGACCTGGTGGAGCCCGGCCAGCTCACGTCCGGCCGCCTCGGCGAAGGCCAGGAAGAACCGCGCGTGCCAGCTGCGTAGCTCGCGCTCCTCGCCGCTCGCGGCGAGCCGTTCCAGCCCGTATTCGCGAATCGTCAGGAGCATCCGGAAACGCGGCTCGGGAGAGCCGTCGCCGACCGGCCGCACGAGGCTCTGTTCGACCAGCGCCTCGAGGGTGTCGAGGGTGTCGAGCGTGTCGAGCCCGTTCGCGCCCCGTGGCGAGCAAACCGCCTCCGCGGCCTCGAGGCTCCACCCCCCTGCGAAGACCGCGAGCCGGCGGAACATCGCCTGGCCTTCGGGTTCGAGCAGGTCGTAGCTCCACTCGATCGTGGCCCGCAGCGTGCGCTGGCGCTCCGGCCGGTCGCGCGGGCCGCCGGTGAGCAAGGGCAGCGACGTGCCCAGCCGTTCGAGGATCGCGTGCGGGGAAAGGAGGCGGGTCCGGGCCGCCGCGAGCTCGATGGCGAGCGGGAGCCCGTCGAGGGATGTGCAGATCTCCGCGACCGCGCCGGCGTTGTCGTCGGTGAGCGCGAATCCGGGGTCGATCGCCCGCGCGCGCTCCACGAAGAGCGCCACGGCCTCGCTCGTGGCCAGCTCCTCCGGGGTGGCGCCAGCCGCGCGATCGGGCAGGGCGAGGGGGCTCACCTGGTACTCGTGCTCCGCGGCCACGCGCAGGGGCGCGCGGCTCGTCACGAGGATCCGTACCCCCGGACCCGCGGCGAGCAGCTCGCCGACGAGCGCCGCGGCCCCCAGCAGCTGCTCGTAGTTGTCGAGAACGAGGAGGACCTCCATCCCGGCGAGGCGCTCGGACAGGCTCGCGAGGACCGACCGTCCAGGCTCCTCCCTGACGCCGACGGCGGCGGCGACGGTCGACGCCACCAGCGGCGGGTCCTCGAGCGCGGACAACGCCACGAAGACGACCCCGTCGCGGAACGCTTCGGCAGACTCGGCGGCGATCCGCAGTGCGAGGCGGGTCTTGCCCGTGCCGCCCGGGCCGGTGAGCGTCAGCGCGCGTGTCCGGTCCAGCAGGACCAGCGCCTCGGCCACCTCGCGCTCGCGCCCCACGAAGCTCGTCGGCTGCGCGGGGAGAGCGTCCAGCCGCGCATCGAGCGTGCGGGGAGGAGGGAACTCCGCGGGCAGTCCCTCGATGCACAGCTGGTGAAGGTGCTCCGGCAGCGAGAGGTCCTTCAGCCGGTGCTCGCCCAGGTCGCGTAGGCGGACGCCCTCGGGGAGAGCGCGCTCCGCCAGCAGACGCGTGGCCGACGAGAGCAAGACCTGGCCCCCACTCGCGGCCGCGGAGATGCGCGCGGCGCGATGCACGTCGAGCCCAGCGTAGTCCTGGCCGGCGCGCTCTGCCTCGCCGGTATGCAGGCCCATCCGAACCCGCAGGCGAACCCCCTCCGGCCAGTCAGCCGACGCGAGCGCGCACTGTGCGGCGACCGCCGCCGCGACCGCGTCGGGGGGCCGCGCGAAGACGGCGAACACGGCATCTCCGCTGGTGTTCACCTGTTGGCCGCCCGCCCCCTCGATCGCTGCGCGCAGCAGGTCGTGGTGGGCGTCCAGCGTTGCGCCCCACGCCGGGCCGAGGCGCTCGAGCAGCAGGGTAGAGCCCTCGATATCCGTGAACAGGAAGGTGACGGTGCCCCTCGGCGGTGTATCCATCACCTCCCCTCCGGGAGTCGTCGAGACTTATCCGAAGCCGCTTCTGGATGGTCCGGCGCGACGCCCGCGACGAACGGTTGATCCTTCTGCCGAGCCCTACACGTCGCGGATTCTCGAACAAGGAGCGCGCGCTCCCAGTCTGCGGCCGCCAGCGCGTCCCGCCCACCGCAGAGCAGGTCATCCGCGGTCTCCGCCTCCATCGAGGCGATGATCCCACGGCTGGTGGTCGCCCCGCGACCGGCTCCATTCATCGCCCCCACCGGGGTGGCAACATGGTGGCAACACGACGGGCAGAGACGACCCGAGACGAAAGCGCCTGGGTCAGCCCGAGATCCCCCTCGCGAAGGGCGAATCGCGAGGCCACACGAGCTGGCCCGAGAGCGCCCTCGCCTACTCTTAATCCCAAGGTCGCAGGTTCGATCCCTGCACGGCCCATCGTGAGAGCCCGCATGGCTACGGGGTTCCGCTCACCCGGTCCTCCCACCCGGACCGCCCGTGTAGGCAGGTTGTAGGCAGGTCGGCGGGCCTCCCTGGGCGAGTTTCATCCCGCGCGGCCGGAACGCCGTTTCCGCCCGCCGAGGGGGGGTACTCAGGAATCGCGAGGCATCCCTCACAAGGGGGCGCGATGAGCAGGAAGGGGCTCCTGTGAACAGAGCCGGTCCTGGCTTCCGCCTGGCTTGGATTGTCATGTTCGGGGCACCGCTCCTGTGGGCGATCCTCACCCTGGTTCACCCCTCCGGCGAGGGTGACATCTACGCGGAGTTGCAGGACCAAGTCGGGCGCTGGCTGTTCGTACACGTCGCCCAGGTCGTCCTCGCCCCGTTCCTGGCCATCGCCGTCTGGCTGCTGCTGCGGGGGATCGAATCCTTGGCCGCCACGATCAGCCGCGTCGCGCTCCTCTTCTGGCTGGTCTTCTTCAGCACGTACGACGCCCTGGCCGGAATCGCCAGCGGGGTCCTCGTCAGGCAGGCCAACAGCGTCAGCGGGGAGGAGCGGGCGGCCTTCGCCGAGGCGGCCGACTTCCTCTTCGACAGCCACATCGGCGGGAACGTCTCGTGGTTCGCCGTCGTCGCGGCGGTGGCGTGGGTCACCGTCGCACTCGGAGCCGCGGTGGCCCTGCGCGGGGCGGGGGCGAACTGGCTGACGACCGCCGCGGCGGCGCTCTCGGCCCTCTTCGCGGCGCACGCCGGTTACGCCGCCTTCGTCGGGCTGATCGCGCTGATCGTGGCCGCCTTCCTCTGGGAGCGGAGGCGGGCTCAGTCGGGGGTGGCCCCACAAGCGGTGGTACCGACCTCGTAGTTGCCGGGAGCCCTTCACCACGGCCCGGCGCGACGCACGCTTCTGCTCGGGGCGCTGCCGGGTCGCCGCCCAGCGGGCCCGCGCTGGGCCGCTCGGACCTCGTAACGCGGCCTCAGACTGCCACGCCCCGGCTAACCCGCGGGAGGAGAAGGCCTTGGCCTAGGCGATGCCCGCCTGCCCGCAAGGGATTGGGAGTCCTTGGAGCCCTCAGAACCCGCCCAGGCCCCGGTCCCGCACCCGCGGGCGCGGCGGCTCCGGGACGACGAGGCGGCTTCGCGCCGTGGCTTGATGACCCGGCTCAGTCCGTGAACCTTCGCGCGTCCTCGGCTGCGTAGGCGGCGACGATCTTGTCCACCGCCGATGTCTCCTGAAGACGGGCCACGACCTCGACGAGCTGGGCCGCGGGCAAGGCGCAGGTCATTTCGTTGTTCGCCATCCCGGTCCGGACCCGAGAGAGCTGGCAACCCACGCTTGTTGCTGCCTCGCCCTTCTCCTTGGCGATAGCCACGATGTGGCACTGCGGCTTCCCTTCCACCCGCAGCCCCGGGATGGCGTCTGATAGCACCATCAGCTGGCGCGCGGTCAGCCGGAGCAGAACCACGTCTGGGTCGTGAGGTGTCTCGGCCAGGGGGCCGTATGTCACGGCGGCTGGCGGGGTCTCCACCACTGGAATCTGGGGCACGAGGTCGTTCGTGATCCAGCCGCACTCGAGAAGAGCGGCCACATCGGAGTTCCCGGCGACGTCCTCCAGGGTCGCCATTCCATGCGTGAGCAAGCCGACGCTGCAGTTGCCGTGATCCTCCGGAGTCGTCGTGAACGTGCGCTGTGTCAACTGGATCCAGAACACGCACCCGGCGGAGACGCGCCCCGTGCGCCCGTCGGGCGCCGGCGGCGGCATCGGCGCGTCGAAACGCGCGACGTCCGGGAGGGTGTCGTGGAACGTGATCGCGATGGGAGGGACCTGAAGGCCAAGGGCGCGCCGAAGGCCCTCAGCGAGCCCCCTCCAGTCCTCTCTCATGGTGTCGCTCCTCGCGGCACTGCGATGCGTCGAGGACGAGTCCTCCGAGGCCCGCTCCGTCCCGGCTACTGCTGCATGGACGCCATGAGGTCCCTGAACAGCGCTTCCTGCCGGGGGTAGTAGTCGGTCCGCGGGCGCTCGGAGACGAATGGGTGGGCCGACATGGCGACGATGGCCGCGACCGGCAGCAACTGTCCCGCCTCGGGGTCGAAGCGGCTCCAGTCCCTGCCGTCCTCGTCCGAGCGGAAGATGTGCATGTCGTTGCAGGCATAGGCGGCCGAGACCTCACCCTCGTTGAAGGGGGTCGTGATCCGGTCGAAGGGGTGGTTGATCAGGACCACTGCCGTCGAGGGCCCGAGGTCGAGGATCTCGCCGTCCTTGATTCGGACCGCGATGGGCGTGCCGGTGGTGGGGCAGCGGGTCTCGATCGTCGCCTCCTTCCCCGGGAACATGCGCGGGGCCAAGAGCACCTCAACCCCGCATTGGCCGTACCACTTCTGCTCCCCGCCGATGGTGATCCGGTGATGGTTGGGGATGTTGGAGAACGGCGCCCATGAGGAGATGTAGTCGGTCTCGGGGGCGAACCAGCAGAAGAGCGAGTGATCCACCGCCTCGTGCTGCGCCTCGAGCGCTTCGTCCGGCGTGACGCCGAGGGCGGGCGCGAGCTCGGTGTAATGGGGCGAGTGCCCGGTATCGACGAACCCCCGGGTCACCTCGTTGTAGGCCCTGTTCCTCATCTCCTCGCTGGCCATCCCGGCCCCCTTCCCTCGTGCGCGAGTCGCGATCTGCTTACACCATTTCCTAGAACGCTGGCAAGAACGCCCCCGAGTCGATCTCCCGTGGGGCGACCGAGCTGAGCGCCTCGTGGCGCCCCTCGACGGCGCTCCGCGGTACTGGGCGTGATCTTCTCGCGCCCGGTCCTCTACCTAGTGAGGCGGCCCGGGACGCGGGGCTAGAGGACGTGCCCCGCGCAACGGCTAACCGCGCCGGTCCTAACCGTTGCGTGGGGCACCGAAACGGCAACGGAAAGGCACCGCATCCTGATGGTGCAACGTGCCCGCGAACCGGCGGTCCCGGCGGTCTGCGTGGGGCGACCCGGATCGTCGGGCGCGGTGCGCCGGACTTGCGGACGCACACGGTTTGGAGGATGGTCGAGTTCACCCCGATCGGAGCTACCCATGGGCAGCGGCCCATGTCACTGATCAGCGAACGGGCGCCGCGCACTGTCTCCGACCGGCTCTCGGAAGGCGCCCGCCGGTCGTTCGTGGGTCGGCAGACCGAGCTGAACGCGATCCAGGCCGCCATTCAGGCACCCGAGTTGCCGTTCATGGTTGCCTTCATCCATGGCCCCGGCGGGATCGGCAAGTCCGGGCTGATCGCGGCCGCGGGGAGCTCGCTCGGCCCGGGCGTCCGCTTCGTCGCCCTCGATTGCCGAGAGATCGAGCCGACCCCGAGGGGCCTCCTCGCCACGCTTGCAGCCGCGCTGGGGCTGGGGGAAGGCGAGCCGGGCCTGGAGCGCGTCGTCGCCTGCCTACGCGATGACCCCCGTCGTGCGGTGGCCGAACTGGGAGCGGCTGCAAGCGCTGCGGGACACGCTCGATCCCGACGGGCTCTTCGGCTCCTTTCCGGCTCCGCCGGCGTCGGATCGGGCGGCGGAGCTGGCGTGAGGACGGCCAGGAGACGAGCGAGTGACGGGCGCACGAAGGGCGCTTCGGTCGCATCGCGGCACCCGGCCCCTCAGGGGCCGGGTGCGGTCGTCTCCGCACGGGCGTGGAGGCGCTTCACGCGAGATGAAGCCCCACGACGCTCCGCACCGTGACGAGCCCTCGCCGTGGGAACCACGTGGAAACGTCGGCCAGAAGACGGGGGTGAAGGGAACCAGGCGGCGTGACGCAGAAAGCCGCCTTATGCGGGTTCTTTGAACCCCTCGAACTCCACGTCACCTCTTCGGCGCCGCTCCGAAGCCAGCGCCCTAGGTTCGGATCCTGGATTCGTGCTTCGGACGACGCGGCGGCGGGGCCACTGCGAGCATGAACTGCCTGCAGGTTGCTGGCTTCTCGTAAGCCGCGAACCCTCGAGCAGCGGCTCGGGGCAGGTGGCAACCGTGTACCCACTGGTGTACCCACCGGTGTACCCACGCGAGCGACATTCGGCGCATTCATCGCACTCCTCAGATGCCGATTTGCAGGGGAATCCGAGAACGGTGCACCTGCAACG
>CAWIDG010000031.1:0-10407 GCA_963834875.1 Miltoncostaeaceae bacterium
TTGCGCGGACCTTCGTCCGCTACGCGCCTAGATGGGCGCTCGACCACTACCCCAGATGGAGGCTGCTGTCATGGCAAGCACCGACCTACGTGCCGCCGCCCAGTTCGATCTGTCAGGAAGAACCGCGATTGTCACCGGGGCCTCGTCGGGCCTCGGAGTGGTCTTTGCGAGGGCGCTCGCCGTGAACGGGGCCAACGTCGTGCTCGCGGCCCGGCGCGAAGACCGTCTTCAGGAGGTGCAGGCCGACCTCCCGCCCGGTGCGGCGTCTGCGGTCGTCGCGTGTGACATCACCCAGCCGGATCAAATCGAGGCGATGTGCGAGGTCGCGATGAGCCAGTTCGGGGCAATCGACGTCCTTGTCGCTAACGCCGGAGTCGTCTCCGAGGGCGCCCCCGCGATCGAGAAGACGCCGCCGGAAGCCTTCTCTGCGAGCATCGATACGAACGTCAACGGCACGTTCTATTCCATGACCGCTGTCGGCCGTCGAATGCTCGCTGCTGGGAGCGGGTCGATCATCGTGATCTCCTCGGGGGCCGGCCTGTCCGGCCACCGCAACTACCCTCCGGCCTACTGCGCCTCCAAGGCCGCCCAAATCCAGATGACGAAGCAGCTCGCATCGAGCTGGGCTGATCGTGGCGTGCGCGTCAACGCAATCGCCCCGGGCTGGTTTCCGAGCGAGATGACCGGGGACTTTCTCGCCATCCCGCAGTGGAAGGCGAGGGTCTGCGAGCAGACTCCGCTGGGTCGCGTTGGGGAACACGAGGAGCTTGTGGGTCCTCTGTTGCTTCTCGCCTCCGACGCGGGCAGCTACATCACTGGCGCTGTGATCTCCGTTCACGGAGGTTGGGCTTCGACCACCGGCTCCAGCCCGTACAGCGAGGAGGTCATTGGCGTGCTCAGTCAGATCATGCCGAATGGCCTGGGCGAGCCGATCTTGCCGACGGCCTGACCGGAGCCCGGAGAAAGGAGGCCACCTGAAGGACTCAGGGCCGGAGTCCTCGCGAGCGCTCCCACTCGCGCTGTACCCGGATCGCCTCGCGCACGTTCGCCCAGGTTGGCTCATCGCCCCGAGCGATCACGGTCGCGATCCCGCCCATGACCTCCAACGTGTCGTCGTCCGGGATCAGGTCGGCCATGCGCGAGCGAGGGCGGTCGTCGGTCATCCCTCGTCCTCGTCGTCCAGGTGGGCGAGCAGGGCGGCGATCGGGAGCGGCTGTCGCTTCACCGGGCCGTCACGAGCGGTCCAGCCGATCAGCCCGGCCGTGGTCCGCCCCTCGATCCGAGCCCGAACCTCCACGACCCGAGCGACGGCGGAGAGGTCCGCCGCGCTCGGGCGCTTGGCCTCCACGACCCGCTCGGCGGCGGCGAGGAGCTTGTCCGAGAGGTCCGCGAGCCGGTCCCGGCGCTTGCCCGTGATCGCCTCCCGCACGTCATCCGAGATACAGCCCTCGGCGTGCCTGCGGACGGAGCCCTCGGACAACCCGTAGTCCGTCGCTATCCGCCGCAACGGCCGCCCGGTGAGATCGCCACGTCGATCGCCTCCCGGTCCGGGTGGGCGCACGTGGCGCAGCGGCGGCCCATGACCTCAGACGCGCAGCGCGCGAGCCTCGGCTGGACTCCCGCCCGCCGCTCCGCCATCGCTCTGCGGCTGCGACGAGGCCGGGGTCGGGGGCCGCGAGACGACGCCCGGCGGGCACGAGCAGGAGGTTCAGCGTCTCGACGCCAACCTCGGCGGCGGAGGCGAGGATCATCGGCTCGCCCTCGCCGTCGGCGTACAGGTCCGGCCGGGCCGCGCAGGCGGCCTCGGCCCGCTCACGCTCGCGACGGCTCACTGCACACGACTGCGGCGCGGCATCGGGGGCATCCCCGCACGCCCGTAAGGAGCGGTGAAGGAGCGGAGCGCGATCGGCCCGACCGGCCGCGGCCCGGGAACCGCATAACCATCACGGCGGCAAGGTGACGGCGGGATTCGAACCCGCGAATACCGGTTTTGCAGACCGGCGCGTTAGACCAGCTTCGCCACGTCACCGCGAGCCGGGCCAGCGTAGCAACGGGAGGTTCGGGGGCCGGATCGGCGAATACCACGCCTCGTGGAGAACTCCCCGCCCTTCGGTAGTCTCGCGCCGGTGAGGAGGTGGCCCACCATCGGGATCCTGTCCGCCGCCATCGCCGCCGTGCTGCTCGCCGCGAGCCCCGCGGCGGCGGCCAAGAAGCCCCGCGTCACCGTGATCGGCGACTCGGTGCAGGCGTCCTTCTCCTACGTGCCCAAGGCGGTCAGCCGGCTCGGCAAGGGCTTCGACCTCAAGGTCGACGCCCTGGTCTGCCGCCGCCTCATCACCTCCAGCTGCACCTACAACGGCGTCACCCCGAAGACCGCCCTGCAGGTGATCCAGAGCAAGGGCCCGGCGCTCGGGTCGGTGGTCGTGCTTGAACGTGGGCTACAACGAGGGCTCGGGCACCTACGACGTCAACGCGGTCATGCGCGCGCTGCGCAAGGCCAAGGTGAAGGGCGTGGTGTGGGTGACGCTGCGCGAGCAGCGCAGCGTCTACACGGCCATCAACGCCCGCATCCGCCAGGCGGCCGGGCGCTGGAAGGGCTTCGCACTCGTCGACTGGAACGCGGCGAGCTCGGGCAAGCCCTGGTTCGGCTCGGACGGGCTGCACCTCAACTCGGCGGGCGCCTTCGCGCTCTCAGGCCTCCTCCGCCAGAAGGTGCTCGGGCTGACCTGAGGCCGCGGCCTCTCCCCGTGCCCTCGCCGAGCCCCGAAGTTGCCGTGGACTCGGGGGGCGGGTCTGTACGAAGATCGCAACCGATGGCGAGCATCGGCGGAGGAGAAGCGGCTCAGCGCAGCGAGCTCGTGTTCGCCATCCGCCTCCCGCCCGAGGAGCTGGCCGGGCGGGACATCGAGGGCACCCGGGACCGCATCCTCCACTCGGTCCAGGAGGCCGACCCGCACGCGGGGTGCTCGTGCGATGCCGAGGGCGGCGGCGAGTGGCTGACCATCGCCGTCATGGCGCCCGCGTGCCTCTGGGCGGCCTCCCTCGCCGCCGTGCAGCACGAGTTCCCCGGCCACGAGGTGCTCTCGCGCCAGTGACCGGCCGGGCCGGCGGTCAGCGGCAGAGGCTCCGCTCCGCGGCGGTGACCAGCGCCTGGGCCACCTCGTCGACCGACAGGCCCCTGCCGGTGTAGAGCAGGTCGAAGCTCTCGAAGCTGGTCAGGACCCAGAGCAGGTCGGCGGCCTCACCGGCCGTGACGCCGGGAAGCAGGACGTCCTGCTCGGCGAGCCGGCGCGCGAGGCGCGCCATGCCGCGCGTCCGCTCCTCCTCGAACCGCCGCACCGCGCCGCCCACCGCCTCCTCGTCCAGCTGCGCCATCGAGTAGAGGGCCCGGGCGACGTCTCGGGCGCCGGCGAACATCTCGCACCCCGCGCGCATGCCGCGCCTGAGGCTCTCGCGCGCGTCCGGATGCGCGACCGCGTCGAGCAGGCGCCCGTAGGCGTCCCGCCGCAGCAGGTCGTCGCCCAGCGCGTCGAAGAGCCCGGCGCGGGAGCCGAAGACCAGGTAGACCGTCGAGCGGGCGACGCCCGCCATCCGCGCGATCCGGTCGACGCTCACCGGCTGGGACGGCGCCTCGCGCAGCCGCTCGTAGACCGCGTCGAGGATGCGGCGGCGCGTCTCCTCGGCGGTCTCCGCCCGCAGTCGCTGCTCGTAGCGGCGCTTGGCCATGCCTGAATCCTATTCGCTTGACAGTACGTCTGCTCAAATACAGCCTGTCCGACTGAAGACGTCATGTCCGATGAAAGTGGGGTCGAGATGGGTGTGGAGGTGCAGGAGGAGGTCCCCGTGCTGGTGGCGGGCGCCGGCCCCGCCGGCCTGGCGACCGCGGCGATTCTCGCCCGCTATGGGGTCGAGACGCTGCTCGTGGAGCGCCGCGGTCGGCTGTCCGGCCTGCCGCGGGCGACGGCGGTCAGCACGCGCTCCATGGAGCTGATGCGCTCGTTGGGGCTCGAGGAGGAGGTGCGGGCCGGGGGCGTTGACGTCGAGTGGCTCGGGTGGGTCTGCGAGACGCTGGCCTCGGCCCCCGCGGGCGTCGCGCTGCCGCTCGGGCTCCCCACCCGGGAGCAGAGCGCGCTCGTCAGCCCCACCGGGCCGGCCTGCGTGCCCCAGGACCACCTGGAGCCGGTGCTGCTGCGCCACCTCCGCTCCCGCCCGTCGGTGCGCGTCGCCATGGGCACCGAGGTCGAGCTGCTCGACAACGGGCCGGCCGGTGTCCGCGCCCTGCTGCGCGACCGCGCGGCGGGGACCGCCCGGCAGGTGGACGCGCGCTACCTGATCGCGGCCGACGGCGCCCACAGCGCCATCCGGGCGGCCCTCGAGGTCCCGATGCGCGGGCCGGCCGACCTCGCCACGGCGGTCTCGGCGCTGTTCCGCGCGCCCCTCTGGGACCTCGTCGGGCCGCACCGCTACGGCCTCTACGACATCAACCGCGCCGGCGCCGGCGGCGTGCTGCTGCCGGCGGGCCCGGACGACCGGTGGCTCTATGGCACCATCGGCGGTCCCGAGCTGGAGGGCCTCGTCCGCGACGGGGGCGCGGCCATGGCGCGGCGCATCCGGCTCGCGACCGGCCTCGACGGGCTGCGGCCGCGGATCGAGCGCCTGGGCGCGTTCGCCTTCGCCGCCCAGGTGGCCGAGCGCTTCCGCGACGGGAGCGCCTTCCTGGTGGGCGACGCCGCCCACCGGGTGACGCCGCGCGGCGGCACCGGCATGAACACCGCCATCCACGACGGCTGGGACATCGGCTGGAAGCTCGCCTGGGTGCTGCGCGGCTGGGCCGAGCCCGCGCTCCTCGACTCCTACGAGGCCGAGCGCCGACCGGTCGTCGAGCACAACACGGCGCGGTCGGCCGACCCCGAGGCCGCGGCCTCTGGCCTCGACATGGCGCTGAGCGCCGACCTCGGCGGCCGCATCCCCCACCTCTGGCTGCCGACGGCGGCCGGGCGGGTCTCTACCCTCGACCTGCTCGGCCCCGGGCTCACGCTTCTCACCGGGCCCGACCGCGATGCGTGGGAGGCGACGGCCGGCGCCGTCGCGGGGTCCGCCCCGGTCGTCGTCCGGAGCGTCGACGCGATCTCCGCCCGTGCGCTTGGGATCCACGGCCGCGGCGCCCTCCTGGCCCGGCCCGACGGGGTGCCCATCGCGCTGTGGTCCTCTCCCGGCCGCGCCACCGCACCCTCGCCTGAGCTCGCGCTTGCATAGCTATGGTCCATAGCTTATAACTACGGACCATAGCTTAAGGAGGCGGACATGTACGACGCGATCGTGGTCGGCGCCCGCTGCGCCGGCTCCCCGACGGCCATGCTGCTCGCGCGCGCGGGCCACCGGGTCCTGCTCGTGGACCGGGCCGGCTTCCCCAGCGACACCCTCTCGACGCACTACATCCATCAGCCCGGCGTGGCGCGGCTCCGGCGGTGGGGCCTGCTGGACCGCGTGGTCGCGACCGGCTGCCCGCCGGCGCGCCGCATGACCTTCGACGTCGGGCCCTTCGCCCTCACCGGCGCGCCGGCCCCCGCGGACGGCGCCGACGCGGCCTACGCGCCGCGGCGCTACCTGCTCGACCAGATCCTGCTCGAGGCGGCGTCCGCCGCCGGCGCCGAGGTGCGCGAGCGCTTCTCGGTGGGCGAGCTGCTCTTCGAGGACGGCCGCGTCACCGGCATCCGCGGCCGGGAGGCGGGCGGCGCCACGGTCACCGAGCGGGCGGCCATCGTCGTCGGCGCCGACGGGATGCGCTCGCGCGTGGCCCGGGCCGTCGGGGCGCCCACCTACCACGAGCGGCCCGGCCGCACCTGCGCCTACTACACCTACTGGAGCGGCGTGCCCGTCGACGGCGCCGAGCTCTACCCCCGCGACGGGCGCATGGTCATCGCCGGCCCCACCAACGACGGGCGCACCATCGTCACGGCCTTCTGGCCGCGGGCCGAGTTCCACCGCGTCCGGGCGGACATCGAGCGCAGCTTCCTCGAGGCGGTCGCGCTGGCGCCCTCCCTCGCCGAGCGCCTGCGCGCCGGCCGGCGCGCCGAGCGCTTCTACGGCACCGGCGAGCTCCCGTTCTTCTTCCGCAGGCCGTTCGGCCCCGGCTGGGCGCTGGTGGGCGACGCCGGCTACCACAAGGACCCGCTCACGGCGCAGGGCATCGGCGACGCCTTCCGCGACTCCGAGCTGCTCGCCGGCGCGATCGCCGAGGGCTTCGCGCGGCCGCCGGCCCCTCGACGACGCGCTCGCCGACTACGAGCGGCGCCGCAACGAGGCCGCCCTCCCGCTCTACGACTTCACCCACGAGCTGGCGGGGCTCGAGCCCCCGGGGCCCGAGATGCAGGCCCTCTTCGGCGCGCTGCGCGACGACCCGGAGCGGACGAGCCGCTTCTTCGGGGTGATCGCGGGCACGGTGCCGATGGCGGAGTTCTTCGCCCGCGACGACGTCGCGGCGGGTGTTGCATGAGCGGCGGGATCGAGGACAGAACCTGACCTGAACCCCTCGTAGGCTGGTCGGGCCCGATCACCGACGAGGAGCGATGCGATGCGCGAGCGCACCGAGTACCCGGCCGGGGTCCCGTGCTGGGTGGACACCTCACAACCCGACCCGGAGGCCGCCGCGGCCTTCTACGGCGGCCTGTTCGGATGGGAGTTCGAGGACCGCACGCCTCCCGGCATGCCGGGGCGCTACCTGGTGGCCCAGCTCCGTGGCCGCGACGTCGCCGCGGTCAGCTCACCGCCGCCCGGGGCGCCCCCGGCTCCGGCCTGGAGCACCTACGTCGCGGTCGACAGCGCCGACGAGGCCGTCGCCCGGGCATTGGCGGCGGGCGGCACGGCGGTGATGGAGCCGGCCGACATCTCCGACGCCGGCAGGCTGGCCGTGATCGCCGACCCCGAGGGCGCGGTGATCGGCGTCTGGCAGGCGAAGGACATGATCGGCGCCCACCTGGTCAACGAGCCGGGCACGTGGAACTTCAGCGAGCTCAACACGCGCGACCCCGAGGGCGCAGCGGCCTTCTACGGGGCGGTGTTCGGCTGGGCGAGGGTCGACGTCGACATCCCCGAGGGCAGCTTCTCCATGTTCCGCTTGCCCGGGTACGGCGACCACCTCGAGCAGCTCGACCCGGGCCTGCGCGAGCGCCAGGCCGCCGACGGCGCCTCCGAGGGCTTCGAGGACACGGTCGCCTGGCTCCTTCCCATGGCGGAGGGCCAGCACCCCGAGGGCACGCCGGCGCACTGGAGCATCACCTTCGCCACCGACGACGCCGACGCGGCGGCCGAGCGCGCGGCGAGCCTCGGCGGCACGGTCCTGATGCCGCCCTTCGACGCCCCCTGGGTCCGGATGACCGTCCTGCGCGACCCGCAAGGCGCCGTCTTCACGGCGAGCAAGTACGTGCCCCCGAGCTGACGCGGGGGCCGGCGCCGCGGCCCGTCAGACGGCGTCGCGCTGCCGGAACCACTCGACCGTGCGCTCGACGGCCTGCGGATGCGGCGTCGGCTCGAACGGCCCGAAGGCGCGCTGGAACTTCGAGGCGTCGGAGACGAACGGCCGCTCGAACTGGTAGAGGGTCTCGTTGAGCTCCCGGACGAACGGATTGAAGAGCCCCGCGATCCGGATCATCGACCGCGACGCGGCGCCGATCTTCGGGGGGTGCCCGGCCGCCTCGAACACGAGCGTGAGGAACTGCCGGCCCGTCACGGGCTCCGCGGCCGGCAGGTGCCAGACCTGGCCGTCGGCCTCGTCGCGCTCGCCCAGCGTGACGAGAGCGCGGCCCATGTCCTCCAGGTAGTTGAGCGTGTGGGGCTGGTCGAGCGAGCCGAGCCAGCGCGTCCGCCTGCCGCGCAGCGCCGGCTTCATGATGTTGTCCCCGGCGGTCGTGCCGGTGCCGCGCGGACCGAAGTAGTCGGAGGCCCGGCCGATCGTGCAGCGCAGTCGTCCGTCGGCGTGCGCGCCGAGGACCGCGTCGGCCATCTCGATGCGGGTGCGGCCCTTCGCGCCCTGCGCGCGCTGCGGCGTCTGCTCGGTCATGGGGCCGTCGGGCGGGCCGTACACGTAGAGGTTGTCCGCGAACACGAGCTTGGCGCCCGCCGCGGCCGCGCCGTCCAGGACCGCCTGGGTCATCGGCGGGAACAGCTCGGGCCACTTCGTGTAGGGGGGCTGTGCGCAGTGGTAGACGACGGTCGCGCCCTCGCACGCCCGCCGTGCGCCCTCGGTCGTGCCGACGTCCGCCGCCAGCTGCTCGACGCCGTCGGGAACGTCCGCCGTCCCCCGGCGCGTCACCGCCCGCGCCCGCAGTCCGCGGGCCGCCAGCTCGCGGACGACCGCCGAGCCGGTGCCGCCCGCGGCACCCAGCACGACGTGGTCGGCGGCCGCGGCCACGTCACGAGCCTACCCGCACCACAGCCCAAACCGAGCTAGATGCGGACCGACCCGTCCTCGGCCAGCGTCCACCCGGGGTTGTGGGCGACCTCCCACACGTAGCCGTCGGGGTCGGCGAACGCGCCCGACGTGCCGCCCCACTCCGCGCGCGCCGCCGGCCGGACGATCGTGGCGCCGGCGCGCTGCGCCTCGGCGAGCACGGCGTCGACCTCCTCGGGCGAGCGGACGTTGTGGGCGAGCTCGATGCCCGGCGCGCCGTGGCCGCCGAGCGCGGTCCACAGCCCGAAGGCCATCCCGCCGGCCTGGAAGAAGCAGACCTCGTCGTCGGGCTGCCGGGCGCCGCTCCAGCCGAGCGCCTCGTAGAACGCGCGCGATCGGGAGAGGTCGGCCACGCCGAGGGTCACCAGGCTGATGCGCTGGTCCATGACGACACCATAGGACGCCGCGCGGCGGCGCGGCTTGGAAGAACCGGCCACGCGGGCTCAGCCGAACACCCCCTCCGGGTCGTACCTCTCCTTGACGCTCCGCAGGCGCTCGAGGTTGGGGCCCCAGTAGGCGCGGTGCTCGTCGGGGAGGTCCGCATCGGGGAAGTTCCCGTACACGCCGCCCGAGCCGCGTGGGTGCACGAGCTCCCACGATTCCGACAGCCAGGCGCGGGCGCCCTCGACCGCGGCGGCGTCGAAGCCGGCCGGGACGACGACGGAGTGCTCGAGCAGGAAGAGCTCCTGGCGGTGGGGGAACGCGGTGGCGTCCACGGGCACGCGGTTGTACGCGCCGCCCCAGGGCATGAAGTCCAGCTTCCGCGCCTCCCCGGGCCGGCGTCCCCGGACGAAGAGCTCCACCAGCGCCTCGACCGCGCCGGCCGGCAGCGGCTCGCGGAAGAACTCCGACTTCATGTACGGGTGGCCGTCCTCGTCCTCCTGGTCACCC
Source organism: Miltoncostaeaceae bacterium (assembly GCA_963834875.1). Taxonomy (GTDB): domain Bacteria; phylum Actinomycetota; class Thermoleophilia; order Miltoncostaeales; family Miltoncostaeaceae; genus DATAGF01. Next base: position 9,341 of record CAWIDG010000031.1, read on the forward strand.
GGGCCTCGGTCCGCCAGGTAGCCCTTCAGCGAGCCGTAGCGCATGTGCGCCCGCTCCGAGGAGACGGGGTCCGCGCCGGCCACCGACACGAACTCGTCGAGCAGCGCCGCGGTCTCGGTCTCGCCACCGATCATCGAGCCGAACAGGTGGACCACCGGCTCGGCGCCGGCCTCCCCGCCGACGGTGAGGAGCAGGCTCGCGGCGAGTCCGTCGGGCCCCGCCGGCGACCACTCCTGCCAGGCGGCGATCAGCGCCGGTGCGCGCTCGTGGCGCCACGTCAGGTGGAACGAGCTGGCCGCGGGCTCGGGCACCGTGCGGAGCGTGAGGCGCGTGACCACCCCGAAGCCCAGGGCGCCCGCGCCGCGCAGCGCCCAGAACAGGTCGTCGTTGCGCTGCTCGTCGCACTCCACCACCCGCCCGTCTGCGAGCACCACCTCTGCCGCGACGACCTGGTCCGACGTGAGCCCCCGGCTGCGGCCCAGAAGGCCAAGCCCGCCGCCGAGCGCCTGGCCGCCGATTCCGACCGTCGCGCCGCAGCCGGCCGGAATCGTGCGTTCGTGGTGGGCCAGGGCGACGTAGAGGTCGCCGAGCCGGAAGCCGGGCCCCACCGTGGCCAAGCCGCCCGAGACCTCCAGGGAATGCATCGGCGTGAGGTCCAGCACCATCCCGGGGCCGGACGAGCGCCCGGCGAAGTCGTGCCCTCCGCTCCGTACCACGACCTCGATCCCAGAGCGACGCGCGAACGCGATCGCCTCGGCGACGTCCTCGGGCGTCCGGCACAACACCACCGCCTGCGGGCGCACGTCGTGGAAGCGCGGGATCTGCGGCTTCCGAACCTCGTCGTATCGCGGCGAGGCGGGGAGGACGACCTCGCCCTCCAGCGCCGCCGTCAGGTCCCGCCACGCGGTTCTGATCGTGGCCATGTCAGCCCCCCGCGAAGCGATCACGAGCAGCTCGCCGGAGCCACTCGCGGCCCCGGGTCGGGCGGGGCCGCCGCGGGCCGGCACGGGCGGCCCGGCTCCGAGGAGCGGATGAAGGGACTCGAACCCTCGACCTTCTGCATGGCA
>CAWIDG010000032.1:0-92700 GCA_963834875.1 Miltoncostaeaceae bacterium
GCCACCTCCTCGATGGCCTGGTTGTAGATGTCCGTGAAGTCCCAGACCACTGACGGGAGGAGCACGCCCTCCTTGTCAACGTTCGTCTTGTCGCCGATCACGTCGATGAAGTAGACCTTCGCCGCGCCGGCCGGCGGCTTGGCGGTCTCGACCGCCTGCAGCATCCCGAACGACGAGCCGTCCCCCATGCCGAAGACCACGTCGGCGCCGGCCGCGATGACCTGGGTCGTGACGCGCTCGCCGCCGGCGGCGTCCGCGTAGGCCGCCTGGCCGATCTGGGCGAAGCCGATCTTGACGTTCGGGTCGACGCTCCGTGCGCCCTCGACGAAGCCGCCCGCCATCTTGTACCAGTTGGTGTCGGCGGCGGAGATGACGATGCCGAGGGTCCCCGTCTGCGTCGTCTCGGCGGCCAGGATGCCCGCGAGGTAGGACCCCTGCTGGCTCGATGTCTCGACGTCCGCCACGACGCCGGGCTGGTTCGCAGTGGGAGCGTCGAACACGATGTGCGGGACATTGAGTTCGGTCGCGACCTTCGGGGCGATGGTGTTGTAGCCGCTCGCCTGCGCGATGGTCAGCTCGCTGCCGCTCTGCGCCAGCCGGCGGAGCACCGGCTCCACGTTCTCGTAGCCGATGCCGTCGGCGACCTCGATCTCGGCTCCCGCCGTGTCGGCGGCGCGCGTGGCGCTCTCGACGCCCTGCTGGTTCCAACCGTAGTCGTTGGCCTTCTCGGGAGCGGCGATCGCCATCTGGCTGATGGAGGCCGCCGCCCCGGAGGTGTCCGGTGCCGAGGACGAGGAGGAGTCGTCGTCACCGCAAGCGCTGAGGGCCAGGGCCACGGCGACGAGCGCCGCCACCGCCGAGCATCTCATGAGGGTTCTCATGCCGTTCCTTTCTGCCGGTCAGATCGCGCGCGGCGTGCCGGGCGCCCTCGTCGTTCGCAGACTGTTGACAACAGACATCCAACCGCGTTTCTATCCCAGCGGTGGATGGCGGGTCAACAGACGGGGCCGGCGTGGCGCCGGCGGAGATGGCGGTCGACTCGGACGTCGGTCCGGGCCCGATCGAGAACGTCACCCTGTGGGAGCGCGTCCATGCGCACCTGCGCGACGAGATCCTGGCCAACCGGCTCACGCCGGGGACGGTCCTCTCCGAGGTGCCGCTGGCCGCGTCCCTCGGCGTCAGTCGCGGACCGGTCCGCGAGGCTCTCGGGCGGCTCGCCGCCGAGGGGCTCGTGACCGTCCGCCCGCGGCGCGGCGCGGTCGTCTCGGCGCTCAGCCCGGGGGAGTTCCTCCAGGCCTATCAGGTGCGCGAGGCGCTCGAGACGCTCGCGATCCGCCTCGCCGTGCCGCTCCTCACGGACGACGACATCGCGCACCTGGACCACCTCGTGGAGCGGCAGGCCGAGGCCGTCGACGACGACCGGATCGACGACTTCTTCGCGCTCAACAGCGAGTTCCACGAGCTCTTCGTCAGGGTGTCGGGAAACGCGCCCCTGCAGGACATGCACCGACAGCTCATGGGTCACATGGGCCGTTATCGACTGCCCTCGCTGGCGCTTCGAGGAACGATGCGCAACTCGCTGGCCGAGCATCGCGCCATCGCCCGCGCGTGCCGCGCGCGCGATCCGGGCCGGGCGGAGCAGCTCCTGCGCGACCACATCCGCGTTCCGCAGCACCGGCTCGAGGCGACGAGCAGCGAGGAGGTCGTGCTCGCGCCATGAGCCTGAAGTTCGGCGTCAACCTGAACAACCGCGAGCCGCTGATCGCTCCCGACTACGACCTGTCCATGCTCCTCGCGCTCGCGGAGCGGGTCGAGGAGCTGGGCTTCGACTCGGTCTGGGTCGGCGACAGCCTCTTCTCGAAGCCGCGGTACGAGCCGATCGCGCTCCTGTCGGCGATCTCCCAGCGCACGTCGCGGGTGGCCCTCGGGACGGCGTGCATGGTGTCCTCCACCCGCAATCCGCTCTACCTGGCGCTCGAGTGGGCGACACTCGACCGGATCTCGGACGGCCGGACGATCCTGGGCACGGGCGCGGGGAACCCGGAGGAGGGCGTGCGGCGCGAGTTCGAGGCCCTCGGGCTGGACTTCGGACGGCGCGCCGCGATCTTCGAGGAGGGGCTCGCCGTGATCCGGCAGCTCTGGACCGAGGGCCGCGTCGAGCTTCCACGGCGAGCACTTCGACTACGACGACGTCGCCTTCTACTCGGGCACCGAGCTGGGGCCGCTGATGCCGGTGCAGTCCCCACCGCCGATCTGGGTCGTCTCCAACCCGCGCCTCGTCGGCGCCGCCTCGGCCGCCACCATCGAGCGGCGGATCGTCGCCGCCTGCCGGCGCATCGTGCGGTATGGCGACGGCTGGATGACGTGCTGCCGGGCGGAGCACCCCGAGGAGCTGGTCGAGCAGCTCGACTGGATCCGCCGGGTCGCCGACGACGAGGGGGCCGACTTCGACCGGCTGGTCGATCTCGTATCAGGTGACCATGAACGTCGGCGACTCGGAGGAGCAGGCGCGCGCCGCCTTCGGCGACTACATCGGCAAGTACTACCCCGAGCTCTCCCAGGCGATGGACCTGGGCAACTGGGGGCCCGTGGGCACGCCCGACCAGATCGCGGAGTGGCTCACGACCTTCGCCGACGCGGGCGTTGACCACTTCATCTGCCGCTTCGGCGCCATCGACCAGTTCGGGCAGGTCGAGCGCTTCGCCCGAGAGATCCTGCCGCGGTTCGCCGCAGAGAGAGTGAGGTGAGGACATGGCACGCGTCGAGCTCACGAGTGACGCAGAGCTGGTGGTCGACGTCTGCATGTCGGTCGAGGCCGACGACGTCGTGACCATCATCTGCGACGACGAGAACCGCGAGCAGGCCGAGGCCGTCGCGGAGGTCGTGGTCGCCCGCGGGGGGTGGCCCGTGGTGATGAACAACGAGCAGCAGGTGCGCCGCGGCCGCGCCGACGTGCGCTTCCCGATGGCGCCGCCGCGCAACCTGCACGCGGCGATGACCGCCTCCGACGAGGTCATCATCATCACCGAACCTCGAGTGGGCCAACCGCTTCGCCCACGTCGCGGCGGTCAAGGAGACGTGCGCGGCCAACGGCAAGATCGCCTCGGTCGAGCCGGGAATGGGCTCCTGGGGCCTCACGGTCGAGGACCTGCACAACGCGATCGCCCGCGCCAAGCACGCCATGTCGGTGCTGGAGGGGAAGAAGCACATCCACGTCACGACGCCGGCGGGGAGCGACTTCCACGTCTCCATCGAGGGCCGCCCGGCGCTGGAGGTGACGCCGATCAAGCACCGCGGCCAGATGATGGGGCCGGTCCCGCTGTGGGCCGAGGTCGCCTTCGCCGCCGTCGAGACGTACACCCACGGCACCGCGGTCGTTCGACGGCGTGATGCTCGGCATCGGCCTCGAGGGCCAGGTCCGCGAGCCCATCACCTGGACCATGGAGGCCGGCCGCGCGGTCGCGATCGAGGGCGGCGACGAGGCCGAGCGGCTGCGCGCGGCCATCGACGGGGTCGAGAACGCCACGGTCCTCGGCGAGTTCGCGTTCGGCGTCAGCGACAAGGCCCCCTTCGGCACGCCGTCGGAGAAGGGCCGCGTGGGCACCGTCCACATGGCCCTCGGCGACAACCACAACGCCTACCCGGGCGGCCAGAACGTCTGCGCCCTGCACCTCGACGGCGTGTTCCTCGACGCGACGATGATGATCGAGGACGACGGCACGTACATCCTCAAGGACGGGGAGTGGGCGCTCTGATGTCCGTCTCGGTCGTGCCGCTGGCCGACGTCGATCCGATCCCGCTGCCGGGCGACAGCTGGAGCCGCATGCTCGTGACCGGCGATCGCGTCCCTGGCACCGTGAGCTCGATCGGCTACTCCGTCTTCACGCCGGGGACGGTCCTGGCGCCCGTGCGCCACGAGACCGAGGAGGTCGCCTACGTGGTGGCCGGCGCCGGCGAGCTGCGCCTGGACGACGGGCCGGTCGGGTTCCGCGCGGGCGACGCGCTCCACATCCCCGCCGGCGTCTGGCACGCGGTCGCGAACACCGGCGACGAGGACGTCGTGATGGTGTTCGGCTTCCCCCACCCCGACTACCCCCCGACGGAACGGGCCTGACGTTGGACGGCGTCGCGGGAGCGGCCTCACGCGGCGCCACCGCCGTCGCCGGGGTCGAGACCCTGCGACGGGACGTCGCCCATGCCTGCCGCGTCCTCGCCACCGAGGGCTACACCGACCTGACCCTCGGCCACGTCAGCGCGCGCGTGCCGGGGCGGGAGGCGATCCTGGTCAAGCGCAAGGGCCTCACGCTCGAGGAGGTGCGCCCCGAGGACGTGGTCATGGTCGACCTCCACGGGCGCCACCTCGAGGACGGCGACGCGGACCTGCACCTCGAGACCGCGCTCCACACGGAGGTGTACCGCGCGCGTCCCGACGTGGGGGCGGTCGTGCACGGGCACCCGCCCCACGCGACCGCGCTCGCCGCGACGGCGGCCCCGCTCGAGATGCTGACCCACGACGCGGTCCTCTTCGCCGACGGCCTCCCGCGCTACGAATCGAGCCCCGACCTCGTGACCTCCTCGCTCGAGGGCGCCGCCGTGGCGCGTGCCCTGGGGGACAGCCGGGCCGTGCTGATGCGCAACCACGGGGTGCTCGTGGTGGGGCCGACCGTCCCGTGGGCGGTGCTCACGGCGGCGACGCTCGAGCGCGCCGCGCGCATCCAGGCCATCGCCGGGACGATGGGCGGCGCGCTGGCCCCGATGAGCGCCGAGGACGCCGGCCGCCTGGCGCCCGAGAAGTACCGCGACGGCTTCGTGCAGGAGTACTGGGACGCGTGGCTGCGGAGGGTCGTGGCGTGAGCGCGGGCCCGGTCGAGACCACGGTCAACGGCGTGCCGATGACCCTGCGGGCGGATCCCTGCGAGCTCCTGCTCGACGTCCTCCGCGACGAGCTCGGGCTCACCGGGGCAAAGCGCTCGTGCGACGTCCAGGTGTGCGGCACCTGCACCGTGCTGATCGACGGGCGGCCGGTCAGCGCCTGCACCACGCTGGTCCACGAGGCCCGCGGGCGATCCGTCCTGACCATCGAGGGGCTCGCCGCCACCTCCGAGTTCGGGCGCATCCAGGAGGCGTTCACGCGGCACAGGGCGCTCCAGTGCGGGTACTGCACGCCGGGCATGGCGCTGACGGTGAGCGCGCTGCTGACCAGCGGCGAGCTCGCCGATGACGAGGCGACCGTGCGCGAGGCGCTGTCGGGGAACGTCTGCCGCTGCACCGGCTACCGGGCGATCATCGACGCGGTCCGGGAGCTGGCGCGATGAGCGTGGCCCCGTCGGCGCCCTCGGAGACCGGCGCGGGGCTCGGCCTCTCGATCGAGCGCAAGGACGGCGACGAGAAGATGTGCGGGGCGGCCCGGTACGTCGGCGACATGACGGTGCCCGGGATGCTGCACGGGAAGGTCCTGCGGAGCGAGGTCCCGGCGGGCCGCATCCGCGCGATCGACGCGTCGGCGGCCGAGGCCATGCCCGGCGTCCGCTGCGTCCTCGTCGGCGCCGACCTGCGCGACCTCGACCCCTTCTACGGCCACGCGATCCGCGACCGCCCGATCCTGGCGATCGACGCCGTGCGCTTCGCGGGGGAGCCCGTCGCCGTCGTCGCGGCCGAGACCGAGGCGCAGGCCGAGGACGCCGTCCGGGCGATCCGGGTGGACTACGAGCCGACCGAGGCCGCCATCGACCTCGACGCGGCGCTCGCCGTGGACGGCCCCCTCGTCCACACCGAGCCGGCCCGCGGCGGCGCGTTCCACGGCCTGGGCAACCTGCCCGAGCGCCTCGGGAACGTCTGCTACCGCTACGAGCTCGACTGGGGCGACGTCGACGCCGCGTTCGCCGAGGCGGACGTGGTGGTGGAGGACGTCTTCGAGTTCGGGTCGGCCTACCAGTACTCGATGGAGACCCACGCCTGCATCGCCCAGGTCGAGGGTGACGACATCACCCTCTGGGCCAACTGCCAGCACCCCTTCCTGGTCCGCGCCGAGATGGCATCGGTGTTCGGCGTGCCGCTGGACCGGGTGCGGATCATCGTCCCGTTCCTGGGTGGCGGCTTCGGGTCGAAGTCGTACACGCGCATGGAGCCGGTCACGATCGCGGTGGCGCGCAAGGCGGGCCGCCCGGTGCGGATCGTGAACCGGGTCGACGAGTCCATGCTCACCTCGCGCCAGCACGCCATGCGCCTGCGGCTGCGGACGGCGGCGCGCGCCGACGGCACCCTCCTCGCGCGCGAGGCGCGGTGCTGGTTCGACACCGGCGCCTACGCCGACAACGGGCCGCGGGTCGTCGCGACCGGCGGGGACTCGGCGCCGGGGCCCTACCGCTGGGAGTCGGCCCGGGTGTGCGCCGACTGCGTCTACACCAACACCTCGCCGGCCGGCTCGTACCGCTCGTTCGGGGCGGTGCACATGCAGTGGGCGGGCGAGCAGCAGGTCGACCAGATCGCCCGGCGCCTCGGCATCGACCCCCTCGAGATGCGCCGCCGCAACCTGCTGCGGCCCGGCGAGATGGTCCGCCCGGGCGGCAAGCCGCTGGACGCGGACCTGGTGGGCGACGTCGAGAAGGTCGCCGAGGCCCTCGGCTGGGGGCGCGAGCGCGAGCGCTGGGTCGGCCGCGGCCTCTCGGTCGGCGTGCTCGCGGCGGGCGCGCACCCGGTCTCCTGCGCCACCGTCCGGCTCGAGGCCGACGGCGGCGTCACGGTCAACGTCGGCACGACCGAGGTCGGCCAGGGCGCACGCACCGTGATGCCCCAGATCGCCGCCGAGGTTCTCGGCGTGCCGGTCGGGAGCGTCCGGATGCGCGGCACCGACACCAGCTTCACGCCCTACGACCGCTCCACGGGCGCGAGCCGCTCCACCACGGTCGCCGGCCTGGCCGTGATGCGCGCGGCCGAGGACCTGCGCGCCCAGCTGGCGGACATCGCCGGCGGCGAGCCGGACCCGGACGAGTACGTCGCCCTGATGCGCCGCCACTTCGGCTTCGCGGGCGGCGAGCTGATCGGCCGGGCGGACGTGCACCCCGAGGGCACGGGCTCCTACGAGGAGGGCCCGGTCTTCTGGGAGGTCTGCGTCGCCGCCGCGGAGATCGAGGTCGACCCCGACACCGGCCTGGTGCGCGTGCGGCGGACGGCGACCTGCGCCGACGTGGGCCGCGCCATCAACCCCGGCTTCGTCGAGCGCCAGGACGAGGGCGCGACCGTGCAGGGGATCGGGACGGCGCTGTTCGAGGAGGTGCTCTTCGAGGGCGGCGTGCTGGCGACGGACTCCCTGCTCGAGTACCGCGTGCCGACGACGCACGACGTGCCCGACGAGATGACCTGCGTGATCGTCGAGAACGCCGACGGCCCGGGTCCGTTCGGCGCGAAGGGCTGCGGCGAGGGCGGGCTCGCGGCGGTCGCGGGCGCCCTGGCCACCGCGCTCGCCGACGCGGGGGTCCCGATGACCACCCTGCCGCTCACGCCCGAGCGCGTCTGGCGGCGCATCAGGTCACCGAACAGCGAGAGGGAGGTCTGACCGTGGCGGAGTTCGAGCGGGCGGCGGTGATCGGCACGGGCACGATGGGGCCCGGCATGGGCGCCGTGCTCGCGCGCGTGGGCATACCGACGGCGATGTACGACGTGAGCGCCGACGCGATCGAGCGCGCCAGGGCCGCGGTGGCCCTGGCGGAGGGGGTCCTCGAGCGGCTGGAGGCGCCCGCCGCCCCCGGCGGCTCGGTGACGTTCGAGTCCGACCTCGGCGCCGCCCTCGAGGGCGCGGACATCGTCCTCGAGGCGGTCCCGGAGCGCCTCGAGGTCAAGCACGAGGTCTTCCGCGAGTTCGAGAAGCACGTGGACGCGGATGCCGTCCTGGCGTCCAACACCTCCGGCATCCCGATCACGGCGATCGCCGAGGCCTGCGAGCACCCCGAGCGGGTCATCGGCAACCACTGGTCCAACCCGCCCCACCTGATCCCGATGATCGAGGTCATCCCCGGCGAGCGGACCAGCCAGGAGGTCGTGGACCGCACCTGCGCGCTCATCCGTGAGATCGGCTACCACCCGGTGATCGAGAGAGAGGTCCCCGGCTTCGTCGAGAACCGCGTCCTCTACGCGATCATGCGCGAGTGCCTCGACCTCGTGGACCGGGGCATCGTGTCGCCCGAGGCGCTCGACCTGAACGTGCGCTGGGGCATCGGATACAAGCTCGCCGTGGTCGGCCCGATGGCCCTGCTCGACATGGCCGGGATGGACATCTACGACGCGGTCGGGTCGTACCTGAACCAGGACCTCTGCAACCGCACCGACGTCTCGTCCACCGTCCAGGAGCTGATCGAGAAGGGCCGGCTCGGCATGAAGACCGGGGGCGGCATGTTCGACTACACGCCCGAGCAGATCGACCAGATCCGCAAGCAGCGCGCCGGGGCCTTCGTCGCGGTGCGCAAGGCGATCGAGGCGTCGGAGGCTCCCGCGACATGAGGGTCTGGTTCCTCGACTCCGGCTCGCTGGTCATCGACCAGGCGCACATCACGTGGAACCAGGGCTGCGGGACGCCCGTCCGGTTCCCGGTCTACTCGGTGCTGATCGAGCACGACGAGGGGCTCTTCCTCTTCGACAGCGGCTACGAGCTCGAGCTGGTGAAGGCCGTCCTGCCCTTCGAGCTGCCCGAGCAGACGCCCCAGCAGACGATCCCGGCCCAGCTCGAGCTCTGCGGCTTCTCGCCCGACGACGTGACCACGCTGGTGATGTCGCACCTGCACTTCGACCACGTCGGCGGCAACCAGCTGCTGCCCGACGCCCGGGTGCTCGTGCACGCCCGCGAGATCGCCCAGGCGCGCAACTGCGAGCCGTTCGAGCACTTCGGCTACGCCGACCGCAGCTGGGACCACCCCGCGGCGCGGCTGGTGCCCATCACCGGCGACCAGGAGGTCGCGGCCGGGCTGCACCTGGTCGAGACCCCTGGGCACACCGTCGGCCACTACTCGCTGCTCGTCGCCCCCCAAAGCGGCACCAACATGCTGTTCCCGTTCGATGTCGTCTACACGGCCGACGCCTACGAGCGCGGGGCCCAGCCGGGCTTCCACATCGACCCCGTGGCGGGGGTGCGCTCGATCGCGCGCATCCGCGCGCTCGCCGAGGAGCACGACGCGCAGATCTTCTTCACGCACGACATGGAGGCCTGGAACACCTACCGACACGCCCCCGACTTCTACGAGGTGTAGCCATGGGCAAGCTGGACGGACGCGTGGCCGTCGTCACCGGCGCCGCGCAGGGGATCGGGAAGGCGATCGCCGACAAGCTGGCCGAGGAGGGCGCGTCGGTGGTCGTGGCCGACGTCAACGCCGCCGGCGCCGAGGCGGCCGCGCCCGACGGCGGCGTGGGGATGGGGGTCGACGTCTCGTCCGAGACGGACGTGGAGCGGATGGTCGCCGACACGCTCGGGCACTTCGGCCGGCTCGACGTACTGGTCAACAATGCCGCGATCGTGCCCTTCACGGGCTGGGACGACATCGACTTCGCCGAGTGGCGCCGGATCATGTCGGTCAACCTCGACGGGACCTTCCTCTGCTGCCACCACGCGCACAAGCCGATGCGCGAGGCGGCCTACGGCCGGATCGTCAACATCTCCTCGAACGTGGTCCTGGCGGGCACGCCGAACCTCGCCCACTACGTCGCGTCGAAGGGCGGCGTCCTCGGTTTCACGCGCGCGCTGGCGCGCGAGATCGGCAAGTACGGCATCACCGTCAACGCGGTCGCGCCCGGCCTCACCGAGACCGAGGGCGTCCTCGCGAGCCCGCACGCGGAGGCGTTCGAGTTCGTGCAGATGCTCCAGTGCCTGCCCCGACGCGGGGTGGCCGCCGACATCGCGCCCTCGGTCGCCTTCCTCGCCTCCGAGGAGTCCGGCTGGGTCACCGGCCAGCTGCTCGTGGCCGACGCCGGGATGTCGCACAGCTGATGGCCGCGTTCCACGTCGCGCGCGCCGGGGTCATCCTCGCCGTGACGCAGGTTGACCGCTCGATCGCCTTCTACCGAGACCTGCTGGGCTTCGACCTGGAGGCGCGCTACGACGACCCGCCCTACGCGACGCTCGCCCGCGCGGGCATCCGCCTGTCGCTCGCAGAGCAGGGCCACCCGGCCGAGGACCGCCCGGGGGTGTCCATGGTCGCGCCCGACGATCCGGCGGTCGCCCGCGCGTTGCTCGTGCTCGAGGTCGGCGACTGCCTTGCGGTCCACGCCGAGCTGGAGGCCCGCGGCGCCGAGATGCTGGCGCCGCCCTACTCGCCCCCGTGGGGAGGGCACCGGTTCTTCGTCCGGGATCCGGACGGGTACCTCGTGGAGGTCGAGCAGCCGGCATGACCCGGAGGGCCCTCGCCCTCGCCGCGGCCCTCGCGCTCGTCCAGGGGTGCGGGGGAGGGGGCTCGGGCGTGGCGGGCGTCGCGGAGGCTCCTCCGACGGCAGCCGGGGCGCAGCGGGCGCTGGCCGCCCGGCTTGACGCGAAGGACCTCTCGTACCGCGACGTGCGCTGCGTGGACGAGGGCGTCCGGCGCGGAGGCGAGGCGGTGTTTCGGTGCAACGTGAACTTCGGGGAGCCGCACATCGAGGGCTACTGCGTGGTCCTCCGGGAGGGCCGCGCGATCACCCAGGTCGAGGACCGCGCGCTGCGCTGTCGGCGGACGCGGACGGGAGACGAGCCGTAGGCTGCGCCGCGGCGGCGACGGTCAGCCGCGCCCCGTGCGCCGTCCGAGGAAGAGCTCGGCGGCGTTGTCGCCCAGGACGCGCTCGATCAGGTCGTCCGGAAGCCCGGACACGCGGACCTTGGCCATCTCCACGACCGGGTGGTGGAACGGCGCGTCGGATCCGTACATCACGCGTTCTGCGCCGACGCGGCGGACGGCCTCCGCGATCTTCGTGTGCATGGGCATCCCCGACGTCTCCAGCCACACGTTCTCGTTGCGCTCGGCCACGGCGATGGCGCCGTCGATGTAGACGATGTTGCCGTGCCCCATGTGGCCGAGGATCACCTTCGCCCGCGGGAAGCGGACGGCGGCCTCCTCGATGGACCAGGGCAGCGTGAAGATCGGATGGCCGCAGTGGATCAGGAGTGGGACGTCCCGCGCGATCGCGGCCTCGTAGATCGGGTGGACGATCGGGTCGTCCGGGTGGTAGCCGTCGAGCAGGGGGTGGAGCTTGACGCCGACGAAGCGCGGGTGGTCGAGGTAGCGGATGGCCTCCTCCACGCCGTCTGGCATCCGCGGGTTGGCCCACACCAGCCCCCAGGCGTCCGGCACCGTCTGAAGGATTCCCTCCACCAGGGCGTTGTCGGGGTGGAAGACCACGCACCCGTCGTAATCGTGCTGGTCCATCAGCGCCACGAGGCCGTCGCGGTCGAGGCGGACGTCGAACAACGGGAACTCGCCGACGTGCATGTGGGCGTCGAAGATCACCCCGGCCATCGTAGTCGCGCGAGTGCACAACATGGCGCCCTAGCTCAGCGGCGCACGGCCTCCGCGTGGCGCGCGATCGCGGCCTGCGACACGATGCCATCTCGGCCAGGTGCGGCACGCTGCTCGGCGGGTCCAGAACCCGGCTCGCGCGACTTGAAGTACAGTCGCCACGTGGAGCTGGAGCTGCCGACCGGCGACGGCCCGGACCGTGACATTCCCCTTGGCGGAAGTCCGTTTCCACCGATTGCGGACTACGCACTGCTCTCCGATTGCGAGGTCTGTGCGCTCCTGGCGCCCGACGGGAACGTCGAGTGGCTGTCGCTGCCGCAGATGGACGGGCCGGGCGTTTTCTCGGCGATCCTCGACCGTCACGCGGGACGGTTCCGCGCGGGGCCGGTGAATCGGACGGTGCCGGCCGGCCGTCGGTACCTGCCGGGAACCATGATCCTGGAGACGACCTGGGGCACGCCCACGGGGTGGCTCGAGGTTCGCGACGTGCTGCTGATCGGGCGCTGGCACGAGGACGGGCGCTCGGACCGGTACGTCCGCGCCCCGCGCGACTGGGAGGCCGAGCACGTCCTGCTCCGGGTCCTGCGCTGCCTCGACGGCTTCGTTGACATCGAGATCGATTGCCAGCCCGGACTCGACTACGGGCGCAGGCAAGGGACGTGGCGGCACGCCGGCGAGGGCTATGGGGACGCCGCCTGCGAGGCCGACGGGATCGAGCCGTCGCTGCGGCTGCGCACCGATCTGCGCCTGGGGTTCGAGGGGCATGGAGCGCATGCGCAGACCCGCATGGGCGCCGGCCAGCAGGCGTTCTGCGCTCTCGGCTGGAGCGAGTACGCGCCGCCCGCGACCTGCGAGGAGGCGGAGGCCAGAATCGCGGAGACGCGAGCGTATTGGCACGAGTGGATCGGGCACGGTCGCTTCCCGGATCATCCCTGGCAGATCTACCTGCAGCGGTCCGCGCTCACGCTCAAGGGGCTGACCTACGCTCCGACGGGAGCGATGATCGCCGCGGCGACGACCTCGCTGCCCGAGACGCCCGGAGGCGAGCGCAACTGGGACTACCGCTACAGCTGGCTGCGGGACTCGACGTTCATGTTGTGGGGACTCTCGACCCTCGGCTTCGACCGGGAGGCGAGCGACTACTTCTACTTCATCGTCGACCGGGTCCAGGACGACGACCTGCAGATCATGTACGGCATCGATGGGCGCGCGCAGCTCGACGAGGAGACGCTCGATCACCTCTCCGGCTACGAGGGCGCGCGGCCGGTGCGGGTCGGCAACGACGCCTGGCGCCACAGGCAGCACGATGTCTGGGGGGTGTTCCTGGACTCGGTCCGGCTCCATACGCGCTCGGGCGATCGCCTGGACGACCGCTTCTGGAAGGTCCTCGCGCGCCAGGTGGACGCGGCGCTTGAGCACTGGCGTGAGCCCGACCGCGGGATCTGGGAGGTGCGCGGCGAGCCCAGGCACTTCACGTCCTCGAAGCTGTTCTGCTGGGTTGCCGCTGACCGCGGCGCACGGCTCGCCCGTCTGCGCGGCGACGCGGAGGCGGCCGAGCGCTGGGAAGCCGCCGCCGAAGAGATGCACGCGGACATCTGCGAGCACGGAACTGACGATCGCGGCGTCTTCGTGCAGCACTACCACACCGATGCGCTCGACGCTTCGCTGCTGCTGCTCACCCTGGTGGGGTTCCTGCCTCCGTCCGACGAACGGGTGCGCGCGACCGTGCTGGCCATCGCGGACGAGCTGACGGTCGACGGCCTGGTGCTCCGCTACCGCGTGGAGACGACCGACGACGGGCTGGAGGGCGAGGAGGGGACGTTCACGATCTGCTCGTTCTGGCTCGTCTCCGCCCTGGCGGAGATTGGGGAGATCGAGCGAGCTCGGAAACTGTGCGAGAAGCTGCTCTCGTACGCGAGCCCTCTCTTGCTCTACGCCGAGGAGATCGACCCGCACAGCGGGCGCCACCTCGGGAACTTCCCCCAGGCGTTCACCCACCTCGCGCTCATCAACGCCGTGATGCACATCGTCAGCGCCGATCAGGCCTTGACCGAAACTCCGGGCCAGCAGCCTGTGCAGATCGGACTCGAGCTCGAGCCCACAGGTGGCCTCTCGCCTCGCGAACGCGCGCCTGGCGACGGCGCCAGGCGCGGTTCGTGAGCAGCGCCGAGCTTGGGATCCAACGGCTACTCGAGCGCCCGCTCTGACTCGCGCCGGGCGAGCCTTGGGCGCCTCCACTCGCCGGTCGCTCGGGGATCAGCTCGCGCCAGATGCGATCCAGCGACTCCTCGCGCGGCATGACCGCCTCCTGCATCTCCTCGGCGTCCGTCATATGCCAGTCGAGACGGCGCTCGACTCCCGACGCGGTCCATGCGCCCGGCTTCGTGACGCCGCTCTTGTCCACGCCCGAGACGACCGGGAACACCCACATTAGGTGCGAGAGATACCGGTCGGGATTGGTCGCTGCGAGATGCTTCGGGAAGATCTGAGCGAACCACAACACGGTGAATCCCGTCCATGCTATGTCGAACACGGCCAGGGCCACGCCTGCATCAAAGCTGAGCCCGGTCCCGGGCACGATGACCTCGTCGCGATGGGCCAGAAGCGTGGCGGTGGTCACGATGAGCGCGACGAAGAGCTGCCGGGCCGCCAGCCAGCCGGCCAGCTGCGACCTGCTGCGGTCGGGGTACATCACCTTCCAGCGGGCGATCACGGAGACCTCGGCACCTTCCATGACGGCGAGCAAGACCATCAGGGCGAGCGCTGCCACAGCCGTGATGATCGCCACGTACTCACCGTCGGCGGCGAGGTTGATCGTGCTGGCCACCCACATGATTGTTGCGATGCCCCAAGCGACGAACAACACCGCCCCGACTACGTTGCGTGGTGCGAAGCGGCGCAGCGAGATGCCCTCATTGCGAGACGCTGCGGTAGTCATCACGCGGCGCTCCCGATCGTCGTCACGGCCATTCCTTGGCCTCCTTCTGTTGATAGCTGGTCGCGTATGCTTCCGAAGGGTCTCTCTTCAGGCTCAGTTGCCGGCGCATAACACCGGGCACCGTCGACTCTATTCCCATTAAGCGAAGTTGACTCCGGCGTCCGTCAAGAGCGGGTCGTCGACGAGCCGCCACAGCGCCACCGCCTCGTTGTACTGCATGTACTTGCCGGCGAAATGGAGCCCGATGACTTGGTTGCTGTCGAGGTCAACGACGCACGAACCGGAGACCCCGCCGGTCGTGGAGCAGTCGTAGAACATCACGTCGTCCGGCTCGGCGCCGCTCGAGCAGGGCTCCATCCGGATGGTCGCGTCGGCCGGAGGCGCCATCGCCGCTCCCGGCAGGAGGCGCTTGACGAAGTACCGGTCCCCGAAGATCGAGCGCAGGGTCGCGGCATCGTTGCGGTAGTCCGGCGCCGGGTAGCCGAGCACGTACACGTTGCGGCCCTCGAGCGGACCCGGATCGCGCGACATGATCGGCAGCGGCTTCGCCAGGCCGTCCGTGACCCGCAGCAGCGCGAGGTCGAGCGCCGGGTGGATGCCGATCACGCCCTCGATGGGCACGCTGCGCGGCGACGCGGCGTCGGCCGGCTGCGCATCTGGGTCCTCGACGAGGTCCAGGTTCGCCTCGAGGCCCGGTTGGAACGACCAGTCGCCGTCTGCTCCATGTTGGGAGAAGACCATCGCCACATGGCAGTTGGTCATCACCGCATCCTCGGCCACCATGAATCCCGTTCCGGCATACGGCAACTGGGGGAGGCCGGGCACCCCGATCCGCCCCACGCTCATGGCCGTCGTTCTGATGCTCTGCCGGAACGGGCCGAGGATGTCGGCCCAGGGCGGAGGCGGATCGCCGAACGCCCCGTCCTGCAGCACCATCGCGGGCCGGGCGACCGACACGATCGCCTCGATGCCGAGCCGCGCCTCGGCGCTGAGCACCGCGCCCGGCCCTTCGGCGCGGAGCGTGTCCAGGGCGCTGGCTCCCACCTCCAGGAGCCGCTTGCGCTCTGCCGACAGCGCGGCGTCGATCCGGTCGGCCGCCATCGGCGGCAGGCCCGACTTCGGCCCGACGATCGCGCGCGATCCCGATCCCGGGTCACTGTCGGGGAACGCCCGCCGCATCACGGCGCCCGGGTTGCGCTCGAGCTGCTCCGCGACGGCCTCGAGGTGCGGGAGGAGATGAGCGGCGTGAGCCGCCACGTCCGGCATGGAGCCTTCCTTGGCCATCCCTCCGCGCTCAGTTCTCTCGGTTCGCCGGTCCGGGACGAAGACTACTTGGCCCCGACGCGTGACACTCCGCTCCGCTCCAGGTAGGGTCGCAAGCCGGACAGAGGGAAGCATCGATGTCCTCTAGGCACCGGCGATGAAGCGCGCGCTGTTGGTCGGTATCGACCACTACGACCGCTTCGGCAGCTTGGACGGCTGCGGGAACGACGTCAACGCGCTCGAGGCGCTGCTCAGCCGGAACGAGGACAACAGTCCGAACTTCGACTGTCAGAAGCGGACCAGCCTCACGGGAGGAGTGACGCGCGACGAGCTGCTCGGCGACCTCGACGGGCTGCTCGACGCTGCGGCCGACGTCGCGCTGCTCTACTTCGCGGGACACGGCGCCGGCACGGGCACGGACGTGGCGCTCGTGACGCGCGACGGCACGCCCGCGACGCCGGGGATAGCCTTCTCGGAGATCCTCGCCAAGGTCGCCGGTTCCGGCGTTCGCGAGGTGATCCTGATCCTCGACTGCTGCTTCTCGGGCGCCGCGGGCGGGATCCCCCAGCTGGCGAGCTCGGCGACGACGCTCAGGGACGGGGTGTCGATTCTCGCCGCGAGTCGCGGCGACCAGGTCGCGGGAGAGACCGACACCGCGGGATCTTCTCCAACTTCCTCGGCGGAGCCCTCGAGGGAGGCGCCGCCGACGTCCTCGGCAGGGTGACGATCGCGGGGCTGTACTCGTATCTGGACGAGTCCTTCGGTGCCTGGAATCAGCGCCCCGCGTTCAAGGCGAACGTTCGACCGCCTGCACGAGCTCCGGAGCTGCACGCCGGCCGTCCCGCTGACGGAGCTCAGGCAGATCTGCGAGCTGTTCCCGGCCGCGGGCCACCTGTTCGAGCTCGATCCCTCCTACGAGCCGTCGGCCGAGCCGCGAGACCCCGAGCACGAGCGCGCCTTCTCGACCCTCCAGAAGTATCGGGCGGCCAAGCTGGTCAGGCCGGTGGACGCGGACCACATGTACTTCGCCGCGATGGAGGGCAAGGCGTGCCGGCTCACGCCCCTCGGCAGGCACTACTGGCAGGTCGCCAAGGAGGGCAGGCTGTGACGGCCCTCGGGGTGACCGGCCATCAGACGCTCCCGCCCCGCACGCGCGAGTTCGTCGTGGCCGCCGTGCAGGGCATCCTGCGCCAGGTCGAGCCACCGCTGGACGTCATCACGTCGCTGGCGGCCGGCGCGGACCAGCTGGTCGCCAGCGAGCTGCTGCGAATCGGCGGCCGTCTCCACGTGATCGTGCCGTGCCGTGGCTACGAGCGGACGTTCGCGGCCGAAGAGGATCTCGCGGCGTTCCGGTCCCTGCTGGAACGCGCTCATGACGTGACGAGACTTGACCACGCGGAACCCTCCGAGGAGGCGTTCCTCGCCGCCGGCGAGAGCGTCGTCGACAACTGCGAGATGGTGATCGCGGTCTGGGACGGGGAGCCGGCGCGAGGACGCGGCGGAACTGCGGACATCGTTCGCTACGCGCGTGACACCGGCAAGGCGGTGCGCATCGTGTGGCCGGAGGATGTCGCTCGCTGAGCCCGACGCTCAGAACCTCAAGGCTTCGCCAGATAGCGGTGTCCGCGACGAACCAAGACCGTCCGCCCGCGCCCGAGGTCTCGAACGCGCACCGTGCCGCTGCGTACCGTCGTCAGCGTGCCGTCGCACCTGTCCTCGGTGATCCAGGAAGTGCCGAACGACCCACCGATGCTGTATCGGCCTTACACTTCGACTCGACCTTTCCCTTTCTCGCTGATGCGGAGCTTGCGGGGCGGGCGAGCGCGCCGGTTTGCGGTTTGCTGTTGTCCCGTCGTCGGCAGTCTGGGAGCCTTCCCGAAAGCCATAGCCTCGTGACGGCCCGTCGGCCGCCTCGCTGGCGCACCGTGAAGGGGCCGCCCGAGGCCGACACGAGCTTCCGCCCGCCCTCGCGATCACTCGCGGTGGTGAGCCGCACGACTCCGCCTTCCGGGTCGATCGTCGAGCCGATCGGAATCTTGACGGTCTGCTGCCAGCGGGAAGAAGCGGCGTCCCTGCGGGAGCCGCAGCCCCACTTCGCGGCGGGGACTCAGCACGTGCGTAGCGGCCGACGACGACGCCGCGCGAGCCCGGCCGGTCGACGGTCTCGCAATTCGATCACCTTGTCCTCATCATCGGCGATCACGAGATCTCCGCCATCTCCGCAGGCCACCTCGTCGGCGCTGCCGTCCCGAGCCATGACGAGGTCGGGCTCGTCTCCGCCCAGGAGCCGGTCGGGGTCGAGGTTCCCGTTGATGAGGTCCTCGCCGGTGCCGCCCTCGACGGTGTTGTCGGCGGCATCACCGGAGAGGTCGTCGCCCGCCAGCCCGCCGAGGATCACCTCGACGTCGGAGAGGACGTTGTCGCCCTCGCCGGCCTCGCCGTCGTTCGCGAGGCCGTCGAGGGTGACGAAGACCTGGTCTCGTCCGGTCCTCGTAGGTGACCGTGTCCTTCTCGCTCTCGCCGCTGAGGTGGTCGGGCCCCAGGCCGCCGTCCAGGCGGTCGTCGCCTCTGCCGCCGAAGAGCCGGTCGGCACCCGGGCCGCCGATCAGCTGGTCCGGGCCGTCGCTGCCGATGATGATCAGGTCGCCGCCGTAGAGCTCGTCGTCCCCGCCTCCGCCGTCGACGGTGTCCGCGCCGGTACCGCCGGCGAGCTCATCGTTCCTCCGTCCGCCCTCGAGCGTGTCGCCGCCCCCTCCGCCGAAGCCCTTGTCCTCGCCCTCGCCGCCCGTGAGCAGATCGTCGCCGGGGCCACCGCTGCATGTTGTCGTTGCCGGCTCCGCCGTTCAGGGTGTCCCCTCCATCACGGCCGTCGAGGAAGTTGGCCGCGCTCGACCCGGTCAGCGTGTCGTCGTCGGAGCCGCCGATCACCTCTTCGACGTCCGGCTGCACGTTGTCGCCCTCGCCGGCCTCGCCGTCGTCGGCGACACCGTCGAGACTGATGGTCAGGGGCTGTGTCCGCTGGCTGAAGTCGACGGTGTCATTGCCGCCGCCGCCGCTGATGGTGTCCGGGCCCTGGGTGGACGCCGCCGGTTGGGCCGTCCCGATGTGTCGTCACCCGTCGCCTCCAGCGACCGTGTCGAGGCCCGCGCCGCCATCTGAGGTCATCTCGTCCTGCGCCCCCGATCAGCGTCGTCGTTTGCCGCCGGCATCATCTCCCTCGCGATCACGAAAGCCTCGCGCGGGAGCAGGTCCGGGGGATAGACCAGGCCCGTGATCGTGAGCTCGTCGTCGCCGCCGCCCAGTGCGACGTCGACGACCCGAACGCCTGCGGCGGGGCAGCTGACACTGAGCGGTCGTCCGTCCTCGAGTACAGGTGCCGCCCAGGGCCGCGATCCCCTCCGCCCCGCCATCTTCGACGCGGATGCGAGGGCTGCCGTCAGGACTCGTGCTCGAGATCGAAACGTTGTTCATGTCCCGCATCGGCGGCACTGGGCTCGACCACGAGCCTCGTACCCTCGTCACCCAGACGCACCACTGATGCGCCGGCGGTCGGTGTGAGGCCGAAGAGCAGTGCCACAACGAGGATCAGAAAGAACGGCATGTGACCCACTGATGGCACGCGAACGCCGCCTGGCGACAAGCGGGGCGACGCTGAGCCGCTCAGCGGGACGCGTGCCATCTCACTGCTCCGCCCTGACAGAGCTCACCTTGTGCGGAAGGTCGTCGCGACATTCGCTACCCAGGATGCCTGCTCCACCTCGTCGTCACGCGCGCAACCAGAACCGGCCCGTCGAGCGTGCTCCCTCGCGCCGATTCGACTCCCAGACCGGTGCGCGGTCGCTTCTCCGATGCGAATCGGCCACACCACCACCATCCATCCAGGCTTTCTGGCCGCTCAGCTCTTGCCAGCGTGAGTCGCATCGTAGCTCAATGCTATATCGGAAACAGGGAGGAATGCAAGTGTGAGAGCAACGGATTCTGTACTCTCTTAAGCGGCTAACCGAACTCCCGTATTGCGGCATCACGCAACAATGGCTTCCGGACGTCCGACATCAGTGCAGAGCCATATGATCGGGCGATTCGCTCGAAAAATAGTCGGCTCGTGTGTGCAGTGTTCCGGCCGACCGGTGTCACGTCCGACCCAGGTCCGGCGCACGCATGTTGGCTAGCCAGGCGACCTCCCGCGGCGGGCGACGTACCGATGGCCGGCGCGCACGACGACCGTGCGGCGCTTGGCCCGGTCGAAGACCTTGACCCGACCCCGGCGGACGATGGTCGTCGTCTCGGAGCAGCCATCGATCGTGGTCCAGTCAGTTCCGAAGGACGCCCCGATGCTGAACTCGCCGCGCACCTTCCAGCGCCCGCGCCGGCGGCGGGTGTTGATGCGCACTCGCCGATCCCGTATCGGCGCGACCTGGAACCGGGCCTGGGCGCTGCAGGCTGGGCGTTTGACCGTCAACTCGGTGGTGACGGTGCGCCCGGAAGTCTGGTCAACGGTGGCCGCGTCGCCCGACACGTCCGCGGAGGCGGCCCGCGCTCCCTCGAGCGCGGCCGTCAGCCGGAAGGTGCAGTCGGCGGCGTCGAGCGTAGGGGAAGCACGCCGCCGGTAACCGCTGGGAAGCAGGATCGAGTAGCGCAGCGGAACGAGGCGGTGCTGTGCCGGCAGGCCGAGTCGGACCTCCTCCGTGCAGGTGCGCGGCTGGACGTAGACCCAGCCCGGTCGCGGTCTCGTCGCGCTTCCGTCGTCGACGCGCTCGCAGCGGTTCTTGCCGCGCCGCAGCACCCGATCTCCCCGGTCGACGATGGCGAAGTCGCGACCGGGGCCGCAGGACACCGGCTCGTTGGGAGCGCCGTCCCGGGAGACGACGACGTCTGCGCTCCCGCCTCCGTCGAGCACGTCCCGGCCGCCGAGGCCGTCCAGGTAATCCTCCCCCGCGGCGCCGGCCAGCACGTTCGCTCCACTGGAGCCCGTCACCGTGTCCTGGAGGCTGCCGCCGCGGACGTTCTCGACCTCGTCGATGCTGTCCCGGTCGCCGGGCAGGCCCGTGCTGCCGGTGCGCGACCCGAGTCTGACGTTCACGTCCGGCTCGGTGGAGTACGCGACCGTGTCGAGTCCCGGGCCGCCGAGCAGCCGATCCGGGCCCGGGCCGCCGCTCAGGGTGTCGTCGCCGGGTGCGCCCTCGAGCACATCCGCTCCCGGCCCGCCGCGCAGCGCGTCTGACGCGAGTCCGCCGCTGATGCGCTCGACGTCGAGCCCGACGTCGTCGCGCTCGGCCACGGCGCCGTCGTTGGCGACGCCGTCCTTGCTGACGTCGACCGGCGTCATGCGCCCCGCGTAGCTGACCGTGTCGAAGTCGGCGCCCCCGCTGACGCTGTCGGCGTCGGCCAGCGGAGGACCAGGTCCTGGAACGAGCATGTCGTTTCCCGGTCCACCGATCAGCGCGTCGTCGCCAGGACCACCGTCCTCCGTGTCGTCGCCGTCGCCTCCGCTCAGGCTGTCGGTCCCGTCGCCGCCCAGCAGCACGTCGGCGCCGCCGGCGCCTTCCAGCTGGTCCACGCCCGGGCCGCCGTTGACGCTGTCCGCGCCGCCGCCGCCGATGAGACGGTCGTCGCCGGAACCGCCGGCGAGGCGATCGGATTCGGCGCCCGCCGCTGGGTCTTGGAGGGTCGCGCCGTAGAGGACGTCGTTGCCGCCGCCGCCGTCGATGTCGTCGGGCCCAGCGCCGCCCTCAAGTCGGTCTCCTACGCCCCCGCCGCCCAGCGCGTCGTGCCCGGCCTCGCCGAAGATCTGAGCGGGGAGCGCCGTCTGATTCGTCAACCTGTCGTCGAGGTTCCCGCCGTGGAGGTCGAGCGCAGTCATGCCCGCCGACGGACACGACACCACCTTGGGGGCAGGCTGGTCGCAGGGCATCCCCGGGCCACCCATCCCCTGCGGTCCGGTTTCCGTGAACACGATGTTCAACGCGTCGCTCGTCACGGTCACGACATTGACTTCCCCCGCCGAATCCTGGAAGGAGAGGCTCCCACCGACCATCGTCACCGTCCCACCGAGCGCCGAGCCCGGGAGCGCCGCGACGACGAGTGCCGCGGCGGCCACGCATACGGGCAGGCGCGAGCGCGTCACGGCGATCGTCCCGGTGCAGTGCCGGAGCGAGCCCTGCCGTGGCGAGCCATCCGTGCTGCAGCCAACGCCGCGACGCACGCCGCGGAAGCCGCCAGCGCCGCGAGCGGAAGTGCGACCGCCAGGATCCACCCATAGTAGAAGGCCAGTTGTGCGGCGGCGAGGAAGAGGGCTGCCCCGCCTGCGATCGCCGCGATGTAGACGGCGCGCGAGGCGCTCAGGCTGACGGCCAGCGCCGGAATGGCGGCCAGGAGCAGGATGGCCAGGATGTCAACCCCCTGTGGGACGTCGCGGAGCGGCGACCCGCGAAGCATCGTGTCGATCGCGTTCGCCTGCACCTCCGGTCCCGCCATGCGATCGTCGCCGTCCACGGGCGTCTCGAACACGTCTTCGTCCGCGGCCGGGTTGCCCACCACGAGGACCTTGCCGGAGAAGGTCCCGGGCGGGACACGGCCGTCGAGCACCTCGAGCGCGGACATCCGCGGGATGTTCCCCGGTGGCCCGCGGAAGTCGATCCACGTCGTGCGCTCGCTCTGCGCGCCCTCTGCGCGCCGCGATGCCGTCGGCAGCTCGTCCGAGCCGTCGTCCACGTCCTGTCCAGAGCGCCGGGAAGGACCACGTCCGCTGTGGCGAAGGCGAACGTGTTCACGTAATTTGGCGGGGACCTCGTCATCAGCTGAAGCCGGACGGGAGAGCTCGACCTGGTAGTCGGCGCGCCGATTGCCCCCGTCCACATCGTCGGGCAGACCGGCGTAGCCCGTGTTCGCGCCCGTCGCGCTCAGGTCGTCCGGAGATTCGAAGAGATTGGCACGGGGCACCTCGTTGCCCTCGGCATCCAGCACGACGTTGTAGCTGTTGCTCGCAAGCACGACGCGGTCGCGATTGGCGCGGATCGCCGCAAGCAGCGCGCGATCGTTCCGAGGGTCCTGCGGGCCCTGGAAGATCACGTCGATGGCGATCGCCGCCGCACCGTCCTCACGGAACCGTTCGAGCATGCGGGCGTACGCGGCCCGCCGGAGGATCCTGGGCTCGCCCGGTGCAGGCGCCACCCCGAGTCGGTCGAGCGTCCTGTCATCCACCGCGATCAGCATGAGCCGGGGATCGGCGGGGCGCGTTGGACGGAAGGAGAACCGGGCGTCCACCGTGGCGAGCTCGAGCCGCTGCACCGGTGCGGGGTCCAAGACATAGAGGGCGAGCGCGACGCCGACGACCAGGAGGGCGACCACGGCGGCAGCCAGCCGCCGGTTGCGCACCTCGAGCCGGCGCGCGCGCTCGCGGGCCCTCGCGAGATCGCGCTCCGTCCGCTCATCGTGGTGGCGCCGCCGCCAGTCGCGGATCGCGGGCGCGAGGACGTCGTGGTAGATCTCGCGGCGGCCGGTCGCGTCCGGCTCCGGTGCGGGGACGCGGCGCAGGATGCGTGCGCGCTCGAGGTGCTCGAGCGCCGGCTCCAGCGGCTCCGCGGGCGCATCGGAGAACTCGAGCAGCTCCTCGGAGCTCAGCGCGATCTTCCTGCCGCCGGACGTCACGAGGAAGCGGAAGGCCGCGGCCGCGGCGTCGCGCTGCTCCTCGGGGAGCTCGGCCATCACGTCGTCGAGGTGGCCGTGGACGATCGTGTCCGCGCCGCCCAGCCGTTGCAGCGTCTCGAGCCGCAGCCGCTGCGATCCGGCGGTCATCTCCTCGTCCCACAGGCGCTTCATGACGAGCTGGAGGTACGCCGTCTCCACACGGGCCGGACCCGCGGCCACGGTGTCCGGCGCGCCGGCGTCGCCGATCGTGACGCGCCCGCGGCGCACCTGCTCGACCACGGCATCCACGAGCGCGCCCTCGACCTCGAAGCGGGGCGCGTCTCCGGGGAGGCGCTCGTTGAACGCGTTGACGGGTTCGAGGATCGCGTCGCGCGCGGCCCGCTCGTCGAGGAAGTCGAGGTGCAGGTAGTTGCCGTAGACGTTCGCGATGCGGGCCTTGAATCGAGGACCGAGCTGCGGATAGGCGTCCTCTCGGACGGAGATCAGGAAGTTCGCCCGCAGGTCGCGGCGATTGATGCAGTGCGCGAGCTCGTCGTCGAAGCCGTCGTCGTCGGTCTCGTACACGAAGCGCTCCTCGAACTGGTCGAGGATGATGAGCGGGGTGGCGTCGACCGCCGCCGCGGCGTCCTCGATGGCGTCTTCGAGCGCGTCGCGTCGCAGGGCGAGCTGCGCGCCGTCCCGAAGCAGCGGCCGCACCGCGGCCTCCAGCGCGGTGATCAGCTCGGCCTTGGAGTCGCCCTGCCACGCGCTGAAGACCACGGGGACGTAGCGCGCCGAGCCCCGCTCTTCGACGCTGCGCGCCGCGAGCTGCCGGAGCCGGGCCGACACGCCGGCGCGCAGCAGCGAGCTCTTGCCCACGCCGCTCTCGGCGTAGAGCAGCGTCAGCCGCGACGCCCGCAGATTGCCGACGATCCGCTTGCGCTCGGCGTCCCGGCCGAAGAAGAGGCCGGCATCCTCCTCGAGGAAGTAGTCCAGGCCGACGTACGGGGCGTCCGCGCTCACCGCTCCGCTTCCCCAGGAGGGAGGCGGAGGAGCTCTCGCTCGAGCTCGTCCATGAACTCCGTCATCGGCGTCTCGATCACCTTCACGCCGAAGTGCTCCCACAGCTGCCGTTCCAGGAAGTCGAGCGCCGGGTCGACGGCCCACGATCGTGCCTCGAGCGGATGCTCGCCCCACACGCGCTGGAGGAAGACGCGGACGCTCCAGTCCCGCATGCGGTAGCCGAGGAACACGAAGTGGCTGTCGCGGATCTTGTTGAGGATCTGCAGCGGGATCAGGCTCTCTACCGGACTCTGCGTCAGGTAGCCGATGTAGTCGTCCTCGGTGACGACGAAGTTGTCGCGCAGCTGCGGCCAGCCCTCACCCAGCTCCGTGGCGCCGCCGTGGAGCTTGACGATGACGGTCCGCTCGAGCACGCCGTCTTCGTCGATGGGGAGGTCCACGTACTCGTTGGGCATCGTGATCGGCCGCGACCCGTCGTCCTCCGGATCCCACCAGAGGACGTGCACGAACCGGCCGCTGAGCCGGCCGGTCGCGACGAAGACCACGAGGTCGTAGGGCTCGTGCACGGCATCGAAGGCCCGCTCGAGCGCGTTGTCGTAGTTGCTGGTGATGACGAGCTGGTAGGACTCGCGACCCATCGCGCGCAGCCGGCCCGGGAGGCCCGCCAGCGAGCGGTGCACCGAACTCGGCGGGCTCTCCGATTTGATGAGCAGATCGCGCAGCGTCCGGCAGAGATCCACCCTGCCCTCCGTCAGCTGGACGTGCTGTGCGACCCGCGCGAGGTCGTCGCTCTCCAATCCTGTCCGGAAGCGCCGCGCCAGGTGGCGCGCCAGCTCACCTGTGTCCGGGAGTGACTCGGTGCCCTGCTGCCACGGCGTCTCGCGGTCGACCGCGTTGGCCCCCGACCCGAGGACCATCACGACCGAGCGCTCCATGACGTAGCCCGCGACCCGCTCGGCGTCGGTGCGGGCCGGCGGGCCCCGCTGGCTGACGGGCGACTCGTGCGGCGCCTCCGGCGGCGGGCGGGGCCGACCGGGGACGTGGGTGAGGGCCTCCGCCAGGGCATCGACGTCGCGGTCCCACGACGTGTGGCGCAGGGTCTGCGCCTGCACCTCGGCTAGCGGCCTGAACGGCCGCGGCAAGGACTCCCGGGCCGGCATCTCGGCGTCGTCGACGAGCACGGGGATCACGGTCGCGCCATGCGTGAATGCCGTCTCGATCTCCAGCCGCACCAGGTCCTCGTCCGTGCGGTCCAGCAGGCTCCGACGGGCGCGGTCGTCCGCGGCCGCCGCCCAGCGCGGCCCGATGATGGCGAGCACGACGTCCGACTCCTGCACGCGCCGGATCGTGTCGCGCCTCCATTCGACCCCGGCGGCGATGTCCCGCGTGTCGAAGAACACACCATCGGGCCCAAAGCGAACCTTCAGCGCCTCCGCGAGCTGGCGCGAGGCCGACTGGGTGTCGGAGCGGCGATAGCTGATGAAAACGTGCAACGGTGCCCCGAGCCCTCCATGGCGTGGGAGCCGCTGGAGGAACACTGTCCCCCAGACGCCCGGGCCCTGCAAGGTAGCGGGTTGGCGCACAAACGCTGGGGCGCGTCACTCCGCCGCCACGGTCGTTCAGGCCGACGACCGGGCCGTATCTGGCGCTGCCCTGACCGACCTGCAGGTCGCTTCCGGGGTGAGCGGTCGGCAGCGCGAGCGACACTCGCGCCTCAGTGCGGTAGCTCGATGCGCTGTGGCAGCGCGCGCCAATCGACCCGGCGCAGCGCAGACCGGATCGCCCGCATCCGCGCGGGTGACAGCCGCCCCGGATCCTCGGTGGCGCCGTCGCGCAACTCGACCTGGCGGCCGTCGTCGAAGATCTGCAGCCGGTCGATCTCCTCCCCTCCGACCGGAACGCGACCTCCACCAGCGGCACGTCGGCCGGGGGCCGTCGGCGCTCGGCTTGGCTACCCCGCCCGGCGGAGCGCCGAACGCGCCGACACCGACCACGAACGGCAGGTTCTGGAGGATTCGGGCCGCCCGGCGCCGGTCCCGGCCATTGCGGGGCTTTGCCCTCGCCCCTCCGGGCGGGAGGGTGGGTGCAACCCGTGCCCGAACAGGGGGAGGACAAGCATGCGATCGAACCGACTGTGGATCGGCGTGACCTGCGGGGTCGCGCTCGCGCTCGGCGGCGTCGCCGCGGTGGACGCCGGCACCCAGACGGCCGGCGCCAAGGCCGTCGGCGAGGCCAGCCGACCGCATCGCCTTCGGGCTGGAAGGACCGGCATGGTCGACCCGTTCACCGGGAGCATCGATCAGCACGTGATCGGCCAGAGAACGCGCAGGCCGGCCTCAAGAAGCGGCTGTGGGCCCGCCTGGACAAGATGGGGAACATCGACCGCAGAGAGCGGTCCCTCCGTTCGACGTCCCGACAGAGCAGGGCGACCCGGCAAGGCCAAAGGCGACAGTACGTGGTTGACTTCAAGACCAACGTCTCGCCATGCTCGTGGAGCGCCAGCCCCTTCGTCCCCGTCGGCAATGCGCCGCCGCACGACCCGAGCGCTCTTCGCCGCCGTCACCGCCGCGCGTGGCGAACCAGCCGGACATACAGGTCAGGGTGTACGTCTTCAACGTCGCGTCCGGGACCAGCCGACAGCAACGTTCATCGTGCAGGTGCTCTGCTGATCCGGTCCGCCGCGGCGACGGCCCCCGCGGGCCCGTCGCCGCGGCCCGGCTCCGGCCTGCTCGGCGCTCGTGCGGTCGAGCAGCTGCAGCAGGTCGTGCGCCGCCAGCTCCACGTCCTTGTGGCGCCACTCGGCCGCGCGATAGACGCAGGCGATCAGCCCGGAGCGGTGGACGCGGCGGAAATCGCCGTACACGAAGGCGTAGCGGGCCTTCGTCTCCTCCGCCGCCCCCTCGGTGAGGCCGAGGTGCCATTCGGCGTACTCGTCCCAGGAGTGGGACTCCAGGAAGGCGTTCTCCTCGCCGGCGCCGGGCTGGACGGCGCCCCAGTCGCTTCTGAGGACGTACTGGTGGGACGCGATCAGGCGCCGGGCGCGGCCGATGCCGCGATCGCGCCGGGCAGCTTCCGGGTGGCGCCAAGCCCGAGACGTCCAAGCGGCTCCCCATGTCGCCTGGCTCGGTGCGGCAGCGGTGACGCCGTTCGGCTCAGCCGACGTCCCGTCGATCCTATGTCAACTCGTCAGCGAGCGACCGAGCTGCTTCGGGCTGGCGATCGTCGGGGCGTGGATTGAGCAAGAGCTCGCGCACGCGCTGACGCGCTGGTGGCGAGCGCACGCCAGGTTGACGACGGTCGGCGACCGGGCGCGCGGCCTACTCGTCGCCGACGGTGATCCGGCCGACGCGCTGGTGGGTCAACGTGGTGCCGGCCCAGTGAACGAGCCGCCTCGCGCGATCCTCGTGCGGCAGCAGCGCCAGGTGCACCGCTCCCCACGGACCCGGGTGGGGCGCAGGTGGCCGTCATGACCGACCGCCGCCTGGTTCAGGTGAACGGCTGGATCGAGGGCGGCTCATCGGAGGGCGTGCCGGACACCGCGTTGGCCTTTGGTTCTCCAAAACGCCTCTGCTCGGGCTCGTCGGAGTCGTCGTGGCGGATGATGCCCGCCTCGAAGCCCGATAGGGGCACGGTGTACTTCCAGGGTTTGGCGACGCGTACGACCTCCGCGGCTGACAGGCTGAGGCGCTCGATCGGCAGGGGGATGTCTCCTGCCAGGATTCGCGACGACCTCGAGACGCCAGCCCGCCCCGCCGTGTGCTCGCTCATACTGCTCGCGGTTGACCTCGGCGCCGTAGCGGAAGGCACCGACGAGGTCGAGAAACGGCTCGCCCCAGCCCTTTACCTCGATTCGTTCTGGCTCGCCGCCATGCGCCGCGTCGGGATAGCTCAAGATGTCGCAGCCCTCGATCCGCTGCTCCTTCTGTGAGAGGCGCCGCGGGTGTCGGCCGCTGGCGAGTTCCTCCGCCCAGATCACCTCAAAGGCGCGGCGCTCGACGCCGTAGCCGGCGCGCACCGGCGACGATCCGGCCCGCGCGGCGATCTTTTCGAGCAGTGCGTCCACGTAGGCGCGCAGAGCCGGATCTTCGATCTCCTCGACCTCCCTGTTGCATCGCTGCTCGAAGAAAAGACAGACACGCAACAGGTTCAGGCCCAGGCCGCTGGTGAGGCGCGCCGAGGCGAGATGGCGGTCCCGGACCGATTTGGACACAGCGGCACATGGCCTACGACCAC
Organism: Miltoncostaeaceae bacterium; assembly: GCA_963834875.1. Taxonomy (GTDB): domain Bacteria; phylum Actinomycetota; class Thermoleophilia; order Miltoncostaeales; family Miltoncostaeaceae; genus DATAGF01. The sequence continues at coordinate 28,555 of CAWIDG010000032.1, forward strand.
CCAGGTACACGTAGCCGTCGAAGGTCAGAGCGAATGCGCTCACGTCCGGCCACCAGGGGGCTCCCGGCGGGGGGACTTCGGTGGCTCGCAGAGCGGCGGTCGCAATCGGCTCGGGCGGGAAAGCGTCCCCTTGCTCCATGCGGCGAGCCTACCGCTCAGCGGTCGGTGAAGGGGGCGTCGAGCGCGTTCGGGCCCGGTGGTGGGCCGGGGGGGCCGGCCGGGGCCGCCAGGCAGCGAGGGCATGGGGAGTGCACGCTGCGCGCCAACGCGACCGCCCGCGGACGATGAGAGCTGACATGAGCGCGCCGTGGTCGGCGGTCGCTGCAGGTGGCGGGGCGCGCCATCGTCGGCCTCCCTCCAGCTCCGACAGTCCAATGAGCGAGATCCCTAAAGGGGGCGAGGGGCACGAAGAGGCCTCGGCATATCCGGCGTCGAGCTGCGGCGGGCCGTGCCCGTCTACTCGGCTGTCAATGCCTTGGGGTCCGCCAGTCCTCGAGCCGCATGGCGACGGGGCGGCCGCGCTCTGGGCGCCCAAGCCGGGCGGCGTCCGCGCTCATGTCGCGATCCACGGCTCGTGCCAGCGCCCGAGGCCGGCGAGCAGCTGGTCGGCCGCCTCGGGGCCCCACGATCCCGGCGCGTAGGGGTGCACGGGCGGGGGCGCGTCGAGCAGCGGCTGCATGACCCGCCAGGTCTCCTCGACCCCGTCCTGGCGGGTGAAGGGGATGCTGTCGCCGATCAGCGCGGCGTGCAGCAGCACCTCGTACGGCGTCGGGCCCTCGCCGCCCTCGCGCGAACTCCATGTCCAGCTCGATCGTGCCGGGGCCGTCCGCGCGGTGGGCCTCGAGCTCGAGCCGGATCCCCGTCGACGGGTCGAGCCTGACGACGAGCTGGTTCGGCTCGACCTCGTCGAATGTCACGAACCCGAGTCGCGGCGGGCGCTTGAAGACGAGCCGGAGCTCGGTCTGCGTCACCGGCAGGCGCTTGCCGGTGCGGATGAAGAACGGGACGCCCGACCAGCGCCAGTTCTCGATGTCCAGCCGCAGCGCGGCGAAGGTCTCCGTCGTCGAGTCGGGCGCGACGCCGTCGATCGAGCGGTAGCCCTCGTACTGCCCCCGCACGTAGCGCGCCGGGTCGGCGTCCTTGACCGCGCGAAAGAGCGCCGTTTGCGCGTCCTTGACCGTCTGCGGGTCGCCGCCCGCCGGCGCCTCCATCGCGCACAGCGAGACGACCTGCATGAGGTGGTTGACGACGACGTCGCGCAGCGCCCCGACGGGGTCGTAGAAGTGACCGCGGTCCTCGACGCCGAAGTCCTCCGCCATCGTGATCTGGACCGACGGCGAGGTGCTCGCGGCTCCAGACCGGCTCGAGCATCTTGTTCGCGAACCGCAGCCGGACGATCTCGCTCGGAGCCCATCTTCCCCAGGAAGTGGTCGATCCTGAAGAGCTGCGCCTCGTCGATGTAGCCGTGCAGCTCGGCGGCGAGCGCCCGCGCGGACTCGAGGTCGTGGCCGAACGGCTTCTCGACGACGACGCGGGCCGACCTCGTCAGCCCCGCCTCCGCCAGCCCCTGCACGACCCGGCCGAACAGGAACGGCGGGATCTCGAGGTAGAAGACCGGCAGCTTCGCGTCCCCGAGCGCGTCGGCGACCCGCCCGTAGGTGGCGGCGTCGCCGAAGTCCCCCGAGACGTAGGAGAGGCGCGCGGCGAAGCGCGCGAAGACGTCCTCGTCGAGCTGCTCGCCGGTGCCGACGATCGACTCGCGCGCGCGCTCGACGAGGCGGTCGACCGTCCAGTCGTCGGCCGCCACGCCGAGGATCGGGCAATCGAGCAGGCCGCGCCGCTCCAGCCGGTAGAGCGAGCGGAAGGTCTTCACCTTCGCCAGGTCGCCCGTGATCCCGAACACCGCCAGCCGGTCCGCAGGCGGGCCTTCGAGTGACGAGGACCAAGCCTCCAGGACGGGGATGGTGGACGCGTCAGTGGCCACTCGTTCCCCTTTCATTGCGTCGAAGCCCGGCCCCGTCGCTCACGCGGGCCGGCGATGAGCGGGTCGTCGGTCATGGCCGCCTCCGTGATCCGTCACGACCCCGAGGGTGCGCCTGTCGCTCCCGGCCTCAGCGTCTCCCCGGGCGCGAACGGGGCTCCGCAGACGACGGGCACGACGCAACTGGGCGGCTCGCTCAGTGCCAACCTCACAGAAGAGAAAGGCGCCAATCGGATAACCACGCATGAGGCTGTCGAAAAGGGCTCTGATCTGGTCGGTCTTCCACACGAACTCCCGCTGGATCGCTGGCAGGACGTACTCGCTGTTGTGGACGCCCTCGAGGACTTTGGCGACGGGAACGGCGGGCTGGAACATTCGGTCGACCTCGATCGGTGGGGCGGGTGCGCCTCGGGCGACGCGCTACCGCGGTCTGGGGCGTCCGCCTTGTTGCAGCCACGCTAGACGAGGCTAGGGGGGTGCGCACGACGACGTCGCCTCGAACGAGGTAGGCGTCGTGCTCGCTGAGGCGCCTGCCACCTGTCTGGACGACGGGCCACTCGGGCGGGGTAGTTCTCCGGTCCCATGGAGATGTCCTCGCAGGACGCCAGGCCGTCGCGCCGGCGGCACCGGGGTTGAGCGGGCACACATCCACTCGGTGGGGGGGCGGAACCCCGGCCCCGTCTTCGTACGACCTTCCGTGACCCGGGAGGCGCCACGAGTTCAGGACGAGCCGTGGACACCCTCCGGACACCCCCCAACCCGGGGCACCGAGCCCGGTGAACCAGATAGCCAGGTGCGCACCGGGCTCGGGCTGGAGGACTTGGGCGCCGGTGCGGCGGGCGCTCGACCGCCTGCGCCGGCGCGGCGCCGTGGTGCGCGAGGGCCCACCCGGGCCAGGCGGCTACACCTGGCGGGCCGCACGGGACTTAGCGGTTCCCTGCGGTGCCGCAGCTGCTGCGGCTGCCGGCGCCGTCCCGCCGCCTCGCCCGCCCTTACTTGCAAGTAACGCCCGGCGCTATCTCACGGAACCGGGCTGGTCGTATTCGCGAGAAGTAAAGTTGGCTTTCACAGCACCTCGTGGTTGTGGGAGCGTTGCGGCACACGAGTCACAGGAGGTCGCCGATGTCGCGGCTCTTTCGTGTCTTGGTGGTGGCCGCGGTCGCTCTCGGAGTGGCCGCACCGTCAGCCGCCGCCGTTCCCAATCTCGGGGGCCTGTGGAAACAGGTGCTCGAGACGCCGACCCCTGACAACCCATTCACCGGTGGCGATCCCTGCGTCGATCTCGGGGGTGCCGTTGCGCCGTTCGCGGGGGGGACCGAGTTCACCTGCACCATCGAGCAGGGCACGAAGGTCTTCGTCGCCGCGTTCACGTCCGAGTGCAGCACGGTCGAGGCAGCCCCCTTCTTTGGCGGCAACCCACGCGAGCTGCGGGCGTGCGCTCGCGCCGTGGACGCGGGGATCACGCGCGTGGTTGTCCGCCTTGACGGCAAGCTCGTGCCGGTGAACGAGGTCGAGTCGGGGCTGCTGCGCCTCAATCTGCCCGAGGACAACATCCTCGGCGCACCGGCCGGACCAGGCCCGCTCTCCGTCGCTCACGGTTGGGTCGCACACCTCGGGCACCCCCTGAGGCCCGGGGTGTACGAGATCACCATCCACATCGAAGGGACGTACCCAGGCTTCCCGCTACCCTTCGATAACACGACCACGATCATCGTCGAGCCCCGCGGTTAACGGGGAACGCCTTCGAGGGGACCCTGCGAGGCGTAGGCGCGAGGGCGGCGAGACCGGGCTCGACGACGACGGTCCTGGCCGAGACCTTCGCCGACCTGGGGGCCACGATCATGGGGCGCAACATGTTCGGCGGCGGCCCCGGGCCCTGGGACGGGCGGGACCCGTGGACCGGCTGGTGGGCGCCGGACCCGCCGTACCACACGCCGGTCTTCGTCCTGACCCACCACCCGCGCGAGCCGCTCGAGATGGAGGGCGGCACGACTTCCACTTCGTCACCGAGGGCATCGAGGGCGCCCTCGAGCGGGCGGTCAACGTCGCTGGCGACCGCGACATCAACCTGGCCGGCGGCGCCCACGCGATCGGCCAGTACCTGGCGGCCGGGCTCGTCGACCTGCTCGAGGTGCACGTCGTGCCGGTGCTGCTGGGAGGCGGCGAGCGGCTCTTCGACCTGCCCCCCGGCTGGCAGGAGCGCTACGAGCGCGACCGCCTGGTGGCCTCGCCCGCCGCCGCCCACTTCCGCTACCTGAGGAAGGCCTGAGCCCCGGCTCACCCTTGTGCAGGGCGACCTGGCAGCGCTCGCACGCCGGCGCCAGCGCCGGGCCAAGCGCGGCGGCTGACCCGCTCGCCCGGGTGGCGGGCAGCGCCCCGCACCTGCAGGCAACCGGCGGGCAGGCCGCCGAGCGACCTGGCCCCCGAGCGGCGAGAACCGCATAGCAATGCTGGTTCTCAGCATGGGCCGTGCAGGGATCGAACCTGCGACCTTGGGATTAAAAGTCCCCTGCTCTACCAGCTGAGCTAACGGCCCACGCCTGATTCTGCCGAAGGTCGCCACGCGCCGCGCCGGCGCCCCCGCCGACGCCGGCCAGCCGGTCAGAGCTCGCGCTCGTAGTACAGCATCCGGTGCGTCCCGCCAGGCTCGGTGTTCGAGAACTCGTGACGCTCGTAGAAGCGCCGGGCGTCGACGTCGACCTCGTCCACGTTGATCTCCATGAGCTCGGCGCCGCGGTCGCGGGCGAGGGAGCAGGCGCGCGCCAGCAGGGCGCTCCCGATGCCGCCGCCGCGCAGGTCGGGGCGGACGTAGAGCTCGTCCAGGAGGGCGACCGGGCCGGCGTACCAGACGTTCGGGCGGAAGGTCATCAGCGCCACTGCCGCCGCCGGCTCGAGGGCCAGCAGCGCGACGACGTCCTCGCCATCGAGCAGCCGCTCCAGCCGCTGGGCCAGGACCTCGACCGGGGGCGTCGGCGTCGCGAACTCCACGTTGAAGTCGTGCAGCAGCGCCGCCACGACTGCGGCGTCGGCGGGCGTCGCGCGGCGCACGGCGACGGCTGGCCGCTCGGTCATCCCTCTCGGCGCGCGCCGAGCCCTCGCAGGAGGGTGGCGACGATCCCCTCCTCCCAGCGGGCCGGGAAGCGGCTGGCCCGAGATGTAGCGCGACTGGTAGGCGCCCATGAAGAGGTCGATCGCCGGCTCGACGTCGGCGTCGGCGGCGATCTCGCCGCGGTCGCGGGCGGCCTCGAGCATCGCGCGCAGGCGGGCGCGGCGCGGGCGCGAGGTGCGCTCGCGGATAGAGGGGCAGGAGCTCGGGGGTGTGCTGCTCCTCCATCAGGCAGGTGCCGATCAGCGCCATGCCGGAGACCCGCTCGGCGTTGCGGCGCAGTTGGCGCAGCTCGGCGACGAGGTCGGCGCGCAGGTCGCCGGTCGGGTCGGCCTCGCCGGCCTCGCGCAGGTGGGCGAGGGCGGCGGTCGCGAGGTCGGCCTTGCCGCGGTAGCGCAGGTAGATGGCCGCCTTGCTCACGCCCGCCTCGGCGGCGACGCCGTCGACGCTCATGCGGGCGTAGCCCTCGGCGGCGAGCAGGCGGAGGGCGGCGTCGATGATCGCGGCGTCAACGGCGGCCGAGCGCGGGCGGCCGGGCCGGCGGGCGGTCGTTGCGGCGGACATCGGGGATTAGCGTACTGAATCGTCTGGTATTTTTCGCCGGGTGACCTCCGGCTCGTGGAAGGCCCTCATCGGGCTGCTCGTCCTCACCATGGGGACGAGCACGCTGACGCCCCTGCTGCCGCTCTACCAGCAGGACTTCGGCCTCTCGACGGGCACGGCGACGCTCCTGTTCGTCACCTACACGATCACCGTCTGCCCGACGATGCTGATCGCCGGCAACCTGAGCGACCGGCTCGGGCGCAAGCGCGTCCTGCTGCCGGCGATGGCGGTGATGACGCTGGCGTCGCTCGTGTTCGCCCTGGCCGAGTCGGTTCCGCTGCTGTTCGCCGGCCGGGTGCTGCAGGGGCTCGCGATCGGCGGGTTCCTCGGGGTCGGGTCGGCCTTCGTCGTCGACCACGCCCGGCGCGGCAGCAAGGCCCTCGCCGCGGCGCTGGCGGGCGTCTTCTTCCGCCTGGGCTTCGGGCTCGGCCCGGGCATCGCGGGCATCACGGCCGAGTACGCGGCCGACCCGCGCCACCTGATCTTCGAGATCCACATCGCCCTGATGGTCGTCGGGATGGTCGCGATCGCGACCGCGTCGGAGACGCTCATGCGGCGCCAGAGGGGCGAGCCCTTCCGGATCCGCATCGGCGTGCCCCGGGGCCAGGCGCTCGGGTTCCTGACGTTCGTGGCCCCGGCGGCCTTCATGATGAGCTTCATCGAGGGGACCGTGCTGTCGGTGGTGCCGATCTTCGTCGTCGAGACGCTCGGCGTCGAGAACCTCGCCGTCGTCGGCGCGATCGGCTTCCTCGTGCTCGCGGTCGGCGGCGTCGCCCCGTTCGTCGCCCGCAACCTCGAGCCGCGCCGGTCCGTGATCTTCGGGGTCGGCTGCTCGGCGGCGCTCTCGTTCCTGATCGTCGCCTCGTCGCAGCTCGACGCCGTCGGGCTCGTGGTCTTCGCCGCGGGCGCGATCGGCTTCATCAACGGCTTCATCCTCTACGGCGGGACCGTCATCGCCGGCACGATCGTGCCGATCCAGGAGCGCGGCAAGCTGATGTCGCTCGTCTACACGTTCGCCTACGCCGGCACGGTCCCGACCGTCGCCCTGGGCTACCTGGCCGACGCGATCGGGCTCACCGGGAGCCTGCTCGTCTTCTCGATCGCCGCCACGGCCATCGCGATCTTCGTGCTCGCCGTCGGGCGGCGCCTGTTCCGCGAGGTGGTGCCGTACGTCGAGCCGATCGTGGTCATCCCGCCCCCCGGGGCGGCCGCGGCGCGCTCGGGCTCTTAGGAGCGCGGCTCCGAGCGGCCTGCCGCCTCCTCGAGGGCCGCGTCGAGGGCCCTCACCGATGGCGCCCGCGGCGACAGCGGCGACGCCCCCTCGGGCCGCATCCCGTCGAGGATGACCCCGAGGTAGCGCTTCCAGACGTCCGGCAGGTCGATGCGGCAGGGGGCCGCGTGGCCGGCGGCGGTGACGAGGAAGATGACGTCCTGGGGCTCGAGGTCGCCGCGCACCGCTCCCGCCTCCTGCGCGCGATGGAGCAGCCGGGCGAACGGCTCCATGACGCGGTGGCGCGCCTCGCGCAGCTTCGGCGAGCCGATCACCTCGGTCGCCACCGCCTCGAACAGGCCCCGGTCGCGGACCTGCTTGGCGGCGATGTGCTCCATGGCCGTGCGCAGGCCCTCCCACGGATCGTCGAGGGCCTCCGCCTCCTCGGCGACGCGGGCGACCTCCAGCAGGCGCGCCTCGAACATCGCGACGACGAGGTCGTCCTTGGTGGGGAAGCGGCGGAACACCGTCGCGTGCCCCACGCCGGCGCGGCGCGCGATCTCGTCCACGCTGAGATCGGCGCCGCTCTCGGCGAAGAGCTCGGACGCGGCCGCCAGGATCTTCTCCCGGTTGCGGGCCGCGTCCGAGCGCAGGGTGGCCGCGCTCGACACCTATGCGCCCGTCGCGACGGGCTGCTCCCCCGCCTGGATCGCGGCGACGTCGCGGCGCCGGATGAACAGCGCGGTGATCGATCACGCCCACGATCATAAGCCCTGCGCCCACCGCGAACGCCATCTGGTAGCCGTCGACCAGGGCCGACGCCTGCTGGAGGGCCGTCGGCGCGTCGCCGTCCGGGAGCGCGTCGGTCGTGGTGCTGGCCGCGACCGTCGAGAGGATCGCCAGGCCGAGGGCACCGCCGATCTGCTGCGAGGAGTTGAAGAGCCCCGAGGCCAGGCCGGCGTCCTCGTCCGCCACGCCGGTCGTGGCGATGAGCGTGAGCGGCACGAACGTGAAGCCCAGGCCGGCCGACATCACCAGCAGCCCCGGCAGCACGTCGGCGGCGTAGCTGCCGTCCACCGGCGCCAGCGACAGCAGCAACAGGCCGACCGCGGCGGCCGCCATCCCGATCATCGCGACCCAGCGGACGTCGAGCCGTGCGATCACCTGCTGGGCGAGGACCGAGAAGAGGATGATCCCGGCCGTCAGCGGCAGGAACGCCAGCCCGGCCTCGACGGGCGTGAACCCGAGGATGCCCTGCACGTACAGCGAGGCGAAGTAGAAGACGGCGAACATGCCGCCGGCGACGGCGAGCATGGCCACGTTGGCGCTGGTGAGCGAGCGCTTGCGGAAGATCCCCAGGCGGACGAGCGGGGCCTTGGAGCGCAGCTCGGTGACGACGAAGCCCGCCAGCAGCGCGAGCGCCGCCCCCGCGACGCCGAGCGTCTCGATCGACAGCCAGCCGTAGTCCTGCGTCCTCACGATCGCGTAGACCAGGAGGGTCAGGCCGGCGGTCACGCTGAGGGCGCCCAGGACGTCCACCCCGCGGGTGTCGGTCCGCGACTCGGGGATGAAGCGCAGCGACAGCAGCACCGCCGCGGCGCCGACGGGCACGTTGACGTAGAAGGCCCACTCCCACGACAGGTACTCGGTGAGGATGCCGCCGAGCAGCAGGCCGACGGCCGCGCCGCCGACGGCGATCGCCGCCCAGACGCTCAGGGCCCTCGTGCGCTCGGGGCCGTCCTTGAAGGTGGTGGTCACGATCGACAGCGCCGCGGGCGAGACCATCGCCGCGCCCAGGCCCTGCAGCGCGCGCGCCACGATGAGGAACTCGGAGGACGTCGCGAGCCCCGCGAGGGCCGAGGCGCCGGTGAAGACGATCACGCCGGCGATCAACAGGCGCTTGCGCCCCACGAAGTCGGCGGCCCGGCCGCCCAGCAGCAGGAACCCGCCGAACGCCAGCGTGTAGGCGTTGACCACCCACTGGAGCGAGCTGGTGGAGAAGTCGAGGTCCTCCTGGATCGAGGGCAGCGCCACGTTCACGACGGTCGCGTCCAGCACGACCATGAACTGGGCGATGCACACGAGCACGAGGACCAGCCACTTGTTCGGTGCGATGCGCGTGTGCGGCGGTGCTCACGGGGCGGCTCCGGCGGGTCGGGTACAAACGGACGCGACGGTCCGGTTCGGCACGCTAGACCAACCGGAGTCGCCAGTCCACTTCGATGCGGCCGCTTTTGCCGAGCCCTTACCGACGCGCCCGGGGGCGGTAGATTTCGCTGCATCCGACCGGGGGAGGCGCAGTGGCGACGTTGAGCGAGGAGGAGGTCCGCCAGGCGCTGCGTCAGCTGCCGGGCTGGCGGAGCGAGGGTCCCGCGATCGTGAAGGAGTTCAGCTTCGACGGCGGCTTCATGGGGTCCGTCGGCTACGTCAACCGGCTCGCCGAGGCGGCCGAGGCCGCCGACCACCATCCCGACCTCACGATCTCGTGGGACACGGTCACGGTGAGCTGGTCAACCCACAGCCAGGGCGGCGTGACCGACAACGACCTGAAGATGGCGGCCGAGGCGGATCGCCTGGCCTCCTAGCCGGAGGCCGTGGACCTCTACGCGGCCCTCGGCCGGCCGCTCCTCTTCCGCCTCGACCCGGAGCGCGCCCACGCGCTCGCGCTCGCGTCGCTCGCGGCCTCGGCGCCGGTGCTCAGCGGCCTCGCCGGGCCGCCGGACGGAGGCGGCCGCCTCGCCCAGGACCTCCTCGGGACGCGCTTCCCGAACCCGGTGGGCCTGGCCGCCGGCTTCGACAAGCACGCGCAGGCCGTGCCGGCCTGGCCCGTGCTCGGCTTCGGCTTCGCCGAGATCGGGACCGTCACGGCCCTGCCGCAGGAGGGCAACCCGCGCCCCCGCCTGCACCGCCTGCCCGACGACCGCGCGCTGATCAACAGCCTGGGCTTCAACAACGCCGGCGCCGACGCCACCGCCGCCCGGCTCGGCGCCCTCGAGCGGCGGGGGCTGCTCGGCGGGGCGCCGCTCGGCATCAACGTGGGCAAGTCGAGGGTCACCCCGGCCGCCGACGCGCCGGCCGACTACGCCCGCACCGTCGAGCGGCTCTGGCGCCATGCCGACTACGTCACGGTGAACGTCAGCTCGCCCAACACGCCGGGCCTCCGCGACCTGCAGGCCGCCGGGCCGCTGGGCGGGATCCTCGCCGCGATCGACGAGGTCAACCGGCGCGAGGCCCGCGCCGCCGGCCGCGACCCGCGGCCGGTGCTCGTGAAGCTGGCGCCCGACCTCCAGCCGGCCCAGGTCAACGCGGCCGTGGACCTCGCCCTCGAGCGCGGCCTGGCCGGGGTCGTCGTCGCCAACACCACCGTCTCGCGCGACGGCCTGAGGTCGCCGCGGCGGCTCGTCTCGCTCCCCGGCGGCCTCTCCGGCGCCCCGTTGCGTGATCACGCAACCAGGCTCGTGGGCCGGGTCGCGGCACGCGCGGCCGGGCGCCTCGTGACCGTCGGCGTGGGCGGGATCTTCACCCCGGGCGACGCCTGGGAGAAGCTGGCCGCCGGGGCGTCGCTGGTGCAGCTCTACACGGGCTTCGTCTACGGCGGGCCGGGCACCGCGCGGGCGATCGCCGCCGGCCTGCTGGAGCGGATGGACCGCGAGGGCGTCCGCCACGTCTCCGAGATCGTGGGGTCGCTCACACCCCCACGTTGAGCGCGAGGGTCATGCCGGCCTGCGGGGACCCGCCCGCCGTCGCCAGCTGGGTCGAGTAGCCGTCGGCGAAGACGTTGTCGCCCTCGAGCGAGGTCCCGGCCAGGTTCTGGGCGCTCTGCTCGTAGCCCGCGGTGGCGTAGACCCGGGCGCAGGCGTCCTCGGGGAGGGCGATCTGGGAGGTCACCAGCTTGGTGCCGGCGGCGGTCGCCGCGTCGAGGCTCGGGTAGACCTCGAAGTGGATGTGGGGCCAGCGCCCCCGGTAGGCGCCGGGCCAGATGCTGGTGAAGGCGAGCCGGCCGTCGGCGCCCGAGGCCTGGACCCCGCGGAGGTAGTTCTGGTCGGCGACGGACGACTCGTAGATCGAGTACCGCCCCTCGCGGTCGCAGTGCCAGATGTAGACGGCCGCCCCCTCGACCGGCGCCCCACCGGCCGCGACGTCGAGGACCGTCAGGTCGATCGTCAGCGGGACCCCCTCCGCCCTGCCGGACGACCCGCCGAAGCTCGAGGTGATGTCGGCCCGCACGATGCCGCTCTCGGCGAGCACGTCGGGGCCGTTCGAGCCGTCGGCGGGGAACGGCCCGGCGGTCTCCTCGGGGATCTCGTCGGCGACGGTCGCCGCCGTCGACGGCGTCGTCGGCGCCGCCGTCGTGGCGGACGACGTCGCGCCCGTGGCGTCCCCGGACGACTGGGAGGAGCCGCAGCCGACGACGGCCGCCAGGCCGCCGGCGGCGGCCAGCTGCAGCGCCCGCCGGCGGGTCATCAGCGTGGACAGGTCCCAGGACAGCCCGCGGTCGTGATCGTGCACTCGTCCCCCCGCTCGTCTCGCTCGTCGGTGCGGTGAACGGTAGCCAGCGAGGCTGGCGGAACCCTCAACGTCGTCGAAGAGGTTCATAAAAGGGCCGGCGCGGGTCCTCTAGGCTCCCCCGCGACCACCGCCCCCGGCCGAAGGCGTCTCTGCTCGAGTTCAGCGATCTCGCCGTCGTTCTGGTGACGCTCGTCGCCGCGAGCGTGCTGGCGAGCCGGCTGAGGCTCTCGGCGATCCCGATCTTCATCGTCGCCGGGATCCTGCTCGGACCGTCGCCGGGCTTCCCCACGATCATCGAGCCCTCCGAGGGCACGGACCTGCTGGCGCGGCTCGGGATCGTGCTGCTGCTGTTCTTCCTGGGGCTCGAGTTCTCGCTCGACCGTCTGACCGCCGCCCGCCGGATGGTGGTCATGGGCGGGGTCATCGACCTCGTCGTCAACGCCGGCCTCGGGCTGATGGTCGGGATCGTCCTGGTCGGCCCCGGCGCCGAGGCGGTGCTGCTGGCGGGCCTGATCTACATCTCGAGCAGCGGCATCGTGACCCGCGCGCTCTTCGACCTGCGGCGCCTGGGCGACGACGAGACCGACCTCGTGCTCGGGGTCCTGGTCTTCGAGGACCTCGCGATCGCCGTCTTCCTCGGCGTGGCCGCCGCGCTCGCGAGCGGCGATTCCGTGAGCGCCGCGGAGATCGCGGTCACGGCCGGCGAGGCGCTGCTGTTCGTCGTGGTGTTCCTGCTGGTGGGGCGCTGGGCGCACCACGCGATCGACCGCATCGGGCCGCGCCTGGACCGCGAGCAGCTGCTGCTCGGGGCGCTCGCGATCGCCATCGGCGGCGCGGCGCTCGGCGAGGCGGCCGGGCTGTCGGAGGCCGTCGGGGCCCTCCTGGCGGGCGTGCTGCTGTCGGGCAGCGAGGTGCGGAACCAGATCGAGCAGCAGCTCCTCGGCCTGCGCGACTTCGCGGCCGCGATCTTCTTCTTCGCGTTCGGCCTGGAGGTCGACCTCGGCGAGACGGGCGACGCCGCCGAGTGGCTGCTCCTGGCCGTGCCGGTCGCGGTGGCGGGGAAGCTCGTGGGGGGCTACCTTTCGGGGAGGTTGACGGGCTTCACCTCGCGCGAGAGCGTGAACGTGGGGGCGGCCCTCGTCGCCCGGGGTGAGTTCACGATCATCCTCGCGGGTCTCGCCGCCGCGGGCGTCGCCCTCGACGCCGAGTTCCGGGAGCTCGTGGGCCCGTTCGCAGGCCTGTTCGTCCTGGCGACCGCGGTCGCCGGGGTGGTATTGATGAGAGAGTCGCGGCGCATCGGGAGGCTCGCGTTCCCGACCCGCTCGCCGAGCCGACAGATGAGGAGATGAGCCCGATGCTCGAGGTCCGCGAGACCCGGCTTCCCGGCGTGGGCACGAAGTTCACCCTGCGCACCGCGCGCGGCGAGAAGCTGTCGTCCGTGGTGCACCTGGACGGGATGCGCGAGGTGTACCACTACACCGACGACGACGAGCCGCACGTCATCACCCTCAACGACGAGGAGGCGCGCCAGCTGGGCGCGATCCTCGGGGGCGTCGTCTACCGGCCCCAGCTCGTCAAGGACCTCGAGGTCGCCCTGAAGGACCTCGTGATGGAGTGGATCGAGCTGCCCGCGGCGAGCCCGCTGGTCGGCCTCACCGTCGCGACCTGCCGCATCCGCTCGACGACCGGGGCGACCATCGTCGCGATCCTGCGCGAGTCCGGCTCGCTGGCCACCCCCCATCCCGACGAGGTGCTCCGGGCCGACGACACGCTGGTCGTGATCGGCCGCCCGGAGAGCTTCGACGAGATCAACCGCCTCGTGCGGGAGGGCCCGCCCGCCTGAGGGAGGCAGCCGGATGAGCCTCAGGGGCCGTCGGGGCCCGAGGTCGCTGCGCCGCGTCCTCGCCGCGCTCGTCGCGGGGCTCGCGGTGGTGCTGGGCGTCCTGATCGCCGCGGCGATCATCGGCATCCTCAGCACCGCGAGCGACTACCGCGACGGCGCCGAGCGCGCCCGGGGACGCCAGCAGGTGGCGAACGCCCTCCTCACCGACGTGCTGAGCGCCCAGAGCGCGAACCGCGCCTACATCCTCCTGCCGAGCGGCGACAACCTGGCCGAGTACCAGGTCGCGCGCGACCTGTACCCGGCGGCGATGGAGGAGCTGCGCGAGCGGGTGCGCGGCGAGCCCGAGCTCGAGGCCTCGGCGGACGCGGTCGACCGGACCGCGCAGCTCTGGTTCGCCGAGGCGGTGGAGCTGATCCGGCTGCGCCGCCAGGGGCGCGAGCAGGAGGCGATCCGCCGCATCAACCAGGGCCTCGGCGAGGCGCGGTTCAACGCCTTCCGCACGGAGCACAGCCGGCTGCTCGAGGGGATCGAGCGCGAGCGCGCCGACGCGCTGGCGGCCAACGACCGCCGGGGCGTGCTGACCTTCGCGGCGATCTGCGCGGCGGCGCTGCTGACCCTGATCGTGGTGGGCGTGGCCAGCCGCCAGCTCTGGCGCCGGGTCGGGGGGCCGGTGGCGCTGCTCAGCGAGGGCGTCGGCCGCGTCACCCGCGGGCGCCTGTCCGACCCGATTCCCCCGAGCCGCGACGCCGTGCGGGAGCTGGCCGAGCTGATGGAGGGGTTCAACCTCATGCAGCGGGAGGTCCAGGGCGAGCGCGACGCCGTCGCCGCCGCGGCCCGGCGCGAGGCGGCCCAGCGCACCGAGCGGCAGCTCTGGGAGACGGTCCAGAGCGGGCTGCTGCCCGAGCGCCTGCCGAGCGTCCGGGGTCTCCGCCTCGCCGCGCGCTACCAGCCGGCCGAGCGGGCGCTGCTCGTGGGCGGCGACTTCTACGACGCCATCGCGCTGGTCGACGGGAGGCTCGCGGTGATGGTGGGCGACATGGCCGGCCACGGCGCCCAGGCGGCCGCTCAGGCCGCCGGCCTGCGCTTCGGCTGGCGCACCCTGGTCTCGGTCAACCCCAACCCCGCGGCGGTGCTCGCGGCCCTCAACGCGCAGATGGCCCAGCCGGCCCAGCGCGCGGAGGGCCTCTTCGCGTCGATCATCTACATGCTCATCGACCCGCGCGGATCGGTGAGCTTCGCGGCGGCCGGGCACCCGATGCCCTTCTTCCTGACGGCGACCGTGTGCCAGCCGCTCGAGCCGATCATGACCGGCCCGCTGCTCGGCGTGTTCGACGAGGCGGAGTGGCCCGTGACGCACGCGTCCCTGCCGCCCGGGGGCACGATCCTGCTCTACACCGACGGCCTGATCGAGGCGCGCCGGGGCGCCGACACGTTCGGCATCGAGCGGGCGTGCGAGGTCCTTGCGGCCGAGCGGCGCTCGGCGGTCGAGCTGCGCGTCGAGCGGCTCATCGACGCCGCCCGCCGCCACGAGGACCAGAGCCTGCGCGACGACGTCGTGGTGGTCGCGATCGAGCGGCCGGTGCCGATCTCGTGGCCGGCCGAGGCGCCCCGCGCTCAGCCGGTCGGCGCGGCCTCCGAGGACGGCGCCGCCGACGAGGCGCCGTCGCCGATGAAGCTCACCCGGTGACCGCGCTCGTTCGCCGCCCGGGCCCCCGCGAGACTCAGGGCGCCCCGGCGGACGAGCATCGCGTACTCCGCCCGTAGGCGGGTGCCGATCATCTCGGGCCCGTCGGTCGCGACGACCAGCGGCACGCCGGCCGCCTCCAGCCCGAAGACGATCTCGGCCATCTGCTCCTCGTCGCGCACCGCCCCCGTGCGCACGTTGGAGGTGGGGCAGATCTCCAGCACGACCCGGCGCTCGAGCGCGAGCTCCAGCAGGCGCGGCTCCATCGCGACGATGATCCCGTGGCCGATCCGGTCGGCCCCGAGCTCGAGCGCCTGGCGCATCTCCTCGACGTAGGGCCCCGGGTCCGGCGCGTTCACGCCCTCCTCCCCCGCGTGCAGCGTCACGCCGAGGCCGGCGTCGCGGGCGCGCGCGACGAGCGGGGCGAGGTCGCGGTACGGGTAGGGAGGGCCGGACCCACCCGGTCGCGGCCCGGCGATGTCGATCGCCACGACCCCGCGGCCGCGGAAGCGGATCGCGCGCTCGACGATCGCGCCGTTCAGGTCGGGGTCGAAGGTGCGGTCCATCATCAGGATCAGCCCCGCCCGCACCGGGTACTCGAGGGCCGCGCGGTCGATCCCGTGCACCGCCGCCATGACGATCGCGTCGAGGTCGCGCTCGCCCCCGCGGTTGCGCTTGGCCGGGTTGAAGCGCACCTCGTGGGTGGTGATGCGCTGGGAGCGGTAGCCGCCCGAGATCATCCCGTGGACCGCCCGGAACACCCCCTCCGGGCTGCTCTGGATGAGCTCGGTCAGGTGGTAGATGCGGTCGAGGCCCGCGAGGCCGTCGGTGCCGGCGCCCACGTTCGTGGCCGCGGCGAACTCCCAGTAGTCGCGGTAGGGGAGCTTGATGCCCTGCTCGTGGGCCAGCTCCCACATCGTCGCGGCATCGACGCCGCCGCCGAGGTGCGCGTGCAGCTCGGCGAGCGGCTCGTCGGCCGCGAAGACCTGGTTCACCGGCGCCTGCGGGCCCGGCTAGCTGCTGCCCAGCAGCTCCTTGAGCTCGCCGTCCTGGAACATCTCCGTGACGATGTCGCAGCCGCCGACCAGCTTGCCGTTGACGAAGAGCTGCGGGATCGTCGGCCACTCCGACCACTCGGACAGCACGACCCGGATGCGCGGGTCGACGAGGATGTCCCGCGCGCCGTAGTCCACGTCCATGTGGTTGAGGATCTGGACGACCTGGTTCGAGAAGCCGCACCGCGGCATCTCCGGGGTGCCCTTCATGTAGAGGAACACGCGGTTGTCCGCGACCTCGGTCTGGATCTGGTCCAGGATCTCCTGCTCGGACATCGTGATGGTGTCGCTCATGTCGCCTCCGGTGCGCGGGTCCTCAGGGCGAGCGCGTGGATGCTGCCGTCGTCGAGCCGGCTCTGCACCGCCGCGTAGACGAGCCTGTGCTGCTCGAGGCGCGACAGGCCGGCGAACTGGGGCGCCACGACCGTCGCCGCGAGGTGGTCGCCGCCGCCGTGGTCGACGACCTCCGCCGTCGCGCCGGGCAGGGCGGCCTCGATCATCGAGGTGAGCTCTCCCAGGTCCGCCATCGCGGCCAAGGATAGCGGCCTCACCCGAGCACCCGCCCGTCCCAGACGACCGCGCTCGGCGGCCGGCGGCCGGCGGCCATGGCGAGGAGGTTGTCGACCGCCAGGGCGGCCATGCGCGCGCGCGTGTGGCGCCCGGCGCTCGCGATGTGCGGCGTCAGGACGGCGTTGTCGAGCGCCATCAGAGGATGCCCGGGGGCCAGGGGCTCCTCGTCGAAGACGTCCAGCCCGGCGGCGATGCGGCCCTCGCGCAGCGCCGCCACCAGCGCCGCCTCGTCGACGATCGGCCCCCGGGAGACGTTGACCAGCACCGCCCCGGGCCGCATGAGGGCGAGCTCGCGCGCCCCGATCAGGCCGCGGGTCTCGTCGGTCAGCGGCACGTGGAGCGGTGACGACGTCGGCGGCCCGCAGCAGGTCGTCGAGGGGGGCGTACGCCACGCCGAGCTCCTCTTCGAGCTCGGGGCGCGGCCGCCGCGCGACGTAGAGGCCGCGCATCCCGAAGCCCGCCACCAGGCGCCGGGCGACCGCGCGGCCGATCCCGCCGAGCCCCACCAGCCCGGCCGTCGCGCCGGCCAGGTCGAGCCCGAGCAGCAGGTCGGTCGAGAAGCCGGTCCAGCCTCCGGACCGGATCAGCCGGTCGCCCTCGGCGACCCGCCGGGCCGCCGCGAGGGCGAGTGCGACGCAGAGGTCCGCCGCCGCGTCGTTGAGGACGCCGGGGGTGTTGGCCACGGCCACCCCGCGCTCCGCGGCGGCCTCGAGGTCGACGTGGTCGGTGCCCACGGCGTGGTTGGCGACCCAGCGCACGGCCGGGCACGCGTCCAGGAAGGCCGCGTCGATCCGGTCGGCGGGGAGGCAGAGGACGCCCTCGCAGCCGGCGGCGAGCGCCCGCAGCTCGGCGGGGGCGGCGGGCCGGGGGTCGTCCCGGACGGCGACCTCGTGGCCGGCGGCGCGGAGGCGCTCGACGGCTGCGGGGTCGGAGAGGCGGGCGGTCACGGCGAGGCGGGCCACGGCGGCAGCGTACGCACCCGACCCGGTTGCGTCTTCGGCGCCGACCGATAGGGTCGGCGCGGAGGATCATGCGCCGCGTTGTCGCCATCGTCCTCGTGTCCTGTGCCGCCGCGGCGGCGACGCTGGCCCTCGGCTCGGCGCTGGCGTCGGGACCGGCCGCGACCGGGGCGCAGGCTGCCCATCCGGCCCACCTCAGCGCAGCGGCGTCCCCGCTCGCCGGCCTGAACAGGACCTTCCGCAGAATCGCGCCCTCCGCCCGCTGCGACGCGGCCGCCGGGAAGGCGAGGACGGCCCGGGGGCTGCGGGCGGCCGCGCTGAAGAACGCGGCGAAGGCCTCGCCCAAGGTGCTCAGGGCGAAGAAGAAGAAGCTGCGGCGCGCGATCAAGCTGCTGAGGTCGGGCGCCGAGCTCTGCGACCAGGTCGCGCCGCCACCGGGCGTCGTCGCCCCCGGGGCGCCGGGGGCGCCCGGCACCCCCGGGGCCCCGGCGGTGCCTCCGACTCCGCCCCCGCCGGGCACGCAGACGCTCTCGTTCACCGCCTCGGGCGGGGCCCTGCGGTTCAACCCGTCAACGGCCCAGACCGCGAGCGCGAGTGCTCCGATCCGGCTTCAGCTCACCAACAACTCGGGGACCCTGGACCACAACATCGGCGTGCGAACGGCGCCGCCGCCGCCGCACACGGTGCTCGCGGGCCCGTCGCTGACCGTCGTGGGCCCCGGCGGCGTGACGTCGGTGGACATCGTCGGCACCCTCGGACCGGGCACGTACGAGATCTTCTGCGGCGTCGACAACCACGCCGGCCAAGGGATGTTCCTCCCCCTCACCGTGATCCCGTAGGGCGCCGCGCCCGCAGACGGCGAGCGCCGCGCCCCGCGGGCCCCCGGCTACCGCCGAGGCCTGGGGACGGTCAGCGTCCCCTTCATGCCGGCCGACTCGTGGCCGCCGACGTCGCAGAAGTAGGTGTACTTGCCGGGCCTGACCGTCGCCGTCACCTTCGAGACGCCGCCCTGTTCACGGTCTTCCCGAACTTGGCCGTGAGGCCGTTGCCGCGAATCGAGACGTTGTGCGGGAGCTGCGAGTTGTTGGTCAGGACGAGCTGGACCCGCCCCTTCGGCGCCGTCAGTGCCTTCTTGTTGAACGCGAGTGCGGTGCCGCTCGCGGTCAGGTTGCGCTTGACCGGTGGCTTGGTCGCCGTCTGCTTGGCGGCCGTCGCCACGCCGGCGACGCCGGCGACGCCCACCGCCGCCGTCAGCGTCAGCGCGAGGGCCCCCCTCCGCGCTCTGCGTGCCGTCACGTGCCCACCTCCTCGTCGGGCAGGGACGTTGCTGCCCCTCCGCTGTGCATCCTTAACGTTCTGAGGCCTCGGCGTCACGCCGCCAGGGTCTGCGTCAGCTCCTCGGGGCTCGTCACCGGGGCGCGGCAGGCGAAGCCCACGCACACGTAGGCCGCGGGAGCCTCGTCCACCAGCGGCCGGTCGGCCAGGAGGGGCGCGGCCTCGGCCGCGGCGGGGTCGGCGGGGTCCCCGGCGGCCAGGGCGTCGGCCGGGGCCGCGCCGGCCCGCGCCGCCCCCACAAGCTCGGCCGTGCGCGCGTCGTCGGCCGGCCCGACGACGGCGATCTCGCGGCGGTCGGCCAGGTGGTCGTCGAGCGCGATCAGCGCGGTGCCGAACGCCTGCGGGAAGCGCCCCATCTCGCCGCGCACGAGCGCCAGCGCCCCGGCCGCCCGCTCCTCGAGGGCCGCGTCGCCGGTCAGGCCGGCCAGGCGGAGCAGCACGTGGGCCGCCTGCGAGTTGCCGGCGGGCGTGGGGTGGTCCTCGAGGTCGCGCGTACGGGCGACGAGCGCCTCGCCGTCTGCGCCCGAGTAGAAGAACCCGCCGCCGTCGCGATCGGCGAACAGCTCCACCATGCGCTCGGCGAGACCCCGTGCGGCCGCCAGCCAGCGGGGGTGGAACGTCGCGCCGTAGAGGCTCAGCAGGCCGTGGCAGAGATCGGCGTGGTCGTCGAGCTGGCCGAGGTGCTGCGCGCGGCCGTCCATGTACGCCCGGCGCAGGCGCCCGTCGACGACCAGCGCGTCGAGCGCGAAGGCGGCCGTCGCCGCGGCGGTGTCGATGTAGTCGCCGCGACCCAGGATCAGCCCTGCGTCGGCGAACGCGGCGATCGCCAGGCCGTTCCAGGCGGCGATCACCTTGTCGTCGCGGGCCGGGGCGGGCCGTTGCGCGCGGGCCTCGTAGAGGGCGCGGCGGGCCGCGGCCAGGAGGGGCCGCGCGTCCTCGCCGAGCTCACGGGACACCGCGTCGAGCGGCGCCGCGAGGCGGAGGATCGTCCTCCCCGACTCCCAGTTCCCCTCCGGCCGGACCCCGTACCGGAGGACGACCGCGCGCGCCTGCGCCTCGGGCAGCAGCGCAGCGATCTCCTCGGGGGTCCAGACGAAGAAGGCGCCCTCGCCGCCGGGCGAGTCGGCGTCCTGCGCCGCAGCGAAGCCGCCGCCCGGCAGGCGCATCTCGCGAAGCAGGTAGTCCAGCGTCTCCTGGGCGATGCGGGCATGGTCGGGCGAGCCGGTGACGCGGTGGGCGAGCGCGTAGTCGCGCGCCAGCAGCGCGTTGTCGTAGAGCATCTTCTCGAAGTGGGGCACGAGCCACTGGCCGTCCACGCTGTAGCGGTGGAAGCCGCCGCCCACCTGGTCGTAGATCCCCCCGGCCGCCATCTTGCCGAGCGTCAGATCGACGATCTGGCGGGCGTGGTGGTCCTCCGGACGGCGGGCGAGCCGCCGCAGCAGGAACTCCAGGGCCAGCGACGGCGGGAACTTGGGCGCGCCGCCGAACCCGCCCTCCACCGGGTCGAAGGCGCGGGCGAGGCCCACGACCGCGTCCTCGAGCAGCTGGCGGTCGAGGGGCTCGGCCGCGGGGCTCCGGTCGGACGCGGCGGCGAGCCGGCGCGCCACCTCGGCGGCGTGCCCCTCGACATCGTCTCGGCGCGAGCGATAGGAGTCGGCGATGGCCCGGCACAGGTCCGCGAAGCCCGGGAGGCCGCCGCGGGCGGTCTTTGGAAAGTAGGTGCCGGCGTAGAACGGGCGCCCGTCGGGGGTGAGGAAGACGGTCATCGGCCAGCCGCCCTGGCCCGTCAGCGCGAGGGTGGCCTGCATGTAGAGGGCGTCCACGTCGGGGCGCTCCTCGCGGTCGACCTTCACGTTCACGAACAGCTCGTTCATGACGGCGGCCGTGTCCGGGTCCTCGAAGGACTCGTGCGCCATGACGTGGCACCAGTGGCACGACGAGTAGCCGACCGACAGCAGCACCGGCCGGTCCTCGGCGCGTGCCCGCGCGAAGGCCTCGTCCCCCCACGGCTGCCAGTTGACCGGGTTCTCGGCGTGCTGGCGCAGGTACAGGCTGGACTCCTGCGCGAGCCGGTTCACCCGGCGAGCATAGCCCCGCTCAGGGCGCCCGCGCCCGCCGCCGCTTCGCTACGCTCGGCCCGTGATCGACCCCTTCATCGCCGCCGCCGGGCACGCCCCCGCCCGCGGCACGGAGCGCCGCTGGCGCCAGGTGGCGCTGCTCGCGGCGTCGTCCGCGATGGGCGACTCGCCCCGCGCGGCGACCGGCCTCGCGGCGACGCTCCTGGCCCTCGACCACCCGGCCGCAGCGGCCGTGGCGCTGTCGCGCGCCGGCGACGACGACCCCTGGGTCCGCTGGTGGGGCGTGCTCGCGGCCGGCCAGGCCGCCGACGGCCCCGGCCGGGACGAGGCGCTGGCCGCGGCGCTCGGGTCGCCGGCCGAGGGCCCCGACGGCCGCGAGGTGGCGCGGCGGCTGGAGGACCTCGCCGACGAGCTGGCCGCGCTGGAGGGCGCGGACGACCGGGGCGCGCGCTTCGCGATCCTGGGCCACCGCGCCCGGCCGCGGCGCCGGGTGCTGCTGGCCGGGCGGTCCTCGGCGGCGTTCATCATCGAGCCCGGCTGGGAGTCGGTGCGGCTGGTGCGCCTCGGTCCCTCGGAGGGGCCGGCGCTCGGCAACCGCGCCCACATGTCGTTGACGGAGGTCATCGGGGCGATCCGGCGCGGCGACGCCGGGCCCGGCTGGGACGTCCCGGACGACCGGCCCGCCGACCTCGACCCCGAGGCCATGCTCGGCGCCCTGCGAGAGGACCCCGCCGCCCGCGACCGCCGCCTGGTGACGCTGGCGCGCGAGGTCGCCGAGGAGCGCGAGCGGTTGATGGAGGAGCGCGCGGCGCTGGCCGAGGAGCGCGCGTCGATCGCCGCCGAGCGCTCCCGCCGCCGGCGCGTCCGGCCGGTGCCGCCGCCGCCCCAGAACGGCCAGGTGCCGCTGCCGCGCAGCGCGGACGAGGCCGCCGCCCTGCTGGGCCTCGACGCGGGCGCCCCTCCGGCGGAGGTCGACCGGGCCTACCGCGACCAGGTCTCGCGCTGCCACCCCGACCGGGTGGCCGGCCTCCACCCCGCCATCCGGCGGCAGGCCGAGGGGCTCACCGTGGCCCTGAACGCGGCGCGCGACCTCCTGCTCGGCCGCGCCCCCCGCCGCCGGGCTCAGCGCGCCAGCGGGTAGCGCCGCCCGCCGTAACCACGGCGGCGCCCGCCCGGGCCGGGGCCTTGCCTCGGCGGTGCCGGTGTGGGAGCCTGCCTATGCAATGCCTAGGAAGAGCTACGCAGGCCGGCGAGGCCGCCCGGGCGCTCGGGATCAGCCTCGACACCCTCCGCCGCTGGGACCGCCAGGGCCGCATCCGCACCCGTCGCGACGCCGCGAACCGCCGCGTCGTGCCGGCGAGCGAGATCGAGCGGCTGCGCGGGGGCCCGCCGGGGCGGACGCTCAGCGCGCGGAACCGGCTGCGCGGCACGGTGCTCGAGATGCGCATCGAGGGGATGCTCGCCCAGGTCGAGCTCGAGGTGCGGGAGCCGAGCCGGGTCGTCGCGGTGATCACGCGCGAGGCCGCCGAGGAGCTCGCGCTGCGCCCGGGCGCCTCGGCCACGGCGGTCGTCAAGGCGACCTCGGTGATGGTGGAGCGGTGACGCGGGCGCTGCGGGCCGCCCTCGCCCTCCTCCTGCTCGCCGCGGTGCTCGTCGCGGCGGCGTGCGGCGACGACGACGCGGCGGACGCCGCCGGCGCCGGTGGGCTCACGGTCCTGGCGGCCGCCTCCCTCACGGACGTGTTCCCCCAGATCGACCCCGCCCCGAGCTACAGCTTCGCCGGCTCCGACCAGCTCGCCGCCCAGATCCGCGAGGGCGCGCCGGCCGACGTCTACGCCGCCGCCAACGAGCGCCTCCCCGACGAGCTGTTCGACGAGGGCCTGGTCGAGCAGCCCCAGGTGTTCGCCACCAACCGCCTCGTGCTCATCGTGCCGGCGGACAACCCGGAGGACATCGACTCGGTCGACGATCTCAACGCCGAGGGAGTCACCTACGTGATGGCCGCCGAGGGCGTGCCCGTGGGCGACTACACGCGCGAGGTCCTCGCCAACCTCGGCGAGTCCGACCTCGTGGCGGGCTCCGCCAGCTTCGAGCAGGACGTCCGCGACGTCTCCAGCAAGGTCGCGCTCGGTGAGGCCGACGCGGGCTTCGTCTATGCGACCGACGCTCAGGCGGCGGGCGACGACGTCACAGGCGATCGCGATCCCGGCGGCGGCTCAGCCGCCGATCCGCTACGGCATCGCGGTGGTGACTGCGAGCGAGAACCAGGACGGCGCGGAGGCGTTCGTCGAGAGCGTGCTGGGGCCGGATGGGCGGGCGGCCCTGGAGGCGGCGGGCTTCGGCCTCCCGTGAGGCGGGCCTTCGGGCCGCTGCTCGTCGTCGCGCTGGCCCTGGCGCTCGCGTTCCTGTGCCTGCCGCTGCTCGCGATCTTCCTGCGCGCGGGCCCGGGGGAGATCCTCGACCAGCTGGGCAGCGAGGCCGCCGTCGAGGCCATGCTGGTGAGCCTCAAGACCAACCTGATTGCACAAGCAATCATCCTGGCGGTCGGGACGCCGGCGGCCTACCTGGTGGCGATGCGCCGCTTCCGGGGCCGGTCGCTCGTCCTGACGCTCATCGAGCTCCCGCTGGTGCTGCCGCCGGCGGTCGCCGGCATCGGGCTGCTGGCCGCGTTCGGCAGCCGCGGCCTGCTGGGCGAGGAGCTCGCCGTCCTCGGCATCCGGCTGACGTTCACGCAGGTCGCGGTCGTCATGGCGATCATCTTCGTGTCGAGCCCGTTCTTCCTGCGCGCCGGCGTGTCCGCCTTCGAGGCGGTGGAGGCCGACCTCCTCGCGGCCGCCCGCACCCTCGGGGCGAGCCCCTGGCGCGTCTTCCGGCGGGTGGCCCTCCCGCTCGCGCTCGGCGGGCTCGGCGCCGGCGCCACCCTGTCGTTCGCCCGCGGGCTGGGCGAGTTCGGGGCGACGATCCTCTTCGCGGGCAGCTTCCCCGGCCGCACCCAGACGCTGCCGCTGGCGATCTACGCCGAGGCGAACCGGCCCGGCGGGTTCACGACGGCCATCGCGATCGGCGCGCTGCTGGTCGTGGTGAGCGGCGCGATCCTGCTGTCGGCTAAGCTCGCGCCGCGGTGGACGCGCTCCATCTCGAGCTCACCGTCCCCCTCCGGGACTTCGTCCTCGGGCTTTCCCTCGACGTAGACGGGGCGCCCGTCGCGCTCGTCGGGCCGTCGGGCGCGGGCAAGACCACCGTCCTGCGGGCCGTCGCCGGGCCTGGTCCGCCCGTCGGCCGGCCGGGTGGCGCTGGGCGACCGGGCGTGGTTCGACGCCGATGCGGGCGTGAACCTGCCGCCCGAGGAGCGCGCGGTGGGCTACCTGTTCCAGGACTACGCCCTCTTCCCGCACCTGTCGGTCGCCGACAACGTCGGCTTCGGCGGGCGTCGGCGGGTGGAGGAGCTGCTGGAGCGGTTCGGCATCGCGCACCTGCGCGCGGCCCGCCCCCGCGAGCTCTCCGGGGGCGAGCGCCAGCGGGTCGCCCTGGCCCGCGCCCTCTCCCGCGACCCGAGCGTGCTGCTCCTCGACGAGCCGACGGCGGCGCTCGACGCCCAGACGCGCGCCTCGGTGCGGCGCGAGCTGGCGGCCCAGCTGCGCGAGCTCGGGCTGCCGACCCTGATCGTGTCCCACGACTTCGAGGAGGCCGCCGCCCTGGCGTCGCGGGTCGGCGTGATCGTGCGCGGGCGGATCCTCCAGCTCGCCGGCCCGCGGGAGCTCGTCGCCGCGCCGGCCGACCCCTTCGTCGCCCGCTTCACCGGTGCGAACCTCCTCGCCGGCCACGCACGCCCCGAGCCCGGCGGCCTCACGGCGGTCACGCTGGAGTCGGGGGAGGTGGTGCGCTCGACCGATGCCGCCGAGGGCCCGGTGGTGGCCGTCGTGCACCCGTGGGAGGTGTCGATCGCCCTCAGGCCGGCCGCCGACTCGGCGATGAACCACGTCGCGGGACCGATCGCCTCGATCCTGCCCCTCGGGAACCTCGCGCGGGTGACCCTGGGGCCGCTGACGGCGGAGATCACCGCGGCCTCGGCGGAGCGGCTCGCGCTGGCGGTCGGGGTGCCGGCCGTCGCCTCGTTCAAGGCGACGGCCACGCGCCTGGTGCCGCGCGCGCCGTCCCGGGACGGCGCCGGGCCTAGTGCTCCACCGCCACCATCACGTCCGACGCCTTGATGACGGCGGAGACCTCGCTGCCCTCGGCGATGCCGAGCTGGTCCACGGCCTCGACCGTGATGGAGGCGACCAGGCGCTGCCCGCCGACGTCGATCTCGACGTTGGCGATGGCCTCGCCCCGCGTGATGCCGGTGACCCGGCCCGCCAGCTGGTTGCGCGCGCTGATCCTCATGAGTCTCCAGTCGTCCGCGGTGTGCCCGGCCTCCTGGACGATATCCGCGGGGGGCGCCGCGTGACCGTCTGCGCGATCGTGCTGGCGGCCGGCGAGGGCCGGCGCATGGGGGGCCGGGTCAAGCAGCTCCTCCCGTTCGCCGGCCGGCCGCTGCTGGAGCACCCGGTCGAGGCGGCCGTCGCGGCCGGCCTCGACGAGGTCCGGGTCGTGCTCGGCCACGACGCCGAGGAGATCGCGGCCTCCCTGACCCTTCCCGCCGGCGTGGAGCTCGTCATCAACACCCGGTACGCCGAGGGCCAGTCGAGCTCGCTGCGGGCCGGGCTGGCCGCCGCGCCGGAGGCCTCCCGGGCCGCCGTGATCCTCCTCGGCGACCAGCCGGAGGTGCGCCCCGAGGCGATCCGTGCCGTGATCGACTGGCACTGGGTGCACGGCTCGCCGGTGGTGCGGGCGTCCTACCGCGCCCGCCCCTCCCACCCGGTGCTGCTGGCGCGATCCGCGTGGGCCGGCGTCGAGGTCCTGCGCGGCGACGTCGGGGCGCGCGAGCTGGTCGCGACCCACCTCGGCGTCGTCGACCTCGCCGAGGTCGGCGGCGACCCGCCCGAGGACGTGGACACGCCCGAGGACTACGAGCGCCTGCTCGCTCGCGGGCTCGCCCTCCGGATGACGCGGGTGCTCCCCGCTCCGCGCGAGCGGGTCTTCGACGCCTTCACGACACCGGACCTGTTCGCGGAGTGGTGGGGCCCCCGCGGCTTCACGGCCCCCAGGGTCGACCTCGATCCGCGCCCCGGCGGCCGCTACCGCATCCTCATGCAGCCGCCCGAGGGCGAGGCCTTCCACCTGACCGGGGAGTTCCGCGAGGTCGACCGCCCCGAGCGCCTCGCCTTCAGCTTCGAGTGGGAGACGCCCGACCCGGACGACCGGCCGAACCTCGTCACGCTCGAGCTCCGGGCGCTCGGGGACTCGACCGAGGTCGAGCTCGAGCAGCGCCCCTTCGCCACCGAGTCGCGGCGGGCCCTGCACCGCGACGGCTGGACCGACGCCTTCGACCGGCTGGAGGCCCTCCTGTCGGGCGGACGCGAGCCGAGCTGAGACTCGGGCGCGCCCGTGCGCCCTTGCTAGTCGGCCGCCGCGGCGAGGGGCGAGGCCGGGATGCCGCGGACGTGCTCGCCGAGGAAGGCGAGCACGTCCTCCCAGAGGCGCGCGTGGCCGGCCGCCATCTCGCCGGGGCGCCCGCCGAAGGCGATGCCGTCCAGCCACGCGCCGGCGGTCGGCAGCAGCGGGGGGCGCAGGAGGTGCCCGGCGCCGGGAAGGATCACGAGCCGGTCGGGCTGCGACGGGGTCATGCCGCGGCGGCGGGCCGCGATGTCACGGGCCATGCGGGCGGAGGGCCAGAGTTGGTCGTCCTCGCCGGCGCCCAGGAGCAGCGGCACCGCCACGCGCTCGGCGGCGATGGCGGCCCGGTCGCGCTCGCCGGCGTCCTCGAGCCCGGGGGCGTAGCTCGCGGTCAGGTGGATCAGGGCGGGCTCGTGCCGGCGCCGCTCCGCGCGCGCGAAGACGGCGTTGCGGAGGAACTGCGGCATGAGCCCCTCCTCGTGGACGGTCAGGAAGGGCAGCGGCTCGCCGGCGAGGGTCCACGAGCCGACGCCGGGGACCGCGCCGTCGCCGCCGACGGCCTGCCACGCCACGCTCGAGGGCGAGAGCAGCACCAGGGCCGACAGGGGGAGGTCGGGGAACGCGACCGCGGTGGCCAGGAGCGCCTCCGAGCCCTTCGAGATCGCCATCGCCCCGAGGCGCGCCCCGTCCACCTCGGGGCGGGCCGCCAGCGCCCGGACGCCCGCCGCGAGGCGCTCGAGCGGGATCGCCACGACGTGGTCCTCGAGCCCCTCGACGCCGATGTAGCCCTGCACGAGCGCGGCGTACCCGTGGACCGCGAGCAGGGTCGCCAGGGACGCCTGGGAGTCGAGGCCGCCCTCCGAGCCCGGGAGCACGAGCACCCCGGGGTGGGGCCCGTCGCCGGCGGGGACGTGGAGCTCGCCCACGACCTCGCCCTCGCTCACGGCGATGCGGCGCACCCCCGGTGCGGCCCCGCGGACCGCGCTGCACTCGACGACGCCGTCGCCGGCCTCGGCCCGCACGGTCAGGGCGAAGGGCTCGGCTGCGGGCGCGAAGATGCCGACCGGCTCCTCCGACGACGGCTCCATCGACCACAGGAGCGCCGCGGCGTCGGCCGAGACCCGCCCCGCCCCGTCGGCCGTCAGGGTCAGGTCTCGAGCGCCACGGCGTGCCGAACGCGTCGGCGGCCACGGCGCCGAGGGTCACGTCCGCGCCGGGCGGCGCGCCCTCCAGGCTGACGTCGAGCGACGCGTCGAGCGGCGCCGCGGCCGGGGACAGCGCGAGCCGCAGGGCGCCGTGGCGCGCCTCGCCCACCGGCGCCGCGGGCGGCGCGGGCGTGCGCGGTGCCCGCTCGGCCGGGGCGAGCTGCCGGTCGATGCTCCCCACGAGCCAGTCGGGGAACTTCGCCGTGACGATCCCGGCGAGCGCGAGCACCGAGAACGGGATCACCCAGTAGCAGACGATCGACAGGGTGCTGGCGCCGTCGCGGATGGTGGCCTCCCCCTGCACGACCGGGGGGATGAACGAGACGAGGGTCATGACCGCGAAGGCGCCGATCCACACCCACGTCAGCAGCCGGTTGACGTAGTCGAAGCCGGCCGTCGCCTGCACCTCCGGCGGCACCGACTCCCGGGCGTACTCGAGCGTGAAGGGCCGCCCGACCGCGACCGTCGCGAGGGCGAGGACGAGGATGCCGAGGTTCGACAGCGGCTGGATCCAGCGCTCGAGGAAGCTCTCCTCGCCGACCAGCGACACGATCAGCAGCGCGACGAAGATCGCGATCGCCCCCGCCTCGAAGAGCTTGAACGAGCGCGTGCGGGCGTAGGTGGCCGCGTTGACCGCCACGGCGACGCCGAGGGTCACCAGGATCGACGTCGTGAACGAGACGTTCCCGACCAGGATCCAGTAGACGATCCATGGCAGGAAGCCGATCATGGAGACCAGCGCCGGGGGGAGCCGGTGCGAGCTCACAGCCGGGCGATCACGTCGGCGACCTCCTCCAGGCTCTGGAGGTTGTGGCCGGGGCGGAAGACGTCAACGTGGGGCAGGGCGGTCGCCATGCCGCGGGCGAGGGGCTCGTAGGCGTCGTGGCCCTTGAGCGGGTTGAGCCAGACGACGCGGTGGGCGAGGCGCGAGAGGCGCGCCATCTGCTCGCCCAGCAGCTCGGGGTCGCCCACGTCGAGGCCGTCGGACAGGATCACGCAGGTCGCCCCGCGCACCGCCCGGGTGCGGCCGTGCTCGTCGATCAGGCGCTTCAGCGACGCGCCGATGCGGGTCCCGCCGTCCCAATCGGCCACCTCGGCGCCGGCGGCGGCGATCGCGACGTCGGCGTCGGCGACCGACAGGGCCCGCGTCATCCGCGTGAGGCGCGTGCCGAAGGCGAAGGCCTCCCAGTCGCCGGGGCCCGCGCGCAGCGACGCGTGGGCGAAGAGCGCGAGCGAGCGCGAGTACGTGGACATGGAGCCGGAGACGTCGAGCACGAGCAGCAGCCGCCGCCGCTGGACGCGCCGGCGCCGCCATGCCCGCTCGATCGGCTCGCCTCCCGTGCGCATCGCCCGGCGCAGGGTGCGGCGCAGGTCCGGGTCGCCCGACCGGGCCGGCCGGCGGCGGCGCGTGCGCCGCTCGGGGGCCCGCACCCGCAGGCGGGCCATCAGGCGCGCGATCTGGGCCAGCTCGGCATCGGTGCAGCCCGCGAAGTCCTTTCGGCGCAGCGTCTCGACCGGGCTGGCGAGCGCGGTGTCCGCCGAGCCGTCCACCGCGGCGGCCGCGCCCAGGTCGGCCGGCACGGTGACGCGCTGGCGCCGGTCGGGGACCGGCTGCGGTCCCGGCGGCGGCCGGTCGGGCAGCCCGAACACGGACGCGAAGGCGCGGTGGAACGCGTCCAGGTCCTCGCGGCGCGAGATCAGGGTCGCCCGGGCGGCCCAGTAGAGGTCGTCGGGGCCCACCGCCGCGGCGGCGCCCGCCAGGCTCAGGAGGCGCCCGGTCCCGACCGGCACCCCGGCGGCGCGGAGCGCCTCGGCCAGGTCGCGGATGCGGCCGAGCGGCTCCCTTTCGGCGGCGGAGCCCATCAGCCGAGCAGCTCCGGGAGCGCGCGCCGCGCGATCGTCAGGTCGTCGCGGCCCTTCACCGCCCAGCCGAGCGTGTCGCCGACGGACTCGGCGTCCACCGAGCCGATGCCGAGCGCGGCGAGCGCGCGCGTCCAGTCGATCGCCTCGGCCGGGCCCGGGGGCTTGGCGAGGTCCAGCGTGCGGAGCCGGCCGACGAGCTCGGCGACCGACTCGGCCAGGGCCCGGCTCGCCTCCGGCGCGCGCAGCCTGATGATCTGGATCTCGCGCTCCCGCTCCGGGTAGTCGATCCAGTGGTACAGGCAGCGGCGCTTGAGGGCGTCGTGCAGCTCGCGGGTGCGGTTGGAGGTGAGCACCACGACCGGGGGCGACTCGGCGGTGACGGTCCCGATCTCGGGGATCGTCACGGCCGCGTCGGCCAGCACCTCGAGCAGGAAGGCCTCGAACTCCTCGTCGGCGCGGTCGAGCTCGTCGACGAGCAGCACGGCCCCGGACCCGGCGCGCACGGCGGCCAGCAGCGGCCGCTCGACCAGGAACTCCGGGCCGTACAGCTCGGCCGCCTTCCGGTCGGGGTCGAGCGAGCCCTCCTGGAGGGTCCGGGCGTAGAGCAGCTGGCGCGAGTAGTTCCACTCGTACAGCGCCTGGCCGGCGTCGATCCCCTCGTAGCACTGCAGCCGGATGAGCTGCGCGGGCAGGACCCGCGCGAGGGTGCGCGCGACCTCCGTCTTGCCGACCCCCGGCTCGCCCTCGAGCAGCAGCGGGCGGCGCAGGGCCAGGGCGAGGTAGAGGGACACGGCGAGGCCCCGGTCCGCGATGTAGCGCTCGCGCGCCAGGGCCTCCTGGAGCTGCTCGACGTCGGTGAATTCCATGCGGGCTCCCTGCCGTATATCGCGCTTCGGGACGTTGGAACCGGGAGTTCGTGATTATGTTGACGAACTTTCGGGCCGGCCGTAGGGTCGATGCCCCGGGCAACACGGAGGGGGCGCATTTGCGGGACGTTCTGCCCACGCTCGAGCGCTGGATCAGCGACGGGCGGCGCGCGGCCATGGCCACCGTGGTCACCGTCAACCGGTCCGCGCCGCGGGAGCCGGGCAGCGTGATGGCGGTCTCGGAGACCGGCGAGGTCGTCGGCTCGGTGACCGGAGGGTGCGTCGAGCCGGCGGTGTACGCGCAGGCCGAGGAGGTCCTGCAGGGCGCCGCGCCGCGGATGGCCACCTACGGCTACGCCGACGACGAGGCCTTCGAGGTCGGGCTGCCCTGCGGCGGCAACGTCGGGATCTTCGTCGAGCCGATGGAGCCGGACCTGGTGCGCGCGGTCGCCGCCGCCGTGCGCGAGGAGCGGCCGGTCGCCTATCTGACCACCATCGGCGGCGCCGTCACCGGGAGCCCGCGGCTGATCGACGCGGAGGGGGAGCCCGCCGACGAGGTCGAGGCCGCCGCCCGGCCGCTGCTGCGCCTCGGCGAGAGCGGCGTCGTCACCGTCGGCGACGACGAGGTCTTCGTCTCGTCCTTCGTCCCGCGCCCGGCGATGTACGTCTTCGGCGCCATCGACTTCGCCTCGGCCCTCTGCACGGTCGGCAAGTTCCTGGGGTACCGGGTGACCGTCTGCGACCCGCGCGCGATCTTCGTCACGCCGCAGCGCTTCCCGGACGCCGACGAGCTCGTCACGGAGTGGCCCCAGGAGTTCCTGGAGCGCGCGCCTGTGGACGAGCGCACCGCCATCTGCATCCTGACCCACGACGCCAAGTTCGACGTGCCCGCGCTCAAGGCGGCCCTGGCGACGCCGGCGCGCTACATCGGCGCCATGGGCAGCCGCCGCACCACGGAGCGCCGGCGCGAGAAGCTCATCGAGGAGGGCGTGAGCGAGGATCAGCTCGAGCGCGTCCACGCCCCGATCGGCCTGCCGATCGCCTCGCGCACGCCGGAGGAGGTGGCCATCGCGATCGGCGCC
Organism: Miltoncostaeaceae bacterium; assembly: GCA_963834875.1. Taxonomy (GTDB): domain Bacteria; phylum Actinomycetota; class Thermoleophilia; order Miltoncostaeales; family Miltoncostaeaceae; genus DATAGF01. The sequence continues at coordinate 60,000 of CAWIDG010000032.1, forward strand.
GAGATCGTCTCCGTGGCCAACCGCGCGTCCCGGAAGGAGGGCGTTGCAGCTCGAACACGAGTTTGAGGTCCCGGCCTCGCCCGACCAGACGCTCGAGCTGCTGCTCGACGCGGAGCGGGTCGTGCCCTGCATGCCCGGGGCCAAGCTGCTCGAGGTCGTGGACGACCGCACGTGGAAGTCGGAGCTCGCCATCAGGCTCGGCCCGGTCGCGATGGATTTCCTGGCCGACGTGAAGATGCTCGACCGCGACGACGCCGCGCACGCGGTCAAGCTCGGCGTCAGCGCCCGCGACACGCGCGGCAAGGGCGGCGCCGAGGCCACCGTCGACTCGGTCCTGCGACCGACCGACTCGGGCGGGACCAACGTCGCCATGACGACGGACCTGCGGTTCTCCGGCCAGGCCGCCCAGCTCGGCCGGCCCGGGGTGGTCAAGGACGTCTCGAACAAGCTGGTCGGCCAGTTCGCCGACTGCATCAAGGGCCAGCTGTCGGCCGCGCCCGAGGAGCGGGCCGCGGCCGTGCGGGAGTCGCAGAAGCCCGCCTCGGGCCTCACGCTCGCGGTCACCGCGCTGGTGGGGGCGATCAAACGACTGCTCGGCTTCGGCCGGGAGAGGGGGGAGACCACGTGAGGCGCATCACCGTCACCGTGAACGGCGTCCGCCACGAGGCGGACGTCGAGGAGCGGGAACTGCTCGTCTACTACCTGCGCGAGGGTCTGAACCTCACCGGCACGACCGTCGGCTGCGACACGACGTCGTGCGGCGCCTGCACCGTCCACCTGGACGGTCAGTCGGTGAAGTCGTGCAACGTCCTCGCCGTCCAGGCCGACGGGGCCGAGGTCACCACGATCGAGGGCCTCGCCACCAACGGCGACATGCACCCGATGCAGGCGGCCTTCCAGGAGCACCACGGGCTCCAGTGCGGGTTCTGCACCCCCGGGATGATCATGGCGGCCGTCGGCCTGCTGGACGAGAACCCGCACCCCAGCGAGGACGACATCCGCCACGGCCTCGAGGGCAACCTCTGCCGCTGCACCGGCTACCACAACATCGTGAAGGCCGTCGCGGCCGTCGCGGGCTCGTAGGGAGGGGACGATGGCGACCACCGAGCAGCCCGCCCCGAACATCGGGGCCCGCAAGCTCCGCAAGGAGGACCCCGAGCTGATCATGGGGTCCTCCCGCTTCACCGACGACATCACCGTGCCGGGGATGCTGTGGCTCGGCTTCGTGCGGAGCCCGTTCGCGCACGCGAGGTACGGCACCATCGACGTCTCCAAGGCGCTCGCCATGGACGGCGTGGTCGCCGCCTACACCGCGGCCGACCTCGAGTTCGCCGCGCCGCTGTTCATGGCCTTCCCCCTGCGCGACCTGAAGCAGCCGCCGCACTGGCCGCTCGCCAAGGACAAGGCCCGGTACGCCGGCGACCCGGTGGCGGTGGTCGTGGCCGAGTCGCGCGCCCTCGCCGTGGACGCGGCGGAGGCGGTCTCCGTCGAACTGGGCGCCGCTGCCGGCCGTGACCGACGTCAGGGCCGCCCTCGCGGACGGCGCGCCGCTCGTCCACGACGACCTCGGCACCAACAACGCCGGGACGTGGGACTTCGAGCTCGACTCGCCCGCCCCCCGCCGCGGCGACCCGGGCCCCTACTTCGAGGACCCCGACCTCGTCAAGGTCACCGGCGAGTACTTCCTGGCCGCGGCTGATCCCGAACGCGATGGAGCCGCGGAGCGTGCTGGCCGAGCCGAACCTCGCCCAGGGCGAGTTCACGCTGTGGACGGCGTCGCAGATCCCGCACTTCATCCGCACCTTCCTCACCATCGAGCTGGGCATCCCCGAGGCGAAGATGCGCGTCATCGCCCCGGATGTCGGCGGGGGCTTCGGCTCCAAGCTCGAGCACTACGGCGAGGAGGCCGTCGCCGTCGCCGTCGCCCGCGAGCTCGGGCGGCCCGTGAAGTGGACGGAGGAGCGGTCGGAGGGCTACCTCGCCACCATCCACGGCCGCGACATGTACCAGCACATCGAGCTCGCGGCGACCCGCGAGGGGGTGCTGAAGGCCGTGCGGGTGAAGCTCGAGGCGTCGATGGGCGCCTACCTGCGGGTCGTGTCCCCGGCCATCCCGATGCTGGGCGCCTGGCTCTACGCCGGCGTGTACGACCCGGAGGCGTACGACTTCGCCTACGACATGGTCTTCACCAACACCACCCCGACCGACGCCTACCGCGGCGCCGGCCGCCCCGAGGCCACGTACGCCATCGAGATGACGATGGACAAGCTGGCGCGTCGAGCTGGGGATGGACCCGGTGGAGCTGCGCCGCAAGAACATGATCACCACGGACAAGTTCCCCAACTACACCATCGTGAGCGGCCTCACCGTCGACTCCGGCGACTACACCGGGCACCCTCGACAAGCTGCCTCGAGACGCTCGACTACGAGGGCATCCGCCGCGAGCAGGCGGAGCGGCGCCAGCGCGGCGACACGCAAGGTGATCGGCGTCGGCTTCTCGACCTGGCTCGAGATGTGCGGCCTGGCGCCCTCGCGGGTCCTCGCCGCCCTGCAGTACGCGGGCGGCGGCTGGGAGGCGAGCACGATCGAGATGATGCCGACCGGCACCGTCAAGCTGTCGATCGGCACCTCGCCCCACGGCCAGGGGCACGTGACGACCTTCTCCCAGATGGTCGCCGACCAGCTCGGCGTGGAGTACGAGGACGTGGAGGTGCATCCACGGCGACACCCAACTGGTGCCGCTGGGCCTGGACACGTACGGCAGCCGCAGCCTGGCGGTGGGCGGCATCGCCGCCTACCACGCGGGCGAGAAGATCATCGCCAAGGCACGGACGCTGGCCGCCCACCAGCTCGAGTGCTCCGAGGACGACCTCGAGTGGACGCCGGGGGAACTTCACCGTCGCGGGCACCGACCGCTCGGTGGACATCAAGACGCTCGCCTTCGCCGCCTGGAGCGCCCACGACCTGCCCGAGGGCTTCGAGCCGGGGCTCACGGCGACCCACATCTACGACCCGCCCAACTTCTCCTGGCCGCACGGGGCCCACGCCTGCGTGGTCGAGGTCGACACCGAGACCGGCTCGGTCGACCTCCAGCGGTACGTCGCGGTCGACGACTGCGGCGTGCAGATCAATCCGAAGGTGGTGGAGGGCCAGGTCCACGGCGGCGTGGCTCAGGGCATCGCCGAGGCGCTCTTCGAGGAGGCCCGCTACGACGAGGAGGGCAACCTCCTCCACGGCACGATGACGACCTACATGATCCCGGCCGCCACGGAGCTGCCGAGCTTCGAGCTGGACAGCACCGTCACGCCCAGCCCCACGAACCCGCTGGGGGTCAAGGGGATCGGCGAGGCCGGCACGATCGCCGCGCCGCCGGCGGTCGTTGGGGCGATCGTGGACGCCCTCTCGCACCTCGGCGTCACGGACATCGAGCGGCCGGCGACGCCCGAGAGGGTCTGGAAGGCGATCCAGGAGGCGCGGTCATGATCCCGGCGAATTTCGACTACGAGGTCGCGGAGTCGGTCGACCACGCCCTCGAGCTGCTGCGCACCAAGGAGGACGCGAAGCTCATCGCGGGCGGCCACAGCCTCCTGCCGCTGATGAAGCTCCGGCTCGCCCGGCCGGGCGACGCTGGTCGACATCGGCCGGCTCTCCGAGCTGTCCGGCGTCAGGGACAAGGGGGACCACCTCGCCATCGGCGCGCTCACGCGCCACAACGACCTCAACCGCGACCCGGCCGCCAACGAGCACTGCCCGCTCATCGCCTACGCGGCCGGCCTGGTGGGCGACCCCCAGGTCCGCCACCGCGGCACGATCGGCGGCTCGCTGGCGCACGGCGACCCGGCCTCCGACCTCCCGACGATCGCCCTGACGCTCGACGCCGACATCGTCGCCCGCGGGCCCAACGGCGAGCGCACGATCGACGCGGCGGACTTCTTCAGGGGGTTCTTCGAGACCGCCCTCGGCGAGGACGAGATCATCACCGAGGTGCGGGTGCCGAAGGTCGGCACGCGCCGGCTGGAGCTACCTCAAGTTCCGCCAGCGGTCGCTCGACTGGGCCACGGTCGGCGTCGCCGCCCTGGTGGGGGCGCAGAACGGCTCCATCGAGGGCGCGCGCGTCGGGCTCACCAACATGGGCCAGACGCCGCTGCGGGCCTCGGCCGCCGAGGCGGCCCTGGCCGGCGCCGCGCGCGACGCAGGTCAAGGGCGCGGCGGAGAAGGCCGACGAGGGCACCGACCCGCCCAGCGACACCTGGGCGAGCGCCGACTTCCGCCGCCACCTCGCCCGCGTCCTCACCGGCCGGGCCGTGGAGGAGGCGCTCTCGCGGTAGACGCGCTACACATGTCGTCATGAGCCAGCCGCTCGTCGACGGCTTCGGACGGACGCACCGGTCGCTGCGCCTCTCGGTCACCGACCGGTGCAACCTCCGCTGCCGCTACTGCATGCCCGCCGAGGGCATGAAGTGGCTGCCGCGCGAGGAGCTGCTCACCGACGACGAGCTCGTCCGGATGGTGTCGCTCTTCGCCCGCATGGGCATCAGCGAGATCCGCGTCACCGGGGGCGAGCCGCTCGTGCGCCCCGGTCTCCCCGAGCTGATCGGCCGCATCACCTCGGTGCCGGGGGTCCGCGAGGTCGCGATGACCACCAACGGCGTGCTGCTCGCGGGCGTCGTGGACGAGCTGGTGCGCAACGGCCTCCACCGGGTGAACGTCAGCATCGACTCGCTCGACCCCGAGCGCTTCGCCATGATCACCCGCCGCCGCGACCTCGACCGGGTGCTGGCCGGCCTCGCCGCCTGCGAGCGCCACCCGTCGCTGCGGCCCATCAAGGTCAACGCGGTCGCGCTGCGCGGCCTCAGCGAGCCGGACGTCCTGCCGCTCGCCGCGCTCGCCCGGCGGCGGCCCTACGTCGTGCGCTTCATCGAGGTGATGCCGCTCGACGCGCCCCGCGAGTGGACCCGCGAGGCGGTGCTCTCGGGCGAGGAGCTCCGCGAGCTGATCGGCGCCCGCTGGCCGCTGCTGCCGATGGCCCCGGAGCGGGCCTCGGCCACCGGGACGAGCTGGCGCTTCGCCGACGGCGCCGGGACGCTGCAGTTCGTCTCGTCGGTCACCGAGCCCTTCTGCGCCAGCTGCGACCGGCTGCGCCTGACGGCCGACGGCCAGCTCCGCACGTGCCTCTTCGCAGAGTGGGAGACCGACCTGCGCGGCCCGCTGCGCGCGGGCGCGGACGACGCCGAGCTGGCGGAGATCGCCGCCGCTGCCGTCTCCCGCAAGGAGGCGGGCCACGGCATGGCCGACCCCGAGTGGACCTACACGGGCCGGCCGATGAGCCTCATCGGAGGCTAGGCGACAATGCGGATGGCCGCCTCTCGGCGGGCGGCCATGCGCGCCTCCAGGGCCCTGGCCGGGCCCTCCGGCAGACGGCGGCACCGCCTGCGGCGGAGGCTGGCCGCCTTGGACCCCCTGGCGCGCATGGCCGCCCGCTAAGAGGCGCTCATCCGCATTGACCTCCGCTCCTGCACCAGCCAGGCGTTGCCGTCGGGGTCGGCGAAGGAGAGGAACGAGGCGTAGTCGCGCCGCTCGGGGTCGAGCCCGGGCGCCCGCCCCTCGGGGCCGAAGTGGAAGGGCTCGCTCACGTCAACGCCGCGCCCGGCCAGCTCCGCGCGCGCGGCCTCGGCGTCGGGCACCACCAGGTGCAGGCCCCGGGTCAACCCGGGCTCGGACTCGGTGATCCCGACGCCCACGGCGATCGAGCACGCCGACCCCGGCGGGGTGAGCTGCACGACGCGGAAGGCGTCTCCCGCGCGGTGGTCAACGTCCACACGGAAGCCGGCCTTCTCGGCGTAGAAGTCCTTCGCCCGGTCGACATCCGACACCGGCACCACCACCAGCTCGAGCTTCCAGTCCATGATCGGTCCTCCTCGTCGCGTGATCGGATCATGCCGCTCATGGGGTGGGACCTCGGATCGCCAGAGAACTCAGCGGCAGGTCGCGGCTCAGCAGGTACTGGTGGGCGCCTCGCCGCCTCCACGTGGCGGCGCACCGTCCCCCCTGGCCGCGCCGGGCCCGCGGCGATATGAATGCGGCGTGCGGGCCCGGCTCGCGACGGTCCTCCTCATCGGCGCCGCGCTCGCCGCGCCGGCCCACGCCGGGGCGGCGACGATCTCGGGCGCCGACGGGGAGGTCTGGAACGCCGCCGACCCGGCCCCGACCTACACCGTCACGGCCTCCCGGGGATCGCGTGTCGAGTGGCGCCTCGAAGGGCGCGGTGGAGGGTGGACGCGCGGGAGGTCACCGCTCGTGGTGGCCTTCGACCCGATCGCCGACGGCCAGCACGTCCTGCTCGCCCGCGACCGCCGGGGCGGCGGCGACGACGATGACTGACGATGACGACGATGGCGACGACGACGATGACGACGGCGACGGGGGCGACGGGAACGACGTCGCGCGCAGGCGCTTCCGCGTGGACACGGTCGCGCCGAGGATCAACATCGGCGAGCCGCGGGCCCGGGGCCTCCTACGCATTCGGGCAGATCGTCGCGGCGCGGTACTCGTGCACCGGGGCGGTGACCTGCGCCGGACCGGTGGCCGACGGGCAGGCCCTGGCGACCGATCGCGTCGGACCGGCGAGCTTCGTCGTGCGCTCCGTCGACGACGCGGGCAACGTGACGACGGCGGCGGTGGACTACGCGGTCGCGCCCGCCCCGGCGCCGCCCCGCGGCCGCGGCCCCCGCCGGCCCGGCCGTCCTCCAGCCGCCCCGAGCGCGCCGGCCGCCGGCGGCAGCGATCCGCCTCGCGCGCAACCACCGGCTCATGTCGCCGGCCGCGGCCAGCCGGCTCAAGACCCTGCGGCCGCTGCTGCGCTGGCGGCCCCGTCGCGGCGCGCGGCTCTACAACGTCCAGGTGTTCGAGGTGAAGGGCTCCTCGGTCCGCAAGGTGCTGTCGGCCTTCCCCGCCGGGCCCCGCCTGCGCGTCCCGGCCCGCACGCTCGCCGTCGGCCGGACCTACGCCTGGCGCGTGTGGCCCTACCTGCGCGGCCGCTATCCGAAGACCCCGATCGGGGTGAGCATCTTCGAGGTCGCGGGCGCGCCGGGCCGTCAGGGCAGCGGGCTGTAGGCCACCTCCTCGCCGGCGCGCAGGCCGCCCTCCTGCGCCGGGATCCAGGCGATCGCGTCGGCTCCGCAGAGCGAGGTGATCGCGTGCGAGCCCTGCTGGGGCATCGGGTCGAGCGCGCCGTCGACGAGCCGGCAGCGGGGCAGGTCCACCCGGTCGGCCCACGTGGGCACGTCGCGCGCCAGGGGCGCGCGCCGGCGCCAGTCCTCGCCGCGCCCGAGCAGCTCGCGGCCGATCAGGTGGAACCCGACGGCGGCCGACACCGGGTTGCCGGGGAGCCCCAGCACCACCTGGTCGCCGCGGCGGCCGAGCCAGACCGGGCGGCAGGGGTCGGCCCTCACCCCCCGGAAGACCTCCTCCACCTCGATGCGCGCGAGCGCGGCGCGGACGTGGTCGTGGCGGCCGCCGCCGACGCCCCCGGCCGTGACCACCAGCTCCGGGCGCTCGTCGCCCTCGTCGAGCAGGGCCTCGAGGGCCAGGATCGTCTCGTCAACGTCGTCGCCCACGGTCAGCGCCGCGACGGGCCGCGCGCCCGCCGCCGCGGCCTGGGCCGCGAGCCCGACCCGGCTCGAGTCCCACACCGCCCCGGGGCGGGGTCGCGCGCCCAGCGGGATCAGCTCGGCCCCGGTCGCCATCAGCGCGAGCCGGGGGCGCCGGCGGCAGCTCGCCGACGCGTGCCCCGCCGAGCCGAGCGCGACGACCTCGTGGGGCCCGACCCAGGCGCCGGCCTCCAGCAGCACGGCGTCGCGCCCGATCACCTCCCCGCGCCGGCGAACGTGGTCGCCCGCCGCGACGGCCGGCACCCGGACGCCGCCGTCCTCCTCCCGGGTGAGCTCGACGGGCACGACCGCGTCGGCGCCCTCGGGGAGCGCGGCGCCGGTCGAGATCCGCGCCGCCTCGCCGGGGCCCAGCGCCGCCGCGAGCGGCGCCCCGGCCGCGCTCTCGCCGCAGACCCTGAGCGCCCCGGGCGCGTCGGCCGCCCGGACGGCGTAGCCGTCCATCGCCGAGACGTCCCCCGGCGGGACGTCGGCCCTCGCCGTGACGGCCGCGGCGAGGCGGCGCCCGGCGGCCGACGCCACCGGGACGTCCTCGGCCTCGGTGCGCACCGCGTGCCGGCGCGCCAGGTCGAGCGCGTGCTGAAGGGTCACGTCGCGCACCGCCGCATCGTATTCGGCAGGCCTGGCCGGGCTCCGGCTGCGCCGGGGCGCGCCCGTCCAGGCATAGGATCCCCCGGTGACGGGTACCGCCGGGATCGTCCTCGCCGGAGGGCGGTCGTCTCGCATGGGCACCGCCAAGGCCGCCCTCGAGTGGCACGGCTCGACGCTGCTGCGCCGCGTCGCCGGCATCGTCGGCCGGGCGGCCGGGCCGGTCGTGGTGGTCCGCGCCCCGGGCCAGGCGCTGCCCCCGTTGCCCGGCGACGTGCGGGTGGTCGAGGACGCGCGGGAGGGCCGCGGGCCGCTGCAGGGCCTGTTGGCGGGCCTCGAGGCGCTCGACCCCGCCGTCGAGGTCGCCTACGTCTCGGCGGTCGACGTGCCGCTGCTGCACCCGTCCTTCGTACGGCGCGCCCTCGCGGCCGTGGGCCCCGGCGACGACGCGGCCGTGCCGCGCAGCGGCGGGCGCAGCCACCCCCTGGCCGCCGCCTACCGTGCGGCGCTGCGCCCGGAGGTCGCCCGCCTGCTCGAGCGGGACCGGCGCCGCATGGACGACCTGGTGGCGCGGTGCCGCGTGGCGTGGCTGGACGAGGAGGCCGTCGGCCCGGGCAGCCTGAGCAACCTCAACGACCCCGCCGACTACGCCGCCGCCCGCGCGCTGCCCCCGCCCGAGGTGAGGGTGCAACGCGGCGGCGCCGTCCGCTCCTCACGCGCCGCCACCCTCGGCGAGGCGCTCGGGGCCGGCGCGGGGCTCGCGGTGGCCGTCAACGGCGAGCCCGTGGCGTGGGACCCCGAGCACCCCCTGGTGGCCGGCGACCTCGTCACGGTGGGGAGCGTCAGCCCGGGATGAGCTCGACGATCGCGTTGTAGTCGGGCACGAACGCGTCGGGGTCGCGCACCCCCGCCTCGATCACGGCGTTGCACTCCGGCCAGAACATCTGCAGGTTGCCGGGCCGGAGCGGTGCCAGGTGGACGCGGGCCTCGACCTCGCCGGCGTCGGAGCGCACCCGCATCGGCGCCCCCTCGGCGACGCCCAGGCGCGCGGCGTCATCGGCGGACATGAACAGGGCGTCGCGGCCGGCGCCGGTGAGCGGGTCCGTCGAGGCGAAGACCATCGAGTTGAACTGCTTCCCCCTCCGCGACGACAGGAGGAAGCGCCCCGCGGGAGGGCGCGGGTCGCGCGGGGAGACCGCGTGGAAGTGGGCCTTCCCGTCGGGGGTGGCGAAGACCCAGCCGTCGCAGAGGCGCGGCCCTCCCCACTGCACCTGGTCGCCGGTCGCCCGGAGGTGCTGGATGCCGTCGTAGAAGGGCACGACGCGCGCGATCTCCTCGCGGATGGCCTGGGCGTCGGGGAAGTCCACGAGCCGCGCGCGCTCCGGGTCGACCCGGCGGGCGAGGTCGAGGAAGATCTCCCACTCGGCCCGCGCCTCGCCCGGCCGCGGGCCGGGGATCTCCGGGCTGAAGGCGATGCGCCGCTCGGTGGTCGTCTGGGTGCCCCCGCCGGCCTGCTCGTACCGGGTGGCCGCGGGGAGCAGCACGACCGCGCCGCCGGGGGGAGGATCGACCAGCATCTGGCTCGAGACGACGATGTCCTGGTGCACCCGCATCGGGACCCGCGCGAGCCGCTCGGCCACCAGGGCGGGGTCCGGCAGGACGTCGAGGAAGTTCCCGCCGCTGAGGTAGAGCACGTCGAGCTCGCCGCGGCCCGCGGCCTCGATCATCTCCTCGGCGGTGAGCCCGCGGGCGCCGGGCACGGGGAACCCGTACTGGTCGGAGAGCGCCCGGGCCGACTCGGGGGCGATGGGCACGCTCCCGGGGAAGGCCGTGGCGTACGCCCCCATCTCCGCGCCGCCCTGCACCCCGGAGTGTCCGCGGATCGGCATCAGGCCCGCGCCCGGGCGGCCGACGTTCCCGCGGGCCAGCGCGAGGTTCAGGAGCGCCCGCACGTTGTCGGAGCCGAACGCGTGCTGCGTGATCCCCATCGACCAGACGAACACCGCCGACTCCGAGGCGCGGTACATCTCCGCGAAGCGGCGCAGCCCCTCCTCGCCCACGCCGCTCATCGCCCCGAGCTCGGCCAGCGTGTGCCGTGCGCACTCGTCGCGCACGGCCTCGAAGCCGACCGCGTGGTCGCGCACGAAGCGCTCGTCGACCCCGCCCTCCTCGATCAGGAGCTTCAGCACCCCGGTCGCGAAGGCCTCGTCGCCCCCGACGTTGACCTGCAGGAAGGCGTCGCTCATGCGGGTGCCGAGCAGCGCGCTCTCGGGGCTCGAGGGCACCCAGTACCGCTCCAGGCCGGGCTCGCGGTGCGGGTTCACGACCGCGACCCTCGTGCCCTCCTTCCTGGCGAGGTAGAGGTACTTCATCATCACCGGCTGGGCGTTGGCGACGTTCGCGCCCCACAGCACCACCAGGTCCGTCGCCATCAGGTCGCGGTAGGAGATCGTGGTCGCGATGGCGCCGACCGCCTGCTTCAGCGCGGCCGTTGAGGGCGCGTGGCAGACCCGGGCGGCGTTGTCGATGTTGTTGGTGCCGAGGAAGCGCGCCACCTTCTGGGCGACGTAGTAGACCTCGTTGGTGATCCCCCGCGCGGTGAGGTAGAAGGCGCAGCGGGCAGGGTCGGCGGGTCGGACGGCGCCGGCGACCGCGTCGAGCGCCGCGTCCCAGGAGACGCGCGAGAACCCCGGCTCGCCGCTGCGGCGGATCATGGGGTGGCCGAGCCGTCCGAGGGACCGCAGCTCGCGCCCCGAGCGGGCCCGCAGCGCCGCGACGTCGGCGAGCAGCGACGGGTCGGCCGCGTCCATGGTGTTGGTCGACAGCAGCGAGAGCCGGGTCGTGCAGAGGTGCACGCCGTCGATGGTCCAGTCGTGGAGCCCGGCGACGCCGAGCGCGCAGCCGTCGCAGACGCCGTGGCGGACGATGCGGGCGGCGTAGGGCAGGCGCCGCCGGTTGGCCCAGAGCGCCCGCACGATCTCGCCGTAGTGGTGGGGCTTGGTCTCGCCGATCCCGTTGGGGCGCCAGCCGGCCCACAGGTCGCGCCGGCGCGGGCGGGTCCTGGCCATCAGGCCGCGTCCGCCGTGATCACGCGCTCGGGGTGGGCGTAGACGTTGAAGCCGCCGGGCCGGAGGAAGCCCACCGCGGTGACGCCGAGCTCCTCGGCGGCCTCCACGGCGAGGCTGGACGGCGCCGAGACCGCGCAGAGGATCGGGATCCGCGCCACCGCCGCCTTCTGGACGATCTCGAATGAGAGCCGGCCGGACACCAGGAGGATCCTCCCGGACCCGTCGGCGGCGTCCAGCGCGAGCGACCCGACGACCTTGTCCACCGCGTTGTGGCGGCCCACGTCCTCGCGCAGCGCCAGCAGGCGCCCGTCCGTGTCGAACAGGCCTGCGGCGTGCAGGCCTCCCGTCCGCTCGAAGACGCGCTGGGCCGTCCGCATGGCGCCGGGCAGGTCCAGGAGCGTGCCGGCCTCGGCGGCCGCCTCGTCGTCGAGGGGCGCGCACCGCACGGCCACCGCCTCCAGGGCGGCCTTGCCGCAGATGCCGCAGCTGGAGGTCGCGAAGAAGTTGCGCTCGGCCGCGCCGAGATCGAACGGGGCCCGGCTGCGCACCGTCACGACGTTGTAGCGCTGGACCCCCGGGTCGTCGCAGTAGGCCACCGCGGCCACGTCGCCGGTCTCGAGCAGCCCCTCGGTCACCAGGAAGCCGGCCGCCAGCTCGAAGTCGTGGCCGGGGGTCCGCATCGTCACCGCGACGCGCACCGGCTCCTGGCCGGGGCCGGCCGCCCGGATCTCGAGCGGCTCCTCGGCGGCCAGGCCGTCGGCGCGCTCGCGCGCCCGGCCGCCGCGGACGGCGATGACCCGGGTTCGCGCGACGCGGGTGCGGCCGGTCGTCATGCCGTCGTCCCGTGCTCGCCGGGGCTCGCCGCCTTGCGCTCGAGGAACGCCGGGCTGGGCGGGAAGCGCTCGGTCTCCGGCTCTTGGGCGTCCGGGGCGTGCGGGTGGGCGCAGGGGAAGTCCTTCTCCACCAGCAGGCGCAGCTCGGGCGTGTGAGGGTAGACGCCCTCGGCGTCGGGAGCGGCGAGCCGCCGGACGTCGGCCGGGGCCAGCCCGACCCGGACGACGCCCTCGGACCATGAGACGCCCGCCTCGGCCGCGGCCGGGTCGAGCAGGACCGCCCATCCGCCCCCGCCCCGGAACGCCAGGTTCTCTGACACCGCCTCGCCCCGCTCCAGCGCCGCCAGCTCGGCGGGGGTGATGCGGAGTCGGAGGCTGTCTCCGGTCCAGCGCACCTTCATGTGCCAATCGTGCCAGAGTCACCGCCGTGGCCTGGGTCGTCTTCGACCTCAACGGGACCCTGCTGGACATCTCGGCCGTCGGCGACGACCTGCTGCACGAGGCGCTCTTCGCCGCCATGACCCTGAATCACGTCGGCGAGTACCGCCCCCTCCCCGAGCTGATGGCCGCCGCGGCGGAGCGCCGGCACGCGGCGCTCGGGGGCCCGCCGGTCGCGGCGGTCACGGAGGCCGCGGCGTCCATGCCCGCCTACCCCGAGGCGCCGGCCGCCCTCGACCGGCTCGCCGGGGCCGGCCACCGCCTGGCGGTCCTCACGAACAGCCCCACCGAGCGGGCCGATGCCGGGCTCCGGTCGGCGGGCCTACGCGACCGCTTCGAGCACGTGATCGGGACCGACCGGGTGGGCGTCTTCAAGCCCGACGCCCGCGTCTACCGGCACGGCCTGTCCGTGCTGGGCGCCGAGCCGGCCGAGGCCACGATGGTCGCGGCCCACTGGTGGGACCTGCGCGGCGCGCGCGCGGTCGGCATGCGGGTGGCGTGGGTGGCGCGCGGCGAGGGGGCGCTGTCGACGCTGCTCCCCGACCCCGACGCCCAGGGGGGAGATCTGCTCGAGGTCGCGGAGGGGATCGCCGCGGCGATGTAGCGCCGGCGCCGCTCATCCCGTGATGCGAGCGGCGACGGCCGGCAGATCCGCGAACGCCGCCCGGTCCGCGCTGATCAGGATCCGCGAGGTCGCGATCGCGGTCGCCGCGATGATGAGGTCGTACGCTCCACGCGGCCGGCCCATCGTCCGGGTCGCCGCGATGAGGCCGGCGTGAGCCCTCGCGACCTCGACGTTGTACGGCTCCACCGGGACCGCCGCGAGCAGGCCCTCGATGCGCCGCGTCCGGCGCTCGCGGCGGGCGCTCGCGGCGAGCTCGACACCGACGAGCAGCTCCGCGACGGTGATCGCGGCGATGGCCGGCTCGTCGTCGTCGTCGAGCACGTCGGCGAGGTCGCGGTCGAGCGCTCTGATGCCACCAGGACCGACGTGTCGAGGATCACCCGGGCCAGTCGCGCTCCTGCGGCAGCATCGAGTCGCGGAGCGCGCGCAGCTCGTCGGGCCAGTGCCCGTCGACGGGTGTCGAGGCGAGGAGCTCGCGAACCGCCCGGCCGCTCACGGCGCGCGCCGGCTCGAGGCGGGCGACGGCCCGGCCGTGACGCACGATCGTGAACGCGTCTCCGTCGTGCTCGACGGCATCGAGGAGCCGGGCGAAGTTGCGCGACGCCTCCGTTGCGGTGACCTCCGTCATCGAATCAGATTATCAGATCGGCCCGGGGCGACCTACGGCGGCGTGCCGACCACCTCGCTCGACACCGGCCCCTCGAGGCCGGCGCGGCTCACCGCCGACACCACGTAGGTGCGCTCGCCGTTCGGGCCGAAGTCGCTGCCGCCGGGGAAGTTCCCCTCGAAGTCGAGCATCGCGACCTTGCCCGGGAAGTTGACGTCCGAGGCGTCCGGGGTGACGGCCGCGAGGTGCCGCCAGACCTCCGGCCCGACGCGGCGGTAGACGCGGTAGAAGGCGATGTCCTCGCCGGGCGGGTTCGGGCTCCAGGCGACGAACACCTCGCCGCTCCCGCCGCCCGTCCCCGTCACGACGCCGATCACCCGCGACGGCGGCCGGCAGCAGAGCAGGTGCCGGAGCCGGTCGAAGTGGTGCGAAAGCGGCACGATCCGACCCTACCCCGGCGAGGCACCCGCGCGCGAGCCACGGGGCGGCTCCGCGACCGGGGCGCGAGCGGCGCCGCTCTCTCTAGCCGAGCGAGTCCAGCGGGTGGGCGCGGCGGATCCAGTCGCCGAACAGCGGCGCGGTGAAGTCCACGTAGCCGCGCTGGGGGCTGTAGATCAGCCCCTTGACGTCGATCAGGCGCTGGCGCTGGACGGCGGTCGCCTGCTGGGTCTGGCCGAGCCTGGCGCTGACGTCGGCGGTGAGCTGGGGGCCGTCGCCGAGGTCGGCCATCGCCGCCAGGTAGCGGCGCTCGACCGGCGTCGCCCGGTTGAAGCGGGCGCGGTGGAAGCCGATGTCGAGCTGCTCGCGCGCGAGGACGTCGGCGTTCTCGGCGTCGGCCAGCTCGATCGGCGAGCCGCGGGCGACCTGCCACGCCAGCCGGCCGTAGGTCTGGAGGAAGAACGGGTAGCGCTCGGCCTGCTCGAGGATCAGCTCGAGGGCCTCGGGCCGGTACTCGACCCCCTCGCGCTCGGCGGGGAGGACCAGCGCCTCGCGCGCCGCCGCGTCGCTGAGGCGGCCCACCTCGACGTAGGCGAACAGGCGCTCGGCGTAGGAGCTGGCCTCGGCCAGGCGGCCGGCGAGCTGGGGCAGCCCCGCGCCGACGAGCGCGATCGGCAGCCCGAGCTGCCCGATGCGGTGGTGGGCGGCGAGCAGGGCCGCCAGCTCGTCGCGCTCGGCGAACTGCATCTCGTCGAAGAGGAACACGACGCCGGCCTCCGCCTCCCGGGCCAGCTCGCCCAGCTCGAGCATCACCTCGTAGAGGTCGGCGTCGAGCTGGCCGCTGTCGCCGCGGCCGCGCTCGGGGTCGACCTCGAGCTGGAAGGTGACCCCCGCGGGCATGGCCGTCAGCGAGAAGGAGCTGATCACCGCCAGCGCGGCGCGGGCCCGCTGGCGGAGCCCCTCGCGGCGCGAGAGGTCGCGCGCCGCCTGGGCGGCCAGCTGAGCGAGGGCCGGCCGCAGCGGGCCGCGCCCGCGCAGCTCGATGTAGCCCGTGCCCCAGCCGCGCTCGCGCGCCTGGTTGGCGAAGTCGTTGAGCAGGACGGTCTTGCCCACCCCGCGGAGCCCCCACAGGGCCAGGCTCTGCTCGGACCTGCCGGCGGCCATGCGCTGCAGCAGCACGTCGAAGGTTGCGCGCTCGCGCTCGCGGCCGGCGAGCTCGGGCGGCGTGGTGCCGGCGCCCGGCGCGTACGGGTTCCTGACGGGGTCCACGCGCTCAGGCTAACAAACTATGAGGCTCTATGAAACAACCACATAGAAGCTCAGAGAAGGTCAGACGGCCTGGGCGACCGGCGCCAGGGCGAGGTCCAGGACCTCCTCGATCCGCTCGGCGAGCTCGATCCGCAGCTCGTCGCGCAACTCGTCCGGCAGCTCGGAGAGCTGGTCCTCGTTGAGCTTCGGGAGGATCACCGTGCCGATCCCGGCGCGGTGGGCGGCGAGCACCTTCTCCTTCACGCCGCCGATCGGCAGCACCTGGCCGGTGAGGGTGCTCTCGCCGGTCATCGCGACGTCCTCGCTGACCGGCCGCCCCGACAGCGCCGAGACCAGGGCGGTGGCCATCGTGACGCCGGCCGACGGCCCGTCCTTCGGGACGGCGCCCGCCGGGACGTGGATGTGGATGTCGTGGGTCGAGAAGAAGTCCTCGGGGAGCTCGAGCCCGATGCCCGCGCCGCGGGCTCGGACGAACGACACCGCGGCCTGGGCCGACTCGCGCATCACCTCGCCGAGCTGGCCGGTGACCGTCAGCGCCCCGCGGCCCGGCATCACCTGGGCCTCGACGAAGAGGATCTCTCCGCCCGCGCCGGTCACGGCCATCCCGGTGGCCACGCCCGGCTCGCTGGTGCGCCGCTTGACCTCGTTGTGGATGCGCTCCGGGCCGAGGATCTCGCGCGCCTCGTCCGGCCCGACGACGACCGGCGACGCGTCGCCCTCGGCGGCGCGGAGGGCGACGCGGCGGGCGATCGCGGCGAGGCGCCGCTCGAGCTGGCGGACGCCCGCCTCGCGCGTGTACTCGGAGATGACCGTCCGCATGCCGTCGTCGGGGACCTCGAGGACGCCGTCGGGCAGCCCGGCGGCCTCGATCTGGCGCGGCAGCAGGTAGCGGCGCGCGATGTGGAGCTTCTCCTCCTCGGTGTAGCCGGACAGCCGGATGACCTCCATCCGGTCCAGCAACGGCCCGGGGATCGTCTCGAGGATGTTCCCCGTCGCGATGAAGAAGACCCGCGAGAGGTCGAGCGGCAGGTCGAGGTAGTGGTCCCGGAACGCGTGGTTCTGCGCCGGGTCGAGCACCTCGAGCATCGCCGAGGACGGGTCGCCGCGATAGTCGGCGCCCATCTTGTCGATCTCGTCGATCATCATGACCGGGTTCATCGAGCCGGCGTCGCGGATGGCGCGGACGATCACGCCCGGCATCGCCCCGACGTAGGTGCGCCGGTGGCCGCGGAGCTCCGCCTCGTCGCGGACGCCGCCCACCGAGATGCGCGCGAACTCGCGTCCCAGCGCCCGGGCGATCGACTGGCCGAGCGAGGTCTTGCCCACCCCGGGCGGGCCCACGAAGGCCAGGATCGTCCCCGCCGCCTGCCCCTTCAGCTTCGCCACCGCGAGCTGCTCGACGATCCGGTCCTTGACCTTCTCGATGTCGTAGTGGTCCTCGTCGAGGACCGTGCGGGCGCGCTCGAGGTCGAGGTTGTCCTCGGTGGTCCTGTTCCACGGGATCGTGACGAGCCAGTCGAGGTAGGTCCGGATGACGGCGTGCTCGGCCGAGGCGGAGGGGATGCGCTCCAACCGGCTCAGCTCGCGCTCGGCGGCCGTCCGGATCTCGGGGGGCGGGTCGGCCTCCTCGAGCTGGCGGCGCAGCTCCTCGACCTCCGCCTGCTCGTCGTCGCCCTCGCCGAGCTCCTCGCGGATCGCCTTCAGCTGCTGGCGCAGGAAGAACTCGCGCTGGCCCTGCTCCATGTCCTCCTGGACGTCGCTCTGGATCTTCGCGCCCAGCTCGAGGAGCTCGAGCTCGCGGTTGACGAGCACGGTCAGCCGGCGCAGGCGGGCCTCGAGGTCGGACTCCTCCAGCAGCTCCTGGCGCTCCTGCACCGACAGCCGCAGGGACGAGCTCACGAGGTACGACAGCGTCGTCGGGTCGTCCAGGTTGGCGACCGCGACCTGCAGCTCGTCGGGCAGGTGGGGGACGAGCTCGATGATCCTGGTGAAGATGCCCTGCAGGTTGCGGGCGAGGGCCTCGACCTCGGTGGTGCGCTCGCCGGTCTCGGGCAGCTCCTCCACGCGGGCCTCGAGGAACGGCTCGGTCTGGGTGTAGGGCCCGAGGCGCACGCGGCGGATGCCCTGCACGAGGATCCGCACCGTGCCGTCCGGCACCCGCACCATCCGCTGCACGACGGCGGCGGTGCCGATCTCGTGGAGCTGCTCGGGCGGCGGCTCGGCGGCCTCGGGGTCGCGGCTCACGACGAGGGCGAGCAGCCGCTCGGGCCGGTTCATCACGTCGTCGATGAGGCGGATCGAGCGCGGCTCGCCGATCGCGAGCGGGGCGACGGCCTCCGGGAAGACGACGGTCTCCTTCAGCGGGAGCACCGGGACGGTCTCCGGCAGCGCCGCGATCTCCTCGGCGTCTTCGGGCTCCGCGGTCTCGTCGGCGGCCGGCGGCTCGACCGGCTCCAGCGCCTCGTCGGTGCTCACGCCTGCGTCCCGCCGGCCGTGATGTCCACCCGCCGCAGCGGTTGCTTCGGCGCCAGCGGCAGGGCGATCCGCAGGATCCCGTCCTCGAAGGCGGCCGTCGTGGCGCTCCCGTCAACCGGCACGCCGAGCCTCAGGCGGCGCTCGAACGGGCCCCAGGCGATCTCGGCGTGGTGGTAGACGCGGCGGCCCCCCGGCCGTCGCCGCCGCTCGCCGCGCACGACGAGGACGTCGCCGTGCAGCGACACGTCCACCCGGTCGGGGTCGACCCCGGCCGCGTCGATCTCGACGACGAGCGTCGGTGGCTCGCCGTCGGCGACGTACACGTCGACAGGGGCCCGGGCCTCGTTCGAGGCGCCGTGCCGCCCCCCGGGAAGAGCTCGGCGAACAGCCGGTCCACGTCGTCCCTGAACACG
The DNA here is from genome assembly GCA_963834875.1 of Miltoncostaeaceae bacterium. Taxonomy (GTDB): domain Bacteria; phylum Actinomycetota; class Thermoleophilia; order Miltoncostaeales; family Miltoncostaeaceae; genus DATAGF01. The sequence continues at coordinate 78,421 of CAWIDG010000032.1, forward strand.
AGGCGTCATCGTAGTGCAGGCGGTGGTCGAGAGGTCGGCCGCGCCTTCGCCCTGTCGGCGCGGCTAGGGCGGGTCGACGTCGTCCCAGTCGTCCTCGCGCGCGATCCTCGCGTACGCCTGCCACTCGCTCAGGATGCGGCGCGCGTCCTTGGCGCGGACGTCCGGGCGGGCGCTCGCGAGGAGCTGGAACGCGAGGCCCTCCTGGCCGCGCGCGGGCGGCGCGCCGAGCTCGTTGAGCACCGCCCAGACGGCGTCCTCGTCCAGCCCCGGGCGCTCCGAGAGGATGTAGTCCGCGGCCTCGCCGAGGTCGAGCTCGTCGTCGCTCACCGCGACGGGGAGGGCGGGCCGTGGACGACCCGGTCGTGCGTGTCGGCGGTGATGCCCGCGTCCCGCAGCTCCACCTTGCGCACGCGCTCGGTCGGGGTCTTGGGGAGCGAGTCGACCACCCGCACGTAGCGCGGCACCGCGAAGTAGGGCATGCGCTCGTCGCAGAACGCGAGCAGGGCCTGAGAGGTCGGGCCGGCGGCCGCTGGCGCGCGACGATGCAGACCAGGATCTCGTCCTCCGCCGACGCGCCCTCGAGCGCCCTGACCCCGACGGCCGCGGCCTCGAGCACGTCCGGGTGGGAGGAGACGATCCGCTCCACCTCCACCGAGCTGACGTTCTCGCCGCGCCGGCGGATGTAGTCCTTCACGCGGTCGAGGAAGTAGAGGTAGCCGTCCTCGTCCATGCGCCCCAGGTCGCCGGTGTGCAGCTTGAGGTTGCGGAAGTCCTCGGCCGTCTTCTCCGGCATGCCCGCGTAGGTGCGCATCACGATGTTCGGCATCCTCATGTTGACGACGATCTCACCCGGCATGCCGGGCGGCAGGGGCAGGTCGGTGCCGGGCTCGACCACGCTCACCTCGAACCCGGGCGTCGCGACGCCGCAGCTCCCCGGCCGCGGCGGCGCGCCGGGCGGGTGGTAGGTGACCATGCCGGTCTCGGTGAGCCCGTAGCCCTCGATGAAGCGGATGCCGAAGCGCTCCTCGAAGGGCTCGTAGATGTCCTTCGGGGCGGGCATCGCCATGATCCGGCTCACGCGGTGGGCACGGTCGAGCGGGCCCGGCGGCGTGTTCCAGATGAAGTAGTTGATCGCGCTCACCGTGTTGAGGATCGTGGCGTCCGCCGCCACGACCTGGCCCCAGAAGGCGGCCGAGGAGTAGCGCTCGGCGAGCGCGATCCGGGCGCCGGCGATCATGGCCGGGTAGGCGGCGAGCACCTGGGCGTTCGAGTGGAAGAGGGGCAGGCACGAGAAGACCGTGTCCTCCGCCGTGAGCCCGCAGACCTCGATGTAGGTGCGCCCGGAGAAGTAGTCGGAGGCGTGCTGCTTGATCGCCCCCTTGGAGCGGCCGGTGGTGCCGGAGGTGAACATGATCCGGGCGTCGTCGGTCCAGCCCACCTCGACGCCCGGCTCGTGGTCCGGCGCGTCCATGAGGGCGTCGAGCGGCTCGTGGGCCACCCGCGGAGGGGGCCCGGAGGGCTCGCCGGAGCGCTGGAGGACCGTTGCATGTTCAAGCAACGGGAGGTCGGCGGCGACGGCCTCGAGGCGGTCGAGGTGGCCGGCGTCCACCACCAGGAAGCGCGAGCGCGGCAGGTTGATCACCCACGAGAGGAAGTCGCCCCGGTAGGCCAGGTTGATCGGGCACTGCACCCCGCCGGCCTTCTGGATCCCGAACCACACGGCGAGGTTCTCCTCGCAGTTCGGCAGGAGCGTCGAGACCGCCTCCCCCGGCCGCAGGCCGCGTGCGATCAGCGCGTTCGCCACCCGGTTGGCGCGGGCGTTGACCTCGCCGTACGAGCGCCACGGCCCGCCGCCGACGCTCAGGTAGTCGCGGTCCGGGTGCGCCTCGGCGCGCTCCCTCAGGATCCTCGGCAGGGCCCACCCGGTGGGGTCCTCACGCCGGTACCAGTCCGACCACTCGCTCATCCGGTCGCGGCAGTGAACCACACGGGGGGCCGGGCGGGAATGAGCGACGCGGCGCCGGCGTCCTCTCGGTGAACGGGACGATCGAGGAAGGAGCGCGATGCGTGGAGTCGGGCATGTCGCCGCGACGGGAGCGGCCGCCCTGGCCGTGGCCGCGGTCCTCGCCGCGGGCGCCGCCCCGGCGGCGCCTGTGCCGTCCGGCGAGTGGGCATCGCAGCTCGCCCTCCAGGAGGCGACCCAGATGGAGAGCCACCTCGACATCGACGACGCCCTCGGGACGGGGCGAACGTGATCCCACGGCTCGCGGTCGCGCTCGTGCTGGCCGCGTCCCTCGCGATCGGCGGCATCCGGGCGCCGAGGCGGTCGGTGCGGCGGCGGCTCCGCAGGTCCAGCTCCGCGCCCGCGTCGACGTGGGCGCCGACGGCAACGGCGCCAGGGCCGAGAGATTCGTCGCCGACGCCACCGACAGGACCCGCTACGCCCTCGTGGCCCACACCACTCCTGGGCTCGCGAGCCTGTCGGTCACCCTGAACGGCGACGTGGTCCTCTCCTCCGAGGCGGGGAGTCCTGCGCCGCTCGCGCTCCCCGAGGGGGTCATCCAGGACGGCGACAACCGCCTGCTGCTCACCGCCAGCGGGACCCCCGGATCGGCTGCGCGGGCCACGATCTTCGCGGTGGGCCCGATCGCCGCGAGGGCGAGGGGAGGTGCGCGGCTGCTCGCCCTGGATGCGACCGGCCGCGGGCTGACGGCGCCGCTGGGCTCGACCAAGGGCTCCGTGCGGGACGCGATGCTGCCCGAGGTCGGCGACGAGGTGCTCTGAAGCTCGGTGCCAATTGGCCGACGCCCGCGGCCAATTGGCACACTGCGCCTCGGGACGGACCCCGCCGGGCAGACTTCGGCCATGAGGGCGGACGGAGTCGCTCCTGGGGTGGCCGTGGTCGGCGGGTCGATCGGCGGGCTGACCGCCGCGCTGGTGCTGCGCCGCCTCGGCTGCGAGGTGGACGTCTACGAGCGGGCCTCGGCGCCGCTGGAGGGGCGGGGGGCGGGGATCGTGCTGCACCGCGAGACGCTCCGATGGCCGACCGGCCCGGGCGGCGTCCCGGTCGAGCGGATGAGCACCCCCTGCCGCGCGCTGCGCTACCTCGCCCGCGACGGCTCGGTCGCCTACGAGCGCCCGAGCGACCTGCGGTTCACGGCCTGGAACACGCTCTACCGCAACCTGCTGGGCGACTTCGGCGAGGAGCGCTATCACCGCGGCGCGGCGGCCGCGGAGGTCGCGGACGGCGGCGTGCGCCTGGCCGGCGGCGCCCTCGCCCGGGCCGACCTGGTCGTGGCCGCCGACGGCGTCGACTCGACGCTGCGTCGGCGGCTCCTCCCCGGGGTGCGCTGGCGACCCGCCGGCTACGTGGGCTGGCGCGGGCTCGTCGACGAGGAGGACCTCCCCGAGGAGGTGCTCGACCGGGTCGCCGACGGGATCACCTACTACGCGACCGCGGGCACCCACATCGTCGTCTACCCCATCCCGGACGCCGGCGGCGAGGTCGATCCCGGCCGGCGCCGCATCAACTACGTCTGGTACCGCAACCTCGACGAGCCGGGGCTCGACGCCCTGCTGGACGACGGCGAGGGCGGCCTGCGGCTGTCGGTCCCGCCCGGCGGCGTGCCCGAGGCCACTGTCGAGGAGCTCCGCGCGACGGCGCGGGAGCTCCTGCCGCCGCCGCTGGCCGTCGTCGTGACGTCGACCGAACAGCCCTTCGTCCAGGTCATCGGCGACCTCGCCTCGCCCCGGATGGCGCTGGGACGGGTGGCGATCGTGGGCGACGCGGCCTTCGTCGCGCGGCCCCACGCCGCGGCCGGGACGGCCAAGGCCTGCGCGGACGCGTGGGCGCTCGGCGAGGCGCTGGGCGAGGCGGGCGGCGACGTCGACGCGGCGCTCGCGCGATGGGAGCCCCGCCAGCTCGAGGTGGGCCGCAACCTGGTCGCGCGCGCGGCGCGCAACGGCGACCGGTCGCAGTTCGGCGGCGGGTGGACGCCCGGCGACCCCTCGCTGGCGTTCGGGCTCTATGGTCCGGGGGACTGAAGGAGGACGCGATGGCCGACCGGGACGAGCGGCACGTGCGGGTCGCGCGGGAGGGGAGCTTCGGGGGCGACACCCCCCAGACCGCGGGGCTGGTCCGCACGGTGGCCTTCGACGCGCGCAACCCCGACGGCGAGGTGCTCTCGGCGTTCCGCAGCTGGGTCGCCCCGGGGGCGGCGACCGGCGCACACCACCACGGCCCCCAGGAGACGATCCTCTACGTCATCGAGGGCCGCGCCCGCTACCGCTGGGGCGACCGCCTGGAGCACGAGGCCGAGGCCGGCCCGGGGGACTTCGTCTTCATCCCCGCCCACACCGTCCACCAGGAGATCAACGCGTCGGACGAGGAGCCGACCGTCTGGGCGGTCGTGCGCTCGGGCCGCGACCCCGTGGTCGTGAACCTGCCCGAGCTCGACCCGATCGCCCGGCCGTCCGAGGGTCGCCCCGTCGCCCACCCCGATCCCGAGGAGGACCGATGAGCTACCGCCACACCGTCATCGGCGCGATGGGCAGCGGCCGCGACTTCAGGAGGGCCGAGGAGGAGACCCTGACGGCGCTCGACGAGCTGCCGCCCGAGTACCGGCAGCTCATCGACGGGCCGGTCACCGTCGTGCTCGCGACCCGCCGCCGCGACGGCCGGCCGACGCTGTCGCCGGTCTGGACGCGGGCGGCGCCCGACGGCGAGCGGCTCGAGATCAACACCGTGAAGGGGCGGGTGAAGGACCGCCAGATGCGGCGCGACCCCAGCGGTGGCCATCCAGATCACCAACCCCGAGAACCCGTACCACTGGGTGACGGTCTACGGAGCAGGTGGACGAGATCGTGGACGAGAGCGACCCGGAGCGCGGGCACCTCGCGACGGAGAGCATCGACGAGCTCGCGCGGCTCTACGTCGATCAGTACCCCTACCCCTTCCGCGTCGAGGGCGAGGAGCGCGTGCTCGCCTACGTCCGTCCGGAGCAGATCGCCACGTTCGGCGCGCCGTGAGCGCGTGGTACCCTCCTCGGGCTCGTCCCCGCACCGGAAGGCTGTACCTTGGCGACCGGCCAGCGCGTTGCCGTGACGATGGCTTGCGAGGAGTGCAAGCGTCGGAACTACCAGACCAACAAGAGCAGGCGGAACACGCCGGACCGCGTCGAGCTGCGGAAATTCTGCCGATGGTGCGGACGCCATACCTCGCACAAGGAAACCCGGTAGCGGCGCGAGCGGCGGCCGGTGGTGCGCGGAGTCGAAGGGTCGTAGCTCAACTGGTAGAGCACCGGTCTCCAAAACCGGGGGTTGGGGGTTCGAGTCCCTCCGGCCCTGTCGTCCGATGAAGGTGAACTGAGAACCATGGCCCGCATCCGACCCGCACGAGGGCAGGGAGCTTCGGGAGACGGCAAGGCGCCGGCCCCCGCGGGCGCCCGCGTGCCGCGCCAGTCCCGGCGCCAGCAGCCGCCGAGCCCGCGCCCGGCGCCGCAGGGCCGCCGCGGGCCCCAGAAGGCCGGCACGGTCACCAAGGCCGTCGCCGCCGAGCGGCGCGGCTCGCGGTTCCTCTCCGAGGTGATCGCCGAGCTGCGCAAGGTCAGCTGGCCGACGCGCACCCAGCTCATGCAGTCCACCGCGGTCGTGCTGGTGGTCGTCGCGATCGTCGCGGCCTACCTGGCGGCGCTGGACGCCGTCTTCAGCCGCATGATCGACGCGATCTTCTAGGGCGCGACCATGTTCCGCTGGTACGTCATCAACACCTACTCGGGGCACGAGAAGAAGGTGAAGGCCAACCTCGAGCACCGGCTCATCTCCCTCGGGCAGCGGGAGCGCGTGCGCGACGTCGTCATCCCGACCGAGCAGGTGGTCGAGACCAAGGACGGGCAGAAGGTCCAGACCGAGAAGCGGCGGCTGCCGGGCTACGTGCTCGTCAACATGGACATGACCCCGGACACCCTCTGGCTGGTGAAGAACACCCCGGGCGTCACGGGCTTCGTGGGGGGCGGCGGCCGTGAGAACGAGCCCGTGCCCCTGTCCCAGCCCGAGGTCGACCGGCTGCTCAACGTCGCGAGCGTCGAGCGCCCGAAGGTCCGCGCCGACTTCACCGAGGGCGAGAGCGTCAAGGTGATCGCCGGGCCGCTGTCGGACTTCACCGGGGAGATCGCGGAGATCAACGCCGAGCAGGGCCGCCTGAAGGTGCTCGTCAGCATCTTCGGGCGCGAGACGCCGGCCGAGCTCTCGTTCGACCAGGTCAAGAAGCTCACGTAAGGCGCCGTGGGCCGCGGCCCGGCGCACCCCGACCGGGCCCGCGGGCCCGCTGAACGAAGGACGTCATGGCGAAGAAGGTCCTGCAGGTCATCAAGCTCCAGATCCCCGCCGGCCAGGCATCGCCGGCGCCCCCCGTGGGCCCGGCGCTCGGCGGGGCCAGCATCAACATCATGGAGTTCTGCAAGGCCTTCAACGCCCAGACCCAGTCCGGCAACGGGACCATCACCCCGGTCGAGGTGACGGTCTTCGAGGACCGCTCGTTCACCTTCATCACGAAGACGCCGCCGGCGGCGGTGCTCATCCGCCAGGCGCTCGGGATCGACAAGGGCAGCCCGGAGCCGCACAAGGAGAAGGTGGCGGACCTGACGCGCGCCCAGCTGCGGCAGATCGCCGAGACGAAGATGCCCGACCTCAACGCCAACAGCATCGAGTCGGCCATGACGATCATCGCGGGGACGGCGCGTAGTATGGGCGTGACCGTCGACGGGGAGTAGGGAGCAGCGTGGGCAAGCACGGCAGGCGCTACCAGCAGGCGAGGGCGGAGATCGACGCCGAGCGGGTGTACCACCCGCTCACGGCGGTCCGCATGGTCAAGGAGCAGGAGCTGACCCGCTTCGACCCCACGGTCGAGCTGCACGTGCGGCTGGGCGTCAACGTCCGCCACGCCGATCAGCAGCTTCGCGGCACGATCAGCCTGCCGCACGGCACCGGCCGCGAGGTCACGGTCGCGGTGTTCGCCGAGGGCGACAAGGCGCGCGAGGCCGAGGCCGCCGGCGCGGACTTCGTCGGCGGCGACGACCTGGCCAAGCGGATCCAGGACGGCTTCACCGACTTCGACGTCGCCATCGCGACGCCGGACATGATGGGCACGGTCGGCAAGCTCGGCCGCATCCTCGGGCCCTCGGGCAAGATGCCGAACCCCAAGAGCGGCACGGTCACGTTCGACATCGGCAAGGCCGTCGCCGACGTGAAGACGGGGAAGGTCGAGTACCGCACCGATCGCACCGGCATCGTGCACATCGGCATCGGCAAGCGCTCGTTCGAGGAGCGCCAGCTCATCGAGAACTACCAGGCCGTGATCGAGGAGATCGTCCGCGTCAAGCCCGCGGCGTCCAAGGGGCGCTACCTCAAGTCGATCACCATGGCCCAGACGATGGGGCCGGGCATCCCGATCGACACGACGCGCACCTCGGCGAGCGACGTCCTGGAGGAGCCCGCCTAGGGCGCGCCCGCACACGCGACCGAAGACCCACGGGGGCGGCACGGCCGCCTCAAACCGCCCGCACAACGCGGGCACCCGTGCGAGGTCGGCGAGACGCTGAGGGGCCCTCGGGCGCCCCGGCTCCCGCCCGCCCGCGCGGGCCGGAGCACGGAGGTGACCCACTGAGACGAGACGAGAAGGAAGCGGCGATCGCCGCGCTGAGCGAGCGCCTGGCCGCCAGCGAGACGGTCTTCGCGGCCGACTACCGCGGGCTGACCGTGAAGCAGATGGCCGAGCTCCGCGGACGCCTCCGGGACGCCGGGACCGAGTTCACGGTCATCAAGAACAGCCTCGCGCGGCGCGCGGCGGCCGAGACCGGGCGCGACGCCCTGCTCGCGTACCTGGAGGGGCCCACGGCCATCGCCTGGGTCGCGGGCGACGCGGCGGTCGCGGCGAAGGCGCTGAACGGCTTCGCGGCCGAGCACCCGGACGCGCTCACGGTGAAGGGCGGCCTGCTCGAGGGCGCCGACCTGCCGAGCGCGGACGTCGCCCGCCTCGCCCGCCTGCCCGCGCGCGACCAGCTGCTCGCCCAGCTCGCCGGCGGCCTCGCGGCCCCGCTCTCCGGCCTCGCCGGAGGCCTGTCCAACCTGATCGGCGGCCTCGCCCGCAGCCTGGCGGCGCTCCAGGAGCAGCGGGCGGCCGAGGCCCCGGCCGACTGACACCCCCACCGAACCCGAGGAGAACGACATGGCAGTGACCACCGAGGAGTGGATCGAGGAGCTCAAGAGCATCTCCGTGCTCGAGCTCTCCGAGCGCATCAAGGCGCTCGAGGAGACGTTCGGCGTGAGCGCGGCGGCCCCGGTCGCCGTCGCGGCTGCGCCGGGCGCCGGCGCGGCCGCGGACGGCGGCGCGGCGGCGGACGAGGAGGAGCAGACCGCCTTCACCGTCAGCCTCGACGCGGCGGGCGACAAGAAGATCCAGGTCATCAAGGTCGTCCGCTCCGTCACCGGCCTGGGCCTGAAGGAGGCCAAGGAGCTGGTGGACAACGCCCCCAGCAAGATCAAGGAGGGCGTCGCCAAGGAGGAGGCCGACCAGGTCAAGTCCCAGCTCGAGGAGGCCGGCGGGGTCGTCAGTCTCAGCTGAGGCCCGGGGTGGGGGTGTCCGTGTGCCAATTGGCCGACGCGCGTGTGGCCAATTGGCACTCCGCCCGACCCGGCGGACTGGACGCCCCGCGGAGGGTCTGATTGCTTGGCCCGCCGTGAAGGGGCTCCTCTCGGCCGTGGCGGGCGTCGTGGCCGCCGTGGCGATGGCGGCCCCGGCAGGCGCGGCGATCGTCGGCCAGGGCGGCGTCCGGATGGGCGCCGACGTGCTCTGGAGCGAGGGCGTCCTCGGCCAGGGCCAGACCGTGGCGATCCTCGACGAGGGCTTCGCCGGGCTCGACCGCTCGATCGCCCTCGGCGAGCTGCCGCCGCGCGACGCGCTCACGATCCGAGCCTTCGACCCGCTCGGCGGCGAGGGCGGGTTCACCGAGTTCGGCATCCCCACCCAGCACGGGGTCCGGATGGCCGAGCTCGTCCACGATCTCGCGCCCCAGGCCCGGCTGGTGCTCGTCGGCTACCGCACGCTCGACCAGTTCGAGGAGGCGGCCGCCTGGATCACGGGCCAGGGCATCCCGATCGTCAGCCACTCCAACTCCTTCCTGATCCCTCCGTACGACGGCACCGGACGGGCAGCCCGCGCGGTCGACGCGGCCACCGCTGCGGGGGTGCTCTGGGTCAACTCCGTCGGCAACTACGCGCAGCGGCACTGGCGCGGGACGGCGGGGCCCGAGGGCGCCGTCATCCCGATCGCACCGACCCCTGGGACGCCGCTGCTGTTCAGCCTGGCGTGGGCGTCGCCCGCCGCGCGGGCGAGCGTCGCGGTGGAGCGCCTCGACCCATCGGGCGCCTGGGCCGAGGTGCAGCGCAGCGCTCCCGCCGGCCCGACCCATGCGACGACGACCCCGCTCACCGCCGGCGCCGGATCGTGGCGGCTGGTCGTGCGCCAGGAGGCCGGGCTGCAGGCCGAGCTCACGCTCTTCTCCCAGACGGCCGGCTTCGGCCCCCTCGCCGTGGCCCCGGGCAGCATCCCCACGCCCGGGGACGCCGCCGGGGCCCTGGCGGTCGGCGCGGTGAAGTGGACGGGCACGGCGCTGGAGCCCTACTCGTCGCAGGGCCTCACGGATGATGGCCGCGCGAAGCCTGACCTCGTCGGCCCCGTCTACGTGACGTCCAACCCGGAGTGGCCCGGGACGGCCGGGACGTCGGCCGCGACCGCCCACGTGGCCGGCGCCGCTGTCCTCCTGCGCCAGGCGCGCCTCGCGGCCGGCCAGCCGGCCGGCGCGGCCGATCTCCGCGCGGTCCTGACCGCGGGCGCTCTCGACCTCGGCGCCCGGGGGCCCGACCCGCTCTACGGGGCGGGCATGGCCCGGCTCGACACCTCCCCGCCGCGGATCGCGGTGCGCGTCACCTCCGCCCGGCGACCGGTCGTGAGGGTGCGCGCGCCGGACGACGGTACGATCCGGCTCGTGCGCATCACCCTGAACGGACGGTCGCTGCGGGCGGTCCGCAGGCCGGCGGTCGGGGTCAGGCTCCCGGCGCTCCGCCCGGGCCGCAACCGGGTCTTCGTCACGGCCGAGGACATGGCGGGCAACGTCGCGAGGCGGACCCGCACCCTGAGTGGGGCACGACGATGACCCGGCGCGCCGCCGGGGCTGTGCTCGGCCTGGCGGCCGCGGTCGCGCTCGCGGCGGGCGCCGCGGCGCCGGACGCCTCCGCGAAGCCGCGGTCGATCGCGGTCCAGGCCGAGCGCGGCGACGTCACGCGCGCCGCCGCCGCGCTGGGTCGGAGCGGCCTGAAGATCCAGCGCCGGCGTGGCGCGCAGCTCCAGGTCGTCGCCGATGCCGCGCCGCGCTCGCGCCCTCTCCAAGCTGCCCGGCGTGGCCGGCGCCCGCGTCGCGTCCGCGGCGTTCGCCGACGCCCCCGTCGTCTCTCAGGGCCTCGAGCGCGCCGGCGCGGACGTCCTGGGCCGCGTCGCCGGGGGTGGCGAGGGCCTGCTGATCGCGGTGGTCGACCTCGGCTTCGGGCAGAACCTCGCCGCTCAGCAGGCGCGCGGGGAGCTCCCGCCCGCCGGGCAGCTCGAGACGCTCTCCTTCGACGCGGCCGGCGGCTTCGCGGGGACCAACGCCTACGGCAACCGCACCAACCACGGGGAGCTCATCGCCCAGACCGTCTTCGACTACGCGCCGAAGGCCCGCTACCTCCTCGTCAACTACCACACGGAGGCCGACTTCCTCGCCGCCGTGGACACCATCGTCGCCCGGCGCCCGGACATCGTCGTCCACTCGAACAGCTTCATCGAGGGCCCATTCGACGGCACCAGCCCGTCGGCGCGGGCGGTGGACCGGGCCGCGGCCGCGGGCATCCTCTGGTTCAACTCCGCCGGCAACTACGCCCAGCGCCACTGGAGCGGCGACTGGATCGACGCGGACGCCGATGCCGATCTCGACTGGCCCAACGGCGACAGCTGGACCTTCCAGCGAAGCGCAGGCCTCCCGATCACGTTCGCGCTGTCGTGGGCCTCGCCGCCGGGCGGCCCGGCCACCGACCTCGACCTGGTCCTCGAGCGGCTCGACGCGAGCGGGGCATGGCTCCCGGCCATGGGCTCCAGCGACCGGCAGTCCGCCGGAGCGCCGACCGCCGAGCGCATCGTCGGCTACTCCCCGCCGGCTGAGGGCGTCTTCCGCCTCCGAGTGCTCCTGACCTCGGGGCCGCCGCCCGAGGGCCCGCTCACCCTCTTCTCGCGCGAGATCGCCGTGACCGACATCGGCGGGACCGCCGTGAGCAGCACGCCGACCCCGGGCGACGCCGCCGGCGCGATCGCGGTGGGCGCCGTCAACTGGCGCGGCGACCGCTTCAAGGGCTACTCGTCGCAGGGGCCGAGCGACGACGGGCGCCTCAAGCCCGACCTCGTCGCCCCGACCGACACGCGCCTCATGGGCCCCATCGGCGCCCGATCGGTCGGCGGCACGTCGATCGCAGCGCCGAACGCCGCCGGCGCGGCCGCGGTGCTGCTCGCCGCCAACCGGCGCGTGGGGCTGTTCCCCTCGGCCGGCGAGGTCCGGGGCCAGCTGGCCGCGCTCGCGGTCGACCTCGGCGCGCCTGGTCCGGACCCGGTCTTCGGCGCCGGCCGCGTGCGCGTGAACATCGAGCCGCCGCGGATGACGGCCCTGCAACCGACGCCCCTCAGCTCGGTGCGGGGCAGGGTCACGGTCCGCTTCAAGGCCCTGTCGCGCTCGAAGGTCACGCAGTGGTCGCTCCGCCTCGACGGGACGCCGGCCGTCCGCCGTGCCCAGACCTACCCACGCGGGATCAGCGTCGACACCCGGCGGCTTCCCGACGGCTGGCACGCCCTCTCGATCCAGGCCAAGGACTTCCCCGGCAACGTCGGCCTTCGCGAGTGGGCGGTCAAGGTCGACAACACCCGGCCCATACTCGTGGTCCGTGGCGTGCGGCTGGTGAAGGCCCGCCGCGTGCTGTCGGAGCGCGGCCCGCGCCGGCCGCGCCCCGGCGCCCGGCGCCAGGCGCGGCTGGTCGTCGCCGTCGGCGACGCCGGCACGACCGGGTCGCTGACGAGCCGGGTGGAGCTGCGCACCTCCTCGGGCCGGTTCGTCTCCCTTCGGACGGTCAAGGTCAAGCCCGGGCCCGTGCGCACGATCGCCCTCGGCCGCCTGGAGCGCGGTCGCTACCGGGTGCGCATCGATCTGCGCGACCGAGCGGGAAACCCGGCGACCGTCACCCGGACGATCCGGATCCGCTGACGGCGGGCGCGCCGGCGCGCCGCCTCCGCCCAACCACCGCCCCTCGCGGAACCAGCGCGCCATCGTCCGCCTCGACGGAGGCGTCGCGGGCCCGGCCCCGGCGCGCTCGCGAAGCTCGGCGATCACCCGGCCCGGCCGCTCCCCCGCCGCGAACCGCCGCTCCGCCTCACGCCGGAGCTCCGGCCAGGCGTACGAGCCGGGCCGCGCCCGCGCCGGCGGGCCCGCCAGGCGGGCCCGATGCGCATCGAGGGCCCGGCCGCGCCCTCCCGTCAAGCACCCCGCGGCCTGCCAGGCTCGCATCACGCTCGCCGCGAAGTCCCGCCCCGCTCGTCGCGTCAGGAACTCCGAGCTCCGGTGGGCCGCGCAGAGCCACACCGACACCCCGCCAGGAAGATGGAGCGGCGCCCGGTCACCCTGCCCGGGCCCCATGCAGAGCAGACAGGGCGGGCGCTTCCCCAGCCGCTCACCCTTGTACAGGCTCCTCGCCACGTCCCCAGCCTCGCCGCTGTGGGCCGACCGATCACCAGCGATTTCAGCCAGTGGTGCGCCGGGGATGTGCTGGGAAGTCTGCCAATTGGCCGCCCGGCCTTTGGCCAATTGGCACAGCCCGAGCGCTCAGGTGAGGCGGTGGGTCCCCTCCAGGGCCGGGTGGTCAACCTTCGCGCGACGGCCGCGCAGGCAGGCGGGCTTCTCGCCGTGGACAAGGAGCATCAAGCCTGGAGCGTGACGAGGCCGGCCGGCGCGCTCCCGAGAGGCGCAGGCCGGGCGGCCTCGACGGGCCCGCCGGGCCCATGTGCGGTGGGCCGGCGATCGCATACCGGCGCGCCGAGCCCCGACGAACGGGTCTGGACAGGACGTCGTGCGATCGCGCACACTCCTCCCGCCGCCGCGGCGATGCGCGGCGGGGCACGTCTCATCCACGTCCCGGGAGGACCGCCATGCCGCTCGAGCAGGCCCTCAAGAGCACGCTGCGCGACAAGGTGTCGACAGCCAACAAGTCCAACGTCGACGACGTCGCCGACGAGGTGAACGCGGCGCTCGCGACGCTCGACCCCGACGACAAGGACTACGCGCGGCTCCAGGGCTGGCTCGAGGACCTGTCGGTCGTCAAGGGCGGAGGCGTCCCGGGCAAGTTCTGACGGGCGACCGCCGGCCGGGTCAGCGCCCGCGGCCGCGGGTGCGCGGGGTGTGCAGCATCCGCTGCAGGCGCCGGGTCTCCGCGAGGGCGTTGATCGGGCGCCGGTCGGGGAAGGCCTCCACGCCGCGCTGGATCCGCCGCTCGCGGCCCTCCCGCGCCTCGACCCACCGCTCGTAGGCGCCGATCAGGTCCAGCAGCTCCTGGACCAGGCCGACCCCTGAACGCCCGCCGGCGTAGGGGCGGCCGTCGAGCAGCAGCGTGCGGTCGGCGGCGACCCAGGCGAGCTCCCCGCGCCCGGGCCGGGCCGCGCGGATGCCCGCGTCCGAGACGCGCACCTGAAGGCCTCGCCACTCGCGCTTGAGCACCCCCGGCTCGACCGCCGGGCGGAAGCCGAACGCGCGCATGCGCCTCCGCTCGCCGGGCGAGGTCCACTGCCGGTGGGTGGTCTCCAGGAGCTCGCGGAGGCGGCCGTCGACGGGGGCGTCCGAGCCCCCGTCCGCGTAGGAGGGCAGCGACGACATCGGGCCAGTATGGCAAGCCCGCCCTCGCCCACCGCGGGCCGCCGGACGGCCGACGGCGGTGATAACCTTCGTGGCCTTGGACGCCGGGTCCGATTGACGGAGGCCACCCGCCCGGAGCGGCCCCAACGGACCCCGCCGCGAGCAGCGGCGGGCGCGGGTAGCAATGCCCCGACGCCGGTGCTAGACTCAGCCGTTACGCCCGCGCCGGAAGCTCCACGCACGGCTGCCGCCATCCGCCCGCTCTCGTCAGGAGGCCCTGCGAGTTGAGCACCCCTCCCGCTGCTCG
>CAWIDG010000033.1:0-397729 GCA_963834875.1 Miltoncostaeaceae bacterium
GAGAGACTTCCTGAAATTCGCGGCCGCCTGCGCCTTGTCGCCAGCCTGCGCGAACGCCGTTCCGAGGTCTTCGTAGACCCGGTACGACTTCGGGTGCGCCCGGGCGTTGAGCTCGAACACGTGAATCGCGTCAGCCAGCTGCTTACGGAACATCAGTCGTCGTCCGAAAAAGTGAATGTCCCACTCGAGGTCGACGTATTTGTGCGCCGGGTCGTCTCGCCACACCTGCAACGCCTGCAGCGCCGCGTCCAGCCCCGATGCTGAGTAAGTATCCATCATCAGATTGGCCGGCCGTTTTTCCGGCACGTAGCGGACGATGGCGTCGAAGGCCGGATCGCGGCCGTTGAGGTAGTCCTGTGACGACATCTCGACCGCGATATGGGGCGCGACCCAGACGCGCTCGTCACCGGGGAACGAGTAATCCCAGAAGAACGGGGAGTAGCTGATGCGAAGCCCGCTGTTCGGCAAGACGAGCCGCCCGACGTCGGTGTAGTGGTTCGGGTGTCCTCCGGTCGGCTCACCCACGAACAGCACCTGCGTGTGCTTCTCGAGATCGACCGCGAGCGCGGTGGCGGCTGAGAAGGTGCGCCGGCCGATGAGCGCGAACAGCGCGCCTCGCTTGTTGACCTTGTCCGATCGAATCAGGTGGTGCACGAGCGGGAGGTTCAGTGTGTTGTCGCCGCCGCCGTGCTGGCGCAGATCGAGCACGAAGCGATCGACCGGCTCGCGCGCGACGACCGCGAACACGCGGTCCCAGAACGCTTCGAGCGTGTCGTCGGGTCTGTTGGCCACCTCGTTGAACTGGACGTACAGAATGCGAAGGTCGGGCAGGTACTCGAACCAGTACGTGTTGCCGGACTGGGGCGCCCATCGTGGCGTCGGCCCCGTCCGACCGTCGCGCATGCTCACCAATGGCACGGTCGCGGACGCGCTGATCGCCTGAAGTCGCGAAGAGCTCTCACCGGCCGGGCCGTCGAGCACGAGCGTCACGGTCGAGGTATCTCCTGTCACGCCGGCGGCGCGCAGGATCTCAGGAATCGTCAGGTAGCCTGGCATGCGTTGCCTGACGGTCATGCTGTTGTCGCGCGGCACGAACGGCGCGACGGCCGCAAGCGCCCGGTCGGCGTCCATCGCGCCGATTTGTTTGACGCGACGGCCGACCAGCGCGGCGTGTTCCGGCGACGCGGCCTCGACGAAGAGACCATCCGAGAACCACGCGAATCGAATCGGATACCGGCGCCAACCGAGCATGGCGGGGCCGCTCGTCTCGACGAGCCGCGTGTGCCCGTCTTCAACCATGGCGACGATCCGCGTGAGCTCGGCGGTGATGTCGGCGGCGGCCATCGCGGGAATGCGCTCGTGGAGGCGACGGATGGCGGCGTCGAACTCCTCGCGCGCCATGCTGTCGAAGAGGTTGCGATGGAGACGCGGCAGCTCGGTGGCGAAGAACGTCAGATCGTCACGCCAGCGGTCGGCGTCGGTCTGCCCCACCACCGCGCCGCCCGAGCCGGCGATGAGTCCGGCCAGCACCAGCCCCGTGATCGCGTGCGTTCGGAGCGACGTGAATTCCATGATGTCTACTCCCACGGCTACTTCGACAGTCGGAACGGACCGGCTTCGACGACCTTCGTCAGGTCGCTGTTCCGCGAACGCCGGCTGAACACATCGATGAGCCGCCGAATCGTAAAGAGCTCGTCGGTTTCAGCGTCGTCCGTCACCCCAAGGTCGGGGACCTGGAGCGCCAGCTCGGATCCAGAACGGTTTGTCGGCGCCCAAGTTGCTCAGGTCCGCGCGGGCAATTGAGACGCCTTGCAGACACCACGCTTCGGCATCCCGCGGACGAAGGTGCGACACCGACCGCGGCGGCGTACCCAGCCGCGTCACCGCGAAACGTTCCTCCCAGATGTCGAAGCTCAGGTTGAAACTCTGCTTTGCCACGGCCATCACAGCGCCCCGCGGTTCCACCAGCGCCGTCAGCTCGAGGTCCACTCTCAGTGACCGCCCATCACGGAGCTGGCTCAGCACGTCACCCTCTATGAAGCTGAAACCGGATCGCACGCGAACCGCTCCCCCGGTCGTGTCGATCGTCACCGACTGCGCCAGTAGTGGCGCCACCACGCACGCCGCCACACCGACGATGACGGGCAGCCGGGTGCTCAAAACCTGGCTCCAAAGCGGAGGCTGAAGATGAACGTCGGGTCCCCGTCGTCCGCGTTGATTGGGAAGGCCAGCACCAGCGGACCGGCAGCAAATCCCGTCCCGAGCCTGACCTTCCGTTCCGTTCCGCTGTCCCAGAGCGACCCGGCGTCGAAGAAGTACGCGAGCACGTGGTACCGGAACTCCACAGTCTGGTGCCACATCCGGTCGGCGCCGGCAGGCGCGATGTCGTACTTGTTCCAGCCGCGCAGCGTGGTGGAATCCCCCAGCGTGAATCGCTCGAAGAGCGGTGCGAGGCCGGTGATGCCGCCGGCCCGGAAGTCCGCGATGAAGGTGGTGGGACCACGTTCGGCCCGGAACCTCACCTGGCCGAAGTGACGCCGGTAGTCCAGGTCGCTGTCGAGACCTTCGAGTCCTGCGCGGAGCTCATACACTCGCGGACAGCGTCTGCTCGCCATCACTCGCGCGCTCGGATCGGCCGGACGACGACTGCGCACCGATTCGAGACCTGCGCCACGTCTGATCGAACCCCACGCCGGCGACGAATGCGTTGGCGTGCTGAGTGACGAGCCCCGCGGTCAGTGGCTTCAGCTCCGACGTGCTGAAGCCACCGTTGACCCGCAGGCGCGGCGTCACCGCAAACGTGACTTTCGGCTCGAAGGTGATGCGCGTGTGGTACAGCCGGCGGGATATCCGGCGACAGGTCTACGGCGGCCAGCGTGGCGTCGCGCCAACTCTGCTCGAATCGCGCCACCTCGAATCCCACGCCGAGGCGTTCTGTGCCGGCCCTCCGGTTCTCGAAGCGGAACCGGTAGCCCGAGTACTCCTCGACGAGGTCATCGTCGTTGTCGAAGACGAAGCCGAGGTGCGAACTGGTTCGGAGTTCTCACCAATGAGGACGTCGAGCACACCGCTCCAGCTCTGGTCCTCGTGGTAGACGAGCTTCGATCGGTTCGGCGTAAAGCGCAGCCAGCGGCTGCGTTCCGATCGAGTGATGTCGAAGATGACACGAATGCGTCCCGATTGTTCACCTCGTCGGATGCGCCGTCTGACGTCGTAGTCCGGCAGCTCGTCCTCGAGCTTGCGAACCAGACGATCGGCTTCGACGGGATCGAGCGGCTGGCCAACGAGCCCCTGCAACTCGTCAAGGAGCTCCTGACTGATCTGACGGTCGGGAATGCCCGCAACCTCGACGTGCTCCACCGTGTAGCGGGCGTTGATGTTCTCGGCGAGTTCCTGGCTGTCGCCGATGCGCGCTACCAGAAAGACCACGCGCACGCGCCCATCCGGCCGGGCGACATCACGGACGGCGGCGACAACGTCGGGATGCTCGTCTTCGATGCGCGCGGCGATCGCGTTCAGCCGTTCCCGGTCGAGCGGCTGGCCCGCGAGCGAGGCGATCTCCTGCTGCAGCCCGGGACTGAGCTGGTCGAGCGCCAGGCCCGAGACCTCCGCGGATTCAACGATGGCGCCGTCTGGAACGACAGGGTCCTGTCCGTGCGCCGTCAGCGGCGCGGCCAGCAAGGCAAGTAGCAGCGCGAGTGTTCTCATGTTCGAGCTACTAAGCAACCGGCGCGCCATTGTACAAGTTGTTGATCGGTAAGGACTTGTCTCCGGTCGACGTGTGCGGTCGCGTCACACCTGTGCGCCCAGGGCACTCTTGGGACTTGAGGCTTGGGTCTTGGGACTTGGGGCTGGGCCGCATGACTGTGGAGTGGAGGTGCCGACCTTCCGCCTTCGCACGAAGCTTCGGCGGACTCGCCGCAGCCTTGGCGGAGGCGGTCAGGTCGGCACGACGACGTCGCGCCGAAGGTCGGTCGCTGTCGATAGAATCTGGTCGTTGGAAAACCCGACCTCCGGGTTCGACTCGCAGCATTCGCCTTCCTCGATGAGCAGCGGCGGATCGACGCTGATGTCCTGTCGCGTCGAACGTTGGCGCAAGGCTTCGTGTTCGAGGGCGAGCGTGTGCCGCTGATCGGGCCGCAAGGCATCTTCAAACCAAAGGTTTGCCGTCTTCCGCTGAGTATTACGACGGTCCCGATTGAGGACGGGCGCCCGCGTCCGTACGAGGACACGATCGGTGACGACGGCCAGCCCATTCGCTTGCCGAGGCATGAAAGTCACTATCCGAATCGTGACTTGCTGGCCCAGCGGTACAGCCTGTTTCAACAAGCCATTTCGTAACCTTCGGTGCTGACGCCAGCTGGAGTCACGGCGCTACTGCTGTCCGCCGGCCTGAAGGCCGGCGGCTGCCACTCCGTCGCTTCGGAGCCCGTGCGATGTCCAGACCTTTTCAGCGGAGGTGCATGCCGCGCCCGGCGTACTCAGGCCCGTCCGCGCCCGCGGCGCGGTCCCAGAGGTGATCGATCACGTAGAGCAACGTCGCGCCGCTCACCATGAAGATCGCGGTAAGCACCATCGCGGTGCCCATGCGGCCGTAGAGATAGTTGCCTATCGCGAAAAGCGACGACCAGATCACGGCGACGCCTGACACCCACCCCAGCGCGGCCAGCCCCATGTTGTCGCCGGAGGCGGCCGCCTCCGCCTCGCTGATTCCGGCAGCGCGGCGAATCGGCGCCCAGCCCGGGCCGGCCGGGTGGACTTTCTTATAGAAGGCGATGAGCGTCGTCCGGTCGGTTTGAGGGCCGAAGTACGCCGCCAGCAGCCAGCACACGGTCGTGAAGCCGACCGAGATGAAGATCGTCTGCGCAAACGGCAGTGAGTAGCCGGCTTTGCCGGCGAGGAAGAACGCGATGGAGATCGCAAACGAACCGATCATCGCCACGACCTCGCTCCACGCGTTGATGCGCCACCAGAACCAGCGCAGCAGATACAACAGGCCCGTACCGGCGCCGATGCTGATGATGATCTGAAAGGCGCCCTGCGCCGACTCGAGCATGAGGCCGAGCAGTCCCGCGAACACGTAGAGGAGCGCCGTGCAGACCCGGCCGGCCTGCACGTAGTGCTTCTCCGTCGCATCCGGCGCGATGAAGCGGCGATAGAAGTCGTGCACGAGATACGAGGCGCCCCAGTTGAGGTGCGTGAGGATCGTGGACGAGTTGGCGGCGATGAGACCGCCGACCATCAACCCGACGAATCCGACGGGGAGAAACATGAGCATGGCCGGAAACGCGCTGTCATGGCCGATGAGCGCCGGGTCGGCGTCAGGAAATGCCGCCTGAATGTCCTTGAGCTCGGGGAACACGATGATCGAACAGAGCGCGGTGATGATCCACGGCCACGGACGCAGCACGTAGTGCGCGAGATTGAAAAAGAGCGTGCCGCCGAGCGCGTCCTTTTCGGTCTTCGACGCGAGCATGCGCTGCGCGATGTAGCTGCCGCCGCCCGGCTCTGCGCCCGGATACCAGTTGGCCCACCAGCCCACCGCGAGCGGCATGATGAAGATGGCGAGCGCGAGGTCCCACATCGCGAAGTTCGGCAGGATGTTCAGAATCGGCTGGCCCGTCCCGTCGATCGCGGTGACGACGGGCTGGCTGCCATCGACGAACGTCACCTGCTGCGATCCCAGCGTGTTGACGAGGTGCTGCAGCCCGGCGAGCGCGCTGTCGGCGATGCCGGTCCGCCGCGCGACCTCTTTCAGGCTGAAGTACGCGGCGGCAATCACCGCGGTCATCTTGATGAAGAACTGAATCATGTCGATGACGAGCACGCCCCAAAGGCCGGCATGCGCGGCAAAGGCGACGTTCAGCAGGCCGCAGATCACGATCGTCTGCCAGGGCGGAAGGCCCCAGAGGATGTTGGCGATCTTGCACGCCGCCAGCATCACGGTGCCCATGATGAAGCAGTTGAAGAACAGTCCCAGGTACACCGCGCGGAAGCCGCGAACGACCCCCGCCGCCTTGCCCGAGTAGCGCAACTCGTAGAACTCGAGATCGGTCATGACGCCGGATCGGCGCCACAGCCGCGCGAAGAAGAACACCGTGGCGACGCCCGTCAGCGTGAATGCCCACCACTGCCAATTGCCCGCAACGCCGAACTTCCGCACCTGCTCCGTGACCCAGTTCGGCGTGTCGCTGCTGAACGTGGTCGCGACCATCGACAGACCCGCCAGCCACCAGGGCACCGACCGGCCGGAGGCGAAAAACTCGGATGTGTTCTTGCCGGCGCGCTTCCCAAAAAACAGCGCCGGGACGAAACAAATGAGCAGAGTCGCCAGGACGATGAGCCAGTCGATGAGCTGGAGACGCATGGGTGGCGTGATTATAGGAGGCTCAAGGCTCAGGGCTCAGCCCCGGTCAGGCTATGGCCACAACGCACGTGGACGACCGCATCGAAGTACGGTCCCCGGATGGAACCATCTGGCACACAGAGACCCAATCTCACGCCTGGAAAGGCCTCAACCCGCCCGTCCCCGGCCCAGAATCCAACGGATCCGGCCGTTCAGAACGGTACGGCGCTTGCTAAATAAACGGCCAGGAGTGTTCCTGTGGCCGGTCGCACAACGCGCCGGTCTTGCTGGGGAGCCAGGAACGTTCCACCAGGCCCGCGACTCTGTCGCGGGCCTTTTTTTTGACGATTACGAGTCAGCGATGTGACACTTCCGTGAAATCGTCCTTCCCTTCGAACCAGGCCTCCTCCGTGCAACGTCTCTATAACTGACACGGAGGCCCATGAAGACCACTCACCAGCACGACGATCACGATGACTTCGGCGGACTGCACCGCGACCTGCTCGCGACTGGCGCGGCGATGAACCGCCGACAGCTTCTCCGCGCCGCCGCGACGCTGGGAATCGGGGCGAGCGCGCTCCCACTCCTCGGGTGCGGAGACGGAAGCCCGACCGACCCGACGGTCGGAATGGGCGGCTGCCAGACGAGGATTCCGCAAGAAACCGCGGGCCCGTTTCCCGCCAACGGCTCCAACGGCCCTGACGTGCTGGGCCAGGCAGGGGTCGTCCGCAGCGACATCAGGTCGAGCTTTGGGGGACTGATCGGCACGGCCGACGGCGTCCCACTCACGATCGAGCTCACGATTGTCTCGGCGGCCACGTGCGAGGTCCTGGCTGGACGCGCAGTCTACGTCTGGCACTGCGATCGACAAGGCCGCTACTCGCTGTACTCACCGGGAGTGACGAACCAGAACTATCTGCGAGGGGTACGGGAAGCGGACGGCGCCGGCCGGGTGTCGTTCACGTCGATCTTTCCCGCCTGCTACCAGGGACGCTGGCCGCACATCCACTTCGAGGTGTATCCAACGCTGGCGGCGGCAACGAACGTCGCGAACAAGATCGCGACCTCACAAATCGCCTTACCGAAGGCGATCTGCGACGTCGTCTATGCGACCCCCGGTTACGCGCAGAGCATCATCAACCTGTCGCAGGTGTCGCTCGCCACCGACATGGTGTTCAGCGACGGAGTGAATCTCGAGCTGGCGACGGTGACGGGAAGTGTCGCTGCCGGTCTCACGGCTTCGCTGACAGTGGCGGTGTGAGAAGGGCAAAGGGCAGAGGGCAAAGGGCAAAGGTGTGGTGGGCCGCTTCGCGGCCGACTTTTTTGGTGATTATGGCGATCACAAACCCACGGCTTAAAATAGATGGATTCCAAGCTTGGAGGCCGCTATGCGAACCATGCTCGCTCTTATGGTTGTGGGTGGCGTCGTCATTTCAGGTCACGCCCAAGCCCCGTCGACGACTCAGATCGCCACCACTGAAAAGCCGACCTTTACGGCCAACGTGGTGACCACGAATGGCACTTCTGAAATCAGGGATGTCGTGGTCCGCTTCGGGAACGGCTGGGAACTCCGTGCTGACATCCTGACGCGTCGACGGAAGGACGAAGGCTCGGGCGGAAGGGCTAGCTCCAACCACCATCACTGAGATCACCTCGTTTGAAGTCCAACAAGGCAAGGGCGTCACGCTAGTGCCGACTGAGGCAACGCTGAGCGGCAACGTTCGACTGACCATCGGCCAGCAGTAGAACGCACCCTACCAGCCGCCTTTTTTGCCTTTGCTCGGGTTCAAAGCTCCGCATCAGTCCTTGGAGCGTTGGGCAACTGACGGTCCAGCGACTCGCGATACTTCAGACAGCCGCGGAGGAATTGCGGCCACGCGGGGACAATTGGCTGCGGGTCGGTCTTCTCCGGCAACAGGCCCCATAACTGCGGGTGGTGCCAGCACAGCTCGTGACCTGTGCTGTCGCGGTGCGCGCGAATGCCGGCACGGAGCTTCTTCACTTCGGCGACGAGCGCATCGCCGGTCCATTGCTTCGAGGTCATCATCCATGTTCCCACTTTGCCTCTTGCCTTCTGCCTTGCTTGGAACTCGGCGCCTGCGCCAGTTACGGCTTGAGTCGTACGGCCAGTTCGCGATAGCGGGCCAGCGCGTTCGCGAGCTGCATCTGACGAGGTGACCGGCACTCAGGCTCGAAGAGGTCGGCGCTGGCGACGACGATCGACAGGCACTTCGCGCGGGAGGTCGCGACGTTCAGGCGATTGAGGCTGTAGAGAAACTCCATGCCGCGCGGGGCGTCCTCGGGCCGCGACGTCGCCATGGAGTAGATGACGACCGGGGCTTCCTGTCCCTGAAACCGGTCCACGGTGCCGACTCGGACGGAGTCGCCAAGCCGCTCCTGCAGGCGGCGGACGTGCGCGTTGTACGGCGCCACGACCATGATGTCGTCCGCCCGCAGCGTTCGCCGGTCGCCGGCTGCATCAACCCATTGCACCCCGGGTCTCAGAAGCTCCCTGAGGATGTCGGCGACGACCCTTGCTTCTTCGTCGGAGGCATTCTGACAGCCGGTGTGCTCGACCTCGATCAGCGCGAGGCTCGCCTCGTCAAAGCGTCCGGCTCCCTGGAGACGCTGGTTGGCCAGCGCCTCTCGAGGCGAGAGCTTGTTCTCGTAGAACACCTCGGACGTGAACGCGCAGATTGCCGGGCGCGAGGCGCCATGTCTCGGGCAGAAACAACCCGCGTTCGGGGGGCATCGTCTTGTGTCCATCGAGAATGTGGTCGAGCGCCGACACGCCGACGCCATCGGGATGGCTGCCCTTCTGTGGCTGCTCGAGCTGTTGCGGGTCGCCGAGAAGCACCAGGCTGGCGGCCGCGCCCGAGACCGCAAGCGCGTTCGCGAGCGACATCTGCCCCGCCTCGTCGATGAAGAGCACGTCCACCGCGTTGGCAAACTCTTCGCGCGACCACATCCACGCTGTACCGCCGAGGACGTGGACGCCACCGCGACCCGATCGCGTCACGCGCGTCCTCGTTCTCCTCGAACTCCCGGACGCCATCCGGTCCGTACTCGCCGATGTCGCCAATCTTGTGTCCGAGCCGAATCGGCTGCCTTCTGGCTGGCGGCCTCGGTGGCGACGGCGCGCAAGAGATTCCGAATGACTTTGTGGCCCGTCGCCGTGACGCCGACTCGCTTGCCCGCATTCACCAGCGCACAAATCATTCGCGCGCCCGTGTACGTCTTCCCGGACCCGGGCGGCCCCTGAATCGCCAGCGTGCCTCCCTGGAGCGCCCATGACGATATCGACGGCACGGTCGCCGACGGATGACTCGGCACGCCGCGGCTGCTTTCGGCCATCGGCGCCGTGCGACGAAGCAGGAGATCGGCCGCGGCGCGTGGTGCGTTGTCGAAGCCTCCGGAAGCCACTCGTTCTCCAATCCGGAAGAGTGCGGCAGCCGGGATCGTCCGGGAGATACTGCTCGTGCGTGAACACGGCCGCAGGGATGCAGGTCCACGACGCTCTTGCCCTTCTTCACGTCAAGCGTGCGTGTCACGCGATCGGCGACGACGACGTCGCCGAACTTCTTTTCGTCGCGCGTCTTCAGCTCGTCGCCCGCGCGGATCTCGCATTCCTGCGGCGGATAGCGGTACCGGTCGATCATCGACCCGGTCGGCTTGCCGGTCTTCTTCCGATGAACGGGTCCCACGCGCTCGACGAACTCGAGCCCGGCGACCGCCGCCGGCTCGTCAATCAGCTCTTCGTCCGACAGTTCCAGCAGCCGGAAGTACTCCCACCAGGCGACTTTGTCCTCGCGGTAGTGCCAGTCGAGCAGGTAGGCGAGGAGATAATGCGCCTGCTGATCGGCTGTGCGCTCGCGCCGGCTCCGACGGCACGCCCTCGAGCAGCCGTCGCCTGAGCGCGTTGATACGTCTGCTGCCGTTCCTCGACGTTCTCCGGCGGCTGCGTCAGGTTCGAGCGGCGGGCCGCGGAATCGTCGGCGCCTGCCTGCGATCTGCTGCGTCCGCAGCGACTCGAGCCAGCCGCTGCAAGCTCCGCGGTCGACCGGCAGTCGTCTTTGTTGTAGCCCTCGACCGCGGCTCGGACATCCGACGTCACGCAGGCGAGATCGTGTCGTCTCGAGCGCGATCTCGACGATTCGCCGCTGGTCGCCGGCCTCGTCGAGCGTCGACATCGCGCGCGAAGTCGTAGAACGGCTCGAGGTCCTTGATCGAGTAGCGCTCGATGCCCGCGATGACCGAATGTCGGACGATCGCGTAGAGATCGACGAACCGACGGCCGCGGAGCAGCCGATCGACGTCCGGCTCGCGACGAACGCGTAGCGGCCCATCAGCCGCTTGAACGCGGCCGGCTCGTACGGCGCGTAGTGGTAGACGTGGATCGACGGATCGCTTCCGAGCGCCGGCGATGATGTCGGCAATCACGGCCTCGAACGCATGCGCGTTCCTCCGCATCGTTGAACGCCCAGCGCGCCGTGTAGATCGAACGAGCCGTCGGGCTCGACGCGGCCGAGGCCGAACAGGTACTCGCGGCCGCCTTCGCCGGGACGAGGTCCGGCGACCGGCCGGCCGAACGGATCGCCTTCGAGATCGAGAAACAGGTCTCCGGGCCGCGGCTCCGGCAACTGCGTCAGACCGAAGTCGCGGTCGACAGGTCGAGCGTCTCAAACGTCGGCGTGCCGGATTGCCGCTGGGCGTCCTGCAGTCGCGCCTGCTCGCGCAGTCGCTCGAACGTGTCCTTCGAGCCCCGCGCCGGCTTGAACGGGAGCGGGAGCGGCAGCGCGGCCAGGCCGCCAGCGTCGTGACGCCGTGGCCGCCAACTCGCGCGATGTAGTCCGGCCGAGGCCGGCGACGAACGACAGGTGATCGTCGCTGCGGCGCCGCGCGTTGCATCGCGACGACCAGCGGCACACGGCGCAATGGTCCACAGGCTCGGGATACGGCTCGGGCGGCATCGGTCGACCGGCGTCGCACCGATGAAGGCAAGGAACCTCGACTTGACCTGTCGGTAGAAGGCGCCGTAAGTCGCTCGACCCGATACGGTCTCGGTCGGCGAGCGGCGTGACGACGTGAAAGTCGCTCGGGCGGCTGCCGCTGGATCGGGCCGACGAGATCGGAGTACACGCAGAGCTGAAGGATGGTGCCGCCGCGCGTCTCGCGCGAGAGCTTCGTGTCCTGCGCTTCGTACGACCACAGTTCCGAACGTCGGACTGCGGCACGCTGACCCGCCGCAGCACGTCCGCGTACCCGAGCCACTGGTCGTCGGCGAGCACGGCCTGGACGATGACGTCGGCGCCGTCGCGCATGGCCTCGAGCGTCTGTGCGCGCGGCGCGTCGCGCTCGACACCGCCGAGATCGGCGACCGTCAGCCCCTGCGCGCGAAGCTCGTCGACGTAGCGCCGCTCGTGCTCTTTGCCGCGTTCGCGCAGCATGTCGGCGAGCGGATCGACGAAGTGCGGCTTGGTCAGCCGCCCCGCGGCCGCCAGGCGGTCAAGCGCGGTCTTGTGCCGGCAGGCGAGGAAGTTCGCAAGGTCGGTCGGGGACGCTGTCAGCCGGTCGTTGAGGAGTCGCATGAAGGCTCGGATCCCCTACATGCACCAGTGGTTACTGAGACCAAGAAACCTGCCCGCGCCTGGGAACGTCCATATAGATAAGGTCGATCGTGGGCCTGAGGATCTGAAATTTTTGGGACGGCGTCTTCAGACGACGGTCCCATCGCCCGGTTGCCAGGGTGTATAAAGTCTACCTGATAGGAGACTTTCCAGGTGCCGTGGGGCGACTTCTCCGTGGCGTGCTGCCGAGTCGGCGGCAAGGAAGTTGCGACGGAAGTCGCCGGAAGGTCGTTCCGGATCCGAGGCGCTTTATGAAGATTTTCAACACTATTCTGAGCTTGCTTCCGACCACCTGCTCGCACTCCCACTCGTACCGTGAGCGCCGCAAGCTGCACGGCGTGATGGTGATGCATTTCGTGTGCGAGCGCTGCGGCCACGCCACACCGGCGGTCGAGCGCACCGCGCGCGAACATCGACGCATCGTCAAGGTCGGCGATCAGCCGACCGCTCGGGTCGTCCGTCCGCAGACCGGTCAGGTCGTCGCAATGGACACGCGCCGCAAGCCAGCGTAGCCTCCCCAAGAGGGGGTCAGGTCTTGAATTGACGTACCGTGTCGGTGGTGTCGTGACGCAGACGACACCGTACGTCAATTCAAGACCTGACCCCCTCTTGTAAGCTAGACCCCGGTGTCCGATCGACCAACCACGAACAGTCCCAAGGGTCCGCTGCGCGCGCTTTACGACTGGCTGAAGGGACCCACGCCGCCTCCGCACCTGGAGGGCGCCACGCCCGATGGCTCCCCGCTGACGGCAGAAGGGATTCCCGCGCGCCTCGGTCATTACGCCATCACGCGCAAGCTCGGCCAGGGCGGCATGGGCGTCGTGTACGCCGCGCGTGACGAGCGGCTTCATCGCACGGTCGCGGTCAAGACGATGGTCGGCGGTCACGCAGGACGAGACGGCGCGACTGCGCTTCTGGCGCGAGGCGAGAGCGGCGGCGAGCGTCAACCACCCGAACATCTGCCAGATCTACGAGATCGGCGAAGACCAGGGCGAGCTCTTCATCGCGATGGAGCTCCTGGAAGGCCAGCCGCTGGCCGAACAGCTGAAGGCGGGCCCGCGGCGGGTCTCGGACGCCGTGTCGGTCGCGCTTGGCATGCTGTCCGCGCTGTCTGCACTCCATGCGCGCGGCATCGTGCACCGTGACCTGAAGCCCTCGAACGTGTTCCTGACGCCGCACGGCGTGAAGCTGCTGGACTTCGGTCTTGCGCGACCAACCGACGATCAGCGCGCTCGTGACGTCGCCCGAGCTGACGCGCGCGGGAACGGTCGTGGGCACGCCGCGTTACATGTCGCCCGAACAGGTGCTGGGCGAGCCGCTCGACACGCGGACCGATCTGTTCGCGGCGGGCGCCATTCTGTTCGAGATGCTCGCCGGGACGGCCGGCGTTCACGGGCCGCACGGTCATCGAGATCGCGCACGCGACCGTCTACGAGCAGCCGCCCGCGTTGACCGGCGCGGCGGCGGTCGCTGCGGTCGATCGCGTGCTGCGGCGCGCCCTGGCGAAACAGCCGGGCGAGCGTCCGCAGTCGGCCGATGAGATGGCCGACGAGCTGCGCGCGACCCGCAGCGCCGACAGTGACGACACGGCCGCGATCGCGCACGCGCTGACCCGCCTGGTCGTGCTGCCGTTTCGCGTCGCTGCGCCCCGATCCGGAAACGGACTTTCTCGCTTTCAGCCTGCCCGACGCGATCTCGACGTCGCTCTCCGGCATCGGCTCGCTCATCGTCCGGTCGAGCGCCAAGGCGGCGAAGTTCGCAGGGCGAGACGCCCGACTTGAAGGCGCTCGCGGCGGAAGCGGACGTCGATCGGGTCGTGATCGGCACGATCCTGCGGTCGGGCGACCAGTTGCGCGTGGTCGCGCAGCTCGTCGAGGCGCCGGGCGGGACACTGCTGGCATCGCATACGTTCCAGTCGTCGCTCGGCGATCTGTTTCGGCTGCAGGACGACATCACGCGCCGAATCGTCGAGGCGCTGGCGCTGCCCTCGAGCGGCGGCGCCACGCCGCCGGCGCCAGAGGCGCCGCGCCAACGCTCGCGCTATGAGCTCTACCTCCGCGCAACGAGATGGCGCGGACCTATGAAGGACTGCCGCAGGCGCGCGACCATGTACGAACGATGCCTCGAGCTCGATCCGAGGATTTGCGCCGGCCTGGGCGCGGATCGGTCGCTGCCACCGCGTCATCGGCAAGTTCATCGAGGCGCACACACGACAGCGAGGAGTGCGCGGAGGAAGTGTTTCCGCCGTGCGCTCGAACTCAATCCGCGGCTCACCGTGGCGCATAAGTACTACGCCTACCTCGAGTCAGACATGCGGGCACGCCGCGCAAGCGATCGTGCGGCTGCTCGGCGAGGCGAACCGTCACGGCAACGACGCGGAGCTGTTCGCCGGAATTGCCCACGCGCCGCGTTACTGCGGGTTCTACGAGGAGTCGGTCGCCGCCGACCGCCGAGGCGCGCCGCCTCGATCCGAACATCCACACGAGCCTCGGACAAACCCTGCTGATGATGGGCGCGGTCGAAAAGATCCTCGAGCTGGCTCACGTCGAGGTCGTGCCGGGGGCCGACGACGGGATCAGAGTGATTGCGCTCGGTTTCGCTGGCCGCCTGAACGAAGCGCGCGAGGCGTTGAAGAAGATGTCGTCGCGGCCGCACATTCCCGCGTTCGAACAGTGGACGTCCTATCTCGGCGCATGGCTCGATCGGCGGTTGCCCGAGATGCTCGAGGGTCCCATCCACACCAGCACCCTGAAGATTTCCGAAGATCCCGAGGCGATCTTTCAGGAGGGCCGGTTCTTCTGCGACATGGGGGAACACGAGCGGGGTTTGGCTAACCTCGAGCGCGCGGTCTCGCGCGGGTACTTCGCGTCTCCGGCGCTCGCCATGTACCCGCAGTTCGATCCGTTGCGGACGAACCCTGAGTTTCAGTCGCTGCTTGCGGACGCCGAAGCAGGCCGTCAGCGTGCACTCGCGGCGTTCAGAAATGCGGGCGGAGATAAATTACTGGGCAAGTGAGCCGCGTGTGCTCGTACAGCGCGAATGAAAACCCTCTCCCAGCCACGCGACAAAGGTGAAGTGCTTCGTCGGCTCCTCACGCTGCGGCCGGACAGCACGCGGCGGTGGGGGCGGATGTCGGCGCACCAGATGGTCTGTCACCTCACGGACGCGTTTCTGATGGGCACCGATCAGAAACCCGTCAGCGACAAATCGAGCGTGCGTGAGCGGACGATCGTGAAATGGATTGCACTCTACGCGCCGCTCCGCTGGCCACCCGGCATCCAGACGCGCCCGGAAGTCGATCAGGAGGTCGGCGGCACGAAACCGACCGCCTTTGCGGCCGACGTTGCCTCGCTCGAAGCGCTCGTCGAGATCGTCACGACCCGTCCAGGATTCTTTGCGGGCCGGCGTCACCCCATCTTCGGCCCGATCTCAGAGGCCGCGTGGATGCGCTGGGGCTACCTCCACATGGACCACCATTTGAGGCAGTTTGGAGTGTAGGGCGCGAGCGAGAAAAGTGCTCGGAGCAGTTTTCTCCGGATTGTCGATCCGGCCGTCCCCATTCGTTTAGAGGGTGGAACGCCGGCATCGCGCCGGCGACAATCCCACGAAAGGAACGTCGATGGCGCACTATCTGCTCACCATCTACCAGCCGGACGGACAGACGCCGCCGCCGGACGTGCTCGACAAATCATGCGCGACGTCCGCGCGCTCACGAGGAAGCTGAAGGCGGCCGGCGCCTGGGTCTTCGCCGCGGCCTGCATCCGGCGAGCACCGCCACCGTCCTGCGCGCGCAGGACGGCAAGGTGCTGATGACCGACGGCCCCTTCATCGAAGGCAAGGAGCACGTCGGCGGCTTCACCATCATCAAGGCGCCGGATCTCGACGCGGCGCTGGAATGGGGACGCAAGCTGGCGCGAATCCTCACGCCGCTGCCAATCGAAGTGCGCCCGATGCAGGACGAGCGACGCGCACCGCATGACGCCGATCTGCGAACGCCGAGATCGAGCGCGTGTTCCGCGAGGAGTACGGCCGCGCGGTGGCCGTCCTGGTCCGCGTCTTCGGCGACATCGCGACCGCGGAGGAGGCCGTGCAGGACGCCTTCGCGCCGCCGTCGAGCGCTGGCCGTCGGCCGGCCTGCCGCCGAGCCCGGCCGGCTGGATCATCACGACCGCGCGCAATCGCGCGATCGATCGATTCCGCCGCGAGGCCGCGCGCGCACGATCGCCACGCGCAGGCCGTGCTGCTCCACGCCGCCATCGGAGCCGCCGGAGGAGGATACCGTGACCGACGATCGACTGCGCCTCATCTTCACGTGCTGTCATCCGGCGCTGGCGCCGGCGGCCCAGGTGGCGCTGACGCTGCGGCTGCTCGGCGGGCTCACGACCGAGGAGATCGCGCGCGCGTTCCTGGTCCCGACGCGACGATGGCGCAGCGGCTGGTGAGGGCGAAAGGCAAGATCCGCGACGCGAAGATTCCGTATCGGGTGCCGGCGGAGGCCGACCTGCCCGAACGCCTGCAGCGCCGTGCTCGCGGTCATCTACCTCATCTTCAACGAGGGCTACACGGCGACGCTCGGGCGATCGTCTGGTCCGCGACGATCTCTGCGCCGAAGCGATCCGGCTCGGCCGGTCTGCTCGCCGCGCTGCTGCCGGACGAGCCCGAGGCGATTGGCCTTCTCGCGCTCATGCTGTTGATCGATCGCGCCGCGCGGCGCGCGATCGAGCCGCGGCGGGCTCATGGTCCTGCTGGCCGACCAGGATCGCCGCCGTGGAACGCGAGCGCTCATCGCCGAAGGACAGGCGCTCGTGCGCCAGTGCCTCCGATGGAACCGGCCGGGCCCGTATCAGATTCAGGCCGCGATCAACGCCGTCCACAGCGACGCCCCCACGGCCGACGCCACCGACTGGCGGCAGATCCTCGCAGCTCTACGATCAGCTCCTGTCGATCGCGCCGAATCCGGTGGTCGCGCTCAATCGCGCGGTCGCCATCGCCGAAGTGGAGGGACCGGCCGCGGCGCTCGCCTCGTCGATCGCCTCGATCTCGACCCAGTCACATCTCTTTCACGCCATTCGCGCGGATCTGTTGCGACGACTCGGGCGGGATCCAGAAGCGGCTGCCGCGTATGACGCCGCCGTTGACCGCGTGGAGAACGCGGCAGAACGAGAGTTTCTGCAGCGTCGGCGATCAGAGATGTCTCACTCGAATGGAGGGACCGACTGACCAAGTAGCTTCAGCGAAGGCGGAAGCACCGGCGGCGCCACTCCGCTGTCTGGTTCAGACTACTGGTGAATCACTTCAATCACTCAATCGCCTTCGTGACGTATCGGAGCGACGCGGTGACCTCGTCGACGGACGGGTGCAGACCGATGTAGTCGTACTCGACCAGCGCGGGAATCTGGAGCTGGGACGTTTTCAGCCGCTTGACGAGCCGCCGAAATCGGCGTGTCGCCTTCGCCGAAGTGGCTGGCTGTTGCCGCCGTTCCGCAGGCGATCCTCGGACGAGCACGTGCGCGACGCGCGACTGGTGACGTGCGCAAGCTCGGCCACCGGATCGCCGTTGGACGCGGTGACGGTTGCCGACGTCGAGCTTCAGCCTGAAGGCGGCGAGAGCGCGAGCGCCGCGGATAACTGCCGGTGTCGCGATCGCGCCGGCCTGGTTGCCGTCCGCCTGGTTGTGGATCGCGACCGTGACGCCGTGCCGCTCGGCGAACGGCACGATGCGGCGCGCAGTGGCCATCGACATCGGCGAGCTGATCGTCGCCACGCCGAGCGCCTTCACCTGCCGGAACGTCGCTTCGATCTCTTCGTCGGTAAACGAGTCGTCGTAGGACAGCGAGCACGCGATCACGCGTGAGGCTCGCGGCCGCGAACTTGTCGCGCGTCTCGTGGAAATAGCGAGGCTCCGTTCGAGCGCGCCATTCGCGCACGACGTGCCGCGCGTATGCCTTGATGCGCGCCACCTGCTCCGGTGTGAACGTGATGGTGCCGGATAGGCTGGCGTGCCGCCGACGAACGGGCGCGGTGTTCGGCGGCGCCGGCTCGACGTTGGCCAACGACAGCTCCGACGCGCGTCGCGCCAACCGCCTTCAGCGCGCGAATCACGTCGTCGACGTTATCGCGACCGTCGACGCGCGGAAGATCGCGGAAGCTGAGCGTGCTCACGCCGAGCTCGACCGGAGCCCGCGGCGAACGTCTTCGCGGAGCCTGCGACGGCGGCAAGCGGGTGCGCCGGCGATAACGACTCGTCCGAACTCACGTCGCGAGAACGCAGTCATGCGCGACTCCTGTCAGGTTGCTGACGCACCTGAGGAACTCGCTCCTTCGACCTTCTCAGTCGAAGCTCTAATTATAATCCCGGGATGTGCCGCCGCACGCCCGGGGGTGATTGCAGTCGCGGCGCGGACTTGCCACGCTCGCGACGTTCGCGTCGCCTGGGCCGGCCCCGGCAGTTCGCCGGCCTGCCCGACGCCAGCCCAGTCATCTCATTTCGTCGCGCTCCGGCCGATGTCTGTATTCCCGATGGGTTCACGCGACACCCATGGAGTATTTCGACGATTACTCCTGGCGGGCATTCGTCGCGCTCGTCTGGCCGGCCGAGCCGGGAGCCGTGGCGTGGCCGCGCAAGCAGCGGACGTCTCGGCCACCCGGGGCGAGGGTGTTCGAGACCTACAAATCGATGTGGGAGGTCTTTCACGGCGACGGCATCGGCGCCGGAGCCGTCGTTCGACACATACGACGCCGCCGCCCACAACCCGTGCGGCGTGTCAGCCGGCGTTCGGCGACCTGACCATCGGATCGACGTCAGGCATCGACGACATCGGACAGGCTGGCAGTCGGCGTGCTCGATCCGCCGCTCGTGGCGCAGAACGGGCGCTACGTGCGCACGCTGACACTCTTCAACCAGTCGCAGTTCGATCACATCGTCGGCAATCGCTTCTATGTGCGGAGCGCGCTGCCCGAAGTCCCGCGTCCGCGGCCCGACTCGCCCGTGATCGACTTCCCGATGGGATCGATCGCCGTGAAGACGCGCGTGGGTCGATGTCACGGGCTTCCCGCGCCGCTCGTTCAGCGGTTCTACACGCGCACGGTCGTCGTGAAGCGCGCGACCGGCGACGGGTGCGGACGGCGACGATGGGGTTGGTCGGCGTGCACATCGCGCAGAAGACGCCGAGCCGGCCCGCAGTGGATCTGGTCGTCGTTCGAGCAGCGCGACACCGTGCCGCCGGCGTGGCCGGATTCGCCGGGCTCGTATGTGCTCAACGACGGCACGCGCGACGCCGATGCCCGAAACGAATCCGCTGTCGCTCGTGCCGCTCGCGCCGGAGCCGGTGAAGCCGTTCAACGTCGTGCGCGCACGCCACGGCGCCGCTGCTGACGTCGACCGAGCTGACGAACTTCGCCTATCAACGCCTGCTCGCCGGAACGCCGTGGCAGTACTACCGGCTCATCCTGACGCAGTGGCCGCGGATGGACGGCAATCAGGCGACGCCCGTTCCGCCGACCCATCGACGGCAGCGTGCCCAACACGTTTCCCGGGCACTGACGCGTTCTCGGCGTTCGCGAACGTGACGATGGAGACGTTCGATCAGAGGAGCGGTGCAGCTCGGCTGCATGAACTGCCACAACCGCGCGCGCATGAACGCGGACTTCATGTGGACGCTGCTCGACCATGCCTATCCGCCGCAGTTCGGCCCGGCGCGGTAGAGACGGGGTCAGGTCTTGAATTGACGTACGGTGTCGCAGGTGTCGTGACACGAGCGAACCATCCGAGTCAACGCTCATCCCCGCCACAGCGCCAGCGCCTGACGGATGATCTCGGCGAGATAGATGCCGCCGAGGCCGGTGACCAGAGGCTCCCACAGACGACGAGCCGGCGGACGCCCGACCGACCGGCGCCGCTGCCGCGCGAGCGCGACGTGACAGCGCGATCGCACGCGAGCAGGATCGACCCGGATCGGGCTCGGCTCGGGGCAGGTCGGCGAGCAACTGAGTCAGCGAATCGGTCATGGCGTCACCTCACTGAGGGCACCGGCTGCGGCCCGAAGGTCCTGGTCGAGTGCGCGCGCGAGCTGAGTGCGCGCCCGGCTCAACCGCTGGCGCAACGCCTCCGAACTGATCCCGCAGACGTCGGCGGCATCCGCGTGATCCACTCCACCCACCGCGACGAGCAGCAGGACCTCTCGCGACGCCGCCGGCAGTGATGCCAGAGCGCGCTCGATCCGGCGATGGAGTTCGCTCGCAGCGGCGGCCTCGAACGGAGACGAGTGTTCGATCGTGAACGGGCTGAACGGCCACAGCGCCATCAGGCTCACCGACGCGGAGTCCTCGAGCACTCGCGACCGCACGTAGCTCACGTGCAAATGCCGCGCAACCGTGAAGAGCCACGCCGCGATCCGCGTGTCTTGTCTCAGCCGAGGCGCGTGCTTCACCAGACGCAGCCACGTTTCTTCCAGCAGATCTTCAGCCACGTCGCGCCGTCGCGAGAGACGAACGAGAAACGTGAACAGCCGGCCGTTGAACGCTTCGTGAATGGCGTCGAACGCGGCTTCGTCTCCCTCGCGGAGACGGCCGACGAGCGCGAGCTCGGTCTCCCGGTCCATAGCGTCAAGAACGCGTGAGCGGCAGAAACGTGACAGCCGTCACGAACGGCGGTCGCGTGCGTTGTTGATCAGCGTACCGGCCCAAAGGAGGGTCCATGGATTCTTCTGGAACTGCTGCGGCAAGCCGGTATTCTCGCACTGCTCACCCTGGCCATCGACTTCGTGCCGCTCGTGATGGCCGTCGCCTACGTCGCCCGCCCCACCGAGCGCCGGCTCGCGCTCATGCGGCCTCTGTCACTGGCCGGACTGTTCGCGGCGCTGACGGGAGGGGTCGTTGGCTTCCTCCACGTACTGCGCGGCATTGCAGTCTCGTCAGAACCGTTCGCCGATATCTACCACCGCATCGCCGCCGGCGGATCCGAGGCTCTGGTCCCCACGTTCGTCGGTTTCGCCTGTCTCACCGTCGCGTGGCTTCTCGTCGCCGTCGGCATGAGCCGGAGCAGGATCGAGCCATGAGGATGCCGGGGACTCAGGTCCAGCGGCATCGAGCAGGCCGCCGAGCGGCATGCAGCGAAAGTCGCGCTGCCGCGCGACGTGTTGACGCGGTTTTTCGCGACCAGCTCCGAGATCCACCCAGGCCGGCTGGGTGAATCCGGAGGCGATTCGTTATGTCGCCCGGCCTCCTGCGATCGCGCGGTAGATCGCCAGCAGGATGACCGCGCCGAGAAACGACATCAGAAAGCCGGCCGCTTGATCCGGACCATAAAACCCAAGCGCGCGTCCGATGAAGCCGCCGGCGACCGCCCCGACAATGCCGAGCAGGATGGTGACGATGATGCCACCGGGATCGCGGCCAGGCATCACGAGTTTGGCCAGCGCGCCGACGATCGACCCGAAGAAAATCCAGCCGAGTACTCCGAACATGGTAGGTCTCCTTTATTGGGTCGTGGTGCCGAGTCAGGACGGCTGCGGGGCGTGCTTGTCGAGGAACTCGCGGCACGCCGCAATGGCCTCGGCGGGCGTGTTGAACTCGTCGATCAGCGTGACGTCTTCACCGTCCACGAACAGGCTCACGTGAATCTTGTTTCGCTTCTCCTTTTTCGGAGGCCTGTTCCTGGCGTCGGCCTTCCTCACGCCTTCTTTCGTCAACCCATCGCGCCTGACCCGCTCCCCGCGACTCCGGTGTGTGCTTTTTTTCGCCATGTCGCGTGACATTGCGAAAATCACGCCAAGGACGGCGAAAAAGTGGCCGGGAGGTCTATTTTCTGCCGACGACCTCGTTGAGTGTGCCGCGGCGAAGATCCGTCCGACGTTCTCCGGGGAGAAGAAGTCCGAGGGCGAGATGACGCCGGCGAAGGTTCGCGCGAAGCCGTCCATCGCCTCCTGGTTCCCGTGACAGGCCATCAGGAGCTGCTGCAACTCCGGCGGCGGGGGCGCGAGCGCCGCGAACTGGCACGTGAATTCGAAGCGCGGCAGCGCGCGCTCGTCCCGCGCACTCTGGTACTGCGCCATGGCGGCGTTGAACGTCGCACGGCTCGACAACCAGTCGTCGATCGCCGTGGCGCACTGCTCAGCGCCCAGAAAGGCGTCCGACATGCCGTGCGCGGTGATGAAGTCCCTGTTGTAGCCGGCGTCGCCGACGAGCGCCCAGCCGGGACCGAACGGCTTGCAGAAATAGTTCGGCACCGCCGTGCCGGTGAAGCGCCCTTCGCGTTTTGCTGCACGAACGCGGTTCGCAAACTCACCGGTTGTGCCGATCGTGTCCATCACGTGCGTCTCGATGTCTTTCTTGTTCGTCTCGAACTCGGCGATCGGCCAGCAAGCGATGACGAGCGTGAGGTTCTCGTTGGTGGGCCAAGCCGCGATCCCGCGATGCGGGCGGTCGAACGCCTCCAGCCGGCCGTTCATCGGCAACCCGCTCCAGTAGCTGTAGTAGCCGGCCTGAAGCGGCGCCCGCTCGTTGTACCGCTCCGCGGACACGGCTGCGGAGACGACCGAGTGGGTGCCGTCGGCGCCGATCACGACGCGCGCGCGCTCGGTCACCGGCGCGCCATGCTTGCCATGCCCGCGGATGCCGGTGACCTGACTATCTTCAATGAGGATATCGTCGACGACGAAACCCTCGCGAACCTCGACGCCGGAGTCCGACGCGGCGTCCACGAGCAGCTTGTCGATCACCGTGCGCCGGGGTGCGTAGGCGACGGCGCTGTACTCCTTACCATCGCCCGGGCTCCCTGCGATCACGAACGGGCCCATGTCGAACGCGTACGTGTGAATGGCCGGGCATCCGGTGCCGAGGAGCCCATCGAGCAGTCCCCAGCGTGTCAGCGCCGACACGCCGGTCGGGATGGACAAGGTGGCGTCGACACCGTATCGCTTGGAAACGTCGCCCGATCGACCAGAAGCAGCTTGTGACCCTTGCGGGCCAGGAGCATGGCCGTGGGAGCGCCAGCGCACCGCGCGCCAATCACAATCGCGTCATACGAGTTGGGCATGACTTCCGTCCTGTCGTAGTGGGACTACGAATGGGCTCATGAGTGGTTACAGAACTCTCGAACCCCGGAACCCTGAACTAACTCTGAACTCTGAACGTCGAACTCCGAACAACTGAACTCTGAACTAGGTTCGTCCCGCCCTGAGCCGATAAATCCGCACGACCGCCTCAGCCACCCGCGCGCCGTTCGGATCGATCGCCGGGTTCACCGGCACGAAGAGCACGACACCTTCTCGTCGCGACAGCACGTTCGACACGACGAGCGCGCGCATCATCCAGACCGCGGTCTGGACATCCCCGCACTCCAGGCCCAACCAGCCGGCGTAGTGATGCGGCGACGAGCGCAGCCCGGTATCGCGCTGAATCCGCTGCGCGATGCCGGCATACAGTAGCCTGTCGGCGGCTGGCCTGACGCCATCCTGTGAATACGCCGGCGGCACGAGCGGCGACCTCGCGTCGAGCTCCGCGAACAGCTTCTCGACGGCGAGTCGCTGCCCGCGCGGCATGTGGCCCGTCCAGTAGTGACACGTCTTCGCGATGACGGTGATGACGTTCTTGATTTCCTTGTCGAGTCGAAATGCCGGCGCGGCCGGCAGCTCCAGCGCCATTCCATCGGCGCGCACGGCGACATTCTCGGTCGAGATCGCGCGTACAGCCACCCGGCCATGGGTTCGCTGAGGCAGGTGGCGCGGATCCAACCCGGTGTCGGCGACTCGCGTGCGGGCAGTTCGGTCACCATCGTGATGCCGCGGCAGATCTCGTCCACGACGTCTTCATACCGATCGGGACGTGCGGTGATCTCGGCGGGCGTGCCGGGCTCGAGCAGCGTGCCCTTGTGCGGCGGCCCTCCCGCCATCGCCAGATCGCAGAAGCTCCCCCAGATCTCGTTCCACGCGACCGTGCCATCGCCGGCGTATTTCAGCCCGGCCGATCGCATCGGCGTCGGCTGCATCTCTTCGTAGGCGTCCTGATATTCCTCGGGCAGGACGATGCGCAGCCGGAAGTCGAGCTCCTCGAGCGCGCGCTGCTGGTCGAGTCTCATGTTCGGGGGGCTCCGCCCCCGCGAACCCCCCGACGCGCTCTCTCGCGGGGACCCCGGCGCCCCGCTCCGTTCGCGCGGGCTCGCTGACGCTCGCCTGTGATCGTCATGCTCAGCCTTCTCATGTTCGGGGGCTCCGCCCCCGCGAACCCCCGACGCCCCGAGCCTCGTCGAGGGGCGCGGGCTCGCTGACGCTCGCCTGTGATCGTCATGCTCAACTCACTGGCGATCCCATCCTGGCATTTTCGACCGATCCAGGCCTGAGACCTCGAACGCGGCGGTGCGCGACCCGCCCGCTCTCACCGGAAACTCGATGCTGATTCGCTTCGCGCCGGCAGTCATGCGCCACAGCGCGGCTTCGTCGTTGATGAACATCGCGATCGCTTCGTCGGTCTTCGGACGACGCCCGGCCATGGGTTTCGGCGGGGCATCGTCAACGGTCACCTGAACGGTGCAGCCGCTGTAGCAGTTGAAATCGCCGCCCTGCAGCACGAGATAACTGCTCCGGCCCCACGACGGGTGATCGCGGAACACCAGCTGGACGCGCTTTGCGCCCTGCCCATCCGTGTCGACAGGTTCTGCGGAAAAGAGGTACGCAGACAACTGGCGCCCCTTGCCTGCGGGAGTATCGCTGTAGGTCCAGAGGTCGGCGAGACGTTCGGCGTCACGTTTGGCGGCCGCCGCTTCGCGCGCCTTCGCCTCGGCGGCGTTCGCCGCCTCGGCTACGGCATTGGCGGCCCGTTCCGCTTCGGGGTCGCTGCAACCCGAAAGGGCTGTGATGGCGAGCGCGGCGGCACAGAGCAGCGAGGCAGGTCTCATGTCGTCAATCCTAGTATTTTGGGTGTAGGCTCCCCGCATGCTCCAGGCCGCCCCGGTTTCCTCCAGCCATCGGCTGGAAACGCTGGACGTGCTCCGCGGGTTTGCCCTTCTCGGCATTCTCGCCATGAACATCCGCATCATGGCCGGTCCGTTCGGCGCGTACCTGTACCCGCTGGCGATGTTCGAGTACACCGGAGCCCACCGCGTTGCGTACCTCTTCTCGAGCACGTTCTTCGACCTGAAGATGATGGGGCTGTTTTCCATGCTCTTCGGCGTGAGCGTGCTGCTGTATGCCGCCAAGTCCGGGACGTCGGACCGGGTCGTGCGGAGCTTGTGGTTCAGACGCATGTTCTGGCTGCTCCTGATTGGCCTCGTTCACGCCTACCTGATATGGAACGGCGACATTCTCGTCCCATACGCCTTGTGCGGCATCCTGATTCTGTGGTGGGTGCGGCGCTTCTCCGCGGGCACGCTGCTGGCGATGTCGTGTGTCGTGCTGCTCGTGGGTGCCGCGATGACGGTCGGACACTGGTTCGGATGGGCCTCGATGAGCGCCGAGGAGCGCACCGAGGAACTGTCGATGATGATGCCGAGCCAGGCGCAGACACAGGAGCAGCTCGCCGCGATGCTCGGCTCCTACGCCGACGTCGTCCTCCACCGCGCCCCGTTTGTACTTGATCTTTCAAACGTTCATCTTCGCGACGTTCTTCCTGTGGCGCTGCAGCGGGATGATGCTGCTCGGCATGTCGCTGTACAAGTGGGGTTTCCTCGACGGACGGCGGCCGGCGTCGACCTACGTGATCACCGCATCCGTCTGTCTGCCGGTCGGGCTCGCGGTGTCATGGCACGGCGCGATGGAGCTCGATCGCGCAAGGTACGCCATGCCCGAACGCATCGTGCTGGATCTGTGGAACTACACGGGCGCGGTGTTCGCATCGGTCGGCTACGCCGCGTTGCTCATCCTCGCAGTGAAGCATGACGTCGTTCGCGGCCTGCGCCGCCGGCTGGCCGCAGTCGGCCAGATGGCGCTCTCGAACTACCTGCTGCAGAGCATCGTGACGTCGATCGTGTTCCTGGGATGGGGCCTCGGCCTCGCCGG
Source organism: Miltoncostaeaceae bacterium (assembly GCA_963834875.1). GTDB lineage: Bacteria > Actinomycetota > Thermoleophilia > Miltoncostaeales > Miltoncostaeaceae > DATAGF01. Next base: position 25,965 of record CAWIDG010000033.1, read on the forward strand.
CCGGCTCGACTACGCCGAGCAGCTGTATTTCGTGGCCGCGATCTGGGCTGCGCAGCTGATTCTCAGCCCACTCTGGCTCGCGCGTTATCGCTTCGGTCCCGCCGAGTGGCTCTGGCGATCGCTCACCTACTGGAAGCGCCAGTCGATGCGCCGCGATACCGCTCAGCCCGGCGCGACTGACGTGCCCGCGCCCGCGTAAAAAGTGGCCGGGTGACTTTTACGAAAAACGTAAAAGTCACCCGGCCACTTTTTCGTCCCGCTATGCCCTCGTCCACACCGCCAGCTCGTAGCCGTCCGGATCGAGGAAGTGAAAGCGCTGCCCGCCTGGAAAGTCGAAGATCGGTTTCGCGATTCGGCCGCCTGCGGCTTCGACAGCACGCACCGCGCCCGACGAGATCGTCCGCGTAAAGAACGACCAGCGGCCCGCCGGGTGCCGGCTTGCCCTGCGTCGTGAAACCACCGGTCAGCCGGCCGTCGGCGAACTCACAGTAGCTCGGGCCGTAGTCCTTGAACGTCCATCCGAACGCCTTCCCATAGAACGCCTTCGAGCGTTCGACGTCGGCCACGTTCATTTCGATGTAGTCGATACAGCGGTCGTTCGCGGATTTCGCCATGGAGCCCCCGTGCCAGCTTAACGGTGGATGACAATTCGCTTCGGTCAGTTCACGCTCGACATTGACACTCGGCAAGTGACCATCGAGAAGCGCGCTCAGCGAGTTCGAGCGACTGCTCCGGACGCCGTCCGCCGTTCGATCGTCATCTGCATCCCGAATCGCGGCCGGAGCGTGATGAGCGGCCACGGCTCGACCTCGTGGCCGGGCACGAGCTGCAAGCGGTACCGCTGCGCCAGCGTGGCGACGATGAGTTGGGCCTCAATCAGCGCAAAGTGGTTGCCGATGCACTGGCGCGGGCCGGCGCCGAACGGCATGTAGGCGAACTTCGGCCGGTTCGGCGCTCCGTTCCGGCAGGAACCGCTCGGGATCGAACGCGTCGGGCCGTCCCAGAACGCCGGCAGCCGGTGCAGGACGAACGGAATCACGAAGGCGAGCCAGCCGCGCGGCAGGCGGAATCCGCCCAGCTCGTCGTCGTGCAGCGCCTGGCGCGAGAAGCCCCACGCCGGTGGATACAGGCGCAGCGCCTCGTCGATCACCATGCGCGTGTACGGCAGGTTCGCCAGATCGCGCGTACTCGGGCGGGCGTCCGCCGAGCACCGTGTCGATCTCGTCCTCGAGGCGCCGTCGGCGCGTCGGGATGCTGCGACGAGCAGGTACCACGTCCACGTCAGTGCCAGCGACGTCGTCTCCTGACCCGCGAGCAGGAATGTCGTCACCTCGACGCGCAGCTGCTCGTCGGTCATCGCCTCGCCGGTCTCCTCGTCGCGCGCGGACATCAGCAGCGAGAGCAGATCGGCGCTCTCGGCACGCGATGCGCGCGACGCTCGTTGATGACGTGATCGACGGCACTGCGCGAGCACGGCGCGCGCCGCCTGGAACCGGCGATACTTCGCGCGTCGGCAGCCGGTCGGCGAGCCCGAGCGACCAGAAGCTCTCGCCGATGTACTCGTTGATGATCGTCCAGGCGGGATCGACCTGCGAGGCGAACGGACCGAGGTCGGCGCCGAGGAGTGCGCGGACGACGACGGTGCGCGTCAGGCGCATCATCTCCTCGGCGATGTCCACCGGGCCGCCACGCGCGGCAAGCGCGTCCCAGTCGCCGGCGGTATCCCGCGCGGCGTCGGCCATGACACCGGCGAGCGCGGCGATGCGCTGGCGGTGGAAGGCCGGCTGTGCGATGCGCCGCTGGCGCAGCCAGAAGTCGTCCTCGCTCGTGAGCAGGCCGTTGCCGATCGACATCCTCAACTTCTCGTAGAGCGGACTCTTGTGATAGTTGCGCGCGTTGTCCTGCAGGACGTGGCGGATGTCGCGCCGGATTGGTGATGAGGAAGCCGCGGCGCGGGCCGATCTTGAAGTAGACGACGTCGCCGTAACGGCGCGCCGCGTCGACGAAGACGCCGGTCGGATTGCGTCTGACGGCCGGCAGCATTCCGAGCAGCGGGACGCCGCGCGGCCCCGGCGGGCGCGTCGCCGCAGCGCGTGAGACGAGCGGCATGGTGTGTCCGAAGACTATTGTCCCGCGGTTCCCTGCAGAAAGGCGACTCTGGAGCGCGACGAGCGGCCATCAGGTGGGCGGAACATCGGCGATCCCGGAATCCAGCGCACCGCGTTCTCATAGAACACCTTGCGTAGAATCGGCTCGGGCAGCGCAAGCCCTCTGACCGTGTAGTTGGGCCGCGCGATGTCCTGATCCGTCGCGTAGTACGCGATGTCGCTGCGGTAGCGTTGCAGCAAGGTCTGCTTCTCGTTCGCGATCTCTGCCGGGGTCCAGCGGTCGTTGATTCGCGACATGTCGATCAGGTACCGGGTGGGAATCAGGCCGCCGGAAATGTCGGCGGCGTAGAGAATGCGATCCTGGTAGCGCGTGAAGAACGCGCGCACTTTCTCGCGCGACTGGCCCATCAGGTAGTTGAGGGCGGACGACGTCTCGACCGCGAAGTGCGGGAACCGGTCCAGACGCCTGGCGACCTCGTCGACATCGTGCTCCATGCTGCCGAGGTGACATCCAATCACACGCAACGTCGGGTGTCTCGCGAGCATCCGATCCCGCGCGCGAATCAGGTCGTTGTAGGGCACCTCGCCGCGGAACGCGCCGACGCGGTTCCGCACTTCCGTGGCGCCTTCGGTGTACCACGCCGAGTAGCGGCCCTCGGCGTCGGTCGTGAGCCAGTTTCGGACGGGATCACCGATATGCGCCAGAAGCGTCTTGTTCGCGCGCGCGATGGCGTCAAGGATTGGATCGAAGATCGGATCGTCGATCTGGACGAAGCGACCGGCCGGATCCTTCACCTGCATGCCGATCTCTTTCCAGACCTTCACGGCAAGCGCCCCGCGATGGAAATCGCCCGCGAGCTCGTTCGTCACGCGCGCCGCCCAGCCCGGCTCGTGCATGCCATCGAAGCCGAACGTCGTGCACCACGCGTAGTATCGCGGGTGCGCCTTCGCGATCTCGGCGGCCGCCTGGATCTGCATCTTCAGCCGCTCGACCTTCAGCCCTTCGTTGCAGACGGTGAACATCTTCAGTCTCAGCTCGTCCATCACCTCCCGGAGGTAAGCCGCGTCGGTCGAGATGTGCGTGTGGACGTCGATCTTCGGGAAGTCGGCGGAGGATTGCGGCGCTCTCGGGGCCGCGGCGAGACGGGCGACGGCGTGCGCCGGGACGAAAGGCGCCGCGAGCGTGCCTTTCAGGAACCACCGTCGAGAGGATCGTTCCACGTGGCATTTTAGAGAGAAGTGCGAGTAGACTCGTCAAAGTGTTCCGGCGGTTCCTGATCAAATCTGCTGGGTCTTCGCGATGACGATGTCCGGCGGCGTGACGCCGGCGGCAAGCATCACCTCGCGGATGGCCGCTTCGGTGTCTGGCGACGGCTTGAAGTTCCCGAAGCGGTAGCCGACGGCAATCGCGAGCGGCGTCCACTCGAACTTGTCGGGCCTGTTCCAGACCTCGATCTTCGCGCCCTTCGCCGCGAGGAACTTCACGGCCTTCGGCAGGTTCTTGTAGGCGGCGCCGTGCATGGCCGTCTCGCCGTTCACGTCCACGGCGTCGATGTCCGCACCAAGATCGAGCAGGACCTGCAGCGCTTCGAGCACCTCGCTCTCCGTCCCCGCGTCTTCTCCGGGCGACCTGGTCGCGAGGCCGGCGGCGACCATCAGCGGCGTGCTGTTCTCCGCGTTCGTGATCGTGGGATCGGCGCCGAGCGTCACGAGCGTCCTCATCAGTTCCGCATCGGCGGTGAGCGCGGCCAGAAAGAACGGCGTCGCTCCAAGCTCGTTCGCGCGGGTGTTGTTCAGGTCCGGCCGCTTCGTCATCTTCGCGTTCACGTTCGCGCCGTGCGCGACGAGCTTCTTCACGAGCTCGAGGCTCGTCATGCGGCCCGAACCCTCGGGCGCGGGATCGTTGTCGCCGATGCCCGGTTTCCGAACGGCAGTGATCACGTGCAGCACGGTGTATCCGGGCGCGTCGGCGTTGGGATTGGCGCCCGCATCGAGGAGCGCCGCCGCCAGCTCGAAGTGCGCGTTCTTCACCGCCAGGAACAGCGGCGTCGCGCCGGCCGGCGGCAGCCCGCCGCCGTAGCCTCGCCGGCGCACGCCGGGTCCGGCTTCGGCCGGCACCTGCTCGTTGACATCCGCGCCGGCCTTCAGAAGAACGCGAACGGCATCGAAGCGCCCTTCGCGTACGGCAAACAAGAGCGGCGACAAACCGGACGGCACGCGGGCGCCAAGGTCAGCACCGGCGCCGACGAGCGCCTGCACGACGTCCGCGTGGCCTTCCGCGGCGGCCCACATCAGGGCCGTTTGACCACGACGGTCGTCCTTGCTGTTCACGTTGGCGCCGCGGGCCACGAGCGACTGCACGACGGTCAGGCTGCCGGTCCGCGCGGCCGTCATGAGCGGCGTCTCACCTCCGGGCAGGCTGCCGTTCGGATCGGCCCTGGCCTCGAGCAGACGATCGACGATCGCACCGCTGCCGTTCGTGCACGCCAGCGACAGCGGCGTCACGCCGTAGCGGCTTGCGGCCTGCGGCATTGGCGCCGGCGCCGATCAGCAGATCCACGATCTGCCGCTCGTCGTGATACGCCGCCCAGTGCAGGGCGGTCATCCCGTCGACCTGCGGCGCGTTGACGTCGACACGCTGTTTCACGAGTTGCCGGACCCTGGCCCAGTCCGCCTTCTCGGCCGCGTTGGCGATCGGCGAGTCCGCCGCGCGCGCGGTGGTCGCGCACAGCAGCACGACGATCATGCAGAGCACACGCAGCATCGCGCGGAACTTTAGTTCCGTGTCGATGGCGCGACCGCCGAAGCCGGCGGCGCCGGTCAGGCGACTGCTCCAGCGAGTCAGTGCGACCGTTCATGACAGCTCTCAAATCGACAGCAGCTCGTCCACTTTGCCCTGGCTGTCCGCAAACGCGTCGAGTCGCACGCCGACGCGGTCGAGGAGCGTCAGGTGCAGATTCGCCAGCGGCGTCGGCTGCGCGTACTTGAGGTGGCGCGCGCCGTTCGGCGATCCGGCGCCGCTGCCGGCCACGAGAATCGGCAGGTCCACGTGGTTGTGGATGTTCGGATCGCCCATGCCGCTGCCGTACAGGATGAGCGAGTGGTCGAGCAGCGATCCGTCGCCTTCCGGCGTCGACTTGCAGCTTCTCGAGGTAATAGGCGAAGAGCGACACGTGGAACGCGTTGATCTTCGCCATCCGCGCGACCTTGGCCGGATCGTTCCCGTGATGCGTGAGCGGGTGGTGCGGATCGGGAACGCCGATCTCGTTGTAGGTGCGGTTGCTCGTCTCGCGCGCGAGCTGGAACGTCATGATGCGCGTGACGTCGCCCTGCATCGCCAGCACCTGCAGGTCGAACATCAGCCGCGCGTGATCGGCGTACGCCGCCGGCACGCCGGCCGGCCGATCGAGGTCCGGCATCGGCGCGTCCGCCGTCTGCTGCTCGGCCTTCTGAATGCGTCGCTCGACCTCGCGCACGGTGTCGAGATACTGACTCACCCTCGTGCGATCCTCCGGCCCGAGCGTCCGCTGCAGCCGCGTGATGTCGTCCTTCACCGAGTCGAGCAGGCTGGCTCGGCGCCGCAGCTCGCGCTGCCGATCGGCGGCGCTGCCGCCCTCGCCGAACAGACGCTCGAACACGAGGCGCGGGTGCGCCTCCGACGGCAGCGGGGTCGTCGGCGACGACCACGACAGGTTGTTCTGATAGACGCACGCGTAGCCGTTGTCGCACTGCCCCACCGTCTGGAGCAGGTCCATCGACAGCTCGAGCGACGGCAGCAGCGTCTGACTGCCGATCTGCTGCGCCGCCACCTGGTCCACCGACGTGCCAAGGTAATAGTCGGTGCTCTCCGTCCACTTCGCCTTCGCCGCGCTCAGGAACGACGCGTTCGACGTCGCGTGCGTGCCCGGATACGCGTTCTTCAGCTCGAGGTTGCTGATGATCGTGAGCTGGTTCGCCACCGGCGCCAGCGACTGCAGCGTCGGCGACAGCTCGGTGATGACGCCCTGACCCGCCGGCGTCCAGCGAGGCAGGTCGCATCCCATCGGCATGTACACGAATCCGAGCCGGCGCACCGGATTGGCCGCCGTCTTGGCGAACGCCGTCATCGACGGCACCATCGCGTTGAGAAGCGGCAACGCCACCGTGGCGCCCATCCCCCGGAGGAACGTCCGGCGCGGTATGGCCTTCTTCGTGATGATCATCGCGTGCGTCCTCATCTGAAACGGCTTGCTGTTGACGATCCCGAGGATGACCGACGACATGCGGTAGTTCGCGGGCCGCGCGTCGCGGACGATCGCGCGGATGGCAGGGGCGTCGTAGTGTTCGACGCCTCGTCCCAGCGCGTAGGTGAGGAGCTTCTCGGACAGCGTGCTGACGAAGATCTCCGGCCGTCGGAGCAGCGCGGACTCGAGCCCGTCCACGTCCGAGAACTCGATGCCGTCGGGCAGTCCGCCGGTGGCGTCGATCGGCGCGCTCGTCTTCGATCATTCGCCGGCGTCCGACGGCGTCGAACCGTTCGAGCGACAAGCCGACCGGATCGATCACGTTGTGACACCCCGCGCAGGTCGCGTTGGCCCGATGCTCCGCGAGCCGCTTCCGGCCGGACAGACTGCCGTCCACGGTGTTGTCCTTGAGCGCCGGCACGTTGGGCAGCGGTGGCGGCGGAGGCACGCCGAGCAGGTTGTCGAGCACCCACTTGCCGCGAATCACCGGCGACGTCCGGGTCGCGTACGACGTGACGGTCAGGATGCTGCCCTGCCGCAGCAATCCGCCGCGCCAGCTGTCGTCGGGCAGCGCGACGCGCCTGAAACGGTCGCCGTACACGTGCGGGATACCGTAGTGCTTCGCCAGCCGTTCGTTGACGAACGTGTATTTCGCGTGCAACAGATCGAGAACGCTGCGGTCCTCGCGCAGCACGCTGTCCACGAACAGCTCGGTCTCGCGCCGGAAGGCCTGCCGCAGGTTGTCGTCGAAGTCCGGAAACAGGCGCATGTCGGGCGTCATCGCGTCGAGATTGCGCAGGTGCAGCCACTGCGACGCGAAGTTCGTCACGAGCGCGCGCGACCGTTCGTCGGCGAGCATGCGCCGCACCTGCTTCTCGAGCACGGCGGCCTCTCGCAGCTTCCCAGACGCGGCCACCGCAATCAGCTCGTCGTCTGGAATGCTGCTCCACAGGAAGAACGACAGGCGCGAGGCGAGCGCAAGGTCGCTGATGCGATACGGCGTGTTCGCAGGAAGGCCGGCAGGATCCGTCTCGACGCGGAACAGGAACTGCGGGCTCACGAGCACGCCGGCGAGCGCCATCTCGATACCCGCGTCGAAATCCGCGTCTGCACGTCCGCTCTTGTAGAGCGCCATCGGCCCCTGGAGATCGGCCTCGGTCACCGGCCGGCGGTAGGCCCTCCGCGTGAGCGTCCCGATAATCTGCCGCGCGGCGCGGTCCTCGTCGACCGCGCTTGCGGGACGCGAAACGAAAAGCCGCCGGCGGCTTGGCGTGTCGCCGGGCCCCTTCGCATCGAACGGGCCGAGGATGGACACGGAATAGATCGCCGGCTGGATCCTCGGGTGGCGGTAGGAATTGAAGTGTGCCTGGTACGGCTGCCGCGGCGTCTCGATCAGATCAGACGGTTTCTTGATGAACGTGACGCCGAGGACGTGCGGTCCCGCGGTCACGGGAACGCGGACGTTGAGGTGCGCGTCGGGCTGCTCGCGGTGTCTGAGTGGGCGTCTGATTGGGTGTCTGATTGGGCGCCGCAGGCGGAATGGGCTTCACGGTGAGCACCTGGACGCGCGCGCGATCCAGGAGCACGTCGAGATCGTGCGCCTCGCTCAGACCCTCGACCTTCTCGTCGCGGTCCCGTCTCAGTCTGACCTGTATTTCGTACTCCCCGTCCTGCGGGAACGTGTACGGCACAGCCACACCGCCGCGCGTGCCGATGGGCAGCCCCTCGAGGTGTTCTTCCTGCGTGAGGTCTGGCGCGATCCTGACCGTGTCGCCGCCCGGCGATCGGCCCGCGCTGCCGACCGCAAGCCGGCTGATCTTCTCGGCCGCTGAGATGTAGCGCTCGAGCAGCGTGGGCGGGAGATCGCCGACGGTCACGTTGTCGAAGCCGTAACTCGACTCGTCGACCGGCAGCAGCGACGTGACGTCCACGTCGAGCGCGAGCAGGTCGCGGATCGCGTTCCTGGTACTCGGTGCGCGTCAGTCTGCGGATGGTGGCCGTGCGACCGGGGTTTGGCTTCGCCTCTGCCGCACGATCGAGCGCGTTCTCGAGCGACGCGACCGCCGTGTCGTACTCTGCCTCGGCCGGCCGCGCCTCGCCGAAAGGCGGCATCTGCCGCGTGCGCAGTTTCTTGACGACCTTTTCCCACACCTCGCCGTGCTCGGAAAGCCTGCCGCCGACCACGTCTTCCAGCGAGAGCCCCGCCTCGTGCTGGTTTCTGTCGTGGCAGTCGAGACAGTAGCTCTCGACGAGATCGAGATATGCGGGACTTGCCGTCGGTGCTGGCCTGGCAGGCTGCTGTTGTTGCTCCGCCTCGACGGTGCTGCGCAGGCTTCCAGCCGTGACGAGTCCTGCAAGGGCGACGACCGCCGCAGCCGTACGGAGGCTGAACATGGCCTGATTGACGAATCATACGCCTCTGCGGGGCTCAAGGCTCAGGGCTCAGGGCTCAGGACCTGAACGTCAAGCGCCCTATAATCTCGGCGCGACCATTGCACACGATGCCGCTGACGCCAGGAACTCGAGTCGGTGTGTACGAGATTCTGGCTCTCATCGGTCAGGGCGGAATGGGCGAGGTGTATCGCGCGCGGGATTCGCGACTGAAGCGGACCGTCGCGCTGAAAATTCTTCCCTCGTCATTCGCTGACGATCCGGCGCGCCTGTCGAGGTTCCAGCGCGAGGCGGAACTGCTCGCCTCGCTCAATCATCCGAACATTGCGTCCATCTACGGTCTCGAGGAGGGCAGCGGACCCAAGGCGCTCGCTCTCGAGTTCGTGGACGGCGAGCCGCTGGCCAATCGGATTGCGCGCGGACCGTTGCCGGTGGACGAAGCGGTTTCAATGGCCCGGCAAATCGCGGCCGCGCTGTCCGCGGCACACGAGAGCGGCGTCATCCACCGCGACCTGAAGCCGTCGAACGTCGCGGTCCGGCCGGATGGCGCCGTCAAAGTGCTCGACTTCGGCCTGGCAAAGGCGCTCGCTCCGGCGGATGCTGCGGTCGCGGACGCAACCACGCTGACCGTCGCAGCGACAACCGGCGAAGGGACGATCGTCGGCACGCCCGCTTACATGAGCCCCGAACAGGCCACCGGCGGCGCGGTCGATGCGCGGACGGACATCTGGGCGTTTGGCTGGTGCTGTACGAAATGCTCACGGGACACCGGACATTCGACGGCACGAGCGTGACCGAGACACTCACGGCGGTGCTCACGCGGACGCCGGACTGGACTCGGCTGCCGGCGAAGCATCCCAGCCCTCCGCTCGCTTGTTCGCCGATGCCTGGCGCGCGACGCGCGCCAGCGGCCTCCAAACATGGCGGCGGTCGCGTTCGTGCTCGAAGAGGACCACTCGCTCTCGACGGACACGCCTGCCGCAGCGCAGACGATCCGAAGGCCGCAGATGTGGACGCTGGGGGCGATCGGTCTCGCGTTCATGGCTGCGGGCGCTGCAGGCAGTTCTTCTTGTGGCTTCGCTCGCGTCCCGTCGAGGCGCCGATCGTGCGGACGACGATGCCGGCGGCGCTGTTCACGATCGGTACGGACCGCAACTTCGCGTTTGTAGACGACGCCCGGCTGGCGTAAGTCCATGAGGATGGCGGGCAATTGCTCGTGCGATCGCTGAACGCGCTCGAGCCTGTCCCGATTCTGACGACGCCCGCGTTCATCCGCGGCGTCTTTCCATCACCCGACGGCCGCTGGATTGCGTTCGTCGAGAACAACTTCACGTTGCGAAAGATTCCCGCTGCTGGCGGCGTGCCGGTCACCATCCTGACGACCGACGGTCCACCCGCGGCGCGTCCTGGGGACCGGACGACACGATTGTCTTCGCGACGGCCGCGGCCGAGACGGGCCTTCAGCAGATCCCGTCGGCCGGCGGGCCGGTCACTGTGCTCACACGGCCCGACCCCGCGCAGAACGAGCTCGATCACACACAGCCCGTGTGGCTGCCCGGCGGTCGCAGCGTGCTCTTCAACATTACTGCGGCCAAGGGAGGGCCCGCCGCCACGCGGGTCGGAGTGCTCGATCGCACGAGCGGAAAGTGGCGCACCCTCATCGAGGGCGGATCGTCAGCGTCGTACGTCGACAGCGGACACCTCGTGTACGCAGCGGCCGGGTCGATGTGGGCGACCCGCTTCGACCTCTCGCGATTGGAGGTTGTCGGATCGCCTGTGGAAGTGGTCTTACAAGCGGATCTCGGCGCTCCGGTACAGTTCGACGTGTCAAACACCGGCACGCTCGTGTATCCGCGCGGCGTTCGGCAGATCGGGATTGACACGCGCGTGCCCACATGGGTTGAGCGCGACGGCCGCGAGACTCCACTTCCGATGGCGGCCGCGAACTATTACCACCCACGGATCTCGCCCGACGGCCGCCGTCTCGCCATCGCCCAGGGCGACGACCTCTACATCTGGGACCTGACGCGGCCAGAATCTCCCGGGTCACGCATGACGTTCGGCGGAGGATTCGATTGGTTCCCCGTGTGGACACCCGACAGCCGCCGCCTCGTGTTCGGGTCATGGCGCGGCGGCGGGTTCAGCAACCTCTTTATCCAGGACCCCGACTCGAGCACGGCCGAGCGGCTCACCAACAGCCCGGACATGCAGTCTCCAACGGCGATCACTCCTGACGGCGCGACGGTGTTGTTCCACCATTTCCCGAAGGACATCCAGTCGATCTCACTTCAGGAACCCCGGAAACCAATCACGCTCGTCGACTCGCCACTCGAGGAACGCAACAGCGCGCTCTCACACGACGGGCGCTGGCTGGCGTACGAAGGAGAAACCTCAGGCCGGCCGGGCGAGCTCAACGTGTACGTGCGGCCGTTTCCGGACGTCGGGCGCCGTGTGTGGCAGGTCTCGAGCAGCGGCGGAACGTTTCCAACCTGGGCGAGGAACGGACGGGAGCTGTTCTACCTGAAGCCGGACGGCACGATGGTGGCGGTGGCCGTCGAGGCCACAGCGACCAGCTGGACACCGGGACGCGCGACCGATCTGTTCCGCGGCCGGTACATGGTTCGCGACGGCACGCTCGGCCGGCAGTACAGACGTGGCCGCCGACGGCCGATTCCTCATGCTGAAGGAACAGCGCAACACCGATCAGGGACACTTCGTCGTCGTTCAGAACTGGACGAGCGAGCTGAGACGAACGGTGCCGTGAACCGCCTGGCGGCCGTGTGACGCCTCAAAGCAGCTTCAAGTACTCGACGATGTCCTTCTTGTCCTGTTCGGTGAGCGTGACGATCAGGCCGAACGGGTTGTCCTTGAAGAAGAACTCGGTACTGATCGACGACCTCTTCCAGCGTCTTCGCCGATCCGTCGTGGAAGTACGGCGCGGTGTTCTTCACGTTCCACAGCGTCTGAATCTTGAAAAAGCCGAAGAACATCGTTCGAGGAAACAGGCTGGGCGGTGGCATGTTCCGCGAGCTCAGCAGCTCGCCGGGATCTGGCGACGACATCTCGACTTTGCGTCCCAGGCCGTCGTCCACGATGAACGTGTAGACCGGATTCTTCAGCACGTTGCGTTCCGAGACGAACGCCGTGGCGTCTCGAACGCCGACCGGCGCGCCCGGAATGGCGCGCGAGAGCGCCACGCCGCCGGCGTTGAGCATCGGCCCGCTGTGGCACAGCGCGCACGTGCCGTCCTTGGTGCCTTTCGTGAACGGTGTGTCGATGAAGAAGGCCCGGCCGCGCTTCTGGGACTCCGTGATCCCGAGCGGCAGCTGCGGCGCTGGGCCGCCCTTCGCATACTCGCGGAGCACGGGCGACGAGAAGAATCGCGGTGACTCGCGCTCGAACTCGGCGATGAGCTGCAGTTGCAGCGGCGTCGGGGCGATCGTGTTCTGGCCGTGGCCGACGATGGCGCCGAGCGCCTGTTCTTCAAGCGTCTCGTTGCGCAGATCGTGCATGAAGACCTTCTCGAACGCCGGTGTGTTGAGCGTGGACGGGACGGCGCGCCGGACGACGATCGTCCGCCGCGCTGGATCGTCCTTGAGCGTGACGTAGTCGGGCAGCGGCAGCTCGACGCGGATGGTCGCGTCCGTCGTGATGCGCGTGAGACCGCTGACACCGTCGTCAAAGGCATCGTGCCGGAACAGCGGCTCGCTCGGGTTGGCGATCAGTCGCGCCTGCGCGTCTGCGGGCGAGAAGGTGCCGGTCTCGCGCGAGTGGCACGTCGCGCACGTCCGGCCGTTGCCGCCGAACGTCTCCTCCTCGAAGAGTCGCTGCCCCTCCAGCCGCCGCGCCACGCGACAAATCCGCGCCATATCCGGGGACAGCGCAGCGGGCCGGCAGTCGAGCGAGACCTGACGCAGTTGATCGCGGGTGACCCCGGTCGGCTCGCCGTCAAGGAGGATCTCGGTGGACGGCGCGTTCTGGGACCGAACGCTGACCGCGGACACGGCGACCAGCAGAATCCCACTTAAACAGCTCAATGCCCGTCGGGAGCGCATCGTTCCTCCTCGAGTGAGCTTCTGGTTCCAGTTAGACGCGCGAGGCCGCTTTCGAGTTCGCCGACCGCCCCGACTGGCCTCCTGCGCAAGCCCGGCGTGGAGGGGCTAGCGCTTACCTCCCTTTTCCTCTCGCACGATCTCGACGAGCGCTCTCAGGGCGGCCGTGTACAATCGCCAGCCGAGACCCATCACGGCGCCCCGGACCGCAGGCGTCAAAATCGAGTTGCGGTGAATCTCGTCGCGCGTCGCCGAGATTCGAGATGTGCACCTCGATCACCGGAAACGGCACGGCCTTGATCACGTCGTGGATTGAGACGCTGCTGAACGTCAGGCCCGCGCCGTTGATCAACGCACCCTGGACGTCGTCCATGTGCTTCTGGAAGGTATCCACAATCACGCCTTCGGAGTTCGACTGCATCGTCACCAGCTCGACATTCAGTTCCTTCGCGAGCGCGGCGAGATGTCCATTGATCTGGTCCAGGGTCGTCATGCCGTAGATCTGCGGCTCGCGGCGGCCGAGCAGATTCAGGTTCGGGCCGTGGACCACGAGGACGCGCAGGCGCGCAGGCTGTGGAGATGATTGGCCGGGCCTCGCCGGCCAGGGTGATCGCTCCCGCCAGCGTGAGAGCGGCCGTGATGAGAATCGACAACCGGCGCGAGATCAACGGCATCCCTCCTACTGCGATCCACCGCCACGGCGCCCGCCGCCCGCGCCTGCGGCCGGCGTCGCGCTTCCGCGCATGGCGTGCGGCGTCGGCTCCGCGGCCGTCAGCCCGAGCGCCCAGCGCATGGCTTCGAAATACATCTGCTGCACGTTCCGGTTGTCCCAGGTGTCCGCTGAATGCGCGAACGACCCGTAGAACACGCGTCCCTTGCCGTACATCTTGGCCCACGCGAGCGGATAGTCGCCGTTCAGGCGTAACGCCGGGTTCGCGGGCACGTTCGTGAGGTCGAGCCGCAGCAGCACGTCCACCTTCTCGCGCGCGATTCTCTTGGGCTGATAGAACTCGTCGTTGAACGCGAACGAGGCCGGAAAGTGCTTCGTCGCCGGGAAGTCGGGATTCTCGTTGATGATCGTGCCGGGTCCGACGATCGGGTGCTGATCGAAGCGCGCGCCAATCAGGTCGCCGAACTCCGGCCACGACTCGAGCGCCGTCAGCGCCACGTGCGCCGCCACGAATCCTTTTCCGTCTCTCACGAACTGCAGCAGCTCCGCGCGCTGGGCCTCGTCTATCGGCACGTCGCGGTGGCCCATGAAGAAGATGGCGTCCACGTTCGCGAGGCTCGGACCGCCGCTCGCGGGCGATCCATCGGTCTTCTTCGGCGCGGCCGAGACGATGTGCGAGTCGGTGCGAATCAGCGTGTCCCACATTCCCGAGTCGTAGCCGAGCCGCTCGATGATTGCGAGCGCGTGGCTGACCGAATCGTGCTGGGCGACGCCATTGCGCGTGTCGGCCCACGCGAGCACGCGCTTGCGCTGCGGGACGCCCGCGCGGCCTCCGCCTCGGCCGCCGCCGCGCTGCCCCGCGCCGGGAGCTGCAGGCCCCACGCCGCCCTGGCGCCCGGCCGGCGCCGGCGGCGCAGTCTGTTGCTCAGCGGTCCGGCGGCCAGAACTGCCAGACCGCTCGACAGTATTGCCACCGCCACCAAACGGAGGGTTCTTCGCTGCATCGTTCCTCCAGACCTGCTGGAACGCGTTGCTTTCTTGTCACTCAATCCACGCGAAACGCAATCAACGTATCCGCCGTCGGACTTCTCAAAAAGCCGCCGCCGCCCGCAGGAACGACCACGTACTGTTTGCCGTCCTTGCCGATGTAGGTGGCCGGGATGGAATGCGCGGGCGCGTCGAGCTTCTCGCGCCACAACTCCTTCCCGTTGCGTGCGTCGATCGCGCGGAAGATGCCGTCGATCGTGGCGCCGATGAACACGAGATTGCCCGCCGTCGTCATCGCGCCGCCGAGCATCGGCTGGCCGGTCTTGATGCCCTTCGCCTCGAGCTCCGGGAACTCGCCGATCGTCGTCCGCCACGCGACGTCGCCCGTGTTCGCATTGACGGCGACGAGCTCGCCCCACGGCGGCTCGGCGCAGCTGTAGTTGTGGGCCGCGTCCCAGAAGCGTCCGCCTTCGGGTGTGACCTTGTTGAGGTTCGGGACCGAGGACGGAGGCGCTGGCGGTCGGTGCCGGCCGACCGGCGCTCGGCGCTTCGCCTTCGGGCGCCGCGCCTCGTCCGCCGCCGCCCGCCACGCCCGCCGTCCGCCTCCTGCAGGTGGCCCCACTGCCCGGCGTTCATCACGTTCGTGATGATGAGGCCGAGCGGCTGGTTGAATGTCGACACCCTGCCAGTTCCCGCCGCCAATCGCGCCTGGGAACACGACGATGTCCTGGCCTTCCTGCCAAGGGTTGTAGGGAACCGTGTCCTCGAGCTTGTATTTGTCCCAAAGCCCCGCGCAGTGGGCCTCGAGCTCCGGCGTGACCTTCGCGAGCTCGCTCCTCTTCAATGAGTTGCGCGCAAGCGGCGGCGGCTTGAGCGGGAACGGCTGCGTCGGCGACGTCCATTCACCGCGCGCGGTCGTCTGCGGCACGGGCCGCTCTTCCCTGCCGAAGATCGGCTCGCCCGTCTCGCGATGGAAGATGAAGAGCAGCCCCATCTTCGTCATTTGCGCGACGGCCGGAATCTACGCGGCCGTCCTGCGCGGACCTCGACGAGCGCCGGCTGCGCCGCGATGTCGTAGTCCCAGATGTCGTGATGCACGAGCTGCTGATACCACTTGATTTTCCCGTCGTCGCGTCGACGGCGAGGACCGAGTCGCTGTAGAGATTGTTGCCGTGGTCGGCCCGCCGTAATAGTCGTTGCCGACTTTCTCGACGGGAACGAAGAGCAGCCCGCGCTCGGTGTCCACGGTGAAGATGCCCCAGTTGCCGGGACCGCCGGATGTCTTCCAGCTGTCGTTGAGCCACGTGGCGATGGCGGGATCGCCTGGCTGCGCCTTCAATTCGAGGTCCAGAGGGGCTCGCCGGTGACGGCGCCAAACCCTTTGACCTGCGAGCTTCCGCTCTGCGTGATCAGCACGTTGCGGTAGATCGCCGGCGGCGACGACAAACGAAGTCCGGGGATGACGCCGTCCTGGCCGAAGGACGTGATGAGCGTGCCCGTCTTCGGGTCGATCGCCGCGACCCCGTTCGTCGTGGACGAGAAGATGCGTGGTCCGACGCCGGGCAGCCCGGCCAGTACGCCGGTCCACGGCGCGCGGTATCGCGCGTTTCGTGCTTCCAGATCTGCTGACCGGTGACGCCGTCGACCGCGAACACACCGTTCGGGGCGCTGAAGTACAGCACGCCGTCAATCGCGATCGGTGTGCTCTCGAAGAAGCCGCTGTCGTCGCCGGTGTGAAACGTCCATGCGCGCTTCAGGTTCCTGACGTTCTCGGTGTTGATCTCGGCGAGGGTCGAGAACTTCGTCCCGCCTGCGTCCTGCCCCCAGGCAGCCCAGTTGTTCTGAGCCGCCGACAGGCCGATGGAGGCGAGCGCGAGGCCGATCAGCGCGACGCGGGTGAGTGCCATATGGGAACCTCTCTCGAGGCGTTCGGATCGCGTCATGCTATCCCGAAAAAACACGTCGGGTGAGTTTTACGTTTTACGTAAATACTCACCCGACGTGTTTTCTCACTGCGCCCGGCCAAACACGAACCCCACCGATCGCTCGAGCGGATTGAAGAACTGGCCGAAGCTGGGCGACGTGATGTTGTTCTGCACGTCACGCTCGGCCGACGCGCCGAAGATGTTGTAGATCCTGATGCCGGCGCGGAACCGGTACTTCCGGAAGGTCCAGGGGCGGGACAGGGCGAAATCGATCGTGCGCACGCGCGGCAGGCGGCCGGATCGGTTTCGCGGTCCGACGAAGTCCTGGAACTCGTCGACCGCCGAATACGGGAACCCCGAACGAACCTCGATCACCGGTGCGATGTCCCACTGAGCCGGCAGGCCGATCGTGCCTCGCACGATGACTCGGTGCGGCACGTCGGTGGGAATCAGATTGTACTCGTTCGCACGCAGGATCGGGTTGCGAAGATTGCCGTAGAACTGATCGTAGTTGTTCAGATCCGCCGTGCCGTGCGATCGCACGTAGGAGACGGTCAGGTCTCGCCGCTCGCTCCCGAGATAGCGGCCGGTGAGCTCGAGCTTCCCAATAGCGCGACGTGCCCGTGCTCGACAGGCGGACCTCGCCGCTCGAGGCATCGGGCTCGAGGATGTAATCGTGCGATCCCTGACGCCTCAGGTAGTTGGCCTTGATGAGCACGCGCCGGCCGAACCGCTGGTTCCACTCGACGTTGGCGGCGACGGCCTCGGGCGTGCGCAGACGGGTGCGGCGGTGTTCACGAACGACACGGGTGGACCGAGCGGCTGCTCGTCCGGTCCAAACCGTGTCTCGACGCGCGATTCGAAGTCGGCGAACGCGCCGACATTCAACGGCGTTCGCTGCCGGAACTTGCCCACGCCGCCACGCAGAATGCCGCGTCCTTCGGGCAACACGCCCACCGACACGCCGGCGCGCGGGGACCAGTTCACGCGTTCGATCACGTCCTCGCGATCCATGCGAATGCCGAGCTCCAGCGTGACCCGCGATCCGAGGCGCCAGCGATCCTGCGCGAACACGGCGAGCTCGGCGGCGGTCACGTGCTGCGTCGCCGGCCCACTGAACTCGATTCGCTCGGCCAGCGAGCCATCGAGGCGGCGGATCTCGACGGGCCGGCTGACACTCGTGCCGTCGTAACCGGAGTTCTGGAAATCGAAGCCGAACTTGAACAGGTGCGTCCCCCGCCATTTGTCGAGCGTGAGCGAGAGCGTTTCGATCCATTGCACGCTCCTGACCTCACGTTCCTGATCGTTGAAGAAGCTGCCCTGCTGCGCCTCCGGCGCGTAGATCATCGCGTCGCGGCCGTCGGTGTTCACGTTGACCTGGAACCCCCGGCCTGCCACGGTGCTTTCGAGCACCATCGTCGGCGACAGCGCAAAGCGATCCTGGACGCCCGCCGATGTTCCGCTCTGGTTGAACTCCGGCGTGACCTCGGGCGGGCGGAAGGTGTTCATCGTGAGGTGTTCGATCTTGCGCGGGAACAGCACGACGAGTGCGCCCAGCGTATGCCGCGGCGAGAGCACGCCGTCGATGCGGGTAAACGAATCGAAGCTCGTGAGCTGGATCGCGCGGCTCGCCGGGCAGACTCTTGACCGGATCGTTCACGTACCTGAACTGCACGTCCTGCGCGAGAAACAGCCGGTCGCGTTTCAACGGACCGCGCACGGAGAACCGAGGTTCGAACCCGCGCAGGCCGCGAAGGCCTCGCCGAAACCGCGGGACCAGGTTGCCCGGCTTGATCTCCCAGTCGTTGGTGCCGCGCTGGGTGCGAAGCTGGACCACGGCCGTCGAAAACCGGCCGTACTCCGCCGCAAACGGATTGGCGAGCACTTCGACCGACTCGAGACTCTGCCCCGGTAACTCGAGATCGAAATCACCAGACGAGGGATCGATCAGGCTGGCGCTGCTGATTTGCAGCGCCGCCTGCGTGGGCTGCCCGCCCTTCGCGCGAAGCCGCCCGTCGGGACCGCGGACGACGCCGGGCAGCAGCGGAAGCAGGCTTTGGAAATCGTCGCCTTCGAGCGGCGCGAGGTCGAGGACGGATCCCGACAGCATGTCGCTGGCGGAAACGGGTTGCACGCTCTGCGTCGGTGTCGCGGGCGCCACCACCTCAACGTCGGGCGCGACGAACGTCAGTTGCAGGTCGACGAGTACCTGCGTCGTTTCGCCATTCCGCACGACGAACTCGGCCGACGCGGTGGGGACGAAGCCAGGACGCGTCGCGTCCACGACGTAGCGACCGGCCGGCACATCCGGAATCGTCACCAGGCCGGCGCCGTCGCTGATGGTCCTCGCCAGCACGACATTGCCGTCGATCGAGCGCAGTTGGACGTCCACCCCGCTCAAGCGCACCGTCCCCTCGAGGACGGTGATCGTCACCACGACGCGGCCGGCGGCGATCGCGGGCTGAGGGCCCGGCGGCGGTTCCTGGCCGGCCAGCGCCATCGCCAGCGCCACCGTCAATCCAAGCGTTGTCTGCATGCGCGATGCTCGCGGCCGAAGCGCGTCGGTTCAGCGCACCGCCTGGAGCATGACCAACCGGCAGGCAAACGCGACGCACACGAACCTGGCGAGCGCACGTGAGATGTTCATGGGCCTCCTCCAGTCCCGTGGGGATCGACCGGGCGGGTACGATAGCACGCGAGTTCGACGCGCGTCAGAGGAGCTTCAGGTACTCGGCGATGTCTTTCTTGTCCTGTTCCGTGAGCGTCGTGATGAGACCGAACGGGTTGTCCTTGAAGAAGAACTCGTACTGCTCGACGACCTCGTCCAGCGTCTTGGCCGTCGTGGCGTCACGGATGCCGGCGGCTCAGATCACCTTCTCGAGCAGGATGATGTACTCGCCGTGAAGGAATATCCCGACAGCCGAAAAACCTTCCGCCAGCAGTGCGTCAAACACCGCGTGTGCGTTTCCTTGTGACGAATCGAAGAGCTGGTAACTGGATCGCACGCGAGTCGGCACGCGCATTCTCCATGACCACGGCCGTTTCCAGTTTGGAGCTCGGGTTCTTCATGATGCTCGATGGCACCACCCGATAACCCAGGCGGCCGGCTTGTCGGAGCTCTTCCTGAAGCGTCGTTCCGCGATTAGCACCGATCACGCGATAGCTGACTGCCGGCGACGGATTCCCACGCGTCTCCAGGAGGACGTTCATGAACGAACCGCCCTTCACCGCGTAACCTTCGGCCGCCGCCTCATTCAGCTCCTTCTCCATCGTCGGGGTTCTCGTTGCTGACACGACGCGAAAACGAGCACCGGTGTCCGCTGGCGCGTCCGTTACGGGACCGCCGTCTGCTGCCTCGAAAATCGCACGCAGGCGCCCAGGTCGTCCGAGTCCCGGTCGTCCCAATCGTTCCGCGATGCCACCCGATTGCTCGGTGAACACGCCCGCCAGTGAAAAGCCCTGGGACAACAGAGGGTTGAGATTCTTGTCAACGAGCTCGTCGGCCGAAAGCACCCGGTACCGGTAGGACGTGTCAGGCCCCGGCGCGGGGCACAGGACAGCGACCGTGCTGCTCCCGGCCCGCGTGACGGTGAGCGGAATCGCATGGAGGCCCTGTGCTCCCATGAGATTGAGCGCCTGTTCGAGCCGGTCGCTACGATTCTCTAACACGGCCCGGCATGCAGGGGACGTCGCAGGCGTCGGCACACGCGTCAGGAACAGGCCCTGGTCGTTGCCGAACTTGACTTCCCATCCCTTGGCTGCTGCGTCGTTCAACGCCAGTTGAATGGCAGAGAGCCTGTCCCAGAGCACGAGCACGTAGCGCTGACCCGGCGATGTCGGAAACGCTTGTGCCCATGCGGTCGCGGTTGTCATCGCGACCAAAACGACGGTTGAAGCGGCGCGCGGCATACTCGCCTCCTCCCCTGAAGCCTTCTCAGACATAGATGCGAAAGAACGGCGCGAGGCAGCTCAGCCCCTCAATTCGCCCATCCCAGGCGTCAACGCGGTGAGCGCGCCTGCTCGACGAACCGCGTACAATCCTCGCCGGGCGGACCCATAGGTCTGCGCGGTTTCATGTGGAAGAGCCGCAACGACCTGGTCTTCACGATGGGCGTCGAGGACACCGGGGCCATCGAAGGACAGAATTCGCGATTGGTTTTGTTCGCGGCCGGACGCTCGGCGGCGAGTGGGGCGTCAGCTACGTCAGGAAGCCGTTCAAGAACTCCCCAGCCGTCTTCAGCGAGTCGGAAACTAATGTGGATCCGGCTGCAGCAACAGCTTTACGAATACGACGACGACGACCCTTGAAGATGTCTATGTTCGAGGCGTCGAGGTCCACTGGGCTCCCACGTTCGTCTGACGCGGGAGTTCATCGTTCGATGAACTCCCGCGACAGGGCACGACAGGCAAAGGGCAGAGGACAAGGGGCAAAGGTCTGGAACGAGCTGGCGCTCGCCATCTTTCTTTTCCTTCTACCTTCCCCTTTACCCTTTTCCCTCTGACCTCTCCTCTGCCCTTTGCCCTCTGCCCTTTGCCCTGTCTCCGTCAGGCGCTCTTCACACTGGACTCGATGTACGCCGCGCCAACGACCTCAATCAGCGATTGGCCGGGAATCCACGTCAGCGCGAAGCACGACCGCGGCGGAGGGCCGTAGTTCGTGCCCTGAAAGTAGGTGTTGTAGACGCTGTTCAGGTCCTGGTAGCCCTGCTGGTACGCGGCAAAGGCGGCGCTGCCGGTCAGCATCGGCTTGCTGTCATCCAGGTGCAGGCAGTAGAACACCTGGAAGTAGAGGAAGTCGTTCATCGTGCCGCCCAGCCGCTCCACCGCGGTCTTGACGTTGTCCATCGTCAGCCGCGTGTGATCCTTGATGTCCCACGTGTTGGTCCACCCGGGCTGCTGTCCGATCCCGATCCCGGAGATCCACGCGATGCCCGCGGGCCTCGGTCGAGGCGGGCGCGCGGCCCCACCGGCTCTGCCACCGCCGCCGGCTGCGCCCTGCGAGCGGCGCGCCGAACACCATCGATCCGCCCATTGCGGCGGCTGTCGCCGCCATCATGCTGTTCACGAATTTCCGCCGGCTCCTGGCATCCATGACGTGACTCCTTTGTGCCCTTCGGCGCGGTCAGGGCACCCCGAGCTGCGCCGAGGGGTGGAGAACGAATCCTAACCCCGACAGAAGGGCAGAGGGCAAAGGGCAGAGGGCAAAGGTCTGGAGCGAGCTGACGAACGCCATCTTTCCTTTTTCTTTTTGGTTTTTTTTTTGCCTTCGCCCTTTGCCCTTTACCCTCTGCCCTCTCCTTTGCCCTCTGCCCTTTGCCCTTTGCCCTTCCGGTTGGCCGCTCAGGCCTTTCCTGACGGCCAGCCGGATCTGTCCTGTGTGGAATTGCACGTGCGCCGTGCGCGACAGGAGCACCGCCAGGCGATTGCGCAGCGGCTCTTTCGCAAAATCTTCCACCGACACCGCTTCGTGCTTCTCAGCCACGCTTCGGCGGGCAGCGCCTCCATGGCGCGCGTCAGCTTGGAATTGATCTCAGTGTAGGTCTGGCGAAGCGCGGCGGCCGAGATCCGATCGGGCGTCATCCGGTCCGGATTCGTCAGGAAATCCTGATCCAGCTCTTCATGAATCCGCGCGCCCAGCCCAAGCAACGGGAACATGCGATCGTGCACGGCGGCGAGATGCCCGAGGAGATAAAAGATGCGATTCTTCCCCGGCGCGATTTCCTGCTGAAGGTCCTCGTCGCTGAAGCCGTCGAACATCTTGTCGAGCCGGTCGAGGTTGATCTTCCACGAGGCGAGGGCGGTCTTTGCGAACAGGTCGGGCTTGGATGCGTCTGGTTGCGTCATGTCCTCAGTCTAAGCCGGCCCGAAAAACACGTCGCGTGAGTTTTACACAAACACGTAAATTCACCCGACGTGTTTTCCGCTACGGCGCTCGGCCAGTCAGATGTTCGCTCGAAGCTCGAATCCTGCGTAGAACATCTGTCCGTTTGCCACCGTGAGGCCCCAGCGGCCGGATCCAGGTCGTAGAGGACGGTTAACGCTTTGACCCAGGACCTGACGCCCCAAAGAATCACCTGTAGCACCAACAGGACCTGCCCAAGGACCCACAGGATCGCCCGGACGATCGAGAATAATGGAACAACACAGACGTGTCCCGACCGACTCTCTCTCGCCGTCAAGCTGTCGCGGCCCTCGCGGCCAGCGCCGCGCTCCCCTTTCTTCCAGGCTGCGCATCGACGACGCCTGGCCCGGACGCCGATGGCGCGGAGGCGCAGGTGACCCGACTGCTCGAGGACATCGCCGAGAACCTGTTGCGGCTCTTCCCGGAAGGTGCGACCACGCTCGGCATTGATCAAGGTGAGCGCAAGGATCTCCGTTCCCGGCTCGGCGACCGATCGGCCGCCGGACAGGACCGCATTGCCGCCACGATTCGCGCGGATCTCGCCCGGCTCAATGCGATCGACGCGTCGAACCTTTCTTACGGGACGCGCACCAGTATCGCGGTGGTGAAGAGCGCCTACGACGTCGCGCTCGACGGTTTCGCGCTGCCGTACGGCGACGTGGCTGTCGGCGGCTGGCGCAACTCGCCCTACGTCGTCATTCAGAACGTCGGCGCGTATCTCGACATCCCGCGATTCCTCGACGCCGAGCACCAGATACGAGACGCGGCGGATGCCGACGCGTACCTCGCGCGCCTGGAGTCGTATCCGGCGCAGCTCGACGGCGAGCTGGGCCGCATCCAGGCGGCGCGCGCCAAGGGACTCGTGCCGCCGGCGATTCTTCTCGACAAGGCGCTGACACAGCTCGAAGCGTCGGCGAAGGGCGCGCGCCTCGGCGGCTCGCTCGTCGAGTCGATCGAGCGGCGGACGAAAGACATCCCCGGCAACTGGGCGGCGCGCGCACGATCGATTGCGGCACAAGCGGTCGCTCCTGCGCTCGATCGTCAGATCGCCGAGCTCCGGGCCGAGCGCGCGTTGGCAACGAACGATGCCGGCATGTGGGCAAGGCCGCAGGGCGACGAGTACTACCGCTGGGCCCTGCGCGCGGCGACGACCACGACACTCACGCCAGACGAGGTTCATCAGCTGGGATTCGAAGAGCTGAAGACGCTTCACGCCGAGATGGACGGCATCCTGAAAGGGCTCGACTACACGCGCGGCACGGTCGGCGAGCGGATGGCGGCGCTCGGCGACGACCCGCGCTTCCAGTATCCGGACAACGACGCCGGACGCGCCGAGATCCTCGCCGAGATCCAGAAGCGCCTCGAGTGGGTCCGCGCCCAGATGCCTCGCGCGTTCAACACGCTCGTGCCGCGGCAACGTGGAAGTGCGGCGGCTGCCTCCCGAGGAGGAGCCTGGCGCGCCAGGCGCATACGGCGGCAGCGGCTCAATCGACGGTACCATTCCGGGCAAGTTCTGGATCAATCTGAGGACGACGAAGCTGCACAACAGGTTCAGCCTGCCGACGCTTGCCTTCCACGAATCGATTCCGGGACACGTGTGGCAGCAGGAGTACACGCACAAGCTGCCGCTCGTCCGCACGCTCCTGTCGTTCAACTCGTACTCGGAAGGCTGGGCGCTCTATGCCGAGCAGCTCGCGGCCGAGCTTGGCGCGTATGAAGGCAATCCGGTCGGGCGTCTTGGATATCTCCAGGCGATTGCCTTCCGCGCCTGCCGGCTCGTCGTCGACACCGGTCTCCACGCGAAGCGCTGGACGCGCGAGCAGGCGATCAAATGGTTCCGAGAGAACACCGGCAACGGTCTCGACGAAGTGACCAGCGAGATCGATCGCTACTGCTCGTGGCCCGGCCAGGCGTGCGGATACAAGATCGGCCACAGCGAGATCAATCGTCAGCGCCAGCGCGCCACATCCGCGCTCGCGACCAGGTTTGATCTGAAGGCGTTCAACGACACCGTGGTGGGCGGTGGCAACGTGCCGCTCGACGTGCTGGCGATGAACGTGGACGAGTATCTCGGGCGATACATGCGGCTGTTCTCGTTTCCCAACGAACGCCGACTGAGCGGCGGCGTCGAGCTTCTCAGCATCGAGCTCCTCGAAGAACACGCCAGACGCCTCGCCGCGCTGCTGTCCATCACGCCGCGCGGCGGCAACGGACGCGCGCATCTGCGCCAGCTCGCGGCCACATGCGCGCGCTGCGGCAGGTCTACACCGCGCTCGCCGAGGACGCGCACCGCGAGGCGATGACGCCGGCGGCCGAATGGCTGCTCGACAACTTCCACATCGTCTCGTCCGCGGCGCGCGACATTCAGCACGACCTGCCCCGCCCGTTCTTCCGCCGGCTGCCCCGCATCGTCTCCGACGAGTACGCCGGCGCGCCCCGCATCTACGCGCTGGCGCTCGAGCTGATCGGCTCGAGCGCCGGCCGGCTGGATGCGCAGCGTCTGCAGCGTTTCATCAGCGCATTCCAGTCCGTCACGCCGTTGACGATGGGAGAACTGTGGGCGTGGCCGAGCGTCCTGAAGCTGGC
The DNA here is from genome assembly GCA_963834875.1 of Miltoncostaeaceae bacterium. Taxonomy (GTDB): domain Bacteria; phylum Actinomycetota; class Thermoleophilia; order Miltoncostaeales; family Miltoncostaeaceae; genus DATAGF01. The sequence goes on from CAWIDG010000033.1 coordinate 50,809, forward strand.
GCTCCTGGACCATTTGCGCGCGCGCGGCGATGTGCTGGCGAGCACGCGCGCGCACCGGCTGGCGGCCGAGCGGCTGTTCGCCTCGGTCGAGGCGTCGCCGGACGGCGAGTGGCCATGGCCGGCCGAGATTCACCATGCGTTCGTCACGCGCCTGCTCCAGCGCGCGCGGGCGCTCGGCGCGACGGCGTCGCGGCTGCACGATCGGCTCGCGGCGGCGCTCGAGGCGCGCGGCGAAACGATCGAGGACGCCATTCGCGCCAGCGGACAGCACGAGGCGGCCGAGCAGGCGACGGTGGCCAACCTGATCACGAGCCTGCGGCTGATCGGCACGTTCGACTGGAGCGAGTTCTTCGAGAGCGTGAGCCTGGTCGAGCAGGTGCTGCAGCGCGATCCGGCCGCGGTGTACAGCCGGATGGATTTCCGCAGCCGCGACAGCTACCGCCACGTCATCGAGGAGCTGGCGGCGCCGACCGGCGAGGCGCAGCAGCTGCTGGCGCTCAAGGTGGTCGAACGCGCGCGGCAGGCGTATCTGGCGTCACCTGATTCTCGTGCGGCGCACGTCGGGCTATCACTTGATCGGCGACGGCCGCCGATCGCTCGAGCAGAGCATCGGGTGGCGCCCGAACCTCCGGCAGCGCGTCGAGGCGCTACACCTTCGCGCTCGCGACTCCCGGCTATCTCGGCTTCGTCGCCGGCCGGAACCGGCGTGTTGATCGGTCTGGCCGTCGCCTATGCGATGCGACACGGCTGGAGCGGTGTCTCGCTCGTCGCGTCTGGCGCTGCTCGTGGCGCGTGCCGGCCAGCGAAGTCATCGATCCAGCTGCTGCAGCGGCTGATTACCTACCTGGTCCCGCCCACGCCGTCTCCCGCGGCTGGAACTGACGGCCGTCCCGGAGTCGGCACGGACGATGGTGATCGTGCCGACGCTCTTCGACAGCGTCGAGCGCGTGCAGGACCTGATCGAGCATCTCGAGGTGCAGGCGCTCGGCAATCTGGACCCGCACGTGCACTTCGCGCTGCTCAGCGACTTTCTCGACGCGCCGACCGAGACGCTGCCGCGACGACGCCGCCGTGCTCGAGGCCGCGCGCGCGGGCATCGCGGCGCTCAACGCGAAGCACGCCGGCGGCGGCGCCGATCGGTTCTTCCTGTTCCATCGCCTGCGGCAGTGGAACGCGCGCGAAGGGCTGTGGATGGGCTGGGAGCGCAAGCGCGGCAAGATCGAAGAGTTCAACCGCCTGCTTCGCGGCGCGGCCGACACGAGCTTCGCGGTGACGGTCGGCGATCTCTCGATCCTGCCGTCGGTCAAGTACTGCATCACGCTCGACAGCGACACGCGGCTTCCACGCGGCGTGGCGCGCGAGCTCGATCGGCATCATCACGCACCCGCTCAACCAGCCGACGCTTCGATCCGCGGGTCGGACGCGTGACCGAGGGCTACGGCATTCTGCAGCCGCGCATCAGCGTGACGTTCACGAGCGCGGCCGGGTCGCTCTTCGCCCGGCTCTACTCCGGCCACACCGGCGTCGATCCGTACACGACGGCCGTCTCTGACGCGTACCAGGATCTGTTCGGCGAGGGCATCTTCACGGGGAAAGGGCTGTACGACGTCGACGCGTTCACGGCCGCGCTCGAGGACATCGTGCCGGAGAACGCGCTGCTCTCGCACGATCTGTTCGAGGGGCTGCACGCGCGCGTCGCCCTCGTCTCCGACGTGGAGCTCGTGGACGACTACCCGTCGAGCGTGCTGACGCACGCCCGCCGGCAGCACCGCTGGGTGCGCGGCGACTGGCAGATTCTGTTCTGGCTCTTCCCGTTCGTGCCGTCACGCCGCGGGCTCAAGCGCAACACGCTGCCGGCGATGGGCCGCTGGAAGATTCTCGACAACCTGCGCCGCAGCCTCATCGCGCCGACGCTGCTCCTGATGCTCGCGGCGGGCTGGCTGGTCCTGCCGGGCTCGCCGTGGGTGTGGACGCTCGCGGCCGTCGGCGCGGCCGCCTCCCAGCTCCTGCCGGTCGCCGCCCGGTTCCTGATCGGCCCGGCACGATCGCAGTCGCTGCCGGTCTTCTTCCGCAATCTGCTGCGCGACGCGGTCACGTCGTTCGCGCAGGTGTTCCTCAGCCTGACGTTGCTCGCGTTTCACGCGTTCGAGGCCGTCCACGCGATCAGCGTCACGCTGACGCGGCTCGTCGTCACCCGGCGACGGATGCTCGAATGGGAAACCGCGGCGGCCACTGCCGCCCGCGCGGCCGGACTGACGGGACAGAAGGGACTTCGCCGCTTCATCTCGGAAATGATGGCGAGCCCGCTGATCGCGGCCGTCGCGTTCTCCCTGATCCTGATCTGGCGCCGCGAGTCGCTGGCCGTCGCCGCGCCGTTCCTGCTGCTGTGGCTGAGGTCGCCGGTCGTGGCCTATTGGCTCAGCGTGCCGATGGGCCCGCGCGTGCGGCCGCTCGCAGACGACGAGCGCGCGCGGCTCCGGCTGACGGCACGCAAGACGTGGCGCTACTTCGACACGTTCGTCACCGACACGGAACGCTGGCTGCCGCCCGACAACGTGCAGGAGGTCGAGGACGGACTGACGGTCGCGCGGCGGACGTCGCCGACGAACATCGCCATGACGATGCTGTCGGCCATGGCGGCCCACGATCTCGGCTACCTGTCCACCGACGATCTGGTGCGGCGGCTCGACGCCACGGTCCGGACGCTCGAAGGGCTCGAGCGCTATCGCGGACACTTTCTCAACTGGTACGACACGGCCACGCTGGCGCCTCTCCACCCGCGCTACGTGTCCACCGTGGACAGCGGCAATCTCGCGGCGTCGCTCATCGCGCTCGCGCAGGGTCTCCTCGAGCTCGAAAAGCGTCCGCAGACGATCGACCAGCGGCTCGACGGGCTGGCCGATGCGGCCGAGGCTCCTGGCCGCCGCGTCCCGCTCGACTGACAACGCCGGCGCCGCCCGCGAGGGCGTCACCGAGATCAACCGCATCGCGCGACGCGATTCTCGCGGCGTTCGCGGCGACGGCGACGCGACGAAGCCCGGCGCGATCGCCTCGCTGGTCGAGCCGCTGCGGCGCGCCATCGACGCTCGCACGCCCGCCGCTTCGGGCGACCCGAGCCGGCGCCGCGATCTCGGACGAATCTGCCGTATGGTCGCCCAGCGCGTGTCGACGTCTCAGGCAGAGCGGCTCGACGGACGGTCGGTGTCTGTCGACACGCTGACCGCGCTCGCGCGACGGATCTCGCGTTGGCCGACGGCATGCGCTTCGATTTCCTGTACGACCGGCGGCGCCGGATCTTCGCCATCGGCTACCGGCTGGCCGACGCCGAGGGCCCGGGACGGCTCGACGCGTCGTTTTACGATTTGCTCGCCTCGGAAGCGCGGCTGGCGAGCTTCGTCGCCATCGCCAAAGGCGACGTGCCGCAGCATCACTGGTTCCATCTCGGCCGCCTCGTCACGAACGTCGGCGGCCGCGCGACGCTCATGTCGTGGGGCGGCACGATGTTCGAGTACCTGATGCCGCTGCTCCTCACGCGAACATTCCGCGGCACGCTCCTCGATCAGAGCTGCCGCGCGAGCGTCGAGCGGCAGATCGACTACGGCAGGCAGCGCGGCGTGCCGTGGGGACTGTCGGAGTCGGCCTACGCGGTCACCGATCGCGAAGGCACGTATCAGTACCGCGCGTTTGGCGTGCCCGGGCTGGGCTTGAGACGCGGCCTGTCCAGCGATCTCGTGATCGCGCCGTATGCGACGGCGCTCGCGAGCCTCGTGACGCCGGCCGACGCCGCGGCCAACTTCGAGCGGCTGGCTGACGCCGGCGCCGACGGACGCTACGGCTTCTACGAATCGATCGACTACACGCCCGCGCCATCGGGATCGTCGACGCCGCGCCCGACACCACGCCGCGTCCAACCGTCGTCCGCGCGTTTTTCGCGCATCACCAGGGGATGTCGCTCGTGGCGCTCGCCAACGTCATCGCGGCAGGACCGGTTCGTCGAGCGCTTCCACGCGGATCCGCGCATCCAGGCGACCGAGCTGCTTCTGCAGGAGCGCGTGCCGCGCGAAGCGATTCTGTCCGAGCCGCGACCGGCGGAAGCCGAGGCCGCTCCGCCCTCGCTGCCGGTCTTCGCGTCGCGCGAGTTCCGATCGCCGCGAAACCGTCAGCGTGCACACGCAGTTTCTGTCGAATGGCCGCTATACCGCGGCCATCACCAACGCCGGCGGCGGCTACAGCATGTGGCGCGACATGTCGGTCACGCGCCGCCGCGACGACCCGACGTCCGACGCCGGCGGCTACTACCTCTACCTTCGCGATCCCTGGACGCAACCAGGTCTGGTCCGCCACGCATCTGCCCGTGTGCCGCGAGCCCGACCGGTTCGACGCGACGTTCGATCTCGACAAGGTCACGTTCCGCCGCCGCGACGGCGACCTCGAGACCCAGCTCGAGATCACCGTGTCGTCGGAAGACGACGTGGAGGTGCGGCGGCTGACGGTGACCAATCGCGGCGCGCAGACGCGCGAGGTCGAGCTGACGAGCTACGCCGAGATCGTGCTGGCACGGCCCGAAGACGACCTCGCGCATCCAGCGTTCGGCAAGCTGTTCGTCGAGACCGAAGTCGATCCGCAGAGCGCCGGCCTCATCTTCAGCCGCCGTCCGCGCGCGGCCGACGAGTCGCCCATCGTCGCGTTTCACGTGCTCGGCATCGACGGCCCGCGCCTGGCGGGCGGCGTGGAGTGGGAAACCGACCGGGCGCGGTTCATCGGCCGTGGGCGGTCGCCGGCCAACCCGGCGGCGCTCGACGGCCGCGGGCTGTCGGGCACGACCGGCGCCGTGCTCGATCCGATCGGCGCGCTGCGCGAGCGGCTGCGGCTGGCGCCCCGGCGGATCCGCCCGCGCGACGTTTGCCACCGGCGTGGCCGCCGATCGCGCGTCGGCGCGTGGCCCTCGCGCGCAAGTATCGCGACGGGAGCGCGGCCGCGCGCGCCTTCTCGATGGCGTTCACGCACGTGCACGTGACGCTGCAGCATCTCGGCATCAGCGACGACCAGGCCATCCTGTTCGATCGGCTGGCGTCGCGCGTCTTCGGCGAGGACCGAGTCGCGCTTCAGTCCGGCGGACCTCGCGGCCAACATCTACGGCCAGCAGAACCTGTGGGGCTTCGGCATCTCCGGCGATCTGCCGATCGTCCTCGTTCGCGTGTCCGACACCGTCGTCGTTGACGCTGACGCGGCAGGTGCTCACCGCCCAGGAGTACTGGCGCGTCAAGGGCCTGCGCGCCGACGTCGTCATCCTGAACGAGCACCCGATCGACTACCTCGACGAGATGCAGCAGCTGCTCACGAGCCTTCTGCAGGAGCCGCCATGGAGCAGCTGGGTGGGCAAGCCGGGCGGCATCCTGCTCGTCCGCGGCGACGGCATGGCCGAGTCGGATCGGCGGCTGTTCGGTGCGGTCGCGCGCGTAGTGCTTCAGGGCGATCTCGGCGAGCTGACGCGTGAACTGGATCGGCCGTCGCCGTGGCTGTACGACGATCACGACATTCCGGCGTCGGCCGTGCTCCGGCGGCCCGCTCAGCAGCCGCTCCCGTTCACGCGCCGCCGCTGGTCATGGAAAACGGCTACGGCGGGTTCACGGCCGACGGCCGCGAGTACGTGGTCGTGCTCGACGGCGACCGCGAGACGCCGCTGCCATGGTCCAACGTGCTGGCGAACCCGACGTTCGGCACGATCGTGACGCAGCGCCGGCTCGGCGTTCACCTGGGCGGGCAACAGCCGCGAGAACCGGTTGACGCCGTTCGCCAACGATCCGCTGACCGATCCGACGGGCGAGGCGATCTTCATTCGCGACGACGAGTCCGGCGACGTGTGGGGCGCCACGCCGGCGCCGCTGCCGCGGCGGCCGGACGGCGGGCGCTGGGTCGTTCGCCACGGCGCCGGCGTGACGCGGTACGAACACGCGATCGACGGTGTGCGAGCAGGAGCTCGCGGTGTTCGTGGCGTCCGACGATCCCGTCAAGATTCTCGCTGCTGACGCTCACGAACGACTCCGACGCGCCCCGTCGTCTCAGCGTGTTCGGGTACGTCGAGTGGGTGATGGGTCCGCCTCGCGCCGGCGAGCGCCGGTTCGTCGTCACCGAGCAGGACGAAGCGACGGGATCGATCCTGGCGCGAAACACCTACAACGCGGAGTTCAGCCAGGCCGTCTCGCTCTGGCGCGCCACGCGAGACCGCGCGATCGTTCACGTGCGACCGCGCGGAGTTCGTCGGGCGCAACCGGACACTGCAGGCGCCGGCCGCACTCTTCCGCGACGCGCTCGGCGGGCGGCGTCGGCGCGGCGCTCGATCCGTGCGCCGCGCTGCAACTGTCCGTCACGCTCGCGCCGGGCGAGTCGCGTCAGCTCGCGTTCGTGCTGGGACAGGGACGCGACCGCGCGCATGCGCTCGAGCTGGCGACGCGGTTTGCGACGGTCGAGCAGGCGAACGCGGTGCTCGCCGCCGCCGAACGCACGTGGGACGAGGTGCTTGGCGCGGTCCAGGTCCGGACCCCGGACGACTCGTTCGATCTGATCGTCAACCGCTGGCTGCTCTATCAGACGATCGCGCTGCCGCGTCTGGGCGCGAAGCGGACCTTATCAGCCCGGCGGCGCGTTCGGGTTTCGCGATCAGCTCCAGGACGTGCTCGCGCTCCTCTACGTCCGGCCGGACCTCTGCCGCGCGCACCTCGTGTACGCCGCGTCGCGGCAGTTCGTCGAAGGCGACGTGCAGCACTGGTGGCATCCGCCGAGCGGCCGCGGAACCCGCACCCGCTGCTCGGACGATCTGCTGTGGCTTCCCGTACGTCATCGCCAACTACGTCTCGGCGACCGGCGACGACACGGTGCTCGACGAGAGCGTGCCATTCCTCGAGGCGCCGCTGCTCGAGCCCGGCCAGGCGGAGGCGTATCTCCTGCCGCGCGTGTCGTCCGAAACGGCGACGGTCTTCGAGCACGCCGTGCGCGCGATCGCGCACGCGTCGAAGTATGGCGCGCATGGGCTGCCGCTGATCGGTTCCGGCGACTGGAACGACGGCATGAACCGCGTCGGCCACGAGGGCCGGGGCGAGAGCGTGTGGCTCGGCTGGTTCCTCGTCACCGTGCTGAACGAGTTCGCGCCCGTCTGCGAGCGCCGCGGCCGCGCCGACCTCGCGCGCCAGTACCGTGACGAGGCGCGGTGGCTCGGCGGCATGCTCGAGCTCGCGTGGGACGGCGACTGGTACCGCCGCGCGTACTTCGACGACGGCACGCCGCTGGGATCGGTGTTGAACGAGGAGTGCAGGCTCGATTCGCTGACGCAGTCGTGGGCCGTGATTTCCGGAGCGGCCGAGCGGCGGCGCGCCGATCGCGCGATGAACGCCGTGCGCGCGAATCTCGTGCGGCGCGACGCGCGCATCGTCCTGCTGCTCACGCCGCCGTTCGACCGGATGCCGCACGACCCCGGCTACATCAAAGGTTATCTGCCGGGCATCCGCGAGAACGGTGGCCAGTACACCCACGCCGCCATCTGGACGGTGGTCGCGCTCGCGCGCCTCGGCCGCGGCGACGAGGCGATGGAGCTGTTCCATCTGATCAACCCGATCAACCACATGCGCAACGCCGAGGATGCCGAGCGTTACCGCGCCGAGCCGTACGTGGTCGCCGCCGACGTCTATGCGCATCCGCAGCACATCGGCCGCGGCGGATGGACGTGGTACACCGGCTCGGCGGGATGGATGTATCAGGCGGCCGTGCGGGCAATCCTCGGGCTGGAACGGCGAGGGCGGACGATCAGCATCAATCCCTGCATCCCGTCGGTGTGGACGGAGTTCACGCTGGACTGGACGATCGGCGACACGCACTATCACTTCGTCATCGCGAATCCGCAGCACTGGTCACGCGGCATTGGTGCCGCCGAACTGGACGGCGTGGCCGTCGATCCCGGCGCGATTCCGTTGCACGAGGACGGCGGCCGGCACGAGGTGCAGGTCGTGATGGGCAGCGGCGTCGAGAAAGTGCCGGGTGACTTTGACGAAAATCGAAAAAGTCACGGGCCACTTTTGGCTCAGAATACCTCCCCATGCGCACGGCCGGCCTGCCTGTCTTCGCCTTGCTCGTGACCGTGTCCGCCAGCTGTCAGCGCACGCCGGATCCGGCCCCGGCACCGACCGCGTCGCCATATCGCGCGACGGCGACGGTCCGCGACATCATGCAGTCCGTTGTCGCGCCCAGCGCGCAGGGGCTCTGGGAGGCCGTCGGCACGATCTCGAACGCAAAGGGGACGGTCAACCTCGAGCCGCGGACCGACGCCGAGTGGGCTGCCGTCAGACGGCACGCGATTGCCCTCGTCGAGTCCGCAAATCTGCTGATCGTTCCGGGCCGACGCATCGCGCCGGCGGACGCCAGCACACTCCGGGCTGACGAGGCCGACCCAGGCGCCGAACTGCCTCCGGCGGAGATCGAGAAGCGCGTCCTGGCCAACTGGCCCGCCTGGACCGCGATGGCGCACGCGCTGCACGACTCGGCCCTGACGATCCTGAAGACGGTCGAACAGAAGGACGCGCGCGGCCTCGAAACCACCGGCAGCGATCTGGATGGCGTGTGCGAGAGCTGCCACCTGACGTTCTGGTATCCGCCGCCGGCCGCCGCACCGGCGAAATAGCCCGGCGTGCGATTTGACCCGCGCCCAGACGGAGCGCATAATCCGCAGCCAATCGTTAGATCCAGACGAGCCCTGTCGATGCGACGCGCCGCCGTCCTGCTCGGCCTGTTGTCCCTCGTCACGCCTGCGCTGATTGCCCAGGGGATGCCCGGACCTCCGCCGGCCGCTCCACCAGGCATTTCTGGATTCTGGGAACTCTCGTTCGACAGCCGGAAAGTGCCGCAGGCGAACCTGTTGCCGGCAGTCACCCGCGCACGGATCGATGCGCGTGCGAAGGCGGACGCGCACGCCATCCGTTGGTGCAACCTTCTCGGGATGCCCTTCCTGATGGATTCGGGACGGCCGCTCGATATCCGCGTCGGGTCGACGGCGGTGATCCTGGTGCCTGAGAATTCCTCCGCGCCGCGGTATCTCTACCTGAACCGGACGACCCACATCAGCAACGACATTTTCGATCCCTCGACCAACGGCGACTCAATCGCGCGCTGGGAAGGGGACACGCTCGTGGTCGACACGGTCGGATTCCACGGCGAGCGCGGAGTTACGACGATCCCGGGCGGCGGCTATCGAACCGAGACATCGCGTCTCGCCGAACGGTACCGGTTGCTCAAGGACGGCGCCGTGCTGTCGGTGACGTTTACCTGGACCGATCCGAAGGTATTTCGCACGCCGCACACGTACGAGTTTCGCTACAACCGGCTGCCCGCGAGCTACGAGGCGCGGACGTGGGCGCCATGCGATCCCTATGACGCCGATCGGGCGGCGTTTCTCGAAGGCCCCAAGGCCGGAGCGCCGAAGCCGGCGCCGCCCGCTCGCTGACAGGCGACGAAAGAGCTGATCATGACCCAGGCGATTCGACTGGTGGGAGTGATGGCGCTCGTCGCGGGCGCCACTATCGCCATTCCAGCCCAGCAGCCGGACAATGCGGCACCCAATCGGCGCCTCGAGGGCGATTGGGTCCGTATCGATGTTGACGGCTCGGGCAGTTTTGGCGGACTGACCAGCAAGTTCACGCCCGCCGTGCTCACGCCCGAAGCGGCGGCTCGGGGGAGAGCGGGCGGTGGCGGGCGAGGTGGCGCAGCACGCGGCGGCGCGCCGCCAAGCACGACCGGCCAACCGAATCCGGTCGGCGTGCCATACATCGCCGTGCGCGATGCCCTGCTCGAATCCCGCGGGGCGCGGAAACGGCGCGCTGCTGCTCAATCCCGACTCGGGAGGCGTTCACTTCATCGAGCAGAAGGACGAGATCATCTTCGCCGGCGAACGCGGCGGCGTGCGTCACATCTACATGGACGGCCGGCCGCATCCGACGCACTGGGCGCCGACGCCGGCCGGACATTCCGTCGGACGTTACGAAGGCGACGCGCTCGTCGTCGAGACCGTCGGGATGACGGCCGGCACCGTCGTGGCCGGTGGCATGCGGACGCCGGAGACGAAGCTCACGGAGCGTTTCGAAGTGTCAGCCGATGGCCGCCGCCTGACGATTACCTACACGTGGGACGACCCGAAGATCTATCAGCGGCCGCACACGTATCAGATCTTCATGGAGCGCCTGCCGGTGGGAAGCTATGCCCTCGAGGAATGGTGTGACGCGAGCGATCCGATCGAACAGCAATCCATCGTGCCGCCGAAGCAGTTGGAGTAGGAGGATCACATGCGCGTCGTGAAGCGTCTGGCCTGTGCGGCCATCGCCGTGGCGGCGGCGACAGCGGTGTCACTGTCGGCGCATCATTCGTTCGCGATGTTCGAGATGGACAAGGATGTCGAGTACAGCGGTGTCGTCGTCGAGTGGAGGTGGCAGAACCCGCACGTGCATTTCACGATGCACGTCAAAGCGGCGCCCGGGGTGGATTCGCAGACGGTCGGGCACCTGGGATGTGGAGGGCGGCTCCATCAACATCATGTCGCGCCAGGGGTGGACACGCGCGAGCTACAAGTCGGGCGATCCCATCCGGATCGTCGGGCACCCGATGAAGGACGGGTCGAAAGGGATCTCGCTTTTCTACGCGATCCGGCCGGACGGCACGAGGCTCTATCACGACATCGCACGACCCACCGCCGACAAGAAGTGAGCGTCTTCCGCAGCCTGCAGCAGAGCCCGTTCACCGACTGGCTCCTCGGGTCGGATTCAATCTGGACGTATCCGCTGGTCCTGACGCTCCATACGGCCGGCCTGGCCGTGCTCGTCGGCGCCAGCATCCTGATTCATCTGCGCGTCTTGAACATTGGCGCCGCGATTCCGCTCTACAAGTTTCGCGTGCTCTTCCGGTTCGTCTGGGCCGGATTCGTCGTCAACCTGGTGACCGGCCTGATGCTGTTCGCCACGCAGGCGGCCGATCGAATCGCGGATCCGGTGTTCGGGGTGAAGCTGGGCAGCATCGCGCTCGCCTTGTGGACCGGCGTGCGTTTTGCGCCGCCGCGTCATCGACGCGCCGGACGGCGCGCTGCTCGATCCGCGCCATGTCCGCTGGCTTGCGGCGGGCGGACTGGCGCTCTGGGCCGTGGCCATCGTCACCGGCCGGCTCATGGCGTATCGGACGAGCTGACGGGACGGCCCGGTGCTGGACTTCGCCCTCTGGATCGAGGCCACGCCGCTGTCGAAGGCGCTCTTCAATCTCACGTGGCTCTGGCCGCTCTGTGAGAGCCTGCACTTTCTCGGCCTCGCCGTCCTCATCGGCGGCGCCGGCTTCCTCGACCTTCGGCTGCTGGGCTTCTTTCGCGGCATTCCCATCCGAGACGTCAAACGCTTCATGCCATTCGCGATCGGCGGCTTCGCCGTGAACGCGATCACCGGCGTCTTGTTCATCACGATGCAGGCGCACCTCTATCTGGGCAGCGGCGTCTGGTGGTTCAAGGTCGGGTTCATCGCCCTGGCAGGGCTGAACGCGATGTTCTTTGAAACCCGGCTCAGCCAGCAGGCCCTGGCGCTCGCCCCGGACGCCGACACGCCGCTGGCGATGAAGGTCATCGGCGGCCTCTCGCTGGTCAGCTGGTTTGCGGTGCTGTACTGCGGCCGCATGCTGCCGTATTTGGGCACGGGGAACTGACGCGCTTGGACCTTCGTCGGTCCTGCAGGTCCTGTTGGTCCTCCAGGTCCTGTTGGTGAGTGCTCAGGTGCCCGGGTCGGGTACCTGCCGGAACCCGAAGGACCTGCCGCACCCACAGGACTTGAGGACCAAGGACCGACCGTCGGAGCGGTTTACACCCTTACACCATTCGTGTTACACCATGGTGTAACCATGGCGCTGAATCTGAAGAATAGCGAAGTCGAACGCCTGGCCGCGGAAGTGGCTCGCCTCACGGGCGAGTCGAAGACTGAAGCGATTCGGCGCGCGCTCGATGAGCGTCGGCGCCGGCTCAAGGCGCCGGCAGGTGCCGAACGACGGGCCCGGGTCCAGCGCCTGCTCGAAACGAAGATCTGGCCTTCTGTGCCGAAGAAACAGCTCGGCCGCCGGCTGACTCGGCAGGAAGAGGACGCGATCCTGGGCTACGGCTCCGAGGGCGTGTGACGCTCGACACGTCGGCGCTGGTCGCGGTGCTGTTCTCGGAGCCAGGCTATCTGGAGGTCGTGGACTGCATCCTCGAGGCCGACGCGGTGCGCGTCGGCGCGCCCACGCTCGTGGAAACGAGCCTCGTGTTCGCCGGCCGTCAGGGACGCGCGGCGCGCGGCCGGGACGACAACTCGTCTCTGACCTCGTCAGGGAACTTGGCGTCACGGTAGTGCCCTTCGGTGAGGAGGAATGGCGGCGTGCCGCCGACGCTTTCGCCCGCTACGGACGAGGACGACACAAGGCGTCGCTCAACTTCGGCGACTGCCTGGCATACGCCACCGCTGCGGCTGCCGGCGACTCGCTGCTCTTTGTCGGAGACGATTTCCGGCACACCGATGTCCGAGCGGCGCTGTGAAGTGCAGTGGCCCGCTCGTCGGTCCTGCAGGTCCTTTTGGTCCTGTTGGTCCTGTTAGTGAGTGCACCAGGTGCTCTAGGTGCTCCAGGTGCCTGGCCCGAACCGCAGGACGTGACGCACCCAACGGACTCACCCGTAGCACCCACAGGATCCATAGGACCGACACCACTTATCGTCTGCCGTGCTAGCGTACGCGGCGCGACCCATCCTCCGTGACCATCGCCCCCGGCACGCGACTCGGGACCTACGAGATTCTTCAGCCGCTCGGGGCTGGCGGCCCCGCCTCCGCTCGCGTTGACATGGGCGCGCGAGCTACGGCGAGGTCTCGCCGAAGCCCAGGTGAGGCCACGACTGTGATCGGCAAGTACTCTTGGGTCATATCAGGTCGTGGCCAAGCTGGGCGAAGGCGGAATGGGCGAGGTCTATCGTGCCCGCGACACCCGGCTCCACCGCGACGTCGCGCTGAAGGTGCTGCCTGCTGCGTTCGCACAGGACCCTGACCGGCTCGCGCGCTTCAAGCGCGAAGCGCAGGTGCTCGCGTCGCTCAACCATCCGCACATCGCGCAGATTCACGGATTCGAAGATCACGACGGCGTCCATGCGCTCGTCATGGAGCTCGTCGACGGACGGACGCTGGCGGAGTCATTGCGGCTCAGCGGCTCAAGGCTCATGGCTCAAGGCCGAGTCAGGCCCTGAGCCTGAGCCCGGAGCCCTGAGCGTCACGATGCTCTTCACATCGCCCGCCAGATCGCCGACGCGCTGTCGGTCGCGCACGACCACGGCATCATCCATCGCGATCTCAAGCCCGCCAACGTCAAGGTGACCGACGACGGCGTCGTGAAGGTGCTCGATTTCGGATTGGCGAAAGCTCAAGACCCGGCTCAAGACTCAGAGGCTCACGGCTCACGGGAGAGCTTTCGAACTCGCCGACGATCACGACGCCCGCGGCGACGGCGATGGGCATGATCCTCGGCACGGCCGCCTACATGGCGCCGGAACAGGCGAAGGGCCACCGCGTGGACAAGCGCGCGGACGTCTGGGCGTTCGGCTGTGTGCTCTACGAGATGTTGACGGGCAAGCGCGCGTTTGAAGGCGACGACGTCACCGACACGCTCGCCGCCGTCCTTCGCGGCGAGCCCGACTGGTCGGCGCTGCCGGCCGGACTGCCGCCGAGCGTGCGGCAACTCGTCAGCCGGCTGTCTTGATCAAGGAGCGCAAGGACCGGATCCGCGATCTCTCGACGGCGCTGTTCCTGCTCGATCGGCAGTCGGCGCCAGAGTCCGCATCAGCGGCCGCCGCCACGCCGCGTTCGCGCCAACTCATCCCGCTCGGCGCCGCTCTGGTCGGCCTGATCGCCGGCGCGGCCGCACTGGCGGGCGTATCACCCGGCACCGAATCGCCGCGCGAACCGTCGCGCCTGACGATGGTGGTGCCCGCCGACAAGCCAATCGGCATGGCTGGATACCCGGGACAGTCGCTGGCGATTTCGCCGGACGGTACCCGACATCGTATACACGAGCGCGAATCCTGGAGCACCGCGGGAGCGCGCCTCGCAGCTGCGCGTGCGATCCATGTCCAGCTTCGGCATCGCCGATCTCCTGGCACGTATCTCGGCCGCCAGCCGTTCTTCTCACCCGACGGCCGAGCCATCGGGTTCTTCACCGACGGCGGCGAACTCCGGAAGGTGCCGCTTACCGGTGGCAATCCGGTGACGATCGCGACTGGCATCGCGAGCGGGACCTGGGTGCAGGGGGTGTGGCTCGACTCGGGCACGATTGTGTTCGGCGGCCCCGGCATCGATGGGCTGAAGCAAGTGAGTGCGGACGGGGGCACGCAGGAGACGCTGACAAGGTTGGAAAAGGGCGAGGTGATGCACTGGCCGACGGGGTTCCTGCCTGGTCTGGCATGGCGCCGTGCTGTTCCATGCCCTGGCGACGACATTCACGGCGGGGCGCGTCGATGCCGTTCGATTGAACTCGGGACAGCGCACTCGGATTGTTGAATCGTCCGGAGCCGGATGGGCGCTCGAGAGCGGACATCTTCTGTTCGATCAGGGCGACACGCTTCTCGCCGCGCCGTTCGATGCAGGCCGCCTGGCGCTGACGGGGCCGGCGGTTGCTCTCGCCGAACCAATACGTAGAGCCTTCTCGGTACAACAGATGGCGGTGTCGAAAACCGGCACGCTCGTCTATATTCGCGAGGTCGATCCGTCGGAGTACGCGGTCGGCCGCCTCGGCCTTGACGGCACCTTCGACGCCTTTCCCGGCGTGTCGGGCATCATACGGAGGCCGCGGGCATCGGCCGACGGACGCCACGTGGCCGTCAGCCTTCTCAAGGGAAACAACGCGTCCGTCCTACTCGTCGATGCGGTGCGCGGTACGGCCACCGCCCTCTCGCGGCCCGGCTCGACCAACGCGGCGCTTTGGCATCCGGACGGCCGATCGCTGGCGCTACGACAGCGCGCCGATGATGGCGAGAGCCTGTATCTGCGGCATCCCGAGGGGCGTGAGCAACTGCTCGTCAAGGCAGGCCCGGACACGCTGCTTCATCCCGACTCCATCTCACCCGACGGCAGGGTGTTGGTGTACACGCGACAGGAAATCGAGCGCCACTCGTTGTGGACCGTGACGCTGACGGGCGAACCGTCCGCCACGGCGATCATCGAACCATCCACGCCCGCGCACAGCGGCGCGTTCTCTCCCGACGGCCGGTGGCTCGCGTACGTGTCGGCGTCTCCTCCCGTGGTTGACGTGCGTGTTCGCGCCTACCCGAGTGGAGAAGACGTCATCGTTGGTCGAGGCCTGGGGCCGGTGTGGTCGCGCGACGGACGGACGCTGTTCTTCGAGAACGAAGCGAACATCATGGCCGTCCCATTCAGCGTCAAGGGCGGCGTTCCCGATCTCGGTCTTCCGCGAGTTGTGGTCAAGTGGCAGACGACCGGGCCCTCCGGCGCGGCGGCCGTGTACTCGGGCAGCAACAACCAGGGCGCTGGCTACGACGTCCTTCCCGACGGCCGCTTTCTGGTCGTCCGCCAACCCGATCCGCAGGACGTGCGCGAGATGGTGGTGATCCAGGACTGGTTCGAGGAGCTGAAGCGGCTCGTGCCGACGCGATAATCGGTACTTCGTCGGTCCTGACGGTCCTATTGGTCCTTGTGGTCCTGTTGGTGAGTGCGTCAGGTGCCCCGGGTGCTTCAGGTGCTCTGGCCGAAATTGTTAGGACCTGACGCACCCAAAGAACTCACCTGTAGCACCCAAAGGACCTGCAGGACCTGCAGGACCCACAGGACCGACTGTCACGAGCGGTGCGCTATCATCAAGCCTCACCAAATAGGAGTCTGTATGAAGCGCTCGCTGCGTTCGTTCCTCGTCTCGACGACGGCCCTCATGGCGATGGCGCTCGGCCTGAGCGCCGCCGATCCTGCCAACTTCAAGCCCGACGGCTCCTTCAAGGGTTCGGCGCTCACGGGCTGGCGCGTCCTCGGCGACGCGGAATGGTCGGCCTCGAACGGCGAGCTCATCGGCAAGGCCAAGCCCGGCACGAACGGCGGCTGGCTCGTCATGGACAAGAGCTTCCAGGACGTGCAGCTCTACATGAATTACAAGTGCACCGGCGAGTGCAAGTCGGGCGTGCTGCTGCGCGGACAGAAGACGCCCGACGGCGGCATGAAGGGCGTCTACGTGTCGATGAGCGACGGCGACACCGCGCTCGTACTCCGTCACGCTCGACGCGACCGGCAAGGAACTGTCGCGTGAACAGCTGACGCCGCCGAGCCGCGGCGGTGGCGGCGGCGCAGCTCCTGCCGGTGGCGGCGCGGGTCGCGCTGGTGCAGGTGCTCCGGCGCCTGCTCAGGCAACGCCCGCTCCAGTTCCTCCCCCGCCCGCAGCGCCGCCCGCTGCCGGTGGCGCCGGGCGCGCGACCGCCCCCGCAACACCGCCCGCGCGAGGCACGCAGGTCGGCAGCGCCGCCCGTGGCCGTCCCACGCTGAAGATGAACGACTGGAACGAGACCTACATCGCCATCGGCACAGACGGCCCGCCGGCCGGCACGCAGGCCGGGCCGATCAAGGTCGTCTCGACGTACGGTCCCGCGCAGTTCGTCATCGCGGACGAGAAGAACGCGGCCGGCTTCGGCAACGTCGCGCTCTACGTCGGCGGCACCGGCGAAGTCCGCTACAAGGATTTCGCCTGGAAAGATCTGATGAGCGTCGTCGAGCCGAAGGAAGCAGCTCTCGTCGCGCTTCAACATTCAGCGGGTGACGACGGTCTACTACGGGTGGGGCGCGACGACGGGCGACGTGAATCGCGACGGCAACCTGGACGTCATCTCCGGGCCGTTCTATTACGCCGGGCCCGGACTTCACCGACCGCCGCCGCTATCGCGACGGCAACATCTACAACCCCGAGAATTCGTTCGCGCCCGACATGGTGAACCTGTCGGCGGACTTCACCGGCGACGGGTGGACGGACATCCTGTCCTCGCTCGGCAATCGCCACATGGATCTGTACGTCAACCCGAAGGGCGAATCGCGCCGGTGGGACAAGTTCAGCGTGCTGCCGACGATCTCGTCCGAGATCGTGCTGCTCAAGGATCTCGACAAGGACGGAAAGCCGGAGGTGGTGTTCGGTCAGGGCGCGGCCAACGGCTACGCGTGGGCGAAGCCTGATCCCGCCAACCCGACGGCCGTCTGGACGGCGCACCGGATCTCGAGTCCCGGCCAGGCCGTGAACGGCCACGGCATCGGCGTCGGCGACGTCAACGGCGACGGCCGTGTCGACGTGGTCGTGCCGACCGGATGGTACGAACAGCCGGCCGGCGGCATCGAGACCAGCCCGTGGACGTTCCACGAAGCCGAGCTCGGCGACCCGAGCGTGTTCGGCAGCGGCGGCGGCGAGATGGGCGTCTACGACGTCAACGGCGACGGGCTCAACGACGTCGTCGCGGGCTCGGCGCACAACTGGGGCCTGAACTGGTTCGAGCAGAAGAAGGGACCGAGCGGCAACACCTGGGTGAAGCACATGATTGCCGGCAACTTCGCGACCGAGAATACCGGCAACGTCGTGTTCTCCGAATCGCACGCCGAGCGATTCATGGACATGGACGGCGACAAGATTCCGGACATGATCACCGGCAAGCGGTACTGGTCCGAGGCGGGCACCAACACGCTGACGCACATGGACCCGTTCGGCGCGCCGGTGCTCTACATCTACAGGACCGTGCGCGATCCGAAGGCGCCGGGCGGCGCGCGGTTCGTGCCCGAGCTCGTGCACAACAAGTCTGGCATCGGGTCGTCGTTCGACGTCGTCGATGTCAACAAAGACGGCCGGCTCGACATCGTCACGGCGACGACGTTCGGCACGTACCGTTCTCGGCCGAAAAAAGTGGCCGGGTCACTCTTACGAAAAGCGTAAAAGTGACCCGGCCGCTTTTCGTCTGTTGCGACCCGCGGGCCCGGGGTTCATCGATCACGTTTGGGGAGGATTCACATGCCCCGAACCGCAACCGCCTCGGGAATCCTCGTTTTCTTCCTCGCTGTCTCCGCCGTATTGGGCGCGAACGCCTCCATGGCGCACGTCAATCACTGGGACCGCGACGTACCGCGAACGCATGGCGCTGCCGGCCGGATTGGTGTTCGAGGCGACCCTCGAGGATGTGTCGCGCGCCGATGCACCAGCGGTGGTCATCGCCAGCACACGCGTCGAGTCGCCCGGCAATCCGCCCATCGCGTTCACGATCCCCTTCGAGCCGTCCAAGGTCGTCAGCAATCATCGATACGTCGTTCGCGCGACGATTCGGCACGTCGTTGGCGCGATGGCGACGGCAAATTGCTCTTCACGACCGACACGGCCGTTCCGGTCACCCTCAGTGGATCCGCGGCCAAGATTCTCCTCCTGCTTCGCAGAGTCGGCGCCGCCGAGGGCGCTCAGGTACCGAGCTCACCCGGGCTGGCCGGCACGTCGTGGCAGCTCGTGAAGTTCCAGGGCGGTGACGACACGACCGTGATGCCCGACGATGGCGCGAAATACACGATCGCATTCGCCGACGGGGGAGAGCTCACGGCGCGCATCGACTGCAACCGCGGCCGCGGAACCTGGAAGTCCGGCGGTCCGAGTCAGGTCCAGTTCGGCCCTCTCGCCTTGACGCGCGCGGCCTGTCCTCCGGGATCCCTGCACGATCGGATCGTGAAGCAATGGAGCTACGTGCGCTCGTACGTGATCAAGGACGGACACCTCTTTCTGTCGCTTGATGGCCGACGGCGGGATTTACGAATTCGAGCCACTCCAAGTCGACCGCACCGTGAGCCCTTGCTACATTGAATCTGATGCGAATCGGCGCCCACATGTCTGTGGCGGGCGGCGTGTCGCGAGCGGTCGAGCGCGCGGTCGTGCACGGTTGCGAAGCGCTGCAGATCTTCGCGAAGAACGCCAACCGCTGGGTGTCTCCCCCGCTCGACCCGGCCGAGGTGCGCACCTTCCGCCGGCGAGTTGACGAGACCGGCATCACGCCGGTCGTCTCCCACGGCAGCTATCTGATCAATCTGGCGACGACAGTGCCGGCGCTCCGGAATCAGTCGCTGACGGCGTTCGTTGACGAGCTCGATCGCGCGGAAGCGCTCGGACTGCTCGGCGTGGTCATTCATCCCGGCACCTGCACCGCCGGGCCCGAAGCCGAAGCGCTGGAGCTCATCGCAGAGTCGATCCGCACGGCCTTCAAGGCTCGCCCTCGGCGCAAGACGATGGTGCTGCTTGAGCACACGGCGGGCCAGGGGCGGACCGTCGGCCATCGCTTCGAGCACCTCGCGGCAATTCTGAGTCATCTCAACGGCTCGCCGCGCGTGGGGATCTGCCTCGATACCTGTCATCTCGTCGCGTCGGGCTACGACATCGTGAGCGACGCCGGCTATCGGGAGACGTTCGAGACGCTCGATCGCATAGTGGGACTGGACCGAGTGAAGGTGTTTCACGGCAACGACTCGAAGCGTCCGTGCGGCAGCCGCGTCGATCGTCACGAGCATATTGGCGAAGGATGCCTCGGCCTGGAGACGTTCAGACGGCTGCTGCATGATCCGCGCTTCGCCGATCTGCCTCTGCTGATTGAGACGGAAAAATCGCTCAGCAAGGGCCCGGCGAGCGCGATTGCGGCGGATCCGTTGGACGTCAGGAATCTCGACACTTTGCGGCGTCTGCGGGACGCCGTTCTCTCGACCTCGAGCCCTTGAGCCGGAGAAGCGTGGTGTCCCCGCAGAAAAACCCGACCGCGCGATTCGTGGAGTTCGCGGAGCGCAAAATCAAAGAAGCGTTGAGCGCGGAGCTGCCGCCGTACGTCGCTGCAGTTGAAGAGCCCGCACCGGAGCTGCTGCGTCTGGGAAATGCGTGGACGCGCCGACTCTTCGACGGCGACTTCTACCTCTCGCCTCCGCCGGCTCCCACGCTGCCGGCGTGTAGTCTCGTGTTCGTGCAGTCCAGCGATGGCAACACGGGCGCGCGCAATCCGTCCACGCTCGGTGGCGGCGAGATGGACAAGCATCTGATCTACGAAGGACTCTCCCGGGTCGCCGCCGATGCGGTGCTCGCCGGTGCGGAAACGGTCCGCGGCGCGACGATCGTGTTTTCGGTCTGGCATCCCGAGCTCGTCGAGCTTCGCGCGTCGCTCGGCAAGCCGCGGCACCCGGTTCAAATCGTCGCGACGCTCCACGGGGTGGACGTCGAACGGGAACTCATCTTCAACGTCCCCGAAGTGCCGGTGATTCTGCTGACGGTTCCGGACGGCGGCGCCGCGATGCGGAGCGCGGTATCAGCGCGGCCGTGGATCAGGCTCGTCACCATGAACGGTGCGGACCCGCTGCGCGACGGCTTCGAACAACTCCGGCAGCTCGGGATCGAGCGGATTTCCTGTGTCGGCGGACGACACCTTGCCGCTCAACTGATCGATGCCGGTCTGGTTCAGGACGTGTACCTCACGACCGCGCCGTGCCGTGGCGGCGAGCCGAACACGCCGATCTATTCGCAGCCGCTGGGAGGACGCGTGATCGTCCGGAAGCGCGGCACCGGCCGTGAGACCGGCGTGACGTTCGAGCACCTGGTCCTTCGCGCCCGTCGGTCCTCTGGCCTGCCGGCGCTCGCATGTTTCTGATGAACGCCGCGGCTTCGCGCCTCCCACCTCCCGTCACACCCGGCTCGCCACGGCATCTCAAGAGCAGCATGTATCTCGCGGCGCTCTGGCGCTACCCGGTCAAATCGATGGCGGGGGAACCGCTCAGCCGGACCGCCGTCTCCAGGTCTGGTCTGACCGGCGACCGCATTGTCCAGGTCTATCGGGCCAATGGCCGCGTCGCGACCGCCCGAACGTGTCCGGGACTGCTCGGCCATCACGCGACGCTCAGTCCGTCTGGCGAGCCGCTCGTCGATGGCCGCCCGTGGACCGATCCGAGTGTGCTCGAGGACGTGCGACGGCACGTCGAGCCCGGCGCCACGATTGCCCGCGATGAGGCCGACGATCGGTTCGACATCCTTCCTCTGCTGGTCGCCACGGATGGTGCGATTGCCGCCTTCGGGCGCGACGTACGGCGTCTCCGTCCGAACCTCGTGATCGGTGATGTTCAGGGCCTCGCAGAACGGTCCTGGCCCGGCCGTGAACTGCGCATCGGCGACGTCAGGATCGGTATCCGGAGCCTGCGCAGCCGCTGCGTGATGACGACGTTCGATCCCGATACGCGGGCGCAGGATCCGGAGGTGCTGCGCGACATCGTGAGACGCTTCGGCGGACGACTTGCGCTCGACAGCTTCGTGATCCAGGGCGGCGAGATCATGGTGGGTCAGCCCGTCGAGCTGGTATCGTCAGAACTCTTTCCGACAACCTGTCACACGCTGCGGCGTCCGGGCATCTCAACGAGTGAGCCGGCCGTGCCGGTAAAAGGAGGAGGGTGAGATGGCCAAACACCTGGAGTGCGTCATCCCCGATTGCGAGTTTGCTGTGACGGCTGCGACTGAAGAGGAGATTCTGAAACAGGTCGCCGTGCACGCAGCCGACGCGCACGGCGTCACCGAGATCCCGGCGCAACTGGCAGCGCAGGTGAAGGCCGCTATCAAGGAACGGATCGACGGCGAGTAAGCTCATCGTCCATGACGGCCGCGAGATCTGAGGAGAGCGACGAAACGCTGGCCGCCACCGCGGCGGCAGGGGATGCGTCCGCCTTCGAGTCGATCGTCACGCGTTACCAGGCGCGCGTCTTCGGGCTCGCCTGTCGCCTCACCGGCAGTGAGAGTGACGCCGCCGACGTGCTGCAGGACACGTTTCTGCAGGCATATCGCCACCTGTCATCGTTTCGCGGCGAATCGCGGTTCGGCACCTGGCTGTATCGCATCGCAACCAACGCCGCGCTCATGCAGCGCCGGTCGTATGCGCGGCGGCCGGCCGAGCCGCTCGACGAGTTCCTGCCGGCGTTCGACGACGCCGGCATCCATCGCGCGACGCCGGAGGAGCTGACTGTGACGAGCCACATCGAGGAACTGCTCGATCGCCGTATTCTCGCCGACAAGGCGCGCGCGGCCATCGAACGGTTGCCCGACGCCTGTCGAGTCGCGTTCGTCCTGCGCGATCTCGAGGACCTGCCGACGGCCGAGGTCGCCCAGGTGCTGGGCATCGAGGCGGCCGCTGTCCGCCAGCGGGTGCACCGCGCGCGGCTCCTGCTGCGCGGCTACCTCAATGCCCTCGCGGGAGCACGCGCATGACACAGACGTGCCAGTCGGGCCTGGAGCTGCTGATGGACTATCTCGAGGGCGTGCTCGCGCCCGATCTCCGCGCACGTGTCGAAGAGCACGTCGCCGGCTGCCCGCGCTGCGTCGCCTTCGTCGAGTCCTATCGCCGCACGCCGGCCATCGTCAGAAACGCGACCGCAGTGGCGCTGCCGCCGGATCTCGCTCGGGCGCTGCAGGACCTGGTTCGCGCGCGGTTTCGGAACGACAAAAAGTGACCGGGTGACTTTTACGAAAACGTAAAAGTCACCCGGTCACTTTTGTGGCGCTACGCCAAATTGGCCAGCACGGTGTTGTAGACCATGCGGACCGCGGGGTCGAAGTCGACCTCGATCGTGTACAGGCCCTTGAAGCCGAGCGACTCGGTGAACCTCACCGCCGTGCCGAGATCCCAGTGCGGCGTCATCTTCACATGCACGCTGCCGGCGTTCGTCTTCATCGTGCCCTTGATCGCCTCGTGGAGCTCCTGCTGGCTGAGGAATCGGCCGGTTCTGCCGAAGTCGATCACCGTGTAGCCACTCGAGGCTTCCGCGCACTCCTGCAGCAGGCCCCAGATGACACGTGCCCGGTTCGGGTAGTCCGCGGGCGGACCGTAGGACGTGCTGCTGAATGGCCGACACTCGGCGCAGACCTTGATGCCCTTGGGTGCGGCGTAGTCCTGAAACGCCTTCCACGCCCCGATCGCATCGGCCTTGTTCGCGTCGCTGAGTCCCGTCTGGTTGATGAGCAGACGCGTTGCGCCGAGGATCGTTGCCGCGTCCGCCCACTTTCTGGCGCGCACCAGCCAGGCCTCGCGCAACTCCGGGGTCGACAGCTGCGTGATTTGGCCGTCGTGGTGGCGCTGCTCGTCGCGGGGCGCGATCGGCGGGCATGGATTCCCGTCGCCGCCGGACTCAGCCTTTGCGCGGCCGTGTGGGTGCATGGCGCCTGGAGCGCCCTCGATGATACGCGCCAGGCGCTCACGGGCTTTCGTGCGCCGGACGTCGCGCTGGGCCACGCGCTGTCGGCGCTGCCGCCCGGGTCGCGGATCTTGGTGGAAGGGGCAGAGGTGAACGCTGGCTTCGAGGCATTTCAGATGCGGATGATGGCCGCGTACTTCGGGACGACGCAGGCCGACGTCAAGTTCGAGGGCCTGTGGAGCACGCCGACCTACATCTCGCCCGGCCCACTTCCCGATCTGCGCCCGGATCGTCCCTGGGACGTCGTCCTCCAGAGCCGACCCTCGCCCTTCGGCCACGGACGGCGGATGCTGTGGAAAGGGACCCGCTACACGCTCTCCGCAGCACCGGCGCTCGACGCGACCGAGTACGGCGGGTCGTGGTATGCGCCCGAGCGTGACATGCGCGGCGTCTTCCAGTGGCTCGGCGGCCCCGGGGAGATCGTCGTGTCCAACCGCGGCCCATCCCCGCGCCGAGCCGTCCTCAGCCTCGGCGTGCAGAGCTTCGCCGAACCGCGGCGCGTGAGGCTCGTCGCCGGGCCGGAGGACGCGCAGACGGTCACGGCTCCCGCAGGCGTGCCGGCGCCCGCCCGCATCGCCCTCGACCTGCCCGCGCGCAGCACACGCGTCGTCGCCCTGTCGGCCGAGCCGGGGCCGCGGTCCGCGGGGGAGGACCCCCGGCAGCTGATGATCGCGATCCGGGACGTACGTGTCACCTCCCGAGCGGCCCCAGGGGCGCGGGTTACCTGATGCGTGCCGTCCCGATCTCCCTCCCCGGTCTGGTCCTGGTCGAGCCTGCGGTGCACCGCGACGACCGGGGCTTCTTCCTCGAGGCCTACCGCCAGCGGGCGCTGGCCGACCTCGGCGTCGTCGAGGACTGGGTCCAGGACAACCACTCGCGGTCGACCCGCGGGGTGCTGCGCGGCATGCACTTCTCCGTGGGAGGCGGCCAGGCCAAGCTGGTCCGCTGCGCGCGCGGGGCGATCGTCGACGTGGCCGTGGACATCCGACGCGGCTCCCCCGCCTACGGGCGCTGGGCCTCGGTCCGCCTCGATGACGTTGCGATGAGAGCCCTCTACCTCCCCGTCGGGTTCGCCCACGGCTTCGTCGTCGTCAGCGAAGTCGCCGACGTCGTCTACAAGTGCTCCTCGTACTACGACCCTGCCGTGGAGCGGGGCTTCCGGTGGGACGACCCGGACGTCGGCATCCGCTGGCCGGACGTGGACGTGCACGTCTCGGCGCGAGACGCCGACGCCCCGCTCCTGCGCGAGATCGCGCCGGAGTTGCCGTTCGAGTACCGGCCGGCTACGGGACCTTGACGATGAGGCATTGGCCCGTCGGGAGGCAGAGCGGCGCCTCCGGGCCGCCCGTCGGCGAAGTGCTCGTTGACCGCCCGGCGCGCGCCCACGCAACTCGGGAAGCCGTAGTCGTCGATCACGACGGTGCCTCCCGGCACCAGGCGGGGGTAGACGAAGTCCAGGCAATCGCGGACCGCCGTGTAGATGTTGACGTCGATATGGGCCCAGGCGAGGCGCTCGACGCCGAGCTCGCCGAAGATCTCGGGAATGAACCCCTTGTGGATCCGGGCGAAGGGATACGGCTCCAGCGCCGTTCGGATCTCTTCGAGCGAGGTCGCGCCGAAGTCGCCCGCGGTGAACCGGTTAACGTCCTCGGTGGTCACCGGCATGCCCTCGAAGCTGTCCACCAGATGCAACGGGCGTCCGCCGGCCTCGAGGGCTACGGCCGCTTCGAGCAGGGCGGTTCCTCCGCGGAACACGCCGCACTCGATCAACTCGCCGTCGAGCGCCAGAGATTGGCGAAGCGTCCGCCAGAGGACGTAGCAACGGTCCCTGCTCACCAGGGTGCGTCCCTCGGCGTGGGCGTAGACCCGCTCGAACTCCTCGTCTCCGAGCCACGGCGAGTAGAGCGGCTGGTAGAGCCCGGCGTCCGGCACGGGGCTGCCGAGGGAGGCCGCCCACGTGCGGAGCCGGAAGTAGCCCGTCTTCGCGACGAGCCGACGGCTCGCGCCGGGGGCCGGCAGCGGCACCTGCTGGGGGGCCAGGCAGCGGAGCACCGAGCGCCGGGCGGCCGCCCAGCGACCGGCCGCGTCGCGGGGGGCATCCTCCGCGCTCCCGTCACACGGCCACTATACGGAGCGCTCCCGAACGACCTCGCAGAGCCGGAGGTAGGCGCCGGCGCAGGCGTCCCACGAGTAGCGCTCGCGCGCCCGGGCGGCTGCCCGGGCGCCCAGCTCCCGCCGCCGGCCCGCGTCGGCGATCAGGGCGCCGAGGGCGTCGGCGAGCGCGGCGGCTCCTCCCGCGAGCGGGAAGGTCGCGGCCGCGTCGCCGACGGTCTCGACGTTCGGCGGGTGGTCGCTCACGAGCATCGCGGCGCCCGGCAGCCATGCCCTCGACGATCACCGGGTGGGTGCCGCCGACCTCGGTGGGCACGCACATGACGCCGCAGCGGTGCACCAGCTCGGCGTAGCCGTCGCCGAAGACGTAGCCGGGGAAGCGCACGCCCTCGCCCGCGGCGGCGCGCAGGCCGGCGATGTAGCCCGCGGCGTAGGGCGCGTCGCCCACGACCACGAGCGGCCAGTCGGTGCCGAGCCGCCGGTGCGCCTCCACCAGCAGGTGGGCGTTGTTCTCGGGCTCCAGCCGTCCCACGAAGAGGACGAACCGGCCGGGCTCGACGCCGAGCCGCCGGCACCAGCCCGGCGTCGCCCGGGTCGGGCGAGCTCGGCGCCGTACGGGATCCACGCGATCCGCCGCCCGTAGCGCGCCTCGTAGGCGTCGGCCACCGCCCGCGAGTCGGTCACCGCGAGCGGTCGCGGCGGCCGGCGCGAGGCGCTCCGCCAGCCCGAGGTACGCGCGCGCCAGCGCCGACCACTTGGCGCGCTCCGAGTCGAGGCCGTCGATCTGCAGGATCGGCCGGGACGCCGGCCAGCCGGGCGAGCGGCACGGCCGGGGCGTTGCCGGCGATGAAGTAGAGCGCCACGTCGGGCCGCTCGCGCGCGGCCAGGTGGGCGGTGCTGACCAGCGTGTGGGCGAGGGTGTCGAGGTGCTTGCTGCGGATCGTCGGCAGGTGCACCAGCCGCGCCCCCGCGTGGGTCGCCCGCCGCTCGGTCATGTGGGGGCGGCAGTAGACGGTCACCTCGTGGCCGCGGGCGGCGAAGCGCTCGGCCAGGTGCTCGACCGCGGTCTCGAAGCCGCTGTACGCCGCCGGGATCCCGCGCGTCCCGACCATGGCGATCCTCATGTCGCCTCCCGCACGGCCGCCCAGGCGGCGCGGCCCATGGCCTCCTGGGTGAAGCGCGCCGCCCGTGCCGGGCCCGCCGTGCGAAGCCGCGCGGCGACCTCGGGGTCGAGCGCCCGCCGCAGGCCGTCGGCGATCGCCGCCGCGGGTCGGCTCGACCAGGATCGCCGCGTCGCCGGCCACCTCGGGGATCGCCCCGCGGTCGCTGGCCACGACCGGGCAGCCGCAGGCCATCGCCTCGAGCACGGGCAGCCCGAAGCCCTCGTAGTGCGACGGGTAGGCCATGACCGCGGCGGCCCGGTAGAGATCGGCGAGGTCCTCGTCGCCGACGGGCCCGAGCCAGCGCCCGCCGGACTCGGCGGCGATGGCCTCGCCGCCCGGGCCGGGCTTGCCCACCAGCACGAGCGGCGGGCGGTCCCGGCCCATGCTCCTCACCGCCGCGCCGAGGGCCGCGAGGTTCTTGCGCGGGCCGAGGTCTCCGACGGCGAGGACGTAGCCCGCGACACCGAAGCGCTCCCGCACCCGCTCGGCCGCGCCGTCGGCCGGCGTGAAGGCGGGGGCGTGGTGGGGGCTCACGACGCGCACCTTGCCCGGGTCGATGCGCAGGGCCTGGGCCACGTCGCCGCGGGCGGTCTCCGACAGGGCCAGCACCACGCGCGCCTGTCGCGCCGAGCGCGGGACGAGGCCGCGCAGCACGGCCCGGGCGCGCGCCCCGAGCCATTCGGGGTTGGTCATGAAGGTCGCGTCGTGCACCGCGAGGAGCAGCGGGCAGGGGCACCATCCCGGCGCGACGTAGGTGAAGACGGCGACGTCGGCGCCGAGGTCGGCGAGCGCGCGGGGCGCGGCCCGGGCGAGGCGCGGGACGTCGGCGGCCGGCACGCCGATCGTGCGGCCGAAGGCGTCGAGCTGCCGCGCGCCCTCGGGCGAGGCGACGAGCGAGGCGACGGCGTCGCCGTCCGCCGCGGCCGCCGCCATCGCGGCGACCAGGGTCGTCGCGTAGCGGGCGTTCCCGGCGTCGCCCGCCGCGCGCTGGCCGACCATGTGGCAGTCGACCGCCGCCAGGGTCACGCCGCAGGCATCCCGGTAGGCGCGCAGGAGGGCCTCGGCGGTGCGCTCCCACGTGAACGACCCGGCCCGCTCGCGCCCGGCGCGGGCGCGCTGCGAGCGCTCATCCGCGCTCAGTCCCGCCGTCGCCGAGATCGCGTCCGCCCACGCGCTGGGGTCGTCGGGCGGCAGGTAGCGTCGCCGCGCCACCCCCCACCTCGCGCAGCGCCGGCGTGTCCGAGGCGAGGACGGGCACCCCGGCCGACATCGCCTCCAGCACCGGCAGGCCGAAGCCCTCCTTGCGCGAGGGGACCAGCACCGCGACAGCCCCCGATCGCAGGGCCGCCAGGCGCCCGGCCGAGAGCATCCCGAGCCACCGCACGCGGCCGGCGGCGCCGGCGCGGTGCGCCTGGTCGCGCAGCCGCCGCTCGCGCCGGGCCGACCAGGGGCCGGCCATCACGCAGCCCGATCCCGGGCGCGGCGCGCGCGATGGCCTCGACGACGACCGCGGCGTTCTTGTGCGGCTCGATCGCGCCCGAGTACAGCACGTAGGGGCCGGCGGGCGGCTCGCCCTCGGGGGCGGCCGGCGCGGGCGCGCCCCAGGGGATCACCCGCACGCGCGCCGGGTCGACGCCCGCGAGGCGCGCGACGTCGGCCGCGGTCTCGGCGGACGGCGCGAGCACCAGGCGCGCCCGCGGCAGCCGGCGCAGATAGCGCCGGTAGGCGAGGGCCTGCCCGGCACGGCCGGGGCCGGCGAGGTAGTCGGCGGGAAAGCACGCCGGAATGAGGTCGTGGCAGGTGACCACCGTGCGCCCCGGCGGGACCAGCGCCGGCTGGACGGCGTGGAAGACGCCGTCGCCGGCCAGCCGACGAGCGAGGCGGTCGCCGACCGCCGCCGGCCAGGGGTCGGGGAGCCGGTGCAGCGGCCAGCGCGGCCAGGCGACCTCGCGGGCGGCGAAGCCGGCCGGCGCGACCTGGCTCCGGCGCACGAGGAGGGCCGGGCGCTCGTCCTCGGGGCGCGCGCCGAGGGCCGCGATGACCCCGCGGACCGCGGTGCCGATGCCCCGTGCGGAGTGCCCGTCCGCGAGCGGCGTTGCGTCGAGCAGGACCGGGGCGGGCATCCGGCGCGAAAGCCTACTCCGCCCCTGTACGTCTCGCCCGGTGCCCGCGCCCTCCCACCGCGAGGCGGTGCGCTGAGCGTCCGCGCCGCCCTCGAACGGCAGCGGCCCCGGGGGGTCCGCACGATCGACCAGGCCATCGCCGGCCTCTCGCGCCTGCGCCGCCGTGTCGCCGGCAGCGGCGCTGGGCGACGGCGCGGCGCCCGGCGGCTACGGCGCGCTGTGGCGCCCGCGGCGACGAGGAGCAGGCGCGCCTGGCGATCCTCAACGACGCCGACCCCGAGGCCTTCGAGCGGGCCGGCCGCGAGGACGCCGAGCGAATCGCGCCCCTGATCGGGGGCCGAGGCCGTCGTGATGGACCTGGGGTGCGGCATCGGCAGGGTCGCGCGCTACGTCGCCCCGATGCTGCCGGACGCTCTGGGCGGTCGACGCGTCGGAGGTCATGCTCGGCCACGCGCGCCGGCGGCTCGCCGGGACCGGCGACGTCCGGTTCGCGCGCAGCGAGGGCACGAGCATCCCGGCCTTCGGCCGACGACGCCGTCGACTTGGCCTACTCGCTCCTCACGCTCCAGCACCTCGAGCGCGAGGACGCCTTCGCCCTCCTGCGCGACCTCCGGCGCATTCTGCGCCCGGGCGGCCGCGCGTACCTGACCTTCCCCAACCTTCTCAGCGACACATACCTCGAGGCGTTCCTCCAGTACATCGAGGGGGGCGAGGTCGCCAACCCTGCCCGCGCCCGCTTCTACACGCCCCAGGAGGTGGAGCGGCTTCTCCCGGCCGCCGGCTTCGGGGTCGAGCGACTGGACGCGGGGTCGAGATCGTCGTCGTCTGCGGGACGCGCCCGAGCACCCCGGCTGAGGCCGCGCCGGAGAACGGCACCTGCGGCCGGTTGCCGACGCCGTTCAGGAGGGGCGGCTGGCGGCGCGGAGGCGCGCAGGGTCTCCTCGTCGATCCGCGTCGCCGCCGCCAGGCGGGCCCACCGGCCCGCCCCCCAGGTGTCCGCGACCCGGATCCGCCACGCGCGGGCGCGCGGCGATCCCGGCGGCGATCCGGTCGCCCTCGCCGACAGCCGCCGTGCCCAGGCCACCTGCGCGCGGTAGGCGGGGCGGTAGCGGCCGACCGCGGCGAGCAGGCGCTGCCGCAGAGCGGCCGGGAGGTCGAGGCCGGCGACGAAGGGCCGCAGGAGATCGACCGTCGCCGCCTCGGCGAAGCCCTCCTCGAACGCCAGCCCCGACCGGGAGCCCGTGACGTCCTCGACGGCGAGCGGGCCCGTCGCGTGGAGGGTCTCGTGGAGGAGCAGGGCGAGCGCCATCGTCATCCGGTCGGCGTCCGCCCGTGATGGGGCGGCGCCCCCCCCGGCGCGCGCCCGTCCACTGCGGCCGACGACCTCCAGGACGTCCGTGGCGGCGGGCCCGAGGAAGATCGTGCCCTCGAGCGTGGTGAAGCCCGAGTACGCGCGCGCGTCGGCGACCCCGAGGATGCGCCGCCACGCGACCGAGGTGCGCGCGACCCGCAAGCGACCGGCCAGGCGGACCCCGCGGCGCGCGTGGAAGCGCCGGGCCTGCCGGTGGACCCACGCCACCGCGGCACCCGGCGCCTCCCCGGCGCGCGCGCTCGGCGTGGGCGGCCGCGCCACGCGCGCGTCGGCCGCCTGCGCGGCGCTCGGCAGGCGGATCGCGATCGGCGCGCTCTCGGCCTGGTTGCCGAGGCGGTCGCGCACGCGCACCGTCACCGCGTGCAGGCCCGCCCTCGGCAGCCGCACGGCCACGCGCCCGGGCGCCGACGCGCCCGGCGAGGTCCAGTCCTCCGCGCTTCCCGCCGGGCCGACGCGCGGCGGGGCGGCGCCGGCGAGCCCCACGCCCGGGCTGGGGTCGATCGCCGTGTAGGCGACCTCGGCGATCCCCGTCGGCCCGCTCGGCGGCCGGACGACGCGGACGTCCGAGAGCACCGGCGGCGTGTGGTCCGACAGCACCGTCCCGAGGACGCGCTCGGCGACGTTCCCCGCCCGGTCGCGCGTCCGGGCGCGCACGAGGTGGCGGCCGTCGGGCAGCCCCGCGAGGCTCGTCCGGGCGACCTTGCGCCCGTCGCCCGGCGCGGGCTGCTGGGCGAACGGGACCCACGCCCCGCCCGCCCCGCCGCCCGGGTCGGCGTTGACCTCGACGACCACCGGCTCGCCGGGGTCGGTCCCCGAGAGGGCGTCGGACTGGATCCAGTCCGCCACCACCGTCCCGCCCTCGGGGGTGAGGATCACCGAGGAGAGGCTCGGCGGCGTCCGGTCGAGCTGCGAGACGCCGAGATCGAGGGGCGAGTTCTCGGCGCCGTCGACCGACGACGCGGACGCGATGCTGCCCTCGAAGTCCCTCGACGTCAACGACAGCAACTGGCCGTTTGGCCCTGCATCAAGAGGGCCCGGCAAGATGCTCGAGCGATTCTCCAAGTACCTGGACTCGTCACCGTCCGGCGCCGTGTTGACTTGAATTAACGCCGGTCCGGCCAGACCGCCACCGAAGTCGTTCTGCGTCCACGCTGCCAGCGGCCGTCGGCTGCTGCTCCATGAAGCCTGGAGACAGCGCCGGATCGCTCAGCGACGGCGCACCGATCCCCGTCGCGGTGCCGCAGAGCAGCGCCGCGAGGGTGACACCGGTCGCGAATGGTCCGCCTCGTCATGGGCGCGGCACGCTACTACCTCACCGTCACGGCGATCACCCCCGATCGGACCGGAAGGAGGGGCCACCCCACCTCGGTGGGGACGCTGACGCGCATCGGGATCGTCAGGCCGCGGAGGTTGAAGGCCCACGGGATGGCGAACGTGCCGTCGCGGCGGATGCGGGCGTTCACGACCGGCCGCCAGGTCCGGCGCAGCGGGTCGCGCCACTCGAGGACGACGCCCTTCCGCGATCCCAGCCCGATCTCCGCGGGAGCCGGGAAGAGGCGGCCCGAGAACAGCACCTGCTGGCCGGGCGCTGTGGCGGTCGACGACGCGGCGAGGCTGACGCGGGGCCGGACCTCCACCACCACCGCCGGGGCGCGCGCCGGCAGCAGCTCGCGCCCGGCGGGGACGCCGATGCGAAGCGGGCCGCCGGCCAGGGGCCGGGCGACCAGCCGGAAGCGCCCGTCCCGCCGCGTCAGCGCCCGCCCGACGAGGGCGCCGCGGTGTCCTCGCGCCCGGACCTCCGCGCCGGCGATGGGCCGTCCCCGGGCATCGCGCAGGCGGCCCGACACCGCGACCGTCCCACCGATCGCGATGCGCGAGACGATGACGCGCCGCCCTCCGACGCGGCCGTGCCGACCCCGCGCGACCGTGAGGGAGAGCCGGGCCCTCCGGAGGCGCGCGAAGGGGTCGGCGGCCGTGCTGCCGGCGCCGGCGCGGAGCCGGGCCTCGCCCTGGCGCGCGGCCACGTTGCCGGCCGCGTCGGCCGCGACGAGGCGGAACGTCCGCTCGCCCCGCGGGACGGACGAGACATCGACCGACATGCTGCCTGCGCCGTCGGAGGCCTGCTGGCTCGCGAGCGTGCGCCACGCGCCGCCGTCGCGCCACTGGACGGTGGCGACCTCCACGCCGGCGAGGGCGTCCTCGGCGACCCAGGAGGCGGTGAGCATGCCGTCGCCGGGCGCGAACGTGACGCGCGCGATCGCCGGCGGGGAGCGGTCGACGCGGACGGTGACGCGGCGCTCGGTGGCGAGCCGCTCCCCGAACGGGCCGCCGTTGCGCACGAGCACGCGCACGAGGTGGCGGCCGTCGGGCAGGCCGGCGAGCTCGACATGGACCACGCGCCGGCCGGGGGCGGCGGCGGCCGAGCTCCGGGTCAGCCAGGTCCCGCCCTCGCCGCCGTCGCCCGCCGCGTTCACGTTAACCTGGGTCGCCCCCAGCCCCAGCGCGCTCTGCAGGTTGTCGGTGGCGGTGAGGTCGAGCTCCAGGTTCCGCACCCAGCCGCTCGGGACGTCGTGCAGCTCGAGCGAGGGGGGCGTCGTGTCGGCGACGATCCGGTCGGGTGCCGCGGTCACGCCCGCGTTGCCCGCCACGTCGTGCGCGACGACCCGCCACGCGTGGACCCCGTCGGGGACCCCGACCGCGGCCGTCGCCCCGTGCGGTCCCGGCCCGCCCGCGGTCGCGAGCGTCTCCCAGGCCCCCGCCGTCGATCCGTCGCCGGCCGCGTTCACCTGCGCCTCGCTCGCGCCGGGCCCGCTGAGGTTGTCGTCGACGGCCCACCGGACGGCCGCGCCGCCCGCCGGGGTCGGTGACGTCGCGAGGCCCCTCGAGGCCGGCGGCGTGCGGTCGAGGTGGATCACGCCGCCGGCCGCGGCGCCCCCGGTGCCGTCGCCGTCGACCTGGACCACGACGTGGTGCACGCCGTCGCCGAAGCCGTCCAGCGGCACCGCGGCGGAGTGGTCCCCGACGCCCGGCGCCGCCGCCCACCTGACGTGGCCGGCGATCGAGATGCGCTGGAGGCCCGTGCCGTCGCTTCCGAAGTTGTCGCCGGCGGACCAGTTCGACCTGGGCGGCGTTCGAGCCGGCGTTGATCCAGCCGGGCGTGACGTGGCGCAGGACCACCGAGGGCGGCGCGACGTCGCGCACGAGCACCCGCGGGTTGTCGATGAACCACCCCCGCGCGTGCTGGGCGCGCGCCTCCACCTGGGTCAGCGCCAGGTGGACGTTGCACTGGCCGCCCGGCAGCGGGATGTGGTACGCGCGCCCCCCGGCGGGCGACTGCGGCATCCCGACGTCGCCCTCGCTCCAGAGGACCTGCCGGTTGCCGGTCACGGCGACGGCGAGGGAGCTGGGCGCCTGGGTGCGCAGGGCGCCGAACAGCACCGCGGCGACCTCGCTGCCCGGGACGGGGCAACCCCAGTTCATCTCCCAGAAATTGCCGGTGCCGGCGGGGTTGAGCGCCGGCGCCTGCACCAGCCAGACCGGCCCGGCGTGCACCGAGGCGGCGATCCCCGGCCGGGCGGCCCAGATCGACGAGCCGTACGGGTAGACCGCACCCTCGGTGGCCTGCGCGGCAGCGGGCGCCGCGCCGAGGGCGGCGATCGCGCCCAGCGCGGCGATGCGCCCCGCGCGCCTCACGGGCCGAACTCGAGCGCGACGGCCGTCGGGGCCGGCGGGCCGGCGACCGGGGTCGGCGCCGGCGCGGGAGCGGGATCGGGTGCGGGCGCCGAAGCCGGCGCGGGGGCGGCGCGGGCGACGCCGGGGCCGAGGCCGCGGGGCGCCACCGTCACTCGCGGCGGCGGCGGATCGGGGCGGGCCGGCAGCGCGGCCGTGCGGGGCCGCCGGGCCGCCTCCGCGACCTGGCGGCTCGCCCCGGCGGCGGCGGCGCGGCGGCGGGCCGTCGCGAAGGGCGCGGTCCTGGTCGCCGGGGCCCGCGGGGCGGGCGACGCGGCGGCTGCGCTGGGCGACGCCGCGACGCGCTCGATCGCCGCGGTCCGGGGCGGCGGCGCATCCTGCCTGACCGCGTCGGCGACGAGCGGCGCCCCCGCGGCGCCGGCGACCGCGACCGCGGCCGTGCCCGCGCCGACCTTCGCGAGCGCGCCGTTCGGCAGCTCCAGCGCCATCTGCACGGCGTTGCCCGCCTTGACGGTCGCCCCGCCGGCGACCCGCTCCCACCACGCGAGCGCGTGGCTCGGGTCGGGCGGCCGGGCCGCGACGGTCTCGGAGGCCAGGAACGCGAG
The DNA here is from genome assembly GCA_963834875.1 of Miltoncostaeaceae bacterium. Classification (GTDB taxonomy): domain Bacteria; phylum Actinomycetota; class Thermoleophilia; order Miltoncostaeales; family Miltoncostaeaceae; genus DATAGF01. Next base: position 85,165 of record CAWIDG010000033.1, read on the forward strand.
CGGCACGAGTGCGGCGAGCCATTCGTTCGACTCGCGCCGGTTGCGCAGGACGGCGCGGCACGGGCCGCAGTGGCGGACGTGGCGCGCGACCGCCCGGCGCTCGCGGCCCGTGGCGGAGCCGGTGGCGACCCTGTCGATCTCGGGCAGCAGGCGCTCGCAGACGTCGCCCGAGGCCAGCCGCACCTCCCAGGCCTGCAGGCTCGCCCGCCCCTCGAGCACCGAGCGCTCGACCTTGCGCAGCGAGAAGCCGGTGATCTCCCCGATCCGCTCGTAGCTCGCCCCCGCGCTCTTGAGGATCAGGCAGACGCGCTGCGCGTCGGTCAGGCCCGCGAGGCCGTCCTGGATGAAGCGGTAGCGCTCGCGCCATTCGGCCACGGCGTCGATCGCCGGCGCGTCGGCGGCCTGCTCGGCGAACGTCTCGGCGACGTCCGCCGCGGCGCCCGGCCCCTCCCGCTGGCGGGCCCGCGCCACCGCGAGCGCCTCGTTGCGCAGCACCGTGTGGAGCCAGGCCATGAACGGGCGGGGCTCGGTCACGGGCGCGCCGACGAGCGCGATCTCCATGCTGCGCTGGTAGGCGTCCTCGGCGTCGTGCAGGGAGCGGGTGTACCGGGCGGCGAAGCGGATGAGCCCGGGCGCCTTGCCCATCGCCATGCACGCGGCGGCTCGTCGCTGCTCGGAGGTGGGGGACGGTGAGTGGGGGTCGCTCATGTTGAAAAGTACGAAAACGTACCACTCGGGCCGACGTGGGCGCCAGGGTCGATGGGCCAGGCCCGGCCGTTCGGCGCGGCGCCCCCGTCAGAGGGCCCGAGCCGCGGCGCTTCCACCCCCTCGACCGGCGGCCCGCCCAGGCCGGAAGTCCGCTATTTGCGGGAGAAACGGGCCGGAGCCGCTAGGCTCCCGGCGCCGATGGCGCCCCACGTGCACACCCAGGCGTTCCGCGTCGTCATGTCGGAGGTCGACGCGAGCCAGATCCACTTCACCGCCATCTACCGGTGGATGGACCGCGGCATGTCGGAGTGGCTCGCGGAGATCGGGCGGCCGTTCACCCGCATCCTCGCCGAGGGGCCCGGCATCCCGATCGTGGACAGCCGCTGCGCCTTCCTCGGGCGGATCCTGCTCGACGACGAGGTCGTCCTGACCACGACGGTCGGGGGCCTCGGCAGGACCTCCTTCCGCAGCCGGCACGAGTTCAGGCGCGGGTCGGAGGTGGTCGCGCGCGGCGAGCTCGTCCACGTGTGCGTGAACAGGGCCACCCGGGAGCCGGTCCCGGTCCCGGACTGGCTCCGCGAGCGGGCCCAGGCCGACGAGGGCGTGCCGGCCGACGGCACCTGACCGGCACGCTTGCGTCACAGGTGCGTCTGGAGCCGTGACGCGCCGGGCCCGCATCCTCCTCACGACCGTCGATCGAGGAGGGGGGCATGGAGCCGCGCGAGCCAGGCAGGTACGCATGGATCGTGCCCGCGCGCCTCGCGGTGGCCGAGCGGCCGGGGCGCGGCGGGCGCAGCCACCGTCGCGAGCTGCGGATCGCCGAGCAGGCCTGGTGGCGCGGGCAGGGCGTCACCGCGGTCGTCTCGTGCATGCGGAGCCGCCACGGCCTGGCCGAGTACGCGGAGGACGGGCTCGTCGTGCGCTGGCATCCCGCTGCGCGACCCCGACCAGGCCCGCCTGGAGCTGCCGGCCGCCGTGGAGGCCGTGCGGGAGCTCCTGGACGCCGGCGCCGGGGCGGTGCTCGTCCACTGCGACCGGGCCAACGAGTGGCTGGCGGCGGTCGACGCCGCCCTGCGGCTCGGCCTGGGCCTCGCGCGCACGCCCCGGACCGCGCTGCGCGCGGCCGAGGCCGACGGGCTGCCTGTAGGGTCCCTGGCGGCGTCGATCGTGGGCCGCCGCCGCGTGTCCGCGGTGTCGTGACGGGGGTGGTCGGGGCCGTGCGGATCACCATCGCGAGCGCCCGCTCCGGCGCCTCCGGCCGGCTCGGCGCGCCCGCGCTCCCCGAAAGCGCCTGACCGTGCCAGAGCCAGTCACACCCACGTCGCGCAGCACCGGCCGCCGGCCGCTGCTGCGGGGTCGCCGGGCGCGGCGGGCAGGCGCGCGCGAGGACCGCCCGCCGCTGGTCCTCGTGGACGGCCGGATGGCCCGCCGCAGGCGCACGGGCATCGCGACCTACGTCCTCGAGCTGAAGAGCGCCATGGAGCGCAAGCCGGCGTCCGACCTGCGGATCGAGTGGGTCTTCGGGCCGCCCGGGCTGCCGCGCCGCGGGCGCCTCACCTCGTTTGGGAACCTGTTCCTCGACGTCCTCTGGCTCCACCTCCTGCTCCCGCTGACCGCCTGGCGGCGCAAGGCGGAGGTCCTGCACGCGCCGGCGGCCTGGGGGCCCTGGTGGTGCCCGTGCCCGACGGTCGTGACGATGCACGACCTCGCCTGGGAGCGCGTCCCCGAGGCCTTCCCCGAGGACTTCCGCCGCTACGCGCGCCGCTCCGCCCGCCGCTCGGTGAGGCGGGCCGCCCGGGTGATCGCCGTGTCGGAGTCGACCTCGCGCGACCTGCGCGAGCTCTACGGGCTCCCGGCCGAGCGCCTGCGCGTGGTCCCGAACGGCGTCGACCCCGAGACGCGGCCCCCCCGCCCCCGGGAGCCGTTCATCCTCAGCGTCGGGGTCCTGGAGGAGCGCAAGCGGATCGCCGAGCTCGCCGCCGGCCACGCCCTCTACATGGCGCGCGCGCCCGCCGACCCGCCGCCGTGCCGGCTCGTCATCGTCGGAGGGTCGGGCGGCGACGAGGAGCGGGTGCGGGCGGCGGCGGGCCCGGGGTGCGAGATCCGCGGGTTCGTCCGCCGGGAGCTGGTGCTCGACCTCTACCGCCGCGCGACCCTCCTCGCCTACCCGTCGGCGTACGAGGGCTTCGGGCTGCCGGTCGCCGAGGCGATGGCGGCCGGGTGCCCGGTGCTGTGCGCGCGCAACTCGGCGCTGGTCGAGGTGGGGGGCAGGACCGCCATCTTCCTGGACGACGTGACGCCCGAGGGGATCGCGCGGGCCCTCGCCGAGGCGCTGGCGGACCGCGAGGCGCTGGCCCGTCGCGGGGAGGAGGGCCGCGCCGAGGCCGCCCGCTACTCCTGGCCCGCGGCGGCGACGGCGACGCGCGACGTCTACCGGCAGGCGCTCCGGCCGTGACCCCGGCGCCGCCGCCGCCCCAGTGGCGGCCGCTCGTCGCGCACAGCTACCGCCTCGGGGCCGCGTGGGCGGCGCGCGGGCTGCGCGGCGGCGGCTGGCCCGAGCCGCGCGCCGGCCTCTACCGGCTGCTCGTGCCGCTGGAGCCGTGGCGCTTCTACGAGCTCGCGCGGGTGGCCGCGGAGCCGTTCGGCGGCGACTGCCTCGACGTCGCGAGCCCGAAGCTCCTCGCGAGCCTGCTCCAGCGGCAGGGGCGCGGGCGCTGGGTGGCGGTCGACCTGCTGCCGGACGAGATCGCGCGCTGGCGGGCGCTCGACCCGGCGCTCGACCTGCGCGTGGAGGACGCGCGGGCCCTGTCGTTCGCGGAGCGCTCCTTCGACGCGGTCGCGTGCGTCTCGGTGATCGAGCACGTGGAGGGCGACGGCGACGCCGCGGCGATGGCCGAGATCTGGCGCGTGCTTCGCCCGGGCGGCGTGCTGCACCTGACGACGAACGTCGCGGCCCGCGCCCACGACGTGCTCGCCGACCGCCCCGTCTACGCGCGCGGCCCCGGCGGCCGGCGGGCGCCACTTCTTCGAGCGGCGCTACTCGGCGCGGACCCTGGGGGAGCGGCTGCTCGCCCAGCCCTGGGAGGTGGCGGCCGAGGAGTACGTCGTGGAGCGGCGGCCGCTGCACCGCGGCTTCTTCGCGGCGCGGCCGGCGTCGTTCCTCGGGGGAGGGCTGCTCCCGCTCGTCGCCCCGGGCAACTTCGCGCGCGTGGCCGGGCCGGACCAGGTCCCCCCCGGCCACCACGGCGTGGCCTACCTGCGCCTGCGAAAGCCGGCCTGACCGCTGTCAAGGCGTCCCCGCGGGGCGGACCGGCCGCCAGGAGGGCCGCGTCCCGGGCCGAAGATCCTCCGCATGGGCCTCGTCGGCAGTACCATCGCGTCGTGAGCGGAGCGCGACGCCACGGAACGGCCGGGGAGGGAGGGTGACCACCCGGCCGAGCACCCGCCCGCCCGCCGGCCCGGTCCGGCCCGCGGGGCGCGCCGAGCGGGGCTCGGTACGCCGCGACGCCCGCTTCCTGCCCCTGCTCGCCGGCCCGGCGGGGACGGCGGCGGTGCGGCGGCTGCTGTCGGTCGCCGTGCTCGTGGCGATGGACGTGACCGCCGTCTTCGCCGGCATCTACGCGGCCCTGGCGTTCAAGCTGTGGGTGCGCGGCGACCCGGTGGACGCCGGCGCGATCTGGGCGGTGGAGCAGAAGGCGCTCCCGGTGGCGGCGACCACGCTGGTCCTGGTCTTCGCCAAGAACCGTCTCTACGGGCCGCGCGAGCAGCGCGGCGGCGCGGCGCGGATCCTCTCCTCGGTGACCCTCGCGACGGTGATCGTGCTGGCGGTCGTGCTCATCGCGGGGTGGCGCTTCGACACCTACTACATCTTCTACGCGTCCTGGATCCTGGTCGGCGCGGCGGTGCTGGCGCTGCGCGCCAGCTACGACAGCGTCACGGCGCTCGTGCTCGACGCCCTCCACTTCGAGCGCCGGGCGCTGCTGGTGGGCGCCCCGGCGCTCGTGTCGACGATCGCCGAGAGCCTCGAGCGCTCCGACGCCCGCCAGGGCGTGCCGTACCGGGTGGTCGGCCGCGAGCAGCTCGTGGCGGGGGTGGGGCTCGAGGACGCCGCGGGGCAGGCGGGCCGCCTGCGGGAGGCGCTGGACCCGGCGCGCGTGGACGAGGTGATCCTGACCGGCTGGTCGGGCGACGACGCCCCGGTGCTGGAGCTGCTCGAGGTCTGCCGGCGCCGCGGCCTGCCCGTGCGGCTCGCGCCCACGACGGCCGAGCTGCTGTCGCACGCGGTGCAGGCGATCCCCGCCCCCGGGCTGCCGCTGTTCGAGCTGCGGCCGCCGGTGCTCGGGGGCGCGGCCTTCCTGGCCAAGCGGGCGTTCGACATCGTGGTCGGGTCGCTGATCGGCCTGCTCGCGGCGCCCGTCATCGGCGTCGCCGCCCTCGCGATCAAGCTCGAGGACCGCGGGCCGGTGATCCACCGCAGCCGCCGGGTGGGGGTCGAGGAGTCGACGTTCACCTGCTTCAAGCTGCGGACCATGCGCGTGGGCGCCGAGGGCGAGCAGTCGCGCCTCGAGGAGCTCAACGAGGCCGGCGGGGCGATCTTCAAGATCCGCGACGACCCGCGCGTCACGAGGGTGGGGCGGGTGCTGCGCCGCTACTCGATCGACGAGCTCCCGCAGCTCTGGAACGTGCTGCGCGGCGAGATGTCGCTGGTCGGCCCGCGGCCGCTCCCGATCCGCGACTACGAGCGCCTCGACGACCTGCACCGCAAGCGCTACCTGGTGCTGCCCGGCCTGACCGGCCTCTGGCAGGTCAGCGGCCGCAGCGACCTGTCGTTCGACGAGCTCGTGCGGCTCGACTTCTACTACGTCGAGACCTGGTCGATCTGGCTCGACCTGACCATCCTCGCGCGCACGATCCCGGTCGTGCTCGGGCGGAAGGGCGCGTACTGACGGCGTCCCCCCTCAGGCCGGGACGATGCCGGTCTCGCGCTGCCAGGCCCGCAGCGTCGACCAGGCGAGCACCAGCCCGCTGAACTCCCCGGCCGGCGCGACGCGCGCGAGCACCTCCCGCGGCGTCGGGCGGCGCCCGTCGAACCAGGCCCGCGCCGCGACCCGGACCGTCGCCGAGTCGACGGCCGGGCCGGTCGAAGTGCCCCATCAGCAGCACCAGGAACCCGGCCGTCGCCGGCCCCACCCCCGCGAGCCCCTGGAGCTCCGCGTACGTGCGCTCGCCGTCGCCGGTCGCCGAGGCGGCCTCGATCTCGGCGAGGGTGCCGTCGATCGCCGACCGCGCCGCGGCCAGGATCGCGCCGCCGCGGTAGCCGACGCGGGCCTCCGCGCGCAGCCAGTCCTCGCCGGCCCGCAGGAGCGGCGGCGGGCTCGGGGAAGGCGCCGCCGTCGCCGAGCGCCGCGATGCGGTTGATGGTGACGACGGCCTGGCGCCAGGTGGTGTTGGTGCCGCAGATCGACTTGACGACGTCCTCGTAGAGCGAGGGGCCGGCCAGCAGCCGGCCGCCGCCGTAGGCCGCCAGATCGCGGGCGAGGCCGGCGTCGACCGCCTCCGCGGCCTCCGGGAACCCGGTCAGGTCGGCGTCGAGCTGCAGCATCCGCGCCACCCGCGCGGCCGCCGCCTCCCGCGCGGCCGGCGGCAGCGGCGGGGTCGCGGACACCCGCACCCCGCCGCCCGCGTCGCGCATCCGGAGCGTCACGGGGCCGTCGCCGTAGGCCTCCGTCCGGCGCAGGACCGCGCCCTCGGCGTCCCAGGCGAAGGGGGCCGTCTGGAACCAGCCGTGGCTCACGGCGACCGCCGGGAGCCGGAACGGCCCCCGGGCGGCCAGGGTCAGCTGGGAGTGCGGGCTCAGAGCAGCGGCAGGTACCGCTCGATCTCGTACGGGGTCACCTGGACGCGGTACTCGTCCCACTCGGCGCGCTTGAGGTCGACGAAGCGCGAGTGGATGTGCTCGCCGAAGGCCTTCAGCAGCAGCTCGCTGGCGGCGCCGAGCTCGATGGCCTCGCCGAGCGACTCGGGCAGCTGCTCGATCCCGGCGCGCTCGCGCTCCTCGTGGGTGAGGTCGTAGAGGTTCCGCTCCATCGGCGGCGGCAGCTCGTAGCCCTGCTCGATCCCCTCGAGGCCCGCGTGCAGCATCGCCGCGAAGGTCAGGTAGGGGTTGCAGGCGGGATCGGGGCAGCGGAACTCGGCCCGGGTGGCGCGCTCCTTGCCCGGGTGGTAGACGGGCACGCGCACCAGCGCGGAGCGGTTGCGCCGGCTCCAGGCCGAGTAGACCGGCGCCTCGTAGCCCAGCACGAGGCGCTTGTAGGAGTTGACCCACTGCGCGAACACGCACGAGATCTCGCGCGCGTGGCGCAGGAGGCCGGCGATGAAGCCCCTGGCCTCGGCCGACAGGTAGGACTCGTCGTCGGGGTCGAAGAAGGCGTTCTTGTCGCCCCGGAACAGGCTCTGGTGGACGTGCATGCCGCTGCCGTTCTCGCCGAAGAGCGGCTTCGGCATGAAGGTGGCGTAGCAGCCGTTCTTGTGCGCGATCTCCTTCACGATCGTGCGGTAGGTCATGACGTTGTCGGCCATCTGCAGGCCGTCGGCGAAGCGCATGTCGATCTCGTGCTGCGAGGGGCCGACCTCGTGGTGCGAGTACTCGACCTTGATGCCCATCTCCTCGAGCGCCATCACCGTGTCGCGGCGCAGGTCGCTCGCCTCGTCGAGCGTGGTGAGGTCGAAGTAGCCGCCCTTGTCGAGCACCTCGGTGGCGTCGGAGCCGCGGAAGTAGAAGTACTCGAGCTCCGGGCCGAGGTAGAAGTGGTCGTAGCCCATCCCCTTGGCGCGCTCGAGCGCCCGCCGCATCACGTAGCGCGGGTCGCCCTCGTAGGGCTCGCCCCCCGGCACCTTCACGTCGCAGAACATCCGCGCGACCGCGCGCTCCTGTGGGCGGTACGGGAGGATCGCGAACGTGTCGGGGTCGGGCATCGCGATCATGTCCGACTCCTCGATGGCGTTGAAGCCGGTGATCGAGGAGCCGTCGAAGCCCATCCCGCCCTCCATGGCGTCGTCCAGCTCCTCCTTGGTGATGGCGAAGCTCTTGAGCTGCCCGAGGATGTCCGTGAACCAGAGCCGGATGAACTTCACGTCCCGCTCCTCGACGGCCGCCGTGACCTCGTCTCGCGTCATCCTGCCTCCCTCTGCGCGTTCGCCTTCCTGACGTGCCGGCGGCAGCCTCCCAGAGCGCGGACGGGCCCGTCCACCCCGGGCGAGGGGGTGGCGGGCCCGTCTGCGCCCGGCGCGGGCGAGCCGGCTACTTGATGAAGAGGATCTCGGAGTATTTCGGCAGCGGCCACAGGTCGTCGGCGACGGTGCGCTCGAGGACGTCCGCGATGCGCCGCACCTCGGCCATCGCGGGGAGCACCGTGTCGCGCATGTAGAGCGCTTCCTCCATCAGGTCCTCGGGGTGGCCGACGTTCGCGTCCTGCAGGGCCTTGATGGCCGTGGCGAAGTCGCCCGCGAGCGCCGCCGTCTCCTTGGCGAGCGCGGTGAGCCCGGCCTCCTTCAGCAGGACCAGGTGGCGCGCCGCCGCGGGCAGGAGCATCGTCGCGGCGATGTCCGCGGCCGTCTCGGCCTCGGTGTTCACGGTGATCACGTACTGCTCGAGCATCACGTCGTAGCGCGCGTGCAGCTCGCGCCCGTCGAGCACGCCGTAGTTGCTGAACGCGGAGACGGTCTGCTCGGAGATCAGCTCCGGCAGGGCGTCCGGCGTGGTGCGCAGGTCCAGGAGCCCCCGCTCGGCGGCCTCCTTGTGCCACCCCTCGTCGTAGTTGTCGCCGCCGAAGAGGACCGGGCGCGCCGTCGTGTAGGCGGCTCCGAGGACCGCCGGCAGGGCCTGCTCGAAGGTCACCCCGGGCTTCTTCTTGGTGCCCGCCATCGCGGCCTCGAGGTCCTCGCAGAGCGAGTCGATGGCCTCGGCGACGATCGTGTTCAGCACGGTGTTCGGCAGGCTCGGCGACTGGCTGGAGCCGAGCGCGCGGAACTCGAACTTGTTGCCGGTGAAGGCGAACGGGCTGGTGCGGTTGCGGTCGCCCGTGTCCTTGGGCAGCGGCGGCAGCACCGGCGTGCCCAGGCCCATCAGCTCGCCGGCGGCGCTGACGCCGGCCACCCCGGACGCGATCGCGTCGAAGACGCCCTCGAGCTCCGCGCCGAGGAAGATCGAGATGATCGCCGGGGGCGCCTCGTTCGCGCCGAGGCGGTGGTCCTGGCCGGCGCCGGCGATCGACGCCCGCAGCAGGCCCTGGTGCTTGTGGACCGCGGCGATCACGGCGGTGGCGAAGAACAGGAACTGCAGGTTGTCGTGCGGCGTGTCGCCGGGGTCGAGGAGGTTCTGGCCTCCGTCGGTGCCCATCGACCAGTTGTTGTGCTTGCCCGAGCCGTTGACGCCGGCGAAGGGCTTCTCGTGGAGGAGGCAGACCAGGTCGTAGCGGCGGGCCACGGTCTGCATCACCTGCATGCAGAGCTGCTGATGGTCGGTGCCCACGTTCGAGCCCTCGAAGACCGGGGCGATCTCGTACTGGGCCGGCGCGACCTCGTTGTGGCGCGTCTTGATCGGCACGCCGAGCTTGGCCAGCTCCAGCTCGGTCTCGAGCATGCAGGCGAGGACCCGCTCGGGGATCGAGCCGAAGTAGTGGTCGTCGAGCTCGTGCCCCTTGGGCGGCTTGGCGCCGAAGAGGGTGCGGCCGGTGTTCACGAGGTCGGGGCGCTCGTAGTAGAACGTCTCGTCGATCAGGAAGTACTCCTGCTCGGGCCCGATCGTCGTGAAGACGCGCCCCGTGCTGTGGTCGCCGAAGAGGCCGAGCGCGCGCAGGGCGGCCTTGTTCAGGGCCTCCATGGAGCGCAGCAGCGGGATCTTGGTGTCGAGCGCCTCGCCCGTCCACGAGGCGAACGCCGTCGGGATGCAGAGGACGGCCCCGTTGGGGTTCTCGATGATGAACGCGGGGCTCGTGGGGTCCCAGGCCGTGTAGCCGCGCGCCTCGAAGGTGGCGCGGATGCCGCCGGTCGGGAAGCTCGAGGCGTCGGGCTCGCCCTTGATCAGCTCCCGGCCGCTGAACTGGGCGAGCGCCGTCCCGTCGCCCACGGGGCCGAAGAACGAGTCGTGCTTCTCCGCCGTCGAGCCGGTGAGCGGCTGGAACCAGTGGGTGAAGTGGGTCGCGCCCTTCTCGAGTGCCCAGTCCTTCATCGCCGCGGCCACCTGGTCGGCGAGGCCGGGGTCGAGCGGCTCCCCGAGCTCGATCGTGGCCTGCAGGCGCCGGAAGACGTCCCTCGGCAGGCGCTGGCGCTGGGCGACGGGGCCGAACACGTTGGCGCCGAACACGCCGGTGCCGGGCGCGGTCAGGTCGGCGGTGCCGATCGAGCCGTTCGGGCTCCACTGGGCGGCGAGGACGTTCTTCTGGCGGACTCTGGGCATGGCCTGGGCGGCCCTCCTTTTCCGGGCGTGGCAGCGCTGGATCATATGCGCGGCCCCCGCTCCGCCGCTTTGTGACGCGGGGCCAAACGCCGCACGCGTCGTTTCGCCCGGTGGATAAACCGGGCACGCTGCGAAGCCGGGCGCTTGAAACCGGCGGAGCCGTCCCCCATCCTCGGGGCGGTGACGACACGAACCAGGACCGGGGCCGCCGCGCCCGCCGGCCGGGCGCTGCTCGCCGACCTGGCGCTCGTCCCGTCGCTCGCAGAGCGCCCGCCGCGTGCCGGCCTCGGCCGACCTGGAGCGGCCGGTGTCGGCCCTCGCCCTCCCCGACGAGGCGGCGCCCGACGAGCCCGATGCGCTGCTCCTCTGCCCGGGCGCCCCCCCGGACGAGGTCCCCGAGGGGTGCGCGGGCGTGGTGTGCCGCGAGCCGCCGGCGGGCGACCTGGGCGTGCCCGCCCTCGTGCTGCCGCCCGACGCGTCGTGGAGCGCGGTGATCGCCGACCTCGTCGCGGCGCTCGAGCAGGGCTCGGGGCTGGCGGGCGCGCTCGCGGCGCGCGCGGCGCTGCGGGGGCCCCTGGTGGAGGACCAGGGCTTCCCCGGCCTGGCCGCCGCCGCGCGCGGCGTCCTCGGCGCGCCGGTCGCCATCCTGGACGAGTACCTCGACCTGCGCGGCGCGGCGGGCCTCGCGGAGGAGCACGAGACGGCCCTCGAGGCCGCGGTGGTGCGCGCCCGCGGCCACGGGCCGGCCTCGGTCCTCGGGCCGTTCATGGAGGAGGAGATGCCGGGGCGCAGCAGGGTCGTGGTGAGCGGCGCCGACGGCCCCATCGGCGTGCTGGTCACCTGGATCGCCCCCCCGCTCAGCCCGCGCGCCGCGGCGGCGATCGGCGAGCTGGCCGACGCCTACGCGCTCGAGCGGTCCCGCGAGGAGGTGCGCACCGAGACCGAGTCGCGCCTCCGCGGCGACCTCATCGAGGAGCTGATGGCCGGCGAGGCGGTCAGCCGCGAGTCGCTCGTGCGCCGGGCGCGCCACCTGGGCGCCGACCTGTCGCGCGGGGCGGTCGCCCTCATCGGGGTGCTGCAGGACCCGCACACCGAGGGCCGCGTCATCACCGACCCGCGCCTGACGCGCCGCTTCCTGCAGCAGGCGCGCGCCGCGATGGACATGCACTGGCCCCGGGCGCTGGTCAACTGGAACGAGGGCCGCCTGCTCGCGCTCCTGCCGCCCGCGGTGGGCGCGCCGGACGAGCCGCCGCGCGAGGAGGTCGAGGCCCAGGCCTTCACGCTGGGCAAGCGCCTGCTCGGCGCCACCCGCGAGACCGTGCCGGGCCTCGTCCTGACGCTCGCCCTCTCGCGCTTCACGCCCGAGCCGGAGCGCCTCGGGTCGGCCCTCGACGAGTCGCGCCTGGCCCTGGCGATCGGCGAGCGGCTCGGCCGCGTGGGCGAGGTCGTGACCTTCGAGGAGACCGGGACCTACAAGCTCCTCTTCCAGATCTTCGCCGACCGGCCCGAGGAGCTGAGCTCGTTCTACGACCAGACCATCGCGCCGCTCGTGCGCTACGACGAGCAGTACCAGACCGAGCTCGTCGGGACCCTCTCGACCTACCTCGGCCACGACTGCAACCTCGCCGCCACCGCGAGCACCCTCTACACGCACCGCCACACGGTGCGCTACCGCCTCGACCGGATCGCCGAGCTGTCGGGCCTCGACATCGCCAAGACCGACGACCGGGAGAAGCTCTCGCTCGGCCTGAAGGCCATGCGCCTGCTGGGCCGGCGCGTCTCGACGGTGACTGAGCGCCGCCCGCGGCGCGGCCAGGCGTGACGCCGGCTCCGTCCCGACGGCTCGCGTCGCTGATGGGGCGGATGCGCAGACACAAGGCGTGGGTCGCCTTCGGCGCGTGCTGGCTGCTCGCGGCGGCCACGCTGGTCGTCGTCGCCGGCGCCGCCCTGGGCGGCTGGGGAGCGGAGCCCCACGCCGAGGCGGACGTCCTCTTCGGCGTCGCCGCCGTGATGATCACGGCTCCCCTCATCCCCCTGATGGGGCTCTTCTTCATGTTCTGTCTGTACTGCATGTGGATCGGCCTCGCGCTCAACCTGGCGATCCTGGAGTTCGTCTGGCTCCGCCTCCCCGGCCTGGGCTCGCGGTCCTCTCGCGGCCGCGCCCAGCACTGCGCGGCATACGCGGCTCCCCGCGGCGGACCTGATCCACACGGCTACTACACGGCGCTCGGCGTCGACCCGCGCAGTTCGCATCGCCTCATCCGCGTCGCCTACCGCCGGCAGGCGCTCCGTAATCATCCGGATCGAGGTGGCAGCGTTGGCCGCATGCAGACGATCAACGAGGCCTGGGCGGTCGTCGGCGACTCCGAGAAGCGACGGGCCTACGACGCGGGGGCTGCGGCCGTCTAGGCCGGCCTGATCTGGAAGCCGTAGTCCGGGTCGGGCTCGGGCGCGTCCGCCACGGCCCGGACGATCGTCTGCATGTCGCACAGCGGCGGCAGCTCGCGTCCCGCGCCGGCCACGAGCCGCAGCAGGTACAGCTCGGGATCGTCGGTGTAGGGCGGGTGGATCGCCCGCGGCGCGATCACGGGGAGCTCGCGGGCGAGGTCGGCGATCGAGATCGAGCCGCGCTCCTCCACCAGCCGGTACACGACCTCGCGGGCCGGCAGCAGCTCGAGGGCGCCGTCCAGGTGCTCCGGGACCCGCGGGCGGGCCGTGCTGACCAGCAGATCCGCCGGCGCGTACTGAGCGTCCGGATCGAGCGTCTTCTGGGCCCTGCGCGCCACCTATACCCCCGAGTCGCCAGCGGGGAGCGTACCCCACGCCGCGCGCAGGCCAGTGGCGATCCTGCGGGCGAGCGCACCCGGATTCCCATCCCCGACCGGCGCTCCGTCCACCGCGACCACGGCCAGCGCGCCGGTCACGGCGTTGGTGAGGACGATCTCGCGAGCCCCCCGCCAGACCGCCTCGGGCAGCTCCTGCTCGCGGACGCCGCCGGCCTCCATCGCGACGGCCCGCGCCACCCCGGCCAGCAGCCCCCGGGCGGGGGCCGTGAACGCGCCGGCGCCCGTCGCGACGATGACGTTCGCGAGCGCGGCCTCGCCGAGGCGCCCGTCGGCGTCCAGCAGCAGCGCGTGGTCCGCGCCGGCCGCCTCGGCGCGCCGCTGGGCCACCCGGTGCCCGGCGTAGGAGAGGGTCTTGTGCTCGGCGATGACATTTCCCGGCCACCAGGCGCCGCGCACGCTGATCGCCGTGACCGCCGCCGGCTCGGCGGGCGCCGGCTCCTCGGGGGAGACCTCCACCAGCAGCGTGGGCCGCGGGGTCACGGTCAGGCGCACCCTGGCCGGACGGGCGCCGGAGGCGGCGAGCGCCTCGGCGACCGCGCCGCGCATCCGCTCGCGCGAGGGCATCGGCGCCATGCCCAGCGCCTCGGCCGACGCCGCGACCCGGTCGAGGTGGTGCTCCAGGAGGCCGACGCGCCCGCCCTCGGCGCGCATCGTCTCGAACAGCCCCTCCCCCCACCGCACCGCCGGGTCGTCGATGGACAGGGCGGCGGCGCCGGGAGGCACGAGCGCGCCGTCCAGCCAGACGGCCCTGCCCGGAGGCGCCGCGCTCACCCGCCGATGGCGCTGAGGAAGGGCGCGGCCTTGGCCCAGGCCTCGGCCCGCTCGGCCCCGGGGTCGGAGTCCCACACCACGGCTCCGCCGCACCAGTAGCGCGCCTCCCCCCCGGCCAGCCAGGCCGTGCGGATCGCGACGCTGGCCTCGAGCGAGCCGTCGGCGCCGAGCGCGACGACGCTTCCGTAGGCGGGGCCGCGGCCCACGGGCTCGAGGTCGCGGATCACCTCCATCGCGCGGACCTTGGGGCAGCCGGTGACCGAGCCGCCGGGGAAGACCGCCCGCAGCAGCTCCCTCGGCCCGGCGTCCTCGCGCAGGTCGGCGACCACCTCGCTGACCAGGTGCTCCACGTAGGGGGTCGGGAGGGCGTCGAAGAGGCGCGCCACGCGCACGCCCCCCGGCCGCGCGACCCGGCCGAGGTCGTTGCGGACGAGGTCGACGATCATCACGTGCTCGGCGCGGTCCTTCGCGCTGACGGCCAGCTCGCCCGTCATCCCCAGCGGCGCGGTGCCCTTGATCGGCTCGCTGCGCGCGACCCCGTCGCGCAGGCTCACCAGCAGCTCGGGCGAGGCCGAGGCGACGGCGCCCTCCGGCAGGGCGAGGTACGCCCGCCGCGCGGCGGGCCCGGCGGCGCTCCAGAGGCGCCGCGCGAGCGCGAGGGGAGGCTCGTCCCAGGGCACCGTCAGCCGCTGCGCCACGTTGATCTGGTAGCAGTCGCCCGCGCGGATCAGCTCGCGCGCCGCCTCGACGGCGGCCCGGTAGGCGTCGCCGGGCAGCGAGGTGACCGCCTGCCGCGCCACCGGCGGCGGCAGCGGCGCGAGCGGCGCCGCGCCCGCGACCGTCGCGGCGAGCTCGTCGAGCTCGCGCTCCCCGGCCGCCGAGGCGACCAGGCAGCGCCCGTCGTCGTCGATCAGCGCGACCGTGTCGTAGCGGGCGAGCGCCGCGAGCGGCGGGCCGCCCGGGTCGGGCCGCGGGTCCGGGAGCCGCTCGACGGTGCCGCCGAGGTCGTATGCGAGCAGCCCGATCCAGCCGCCGGCCATCGCGGCGCCGTGCGGCCGCGGCTCGGGGGGGCGGGCGAGGGCCTCCCACGCGGCCGGCCCCACGACGACCTCGGCCGGGTCGGCGGCCACCGCCGTGACGCCGCCGTGGCGCACCAGCGCGGGCCGCTCCCTGCCCGCGAGCGCCGCGAGCGCGGCCACCGGGTCGACCGGCCCGGCCAGCGCCCGGACCGCGACCCCCTCGGCGTGTGTGAGAATGCCCGCCGAGACGTCCCCGGCCGAAGGAGTCGCTCCGTGCCGCACCCGGCTGACGCTAGCAAGGCGCCATGAGGCAGACGCTCGCCTTCCAGGCGACGGGCTTCGACTGCTCGCCGGTGCAGGTCGAGATCGAGGACGGCGGCGAGCCCGTCGACGAGGCGGCGCTCCCGGTCGCGCTGCTCGCCTTCGAGAGCGGCCCGAACGTCGTGCTCACGCTCCCGCTCGCCGCGACGGACGCCGAGAACATGATGAACGCGTTCACGCAGGCCGAGCCCCACCGCCAGGACGTCCCCGACGCCGGGAACTGGCAGCCGCAGCCCGCCGGCCTCTCCGAGGGCCTGTTCTGGGCGCTCCAGCCGAGCGTCGTGGGCGTGGCGGTCACGCCGCCGCAGCAGACGCCGGACGGCCTGGTGCCCCACTGGACGCTGGCGTTCGACGACGAGGACGGAAGCCAGGTCCAGATCGCCGTCAGCGACCCGATGTGCGTGCAGATCGTGCGGTCGCTCGCCCAGGTCGCGCACGGCGAGCTGGAGGCCCCGGAGACAAACGAGGAATAGCCGCCGGGTTTCTGTTATTTTGCCCCCGCTCAGCGACGCGGGCGGGGGACATGAGCGCGACCGAGTGGAGAGAGCGGCTCCTCGAGCGGATGCCGCCGGACCTGGCCGAGGAGATCGACATCTTCGAGGGCCAGATGGAGCTGCGCCGCCGCGGCGCGGTCGAGGACCGCGTCTTCGCCGAGACGCGGCTGAGGCGCGGCGTGTACGGGCAGCGCTACGACAACGGCCAGCGCCACGACGGCGTCGCCTCCCAGCAGCTCGAGTTCCCGTCGGGCGATCTGACCAAGGGCCCCGAGACGCTGTGGGACGCGCCGGGCATGGTGCGCATCAAGGTCCCCTACGGCGGCATCACTCCCGACCAGCTCGAGGTGATCGCCGAGCTCGCCGAGGAGTACTCGGACGCGATCCTGCACGTCACCACGCGCCAGGACGTCCAGCTCCACTACGTCCACATCGACGACACGCCCACCCTCATGCGCCGGCTGGCCGCCGTGGGCATCACCACCCGCGAGGCCTGCGGCAACGGCGTGCGCAACCTCACCGCCTGCCCGCTGGCCGGGGTCTGCCACACCGAGGCCTTCGACACGACCCCCTACGCCGCCGCGCTCTTCCGCTTCCTGCTCGGCCACCCCGACTGCCAGGACTTCGGGCGGAAGTTCAAGCCGGCGTTCTCGGGCTGCGCGGGCGAGGCCTGCGGCCTGGTGATGATGCACGACTTCGGCGGCATCGCCCGCCGGTCGGTCGTCAACGGCGTCGAGCGGCGGGCGTTCGACATCTACGTCGGCGGCGGCCTCGGCACGACGCCCCACCAGGCGAAGCTCCTCTACGAGGACCACCCGGTCGAGGAGCTGCTCCCGACGGCCCAGGCGATCGCGCGCGTCTTCGGCCGCCTCGGCGAGAAGCAGAACCGCAACCGCGCGCGCATCAAGTTCCTCGTCGCCAAGCTGGGCATCGACGAGTTCCGCCGGCTCGTCGACGAGGAGCGGGCGCTCCTCCCCCACGACGACCGCTGGACCGCCTACCTGCCCCACGTCGAGGACTTCACGGAGTCGCCCATCCGCGAGCCGGTGGCGGTCTCCTCGAACGGCGCCGGCCACCCCGAGGGCTACGCCGAGTGGGCCCGCACGAACGTCTACCGCCAGCGCCAGCCGGGGTACGCGGTGGCCACGATCGCCCTGCCGCTGGGCGACATCAGCTCCGAGCAGACCCGCAGGCTGGCCGAGGTGGCCCGCCGCTACGTGGGCGACACCGTGCGGACGACGGTCGAGCAGAACATCGTCCTGCGCTGGGTGGCCGAGAGCGACCTCCCCGCCCTCTACGCCGACCTGGTGGCGATCGACCTGGCCGCCCCCGGGGCCGGGACGATCGTCGACGTGACCGCCTGCCCGGGGACCGACACCTGCAAGCTCGGCATCGCCTCGTCGCGCGGGCTGGCCGGCGAGCTGCGCACCCGCCTGGGCGCGCGCCAGTTCGAGCTCGACGAGGCCGTGCGCGGCCTGCGCATCAAGGTGAGCGGCTGCTTCAACTCCTGCGGCCAGCACCACGTCGCCGACATCGGCTTCTTCGGCAACAGCCGCAAGATCGACGGCGTCACCGTGCCCCACTTCCAGGTCGTGCTCGGGGGCCGCTGGCGCGAGAACGCGGGCTCCTACGGCCTCGCCATCGGCGCGGTCCCCTCCAAGCGCATCCCCGAGGTCGTCGACGTCATCACGGCGAGGTACGTCGCCGGGCGCGACGGCGAGGAGACCTTCCAGGACTACATCGCCCGCCTGGGCAAGGTGGAGCTGGGGGCGCTCATCGCCGAGCTCAAGACCGTGCCCCCGCGCGAGGACGACCCCTCCTACTACACCGACTGGGGCGACGCCCGGGTCTTCACGATGGGCGACCTCGGCGTCGGCGAGTGCGCGGGCGAGGTCATCTCCAAGACCGAGCTCGAGCTCACCCAGGCCGAGAGCATCGCCTTCGACGCCCAGGTGGCGCTGGAGGAGGGCGACCTCGCGCGCGCCGACGAGCGGGCGTACGCGGCGATGGTCGCCGGCGCCCGGGCGCTCGTCCGCACCGAGAACCCCAACGTCCCCGACGACCCCGACGCCATCGTGGACGAGTTCCGGGAGCGCTTCTACGACACCGAGCGCTTCTTCGACCGCTTCGCCAAGGGCCGCTTCGCCCGGCCGCTCTTCGACCGCCACGAGGCGCCCCCTGCGGTCCACGAGCCGGAGGCGACCCGCGTGCTGGTCGAGGAGGCCCAGCTCTTCATCGACGCGGTCCACGCCGTGGAGATCCGCGAGTCCGGCGCGCAGTCGGCGCTGGTCTAGGAGCCGCCATGGGCACCGTGGCCGCCACCGAGATCGTCCGCATCGGCGCCAAGCTCTACGCCGAGAACCCCGAGGTCATCGACCTGCCGGCCTACATCCCGCTCTTCCACGGCTGGATCCAGGGCGGCGATCTCGACGGCGTCCCGATCGACGTCGCCGACTACGGCCACGTCCCGGACGGCCCCGGGGTGATGCTGATCGGGCACGAGGCCGACCGCTCGCTCGACCTGGGCGAGGGGCGGCCCGGCGTCGTCTACCAGCGCAAGCGCGAGGGCGAAGGCTCCCTCGAGGACCGGATCGCCGCGGCCATCGAGGCGGCGGACGGGCTGGCCGACGAGCTCGAGGCCGACCCGGCCGCGGGCGGCGTGCGCTTCGGCCGCGACGAGATCCTCCTGCGGATCAACGACCGCCTCAACGCCCCCAACGACGACGCGACCCTCGACGCCCTCCGCCCGGCCATCGAGGCCGCTCTCGCGACGGTCCGCCCGGGCCGCGCCGCGACGATCGAGCGCGTGGCCGACGACCCGAAGGGCCCGTTCCGCGGCAGGGTGCGCCTCCTGTAGATCCCCCACCCGGGGCCCGCGCCCGGCGCTGGGCGCGGGCCTCCGGGGTGGCCATGGCCCTCACGCCCACAACGAGCAGATCGGGATGGCGGCGAGCCTGTCGCCGAGCCCATACGCGGAGGGCCCGGTGTGGAGGACGATGCCGAGCCTGAACCGCTGGCCCAGCTGATCGCGGAGCCAGGCGAGATGCCGCGCGTCGTCGCGCCTGGGTGCGGCCGTGGCCTTGATCTCGAGTCCGGCGACGTGGCCGGCGCCGAGCTCCACGACGAGATCGACCTCGTGGCGGCCGGCCTCGGTCCGCAGGTGATGAAGGCGGAACTCGGGCGTCCGCGGGAGCTCTGCGCGCAGCTGCGCGACCACGAACGTCTCGAGGAGGCGTCCGAGCAGATCGCCGTCGGCGAGCACGTCGGCAGCGCGGACGCCGATGACCGAGCTCCAGAGGCCCGTGTCGACGACGACGCGCTTCGGCTGCAGGACGAGGCGCTTCAACCGGCTCGTGGTCCACGCGGGGATCGACTCGACGAGGAAGAGGGACTCCAGGAGCGCCTCGTACCGCTCGGCCGTCCTGCGAGCCACGCCGGCCGCGCGGAAGATGGTGGCGTGGTCGCTGACGCCCGCCGTGACGATCGCGTAGGCCTGGAGATATGCGGCGAGCCGGGGGGTGTCCGCATCGATTCCGAGTGAGACGAGATCTCGCCCGAGGAGCTGCTCGAGGTAGCCGGCGTACCAGCGTCGGCGCGCTCGCTCGCCCAGGGACAGGACAGGCTCGGGAAACCCTCCCGCCACGGCGAGGTCGATGTAGCCCGCCAGATCGGGCAGCTCTCCGGGGAGGGCCTCGCTGTCCGCCTCTCCGGCCGCGAGCCGCTCGAGAAACGATGGCCCCGAGGTGCGGCCGAGCCGCTCGCGCACCGAGAGGGTCGTCATGGGAAGGCCGACGAGTCGCCCGGTCCCGGGCCACGTCGCCTGGCCGAGCGGTGCGCGGACCGATCCTGAGAGGATGAATCGCCCGGCCGCCGCATCGGCGTTAACCGCGCGTTTGACCGCACCGACGATCGTCGGAACCTCCTGCCACTCGTCGAGCAGGATCGGGACGTCGGTGAGCCTGCGGAGCGCGGCGTCGGGATCGGCCTCGAAGGCGGCGGCGCGCGCGGGTACGTCGAGGCGAACCGTGGTCGCCGCGAGGCGCATCGCGGAGGTCGTCTTCCCGCATGCGCGCGGGCCGGTCAGGAGGACGGCGGGGTGCTCGGCGAGCATCTCGGCGAGCAGGGGGTCAACGAGCCGCGGGACGTAGTCGGCGATCGCCCGCGACGGTACCACTCTCACGCAGCTTTGACTACCACTTTCACGCAGCTAGCTGAATGCCACTTTCACGCAGGGGCGAGTGACACTCTCACGCAAGCGCCAGCGCCTCTCCTCGGGGGGCCGACGGGATCCGTGCCTGACCCGATCTTCTCCACCCCCGGAGTTTGCTGTGTGTACCGGCGAATATCCAGTGACTCCGCAGGTTGGCGGTATCGGGTGTTTCCCTAGTCTCGACCCTCGGTCGTCGGCGGCACGTCGTCGCGGGCTATCCGGCGCGCGAGCTCGGCGCGCGAGCGCACCCCGAGCTTCTCGTAGACCTTCGCGAGGTGATACTCGACGGTTTTGGGACTGATCAGGAGGGCGGTGGCTGCCTCCTTGTTGTCGCTCCGCCCGCGACCGTCAGCGCCACCTGCAGCTCCTGGGGTGTGAGTGCTTCGCTCGACGACGGTGGGGGCCGGCGTGGTCGGGCGCCGGTCGCGCGCAGCTCGCGGCGGGCCTTCTCCGCCCACGGCTCGGCGCCGAGCGCCTCGAACGTTTGCAGCGCCGCCTCCAGCGGCTCCCGCGCCTCCCGCGCGCGCCGCGCGCGCCGCCGACGCTCTCCCAGGCACAGCTTCGGTTCGCGCGCGCCTCGAAGGGCGTGGGCGTCCGCGCGTGCACGCCAGCGCCTCGGCGAAGTGTTCCTCGAACGCGTCGTCGTCTGCGCGAAGTCCCCGTAGCCGCGCCACCGCAGCCATGGGCCAGGGTGTGGCGCTGCGCTCGGCGCGGGCGGTAGTTCGCCGCCACTGCGCGTCGCCGGCCTCCTCGACTCGGCCGAGCCGGAGCAGAGACCTCGATGAGGTTCTGCTCGTAGTGGTCGATCAGCGGGTGGGCGCCGCTGGTCTCCCGATAGAGGCGGTTGACGGCCATCAGGTGATGGACCGCCTCATCGATGTCGCCCGCGCCGAGGGCGAGGAAGCCCAGCGCTTGGCCCGAGTAGATGCGCAGGCCTTCCGCCTCGCTCGGCCCCTTCAGGCTGAGCATGCCGTCCACCTGCGCCTGGCAGTCGCCGGACCGCCCCTGCACGGCGTCGATCAACGCGAGCAGCCATCGAGCCACGACCGGCTTCGACGACTGCCCGGTGTCCTCGCTGAGCGCGATGGTCTCCGACGCGTCAGCGGCGGCCTCGGCCAGCCGGCCGAGCCTCCTCCGGACCTCGCCGCGCGTGTAGAGCGGAAGGGGCAGCATGGAGGGTGCTGCGCTCCCGTGCGAACGTTCACCAGCGCGTCGAGCCTGGCCTCAGCCTCCGCGTAACGCTCCATGAGCTTCCCGAACACTGCGTAGCCAAGAACCACCATCAAGGTCGCCGGATCGCGGGACGCGTCGAGGAGCGCAGCGGACTCCGACGAGGGATCTCGTGGGTCGCCGCTGAAGGTGTGGACCACTGCCGAGGCCACGTCCGCCACCGCCCGGACCTCCGGAGGAGCCCCGTCGGCGAGCGCCGCTGCGCTGTCCGCGAGCGCCGCCGCGCGGCTCAGGTCGGAGCGCATGGACGCGGGGATCATCGCCTGCACGAGCAGCCGGCGGCTGCGTACGGCGCGACGGGTGCGGCGCGATCCGCCGCCGCCACGAGCATCTCGACCGCTCGCCGAGCGAGCCGCTGAAGGTCTCGATGAACCCGCGCCCGACCATCGCCTCCAACATGTGGTCCGGTCGGCATCCAGGGCGAGCACCTCGTCGAAGAGCTGCCCTGCGCGCGTGTAGTCACCCGCTGCGAGAGCGCTCGGCCCGCGTTCTCAGCCGCCGTCCGCGCTCGACGGGGTCGGAACTGAGACGCGCCGCGGACTCCAACGCCTCGCACGCCGCGCGTGGGCATTGCGCGCCACGGCTCGGCCAGCCGCCGCTCTCCAGCTCGGCTGCGGCCGCTTCGTCGGGACCGGTTGGCGCCAGGGCAAGGTGCCAGGCGCGCCGGTCGAGGGCGCTCTCGCCGAGCGCCGCAGCCGAGGCGGCGTGCGCGCGGTGCGCGGCCCGCCGCGCGGGAGCGTCGGCGGTCCGTAGACCGCGGCCCGGACCAGCGGGTGCGCGAAACGGCGCGGGTGGGCCGATCGCGATGACGCCGGCTCGCTCGGCGGGCTCGAGGTCGGCGATCGCGAGACCCTCCGCCGCGAGCGCTGCCGTGAGGAAGCTCGCCGCTCCGTCGTCAGCGCTGGCGACCAGGAGCGCCCGTCGCGTTCGCTCCGGAAGGGCCTGCACCGGCCTGAGGAGCGCGTCGCGGAGGTACGGCCCCACCGGGAGCGGGTCGGGCAGGGGATCCGCGCCCGCGAGCTGGCTCGTCGTGAGCGCGGCGGCGACCTCGATCAGGGCCAGCGGATTGCCGGCGGCGCCGGCCACCAGTGCGTTCGACGCACCGGCCGCGCCGGGTCCGCGTTGGAGCTGCGAGCGACCAGCTCGGCGGCGTCCGCGCGCTCCAGGCCCGAGAGCCGGAGCCGGGGCAGATCAGCGTCCTCCAGCCGCTGACTCACATCGTCGCGTGCCCCGAGGATCAGGGCGATGCCCTCGGCGCCGAGACGACGGGCGACGAAGAGGAGCGCCTCGAGTGACTCCGAGTCGAGCCAATGGGCGTCGTTGACGACGCAGAGGACGGGCTCCTCCTCGGCCGCGGCGGCCAGCAGCCCGAGCGTGGCGGCATAGGCCGTGAAGCGATCGCCCGGCGCCGGAGGGCCGATGGCGAGGGCGCCTCGCAGCGCGACGGCCTGGGGCTCGGGGAGGCCGTTGACGAGGTGGAGGACGCCGCCGAGCAGGTCCGAGAGGCCTGCGAACGCGAGATGGGACTCCCCTTCGGACCCGGCGGCCTCCAGCACGAGCGCGGTGCCGGCGTGCTCGCGCGCGTGGTTCAGCAGCGCGGTCTTGCCGATGCCCGGGTCGCCGGCGATCAGCAGGGTCCGGCTGCGCCCCGCGTCTGCCGCCGCGATGAGCGCCTCGACCTGGGCGATCTCGCGGTCGCGGCCGATCATTCCGGCGGGCCCCCGTCCCTCGCCATGCGGGACGCCAGCTCGCTGCGGGTCCGCACGCCGAGCTTCTTGTAGACGCGCCCGAGGTGGGACTCAACGGTCTTCGGGCTGATCAGGAGCGCCGCGGCGGCCTCCCGGTTGGTGCCGCCCGCCGCCACCATCAGCGCGACCTGGAGCTCCTGCGGGGTCAGGTCGCGCGTTGCCGCGGCCGCGGCCGGGCCCGGCCGCCCACCCGCCGCCCGCAACTCCCGTCGCGTCCGCTCCGCCCAGGGAGCGGCGCGCATCGCGTCGAACGTGGCGAGCGCCGACGCCAGCGGTTCGCGCGCGTCCTGGGGGCGCCGCGCGCGCCGTCGCCGCTCGCCGAGGCAGAGCTCGGTGCGGGCTCGGTCGAACGGCGTTGACGTGCGGCCGTGCAGCTCAAGGGCAGCGGCGAAGTGCTCTTCGAAGTCGTCGTCCGCCGCCATCAGGCCGCGGCAGCGGGCCGCCGACGCGGCCGGCCAGACCGCCCTCGTAAGGCCCGCATGGTCCTCCAGCTCTGCGAGGACCTGGGTCGCCTCTCGTCGCTCGCCCCGGCGGATCAGCGTCTCGACGAGGTCCGGGCCGTGGAGGTCAAGGAGCGGGTGCGGAGGCATCT
The DNA here is from genome assembly GCA_963834875.1 of Miltoncostaeaceae bacterium. Taxonomy (GTDB): domain Bacteria; phylum Actinomycetota; class Thermoleophilia; order Miltoncostaeales; family Miltoncostaeaceae; genus DATAGF01. The sequence continues at coordinate 108,561 of CAWIDG010000033.1, forward strand.
GGACCGCGGCGTGGCCCCGGGCAACCGATCGGAGCGTGGTCGCGGCCCGATCGAGATCGCCGGTTCCGAGGGCCAGCAGGCCGAGGGCGCTGTCCGCGTACAGCGCCAGGGAGCCGGCTTCGCTGCGGGCGCTGTCGGCGCGCATGCGCTCGGCGTGCCGCCGGCACTCAGCGGCCTCCCCGCGCACAGCGTGCACCGCTGCCAGCGTCCACCGGGCGTAGCCGTCCTGTGCGTCCTGGCCGGTGTCCTCGGCGAGCTGGACCGCCTCGGCTGCGTCGGCCGCGGCCTCGTCGAGGCGACCGGTGCGGCGCAGCAGGTCGGCACGCAACGAGAGCGGCCAGGGCAGCATCAGAGGCGTGCTGCGCTGGCGCCCCGCGGCCACCACGCCGTCGAGCTGCGACCGCGACCTCCTCGTAGCGCTCCATGAGCATGACGGTCTGGAGGGACGCGATCATCCAGGCGAAGCTCACCGGGTTCCCGGCGATCGCCTGCCGAGTCACCTCCGAGACGTCCTCCGGCGACGGCCGGCGCGGCTCCCCCCGGAGGGTCGAGACGGCGGCGGCGGCCACCTCCGCGAGCGCCCGGACGTCCGGCGGGCCGTCGGCGACGAGACCTGTGGCTCGTTCGGTGAGGGCGACCGCCGTGACGAGGTCCGTGCGCATCACGGCGGGGAAGGTCGCCTGGATGAGCAGCCCGGCGGCTGCCGGCGGGGCCATCGCCGCGGCCCGGTCGGCGGCCGCGACCAGCAGGTCGATCGCGCGGCGCGTGGACCCGGCAAACGTCTCGACGTAGCAGCGCCCGACCATGGCCTCGAACGCCTGCGCGGGGTCCGCGGCGTGCGCCATGACGTCGTCGAAGAGCCGCCCTGCGCGTGCGAAGTCGCCGCCCGCCAGAGCGCTCTGGCCCGCTGCGCCGGCGCGGCGCCCGCGGTCGGCGGGCTCGGGGCTGAGGCGCGCCGGCGGCCTCGAACGCCTCGCTGGCCGCGGCGTGGCCGCCCCGGCCCGCGGCCCGGAGCGCCGCCTGCTCCAGCTCGGTGGCGACGGCGGCGTCGGGCTCCGCGCTCGCGTGGGCGAGGTGCCACGCCCGGCGGTCCAGGGCGTCGGGATCCTGGTCGAGCGCCCGCGGTACCGCCGGCGAGGGCCCTGTGGACGGCGCGCCGGTCTGGGGCGTCGGCGCTCTGGTAGACCGCCGAGCGGACAAGCGGATGTGAGAACACCACGGCGTCCGGCTCGCCCGTGATCACCCCCGCGGCCTCGGCGGGCGCGAGGTCGGCCGCGGCGAGCCCCTCCGCGGCCAGTGCGGCGGTCAGGGCCTCGTCATGGTCGGCGGCGCTGGCGACGAGGAGTGCGCGCCGGGTCGACGGGGGGAGCGCCTCGAGCGGGCGCAGCAGCGCCCGCTCGAGGTACGGCCCGACGGGCAGGGGATCGGGCAGCGGGGCGTCGGCCGCCAGCTGCGCGGCGGAGAGCGCGCCCGCGAGCTCGATCAGCGCCAGCGGGTTCCCCGCCGCGCCTTCGACGAGCGATGCGAGCACGCCGCGCGCCACCTTGTGCGGCGTCGATCGCCGTAGGAGCGTCGACGCGTCCCCCGGCGCGAGGCCGCCGAGGCGCAGGCGGTTCAGACCGTGCTCGCCTCGATCCGGTCGTTGATCCCCTCCCGGCTCCCCATGAGGATCGCGATGCCGTCGGCCCCGAGGCGGCGCGCTCACGAAGAGCAGCGCCTCGAGCGACTCGGCGTCGAGCCAGTGGGCGTCGTTGACGATGCACACCACCGGTCGCTCCTCGGCCGCGGCCGCGAGCACGCCGAGCGCGGCGACGTAGGCCGTGAAGCGGTCGCCGGGCACGGGCGGGCCCAGGCGCAGGGCGCCCCGCAGGGCGGCGGGCCTGGGGGTCCGGCAGGGCGCCGACGTGTCCGAGGGCCGGTCGCAGCAGGTCGGCCAGGCCGGCGAAGGCGAGGTGCGACTCGCCCTCGGCGCCGAGGCCTCGAGCACCAGCGCGCCCTCGGCCGCCGCGGCTTCACGGGCGTGCTCCAGCAGCAGGGTCTTGCCGATCCCCGGCTCGCCGGAGATCGGCAGCGCCCCGCTCTCGCCCGAGCGCGCGGCAGCGATCACCGCCTCGACCCGGGCAGGCCTCGCACCCCGCGCCCGATCATTCACGGGCGACTCTCCCGCAACCCGCCACCCCGCGCCACCCCGAGGGCGGCGCGGGGCGCCGAAACCTACGCGGCGACCGGCTCCGCGGCGTGCTCGAGGCTGCGGACGGCGCCGACCAGCTCGGTCGGCCGCTCGACGGCCACGTTGTGACCCGAGTGGAGCATGTGGAAGCGGGCGTTCTGCATCCACGCCGACAGCTCGCGCTGCACCTCGACGGGCACGGCGCGGTCGGCGTCGCCGGCGAGGACGATCACGGGCACGTCAACCTGGGCGAGCGCCCCGCGCACGTCCGGGCGCGTCCCCATGGCCTCCGCGGCGAGGGCGACGCCCTCGGCGCCGGCCTGCTCGCGGAGGGCGCGGGCGGCGCGGGTCCAGCGGTCCTGGCCCTCGGCGTCCTCGCCGCGGGGGTTGGCGCCGGAGACGACCAGGCCGGAGGCCAGGCCGGGGTGGCCGAGCGCCAGGGCGAGCCCGGCGGCCGCGCCGAGCCCCACCCCGACCAGGATCGCCCCCCCGCCCTCGGCCGCCGTGAGGCGGGCGACGTCGGAGGCGAAGTCGTCGATGCTCCACGGGCCGGCGGGCGTCGGCGAGCCCCCGTGCCCGCGCAGGTCGGGGGCGATGATGCGGTACGTGCCGGCGAGCTCGCCGAGCGCGTCGATCATGCTCTCGCCGGTCTGCCCCAGGTCGTGCAGCGCCACCAGAGGTGGCCCGTCCCCGGTACGGTGGACGGCGAGCTCGATGGCGGGGGGAAGCGAAGGCATCCGCGGCGCTCCTTCAACCACTGTGATACAGGTTTACCGGTGAGAATACGCCCGGCCAGGCGGCCCGTCAAACGATGACCGGCCCGTCAAGCTTCGCCCCGTCGGCGGGCCGGCCGGCGCTCGATCTCTGCAATACCCGATTGGGCGAAAGAGATCTCCTGGCCGGTCCCGCAGACCTCGAGCGGTGGTTCGTCGCGGCCGGCCTCGCGGATCATGCCCCACGCGTCACGCGGCGTGAACTGGACGCGGCGCGGATGTTGCGGGACGGTCTCAGGGAGGCGCTCCTGGCCGCCGACGGGCCGGCGGTCGCCGGCCTCGCCGAGGGCTGGCTCGGGCGGGCGCCGGGCCGGCTCTGCGTCGAGCCGGACACCCTGCAACCGCGGTTCGCGCCGGCCGCCCGGACCTCGTGCTGCCTGCTGGTCGTCCCGGTGCTCGACGCCCTCGAGCTCGTGCGCGACTCGCCGGGGCGGGTGCGCGAGTGCGCCGACCCTCGCTGCCCGGCCCTGTTCCTCGACACCAGCCGCAACCGCAGCCGGCGCTGGTGCTCGATGGAGCGCTGCGGCGCGCGGGCCAAGGCGTCGGCCTACTACCGGAGGCACCGGGCCCCGACGTAGACTCCCGCGATCCGGGGGCGCGCGTGAGGATCCTGTACGGCGTGGTGGGCGAGGGGATGGGCCACGCCACCCGGTCGCGCGTGGTGATCGAGCACCTCGTCGCCGAGGGCCACGACGTGCGGGTGGTCGCGTCGGGCCGTGCGAGCGCGTACCTGGCCGAGCGGGCCACCCCGGTGGGGGAGATCTGGGGCCTCACGATGGCCTACAGCGAGAACGAGGTGCGGCGCTGGCAGACGCTCGCGCGCAACCTGCAGGGCGCGGTCTCCGGCTGGCCGCGGAACGTGCGCGAGTACTTCCGCGTCGTCGAGGCGTTCGCGCCCGAGGCGGTGGTGAGCGACTTCGAGAGCTTCGCGTGGCTCTTCGGCCGGCGCCACCGCCTGCCGGTCATCAGCGTCAACAACATCCAGATCATCGACCGCTGCCGCCACGACGAGGCGATCACGGCCGGGCACGAGGCCGACTTCGAGCTCGCGCGGGCGCTCGTGCGGTGGAAGCTGCCGGGCTGCCGCCACTACGTGGTGACGACGTTCTTCCGGCCGCCCCTTCGCAAGCCGAGGACCACCCTGGTGCCGTCGCTCCTGCGCGCGGAGATCCTCGCCGCCGCCCCGGAGCCGGGCGACCACCTGCTCGTCTACCAGACGGCCGAGGGGAACGAGGGGCTGCCGGCCGCGCTCGCCGCGTCGGGCCTTCCGTGCCGCGTCTACGGCTTCCGCCGCGATCTGCCGGCCGACGTCCGCGACGGACGCATCCTCTACCGCCCGTTCAGCGAGGCCGTCTTCATCGACGACCTCCGCACCGCCAGCGGCGTGCTCACCGGCGGGGGGTTCACGCTGCTGTCCGAGTGCGTCCACCTCGGCGTGCCCGCGCTCTCGATCCCGCTGGCCGGCCAGTTCGAGCAGGTGCTGAACGCGCGCTACCTCGAGCGCCTCGGCTACGGCATGTACGCGCCCCACCCGACGGACGCCGCCATCGCCGCCTTCGCCGAGCGCCTCGCCGACTGCCGGGCGTCCCTGCGCGAGGCCGAGCGGCCGGGCAACGGGCCGGCCCTCGCGGCGGTGGACGAGCAGCTGGCGGCGGTCGCGTGAACGAGGCGGTCCGCGTCGGCGTCCTCTGCGCCCTGGCGCTGTGGTTCGCCCTGATCGAGATCGAGATCGAGGGCCGCCACGGCTGGGCGATCCGCCTTCCCACCTGGTTCCGCACCCGCGGCCCGGCGGGGCGGGTCTACGGCGCGCTCTCCGGCGGCAAGCCCCTGACGGGCTACCACCTGTTCATGGCCTCCCTGCCGCTGGTGATCCTTCACCTGCCCGTTCGGCTACGGCGTCGACTGGTCGTGGGCCGCCGAGGTCATGGTCCTCGCCACCTACCTCGCCTTCGCGATCGGGTGGGACTACCTGTGGTTCATCCTCAACCCGGCCTTCGGGCTGGGGCGCTTCCGGCGCGGCGAGGTCTGGTGGTACTCGGGGCCCTGGATCGGCCGCCTGCCATGGGAGTACTACCTCGCCGTGGCCGCCTCGTTCGCCGTGGCGGCGATCGCCTGGCCGCTCGGGCGCGGCGCCGCGGCGCTCGCCCAGCAGGGGCGCCTGGTGCTGGGCCTGGCGCTCCTGTGCCTCCTCGCGATGGCCGCCGCGCCCGCCTACCGGCGCTGGTACCGCTGGATGCGGCGGCCCGGGGCCGACGAGCACGACGCGGTCGCGGCGGCCGCCGCCGATCGCGAGCCGTGAGAGGATCGCGGCACGATGGCCGATCTCGACACCGAGCGGCTGCTGATCGAGGGGGCGGCGATCGTCGGCGCCGGCGCGGTCGCCGGCCTGGTCGTCGGCGCGCTCGCCGACGGCTCCGCCGGGCTTCTGGGCGTTCCTCGGCATGGGGGCCGGGGCCGTCATCGCCATCGCCGTGCTGTCCGTGCGGGTGTTCAGGGCCCTCTGAGGCCGCGTCAGGCGTCGAGGCGGCGCGACAGGAAGTCGTTCACGGCGGCGGCGAACTCCTCGGGGCGCTCCAGCGCGGTCAGGTGCCCCGCCCCGGGGATGACGACCAGCTCGGCGCCGGGGATGCCCTCCGCGAGCGTCTCGGAGAAGTGCGGCGGCGTGAGCCCGTCCTCGGATCCCACCAGCACCAGGGTCGGCGCCGCGATCCGCGCGAGGTCGGGGCGCCGGTCGGCGCGGCCGGCGAGCGCCTCGAGGGCGAGGGCGATCGCCTCGGGATCCTGGGCGTCGGCGATGGCCCGGGCCGCGTCACGGGCGGCGTCGTCGCCCGGCGCGACCAGCCGCGGCACGAAGTCGTCGAGGAACGCCGCGAGCCCGCCCTCGCGCACCTGGGCCGCGGCCCGGTGGCGCCCCTCGGCCGCCTCGGCGGTGTCCGGCTCGGCCCGGGTGTCCGCCAGCACGAGCGCGGCCACCCGCTGGGGGTGGCGCGCCGCCAGCGCGAGCGCCGCGTACCCGCCCAGCGAGAGCCCGCACACGGCGGCGCGCCCGCCGCGCATCGCCGCGATGCGCGCGGCGACGCCGTCGGCGAAGCTGTCCACCGAGGCCGCCTCGACCGCCGGCGCGGCGCCGAGGCCGGGGAACTCGGGGGTGACGATCTCCCGCTCCGCCGCGAGCAGGGGCGCGACCGCGGCCCAGAGGGAGGCGTCCAACGGGAAGGCGTGCAGCAGCACGAGGGGGGTCGGCTCGGGCACCGCGCCACTCTAGCCCGCCGTCGCCGGCGCGCGGACGCGGGGCGGGACGGGGCGCTACCGTGTGCCGGTGAGCACACGCGCCGCGCCGCCCCCGGGTCAGGAGCGCCGCCGCCAGGCGGGCCTGGGGGGGCTCGTCCCCACCGGCGCGGTGGCGCGGGCCGGGGACACGCTGGTGCTGGCGCTCGTCGTGGAGGTCCACCCGGAGGGGGCCGTCCTGCCCCTGCTCGTCCTGTCCGACGCCCCCGGCCTGCTGGGCTGGGACCCGGCCCAGGGCCTGCGCGTCCGGGACGACGCCGGCCGCGAGTACGAGATCGGCGCCCTGGCCCAGCAGGCCGGGCTCGGCGCGCTGCAGACCGCGGTCTGGATCGAGCCGGCGCCGCCCCCCGAGGCGCGCCGCCTGCACCTCGAGGCGACCGGCCTCATGCGCACCGCCGTCGCGCGGGGCGGCGGGGGCGTGGAGCGGCCCCTGGCCGGCGAGGCGTGGGAGCTCGAGATCGACCTGGTGCCCGGCCGGACCGCCGTCGAGCCCCCGCCCGAGCCGCCCGGCGACGCGCCCGAGGGCCGCCCCGCGCACGTGCCGGCGCGCACCTTCGGCGGCTTTCGCGACCTCGTGCCGATCGGCCAGGCGCGGATGGCCGAGGGCGCGGCGGTCTGCCTCTGGGCCCTCGAGCGCTACGAGGACCGGGCGGTCCTGAGCCTGGGCACGCTGGGCGACGACCCCCTCCGGGTGGGCCCGATCACCCCCGGTGCCGGCGCGGTCGAGGTCTGGGACGACCGCGGCCGCCGTTACGGCGTCGCCCCGATCCACGGCGCGGCCCGGCCCGGCTGGAGCGAGACCAGCCTCGAGATCGTCCCCGGCCTCGATCCACAGGTGCGGGCGCTCGCGGTGCGCCTGTCGGGCCTCCCCTGCGAGGGCCCCGGCCCGCAGGGGGGCGAGGCGCTGGCCGGGCCGTTCACCTTCGGCGTCGCGGTCCCGCCGCCGTCGTGACCGGCCCCGTCTGGGTCGTCGTCCCCACCTACGACGAGGCCGACAACGTCGTCCCGCTGACGCGGGCGGCGCTCGCGGCGCTGGACCGCGCGGGCGTCGACTGCCGGGTGCTGGTCGTCAACGACGGCTCGCCCGACGGCACCGCCGACCTGGCCGAGGCCCTCGCCCGCGAGGAGCCCCGGGTCGCCGTGATGCGCCGTCCTCTGAAGCAGGGGATCGGCCCCGCCTACCGCGACGGCTTCCGCCGGGCGCTGGCCGAGGGCGCCGCCCTGGTGGTGGAGATGGACTGCGACTTCTCCCACGACCCGGCCCGCCTGCCCGGCCTGGTGGCCGCCGCCGACGGGGCCGACCTGGTGCTCGGCTCGCGCTACGTGCCCGGCGGCGGCGTGGCGCGCTGGGGCCCGCTGCGGCGGGCGATCAGCCGCGGAGGTTGCTTGTACGCGCAACTGATCCTGGGGGTGCCGGTCCGCGACCTCACCGGCGGCTTCAAGTGCTTCCGGCGCGAGGTGCTGGAGGCCATCCCGCTCGACCAGGTCACGGCCGCCGGGTACGGATTCCAGATCGAGATGACCTACCGGGCGCTGCTGGCGGGGTTCCGCGTGGTGGAGGTGCCGATCACCTTCGTCGAGCGCGAGCGCGGCAGCTCCAAGATGAGCCGCGGGATCGTCTGGGAGGCGGCGGTGCTGGTGCCGAGGCTGCGGCGCCTCCGCCGCCAGCGCCCGGTCGCGCGGCGGGACGGCGACGGCCGCCCGCAGCTCGTCGAGCGCGACGGCGATCGCGCCCCGGAGGTCTCAGGGCCGGTCGAGTAGGTCGCGCCGGGGCCCGGAGGATCATCCCGGCGCGCCGAGCGCGCCGGCGCGCAGCGCCGCCTCGGGGTCCTGCGGGTCGAGCACCCGCACCCGCGCCCAGGCCTCGCGGGCCTCGGGGCCGTCGCCGAGGAACCGCGCGAGGGCCCGCCACGCGGCGGGGTTGTCGGGCTGCACCTCGGTGGCCTTCCGGTAGGCCCCCAGCGCCCGGGCGGCCTGTCCGAGGTCGGTGAACGCCGCGCCGCGCAGCAGCAGCGGGGCCAGCGCGAGCGGGTTCGCGGCCCGGGCGTCGCCGGCGCGGGCGAGGGCCGCCTGCGCGTCGCGGCGGGCGAGCGCGTCCTCGCCCTGCGCCGCGGCGCGGGCCGACCACCACGGCAGCGCCGCGCTGGCCACCGCCAGCGCCGCGACGCACGCGAGCGCGCCGGCGGCGAGCGGGCCCGGACGGGTGGCGGCGCCGGTCGCGCGGCCGGGGGCCGCCGCGGCGAGCACGACCCCGGCCGCGGCGAGGGCCGGGACCGTCAGCGCCGGGATCGCCCAGGCCCAGTCGATCGATGCCTGCAGCGCGAAGGCGGCGAGGACGGCGAGCGGCAGCCCGATCTCCGGGCCGACCCCGATCCGCGCGGCCCGGAGGACGCCCCAGACGATTGCGCCGACCAGCGCGGCGAAGAGGGCGGTCCCCACGAGCCCGGTCCCCGACAGGAAGCGCGGCCCGACGCCGTGGGGCTCGCGGGTGGCGAGCGCGTCGTCGCTGTTCCGCCGCTCCTGCAGGTGCACCAGCGCGAAGCCGCCGGCCCCCTGGCCGAGCAGCGGCGAGTCCTCGAAGCCGCGCCACGCCTCGCCCCACCAGGCGCGGCGCTGGTTGGCCGAGGCGCTCACGAGCCGGCCCGGGTCGTTGGCCACCGCGTCGCCGCCCTCCCCGCGCAGCTCGGACACCCGCTCGTCGGCCCAGTCGCGGCCCTGGGGGCTGGCCGCCGTGCCGGCGACGACGATCAGGCACAGCGCGACGACGCACCCGACCGCGATCAGGCGCGGGCGTCCCCGCGCGCCGAGCCCCAGGCGCCCCCAGGCCCAGACGATCGCCGGCGCGAGGACCGCCGCGAGCGCGAGCCCGGCCGCGAGCCGCCACCCGAGGCCCGCCCCGGCGTCCTCGCGCAGGTCAACGGGGATCGCGTCCGACGAGAGCAGGTCGTCGGTGAGGCCGTGGGCCGCCGGCCACGCGGCGCCCGCCGCCCCGGCGACGAGCGCGGCCAGCGCCGGGCCCCGCCGGGGGATGAGCGCGACGGTGACCGCGACCGCCATCGCGGCGGCGAGCAGGCCGCCCCGCGAGTAGGTCAGCACCAGCGCGACGCCGTACGCGGCGATCGCGGCGCCGGCGAGCGGCAGCGCCCAGCGGCGCCGATCGCCCGCGAGCCACAGCAGCCCGGGGAGCGCCATCGCGGCCACCAGGGCGAGGGCGTTCCAGTACCCCACCGGCTCGGCGAGGCGGGCGAGATCGCGGTCGGAGCCGAGCAGGCCCGGGACGATCTTGCTGCCGAGCGCGATGGCGACGGGCAGCGCGGCGGCCGCGGACAGGCCGAGGCCGAGCGCGACCGGCGCCCGCGGGAGGAGGGCGCCCAGGCTGAGCCCGAGGGCCAGGGCCGCCAGGGCGATCGCCTGGCGGTTGGCGTCGATCCACGCGAGGTCGGGGGCGGCGGCCCAGACGATCGAGAGCCCCGACCAGAGCGCGATGCCCCCGGCGGCGGCCAGGGCGAGCCGCGCCGGTCCCGACCGGAGGGCGGCGCGGTCCCAGGCCAGGACGACGGCGACCGCGGCGAGCGGCGCCCCGATCGCGAGGGCGAGGAAGGCGCCCGTGGGGCCGTCGCCGCCGAGGCCGTCACCGGGGTCGATCCCGCCCCCGGAGGCGGCGAGGAGCGACCACCCGGCGAGGGCCGCGATCCCGATGATCTGGGGCATGCTGGCCGCCAGGCGCGCTTGTCCGCCCCCCGGGGCGCCGCTACGATCGGCGTCGCCTTGGGGGCGGTCGACCCCCGCGTCCTTCACCGGGTGGATGCCCTGCTCCGACGCCCCGCTTCGCTCGTGATCATGCTCGCGTTGGCGCTCCTCGGCCAGTCGGCCACATCGCTCGCCGACGGGCGGGACGTCTTGGCCGACGTGGAGGATAACGGCCGCATCGACGGCTGCTACAGCCGCGCCGAGCTCGACGAGGGGCTGGATCTGCTCTCGCCCAACGACCGGCTCTACGGCGTGAAGGCCGACCTCATCGCGCAGGCCCGGATCACCAACGTCGAGCGCCCGGGCGTGCCCTGCGGCAGCCGCGCCGCCGTCGGCGCGGCCGCGGCGCACGACGATTCGGGCGGGTCGCTCGGGGTCTTCCTCGGGGCGGCCGTGGCCGTCGGCGCCGTCGCGGTGGGCGCCGGCGTCTGGGCGCGCCGCGCCGGCGGCCCGCGGTGAGGCGCCTCATCAAGGACGTGCTGCTGCCGGTGGCGGTGGCGATCGCCCTCGCGTTCGTCATCCAGGCCTCGGTGGCGAAGCCGTACGAGATCCCCACGCCGTCGATGACCCCCACGATCGAGCCCGGCGACCGGATCATCGCCAACCGCCTCGTCTACCGCTTCCGCGACATCGAGCGCGGGGACATCATCGTCTTCGACCCGCCGCCGTCGGCCGTCCGCGAGTGCAGCGTGGCGGAGTCCGGCGGCGGGGACATCCCGTTCGTCAAGCGCGTGATCGGGCTGCCCGGCGACCGGGTCGAGGTGAGCGCCGAGGACGGCACGACGCTCGTCAACGGTGAGCCCTTCGTGATCGACGGCCCGGTGCCCGACACCTACAACGGCGAGGGCAAGACCTGGCCGGTGGTGCCGGAGGGCAAGCTGCTCGTCCTCGGCGACAACCGCGCGAGCTCGTGCGACTCGCACCAGTGGCAGCCCGATCCCTTCCTGCCCGAGGAGAACGTCATCGGCCAGGCGGAGGTCACGTACTGGCCGCTCGACCACCTGGGCTTCCTGAACTAACCGGGGCGCAAAACGCGCCCCTCTCCCGGCGCCCGCACGGCGCGGGCGAAAGTCCCGGCCGGGGGCTTGCATCGTCTGCCACATGTGGGAGGATGCGCCCCCACCACGCTGAATATGGGGTGGCGATCAGTGCCAGTACACCAGGGATAGCGTTCGCCGCATGCTCTGCCCGTTCTGCGACAACCCCGAGCACCGCGTCGTCGAGTCGCGCGTCGCGGACACGAAGGACGCGATCCGGCGGCGCCGGGAGTGCATGCGCTGCGAGCGGCGCTTCACGACCTACGAGCGCGGCGAGGAGATGCCGCTCGTGGTCGTCAAGAGCTCGGGCGAGCGTCAGCCCTTCGACCGGGCGAAGCTCCTGGAGGGGCTCCAGCGCGCCTGCCACAAGCGGCAGGTGCCGACGGCGGCGCTCGATCTGGCGGTGCGCGACATCGAGGCCGAGCTGCGCAACCGCCTGCGCCAGGAGGTCCGCAGCTCGCAGATCGGCGAGCTCGCGCTGCGCCGCCTGAAGGAGATCGACCCGGTCGCCTACGTGCGGTTCGCCTCGGTCTACCGCGCGTTCGAGGACGTGGACGAGTTCGAGGACGAGCTCGCCCGCCTCGAGCGCGAGCCCCCCCTGCCCCGGGGCCAGTACCCGCTCGACGAGGAGATCTTCCAGACGCTCGACGGAGGCTCGAGCCTGCCCGCCCGCGCTACCCTGACTGCTCTGCCAGGTGGTCGCGAAGGTGCCGCTGCGAGCACGATGACGACCACCAAGGAGCGAGACGATGGCGACTGACGCGCCGCCCACAGCGACCTCTCAGGCGCTTCGGATCCCCCGCCGTTTCACCCGTCCCGGGGTCCACCCCTACGACGAGATCGCCTGGGGGCCGCGCGAGGCCGTCATCGTCGAGCCCGCGCGCGACGACCGGCCCGAGCGCGAGGTCTTCCGGCAGGACGACTGCGAGTTCCCGCTGGACTGGTCGGAGACGGCGGTGCGCATCGTCGCCTCGAAGTACTTCCGCTACGGCAGGGACGACCCGCGCCGGGAGCGCAGCCTGCGCCAGGTCATCGACCGGGTCGTCGACACCATCCGCCACCACGGCGCGGCGGGGGGCTACTTCGCCGACGACGACGAGGCCGAGACCTTCGCCCAGGAGCTGCGGCACATCCTCGTGACGCAGAAGGCGGCGTTCAACTCCCCGGTCTGGTTCAACTGCGGCGTCGAAGTCGCCGCGCGCGAGGCGGACGCCGACCGCATCCTGGACGTGGACGACCCGCCGGTCGGCGAGGGCGAGCCGCCGGTCAACCAGGCCTCGGCGTGCTTCATCCTGTCGGTCAACGACACGATGCCGTCCATCCAGCGCTGGATCGCCTCGGAGTCGGAGATCTTCCGCGGCGGGTCGGGCGCCGGCGTGAACCTGTCCCGCCTGCGCGGCGACGGCGAGCCCCTCTCGAACGGCGGCGAGGCGTCGGGCCCCGTCAGCTTCATGCGCTGGGCCGACTCCGGCGCCGGGTCGATCAAGTCCGGCGGCGGCACGCGGCGGGCCGCGAAGATGGTGATCCTCGACGCCGACCACCCGGACATCCTCGAGTTCGTGCGCTCCAAGGCGCACGAGGAGCAGAAGGCCTACGCGCTCGGCGAGATGGGCTACGACCTGGGCCTGAACGGCGACGCCTGGCGCTCCATCCAGTTCCAGAACGCCAACAACTCGGTGCGCCTCACCGACGACTTCTTCCGCCGCGTCGCCGACGGCGAGCCCTGGCAGACCCGCGCCGTGGCCACGGGCGAGGTCACGAAGCGAGATGCCGGCCAGCGAGCTGCTGGCCGAGATCTCCCGGGCCGCCTGGGAGTGCGGCGACCCCGGCGTCCAGTACGAGGACACCATCCAGCGCTGGCACACGAGCCCGAACGCGGGCCGCATCTCGGGCTCGAACCCTTGCTCGGAATATATGCACATCGACGACTCGGCCTGCAATCTGGCGTCGATCAACCTCATGGAGTTCCTCGGCGACGACGGCGCGTTCGCGGTCGACGACTTCCGCCACGCCGTGCGCGTGATGCTCACCGCGCAGGAGATCATCGTCACGCCGGCCAGCTACCCGACCAAGCGGATCGGCGACAACGCGCGCGCCTACCGCCAGCTCGGGCTGGGCTACACCAACCTCGGCTCGCTGCTGATGTGCCAGGGCCTCGCGTACGACTCCGACGGGGGCCGCGCGTGGGCCGGGGCGATCACGGCGCTGCTGCAGGGCGAGGCCTACGCGCAGTCCGCGCGCATGGCCGCGCGCGTCGGCGCCTATGACGGCTACGAGGCCGACCGCGAGGCGCAGGACCGCGTGGTGCGGATGCACCGCGACGCGGCCCTCGACCTGCCGGCCGAGGCGGCAGGGTTCAGCTACGGCGAGCGTGCGCGCGGCCGCCGCCACGGCCCTCGACGACGCCGTCGCCCTCGGCCAGTCGGAGGGGCGCCTCGGGGCGCCGGGCTACCGCAACGCCCAGGTCAGCGTGATCGCGCCGACCGGCACGATCAGCTTCATGATGGACGCCCAGACGACCGGCATCGAGCCGGCGATCGGGCTCATCAGCTACAAGACGCTGGTCGGCGGCGGCTACATGAAGCTGGTCAACACCGACGTCGAGCGGGCGCTCGCGGCGCTCGGCTACGACGGCGAGGCGCGCACGGCGATCCTGGCCCACGTGGACGCCACCGGCGCCATCGAGGGCGCCCCCGGCCTCGACGCGGAGCACCTGCCGGTGTTCGACTGCGCCTTCGGCGTGCCCGGAGGGCGCACGATCGCGCCCGAGGGCCACGTCCGCATGATGGCCGCGGTGCAGCCCTTCGTCTCGGGCGCGATCAGCAAGACGGTGAACCTGCCCAACGACGCCACGGTCGAGGACGTCAGCGACATCTACACGCTCGGCTGGCGGCTCGGCCTGAAGGCGATCGCGATCTACCGCGACGGCTCGAAGCGGACGCAGCCGCTGTCGACCACGGCGGGAGAGTCGCCGAAGGCCGCGGCCGCGGCGGGCGAGGCCCCGCTCCCGGTGCGCCGCCGGCTGCCGGACGACCGCGCGGCCATGACCCACAAGTTCAGCGTGGGGGGCCAGGAGGGCTACATCACGGTCGGCCTCTACGACGACGGCTCGCCCGGCGAGGTCTTCGTGAAGATGAGCAAGCAGGGCTCCACGGTGTCGGGCCTGATGGACTCCGTCGCCATCGCGTGGTCGATGGCGCTCCAGCACGGCGTCCCCGTGGAGAGCCTCATCTCCAAGTACATCGACCACCGCTTCGAGCCGTCCGGGTTCACGGGCAACCCGCGGATCCCGATGGCCCGCTCGGTCGTGGACTACCTCGCCCGCTGGATGGCCTCGCGCTTCCTCTCGGAGGAGGACCAGCGGCTCGCCGGCGTGCTCCCGCTCACGACGCCGGCGCCCCCGGCCGAGGGGGACGAGGAGGACGTCCCCGACGACCAGCTCGCCTTCCGCGAGGTCGCCGCGCCCGCCGAGGGTGGGGAGGGCGACGGCGCCCGCTCCAAGCTCGTGCTGCAGAGCACGGGCCAGGTCTGCGACTCGTGCGGCAGCTCGGACCTGGTGAGGTCCGGCACCTGCCTCACCTGCCGCACCTGCGGCGCGACCAGCGGCTGCGGGTAGGGAGCCGGCGCCACCCATGCGGGTGGTGATCGTCGGCGCCGGCGTGGTCGGGCTCTGCCTGGCCCGGGGCCTCCGCCGTCGGGGGCTCGATCCGCTCGTGGTCGAGCGCGCCCCGGCGGGCGTCCACCGCCCGCGCCCGTTCATGCTCCCGTACCACGGCTTCGACGCGCTCGGCGACGCCGGGGTGCTCGACGCGGTGCGGGCCGTCGCCTGGGAGATCGCCCCTCAGGCGGACGGGACGCCGGTGGCCCTGGCGGCGCCGTTCGTGCGGGTGAGCGAGATCCTCGCCGACGGGATCCCCGTCGCGCACGAGCGGGAGGTGACCGGGCTCTCGCGCGACGGCGGCCGCGTGACCGGCGTGCGGCTGCGGGACCCGTCCGGCGGCGAGCGCGACGAGCCGGCCGACCTCGTCGTGGCCTGCGACGGCGTCCGCTCGCCGACGCGGGCGATGGCGGGGATCGACGCCGAGATCTCCCTCGCCGAGGGCGCGCACCTCTCCTTCATGAGCCCCGCGGTCATCGATCGCCCGTTCGCGTTGCACTACCAGGCCGACGGCCGCCAGGTGGGCCTGCTCGGCTGGCCCGACGGCTCGGCGGGCTGGTGGGACATCGAGCGCTGCGGCCGCGAGGCCGCCCTGGCGCCCGGCCTGGACGCCTTCCGCGCGGCCTTCGCCCGCCTGATCCCCGAGGCGGCGCCGGCCCTCGAGGCCCTCACCTCCGTGGAGCAGCTCGTCTACCGCGAGGTCGAGGAGGTGCGCTGCGAGCGCTGGTGGGTGCCCGGCCTCGTGGTGATCGGAGACGCCGCCCACGCCGTCGGGCCCGAGGCGGGCCTGGGCGCCGGCCTGGGGCTGGGCGATGCCCTCGCGCTGGCGGTGGCGCTCGAGCGGAACCGCGGACCCGGACGCGCGCCTGCGCCGACTACGAGCTCTGGCGCCGGCCGGCCGTGCGGCCCTACGAGGAGATCGGCGCCGCCGGCGCCCGCGTGGCCCGCGGCGGCGTCAAGCCGCCCGAGGAGATCTGGCCGCCGCCGTAGCCCGCGCTCGCGCGCTACGCCCCCTCGAGCGCCCCCCGCCGCCAGAGCGGCTCCTGGCCGAACCGCGCCGCGAGCGCGATGCCCACCCAGTAGAGCGCGACCTGGGGGACCATCAACAGCAGCATGCTCATCGGGTCGCCGCCCGGGAGCACCGCCGCGATCGCCGCGATGGCCACCAGCGCGACCCGCCAGTGGCGGCGGTAGAGGGCGGCGCTGGCGATGCCCATGCGCGCGAGCGCGGTCATGGCGGCCGGGACCTCGAACAGCAGGCCCGACGCGAGCAGCATCGTGGTGACGAAGCCGAAGTACTCGCCGGCGCGGAGCTGGGTGTCGAACGCGTCCCCGCCGAAGCCGGTCAGGAACTCCAGGGCCACCGGCAGGACGACGCCGTAGCCGAAGGCGACGCCGGCGGCGAAGAGCCCGGCCACGCCGGCGACGACCGCCAGCATGACGCGGCGCGGCTGGTCGGCCACCGCCGGGATGACGAACGCGTAGACCTGGTAGAGCCAGACCGGCAGCGCCAGGAGCACGGCCGCCCAGAACGAGATCTTCAGGGTCGTGATGAAGGGCTCGGTCGGGGAGAGGGTGATCAGCCGGTCGTCGCCCGGGAGGGGCCACGTGAGCAGCTCGATGAGCTGGTCGTGCATGGCGTACGCCCCGGCGAAGGCGACGACCAGCGCGAGGACGCTGATGATCGCGCGCCGGCGCAGCTCGTCGAGGTGCTCGACGACGCTCAGCCGCTCGTCGGGCCGCGCCCGCCGCGGGCCGACGGGGATGCCGCGGGACACGGTCCCAGCGCCCTAGGAGCGGGAGCTCGCGTCGTCGGCCGGCTCGGCGGCCGCCTCGTCCCGGGTGTCGTTGGTCAGGCCGTCCTTGAAGTCGCGGATGCCGCGGCCGATCGAGCGCCCCATCTCCGGCAGCCGCTTGGGGCCGAAGACGAGCAGGGCGATCGCGAGGACGATGACGATCTGGATCGGTGCGATGTCGAACACGATGCCTCCGGTCGGTGGCGTGACCACACCGGATACGCCCCCCGGCGGACCGCGGATCACACGGCGCCTCCGTGATCCGCGCCGCGCGGCCGAGCGTAAGGGGAGTGACCACTTCCCCTTCCGGAGGTCCGACAGATGACCACGCTCACGAGCCGGGGCGAGTTCCTCACCGCCGGCATGGGCGGCGGGCTCGCGCTGGTGGCAGGAGGATCGCTCCTGGCCGCCGCCGCAGGCCCCGCGCTCGGGCAGGCCACGGGCGACGTCGCCATCGCCAAGCTGGCCGCCACGGCCGAGCTGCTCGCGATCGACGTCTACGGGCGCGCGATCAAGACCGGCTTCTTCACAGGCGACGTCCTCGGGTATCTGCAGGGCGCGCGCCAGAACGAGCAGGACCACTACGACGCGCTGGCCGGGGTGCTCGGCGCCGAGGCGCCCAAGGGGGTCAAGTTCCGGTACCCGATGGGCACCTTCGCGAGCGCGCAGAGCATCGCCGCGACGGGCGTGGCGCTCGAGACGGCCTTCGTCGGCGCCTACCTGGGAGCCGTCGACGCGCTCGAGAGCAACGACCTGAAGGCGGTCGCCGGGCAGATCGGCGCGAACGAGGCCCAGCACCTCACGACCTTCAAGCGGCTCGACGCCGGGAACAGGCTCGTCCCCAACCCGTCGTTCCCGAAGAGCCTCACCGCCAAGCAGGCGACCGCCGCCGTGACCCCGTTCCTCGCATGAGCGGCCGCATCGACACCCCCGACCCCGACAGGAGACCCCCGGTGACCAGCCTCGACCGCGCGACCTTCCTCAGCCGGGGCGCCAAGGGCGGCCTCGTGCTCGCCGTGGGCGGCGGCATCCTCGCCGTGGCGGCCTGCGGCGACGACGACGAGCCCGCCGGCTCCGCGACCACCGCGCCGGCCTCGACGGCCGCCGAGCCGGTCGACGACGTCGCCATCGGCAAGCTGGCCGCCACCGCCGAGCTCCTCGCGATCGACTTCTACACGCGAGGGATCGACTCGGGCCTCTTCAAGGCCGACGTGCTCGGCTACATGGTCGCGTCGCGCAAGAACGAGCAGGACCACTACGACGCGCTGGCCAAGGTGCTCGGAATGGAGACCCCCAGGGGCCTCACATTCGCCTACCCGGACGCGACCTTCGCGTCGGCGGAGAGCATCGCGACCACCGGCACCGCCCTCGAGGAGGCGTTCGTGGGCGCGTACATGGGCGCCATCCCGGCGCTCAAGGACAACGGCCTCAAGGTGGTCGCGGCCCAGATCGGCGCCAACGAGGCCCAGCACCTGACGACCTTCAGGTCGCTGGCCGCCGACGGCAAGCTGGTGCCCAACCCCTCGCTGCCCAAGGTGCTGACGGCGGCGGAGGCCACGGCGGCGGTCACGCCCTTCCTGAGCTGACCGAGGCGGTGGAGGCGCGGCCCGGCGGCCGCGCCCCGCCCCTCAGCCGCGCACGCGGAACCCGACGACCCCGCTCACGGCGTGGCCGTCGGGGCCGGTCACGCGCCAGACCACCCGGTAGGCGCCGGGCTGCTTCCTGGGCCCCGGCCGCTTCAGCTCGACCACCACGCGCGAGGCATCGCGCGCGGAGACGTACTTCCGCTTGACGAGGTTGTCCGCCCCGTTGCGGGTGGCCCTGACCGTCCCGACCCTCGCGACCGGTCCCGCGAAGACGATCGTCACCCTCGCGGGCGTGTGGGCCAGGACGGAGCCGCTCCTCGGGGTGCTCGACACGGCCCCGGTGTGCCCGAGGGCGGTCGCGGCGCCGGCCGCCGCGACGCAGGATGCCGCGGCCAGCGCCGCGAGGATGGCGCCGCGTCGCAGGGCGGGCGGGTTCGTGAGCGACAGCCGTGGCATCGACGGCCAGTATGGCCCCCGGCGTATGCGACCATCGCGATGTGAGGTCTCCCATGCCCATGATCGCCGCCGCCGGCTTCATGGCGCTGGCCGTCGCGCTCACGGCGCTCGCCTCCGGCGGCGTGTCCCACCTCGGCCATTCGGGGCCCTCCGCCCAGGCCACGACCGACCTGAGCGAGCTGTGGGCGGTGCCGCCGGTGGAGGTCGCCGCCATCCTCATCGCCGCCGCGCTCTACGCGGGGCGGGTCCGCCGCGTCCCCGGCGTGGTGTCGGGGTGGCGGCAGGCGTCCTTCGCCGCGGGGATCGCGGTCCTGCTCGTCGCCGTGTGCTCGCCGCTCGGCGGCATCGCCCAGCAGGGCCTGCTGAGCGCCCACATGCTCCAGCACACGCTGATCGGCGCCGTCGCGCCGCTCCTCCTGCTGCTCGGCATGCCGCGGGCGTTCCTCGAGCCGCTCGTCTCGCCGGCCTGGCGGCGCCGCCTCGCACGCGTGCTGCACCCGGCCGTCGCCTTCCCGCTGTGGGCCGTCGGGACCATCCTCTGGCTGCTCCCGGCGGTGCACCACGAGGTGCTCGAGAGCGCGCCGCTGTGGATCCTGCAGCAGGCGTCGTTCCTGGCCCTCGGGCTGGTCCTCTGGGCGCCGGTCGTCGAGAGCCTCCCCGCGCCGCACTGGTTCTCGACCGGGTGGAAGTGCGGCTACATGGTCGGGGTCTGGGTCGTCGGGCTGTCGATCGCCAACGTCTACTGGTTCTCGGGGACCACCTTCTACGACTCGCACGCCGCCGCGGCGGCGGCGTGGAGCGTCGAGCCGCTCGAGGACCAGGCGAACGCCGGGACCGTGATGATGGTGCTGCACTGCCTGCTGGCGTTCGGGGCGATCGCGGTGCTCTTCTTCCGCCAGGCCCGCGAGGGCGAGCTGCGCCAGCGGCTCCTCGAGGCCGGCGTCGACCCGGACCGGGTCGAGCGCGCCACGCGCGCGGGCACGGCCGACGCGCTCGCCCGGGCGCACGGGGTCCCGGTGCGCACGCGCGCCGGCATCGACTGACCGCCCCGTCCGCCGGCTACGCCGCCCGGCAGTCGCCGCAACGTCCCCAGAGGATCACGTCGTGGCCGTCAACGTCGAACTCGGCGCCGGTCGCCGCGGCGTCGAGCGCCCGCTCGAGGCCGGGGTCCTCGAAGGGCCGCACCACGCCGCAGTCGACGCACACGACGTGGTGGTGGTGCTCGCCGCCCGGCATCGCGGGCTCGTACCGGGCCACGCCTCCGCCCAGGTCCAGGCGCTGCACGAGCCCCAGGCTCACGAGCAGATCCAGCACCCGGTAGACGCTCGCGATCCCCACGGACCGGCCGGCGTCGCGGAGCTGGTCGAAGATCTCCTGCGCCGAGCGGCAGCAGTCCTGGGCCGCGAGCGACTCGATCACGGCGCGGCGCGCGCCGCCGGAGCGGTGCCCGGCGCGGGCGACCCGGTCGAGCGCGTGGCCGGCCCAGAGCGCGCCCGGGTCGCCGGCGCGGGAGCGGCGCGGGCGCCCATCCTCAGTGCGGCTCGTCGTGGTCGTGGCGATGCACCGGGTCCATGACGAGCTCGGACCCTCCCGGGAGCTCGGCGAGCACCAGCCCGAAGGTCTCCGTCACCGCCTCCCGGGTGAGCACCTCGGCCGGCGGCCCGTAGCCGACGACGCGCCCGGCGAGCAGCAGGGCGCCCTCCGCGCCGAGCGCGTCGGTGACGTCGTGGGTGCAGACGATGACCGAGGCGCCCCGGCGCCGCTCCTCGGCGAGGGCCGCGGCCAGCAGCTCCCGCCCGGCGAGGTCGAGCCCGGAGGTCGGCTCGTCGAGGATCAGGAGGTCGGCCCGCCAGGCCAGGCACCGGGCGAGGTGCACGCGCTGGCGCTGCCCGCCCGACAGGCCCCCGAGCGCCTCGTCGGCGAGGCCGGCGACCCCCATCCGGGCCATGCTGTCGCGCACCAGGGCGCGGTCCTCGCCGGTCATGCGGCCGAGCAGCCCGCGGGCCGGGAAGCGGCCCATGGCGACGACGTCGCTCGCGCGCAGCGGCAGGACGAAGCCGGTCGGGTGGGCCTGGCCGAGGTACGCCACCCGCGCCGGCGCCGCGCCGGGCGCGCGGCCGAGCACCCGCAGGCTGCCGGCGACCGGCGCCAACAGCCCCGCGACCGTCTTCACGAGCGTCGACTTGCCCGAGCCGTTGGTGCCGAGCACGGCCAGCGTCGCGCCGGGGGCGAGCTCCAGGCTCAGCCCCTCCACGACGGGGCGGCCCCCGTACCCCACGGCGAGGCCGTCCGTGGCGAGCGCCGGCCCGCTCACGCCGGCAGGGCCCGGACGGCCGGGCGACGGAGCGACTGGGCGGTCAGCACCGCGAAGAAGACAGCGACCTCCACGAGGACGATGGACGCGCCGGCCGCCAGATCGTAGTGGTAGGAGAGCAGCAGCCCGGCGACCACGGACAGCGCGCCGAGGGCGGCGGCGACGGCCATCATGGCCGTGATCCGCCGAGCCACCAGCGCGGCCGTCGCGGGGGGCGCGATCAGCATCCCGAACACGAGCAGGGTGCCGACCGTCTGGAAGGAGACGACGACCGTCAGGGCCACCATCCCCAGCAGCAGCCACTCGTAGAGCTCGGCCGAGAAGCCGGCGACCGTCGCGTGCTCGCGGTCGAAGGCCAGCAGCAGGAACGGGCGCGCGCAGGCCGCCGCGACGACCGCGACGGCCACGGCGGCGCCGAGCTGGAGCCAGACGTCGTCCCACGAGATGCCGAGCACCTCGCCGAAGAGGATGCGGGTCAGATCGCCGCTGAAGCTGTCCGAGCGCGAGACGATCACGACGCCCAGCGCCAGCATGCCGACGAACAGCAGGCCGATCGCGGTGTCGCCCGACAGCCGCGAGCGCCGCCGCACGACGCCCACGCCGGCGATCATGACGGCCGCCCCGACGACCGCCCCGCCGATGCCCGGCAGCCCCAGCAGGATCGCGCCGGCGATGCCCGGGAGGACCCCGTGGGCGAGCGCGTCGCCGATGAAGGCGAGGCCCCGGAGGACGACGAAGGTGCCGACGATCGCGCAGGCGACGGCGACGAGGCACCCCGCGAGGAGCGCGCGCAGCATGAACTCGTTGTCGAGGAAGGGGTCGATGAGCGGGCTCACGAGCCCCCCAGCCCGCCGGCGACCGCGGCCGCCGCCTCGCGGAGGAAGGTGGCGTAGGAGCCGTCCTCGGGCAGCGTGTGCGTGCCGACCTCGACCACGCGGGCGCCGGTCTCGTCGGCGATCACGTCCGCGATGTCCTCCGGCGTCCCGACCTCGGTGAAGATGACGGGCGCCCCGGCCGCGCGCACCGCGTCGCGCAGCCGCGCCAGGCTCCGCGCCGAGGCCTGGGCCTGCGAGCTCAGCGAGGGGACGATCGCGCCGACGGGCTCCAGGCCGTATCGCTCGGCGAAGTAGCCCATCGACTCGTGGCCGGTCACGAGCACCCGCCGCGCCGGCGGGACGGCCGCGAGCGTCTCCCGCACCTCGGCGTCCAGCGCGCTGAGTCGCGCGCCGAGGTCGTCGGCGCGGGCCCCGACGTCGAGGCCGACCTCGCGCTCGAGCGCCGGCGCGAGGGCGAGCGCGACGTCGCGCATCGCGAGCGGGTCCATCCAGATGTGCGGGTCCTCGCTCGGGGCCACGTGGTCCGCGGCCGTGAAGACCGGCACCCCGTCGTCGCGGGCGCGGTCGAGCGCGTCCTCGAGGCCCTCCTCCAGGTCGCGCCCGTTCTCCACGACGAGGTCGGCGCCGGCGACGGCCTCGATGTCCTTGGCCGAGGGCTCGAAGTCGTGGGGGTCGATGCCGTTCGGCATCACGACCTCGACCCGGGCAGCGTCGCCGACGAGGTCCTCCACCACCGTCCCGAGCATCGGGGTCGTGACCACGACCGTCGGCCCGGAGCCGGCCGCGTCGTCCGAGCCGCACGCGGCCGATGCGATCACGAGGGCGCAGACCAAGGCCGCGGCGACGGCCCGCGGCGGCCCGCCGGGACGAGGGGAAAGCCCGCGCGACCCAAGCATTATAGGAATGACTATCAGAAACATCCTCACGGAACCAGCCAGGGCCGGCCGCGTATCGTGGAGGCGTGCGCGCCGCCCTCGCGAGCATCCCCGCCCCGTCGGTGCGCGACCTCGAGCTCGGGCCGCTCGACATCCGCCTCTATGCCCTCTGCATCCTCGCGGGCGTCGTGGTCGCGACCTGGCTCACGATGCGCCGCTGGAAGGAGCAGGGGGGCGACCCGGACCTCGTCCTCGAGGTGGCGCTGTGGTCGGTCCTGTTCGGCCTGATCGGCGCGCGGCTCTACCACGTCATCACGAGCTCGGAGGAGATCGGCGACGAGTGGTACTCGCCGATCGCGATCTGGGAGGGGGGCCTCGGCATCTGGGGCGGCGTCGCCCTCGGCGTCGTCGCCGGCGCCTACGTCACCCACCGGCGCGGGGCCAGCGTGCTGGCGATGATGGACGCCGCGGCGCCGGGGATCCTCATCGCCCAGGGCATCGGCCGTCTGGGCAACTACTTCAACCAGGAGCTCTTCGGCGGCCCCACCGACCTGCCCTGGGGCCTGGAGGTCGACCCGGACCGGCGCCCGGACGCCTACCCGGACAACCCGACGTTCCACCCCACCTTCCTCTACGAGATGCTGTGGGACTTCGCCGGGGCCGCGCTCATCATCTGGGCCGGCAGGCGGTTCCGCATCCGGCCGCCCGGGGTCTTCTGCCTCTACGTGGCGGTGTACTCGCTGGGGCGGCTCTTGTGGGAGGAGCAACTGCGCGTCGACCCGTCGCGCGAGTTCCTCGGGCAGCGGCTGAACTTCTGGGTGGCCCTGGTGCTCTTCGTCGGCGCGATCGCGGTCTTCGTCTGGTCGCAGCGCCGCGCGCCGGCGGAGCCGCCGGGCGCGGAGCCGGACGTGCCGCGCACGCCCGGCGGCCGCGCCCGGCCGGCGCGGAAGCGCGCTTAGCTCGGTCGTCAGCGCCTGCGCGGTGACGACGCAGCCGGTGCCCGGCGTCGCGGTGCCGCTCGCGGACACCGTGACCGTCGCCACGCGGGCGGTGGCGCCGGTGCCCTGGCTGAGCTGCCAGGTCGCGGTCTGCACCCCTCCCGCGCCGGGGTTGCTGACCGAGGCGATCGCGTCCGCAGCGAGGCTGGTGCTCGAAGCGAACGCAACCCACGTAGCCGCGTTCCCGGACGGCTTCGTCGGCACGAACGCCGAGCGCTCCCCAACGGACCCGAGTGCGCGGGCAGACGCATCGCGCGTGGAGCGGGAGATGTCTAGGCCTCGCGGTCTTCCTTGTCGAGGAGTGCGAGAGTGCTCGGCGGCCTCCGTCTGGAGCCCCGGCCGCTGTCGCTGACGAGGCCGCGGCGGGGTTCGCCAGGATGTCGACCAAGCGTCGGCGCGCCATTTGCCGGCGATGTCTCAGTCAGGCCGAGGCCGCGTCGCTCGAGCCCCTTGTGACCCTTCAGGCGCCGGTCTCCGCGTCGCACGGAGGCTCGTCCGGGTCGCGGCGATCCGACCCTCTCACTCGTCCGGCGGACTGGACATCCAGACGGCGGATAGTTGGGCTGTTCAGGCGCCATTCCGGGACCACGCGCGGGCGCGGGCGGATCGAACGGTGAAGGGCTCTCGCAGGGGTCTCGGAAATGCTGTGCCGCCTCGCGCGCCGGAGGACAGCGGTTCTGTTGCTCTTCGGTTGACTCGAGTAAGCGGGACCGACGAACGCGGAAATGAGGCCGGGGACCTGACGGACGCGCGGCGGTGGGGAGCGCGCACTAGGGTGGCGCGGTCGAACCCCGCGACACCGAGGGAGGCGAGCCAATGCTCACCAAGGAGAGACTGCTCCATCCCGCCACCATCATCGCGGTCATCGCGCTGCTCGTGGCGCTCAGTGGAGCGGGCTACGCGGCCACCACGATCGGAACCGCGCAGCTCAAGAACAACGCCGTGACCACCCCCAAGATCAAGAACGCCGCCGTGAACACGGCCAAGCTGAAGAACAACGCCGTCAACTCGTCCAAGCTCGCGTCCGGCGCCGTGCAAGTCGCCGAGCTCGGGTCCGGCGCGGTCACAGGCGCCGAGCTCGCCAACGGCGCGGTGACCGCGGCCAGCTCGCCGGCGGGGCGGTGGGCACCAGACGCCTTCGCCACCGGCAGCGTGGACGCCGCCAAGCTGGCCAACGGCGCGTCACCAACGACAAGCTCGGGCGAACGCGGTCACCGGCGCCAAGATCGCCGGCGCCACGATCACGGCCGGCAACATCGCCCCCGGTCAGGTCGTGACCGGCAAGGGCGATGCTGGCGGCGACCAGGTGCTCCTGGACCTTAGCTGCCGTAACAGCGCGGTCCTGAGCCTGCCCGGACGTCGGCAACGTCCTGGCCAACGTGCAGCGTCACCGGCGCGACGGCCAGATCACTGTCCAGAATCTCGTCGGGGGTCGGGCTCGGCTTCGCCGTGTGGGCAGCTGGAGGCGGCGCCGGCCTTCAGCAGACGGTCGGCGACCTTGCTGCCAGCGCGGACGCTCGACAGCCGACCGTGACGAGTTGAGGCTTGTTCTTGCAGCTTGGCGGTGTTCACTGGCGTTGTTCTTGCTCTTGGGCCGTCGTCACCGCGTTGTTCTTGAGCTGCGCGGTGCCGATCGTGGTGGCCGCGTAGCCGCGCTCCACTCAGCGCCACGAGCAGCGCGATGACGCGCGATGATCGTCGCGGGGTGGAGCGCCGCTCCTTGCTGAGCATCGGTCGCCCTCGCCTTCCGTCCGGGGTCGGGACGCGGCGACCCTATGGCCGCGCGGCCGGGGTCGCCGCTCAGGTCCGCGGTGCCATCCGCTCGCCGGCCTCGACCGGCGACCGCGAGCCGGTTCTCGGGCGGCGCCAGGGGGCAGCTCCAGCGCGGGTCGTAGGCGCACGACGGGTTGTAGGCGTAGTTGAAGTCGAGCACCAGGCGCGCCCCGTCGGCGCTGGTGCCGAGGTCGGCCCCCTTCACGGTGTCCAGCAGGTAGCGGCCGCCGCCGTAGGTCTCCCCGCCGCGCGAGCGTGTCGCGGAAGGGCAGGAAGAGCCCGCCGCCGTAGCCCTCGAGCCAGTACACGGCCAGCGAGACCGCCGCGCCGGCGAGCGTCGGCCGCACGAACCCGATCCGCGTGAAGGTGGTCGGCTCGCCCGTGCTCGTGGGGATGACCAGCTCGGCCCCCTCGGGGTCGGGATCGAGCGTCGCCTCCACGCGCATGTCGGGCCGGTGGGGGAAGTAGGGCACGCCCGCGAAGCGCGCGCGCTCGGCGGCCGGCAGCGGGCTGGCCGGGTGCTCGGCGAAGAGCTCGTCGCGCTCGCCGCGGAAGGCGGCGCACGCCGCCGGCGCCCCGCCCGCGCCGCGCACCGCCGCGTACATCGCGTGCACCCGCCGCTTCCAGTCCATCAGCTCCAGGCGGGGGTGCCCCATCTCAGCCGGGGTGGGTGACCGCCCCCTCGGACGCCGACGACACGAGCGCCGCGTACTTGGCGAGCACGCCGCGCGTGTAGCGCGCCGGCGGGGGCGTCCAGCCGGCCAGCCGGCGGGCGATCTCGTCGTCGGGCAGGTCGAGCCGCAGCTCGCGGGCGTCCACGTCGAGGACGATCGTGTCGCCCTCCCGGACGGCCGCGATCGGCCCGCCGCGGGCCGCCTCGGGCGCGATGTGGCCCACCATCAGCCCGTGGGTCGCGCCCGAGAAGCGGCCGTCGGTGATCAGGGCCACCTCGTCGCCGATGCCCTCGCCGACGATGGCGGCGGTGACGTGGAGCATCTCGCGCATGCCGGGCCCGCCCGCCGGCCCCTCGTAGCGGATCACGACGACGTCGCCGGGGCGGATGAGGCGCCGCTTGACGGCCGCGAAGGCGTCCTCCTCCGAGTCGAACACGCGCGCCGGGCCGACGTGCAGGCGCCGCTCGTGGCCGGCCAGCTTCACGACCGAGCCCTCGGGCGCGAGGTTGCCGCGCAGGATCGCCAGGCCCCCGGTCGGGGACAGCGGGGCCTCCACCGGCAGGATCACCTCCTGGCCCGGGGTCTCGCGCGCGTCCGCGGCGATCTCCCCCAGCGTGCGGCCGTCGACGTTGCGGGCGCCGGCGTGCACGAGGCCGGCCTTCGCGAGCTCGCGCGTCATCACGGCCACGCCGCCGGCCTCGTGGAGGTCGGTGGCGACGAAGCGCCCGCCAGGCGTGAGGCTGGCCACGATCGGCGTGCGCTCGGCGATCGCGTCGAAGTCGTCGATCGTCAGCGGGATGCCGAGCTCCCAGGCGATCGCCAGCAGGTGCAGGACGCCGTTGGTCGAGCCGCCGCTCGCGGCGATGCCCGCGATGGCGTTGTCGATCGACTCGCGCGTGATGATCTGCGACGGGCGCACGTCGTCGCGCACCAGCCGCATCGCCAGGCGGCCCGCCTGGCGGGCGGCCTCCTCCTTGTCGGGGTGCAGCGCGGGCACCCCGTTCAGCCCGGCCGGGCTGATGCCGAGCAGGTCGAGCGCCATGGACATCGTGTTGGCGGTGAACTGCCCGCCGCACGCGCCGGCGCCGGGGCAGGCGACGCTCTCGAGCGCGTGGACCTCCTCGGGCCCGACGCGGCCGGCGGCATGCGCCCCGACGACCTCGAAGACGTCCTGGATGGTCACGTCGCGCCCGCCGAAGCGCCCGGGCGCGATCGAGCCGTTGTAGAGGACGAGGCCGGGGACGTCGAGGCGCGCCAGCGCCATGACGGCGGCGGGGATGGTCTTGTCGCAGCCCACCAGGCAGACGAGGCCGTCGAACAGGTGGCCGCGCGCGGCGAGCTCGATGGAGTCGGCGATGACCTCGCGCGAGACCAGCGAGCAGCGCATCCCCTCGGTGCCCATGGAGACCCCGTCCGACACCGAGATCGTGTTCAGCTCCACGGGCATGCCGCCCGCCTCGCGGATCCCGGCCTTGACGTGCACCGCCAGCTCGCGCTGGTTGAGGTTGCACGGCATCGTCTCGATCCAGGTCGTCGCGACGCCGACGAGGGGGCGGGCGAGGTCCTCGTCCGTGAAGCCGACGCCCTTGAGCATCGCCCGGGCCGGCGCGCGGTCGGGGCCGTCGGTGATGGCGGCGCTGTGGCGCTTCGCGGGGTCGCTCGGCCCGTAGGGGTTCGCAGGCATCCGCCGGAGCGTATCCGAGCGATCGAGTTGCTCAGGTGGCCGGCTCGGCCGGCACGACCACGCCGCCGTCGGCCGGGCCCGCCTCGATGCGCGCCAGCCAGGGGATCCGCCGCACGGCCTCCAGCAGGACCAGCGCGACCGCGGAGCAGGCGGCGATCGCGAGCCACGCGTCCCGCGTCGGCACCTCGACGGCGAAGAAGTCCTGCAGCGGCTCGGCCCAGAGGCCGACGGTGAAGACGAGCGCCAGTGCCGCGACGATGGCCCAGACCCAGGGGCGCACCCGTCGCCGCTCGACGCCCCGCTCCACCTGGACCACGACCCCGAGGCCGACCGCCGTCGCCACGACCACCGCGGCGCTGCGCGCCTGGACGATCGACAGGTCGAGCGGGCCGCGGGCGATCAGGTAGACGGCGGAGATCGCCGCCGCCGAGATCAGCCCGGCGGGGACGGAGAACGCCAGCAACGAGCGGAGGAACCCCTCGCGACGGACCGGCCCGGAGCTGGGCGCGAGCGCGAGGAAGAAGGCCGGGATGCCGATGGTGAGGGACGCCACCACGGTCAGGTGCCGGGGCAGGAAGGGGTAGGCGACCGGCGCCAGGCCGAACGTCGCGAGCAGGACGGCCGCGTAGACGGACTTCGTGACGAACAGCTTCGCCACCCGGTGGGTGTTGCGGATGATGCGCCGGCCCTGCTCGATCGCCGCGGGCACGGTGGAGAACTTGTTCGACAGCAGCACGAAGTCGCTCACGCCCTTCGCCATCTGGCTGCCGTTGCCCATGGCCATGGCGAGCCGGGCCTCCTTCAGCGCGAGCACGTCGTTGACGCCGTCGCCGACCATGGCGTCGTAGCGCCCGCGGGCCGTCAGCCCGCCGATGAGGCGCCGCTTCTGCTCGGGCGTGACCCGGCCGAAGACCGTGGTCGCCTCGGCGGCCGCGGCCAGCCCGGCGTCGTCCTCCGGGATGTCGGGACCGGCCAGCGCCCGCTCGGCCCCCGGCACGCCGGCGGCCAGCGCGACCGCCTGGACCGTCTCGACGCCGTCTCCTGAGATCACCTTCAGATCGACCTTCTGCGAGGCCAGGAACGCCACGGCGCCGATCGAGTCCTCGCGCAGGCCCTCCACCAGCAGGGCGATCCCGGCCGCCTCCAGGCCGGCCGGCAGCGCCTCGCCGCCGAGGGGCGCCGACGTCCGGGCGAGCAGGACGACCCGGCGCCGCTCGCGGGCGCCGCTGGCGATCGCGTCGCGCAGCGGGCCCGGCACCGGCACGCCGGCGCGCTCCAGCACGTCCGGCGCGCCGAGCACGATGGTGCCTCGGCCGTCGAGCTGGACCGCGCTCCACTTGCGCACCGAGGCGAACGGCACCTCGGCGGCGACCGGCTCGGCCTCGGCCGGCACCCCCTCGGCGATCGCCTGCATCGTGCTGTTGCGCGCGCCCGCGCTGGCGGCCATCGCGCCGAGCAGCGCCCGGACCTCCTCCTCGCTCCGGCCCGGGGCCGGCTCGACGGCGTCGAGGCGGATCCGGTTGTCGGTGAGGGTCCCGGTCTTGTCGAAGCACATGGTGTCCACGCTCGCCAGGCTCTCGGTGGCGTTCAGCCGCTGCGCGAGCATCCCGAGCCGCCCGAGCCGCACGGCCGCGACCGCGAACGTGAGGCTGGTCAGCAGCACGAGACCCTCCGGCACCAGCGGCACCAGGGCCGCCGCGGCCTTCTCGACCGTCTCCCCCGGCCCCAGGTCCTCGACGGCGAGGGAGATCGCCAGCGCGATCGCCAGCGGGACCATGGCGCCGACCGTCACCTTCAGGACGCGGTTGATGTCCTGCTGCAGCGGGCTGAGGACGGTGCGCGTGCCGCGGGCCTCCGAGGCGATGCGCTCGGCGAAGCTGTCGGCCCCGACGCGCTCGACCTCGAAGTCGCCCGAGCCCGCCGCGCAATAGGCGCCCGACAGCACCTCGTCGCCGAGTTCCTTGGCGACCTGGTCGCTCTCCCCGGTCAGGATGGACTCGTCGATGGAGAGGGCGCGGGCCGCGACGACGCGCCCGTCGGCGACGACCTGGTCGCCCGGCTCGAGGTGCAGGGCGTCGCCCACCACCACCCGCTCCACCGCCAGCTCGGCGATCTCCCCGTCCCGCCACGCGTGGGCCCTGGGGGCGGCCAGCAACGACAGCCGGTCGAGCACGCGCTTGGCGCGGACCTCCTGCACGATCCCGATCGCGGTGTTCGCGAGGATCACGCCCCCGAAGAGGGCGTCGCGCGGGTCGCCGAACGCGAGCACGAGCACGAACAGGGTGCCCAGGATCGCGTTGAACACCGTGAAGGTGTTCGAGACGACGATGTCGCGGTAGCTGCGGCTCCCGCTGCGCGCCGGGGGCGGCGGGGCGGCCTCGAGGCGCCGGCCCGCCTCGGCCGAGGTGAGACCGAGGGCGGCCACGGGCGCCCGGCCCGGCGGCCCCCTAGTCCTCCTCCTCGCCGCGCAGGCGAGCCGCCGATCGCCGCGAGCGTGAACAGCGCGAACACGATCCCCATGACGAAGGGGAGCCAGCCGGCCTCGTGCTGCTCGTCCCAGCCGATCACCAGCAGCAGCGCCGACAGCACCGCCAGCCCCGCCAGCATCCAGATCGGAAGTCCCCTCATCGCACGCTCCGTGGTCGCCGGGTCGCACGGGAGCCTAGCGGCGCAACGCGCGGCCGGGCGTGCCGATCGTCCCTGGTAGTGTCCCGCGCCATGGCCGCGGAGCACGTCGAGGTCCGCGTCGAGGCGCGCGGCGACGCGACCCTCGTGCGCGTGGTGGGCGTCATGGACGCCCTCGCGCTGGCCGAGGTGTCGCGTGAGCTCACCGACGCCCAGCGCGGCCCCGGGGCGGTCTACGTCGACCTCGAGGCGGTCACGTTCATCGACAGCCGCGGCCTCGGCGCGCTGCTGGCCGCCAACGAGCGCGCGCGCGAGGGCGCCCCGCCGGTCCGGATCTACCGGCCCTCGGACGCGGTCCAGCGCCTCCTCGACGTCTCGGGCGTCCGGGGGGTCCTGACCGAGGTCGAGGAGCTGCCGGCCGCCTAGGCTCGGGGCGTGCAGCGAGCGCCCGGCGGACCGCCGATCCCCGAGCTCCCCGAGGGGATCGTCGCCGTGCTGGCCACGCTCGGCCCGTCCGGCCCCGTGGCGATCCCGGTGAGCGCGCTGCTGCGCGCCGGCCCCGACCGGCTGCTCTTCGCCCTCGCGCAGACGCGCGGGAGCACCGCCCGGCTGCGGGCCGACCCGCGCGCGGCCGTCTCCGTGAACGGCCCCGGCCTGTCGCTGTGCGTCGAGGGGGTCGCCCGGATCGCGGCCGACCCCCTCCCCGGCGCCGAGTTCATGGTCGCCTTCCGGCTCGAGGCGGAGCGCGTCAGGGACGCGCGCGGCCCTGCCACCGAGGTGGACGAGGGGATCCGCTGGCGCTGGACGACCGAGGAGGCCGCGGCGCGCCACCGCACCGTCATGGCGGCCCTGGCCGCGCTCGCCCGCTAGGCCCGGACCCAGCCGTCGAACGGTCTGGCGGCGGAGCTCGATCGAGCCCGGGATCGCGCTCGACCGGGACCGTCCGCCACGACCCTGTAGAGGCCCGGCTCGGTCGGCGCCCAGGTGGCGGAGAAGGCCCCACCGGGACCGATCGGCAGTGTCTGCGAGACCTGGGTGCCGATGACCTCGAGCTGCCAGGCGAGGCCGGCGAACGACGGGTCGGTGACGCCGCTGACCGTCACCGCCCGCCCGGCGGGCAGCGGGGTCGCGCGGGCCTCGAACGCCCCGAGCGCCGGATCGAACGCCACCGTCGCCGCCGCGGCGCGGGGCAGGGCGGCGAGGTCGATGCCGATGGGCGCCGAGGCGTTGCCGGCCGCGTCCACCGCCCGCAGGCTCGCCGCCGTGGCGCCCGGGGCGAGCGCCGCCCGGACGACCCCCGCGCCCCGCGCTCCGGCGACCAGGCCCGGGACGGTATCGGGGTCCACCCGCGTCAGGTCCCGCCCTGCTCGATCAGGACCTCAGCGACCCCGGCGCCCGCCGCGGCCGCCCGCACCTCGGCCACCAGCTCGTCCCCGCCGGCGAACCGGCGCACGACGGTCGCGCCGGCGAGCGAGAGGACCGGGGGCGTCCGGTCGAGCCAGGTCGTCCGCACCCGCGTGGAGCCGCCCGGGCCGGGCCCGAGCACCCGCAGCCGGAAGGCGCCGGGCACGGTGATGGTGCGGCCGGGGCGGAACAGCTGCCTGCCGATGCACGAGACGTTCGACGCGCACGTCGTGGTGGGCGACACGGCGGGCACGCGCAGCGGCTTCGGCATGCGGTTGCGCGCGTTCGGGGCGTACCGCGAGACCACGCGTGCGATGGCGACGGACCGCGGCAGGCGGACGGGTCGCGGGGAGTCCCGCGTCCCGGCCCGCGCGCGGGACTCCACGTACCAGTCGTGGGCGGCCGTGCGCAGGCGCAGCAGCGTCGGGCTGGGGCTCTCCAGCGGGTGCACCGCGACCGTGGCGCCGCCGGCCGGCGCGTCGCGCACCGGCGCGAGCCCGAGGGCCGCGAGGCCGTAGGCGCCGAGGCGGTCCGCGCCGAGGCCCATCACGTCGAGCAGGTCGCCGTACTCATAGACGTCGGCCGGGCGCTCGGCGCAGGTGACCGGGCGGAACGGGCGCGGGCAGGCGACGGGGGCCGAGGCGTGATCGAGGCCGAGGAGGTGGGCCAGCTCGTGCGCGACGGTCGACCCGAGCCGCGACCAGCCACGCCCCTGGATCACGGCGAACTGGCTGTTGGCGAAGCTCAGCTCGTCCACCCGGGCCGGGGCGAGGAAGAGCGGCAGCGCCCCGTCCATCCGGATGCCGTGCGCCATCGCGCTGCGGACGGCCGCGTCGAGCGTCGCGTGCGGGATGATGTTGCCCCGCGAGCGCCGGAAGCCGGTCACGAAGACGGGGGCCACCTCGCCTGCCACCCTCAGGCGGCCGTACGAGACCCGGCTCCAGAACGCCGACAGCTGGCGCAGCCGGCGCTCGAGCTGGGGGCGGGGCGGCACGCGCTCGCCGACCAGCTTCAGCGGCAGGACCACCACCCGCACGGAGCGCTCGGGGGCCGGCGCCGGCGCCGCGGAGGCGCCCGGCGCGAGGACGGCCAGGGCCAGGGCCAGCAGCGCGGCGAGGAGGAGGGGACGGCTCCCGGCCACGCCGGGATGCTAACGGCCCGTCCCCCGGCCCGGCGCGGGCCGGGTGCGGGCCTCGAGCTAGATGCCGGCGCCCGCGGCGCTCTCGGCGAACACCCGCGCGTTGCGCGGGCGGACGAAGATCGTGCCGCCCGTCTCGAGCCCGAGCGCGTCGGCGACCTCGCGTGTGACCTGCGCGGACATGCGCTCGCCGTCGCGCTCGCGCCGCAGGTCGACCCGCACCTCCCACCCGAGGTAGACGAGCCGCTCGATCGTGGCGGGCGAGGTCACGCCGTTGGCGCGGGCGCTCAGCTCGATGTCGTGCGGGCGCACGAACGTCTCGCCGAGGCGGTTGACGCTGCCCATGAAGGTCATGACGAACTGGTTGACCGGGTGCTCGTAGAGCTCGCGCGGCGGCCCCACCTGCTCGATGCGGCCCTCGTTCATCACGGCGATGCTGTCGGCGACCTCCATCGCCTCCTCCTGGTCGTGCGTGACCAGCACCGTGGTCTGGTGGACCTCCTCGTGCAGGCGGCGCAGCCAGGCCGCGCAGCTCCTTGCGCACGCGCGCGTCGAGCGCGCCGAAGGGCTCGTCCAGCAGGAGCACCTTCGGCTCGACCGCCAGCGCCCGGGCGAGCGCCATGCGCTGGCGCTGGCCGCCCGAGAGCTGGCTCGGGTAGCGGCCGGCCAGCCCCTCGAGCTGCACGAGCGAGATCAGCTCGTCGACACGGTCCCGGACCTCGCCCTTGGCGCGGCGGCGGATCGTGAGCCCGAAGGCGATGTTCTCGCGCACGGTCATGTGCTTGAAGGCGGCGTAGTGCTGGAAGACGAAGCCGACGCCGCGCTTCTGGGTCGGGACCGCGGTGGCGTCCTCGCCCGAGATCTCCACACGGCCCGTGTCGGGGGTCTCGAGGCCCGCGATGACCCGCAGCAGGGTCGACTTGCCCGAGCCCGACGGCCCGAGGAGCGCGGTCAGCGAGCCGCCCGCCACCTCGAGGTTGACGTCGTCGAGCGCGACGAAGTCGCCGAAGCGCTTGGTGATGTCAGTGACCGTGATCGCCACGGACCCCGTCCTTTCGGTTGAGCAGGTTCATCACGAGGACGGTGGCCAGGGCGAGGAGCGCCAGGACCACCGATGCGCTGTACGCGGACACGTAGTCGAACGACTGGTACTGCTCCTCCACGTGGAGGGTCATGGTCTGGGTCTTCTCGGCGATCGAGCCCGAGACCACGCGCACGGCGCCGTACTCGCCCAGCGCGCGGGCCGTCGTGAGCACGACGCCGTAGATCAGGCCCCACTTGATCGCGGGGAGGGTGATGCGCCAGAAGGTGCTGAAGGCCCCGGAGCCGAGGGTCGCGGCCGCCTCCTCCTGCTCGGTCCCCACCTCGCGCAGGACCGGGACGACCTCGCGCACGACGAACGGCAGGCAGATGAAGATCGTCGCGAGGACCATCCCGGGGAGGGCGAAGATCACCTGCACCCCCGCGTCCTCGGCCGCCGGCCCGAACCAGCCGTCGTTGCCCCACACGAGGATCAGCGCGAGCCCGACGACCACGGGTGAGAGCGCGAGCGGAAGGTCGATGAGGGCGCTGATCAGCGGCTTCCCGGGCACGCGGCGGCGCACCAGGATGAGCGCCGCCGCGACGCCGAAGACGGCGTTGAGCGGCACGGCGATCGCCGTGATGAGGAGCGTCAGCTTGAGCGCGTGCACGGCGGCGGGGTCCGTGATCGCGTCCCAGAAGGCGCCGAAGCCGTCGTCGAAGGCGTTCCAGAAGACGAGCGCCAGCGGGGCGGCGAGGATCACGGCCAGGTAGCCGAGGGCGGCGATCCGCAGCCCGTACCGGCTCCCGGCGGCCGCGGCCCGCTGGCCCCGGGTGCCGGGCGGCTTCGCAGGGACCGGCATGGCCGGGCTATCGGGCATGGCGCGAGCTCCAGCGCTCGACGGCGGACAGGATCAGCAGTGCGGCCAGCGAGAGCAGCAGCAGGAACACGGACACGGCGGCGGCCGCGTCGGCGTTGTCCGACTCGATCTGGCTGTAGATGTAGAACGAGGCGACCTGGTCGTCGAAGGGGATGTTCCCCGTGATCAGCACCAGCGAGCCGAACTCGCCGAGCGCCCGCGAGAAGGCCAGGCCGCAGCCCCCGATCACGGCCGGCAGCAGGTTCGGGAAGATGATGCGGCGGAAGATCGTGAAGGGCCCGGCGCCGAGCGACGCGGCCGCCTGCTCCATCTCCCGGTCGAGCTCGATCAGCACCGGCTGCACGGCCCGCACCACGAAGGGCAGCGTCACCAGCAGCAGGGCGACGACGATGCCGGCTTTGGTGAACGCGATGTTGATCCCCGTCGGGCCCTTGGGCCCGTAGAGCGCGAGCAGCGTGAGGCCGGCGACGATCGTGGGCAGGGCGAAGGGGAGGTCGATCAGCGAGTTGACCACCCCCTTGCCGGGGAAGCGGTCGCGCACGAGCACCCAGGCGATCAGGGTGCCCATGACCGCGTTGATCACCGTGACGATCGCCGAGACGATCAGCGTCAGCTTGACCGCGTACCACGCCTGCGTCGTTGGTGATCGCGTCCCAGAACCCGCTCCAGCCCTCGTCGAAGGCGCCCGCGGTCAGCGCGGCCAGCGGGATGAGCACGATGATGCTCATGTAGAGCACCGCGATGCCCATCCCGAGCGGGGCGACGGCGCGCCCCGCTCCGAAGGACACCCGGGGGAGCCGGGCTGTCGGGGTGGTGCTACTCATCTTCCTGGCTGAACCCCCTGCCGGCGAAGATGTCGGCCATCACGCCCGTGTCCGGCTCGAAGAACTCGTCCTTGAACGCCTTCCAGCCGCCGACCGCGTCGATCTCGAACAGGCCGGGCGGGTCGGGGTAGGTCGACGCGTTCGCCTTCGCGACCGCCGGGTCGACCGAGCGGTAGCCCTTGGCGGCGAAGACCTCCTGCGCCGGCGTGCTCAGGGCGTAGTCGACGAACGCCTTCGCGGCCGTCGGGTTGCCGCTGGTGGTCGTCACGGCGATCGGGTTCTGGATCAGGATCGTCTCGTCGGGGATGACGTACTCCACCGGCTCGCCGGCCTGCTGCGCGGTGATCGCCTCGTTCTCGTAGGCGAGCAGCACGTCGCCCTTGCCGGCGGTGAACACCTGGAGCGACTCGCGGGCGCCCTTGGGCTGGACCGGGACGTTCGCGAAGAGCCGCTGCAGGTACTCGAGCGCCTCCTGCTTGGTCTTGCCCTGCGCGAGCTGGGCGCCGTAGGCCGCGCCGATGTTCCACTGGGCGCCGCCCGAGGTGAACGGGTTGGGCGTGATGACCTCGACGCCGTCCTCCACGAGGTCGTCCCAGGTCCGGATGTCCTTCGGGTTGCCCTCGCGCACGGCGAAGACCACGACCGAGTTGCTGACGAAGCCCTTGGTCGGGCCCTGGGCCCAGTCGGCGTCGACGATGCCGGGCTCCACGAGGCGGTTGACGTCCGGGCGCCAGCGAGAGGGCCAGCACGTCGGCGTCGAGGCCGGCCTCGACGGCGCGGCTCTGGTCGCCCGAGGGGCCGTAGGACTGCTCGAAGTCGATCCCCTCGCCCGCGGGGGTCGCCTGGAAGGCCGGGATGACCTCCTCGTAGACCTCGCGCGGGGTCGTGTAGCCGACCAGGGTGAGGGTGGAGTCACCGCCCCCTCCCGCCGTGTTGCCGCTGGCCTCGTCGTCGCCGCCGCAGCCGGCGACGACCGCCAGGCTGGCCGCGACGAGGGCGAGCGGCGCGAGAAGGGCGCTGAATCTGTGACGTAGGATCACTCCACACTCCTTGGTCGGAAACGGGCCAGGCGGGTGAGTCGCGCCCTCCTCGTGGCCGCGGGGAGGGCGCGGTGCCATTCCGATTCAGGATTACCGGGTTATCTCGAGCTACGATAATCGGTCGCGGAAGCATTGTGACGGCGCCCGGAATGTCAAGGAGGAGCGGGGCTTGCGGCGTGAGGACGGCTATCTGGGCGCCGGCGGGCGCCTCGAGGGGGGCCCGGCGCCGGAGCTGGTGGCGTCCGGCTACGCCCACGAGATCGACGCGGCGCCGCGGCTGGCGCCCTGGCTGTCGCTCGCCGACATCGCCCACGCCGTCGCCCTCGCCGAGGCCGGCGCGATCCCGGCGGCCGACGCGCGCGCGCTGCTCGGCGGCCTGCTGGACCTCGACGAGGTCCCCGCGGCGGAGTTCCCCTGGAGGCCCGAGCTCGGCGACGCGTTCAACTCCCGCGAGGCCGCCCTGACCGAGCGCGTCGGGCCCGGGCGCGGCGGGGTGGCTCAGCGCCGGGCGCCCGCGGCGGGAGGCGTTCCGGGTGGCCCTGCGCCTCTGCGCGCGCGCGGGCACGGTCGACCTGCAGGGCGCGGTGATCGACGGCGCGGCGGCGCTCGTCGATCTCTCGGAGCGCCACGCCGGCGACCTGGCCGCCGACTACACCTACCTCCAGCCGGCCCAGCCGACCACGATCGGCCACCTCCTGCTCGCGTACGCCCACCCGGCGCTGCGCGACGCCGAGCGCCTGCGCGCCTGCCACGCGCGGCTCGACCTGAGCGTCGCCGGGGCGGGCGGCAGCGCCGGCTCGCGCTGGCCGCTCGACCGCGCCCGGCTCGCCGACCTGCTGGGGTGCTCCGGCGTCGTCCGGCACACCAAGGACGCGATGTGGCAGGCCGACGTCTACGTCGAGCTCGCGGCCGCCGTGGCCACGGCGGCAACCCACGGCTCCCAGCTCGCCCAGGATCTCGAGATCCTCGCCAGCCAGGAGTTCGCGGCCGTCGTCCTCGCCGACCGCCACAGCCGCGCGAGCGCGCTGATGCCGCAGAAGCGCAACCCCTACGCGCTGGCGGCCATCCGCACCCAGGCCGGCATCGCCTCCGGCGAGCTGGCGGCGATCCTCGTGACCCTGCACACCGGCTCGGCCCGGACCGACCACTTCCACCTGCTCAACGGGAGCATCCCGCGCCTGCTCGACGGGTCGGTCGCGATCGCCCGGCTGGCCGCCGAGGTGGTCGCGGGCCTCGAGGTGCGCCCCGAGCCGTTCGCCCGGGCCGCCCGCGAGGGCTTCACCGCCGCGGCCGACGTGGCCGACGTCCTCGCGCAGGAGGCCGGGCTCGACTACCGCACGGCGCACCGGGTGGTGGGCCGGGCGGTGCGCGACCTGGTGGCCGAGGGCCGCTCCCCGGGCGACCTGACGCCGCAGCGCCTCGCCCGCGCCGGCGAGGCGGCGGCCTCCCGCGAGGTGGTGATCTCGGAGGCGTCGCTCTCGGCGGCCCTCGACCCGGCGGCCGCCGCGGCCACGCGGCCCCAGGCCGGCTCCTCGGCCGCCGCCGAGGTGGAGGCGATGATCGCCGACGCGCGCCGGGCGATCGCGGACGGCCGGCGCGTCAGCGCGGAGGCCCGGGCCCGGGAGGTGGCGGCGCGGGAGGCCCTGCTGGGGCGGGCGCGGGAGCTGGCGGGCCGGCCGGGCTGACCACCACCTGGGTTCGGATGCGCCTCGCGTAGCGCTCCAGCAGGCGGAACAGCGCCGGCCCGATCGCCAGGGCGAAGACCACGTTCCCGGCCGCGTGCGCGACGTCGAACGGGATGCTGCGCCCGGTGACGAGCGTGAAGGCCGCCCAGCTCACCTCGGGGCCGAACGAGGCGAGGAACCAGACGTTCATCGACCAGCTGAAGATCAGGCCCCACAGGCCGGCCACCAGGGCCAGCCCGACCGCGCGGCGGCAGACCGGCCGCAGCAGGGCGCCCGTGAGGCCGGCCGCCGCCCAGAGGGCCATCTGGGGCGGCGTCCAGGGGCCCTGGCCGAGGAAGCTGTTCGAGATCAGGCCGGCGATCGGCCCGACCGCCAGGCCGGCGCGCGGGCCGAGCGCGGCGCCGGCGACGATGCAGGTCGTCGTGACGGGCTGGACCCCGGGGAGGGGCGAGAACAGCACCCGGCCGGCGGCGGCGACGGCGCCGAGGGTGGCGACGAGGGCGAGCTCCTTGGTGCCGTCGCGCCCGCGCTCCAGCGCCACGACGCCGATCGCGAGGGCGAGCACCAGCACGACCAGCACGGTCGCCGAGGCGCTCACGGCGCCGCCCCCGCGGGCTCGCGCGCCGGGGCGGCGGGGCGCACCGACCCGCCGGCCATCTCCAGCGCGACGTCGCCGGCGGCCCGGGCGAAGCCGCCGTCGTGCGTCGCCACGATCACCGCCGCGCCCTCCGCGGCCCGGGCCCGGAGGGTGCGGGCGAGCGCCGCCTTGCGGTCCGGGTCCATCCCCCGGGTGGGCTCGTCGAGGGCGATCACGCCCGGCCGCGCCGCGAGGATGGCCGCCAGGGCGACCCGCTCGCGCTGGCCCACCGACAGCTCGAGCGGGTGCCGGCCGGCGAGCGCGGTCAGGCCGTGCTGCTCGAGCGCCTCGGCCAGACGGGCGCGCCGCTCGGCGGCGGTCAGCCCGAGGCGGGAGAGCGCGAAGCCCACCTCGTCGTCGACGCGCTCGGTCAGCAGGTGCCGCCCGGGGTCCTGGCCCACCAGGCCGACCTCGGGAAACCGCCGCTCGGCGGGCAGCCCGGTGACGTCGCGGCCCCCCAGGACCACGCGGCCGGCGTCCGGGCGGTGCAGGCCCGCGAGCACGCGCAGGAGGGTCGTCTTGCCGCTGCCGTTGGGGCCGCGGAGGGTCGTCACCCGGCCGGCGTGGAGCTCCAGTCGCGCGCCGCGGAGCACCGGGGTGCCGGGGTGGCCGGCGTCAACGTCCTCGAGCGCGGCGAGCACCGGGCCGGCCGGTGCGGGTGCCGGCGCCTCGGCGCCGGGCGGGTCGGGGCCGGCCGCCTCCAGGCGGCCCCGGCGCACCGCCAGCAGGCGGTCGGCGAGGGCCCGCGCCCGGTCGGGCCGGTGCTCGGCGATCGCGACCGCGACCCCGCCGCCGGCGAGCGCCCGCAGGGTCCTCCCGAGCGCCGCCGCGGCCGCGTCGTCGAGCTGCGAGGTGGGCTCGTCCATGAGCAGCACGGCCGGCGCGGGCGCCAGGACGGCCGCGAGGGCCACCCGCTGGCGCTCGCCTCCCGACAGCGTCGCGATCGACCGCTCCGCCAGGTGGGCGGCGCCGGCGAGGGCGAGGGCCTCGCGCACGCGTCCCGGGATGCGTTCGGCGGGGACGCCGGCGCTCTCGAGGCCGAACGCGACGTCGCGCGCCACCGACCCGAGCACGGCCTGGCCCTCCGGGTCCTGGAAGACCATCCCCGCCATGCGGGCGATCCGCGCGGGTCGCGCCGTGAGCGTGTCGTGGCCGGCAACGGTCACCCGCCCCGAGAAGGCGCCGCCGTGGAAGTGGGGCACGAGACCGCACAGGGCGCGCAGGAGCGTCAACTTGCCCTCGCCCGAGGGGCCCTCCAGCAGCAGCACCTCCCCCTCGGCCAGCTCCAGGTCAACCCCGTCGAGCGCCGGGGCGGCCGCGCCGCCGTAGGTGAACGCGAGGCCCTCGGCGACGGCCGCGGTCACGGAGACCGCCGCAGGACCAGGGCGGCTCCCCCGAGCGCCCCGGCCACGACCGCGGCCAGGGCGACCGCCCCCGGCGCGAGGACGGGGTCGAGGGTCGGGTAGTACGAGTACGGGGCGAGGCCGAGGACCAGCGCGGCGATCGCCGCCACGGCGAGCGCGCCGCCGAGCGCCAGCACGCCCCACTCGGCGCGGTCGTAGGGGCGCTCGGGCAGGCGCGTGCGCGGGCCGGCCCCGTAGCCGCGCGCCGCCATCGCCTCGGCGATGTCCAGGCCGCGCTCGAGGCTCGACGCCAGAAGGGGCAGCGCCAGGGGCGCCGCCCGGCGCGCCCGGCCGCTCCATCCCCCCGTCGCGAGGTCGAACGCCACGCAGCCGGGCCGTCTCGGCGATCGCCCGGGCGTCGCGCTCGAGCGTCGGCATGAGGCGCGCCGCGAGGGCGCAGGTCAGCGCCGAGCGGGGGGCGACCCGCGCCACCTGGGCCTGGAGCCGGTCGGCGTCGATGTGCGCGAGGACCGCTCCCACGAGCACCGCGACCGCGAACAGCCGGAGCCCGATCGCCAGGCCGGCCGCGATCTCCTCGGCGGTCACCTCGAGGTCGATCACGGCGACCTCCGGGCCCTGCCACAGGATGAGGTCGCCCTCGGCCGCGACGAACGGGTTGAGCAACGCCAGGGAGAGCCCGCTGATGAGCCCCCCGATCACGAACCAGCGGCCGGGGCGGCCGGGGGCCGCCGCGAGGAGCGCCAGGGCCCCGGCCGCCGCGGCCGTCAGCACGAGCGGGTGGTCGTCGGCGAAGGCGATGACGATCGCGGCCAGGCCGAGCAGGAGCACCGGCCCCGGCGCCCTGCGGCCGCCGGTCACGGCCCCGTCCGGCCGCCGGCCTGCAGCGGGTCGCCGTCGCCGTCGAAGGCCACGGCGTACCGCAGGCGCACCACCGAGGGATCCGCGGCGATCGTCTCCGCCGCCGCCTGCGCGGCCGCCGCGTCGAGGCCGGCGACGGCCAGCAGCGCGCCGTCGCCCGGCGCCAGGCCCGTCGGCACCGCCGCGGCCAGCGCGCGCGCGCCGGGCACCGGACGGCGGGCGTCCGCGCCGGGGCCGAGGGCCGTGACCCGGCCGTCCTCGACCGCGACCGTGAGCCCGGCGCGGTCGGGGTCGTCGAGCGCCCGGCGCCACGCGGGGTCGCGCCTCGCCAGCGCCTCGCTCTCGCCCACCCGGACCCGCCACGCGGAGTCGCCCTGCGTCAGCTCGGCGCCGGCGTCCTCGAGCGCGGCGGCGAGGGGCGGATCGGCCGCGACCTCCTCCGCGTCACCGCCCGGGACCGCGAACGGGGCCGGCCACATCCCCACGACCGCGGGGGTGTCCATGAGCCCGCCCCAGTCGCGGTAGTCCCACCAGACGGCGCCGCCGTCGGCCAGGTCGACCTCCTCGGCGCTCACGGAGGCGGAGATGCCGTCGACGAAGAAGAACCAGTCCCGGCTCGCTCCGGCGTCGCTCCGGAGGCCCAGCATCCCGGCGACGAACCCGCCGCCGTAGGCCGTCTCGACCTCGGTCGCGCCGCGGAGCGCCCGCATCACCGACTGGCCGGGCTCCACGCGCACGTCGAGCAGCGTCTCCGCCCCGTAGCCGGCCGTCGCCGTGATGGTCGCCGCCGCCTCGTCCGCCGCCGGCGCGTCCTGGGAGCGGTGCTCGCAGCCCGCCGCGAGCGCCGCGGCCAGGAGGGCCGCGATCAGGGCGAGAGCCCGCCCGGGTCGTCGTCGCACCAACTGCTCCGTTCCTCGAAAGCGCTGTCGGTGCTCGGGCGGAGGCAGGTCTCCTGGCTTCCGTTCCCAGCGGCGCCGCGCCTTCCCGGGTCCCCCCAGTGGCCGGCTTCTCGCCCAGCCGCGCCGCTCCCGGTGACAGTGGCGGGACCGCGCCGGACTCGCACCGGCTTCCCTCGAGCGCCCTCGTGGGCGACCACCCACCCGAGACCGCCACAGGCTATCCGGACGGCGGTGCGAGGGTCGACCTTCGGCCAGGTACCAGCGGTTGACAAAGCATCTGAATGTCCTCTACATACCGAGGCATAACTACCAAAAGCTTCAAGACGAGCGAGGCCGGCGACGGCCCCGCCGCAACGATCGGAAGGCCCTACGTGGGAGAGGACCAGGAACGCGCCCCGCTCCCGTCGCCGCTTCCTCGCGCCGACGGATCAGGAGGGCAGATGCACGACGAGCTACTGACGCCCGAGGAGGCGCGGGCACTGATCCAGGCGGCCTCCGGGCGCGCGCCCACGGGCGTCCGGAACCGCGCCCTCGTCGCGATGATGTACCGCTCGGGGCTGCGCCCCGGCGAGGCGCTCGCGCTGGCGGTCGAGGACCTCGACGCCGAGGCCGGCACGGTCCACGTCCCCGCCCGCAAGGGCGGCAGCCGCCGCACCACGGGCGTGGACGCGACGACGCGCCGCCTGGTGGCCGCCTGGATCTCCCGGCGCGCCCAGCGCGGGATCGACCCGTCGGCGCCGCTGTTCTGCACGCTGGCCGGCGAGCCGCTGAAGGCGGCGTACGTGCGGGAGCTGCTGCCGCGGCTCGCCCGCCGGGCCCGGATCGCCAAGCGGGTCCACCCCCTGGCGCTGCGCTACGCCAACGCGGCCGAGCTGGCCGAGGAGGGCCTGCCCGCGCCCATGATCGACCGCCACCTCGGCGTCGCGCCGCTGGGCGCGGCGCGCCGCTACCGCCGGCCGGTGAGCGAGCAGGAGGTCGCCGCCGCAATCGCCGCGCGCGAGTGGTCCCTCTAGCCGCCGCCGGTCGCTGAGCCGCGCGGGCCGTCCGGAGCGCGCGGTTTAGGGGAGCGGCCTGGGCGCGAAGCGCGACCGGCCGAGCGGGGCCCCCTCAGGGTGGGCGGCCAGCACCCGAGAGCCCGCGCGGCCGCGGCCGTGACCGACGCGGGCGGTGTTACCCTTCCGTCGCCCGTGATCCGGGGGGATGCCCGAGCGGCCAAAGGGAGCGGTCTGTAAAACCGCCGGCTACGCCTACGGAGGTTCGAATCCTCCTCCCCCCATCCAGGGCCTTCTCAGCATGACGAGCAGGATCTCGCCCGCGGCGGCCCCCGCCTCGCCATCCGCTCGGAACCGCTCATAACCGCCCAGAAAGGGCGTTGACTGTCGCGCGGACTGTCACGCATCTCAAGGGGTAGACGCAGCTCGGGTTGACGCCGGGCTCACGTTGACACCGCCGCGCCCAGCGTCCCCGGGACCAGGCCCGGTATTTCTCAAGTGGGGCCTTCCTCTTCTGGGAAGGTCGGGAACCCGAGCCATGGGCGGCCGTCGAGAGTCTTGATCTCGTCGGCGCCAATCTGATGCGGCTCGTGCGGCCATGGCGGGGTCACGTCAATGACCCGCGGGTCTGCCCCCGGGGTCATCAGGCAGAAGCTCGGGCCGGGCTGCTCACCCGAGCCCGGCAGCGGCTCATCGGGCGGGCGTCCCTCGATCACATGGTGGCGGTAGACGTCATCGAGGGTGGCGTCGTCGGGCGCGGCGGCAAGCACGTGGTAGGCGCGACCCCCGTGGCACGCGTAGAAGTTCCCGGTGCGCTGGGCCTGGTAGGCGAAACCCTGCTCCACCTGCCGCCGTCGGGCGATCTGCGTCCGCCCAGGCTCGCCCTCGGCCAGACCAGGCGCATCACGGCGCTCCGTGAAGAAGCGCGCGTAGTGCTCCGCCAGGAAGCGCATCGACTGGTCATCGGCCTGGTTGAGGCGGCTGAGGTCATGGCGCAGCTCGCACCATGGCTCGACTCCGAGGGGGACGGCCACGCCGGTGACGCAGGGCCCCTCTGGCGGCTGAGCGATGACGAGCAGAATGAGCACAGACCCGATTCCTAAGCCGAGCCGACGTAGGCCGACATCTGGATGAGCTCGCCCTCGTGCTCGAGGCCGGTCAGCTCCAGGTCGCGCGTCGCGCCCCGGACGTCCGACCCGAGGCCGACCGAGGGGGTGCGGGACAGCGGGACCGTCCCGAGCGCCCGGAGCAGCCCGACGAGGTCGCGGCGTCGCAGGGGCGGAGCCGCCGGGGCGCCGAGGGCGTCGGCCGCATAGCCGGCCAGCAGCCGCGGCCAGAGCTCGGCGAAGACCTCCGCCCGCGAGACGGCGTCCAGGCAGACGGGCCGCCCGCCGATCGCCACGAGCGCCCCGCACTGGCCAGGCACTGTGGCGAAGTGCCCTGAGAGGCCGTCGATGCGGGGCCGGAGCGCGGCGATCGCGTCCGCGTGGGCCCCCGTCGGCGACCGCGCGCCGACGCGCCTCGACATGGCGCCGACGTCGTCCCAGACGCGTGCCTGGGCCCGCCCGTGCTCCTGCGGCGACCCCCGCAGCGCCTCGGCCTTGCCGGGCGGTCAGCAGCTCGTCCACTAGCTCCGCCGGCTGAGGGAGGTATGAGCGATGGACGAGTGGTTCTGGACGATCGGGCTCGCGCACGCCCTCGCCGGGCTGCAGGGCACCGGCCCGTCGGGCTCCGCCCCGCCGGCCCTCGGTGACGAGACGCCTGACCGCGGAGCGC
The DNA here is from genome assembly GCA_963834875.1 of Miltoncostaeaceae bacterium. Classification (GTDB taxonomy): domain Bacteria; phylum Actinomycetota; class Thermoleophilia; order Miltoncostaeales; family Miltoncostaeaceae; genus DATAGF01. Next base: position 153,372 of record CAWIDG010000033.1, read on the forward strand.
GCTCGCCAGATCGAGGCCGCGGCGCTGAGCAAGGTCCGCGAGGCGCTCGCGGCCCCCGCGGTCGCCGTGGAAGCTGCTGCGATGGAACCGAGGCAGTCCCCGCGATTTCTCTAGCGAGGCCGCTCTCGCGCTCTCCGGAGTTCCCGGGAGAATCCGATGTTGGCTGGCGACAGGGCTGTTGACCGGATTCATCCCTTCGTCGCCTCAAGGAGGCGAAGGGGATGGCTCCGAAACGGAGCTCGTTCACCGAGCGGCGAAGGCCAGATGCTCGTGGACGGATCGGACCGCGGCTGATCCTTCACCCACCGCTGCGGCGACGCGCTTGGTCGATCCGGATCGCACGTCCCCCACGGCGAAGAGCCCGGGACAGCTCGTCTCAAACGGCAGCGGTCCCCGCCCCAGCGCCGTCCACCGCTCGTCGAGCTGGTCGGCGCCCAGGGAGCGGTCGGTGAGGACGAACCCATGGGTATCGAGCGCCGCGCAACCCGAGAGCCAGGCCGACTCGGGGTCGGCGCCGATGAAGGAGAACAGTGCCGCGCACGGCAGTTCGGTTTCTCCCTGCGGTCCGGCGATGCGAACTCCACGGAGGCGCTCGTCTCCATCGAGCGCCAGGATCGTGGTGCCGGTCAGGATCTCGATGCGTGGGTGGCCCTCCAGTCGATCCACGAGGTAGCGGGACATGCCGGCGCCGGGATCGGCGCCCCTGATCACGACCGTCACCGAGCTCCCCTGGTCCGCCAGGAACACGGCGGCCTGGCCGGCGGAGTTGCCGCCTCCCACGACCACCACCGGGCTCCCGGCGCACTGGCGCGCTTCCAGATCGGTCGCGGCGTAGTAGACGCCGCTGTTTTCGAAGTCGGCCAACCGATCGGCCTCCAGCCGCCGGTAGCGGGCACCGGTGGCCACGATCACTGCGCGCCCAGCGACGGTCGTGCCGTCGGACAAGTCGACGACGAGGTGGCCGGCGTCCTCGCTCAGCACGACCGCAGCGCACGGGGCGCTCAGATGGGCACCGAACTTCTCCGCCTGCACCAGGCCGCGCTGCACCAGATCGGCCCCGGGGAGTCCGGTGGGGAAGCCGAAGTAGTTCTCGATCCTCGAGCTGGTGCCGGCCTGGCCTCCGGGGGCCACCATGTCCACCCCCAGGGTGCGCAGGCCCTCCGACGCCCCGTAGACCGCGGCGGCCAGGCCGGCCGGGCCCCCGCCCGCGATCACGAGGTCGAAGCAGCGGTCGGGAAGCGTCCCGACGGTCAACCCGAGATGCTCGCCGAGCTCTCCTGGGCTCGGACGGCGCAGCAGCGTGCCGGAGGAGATCACCACCGGCAGCTCCGACGGGGTGACCCCGAGCTCGTTGAGGAGCGCCTCGACGTGCGGGTCGGCGTCGGCATCCAGCCACTCGTGGGGGATGCGGGTCCGGGACAGGAATTCCCGGATCCGCAGCGACTCGGGCGAGAACCGCGACCCCACCACCCGGATCGCGGCCGCGGCTCCGGTGAGGAGCGCCGCCCGGCGGGCCATGAAGGCGGCCAGGATCTTGTCGCTCAGCCGCGGTTCGGTGGCGATGACGCGGCGCAGCGCGTCGGTCGGGACGACGAGGACCTCCCCGGGCTCGACGACCCGGGCCGACAGGAACACCCGCAGACCGGTGATCAGGTTCAGCTCGCCGAGAAAGCTGCCGGGGCCGTGGGTGACGATGGGCCGTTCCTCGCCGTCGGCGCTGATGAATATCTCCACCCGCCCCGAGAGGACGACGTAGAAGTCGTAGGCGGCGTCCCCCTCCCGGTAGAGGTAGTCCCCGGCCAGCACCCCACGCCGCGACCCCAACGGCTCCAGGGTGGCGATCTCGGCGGAGTCGAGGGTTGGGAAGGCGTCGTCGGTCACCGTGCAGGCGGAGCCTCAGCCGCCGTTGAGGAAGGCGCGGACGTGGTCGGCGAACCGCTCGGGGTACTGGTCGAGGAACCCGTGGCCGGAGTCCGGGTACATGCGCAGTTGCGCGTTGGGCAGCTGGTGGGCGAGGAGGGAGCTGTTCTCGGTGATCATCATCGTGTCGTTGTCGCCGCCGGCCACGAACGTCGGGTGGGTGATCGCCGCCAGCCGCGCGAGCTGTGACGGGTCCGGGATCCCCCAGCGCGCGAACGCCTCGAGCTGGGCGTCGCGGGGTGGCCCCGAGACGGCCCGGGAGACCGCGCGCCGCTCGTCGGCCAGCTCGCCGATCGAGGAACTCACGAACGCGCGCAGACGCCGGTCAGGCGTCCGGATGACCGCCACGCTCCCTCCGGCCCAACTCCATGGATCGCTCCTCGCGACGAGGAACGCCTGTGGTCTATCAGGACGGGCCCGGTGGCGGAGGAGGCCTGCGGGACCGCCTTCGCGCCGGGCGACGGCCGCTAGGCGGTCACCGCCTTTACGGCGGGCGTCCGCATGGCGCGCCGGGCAGTGCCGACCCCGGCGGCGAGGGTCACACGGCGGACTTGGCCTACGGGCCCGCCGCGGCCTCCGGCTCCGGGCCGGCGCGCGTCAGCGCAGTGGCGCCGGCTCGAGCCACCGCACCGCCCCGAGGCTGACCCGCACGCCGGCCGGCAGGCTCACGGCCACCAGCATGACCGCCTCGCAGGCGGGGCAGCGCAGCACGTCGCCAGGCGCCCGCGTGTAGGCCAGCAGCGCGCCGAGGACGTTGACGGCGCCGCAGTCGCCGCAGCAGCCGCGGGCGTCGGTCATCTCGCGCCCGAAGAGCTCGATCATCATGCCGCCGAGGGCGTTGCCGTCGACGTGGGCGTCCTCGCTCATCACCGTCCTCCAGTCGGTCCGAAGCGCTCGGTCCTGACCCGGGCCGGGTCGTGGCCGAGATCGACGAGGCCGCTCGCGGCCGCCTCGACCAGCCCGGTGGGGCCGCAGACGTAGGCCAGCGGCGCCTCGGACGCCGGCCACGCCAGCTCGGCCAGCAGCTCGCGGTCGATCCTGCGCCTCCGCCCCTCCCAGCCGGGCGGGGCGCTCCGGGTGAGCGTGTGCACGACCTCGATCGCGGGGTGCTCGCGGGCGAGCGCGGCCAGCTCGTCCCGGTAGATGACCTCGTCCCACGAGCGCGACGAGAGCAGCAGGCGGGCCGGGACGTCCGAGCCTGCCGCAGCGTGGGCGCGGAGCATCGCCATCAGGGGGACGACCCCGCTGCCGCCGCCGACCAGCAGCAGCGGGCCGCCGCGGGCCGGCTCCCAGACGAACCACCCGCCGATCGGCCCGCGCAGCTCGAGCCGGTCGCCCGGGCGCAGCTCCTCGGTGAGGTAGGGCGACACCTCGCCGTCGTCGATCCGCTCGACGGTCAGGGTGAGGCGCGCGTCGTCGGCCGGCGTCGCGATCGAGTAGCTGCGCTGGGCCTGGTAGCCGTCGTCGGCGGTCAGGCGCACGTCAACGTGTTGGCCCGGCAGGTGCCCCGGCCAGCCCGGGACGTCGAGCACGAGGCTCCGGGTGCCGGCGGTCTCATCGACGACCGCGGCGACCTCGGCCAGCAGCCAGCTCAGTCGCCCGCGTAGCGCTGCTCGAGCCACGGGTCGCCGTAGTTGTGGTAGCCGTACCGCTCCCAGAACCCCGGGGTGTCGGTCAGGCGCAGGTCGAGGCCCCGCACCCACTTGGCGCTCTTCCAGAAGTAGAGGTGCGGCAGCAGCAGGCGGGCCGGGCCGCCGTGCTCCGGCTCCAGCGGGGCCCCGCCGTAGGCGTAGGCGACCCAGGCCTTGCCGCCGGTGAGGTCCTCGAGCGGCAGGTTGGTGGTGTAGCCGCCGTAGGAGTGGGCCAGCGCGTACTCGGCGGCGGTGTCGACGCCGTCCAGCAGCACGTCCACCGACACGCCCTCCCAGGCGGTGTCGAGCTTCGACCACTTGGTCACGCAGTGGATGTCCCGGGTGACCGTCTCGCGCGGCAGGGCCTGGAGCTCCTCCCAGGTCCACGACCGCGGCTCGTCGATCTCGCCGGTGATGGCGAAGGCCCACTCGTCGAGGGAGATCTCCGGGGTCGGTCCGGCCGACAGCACCGGGAAGTCGTCCACCAGGTACTGCCCGGGGGGCACCCGCTCCGGGGGGCCGTCCGTCCGCCGCCGCCCCCGGAACCCTCGCGACACAAACCCCATGCGGCCTCCTCTCGGTGACGCGCAAGCTATCCCAGCGGGAGCCGTGCCGCGCCCGGGCGACGCGCTCGCGTGTGGCTCGCGACCAGGCGGGTCGCCCGCCTGCTGATCGGTGCTCTCCGTGCGCTGCGGTGTCAGGCAGCGAGCGGCTCGCAGGCCGAGACGCGCCCGGCGCGCCCTTGCCGGGGCACGCCGGCTTCACCATGCTCCCGCCCCGGCCGACCGGACCGGCACGAAGGAGCGACATGGGCACCGATGCGACCCCGACGGGCACGATCGTCCTGATCCACGGCTTCTGGGTGACGCCCAGGAGCTGGGAGGCGTGGATCGAGCACTACGAGGGGAGGGGCTACCGGGTCCTGGCCCCGGCCTACCCCGGGTTCGAGGTGGAGGTCGAGGCGCTCAACGCCGACCCCTCGCCGATCGAGGCCCTCACGATCCCGGCGATCGTGGACCACCTCGAGGAGGTCGTCCGCGGGGCCGGCGAGGCGCCGATCCTAATCGGCCACTCGGCCGGCGGCGTGTTCACCCAGGTCCTCCTGGACCACGGCCTCGGGAGCGTCGGGGTGGCGATCAACTCCGCCCCGACCGAGGGCGTGAAGGTCGTGCCCTTGCCCCAGGTGAGGGCGACCTGGCCCGTGCTCAAGAACCCGGCCAACCGGCACAGGGCGGTCGGCCTGACGGCCGAGCAGTGGCAGTACACGTTCACCAACACGTTCAGCGAGGAGCGCGGGCGGGAGCTCTACGAGCGCTACCACGTCCCGGCCTCCGGCTCGATTTTCTGGGAGAGCGCCTTCGCCAGCCTCAAGCCGGGCCACCAGGGCTCGTACGTGAACTACGAGAACGAGGCCCGCCCACCGCTGCTGTTCATCTCCGGCACGGATGACCACCTGATGCCGCCCGCGGTGCAGCGGTCGAACGCTAAGCACTACAAATCGGCGACGGTCACCGAGGTGATCGAGTTCGAGGGCCCGCACCTGCTGCCGTCGCGTGAGAACTGGCAGGAGGTCGCTGACTACGCGCTCGACTGGGCCGAGGCCGCCCGGGCCGGGGCGTCGAGCTGAGCGTCCGCATCCCGGTGGGACAACGGGAAGCGGCGGGGCCCTCCGTGCCGATCGAGCCCGAGCTGGCCGTCCTGATCATTCCGGCCCGCTACTCCGGCGAGGAGGTCTCGTCCGCGCTCCGGCGGGTTCGGGCCTGGCCCGTAGAGCTCCGCGCGGGGCAGGCCCAGCTCATCCGCGACGCGCCGCTCCCGCCCGAGGCGCTCCGCTTCTTGACGACGCTGCTCGCCCGCCCCCCCGGAGGCGCCCGCTCCCGAGGGGCCGGAGTTCACGGACTAGTAGAGCTCTACTAGTCAGCCCACCAGTCGCGCTGGCCATCGACGTCTTCGCGCTGAGCCTCGCCGAGATTGGGCGCGCCGATGACGAGGATCTCGAGGCCCGGCCTCGTAGCCTCGCCACGTACCGGGCGGGACGCGCACCGCGTCCCATTCCTTGAGCTCGACGATCTCGTCGTCGACCTTCATCCGCCCCCGCTCCCGCGGCCCACGGCGTAGCGTGTGCGCCATATCCGTCATCATGCATCGCGCATGAACAAGCCGCGCATCTTCCTCGGGTCGTCGGGCAAGCAGGCCAAACTGCTCCAGGCGATCACGCGCGGGCTCGAGGACGTCGCCTACGTCGAGCCCTGGACGACCACGTTCAACCCGGGGCGGTCCACCCTCGACCGGCTCGTCGAGCTCTCCCAGGAGGTCGATTTCGCCGCGTTCGTGTTCGCCCAGGACGACTGGACCACGATGGATGCGTCCCAGTCCGGCCAGGCGTCGCCGCGCGACAACGTGGTGTTCGAGGCCGGGCTGTTCGGCGGCGCGCTCGGCATCCGGCGCACGTTCATCCTCCACGCGAAGGGTTCGAAGCTGCCGAGCGACCTGCTCGGGCTGACCTCCGTCCGCTACGACCCGGCCGCCAGCCCGGCGGAGGTTCGCGCGATCAACCAGAAGCTCCGCAAGGCGATCGAGACCGAGGGTCGCCGCGGCCCGGTCGAGGGGCTGTGGTGGCAGCTCTCGCTTACCATGCGGAGCGAGAGCGAACCGTCGGCGGTGAGCCTCCTGCGCATCTCGCGGGACCGCGACGGTGGCCTGAACGTGAACGGCCGGGCCTGGCAGGAGGACGGCACCCTGTCGGCCCGCTACTGGAGCGAGGCCGCGAAGGAGCGCAGGGACCCGGCCGGCATCCTCTACTTCTGGAAGGGTGAGCGCCCTCGGCACCCGGATGCCCCCCAGCTCGAGGGCACCGGCGAGATCACGGTGGAAACCGCCGACCGCGCCACCGGGTACTGGACGACACGGTCGGATCGCGAGCCCGGGCTGAATGCCCGAACCGCCGGCGTCTACCTTCGAGCCGACCCCTCAGACCTCCAGGTGCTGGAGGGCGGAAGCGAGGAGGAGCGGGCCCAGCTCATCGCGCAGCGCCTTCGCGAGTGGCAGTCGGCCGCGAACGCATTCTGAGCACCGACCACGTAGCGTGAACGATCGGGTCAGCCTCGATCGCCCGTCGCGAGATCGATCATATGAACATGCTGTCCGGGCGACGCTACCTGCGCTCTCCCTCTGAGGGCTCAGAGATCGCTTCGAGGAGCTCACCGGTCTTCTTCTGGTTCTCCCTGAGGGCGATGTCGGCCTGGGCAATGATGCCGACGAGCCTGCCGTTCTCGACAACGGGGAGCCGCCGAACTTGGTGGCGGGCCATGAGCAGGAGCGCCTCTTGGAGGTCTTTGTCGGGCTCAACACTGATGAGGTCCCGAGAGTAGACGTCCCCGACCGACGTCATCTTCGGGTCTGCAGCCTCGGCGACCACTCTCGTCGTGATGTCTCGGTCGGTGATCATCCCGACGAGCTTCTCGTCGTCGGTTATCGGGAGCGAGCCGATGTGCTCCTCTCGCATCACTCGCGCGGCCTCGACCACCGACGCCGATGCGCCGATCGAGCGGGGATTCTCGGTCATCGCGTCGCGAACGCTCTTCGCCATCGTGCCTCCTCTCCTCTTCATGTGCGATCTTAGCCCTGCTGCTCTCAGATCGTGAGAGGAGGAAGGCGGCTGGCTGGCCGCTGGCCGCTGGCACGCGACTCGCAGGTGCTCGGGCAGCGGTCGCTCGCTCTCGTCGTGCACCGTCGAGCGCCCCTCGTCTTCGCGCTCGATCAGCCGCTCGGCGACGCCGGGGTCGGCGAGCAGGACGTCAACGATCTCGGCTCGCCCGTCGAGCGGGAGCGCTTCGAGCTTCGTCGTGACGTCGCCGCCGGCGGGCTCGAGCTCGTCGCGCTCGGGCTCGCCGCGCGCAGCCTCGAGCGCCGGGACGAGGGCGAGCGGGGCCCGCTGCTGATCCTGGTCGGGGAGAAGGACCACACGGTGCCGCCCGCGGCCGCCCACGCCTCCTACAAGCAGTACGAGGACAAACCCCGGCGTGACCGAGTACGCCGAGATCCCCGGCCGCGGCAACTCGCTGACGATCGACGGGGGCTGGCGCGAGGTCGCCGAGCGGGCGCTGGCCTTCCTGAAGCACTTCGTGTAACCCCGTACGCTCACCCCGGCCGCCACAGCGACGACGAGGAGGCAGCGGTGGATCTCGGTCTCCAGGACAAGGTGGTGGCCGTCACGGGCGCAAGCCAGGGCATCGGCCTGGCCGTCGCGCGGGCGTTCGCCGAGGAGGGCGCGAGGGTCGTGGCCGGCGCCCGCAGATCGAGCCCGGAGCTCGACGCCCTGAGCGCGGGGGCGGGGGTGGTGCCGGTGGCCGTCAACCTCGCGACTCCGACCGGGCCGGCCGCCCTCGTCGAGCGTGCGCTGGAGAACTTCGGCGGCCTCGACGTGCTTGTGAACAACCTCGGAGCCGGGACCGTACGCTCGGGCTTCCTCTCGGTCTCGGACGAGGAGTGGCAGCACACCTTCGACATGAACCTGTTCAGCGCCGTGCGCGCCTGCCGCGCCGCGCTCCCGCCCCTCATCGGCCGCGGCGGGGGCGCCATCGTCAACTTGGCCTCGGTCAACTCCTTCCAGCCCGACCCCTCGGTGATCGACTACTGCGCCGCCAAGGCCGCGCTCGCGAGCCTGTCCAAGGCCCTTTCGATGGAGTTCGGCTCGAAGGGCATCCGGGTGAACGCCGTCGCCCCCGGCCCGGTGCGAACCCCGTTCTGGGTGGGTCCCGGCGGGGTGGCCGACCAGATCGCCGAGGCCGCGGGCACCGATCGGGACGGCGCCCTCCGCATCGCCGCCGCGGGCTGGGGCGGCCTCGCCCTCGACGGCTTCTTCACCGAGCCCCAGGAGGTCGCCGCCCTCGTCGTCCTGCTTGCCTCCGGGCGCCTCGGGAACGTCACGGGCTCGACCTACGTGACCGACGGCGGCCTCCTGAAGACCCTCTGAGGCCGGCGTGAGCGAGGGCCCGAAGAGCGGCGAGCCGGCCGGGGACCCCCGCTCGGCGGCGGTCACGGTCCTGACCACGGAGCACTTCACCCTTCAGGGGGCCCGCGCGGCGACCATCTCGGAGTCAACCGGCCGGGCGACGATGTTCCTGAGCGCGGTCTCCGGCGGCCTCGTGGCGCTCGGGCTGGTCGCCACCGCCACCGGGGTGGGGGCCGCGTTCTACGCCTTCGCCCTGGTGCTGCTTCCCACGCTCGCCTTCGTCGGGCTAGTGACCTTCGAGCGGGTGCTGCAGTCGGGGATCGAGGACCACGGCTACGCGCGGCGCATCGCGCGGCTCCGCGCCTACTACTTCGACGCCGCGCCCGAGCTGGCCCCGTACCTGATGAGCGTCAACCCTTCCGAGCGCCTCGCCGTCCAGGGAATCTGGGCGCGGCCGTTCCAGAAGTTCCTCACGGTCGCGGGCATGGTGGCCGTGATCACGGCCGTGCTGGCCGGCTCGGCCGTCGGCGTCCTCGCCGCCGCCGCCTCCGACGGGTCCCTCGTCGCGTCCCTGATCCCCGGCGCGGCGATCGGCCTCGTCACGCTGATCTGCCTGATGCGATTCCACCAGCTCGCCTGGCGGCGCGGCGGGCGCGCGCAGCTCTTTCAGGACGGCGAACAGCCCGAGTAACAGGTCGGCTCCGCCCCGCTGACGGTGGGCTCGTATCCTGGCCAACGAGGCGCCGCGGGGCTGGGCCGAGGGTCACGCGAGGGTCACGGGACCGAGCGGCATCTGGGGGTACTCGCCGGGGCGCGGCAGGGCCGAGAACCCGCTCGGGAAGGACTCAGCGGCACTCAGGGCACTCGCCGGGCACAACTGTCAATCCGGAGGCCGCGGGTTCGAGTCCCGTCACTCCCGTCTCTAAGAAGTCGTTTCAGAAGTGGCCGTGCGGCTCCGGTGTTCGTCCTGAGCAGTAGCGACGGCCTGATCGATCGCGGGCGGGTCCTGCTGCCGCTTTCACGCGAAAGCGCAACTAGACGAATCGCTTCACGAAGTCGAGTGCCGTCTGTGCCACCTCGCGCCAGCCGCTGTCGATCGTGAGCGAGTGCCCGCGGTTCGGGATCCTGGTGATCTCGGTGACGGACTCGTTGTGCTTCTGGCGTTTGTAGGCGGCGTTGGCGATCGCCCACGGGACAGTGTGGTCCTTCTCGCCCTCGATGATCAGCAGCGGGCCACGGTCTGGATTCCTGGGATCGACCTTGGCCTCGGTGAAGGGGTTGAGATTCGCGTTCGCCATCTGCATCAGGGCCACCCCGGGGGTGGCCACGTGGTACGTGTCGTATAGGTGCCGCGCCTCCTTGTGGTCGAGCGCGTTGGCCCAGCCGTACTTGAACTGGTCGAACGTGAGGGTGATCGCGCGGCCGCGGTTGAGCGGATTCCGCAGCACCGGGCTGGCCGACTTCAATGCCGAGAGCGGCAGGGGCAGGACGCCTCGGAACGGCCCCGGGTCGATGGCCACAGAGGCGGCTGAGAGCCCCCGGTCGGCGATCATGTAGGTGAGCAGGCCGCCCGTCGAATGGCCCATCACGGCGGGCTTCTTGTCGAGCTGGTCGATCACCTTGGCGGTGTGGTCGGCAACCTGCTTCAGGGTCTTCTTCGCGAAGACGTCGGGGTTGGCGCGGGCTTCCTCGACCGTTTCCGGGTCGTCCGGCCAGGAGGGCGTTACCCCCGCGTAGCCGTTCTCCTCGAACAGACCGACCCAGTTGTCCCAGCTGCTCGGCAGCAGCCAGAGCCCATGGATGAAGACGACGGGCGTCTTGCCGCTGGAGTTGGCTTGATCGATCTGGCGCTGCTCGCGCTCGATGATCTCGGCCATGGTGGCGCTCCTTCCCCGGGGCGGCGGGCAGCACCGCGGGACGCGCACTGCTCCCGTCCGCCGACACGGTCCTCACTACCGTCTCGGGCGCGCCGAAGCTCGGCGGGTCGCGCGCGGGCTGCGCGACTGGCAGACCACGAGGCTCCGTGGACAAGGACGATATTCGGCGATGCGGGCATGCGTGGAGTCCTTTCGTGGGGAGCTTGTCGATTCTGACATGCTTGACCAATGCTGCAGACGAGCTTGCGAGCGGGGGTTGCGGGCGCGGTCGCAACGGTGGTGATGACGCTCGAGCAGCCCCTCGACAAACGCCTGTTCGGCTCCAAGTACGACGACGTCGAGATCCTGGGCAAGCTCGTGACGCGCGGCGACGGCTGGCGACCCATCGGCTTCGTGCTCCACGTGCAGAACGGCGCGATCTTCGGCGTCGCATACGCGCGGCTTAAGCCGTCCCTGCCGGGGCCGGCGGTCCTCCGCGGCCTGCTGATGGGCCTCATCGTGCACGTCGCGGCCTGGCCGATGACCGTGGTGTTCGACCGCTACCACCCTGCTCGCAAGGAGCTGCCGAAGCTCGCCGCCAACCGCCGAGCCTTCGGCCAAGCGACGATCCGCCACGCAGTGTGGGGCATCGTCCTCGGGCTCCTCGAGGACGCGCTGAACGACCGCAGCGCAGAGACTCAACGTCGGCGTGTTGCCGATCTGCGGCGATGACGATCGCCTGAAGGGCATGCTCACCGACCGCGACATTGTCGTGAAGGCGCTCGCCCAAGGCCGCGACCCGGCCACCACCATGTGCGGCGACTTTGCCCAAGGCACGGTGCACTGGATCGCCGCCGACGCGTCGCTCGACGAGGCGCTCAGCATGATGCGCGAGCACGCGGTCACGCCTGTGCGTCATGAACGACAATAAGCGGCTGAGCGGCATCCTCACCGAGGCCGACGTCGCCACCCACGCCCCGGAGGGCAAGACCGGCGGGCTGGTCGAGGCGATCGCCGCCAAGCCGCCCCAGCACTTCTAACGGACCGCACCCGGCACACGCCCCCGCCGCTCCAGCCGCGCGGGCCCGACGTTGCCGCGCCCCCATAGCAGCGGCGGTCTCGTCGGCCTCCCGCGGAGAGTGCCACTTCCGTGTGAATGGAGGCACGTGGACTCGCCTGCGACGAGACGACCGCTCGGGACGAACTTCGAGCGTTTCGACCGAGGATCGGCTCGCGCTCGCTTCCGTCGGTGATTGCGGAGGCGTGGACATCGTCGCCGGGACGGCTAGTGCTCGTCATTGCGACAGTGATCTGAGCGCCTGCCGAGACTGCCGCGACCACGCGAATCGGCGAGGAGGTTTCGAGTCGCTGGATAAGGGGGCTAGGGCGCAATCACAATGTAGGAAAGGCCTGTCCGAGGTTCAGCCATCCAGGGTGCGACCGTCTCTCGCCACGTCAAATAGTGCTGCGTCTGCCTATGAGCTGCCGCGCCGGCCTCGCTTGCATAGGCTTCGTACAGCATGAATCTGCTCAGATCATTCGGCTCCTGCAGGACATCAAAGCGCAAGTTCTGAGGCTCTTCTATCGAGGCTTCGTGGTTGATTCTGGTGGCTCTGATAAAGTCCTCAATGTGTTCGGCCCTAACAAACACATGAACGCAAGTGACGACCATTGAACTACTCTCCAGGTTTCGTTCTGCGGTCTAATTGTAGAACGCTTTCTGTGGCCGAGGTCGGGGGCGCGCGGCACTCGACAACGGTAACCTGTAACGCCGTTACGTCTTCCGGTCCCGAGGAGGACCCTTGCCGACGTTGATCTTCGTGCACGGCGCGTGCGTCCGCGACGCGCCCTGGTGGTGGAGCCGGATGACCGAACCCCTCGCAGGCCACGGAGTCGCCAGCGTCGCGGTGCCGCTGCCCAGCTGCGGCGAGACCGGGGAGGCCCTCGGCGATCTCTACGCCGACGTCGGGGCAGCCCGGCAGGCGATCGCCGAGGCGAAGGCGCCCGTCGTGCTCTGCGGGCACTCCTACGGCGGCATGGTCATCACGCAGGCCGGGGCCGATCAGCGCGTCGCCCAGCTGCTCTACGTGACCTCGATGATGCCCGAGCCCGGGCAGTCGCTGGCCGATCTCGCTGGCTCCCAGCCCACGCCATGGATGGATCCAGGCGACGACGGCACCGTCGGCGTCCACGCAGACATCGTCCGCGAGCTGTTCCTCCAAGACTGCGACGAGGCCACCGCCCAGCAGGCCCTGGCCCGCCTCACGCGTCAGTCCGCGATGCCCTTTGCCCAGCCACCCCTGCACATCGCCTGGCAGCACAAGCCCTCGACGTACTTCGTGTGCACCGAGGACCTCGCCATCCCTGCCGAGCTGCAGCGACAACGCGCCAGCGCCAGCGCCCGACTGATCGACTTCCCCTCAGGCCACCACCCGTTCCTGTCCCAGCCCGAGGCCTTCGCCCACAGCATCGCCTCTGAGATCGACTCGGTGGCCTAAACCACACCGAGGTGCAGGTCCGCAACGGCTTCTACCTGTTCGCCGCCTGGGGAATCCCGGACAGCACCATCCCTGAGCGTCCTGTAGTGCGCCGCTTCATCGACTGAGAGCCGGCGAGGCCGGTTCCTTCCACACCCGTGGTCGTCGTGGTCAACATGTCACCCTCAGACGCCATCGGGCGCCCTGGCGGCCCTGCCGACTTGCTGGGGCAGCGCCAGATCCTCGTTCCGGTGGTCCGGCCGCGAGGGGCCATGCTCGTGCAGCGTCCGAGCGCCACGGGACCATACGGTCCACGAGGCCCTCAACCCGGACCGGGCTGGTGCCCCTGCATCCCGACCAAGCGTGACTGGGGGATTTCGGCGCAGCCGACGTTCCTGAGCTGAGTGGTTACGGATGCGCCGTGGTTGCCCTCAGCAACGTTGGCGGTAGGGTCGCCGCACCGGCCAGGTTTGGCGAAGGAGGACGTCATGGCTGCCGCGGCGCCGAAGCTGGACAAGCCCAACGTGGTCCTCGTCCACGGGGGCTTCGCGGACGGGTCCGGCTGGGAGGGGGTCTACACGATCCTGAAGGGCGCCGGCTGCACCGTCGCCGTGGTCCAGAACCCGACCATCTCCCTCGAGGACGACGTCGCCGTGACCACGCGGACGATCGCGGCCCAGGACGGCCCGGTCGTCCTGGTCGGCCACTCCTACGGTGGGGCCGTGGTCACCGAGGCGGGCACCGATCCGAACGTCGCCGGGCTCGTCTACATCGCCGCCTTCGCCCCCGACGCGGGCGAGTCGGTCAACAGCCTGATCGCCGATCCGCCGCCGGGTGCGCCCGTGCCACCGATCCTCCCGCCCCAAGACGGCTTCCTGTTCCTCGACAGGCAGAAGTTCCCCGCCTCGTTCGCCGCCGACGTGGAGCCGGAGCACGCCGCCTTCATGGCCGACTCCCAGGTGCCCTGGGGAGTTGGCGCTCTGGCCGGTGAGATCAGCGAGCCGGCCTGGAAATCCCGGCCGAGCTGGTACCTCGTCGCCACCGCCGACCGCATGATCCCGCCCGATGCCCAGCGCTTCATGTCGCAGCGGGCCGGCTCGACGGTCGTCGAGGCCGAGGGCAGTCACGCGATCTACGTTTCCAAGCCGGCGCCGGTCGCCGAGCTCATCCAAGCCGCCGTCACCGAGCTCAGGTCCGCAGGCTGAGGCCCAGCGGCACCTCGCCTGGCTCGGCCCCCAAGGCCCGCAGCGCGGGCCTTTCTGCTTCTCAGGCCGGGTCAAGGTCGAGCTCGAGGGAGCTGCTCTGGATCGGGGTGGCGTTCGCGGTCGCGGGCGGCGCTGCCCCCGCCGCGACCAGAACTGACCCGGGCGTGCCCTACGCCCCTCCGGCGGGCTGCGGCGGGCCCGGCCGCTGCGGCTCGAGGTCGAGCGGCACCTCGCCGCGCCGCTCGGGCGCCGGGTCGCAGGGCTCGATACGGAGGATGCGCGCCGCCCACACCGGCATCCACCAGTTCCACCGCCCAAGCACCGCCACGAAGGCCGGCAGCAGCATGCTGCGCACGACTGTGGCGTCGAGCAGGATGCCGACCGCGAGTGCGGTGGCGAAGACCTTGATGTCGGTCCCCGGGCTGGCCGCGAGGGCGGTGAAGGCCAGGAACAGGATCAGCGAGCCCGCCGTCACCAGGCGCCCGGTGCGGGCGATGCCCGCCACCACCGCGCGGTCGGTTGAGCCGTCGCGGTCGTACTCCTCGCGCATGCGGCTGAGGATGAAGATCTCGTAGTCCATCGAGAGCCCGTAGAGGAACGCGAAGACCATCAGCGGGATCCAGACCGTCAGGGCGCCCGTCGGCTCGATGTCGAAGAGCCCCGAGCCGTTGCCCTCCTGCCAGAACCAGACCATGAAGCCCCAGACGGCGCCGATCGAGACGATGTTGAAGAGGATCGCCTTCAGCGGCAGCAGCAACGATCGGAAGACGCGCGCGAGCAGGATGAAGGTGATCGCGATGATCACGAGCGCCACGTAGATGAAGTTGCCGTAGACGGCGTGGTTGAAGTCGGAGGTGCCCGGGTCGAGTCCGCCCACCAGGACCTCGCCCGGCTGGGAGTCGGCCGCCTCGCGCACGCGCTCGACCGTCGAGGGGCTGTCCGGCTCGCGCGGGAAGACGTTGACGATCGCGCTGTCGCCGCGCCGCCACTGATCGTCGTCGGGCGCGATTGCGCCGGCGACGCCCTCGACGTCGCCCAGCGCCTGCGCGGTCGTCGTGGGGTCGCCGCCCACCACCACGGCGTCGTAGGGGTTCATCACGCCGGCGCCCAGGCCCGAGTCGGTGAGGGCGTCGAGGCCCTCGCGGGCCTGCCCGCTCGACGCCTGTGAGTCGGCGCGCGGGTTGCCGGTGGAGAAGTCGGCCACCGGGATCAGGAAGAGGCCCAGGATCAACAGCGCCAGCGCCCCGACGACCCAGCGGCGCCGCACAACGAGGCGCCCCCAGGGCACCCAGCCCTGCCCCGTGCTGGAGGTCCGCCGGCGAAAGCCGATCCGGTCGAGCCGCGGCCCGATGGTGTCGAGGATGACCGGGAGCAACGTGATGCCGATGAGCACGCTGACCAGCGGGATCAGCATGCCGGCGAAGCCCATGCTGCGCAGGAACGGCACCGGCAGCACCGCCAGCGCCAGGAGGCCGATCGCGACCGCGATCCCGCTGACGATGACCGCCTTGCCGGCGTGCTCCATCGCCTCGATCACCGACTCGCGGTTGTCGCGGCCGCCGGCGTGCTCTTCGCGCCAGCGCATCACGATCAGCAGCGCGTAGTCGATCGCGATTCCCAGCCCGATGAGGGCGATCAGGAACTGCACGACGATCGAGACCTCGGTGCTCTCGGCCAGCGGCCAGAGCACCAAGAACGTGGTCGGGATGGCGATGGCGGCCATCAGCAGCGGCACCAGGGCCATCAGCGAGCCGAAGACGAACAGGAGCACGATCAGGGCGCCGACGCCCCCGAGCAGGACCTCGACCAGCACGCTCGGGCCCTCGCTCTCGTCGTCGGGGGCGATCAGGGCGTCGAACCCGGTGATCCGGACCGGCGCGCCCGCCACCTCCGCGCCCGCCGCCGCCTCGCGCATGGCGTCGAGCGCCTCTGAGGCCGGCTCGAACGCGACGGCCTCAGACGGCGGGTACCAGACCACCCCGAAGGTGGTGCGGCCATCCTCCGAGACGAACAGGCGGTCGCCCGTGCTGGCGAAGTCGGCCGCGCGCGAGCCGGGCACGGCCGCGGCCACGGCCCCGAACGCGCTCGCGAGCTGGTCGCGCACGCCCGGCGAGTCCACGGTGGTGCCCTCGGGGAGCTGGACCACCGGGACCAGCGGCCCCGAGACCCGGTTGCCGCCGTTGCCGTACTGGGCGTAGATGAGGTCCGCAGCATCGGAGCTCTCCTGTCCCGGCAGGTTGAACTCGGTCGAGAGGGCGTCCGTCGACGTCTGGACCGACGCGAAGGCGACCACCGCGATCACCAGCCACCCGAGAAGCACCGTCTTGCGGTGCTCCAGCACCCACCTCGTGAACGACCTCATGCCACCCCTCTCAGCTCATTCGACGACCGGGGAGCGGGCATCCGCGGTCCGCGCGGCGGCCCTTCTCCGCACCTGCTCGATCGCGCGTGCCGGGCGCGGAGGAGGCATCCAACCACGCTGGCCGGCCGCGCCACAGCAGCCTCCGTACGATTCATGGTGTTGCTCGACCCCCCATCCGTGCCGGACGGCACGCGTCACCAGAAGAGACGGTCCCTCCAGGCGGAACTCATCGGCCGGTGCCACCGTTGCCATGTGTTTGGGCGCTCGACGTGGCCGGGGGCCGCATCCAGGCCGTCAGCTCCGTGGTCACCCCCGACAAGCTGCGCCACCTGCCGGCACTCTCGCCGGACCCCTAGTCGTCGAGCTCGAAGGAGCCGGTCTGGACGCCCCCGGCGCGCCGGTAGGTCTGGACGACGACGCCGGAGCCCGAGCTCGTCGCGCCGGCCAGCTCGAGCCCGGCGGGCCGGGTCCCCTCGGCGAAGAGTCGCTTGCCCTCGCCGAGAAGGACCGGGAAGACCCAGAGGTGGAGCTCGTCCACCAGGTCGTTCGCCAGCAGCGCCTGGACGAGGGCCCCGCTGCCGTAGACGCGGATCTCGCCGTCCGGGGCCTCCTTCAGCTCGGCCACCGCCTCGGCGACATCGCCCGTGATGAGCGTCGAGTTGTTCCACTCGACGGCCTCGAGCGTGCGCGACGCGACGTACTTCGGCATGGCGTTCAGCTTCGCGGCGATCGGGTCGTCGCCGGTCACCCGCGGCCAGTGGGCGGCGAAGATCTCGTAGGTGCGGCGCCCGAGCAGCAGGGCGTCGGGCCGGAGCGCCCCCTCGACCGCCAGGCCGCCCAGCTCCTCGTCGAAGTGGGGGGCTACCCAGCCCCCGTGCGCGAAGCCCCCGTCGGTGTCCTCGTTCGGCCCGCCCGGCGCCTGCATGACGCCGTCCACCGACACGGACTCGGTCACGACCAGCTTCCTCATTGTCCCACCTCCTGTCGATCTCGCGGTTCCACCCCCGCGACGAACAAGGGGCCGCGAAATCGACAGCGGGCTCCTACCGCAGCGCGTCCTCCACAGCGAGGCGACCTCCGGCGCTCGTCCGCAGCAGGCGTGCAGTAACGGTCTATGATAGTTTTGACCGTGAGGCGCATGCTGATCCAAGGAGGACACCGATGCCGGTCCATTCCGTGTGGGAGTCGCACTTTCCGCCCAAGGCGGCGGAGGAGGGTCGCGGGATCACCGAGGCGATCTGGCGCGACATGACCCGGTTCGACGGCTACCTCGCGCACGAACTGATCGAGGACCTCGACGACCCCGGCCACCTGCTCGTCGTCAGCCAGTGGACGACGCGTGGGCGCGCGGACGAAGTCCTGCACGAGTACGCCAACCACCCCAAGGCGCGGCGCGCGAACGAGCTCGTCTCGCGCCCGCGGACACGGTTCCTCGGCCACGCCGTGTCTGGTGGGGGATGACGCCAGACACGCTGCTGGGGCTCGCCAACCTGACCGTTCCGCGAAAGCCGGACCGCGGTCCCACGATCCACCCCGACCCGCTCGCCGGCCCGGCGACAGCGGCGCAAGCGCTCTCGCTCCCGCGCCTGGACCCCTCCCAGCTTGGCGCGCTCCGCGAGCTTCACACGACGGTCGTTCAGCTGGTGGACGGTCTTCTGAGCGGGCGCTCGGTGGCCCGGCCGGCTGCGCGGCTGACCAAGCTCGCGCAGCCGAGCATCGCGAGGGTGCGGCTCGAGGGGGGCGAGAGTCAGAGGTTGCGCTCGCGGCTCGAGTGGAGCGAACCCACGCCCGCGGCCACGCTCGCTCGCAAGGTCGCTTTGGAGCTTGGCGAGATCGACGTAACGCGCCTGAAGCGCTGCGAGCGGCCCGCCTGCAGCCTCGTCTTCTACGACACGACGCGGTCCGGCACGCGGCGCTGGCATGCCGAATCGCCCTGCGGGAATCGCGAGCGACAACGACGCTACCGCGCCGCCTCGCGCGCCAGCTCACCCACCGAGAGACGCTGACCGACTCCCGCGCACGTTGAGCACGGGACTTGCGTTCCTCGCAGGCCGCGCATTCGCCCCGCGATCGCTTCAACCCTCCAATGCGCGGAAAGCAGGGCGCCAGCCGCCCGCTCTCGCCCGAGTGCGAGCGCCCGAGCGTCGGTCGGCGGCGCGCCTGCTGCGGACGATGAGCAGCAGCCCCAAGCCGACCCGCCGCACGCTGCCGCTTTCGCGTGACAGCGGCAGCAGGCCTGCCCGCGATAGATCAGGCCGTCGCTACTGCTCCGCCCCCAGGGCCAAGAGCCCAGGGCGCCGACTGTCGCGCCGACTGTCGCGCAGTCCCTCAGCGCGTGGTCACATCCCCTTCGCCATGCGGTTTCCGTGCGTATGCGGCGTGGCCTGTAAAACCGCCGGCTACGCCTACGGAGGTTCGAATCCTCCTCCCCCCATCGGCATGCTGGCGGCGTGCGCCGATGGCTTCTGGGTCGACGCCGGCGCGGCCGCTCCGACCGCAGGAACACGATTCGCGCGACCATTGCGGCCGCCGTCGCGGCGATCTGGTGAAGCACCCGGCCACGCCGGCGTCGGACCCTGGATGACAGCGGATGACGCCCCGTCGTGGGCCGCCCGAACCGCCAGAACCGACGGCCAGGATGTGCGGCGGCGGGGCCCGCCGTTCGGCGAGGAGCGGCGTACGGGGGCGCGGCCGGCGTCCGCTAGACTGGCCCGGTCGTGGGCCGTGCCCGCCGCGGGACATCCGCCCAGTTAGCTCAGCCGGTAGAGCACTTCCATGGTAAGGAAGGGGTCAGCGGTTCGAATCCGCTACTGGGCTCTCGTCCGCGATCTCCTGGCGGAGTAGCTCAGCTGGTTAGAGCAGCGGAATCATAATCCGCGTGTCGGGGGTTCGAGTCCCTCCTCCGCTATCGGCCGGACCACCGGGAGCGACGTCCCGGTGGTCCGTGACCGCCGGCGCCCGTTCAGCGAAGCGAGACGGCGACCTGCTCCAGGAGGTCCATCGCGTCCTGCATGCCGGCCTCCATCCCGGAGTTAACGTGAGCGTCGCGGTGCTCCTTGCTCGAGTGCTGCACGAGGATCGTGAGGGTCGTGCGCGCCCCGGCCTCGGTGAGGGTGAGCGTGTTCAGCGCCTCCCCCTCGGGGAAGCCCTCGTAGACCTCGGTCGAGACGATCCGCTCGTCGGGGACGATCTCGCGGAACTCGCCGTGGAAGCCGACCTCGAACCCGCTCTCGGTCACCATCACGTAGCGCCATTTCCCGCCGACCCGCAGGTCGATCTCGGCGATCGTCACCTCGCCGCGGTTCGCGTTCCACCAGCGCTTCACCAGCTCCGGCGTGGTCCACGCCTCGTAGACCAGGTGCTTGGGCGCGTCGAACTCCCGCGTGATGAGGATCTGCTCGTCCGTGGGGAGCGTCACCGTCGCCGTCCCGCTACTCGTCATCGCCATCTCCTCGCTCCTTCTGCTTGAGGTCCTCCAGCACGGCATCCAGCTGATCGAACCGCTCCGACCACGAGCGCTCGTAGCCCTTCACCCAGTCGTGGATGGGCTTGAGCGCGTGGCCGTTCAGCCGGTACAGGCGCTGCCGGCCTTCGTCACGCACGTCGACCGCCCCCACCTCTCGGAGCACCCGGAGGTGCTTGGACACCTGTGGCTGAGCCAGCCCGAGCAGGCGCACCAGGTCGTTGACGGGGCGCTCGCCGCCGGCGAGGGCGTCCAGGATCTGACGCCGCCGGGGCTCGGCCACCGCGTTGAACGCATCCGCCGTCGTCGCCGCTCGTGCCATGGCGCGCATCGTATACCCATAAGGGAATATGTCAAGCGCCGAGACGGAGCAGCTCGGCCAGCGTCGTCGCCTCCAGGCCGCGCGCCCGCAGCCGGCCGAGCACGGCGTCGAGCATGGCGACGACCCGCGCAGCCCGCCGCGGCCCCTCGTGGAGGATGAGGACGTCGCCGGGACCGGCACAGCGGGCGGCGAGCGCACCCAGCGCGCGCCCTTGCGGCAGGTGGGCGTCGAGGGGGTACACGGAGCCGAGGACGCAGCGGTACCCGAGCGCGGACAGCGCCTCGCGCTGGTCGGCCCGGATGAGGCCGGAGCCGGGGCGCATCAGGTCGACCGGGCCGTGCTCGGAGAGGACCTCGTGCGTGCGCCGCAGGTCGTTGACGAAGGCGGCGAGCGGGAGCCTGCGACAGGGGCGGTCCTCCCACTGGTGGTTGCCGAGCTCGTGGCCCTCGTCGACGAGGCGGGCGACGATCGCGGGGTGGCGCCGGGCGCTGCGCCCGTGGAGGAAGAAGGTCGCCCGGCAGCCGTGGGCCGCCAGGAGGTCCAGCACGGCCGGGGTGACGGCGGGGTCCGGCCCGTCGTCGAGGGTCAGCGCGACGGCGGGCCGGGCGGTGTCGGCGCGGAAGACGATGTCCGGCCACCGCCGTGCGGCGGCGTCCACCGGCCAGCGGATCGCGCTCGCGCGCACCTGCCCGCCGGCGGTCAGGCCGGCAGCGGCGCCGTGACCAGGATGGGGCCCTCGGGGACCATGCGGCTCGTGCTCGGCTGCGCCGTCACGGCGAGCGCGTCGGCCCCGGCCAGGTCCTCCGCCACCCGCACCGCCTGGGCGGGCCCGACCGGCTCGAACAGGCCGGCCGACTCGGGCGTGCCGTCGCGCAGCACCCAGAGCTGGTAGGCGTCGCCCGGATCGAGCGCGGGCAGGCCGCGCAGGCGCACGACGGCGGTCTCCTCGTCAGGGACGTAGAGCACCTCGCCCGTGATCCCCGGGGCGTCGGGCGTTCCCGTGACCGCCAGCTCGGTGACCTCCTCGCCGCCCGAGTCGCTGGTCGTCTGGAGCACGATGTTCCATCCCAGCAGCAGCGCGGCGATGGCCGCGACGACCGCGACCGCCGGCCAGGGACGGAGCCACGAGCGCCCGCGCCGGCGCTCGCCGCGCCCGACCGGGGCCGGCGCGGCCGGCTCCTGCTCCGCCGCCGCCTGGCGCTCGGCCGCCTCCGACCGCACGGTCGCCATCAGCGACTCGCGCAGGGCGGGCGAGGGCTCCCGCTGCGGCACCGCCAGGGCCAGGACGTCGGACGCGGCGCGCAGGCCCGCGAGCTCCTCGCGGCAGACCGCGCACTCGGCGGCGTGGGCCTCCACGCGCGCGACCTCGTCGGGCTCGGCGGCCCCGAGCGCGACGGGCGCGAGCAGGTCGCGGAGGGCGTCGTGCTCGCGCGTCATGCCGGTGCCACCCCGGTCTCGCCGAGGCCCCGCCGCAGTCGATCGAGCCCGAGCCTCATCCGGCTCTTCACCGTCCCGAGGGGCAGCTCGAGCATCTCGGCGATCTCCTGGTGGGTGAAGCCCCCATAGTAGGCCAGCTTGAGCACGTCGTATTGCTCCCCGGGCAGGTTGCTGAGCTCCTCGCGCACCGAGCCGGCGAGCGCCCGCCCGATCCCCAGGGCGGCGGCGTCGGGCTCGTCCTCCCGCCGCAGCTCGACCTGCTCCAGCGCCTCCTGGCGGCGGGTCACGGCCGCCAGGGTCCTGAGCCGGTTGACCCCGCGGTTGTGCAGGATCGACAGGAGCCAGTTGCGGACGCTGCCGCGCGACGGCGAGTAGGAGGCGGCGCCGCGCCAGACGCCGAGGAAGGCGTCCTGGACGAGGTCCTCCGCCGACGGGCGGTCGCCCAGCAGCCGGAAGGCGAGTGAGAAGGCCACCCGCGAGTGGCGCTCATAGATGACCTCGAATGCGTCGGGGTCGCCGCGCTCGACGAGCGTGAGCAGGTCCTCGTCGGCGAGGCGCGTCAGCTCGGCGGGCAGACGGTCGGCGGCCATTCAGAGCACTCTACGGCGCACCGCCCCGCACGGATCACCGCGAATTCAGACCTGGGCCTCCGCGCCCGACGCCGCCTCGGCGGGCTCGAATCGGTAGCCGACGCCGTAGTGGGTCTGGACGAAGCTGATGTCCGGGCAGGCCGCGCTCAGCTTCTGGCGCACCTTGCGCACGAAGACATCGACCGAGCGGTCGCCGCGCATCATCTCGTAGCCCCAGACCTCGCGGTACACGCGCTCGCGCGGCACCGGCTTGCCCTTGGCCCGGGCGAGGGCGTACAGCACCTCGAACTCGCGTGGGGTCAGCCCGACCGACCGCCCGTCGACGAACGCCTGCACCTGCTCGGGGTCGATCGCCAGCGGGCCGACCTCGATCGTCTGCGACCCGTCGGGCTGGCGGTGCGACTCCACCCGGCGCAGGTGGGCGCTGACCCGCGCCAGCAGCTCCTTCATCGAGAAGGGCTTGGTGACGTAGTCGTCGGCGCCCATCTCGAGGCCGTGGACGCGGTCGAACTCGCTCGTCCGCGCGCTGCAGACGATCACCGGGACGCGCGGGTCCTCGCGCCGCAGCTCCTCGGCGACCCGCCAGCCGTCGACCTGCGGCAGCATCAGGTCGAGGATCACCAGGTCGGGCCGCTGCTGGCGGAAGAGCCGCAGGCCCTGGCCCCCGTCGCCGGCCCGGAGCGTCCGGTAGCCGGCCCGGTCGAGCGCGTAGGCGATGGAGTCCGAGATCGCCTCGTCGTCCTCGACGATCAGGACGGTCGGGGGGGCCGGCACGGGCCGATTCTAGACCACCCGCGCGGCGGGTCCGGCGCCGCCGGGCGGTATCCTCCACGGGTGACGATGGCCGACGCGGGCCCCTGGCCATGACCCAGACCCTGCTCGGGGAGCGCTATCGCCTCGACGAGCTGATCGGGCGCGGCGGAATGGCGTCGGTCTGGCGCGCGACCGACACCGTGCTGGGCCGGGACGTGGCGGTCAAGCGCCTCCACTCCGGCCTCCTCGCCGACGAGGAGCACGCCGAGCGGTTCCGCCGCGAGGCGCTCCTGGTCGCGCGGCTGTCGCACCCCAACCTCGTCCACCTGCTCGACCGCGGCGAGGACGCGCACGGGCCCTACCTCGTCATGGAGCTCGTCGAAGGCGAGAACCTGAAGACGCGCGTGCGCCGCGAGGGGCCGCTCCCGCCGGAGGAGGCGGCCCGCATCTGCGCCCAGGTCGGCCGCGCGCTGGCCTACGCCCAGGCGCAGGGTGTCGTGCATCGGGACATCAAGGCGCAGAACGTCCTCCTCACCCCCGACGGCGGGGTCAAGCTCGCCGACTTCGGGATCGCCCGCTCCCTCGAGTCGGACGGCCAGCCCGGGCTCACGCGCACGGACATGCTCGTCGGCAGCGCCGACTACCTCTCCCCCGAGCAGGCCGACGGCCGCCCGATCGACGCGCGCACGGACGTCTACTCGCTCGGCATCGTCCTCTACGAGTGCCTCACCGGGCAGGTGCCGTTCCGCGGCGACGGGTTCGTGGCGGTGGCCATGAAGCACTGCTCGGAGCCCTTGCCAGACCCGCGCGCGGCCAACCCCGCGGTGCCCGACTGGCTCGCCGCCGTGACGATGCGCGCCGCGGCGAAGGATCCGGCCCACCGCTACCCGGATGCCGCCGCCATGGTCGCCGCGCTGGAGGCGGGGGCCGACGGGGGGACGGCCGTCCTGCCACTCCCGGCGACCGGCCCGCTGCTGCTCGACGAGGACACGGCCCGCCATCCCCGCCCGCGGCGTCGGCGGCGGATGCTCTGGGGCGCCTGCGCGGCGGCCACGGTCGCCGCCGGGGCGATCGCGGCGTTCGTGCTGCTCGGGCCGACGTCCGGCGACGGGCCGGAGACGGCCGCCGCCGTGCCGCTCGAGTTCGCGGCGATCCGCGACTACGACCCCCAGGGCGCGGACCAGAGCGAGCGTCCGGACCTGCGCGGCGCGGCCATCGACGGCGACCCCGAGACCGCCTGGTACACGGAGAACTACGAGATCACGCCGGAGTTCGGAGGGCTGAAGGACGGCGTGGGCCTGGTCATGCGCCTCGCGGCGCCGGCCACCGCGACCCAGCTGATCGTCACCTCGCCCACTCCCGGGGCCCGCTTCCAGCTCCTCGGGCCGGACCGGGGAGGCGAGCGCGAGGTGCTCGCCGAGGATGAGCTGGCGGGCGGCCGGCAGGTGGTCCCCCTCGCTCGAGACGGCCCCGTCGGAGGCCTACGTCCTGTGGATCACGATGCTGGTCCCGGACGGCCAGGGCCGCTTCTGGGCGGGAATCGGGGAGGTCCAGCTGAGGGGCGCGCCGAACAGCACCTGACCATGACCAGCGTCAGCTTCGACGAGAGCCTGGCCGGCCTGGAGCGCCGCCTCGCCGCGCAGGGCGGCCGGGGACGGCGGCTGTCGCCCCGCAGCCGGGCCGCCTACCTGAAGGACGCCCGCCGCGTCGCGGGCTGGCTCGCCGAGCGGGGCGTCGCCGGGCCGGAGGAGGTCACGCCCTCGGCGATCGAGGCGGCGTTCCGCGGGCTCGGGTGGTCGCCCGCCAGCCGCGCCCGCGCCGTCACGGCCCTGCGCGAGTGGCTCGCCCCGTACCACCCCCCGAACCGCTCGCCGGCGGATCTCGTCGACCGCCCGCGGGCGGCGCCGCCGCCGGTCCCGCGGCTCTCGCAGCGGGACGCGGCCGCCCTGGTCAACGGCGCCGGACGGCGCGCCGCGAACGGCGGGCCGACGGCCGAGGCGCTCGCGCTGCGCGACCGGGCGCTGCTGGAGGTGCTCTACGGCAGCGGGCTGCGGCGCCAGGAGGCCTGCGACCTGGTGCTCGCGGGGCTCGACTTCGAGCACGAGTCGCTGCGCGTGGTGGGCAAGGGCGGCCGCGCCCGCACGGTGCCGCTCACCGAGCCGGCCGTCGCGGCGCTGCGCGCGTGGCTCGGGGGCGGGCGGCCCCGGCTGGTCGCCGGGCGGCCGCCCTCGGCGGCGACCCGGGCGCCGGTGTTCGTCTCGCGCTCGGGCCGCCCGCTCGACGGCTCGGCGGTCTACCGCATCGTCGCCCGCGAGCTGCGCGCGTCGGGGCGGGCGGGTGGGCCGCACCTGCTGCGCCACGCCACCGGCACCCATCTGCTGGAGGGCCCGGGCGGGCGCGACGGCGCCCACCTGCGCGTCGTGCAGGAGGTCCTGGGACACGCCAGCCTGGCGACGACGCAGCGCTACACCGGCGTCACGACCAAGGCGATGCAGGCCGCCCTGCGCCGCGGCCACCCGCGCGGATGATCGACCCGGGGGGGTTCGGGCGCCTGGCGGCGGCGTTCCTCGCGACCCGCGAGAACCCGAACACCCGGGCCGCATACGCGCGCGACCTGGCGGCGCTCGCCGGCGCCCTGGGCGTGCCCCCGCCCGGCGCCGACGGGCCCGGGTTCGGCGTGGAGGACGACCCGGGCGCGCGCGCGGCCGCGGCGGCCCTGTCGGCGCTCCCGCTCGACTGGTGGCAGCGCTGGCGCGACGGGCTGCCGGGCCGGCTGTCCACCCGGCGCCGCCGGGTGGCGGCGGCGCGGGCCTTCTGCCGCTGGTGGGCGCGGGCGTTCGCGCTGGAGAACCCGACCCGCGACCTCCGCCCGCCCGCCGCGGCGGGCGAGGGGGGCCAGGAGGCCCTCGGCCGTGAGGTCGTCGCGCTCTCGCCGGCCGCCGTCCGCGCGATGTGCGAGGCGGCGGCGGGCCCCGGGCCGCTCGGCGCGCGCACCTCGGCGCTGGTGGAGGTCCTCTACGGCTGCGGCCTGCGCGCGAGCGAGGCCGCGGGCCTCGACCTGTCGGCGTGCCACCTCGACGATGCGGACGACCCCTTCCTGCTGGTGGAGGGCAAGGGGGGCCGCCGCCGCGCCGTGGCGGTGCCGCGCGAGGCGCTGGCGCGCCTGCGGGCCTACCTCCGCGCGGGGCGGCCGGAGCTGCGCGCGCGCGACCGGCGCCCGCGCCGCGACCAGGCCCGCCACCGCGACGCCGACGCGGTGTTCCTCAGCGCGCGCGGGCGGCGGCTCGGGCGGGCGGCGGTGTGGCGCATCGTGACCGACGTGGCCGACCGCGCCGGGCTGCGCGCCGACGGCGCCCGCGTCTTCCCGCACGCGCTGCGGCACTCCTGCGGCACGCACCTGATCCAGTCGGGCGTCAACATCCGCTACGTGCAGGCCCACCTCGGCCACGCCTCGCCCGTCACCACCGAGGTCTACACCCACGTGACCGCCGCCCATCTGCGGGAGGACTTCGACCGCGCCCACCCGCGAGCGCGGGCGCGCACTACCGCCGGGTGACCCTCACGATCACGCCGGCCCGGTCGCGCAGCCCGTCGCCGATCAGGATCGCCCGCACCCGGTAGCGGCCCGGGCGCGTGTCCCGGGGAAGGCGGATCAGGACGCTGCCGGGCGTCGGGCCCGTCAGCTTGCGGATGGCGCGGACGAGCCCGCCGCCCAGCCGCTGGGTCGTCACGACCGCGTTCCCGCGGCGCGTGATCGTCAGGCGCACGCGGTTCGGCCCGGCGGCCTCGAGGGCGAGCCCGCCGGGTTGCGGCACGGGGTAGTCACGTCCGGTCGCCGAGGTCCCGGGCGAGGACCGGTGGGCGCGGTACTGGGCGAGCCAGTCGTGGGCCTCGGCCGCGCCGCGCAGCCCGTAGGCACCCGGCCCGCGCGACAGCAGCTCGCGGCCGGCCGGCGTCGAGCGCACGCGCGCCCACAGCTCCGCCTGGCCGAGGCCGCCGTCGACGCCCAGCAGCACCCGCAGCTCGCCGCGCCCGGCCGGCCAGCGCGCCAGCCAGCGCGTCGGCGCCGTGGCCATCTCGCGGGGCGGGAGGGGGGTGAGGTCGCCCCGGTAGGTCAGGAGGTAGGTCGCCCGCCCGCGGCTGAGCGCGTCGACCAGCGCGCGCAGCCTGCCCGGCAGGGGATGCCGCGGGTCGGCCCGCCCCACCTGCTCGACCAGCGCCGGGCCGGCGTAGAAGACGACCCTGCTCGCGTTCGGCCCCAGGCGCTGCAGGGCGGCCGCCAGCGACCGGGCGGCGGGGACGCTCCACTGCCGCGGCGAGATCTCGTCGACCGCGACGAGGCTGCCGACGCCCGGCTGGGCCCACCCGGCGCGCAGCATCGCGGCGATGCGCCGCGGCCCGGCGCCGGCCAGGTCGCGGCCCGCCACCTTGCCGACGGTGCGGGCGGCCGGCCAGCGCGGGTTCGGCCGGAGGGGCGCCTGGCGCAGCGTGGCCGCGCCCATGCCGTCGTGGACGACCGCCGCGGCCTCCTGGTCGAGGTAGAGCAGGGGCGGGTCGGCGGCGTCGGCGGTCGCGGGAGCGCTCGCGATGGCGCCCGCCGCCAGGAGGGCCGCGGCACCGGCGGAGCGACGTCTCAGGAAGCGCCACCGCATGGGCCGGGAGTCTTGCCCGGGCGCGCCGTCGCGGGCGGCCACGCACGGAAGCCTTACATTCCGCTGGCCCCTCGGAACGGCGTCAGTCGGAGGGCTTCGCCGACAACATCCCCGATCCCACCAGCGCGATGAGGAGCGACAGCGCCACGAACCCGAGCACGAGCCCGGCGATCGCGACGCCGCGCCCGCCCAGCGCCCCGCGCGAGGCACGGATGTCGCCGAGCGCGAGCGTGCCGAACGCGATCGCCAGCGCCGACGCGAACACGGTGATGAAGCCGGCGATGCCCAGGACGAGCGACACGGTCGCCTTGCCGGACGTGCTGCGCCGGCCCTCCTCCACGCGCGTCGCGGGCGCGGCCTCGCCCTCGGGCGCGGGGGCCACGTCGGCCATGGCGACGCGGCGGAAGCCGATCAGCGTGACGACGACCGCCGCGATGCCGACCCAGAAGGCCAGGGCGAGCAGGACCCCTCCGCGCTCGAGCGAGACGTCGGCGTCGGCGGCGAAGTCGTCGGACGTGCGGCCGGTGAGCACGATCAGGCCCGCGGTCGCGCTGACGATCATGGCGAGCGCCACGCCGGCGAGGTGGGCCCAGAGCCAGGGCGCCGCGGCGGCGGCGGCCAGCAGCACGGCGCCGGCCACGCCCAGCGCGCCGACGGCCGGCTCGAGGTCGATCGTCGCCGTCGTCCGAGGGGCGTCGCGCGCCGGGCCGCTGGCGATGTCGCCCGTCGGCGCCAGCGCCATCAGCAGGCCGGCGACCGCCCCGATGCCGAGCCCGCGCGCGCACGAGGCCGCTCGTCACGCGGTAGCGGGGGCCGCCGGTCACGGGCAGGAACCCTACGTAATGGGGACGATCCGGGGGACGATCCCGTCCGAGCCGGCCTCCAGGATCCCGACCGACGCGCGCATCGCCTCGGCGCCGAGCTGCCAGCGGAAGCGCCGCACGCCGCGATCGCCGATGCCCAGCACGCCGCGCCGCGGCGGCTGCCCGCCCTCCACGTTGCCGTACGGGCAGACCGCCCCCGGCGAGAAGAAGAGCGTGGACCCGCGCCGGACCATCGCGGGCTCGTGCCAGTGGCCGTAGACCACGCAGTCGACGGGCCCCGTGCGGCGGGCCAGGGCGGCGTGCAGCCCGGCCCGGTACCGCAGGTTGCGCCCGGCCACCACCGAGGCCGTGATGACGGACGAGTCAACCAGGCGGTGGCGGCGGCCGTGCGTGAGGCCGATCCGGAGGCCCCCCGCCACGACGATGGCCGTCTCGGGCAGCTCGAGACCGCCGAGGCGGTCGTGGTCGCCGCGCACCGCGACCACCGGGGCGACGGCCTCGAGGTCGTCCAGCACCGAGGGAACGCTCAGGTCACCGGCGTGGAGCACGAGGTCGCAGCCCTCGAGGGCCTCGAGCACGCCCTCCGGGAGCTCGTCGAGGTACTCGCCGACGTGGCTGTCGGCGACGACGCCGATCCGCCGTGTCCGCGCGCTCACCCGGCGTAGCGGCGCGCCGCGGCGGCGCGCGCGAGAGCGAGCTCGACGAGCCGCTCGACGAGGTCGGGATAGGCGATCCCGCCCGCCTCCATCAGCTTCGCGTAGACGCTCGTCGGGGTGAACCCGGGGATCGTGTTCAGCTCCGACAGCAGCACCTCGCCATCGTCCGCGACGAAGAAGTCGACCCTCGCGAGCCCGGCGCAGTCAACGGCCCGGAACGCCTGCAGCGCGAGCTCGCGGGCCCGCTCGGCGACGGGCTCGGGCAGGTCGGCCGGCACCTGCACGCGCGACCGCCCCGGCTCGTACTTGGTCGCGTAGTCGTACCACTCGGAGTCGTAGGTGATCTCCCCGACGGGCGAGACGACGAGGTCGTCAACGCCCAGGACCCCGACCTCCACCTCGCGGCCCGAGATCGCCCGCTCCACGAGCGCCTTCGGGTCGTGGCGGAAGGCGAGCGCGAGCGCCGCCGGCAGGGCCTCCGCGTCCGGCACCGGGCTGATGCCGACGCTGGATCCCAGGCGGGCCGGCTTGCAGAAGGCCGGGTACCCCACCCGCTCGGCGACGCGGGCCCCCACGTCGGCCGGCGCCGCCCCCCACTCGGCGTCGGTGACCACGCAGTGCTCGGGCGTGGGGATGCCGGCCTCGCGGAGGAAGACCTTGAACATCGCCTTGTCCATCGCCACGGCCGACGCCGCGACGCCGGCGCCGACGTAGGGCACCCCGGCGGTCTCGAGCGCGCCCTGGACGACGCCGTCCTCGCCGTTGGGGCCGTGCAGCACCGGGAACACGACGTCGACCGGCCCGGCCGCTCCCGTCGTCGAGCGAGGCGAGCACGGGCCCCCCGCCGGGCCCCGGGACGAGCGCCACGGGCGCCCCGTCAACGCTCCAGCCTCCGTCGCGGGCGATCAGCACGGGGATCACCTCGTAGCGGTCCGGGTCGAGGGCGGCGATCACGGCCTCCGCCGACGACAGCGACACCTCGTGCTCGCTGCTGCGCCCGCCCATGAGGACCGCGAGGCGGCGCTTCACGCAACCCTCATGGGGTCGGCGGGGGCGGTTGCGCGCCGCCGCCCCCATCGTCGCCGTCGCCCTCCCCGCCGCCCTCGCCGAGGCTGCCGGGGTCCCCTCCGGACGAGCCGAGGCTCACGCTGATGGTGATCGTGCTGCCCGGCTCGACCTCGGTGCCCTCGGGCGGATCGACGGCGACCACGACGCCCGCCGGCTGGTCCGACGCGACCTCCTGCCGCGCGACGTCGAAGCCCGCGTTGGCGAGCTTCGTCTCGGCGTCGGTGACCGTGTTGCCGGTGATCGCCGGGACGGTGACCGTCTCGAGCGGCGCGGCGAGCACCAGGTTGACCGCCGAGCCCTCGGCGACGCTCGCCCCCGGCCCGGGGCTCTGGCGGATCACGGTGCCCTCGGGGAAGTTCTCGTTCGGCTCCCGGGAGACGTTGCCCACCACGAGGCCGGCGCCGTTGATCTCGCCCTCTGCGCTCTCGAAGTCCTGCTGCTGCACGTCCGGCACGCGCACGCTCTCGGGTCCGCTCGAGACCACGATCGTCACGGAGCTGCCGGTCTCGGCCTGCGTCCCGCCCCCCGGGCTCTGACGGATGACGATCCCCTCGTCAACGTCGCCGCTCGCCTCCTGGCGCGCGTCCACCTGGAAGTCGGCGCGCCGCAGCTCGGCGGTGGCGTCGGCCTCGTTCTCGCCCTCGACGTCGGGCACGGTCGTCAACCCCGGCCCCTCGCTGACGCGGAGGACGACGGTGTCGCCCTCGTCAACCTCGCTGCCCTCGGGCGGGTCGGTGCCGACCGCCCGCCCGGCCTCCTCCTCGCTGGTCACCCGCTGGACGTCGACCTCGAGCCCGGCGTTCTCCAGCGTCGCCCGGGCCTGCGCCTCGGTCTGGCCCGCCACCTGGGGGATCGTGACCGCCGCCGCGTCGTCGCGCAGGAGCAGGAAGGCGCCGACGGCGATGGCCGCGAGCAGCACGACGCCCGCGACGATCCACGGCCAGCGCCGGCGCCGGCCCGCCGGCGGCTCGTCGGGCGGCGGGGGGCCGACGCGGGTCGGGCCGGTGGCCGGGTCCATGACCCGGGTCTCCTCCGTCGCCGGGCCGACCGCGGGCATGACGCGGGTCGTGCTCCCCGAGCCGTCGAGCGCGGTCCGCGTCTCCGCCAGCGCCCGGCTGAGCTCGTCGGCGGTGCGGTAGCGCTCGGACGGGCGCTTCGCCAGGGCCCGCATCACGACCGCGTCGAGCTCCGGCGGCACGCCCGGCTCGACCTCGTGCGGGGGCATCGGCGCGTCGCTGATCTGCTTCATCGCGACCGCCACCGGGCGGTCGCCGTCGAACGGCACCCGGCCGGTGAGCATCTCGTAGAGGACGATCCCCACCGCGTAGCAGTCGCTGGCCGCCGTGACCTCGTCGCCGCGCGCCTGCTCGGGCGACAGGTACTGGGCCGTCCCGATCACGGAGCCGGCCTCGGTCATGTCCGTCTGGGCGCCGGCTCGGGCGATGCCGAAGTCGGTCACCTTGAGGTGCCCGTCCTCGGCCACGAGGACGTTCTGGGGCTTCACGTCGCGGTGGACCACGTCGCGCCGGTGGGCGGCGCCGAGCGCGGCGAGGATCTGCTGGGCGTAGTCGATGGCCTGCAGCGGCGGCAGCGGGGCGCGGCGCCGGATGACCTGCTTCAGGTCCGGGCCCGAGAGGTACTCCATGACGATGTAGTAGCTGCCGTCCGTCTCCCCGCGGTCGTACACGGCGACGATGTTCGGGTGGTTGAGGCCGGCCGCGGCCGAGGCCTCGCGGCGGAAGCGCTCCACGAACTGCGGGTCGGAGGCGTAGGGCTCCGCCAGCACCTTCACGGCGACCTCGCGGTCGAGCAGGCGGTCGTGGCCGAGGTAGACGCGCGCCATGCCGCCGGCGCCGAGCTGGCGGCCGAGCTCGTAGCGTCCCCCGATCAGCTCGCCGGGCTCGAAGCTCATCCCCCGGCCTCCAGGGCGGCCTCCATGACGGTCGCCGCGACCGGCGCCGCCGCCTCGCCGCCGGTGGACGCCGTGTCCTCGATCACCACGGCGACGGCGACGGCCGGGTCCTCCGCCGGCGCGAAGCCGATGAACCACGCCTGGTTGCGGTTGGGGTCGTCGCTCTCCGCGGTGCCGGTCTTGCCCGCCACCGTCACGCCCGCCGCCGACAGCGCGGCCGCCGTCCCGGTCCCTTCGCGCACCACGTCCTCCATCATCGCGGCGAGCTCCGCCGCGTAGGACGGGCTCATGGCCTCGCCGAGCTCCTCCGGCTCGCCGCGCTGCACGAGCGAGCCGCCGCGGTCAACGATACGGGTCATGAGTCGCGGCGCCATGGCGACGCCGCCGTTGGCGACCGCCCCGGCGACCGTCGCCATCTGCAGGGGCGTCACGGCCAGGCGCTCCTGGCCGATCGCCAGGCGGGCGGTGTCCATGTCCTCCTCGCCGTTGGGCAGCACCTGGTCGCCCTGCCGCCGGCCCGAGATCGCCACGTCGGGCAGGTCGATCGGCGGGCGCTCGGCGAACCCGAACGCCGTCATGATCTCGCCCATGCGCTCGGCGCCCAGGGCGTCGCCGATCTCGGCGAAGGTCACGTTGATCGAGAAGGTCAGGGCGGTCGTGAGCGTGTGGGGGCCGAAGCTGGCGCCGCCGAAGTTGCGGATCGGCCCGCCCGGCGTGTCGTACTCCGCCCCCCCGGGGAACTCGCTCTCGGGCGTGAATGAGCCGCTCTCGAGGGCCTCCGCCGCGGTCACGACCTTGAAGGTGGAGCCGGGGGCGTAGAGCCCCTGCACCGCCCGGTTGAGCAGGGGCCCGCCCTCGTCGGGGATCGCGTCGAAGTCGTCCACCGCGAGCTGCAGGTCGAAGGTCGGCGCCGACGCCATCGCGATCACGCGGCCCGTGCGCGGGTCGAGCGCGACCACCGCGCCCCGGCCGCCGGCGAGGCCCTCCTGGGCGACCGCCTGGACGCGGGTGTCGAGGCCGATCTCCACGTTCGCGCCCTCCTTCTCGCTCAGGTTGAGGCGCTGCAGCAGCGGCTCGGAGCCGAAGCTGCCCGACAGATACCGGTCGTAGGTCTCCTCGATCCCGGTCTTGGCTCCCTCGGAGGTGTAGCCGACGGTCTGGGCGGCCAGGTCGCCCTGCGGGTAGAGCCGCTGGTACACCTTCTGGCCCTTGACCCGGACCGCGCGGCTCGCCGCCATGACCTTGCCGTCGGCCGAGATGATCCGGCCCCGGTCAACCAGCCGCTCGGCCTGGGCGGTCTGCTCGTTGCCGGGGCGGTCCTTCAGCCCGTCGGCCGCCACGACCTGCCAGTAGCCCAGCATCAGCATGAGCAGGCCGAAGCCCGCGGCCAGGGTGAGGTAGAGGCGGCGGATCGAGCGGTTCATCGCGCCCCTCCCGGGGCCAGTCCCGCCTCCGCGCGGTGCCGCCGGGAGGGGCTCATGCAACCGCCTCCCGCTCGGGCTCGGGCGCCGCGCGCTCGCGCCGGCGCGGCCGTGGCGCCGCGCTCCCCGCGCGCGAGCGGTGGCTGATGATGAGCAGCAGCGCCACCAGGGCGAAGTTGGTCACGACGCTGGAGCCGCCGTAGCTCATGAAGGGCAGGGTGACCCCGGTGAGCGGGATCAGCCGGATGACGCCGCCGATGATCAGCAGCGCCTGCAGGCCGATCGTCGCGGTCAGCCCTCCCGCGAGCAGCTTCGAGAAGCCGTCGTTGGCGTTGGCGGCGATCACGAAGCCCCGCTGGATCAGCACGACGAAGCCCAGCAGGATGCCGACCCCGCCGATGTAGCCGAGCTCGGTGGCGACGGCCGTGAACATGAAGTCCGTCGGTAGGGCCGGGACCACGGTGGAGCCGTCCGCCCTCACCAGGAAGGCGCGCCCGAGCCCGGGCCCGAGCACGCCGCCCTCGGCGAGCGCGTAGAGCGACTGCACGAGCTGGAACCCCTGGTCCCGGGCGTCGTCGAAGGGCGTCAGCCAGTTCTCGACCCGGCTCTCGATGCGCGGCACCACCGTGTAGACCGCGGCGGAGCCGAGCAGGAACAGCGCCAGCCCGATGACCGTGTAGGCGGCGCGCCCGCTCGCCAGGTAGATCATCGCGAGGAAGACGCCCAGGAACAGCAGGGCCGTGCCGAAGTCGTTGAGGATGACGACCAGCGCGAGACAGGCCGCGAGGAACACGAGCACCGGCCCCAGGGCGGACATCGGGGGCGTGGGGATCCCCAGCACGCGCCGGGTCGGCACCGCCAGCAGCTCGCGCTTGTCGCGCAGGTAGGCCGCCAGGAAGATCACGATCAGGACCTTCGCGACCTCGCCGAGCTGGATCGTCTGCCCGCCGCCGATCTCGATCCACAGCCGGGCGCCGTTGATGCGGGTGCCGAAGATCATGGTGATCAGCAGCAGCCCGACGCCGGTCAGGCCGATCAGGTACCGGTAGCGCTCGAGCACCCGGTGGTCGGGCAGCGCGAAGAGCACCCCGATGAAGGCGGCGCCGCCGACCGCGACCCACCCCGCCTGGTCGGCGGCGAGCTCGGGGCTGATGCGGTCGAGCTCGACGAGCCCGATCGCGGTGAGCACCCCGACGGTCGGCAGGAGGTAGGGGTCGGCCATGGGCGCCCGCAGGCGCAGCGCGACGTGCATCGCGAGGAAGACCGCGAGCACGCCGATGGCGCCCGGGATGGGGCCGGGGTCGAACCCGTCGGCGCGGGCGCTGGCCACCGAGGCCATCCCGACGAGCCCGAGGAGCCCCGCCGGGATCAGGAACCCCAGCTCGCGGGTGCGTGGCGAGGTCACCCGGGCGCCGGCTCCGCGGTCGGCGGCGCGGGCGCGCGCCGGGGCCCGGCCTCCCGCGGCGGCACCCGCACCGCCGGCGTCTGGGGGAGGCCGTACAGCCAGACCAGCCCGGCCGCCAGCTCGACGGCCTCCCCCTGGCCGCGGGCGGACGAGGAGAGGGCGCCGGGGTCGGACGCGCGGACGGCCTCCGCCGAGACCGAGGTCTCCTGCCAGTCCGAGGAGAGGTCGATGCCGGCCACGTCGAACGGCAGGCCGTGGACGACCTGGACGCGGCCGGCGGGCGACTCCTCGACGCCGTAGGTGCGGCTGGCGATCCACGCGACGGCGCCGACCACGAGGGCGAGGACGACCGCAGCGGCGGCGAGCGCGGGCCCCAGCCTCACGCGCCGGCGGCGGGAGACGGGCTGCAGCACGCGAGGCTTCCTGCCGGTTCCCAGCGCCCCGGAGCGCGCCGTGCCGGCGGCCCCGTGCACCCCGCCGAGCACCTTCATCTCGCCCGTCGAGGACGGGTCCCCGCCCCCGTCCGCCGCCCCGACCAGCGGCACCTCGGCGGTGGAGCCGCTGTCGCCCGAGCCCACCACCCCGACGCGCGCGAGCACCACGGTGACGTTGTCGGTGCCGCCCTCGCGGTTGGCGCGCTCGACCAGCGCCTTCGCCGCGTCGGCGAGCGTGACGGCGTCCCCGAGGATCTCGCCGATGTCCCCCTCGGCGACGTACGAGGACAGGCCGTCGCTGCACAGCAGCACCACGTCGCCGTCGCGCAGGTACTCCGAGAAGGTGTCGACGACCACCTCGGCCTCCGCGCCCAGCGCCCTCGTGATGACGTTCCGGTGCGGGTGGTGCTCGGCGTCCTCGGGGCGGATGCTCCCGCGCTTCACGAGCTCGGCCACGACGGAGTGGTCCTCGGTGAGCTGACGCAGACGGCCGTCGCGCCACAGGTACGCGCGCGAGTCCCCGACGTGCACGACGTCGAGGCGCCCGTCCTCGAGCATCGCGGCCGTGAGGGTGGTCCCCATCCCGCTTTTCTCGGGGTCGTCGCGGGCCACGCGCCGGATCGCGGCGTTGGCGCGCCCGACCGCCTCCCGCACGTCGCCCAGCGCGACCGGCTCCTCGAGGCGGGCGACCTCCTCGACGGCGAGCTGGGCCGCGACCTCGCCCGCCTTGGCCCCGCCCATGCCGTCGGCGACCGCGATCACGGGCGGGCGCCCCAGCGAGCGGTCCTCGTTGTGCCGCCGCACGCGGCCCGTGTCGGAGAGGTCGGCCAGCTCCACCAGGGCCAGCTCGCCGCCCGGGGTGCCCTCGCTCGCCATCTACTCCTCGTAGCGGAGGATGCTCTGGCCGATTCGGAGGGTGTCGCGCACCTTCAGCTGGGCGTCGCTCTCGATGCGCCGGTCGTTCAGGAAGGTGCCGTTGGTGGAGCCCAGGTCCACGACGAAGTGGTACGCCCCGCGGCGGGTGACCCGCGCGTGCATGTGGGAGACGAACTGGTCGGCGATCGAGATGTCGGCCGCCTCGGAGCGCCCGATCGTGATCCCCCCCTCGAGCCGGACCTCCTGTCCGGCGGGCAGCGACGGCGAGGACTCGACCACCAGGCGGGGGTCGAGGTTGGCGGCCAGGTCGAGCGGCCCGCTGCCCCCTCGTCCGCCTCGGTGCGGTCCTCGGAGCCGTGGCGGGCGGCGGCGGGAACCGCCTGGGCGTCGGGGACGTCCACCGGCGGCGGCAGCGGCGGCGGCGCCGCGGGGGCCTGCGGCGGCGGCGGCCGGCGCGGCGGCCATCGCGGGCTCGCGCCGCGCGCGCGGCGGCGGCGTCGGGCGCGGCCGCTGCTGGGGGCGGGGGCGGGGGCGGGGGCGGCGGCCCGGGGAGCCGCTGAGCTGGCGGCTCGCGCTGCGGACGATGGCCCACACGAACGCGTACAGGAGGACCAGGAAGACGACCTCGGCGACGATCAGGCCGGTCTCGGTCATGCCAGCTCGACGTGGATCTCGGTCGTCCCCATCACGATGGTGTCCCCGCCGGCGAGGGCGTGGCGCTTGACGACCTGGCCGTTCACCTCGGTGCCGTTGGTGCTTCCCATGTCAACGAGGTAGTAGTCGAGCCCGATGTGGCGGATCTCCGCGTGGACGCGGCTGGCGTTCGGATCGGGCACGACGACGTCGCAGTCGCGGCTCCTGCCCAGCGTCGAGACGCGCTTGGTGAGCGGGTGTCGGTTCACGCCGACGACGAGGGTCATCACCTCCGGCGTGAGCCCGGCGTCGCGCGCCTCCTCCGCAGAGATCACCTGGGTGCCGCTGACGCCCTCGAGCGGCTGGTAGGGGCGCGGCGGCGGTGGCGGGGTGACGGCCGGCGGGACCGGGACGGGCGCGGGGACCTCCGGCGCCGGCGGCACCTCGGGGGCCGGCGACGCCTGGGGCGCCGGCGACGCCTGGGGCGCCTCGGCCTCGCCGTCGGCAGCGGGCTCCGGCTCGGCGGCCTCCTCCGGGGGCGCCTCCGCCATCCGGCACCCGATGCCGAACTCGCCGACGTGCAGGTCGGTGTCCGTCGAACAGGACGACCGCGGCGGGCGCCACGAGCGAGAGCCCCGCGGTGCGGGCGTGGGCCTCGAGGTAGGCCGCGAGCTCCGTGGTGAGGGCCGACTCGTACGACGCGAAGCTCTCGCGGTCCTGCGGCGCCAGATAGACCGTGAACTCGTTCGGCACGTAGACGCGCGACACCGAGACCGTCTTGTGGTCCTCCATCTCGCGGGCGAGCTTCCTGGCGAGCTCCACCGGCTGCAGGCTGCTCCGAAACGCCCGCCGGAAGCTGCGCTCGAAGAGACCCTCGATCTTCTGCTCGATGTCGCGCAGGAGGCTCATGCGGTCGGAGTTCGCAGCGTAGCGGACGCCCTCGCGGGCACGCGCCGGCGCAGCACCCGCCACGGCCGCATGGCCCAGGCGAGCACGACGACCGCCGCCGGCACGAGCGCCGCGACGGCGTCCGCCGCGTCGGGGGCGGTCGCGACGAGCGCCGCGCCCACCGCGGCCAGCCAGGCGGCGCAGGCGGCCAGGCGCGCGCCCCCGGCGGGCGCGCGCAGCACCAGGGGCACGCACATCGCCGCGACGACGAGCGCCGCCGCCTGTGCCACGGCCTCCGGCCGGTCGGCGAGGGGCTCCCAGAGGGCGCGCCCGGCGGCGGCCGGGGACGACCCCTCGTCCAACGCGCCGACCGCCGAGGGCAGCGCGCCACCCCCGGCCAGCAGCCCGTCGGCCCCGGCGGCCACCTGCCAGGCGAGCGCCGCCACCATGCCCGACGCCGCGGCCCACAGCCGCCCCGGCCAGCGCGGCACGAGGCCGGCGATCGCCGGGTAGAGCGGCCCGAGGCCGATCGCGAAGAGCGCCGGCGCCGCCGCGGGGAGCAGGAGGAGCCGCCCGGTCCGCCACCCCGTCGCCACGACGGCGAGCGCGATCGCCCCGAGGATGGCCGCGGCCGCCGGGGAGGCCAGCCCCACGAGGACGGTCCCGACGACGACGGCGAGCGCCGCGGCCGCGCGCGGCCGCCACGCGAACGCGAGGGCGGAGAGGGCGATGGCGCCGACCGCCAGCCCCGGGCGCTGCCAATTGGCAGACAGGTGATGCGCCAATTGGCCATCCGCCGCCGCGAGGCCCGCCGCCGCCAGGGCCGCGCCCCCGGCCGCGCTCGCCAGGCCGGGCAGCGCCCGCGTCCCGCGCCGCCGCGCGGCGGCGCCCAGGCCGCCGCGCGCCTCGGCCAGCCGGCCGGCCATCGCCGCCGCGTCCGGGCGCGCGGCCGGGTCGCGGTCGAGGCCCGCGTCGATCGCGGCGCACAGGCGGCGCGGCAGGTCCGGGCGCGCGCGGGCGAGCGGCGGGACGGCGCCGGCGGCGGCGCGGCGGGCGGTCTCGATGGGCGACCCGCCGGCCACGGGGTTCGTCCCCGCCAGGGCCTCGTAGACCACCAGGCAGGCCGAGTAGACGTCCGACGCCGGCCCGGCCCCCTCGCCGCGCGCCTGCTCGGGCGCCATGTAGGCGACCGTGCCCACGACGCCGCCGGTCAGCGTGAGGCCGCTCTCGCCCGAGAGCCGGGCGACGCCGAAGTCCGAGAGCAGTGCGCGGCCGCCGGGGCCCAGGAGGATGTTGGCCGGCTTCACGTCCCGGTGGACCACGCCGCGCGCGTGCGCGTGGGCGAGCGCCGACAGCACGTCCTCCCCGGCGCGGACGGCCGCCCGGTCGCCCGGGCCGCCGGCGCGGAGCACCTCGAGCAGCGACGGCCCCTCGACCAGCTCCCACACCAGGTAGAGGCACTCGCGGTCCTCGCCCCAGTCGCGCAGCGCGACCACGGACGGGTGGTCGAGGCGGCTCGCCGCGCGCACCTCGGCCCGCACCCGCGGGGCGAGCCCGAGCTCGACCGGGACCACCTTCACGGCCACCTCATCGCCGGTGACGAGGTCCCGCGCGCGGTGCACGACGGCGGTCGCGCCGCGCCCGATCGCCGGGCCGAGCAGGTAGCGCCCGAGGGCGCGCCGGTCGTGGGTGGCGTGAGATGTCACGGGTGGGGATCTTCCACCATCCCGGACGCCTCTCCTTCGCGGGCAGGTGCGCCGGGGGCGCGGGGGGCGGCAGGGGGCCGTGGTACCCTGGCCGCGGCAGGATGCCCGGGCGAGTGGTGGAATTGGTAGACACGCTAGGTTCAGGGTCTAGTGCTCGCATGAGCTTGGGGGTTCGAGTCCCCCCTCGCCCACCTCCACCCCGTCCCCAGAGCCCCGT
This sequence comes from Miltoncostaeaceae bacterium, assembly GCA_963834875.1. Classification (GTDB taxonomy): domain Bacteria; phylum Actinomycetota; class Thermoleophilia; order Miltoncostaeales; family Miltoncostaeaceae; genus DATAGF01. The sequence continues at coordinate 193,034 of CAWIDG010000033.1, forward strand.
GCGGAGCCCCATCTCCCGACGATCCATCCGCAGGTAGGGCAGTGGCCGAGCTCGACGACGACCGGCCGGGCGCGGGCGAGCCGTCGCCCGAGCCGCCCGAGGCGGGCACGGGCGGCCTGCGACGCTTCCCCCGGCGCCGCGGGGACGACGAGCCGTACCCGGACGAGGCCGGCACCGGCGAGGTGCCGCGCCCGAGCGCCGGCGCCGCCGGTGGCCCGCCGCGCGCCGGCGGGGACGACTTCGGCTTCGAGGACCTCGACGACGAGCCGGCCGCCCCGCCGCCCCGCTCGCGCGCGCCGCGCTCGTCGGGCAGCCGGCCGCGGCGCTCGGGCTCGCGCGGCGGCCGCGGGGGTCGCGGCGGCGCCGGCGGCGGCACCGCGATCCTCCAGCGGCCCCGCGCGCGCCTCGCGCTCGCCATCGCCTTCGCCGCGATCCTCATCCTCGTCATCACGCTGGTCGTGCGCGACTGCCAGCGCAACCAGCTCGAGGACTCCTACACCCAGTACCTGAACGACACCTCGGCGATCGTCGCCCAGTCGGCCGAGCAGGGAAAGCAGCTGCGCCAGATCATGAACAACGCGCGCGGCGAGAACCCCCCGCAGCTCAGCCAGAGGATCCGGACGCTCGCGGGCGAGGCGAGCGCCCTCGTCGACGAGGCCGAGGACCTCGACCCGCCGGGCGAGCTGTCGTCGCCGCACCAGGCGCTCGTGCGCTCCCTGGAGTACCGCGTCGGCGGCCTGACGCTGCTGGCCGACGGCGTGCCCAAGCTCCTCCAATCGGAGGACGAGGACACGAAGGCGCTCGGGATCGCGAACGCCATGAAGCGCTTCCTGACGAGCGACGTCATCTACACGGACGAGTTCTACGAGCCCGCCAAGGCGGGCGCTGGCGAAGGACGACATCACGGGGACCGAGGTGCCGGAGCCACAGCCCTTCCTGCCCAACCCGGCCCTGGCCACCCCGGACGGCGCCGCCACGCTGGTCCCCGCCCTCCAGCGACAGGGGTCCGCGGGCGGCGACGCCGGCGCCGGCAACCTGCGCGGCACGTCGATCGTCTCGACGGAGGCGCTGCCGTCCGAGACCCGCCTGACGCCGGGGTCCGCGCAGGCCGTCCAGGCCTCCGACGAGCTCAAGTGGCGCGTCACGGTGGAGAACGGCGGCGACTTCAACGAGACCGGCATCGTCGTGACGGCGTCCTTCTTCTACCCGAGCGACCCCAACGAGGTGGACGAGAAGCAGGCCCAGATCGACGAGCTCGCGGCCGGCGAGACCACGACCGTCGAGATCGCCGGCCCGGCGACGCCCGTCTTCGGGGAGCAGGGGACGCTGAGGATCGAGGTCAACGCGGTGACCGGCGAGACCAACACTGACAACAACGCGGCCGAGTATCCGGTCAAGATCACGATCTGATGGAGGTCAGCGTCTGGGTCGCGGTGGCCGCGGGCGTGCCGGGGCTGATCGCCCTGATCGGCTGCGCGGTCCTGTGGGCGTCGCTCCGCCGCGTCCGGGCGGCCCAGCGCGTGCTGCTGCCGGACGGCTCGTCGGCCGGCCTGGTCAACCGCCAGGCCTCCCTGCAGCGCGCGCAGGCGCGGCTGGAGGAGGGCCTGCGCGACCTGGAGGCGCTGGTGGAGCGCCAGGGCGAGGTGACCGAGGCGAGCCTGCGGACCTCGCTGCGCTTCCAGGGGATGGTGCGCTACGACGCCTACCGCGACATGGGCGGCCAGCAGTCGTGGTCGATCGCCCTGCTCGACGCCAACCAGTCGGGCGCGGTCGTGACCTCCCTCCACGCGCGCGACCACGCCCGGGTCTACCTCAAGGAGATGGCCCAGGGCACGCCGAGCCAGCGCCTCTCGCCCGAGGAGGAGCGCGCCGTGGCGATCGCGCTCGGCCGCCCGGTGCCGCCTCCGCGCGAGCCCGAGATCGCCGAGCCGGCCGGCGACGGCCAGCCCGCCGGCGAGATCGAGGAGCGGCCGCCCGGCGAGGGCGGCCTGAGCGCCGTGAGGGTCGGCTACCTCGGGCCGCCCGGGACGTTCGCCGAGGAGGCGCTGATCGCTCTCGGCCAGACCGGGGAGGCCGTCCCCTTCCCGACCGTCGTCGAGTGCTTCCGGGCGGTGCGCGAGGGCGAGGTCCCCGAGGCCCTCGTCCCGATCGAGAACTCGATCGAGGGCTCGGTCAACCAGACGCTCGACCACCTCGCCGCGGCCGACGGCGGCCTGCGGATCCGCGCCGAGGTCGTGCACCCGGTGCGCCACCACCTGATCGCCCGCGCGGACGTCGCGCCGGGCGAGCTGGCGCGCGTGCTGTCGCACCCGCACGCGACGGCCCAGTGCCAGGAGTTCCTGCGCGCACGGTGCCCGGACGCGGAGATCGTCGCGGCCAACTCGACGGCCGATGCGGTGCTGACGGTGAGCGCCTCGGACGAGCCGTGGGGCGCGATCGGCACGCTGCGCGCCGCCGACCTCTACGGCTGCCGGGTGATCGCGCCCGACATCGCCGACACCGAGGGCAACTCGACCCGCTTCGTCCTGCTGGGCACGGAGCCCGCGCCGGCCGTCGGCCCGGGGCGCTTCCGCACGTCGATCATCTGCGCCCTCGAGCGCGACCGCCCCGGCGCCCTGCTCGCCATCCTCCAGGAGTTCGCGATGAGGGCGGTCAACCTCTCGAAGCTCGAGAGCCGCCCGGCCAAGACGGGGCTCGGCCGGTACATCTTCTTCATCGACATCGAGGGCAGCCGCGAGCGCGACCTGCCCGTCGACGCCGCCATCACGGCGATCGAGGAGCAGGGTGTGGCGCGGGTGAGCTTCCTGGGCTCCTACCCGGCCGACGCCGGGTCTGGCTAGAATCCGCACGGGCCGGGGTGAGAGCCGGTGCCGGTGCCGCGGCCCGCGACCCACGCGACCCACCGAGGAGCCGGATGGCCCAGCAGGTCCTGGTGCTCAACGCGACCTACGAGCCCATCAACGTGTGCTCGCTGCAGCGCGCGGTCGTTCTCGTGCTCAAGAACAAGGCCGAGGTGCTGGAGCGCGCCGTCAAGAAGCTGCGCAGCGCGACCATGGACCACGCGTACCCGCTCGTGATCCGGCTCGTCTACTTCGTGCGGGTGCCGCGCCACGAGGCGCGGAAGATCTCGCGCCGCGCCGTCTTCGCGCGCGACGGCTACCGGTGCCAGTACTGCGGCTCGGGCTCACACCTCACCATGGACCACCTGGTCCCCCGCTCGCGGGGCGGCCGCTCGGCGTGGGACAACGTCGTCACCTCCTGCGCCCCCTGCAACCTGCGCAAGGGTGACCGGCTCCCCGGCGAGATCGGCATGCACCCCCGCTCGAGGCCCCGCGCGCCGAGGGCCGACGTCTTCATCTCGGTCGCGGCCCCGCGGCAGCCGAAGTCCTGGCTGCCGTACCTCGCGCCCGCCTGAGCCGTCCGCGGCAGGACCGGCGCGGCCCGCGGCGAACCCGCCACGGGTGACCGTCGTCAAGATCTCCTCGGGCCCCCTTCGCGGGGTCAGCCTGCGCGTGACCGAGCGCCGGCTGTCCGCCCGGCTGAGGACCGCCCGCCGCCGCCGCCGCGGCGTGCAGGTCGTCGAGCGCCTCCGCCGTGCCGCCTGAGGCGGCCGGCGGATGATCGAGCCGATCGAGGGCCTGCCGGAGCCGGTCGTTGGGCTGCGGGTGAGCGGCACGGTGACGCAGGAGGACTACGAGCGGGTCCTGCTGCCGGCCGTCCGCTCGGCGCTCGACGCCCACGAGCGCGTGCGGCTCCTCTACGTCCTCGGCCCGGCCTTCGACGCCTACTCGGCCGGCGCGATCTGGGAGGACGCCAAGCTCGGCGCCCGCACCCTGCTGGCCTGGGAGCGCATCGCCGTCGTGACGGACGCCGACTGGGTCCGCCACCTGATGACGGCCTTCGGATGGATGATCCACGGCGAGGTCAAGGTGTTCCCGATGGCCGACCTGGACGAGGCCACCGCCTGGATCACCGAGGGGCTCCCCGCCTCCTGAGGCTATCCTGGGCCCACCGGCCCTCGTAGCTCAGCGGATAGAGCACAGGTTTCCTAAACCTGGTGTCGCAGGTTCGACTCCTGCCGGGGGCATCTAGAAGGTACCTGGAAAATGCGCGTTTCGGCAGCCGGATCCCCGTGGTCGGCAACTGCCGCAAAATGCGTTCACAGACCGTGGGAGACCATGGGGGAACGTCCAGGACCATGGGGGAGACCATGGGGGAACGTCCAGGACCATGGGGGAGGCTGCAGGTCGGCTTTGACCGTTCAGATGGGGCCGACGCTCCGGCGCACGCCTCGAAGGCGCTCATCGAGCTCGGCCTGTGCCCGCTCGTCGCTCACGACGCTGACGACGCTGATCAGCCGCTCGCGGCGGTCGCGCGCGAGCCCCGTCCACATCCAGCGGGCGACGGTCCCGAAGCGGTTGCCCCAGCCGACGAGGTATCTGAGGTGAATCAGCGCCCAGGCGAGGGAGGCGGGCAAGCCGGCGACGTTCACGCCGAAGACGTTCCCAACCGCGCGGCCGCGGCCGATGATCGCGATCGTGCCCTTGTCGCGGTATTCGAACGGCCGCGGGGGGCGCTTTCCGCGGAGCCGGGCCCTGACTACCTTGGCGACATAAGCGCCCTCCTGGATCGCGGCCGGGGCCACGCCGGGCACGTCCGGCACGGCGGCCAGGTCGCCGATGGCGAAGACCTCCGGGTGACCCGGCAGGGTCAGATCGGGCGCCACCAGCAGCCGACCCGCGCGGTCGCGTTCGGCCCCGCCGGCCGCGGCGAGCGCCGCGGCGAGCGGCGACGCCTTTACACCCGCCGACCAGATCACGGTCCTGGCCGGAAGGCGCCGGCGACCCGCCTGACCGTCGACGTCGATCCCGTAGGGATCGATGTTGACGGCGGCGGAGTCAAGTTGGACGTCGATGCCGAGCTTGCGCAGGTCGCGCTCGGCGTGGGCCCGCGGTTTTGGCGGATACATCGGCAGCACCGTCGGGGCGGCGTCCAGCAGCACGATGCGTGCCTTGGCGGGGTCGACCGCGCGATACTCGCCGCGCAGTATCCGCTGGGTGAGGATCGCCAGCTGGCCGGCCAGCTCGACCCCGGTCGGTCCCGCTCCGACGATTGCGAAGGTCAGCCATGCCTCGCGCTCGCGGCCGGGCTCGGCTTGCTCGGCCAGCTCGAATGCCGCCAGGATGCGGCTGCGCACCCGGTTGGCGTCGTCGAGCGTCTTCATCCCAGGGGCGACGATGGTCCAGTCGTCGTGTCCGAAGTACGAGTGGCTCGCGCCCGCGGCCACGATCAGCGTGTCGTACGGAAGCTCGATCGCTCGCTCGCCCTGGGCGTGCACGAGTCGCCGCTCGAGGTCGAACCCCTGCACGTCCGCGAGCAGCACACGGACCGAGGGATGGTGGCGAAAGAGGCTGCGCAGGGGCGGGGCGATCTGACCGGCCGAGAGAACCCCAGTAGCGACCTGGTAGAGGAGCGGCTGGAAGAGGTGGTGGTTGACCCGGTCGACCAACGTCACATCGACCGGCAACCGGCTCAACGCCTTGGCTGCTCGCAGCCCGCCAAACCCGCCGCCGACGATCACGACACGGTGGCGCCCGTCGCTGGCCCTGCCCGCCTGGTTCTTGATGGTGCTGTTAGTGGTGGTCACGTTTCGCTCTCGGGGTGGGTCAGGGAGAGGCAGCGCTCAACCGTCGTGCGCGCCGTCTGGTCATGTGGGGCGTTGGTCATGAGCTCCTCTGAGAGCCTGGTCACCGCTTCACCGTTCCACGGGGAGGGTGAGCGCAGAGATGGAGGATCACTCGGCCAGGGCCTCCCCGCTCTGACCCCCGCGAACGGCCTCGTCGTTCAATCAACCACGGACGACTCAGAGCTGCTCGGGCGGGGCCATCCGGTAGAGGAACGGGCCCAGGCCCTGCCCGATCGCGAACATTACGGTGACCATTCCTTCCAGGGCTGCGGCATTCTCGAGCGGCCCCGTGGAGACCGGGTCGTACCCGGCATCGCGGCTCAGCTGCTCGACAACCTCGCGCGCCTCAGCGTCACCGCACCACAGATTGCTCGGCCTTGAGCGCGCTTCGCCGAGCCGCGGGAGGAGCAGCGCGTAGTTGAGGTTGAACGACTTGGCAGTGGGCCCGTTCGTCTTCGACTTCACGAACTCCGCGTTGGAGGGGAAGCCAGCCGGTGGGACGACGCCGTAGAGGTTCGTCGCGTCGATCACCGTTTTGCCTTCGAGGCCGCCCACTTGCTCGAGAGCCTCGGCGACGGCACCTCCGGGGACGGCCAGCAACACGACCTGGGCGCCGGACACCTCACCGCCGTCTCGGCCGATCCGCTTCACCTCGTGACCGGCCCGCTCCCACAGATCCGCGAGACCGCCGCCGACGTTACCTCTCCCGACTACTGCGATCTTCATCTAATTGGCTCCTTCAGCTAATGATGGATTGTCGCGGTGCTCGCCCTCGTGGTGGCCGCGATCTGCTCGCGGGCTCGATCAGCGTGCTGCCGCGGATGCGGCGCTGGCATAGCCTCCGCCCCACCAGCTCGTGACGAGCGCCGCGTACTCGTCCGCGCCGTCCTCCCAGGTGAAGTGGCCCGCGTCGATGACGTCGAGCTTGCTCTGGGGCAGCCGCTCGTGGAGGAACTCGGCGTTGACCGGCGGCACCGCCGGGTCTCGCGCGCCGGCGATGATCTGCACCGGCGTCTGGATCTCCGGCAGGAGATCGCGCAGGATCGGCAGCTCGGTCGGGTAGGTGCGCACGTAGCGCATCGACTCGACGAAGCGGTCGCCCTCGTAGGACGAGAGGTAGTCCTGGCGGACGTCGTCGGGGAGCGCGTACCGCTCGATGTCGGTCAGGGCGCCGGCCACGATCTGGCGGGGGTCAGCGCTGCGGTACCCCTCCAGATCGGGGGCCTCGACCCAGTCCTTCAGCACCCCACCCAGCTCGAGCGGAAACGCCGCGCCCCCGCTCCCGACGACGATGCTTCGCAAGCGGCCCGGATGTGAGGCCGCGGCGAAGAGCGAGGCCGACGTGCCGATGTCGGGGCCGACGACGTGCGGCTCCTCGAGCCCGAACGCATCGGCGATCCGAATGACGAACTCCCCCATCGCCCGCGGCGAGAGCAGCTCATCGCGTCGCTGGGAATGACCGAACCCCGGCAGGTCGATCGCCACCAGGTGCGTCTCTTGGGCGAGTCGCGCCCAGGTCGGCTCGAACGCGAGCAGGCTCTCCGGCCAGGGGCTCAGCAGGAGGGCGTGATCGTCCCGGTCCTCGCTCTCGGCGAAGCGGATCGACAACCCGTCGATGGTCCGGAACCGGGTCCGGATGGATCCGTTCGACCATGTGGTCACGCTGTTGCTCCAAGCGCCGGTGGCCGCATTCGTCCGCCGAGTGTCATACGCGCCGACCGCGGTCGCATCCGCCAGTGCCGAGTGCCAGTGGCCAGTCGTGGCCCGGCGGCGCGGCGACCGAGACCGCGACGATCAGCGCCTCCCAGCTCGCCCAGTCGAGCCTGCGCCACCTCACGCCCCCAGGGTCCGCGCGGGCGCTCGCCGGTCCTGCCGGGCGGGCATCCGTCAGGCGACCGGGCTGGCATGCCGGATCGCGGCCTCCAGGTTGCCCAGCACACCGATCTGGCCGAGCAGGATGGTTCCGGCGTAGTAGCAGTCGAACGCGCTCACCTTCCCGTCCTCGAGATGGAAGACATCGCAGCACGGGGCGTGGAACTCCTTGCCGGTAGCGGGGATCGTTCCCAGGGCCGTGGGAAGGTCACCTTGGTGGGTTCCGTTCAGCGACAGCTGAACGACGACGACGTCACCGTCGAAGTAGAGGTCGTTGAGCTCGCGGTGCATGTCCGGAAATGCAGCCGAGTAGATGTCGGCCGCACGAGCGACTTCGTCGCCCTCGTATTTGAATCCGGCAGGGACGTCCCACCAGTAGCCGTTCTCGGTGAACAGTGACCGAAACCTCTTGGGTTCCTCCTCTGCGACCCGGTACAGATTGCGGATGATCTCTTCGTTTGAAGCCACCGTGGTCTCCTCCTGATGGACGCCCGGGCGCGACTGCCCGTGCCGTCCCGGCCATGGTGAGGCAGCAGGCGCGCGTTTCGCATCCGCCACTGGCCAGTCAGGAGCGGTCCGGCTGGCCGGTAGGTCGTGCGCGGCGACGATCTCCGCGCTTCCAGGAGGGGCGAAGGCGAACCCCGACGGGGGGATGCGGCCGGTGCAGGTCCGGCGGCACCCCCGTTCGGCGCAGGAGCCGATGGATTTCTAGGCGTCGGGCCCGGGCGCCCGTCACACCAGTACCAGGGTCGCCGACCGGATCGGCCGCCGCGAGCAGCAGCAGACGCCGGGACTCGGGCGGAAGCGTGTCGAGCCGGCGCCGGAAGCTCTCCTCGATGCTCCGCGTGAGCGGCAGACCCCCGGAGAGCCCGAAGCCGCCGGCCAGCTCCGCCGGCGTGAACCCCCGTACCAGCTCCAGCAGCGCCAGCGGGTTGCCGCGCGTCTCGGCGACGATCTGGTCGCGGACGCGCGCGTCCAGCGGCCCGGCCAGCGCGGAGTCGAGCAGCGCGCGCGTCGGCCTCGGGCGGGCCCTCGACCACCAGCTCCGCGTACACCGCGCAGCTGACCGGCGACGACTAGCCACTGGCGGATGCGAGCGTCTCCGGCCGGCCTCACCCTACGGGCATGACACGCACAGCCCCGCTTCCGTTTCCGTAGGAGGACCGACACGTGAGCACAACCCACGCTTCCGACCGCTTCACCGCGCTGCCCGACGACGAGACGCTGGCGGCGACCGTGGTCGCGCTCGAGGAGCACGGATCCAGCGTCGAGGTCGTCGATGACCTCGACGCGGCGCGCGAGGCCGTCCTCGCCCGCATCCCCGAGGGCTCTTCCGTGATGACCAACACCTCGGTGACGCTGCAGGAGACCGGCATCGCGGACGCGATCAACGACGGCGGAGCGTACGACTCGGCGCGCAACAGGATCATGGCGTTCGACTTCGAGACCCAGCTGCAGGAGATGAAGCTGATCGGCAACCAGCCCGAGTTCGCCCTCGGCAGCGTCCACGCGGTCACCCGCGACGGAGCGCTCGTCATCGCGTCGGCCTCCGGCAGCCAGCTCGCCTCCTACGCCTGGGGCGCCGCCAACGTCATCTTCGTCGTCGGCGCCCAGAAGCTCGTCCCCACCTTGGAGGCGGCGCGCGAGCGGATCTTCGAGCACAGCCTGAAGCTCGAGGACGGTCGGGCGATCGCGGCCTACGGGCAGAACAGCTTCGTCGGCAAGATCCTCGAGATCCACCAGGAGCTGCCCGGCCGCATCCACGTCGTCCTCATCCGGCAGTCCGTTGGGTTCTGAACGACCGCCGATGACGCGCCTCGCGATGCCGGGGAAGCGTCCGCCGAACGTGGAGCCGCTCGACGAGGAGGTCGATCACGTCCGCGGCCCGTCAGCCGGCCATCTCATCGTCGAGTACGGCGATTACGAATGCCCCTATTCGCGACAGGCGTTTCGAGAGATCCAACGGGTCGAGGGACGGCTGAGCGGTGGTATCCGCTTCGCCTTCCGGCATTTCCCGCTCACAGAGATCCACCCGCACGCTCTGGCAGCAGCGGCCGCGGCCGAGGCGGCTGCACTCCAGGGCCGGTTCTGGCACATGCACGAGCTGCTCTTCTCTCGCCAGAGGGCGCTCGAAGACGATGACCTGCGGCGATATGCCGCCGAGCTCGAGCTGGACGTCGCACGCTTCGACGGCGACCGGACCGGCGCCGCTGTCTTCGAGCGTATTCGCCGGGACGTCGAGAGCGGACGTGGCGTCGGGTGAGGTGCGGGGCACGCCGACCCTGTTCATCGACGGCGTCGTGCACCTCGGCAGCTACGACGCGGCGACCTTGACAGAGGCATTGGCCGGATGAGTGCGACCTGCTCGCACATCGACAGCATCAGGCTGACGGAGTTGCCGGACGAGGTCGCCGGCTGCGCGGATTGCCTCGCGATCGGAGGAACGTGGGTGCATCTGCGCATGTGCCAGATCTGCGGGCACATCGGCTGTTGCGACCAGTCGCCGAACAGGCACGCGAGAGCGCATTTCCACGAGACGTCGCACCCGATCATCCGCTCCGCCGAGCCGGGAGAGGACTGGTCGTGGTGCTACGTGGACGAGATCGGATTCGAGCTCGGTTGACGTGACCGCCACCTCATTCTCCAGATGAACGGGGAAGGGCGGTCGTGGCCGAGGCCTGGAGCCATCGCTGAGCGGTCGCTGGTCGATGAGATCCTGCTCGACGCCAGTGAGGCGCACGACGTCTGGATTGCGGCCCGGCCGAACGTCGTGTTCGCGGCCGTGAAGCAGGTCACCGTGCAGGAGGTGCGCCTCCTCACGCCGTTGGAGGCGCTGCGCGGGTTACCGAGCCTGCTGACGGGACGCTCGGTCTTCCTCCCGACGCGCTCGGCACCGGCACTCGATGTGTTCACGGCGGGCGTCGTCGCCCTGGGCGAGCGTGCCGGCGCAGAAATCGTTGCGGGGGCCGTCGGTCGCTTCTGGCGCTTGGCCGGCAACGAGCCGGTGGCGGTACGTACGCGCGGGGACTTCCGTTCATTCGCCGATGCCGGCTACGCGAAGGCGGCCATGGGCTTCCTCGTGCGTCCCGAGCGCGGCGGCAGCCGCGTCATCACCGAGACCCGCGTCGCGGGAACGAGCCCCGAGGCGACGCAGGCGTGGCTGCTCTATTGGCGTGTGATCCGGCTCGGAAGCGGCGCCATCCGCAGGAGCTGGCTCGCCGCCATCCGACCCCGCGTGGCGCACGCCGGCTAGGTAGCGCAGAAGGCGGATCGACCGACTCAGCGAGACGACGACTGGCCACTCGCACTGTCCACCGGCGGATGCGAGTCCGGCGCGCGAGAACGACGCTCGTCCCTCGCGACGAAACGAAGAGGGGCTGTCATGGGAACTCTCGCCCGCTGGTCGTACCGCCGTCGATGGGTGGTGCTCGTGAGCTGGGTGGTGGCGCTGGTCGGCCTCACGGGGCTCGGCGCGGTGATCGGAACCAGCTACAGCACCGACTTCTCCCTGCCGGGCACCGACTCGCAGCGAGCCGTGGACCTGCTCGAGCGCGAGTTCCCGGCCCAGTCCGGCGAGACCGACACGATCGTCTTCTCGGTCGCCGTCGGGCTCGGTGCGCGACGCCGACGTGCGCGCGCAGATCGAGCCGATGCTGAGCGAGGTCGCCGCGTCGGCGAACGTGGCCGGCGTGGGCAGCCCCTACGCCGCCGACGGCGCCACCCAGGTCAGCGACGACGGGCGCGTGGCCTTCGCCACGGTGACCTTCGACGCGAGCCGGCAGCCGAGGTGCCCACCGAGTCGGTCGAGGCCGTCATCGACACCGCTCGGGCCGTCGAGAGCGACGCGCTGCAGGTGAACCTGGGCGGACAGGCGATCGGGCAGACCGAGCAGGCCAGCCTCACGACCTCCGAGCTGGTCGGCGTCGTCGGCGCGGCCATCGTGCTGTTCGCGTTCTTCGGCTCGCTGCTGGCGATGCTGCTGCCGCTGGCATCGGCCCTCGCCGGCCTCGGCGCCGGCCTGGCGGGCATCGGCCTGCTCTCGCAGGTCATGGGCGTGGCCGACCTCTCGAGCCAGCTGGCGATCCTGATCGGCCTGGGCGTGGGGATCGACTACGCCCTGTTCATCGTCTCGCGCCACCGCACGGCCCTCAAGCAGGGCCGGACCCCCGAGCAGGCGGTCGTCGGTGCCCTCGACACCTCGGGGCGCGCCGTGCTGTTCGCCGGGGCGACGGTGATCATCGCGCTCCTGGGCCTGTTCGCGCTCGGCGTCGGCTTCCTCTACGGCGTCGCCCTCGCGGTCGCCATGACCGTCGCGCTGACGGTGCTCTCGTCGATCACGCTGCTGCCGGCGCTGCTCGGCTTCATCGGGCCGCGCGCCCTCAGCCGGCGCGAGCGCCGGCGTCTGGCCGCATCCGGGCCGCTCGCCGCGGCCCCCTCGGGGCCCTGGGCCCGCTGGGCCGGGCTCGTGCAGCGGCGCCCGGTGCTGCTGGCCGTGGCCGCGACCGCGCTGATGGTCGCCCTGGCGATCCCGTTCTTCTCGCTGCGCCTGGGCTCCTCGGACGCGGGCAACAACCCCAGCTCCACGACCACCCGTCAGGCCTACGACCAGCTGGCCGCCGGCTTCGGCCCCGGCTTCAACGGGCCGCTGCAGGTGGCCGCCGAGCTCGATGGCGCCGATGACGAGGCGGCCCTGGCCGAGGTGGCCGACGCCGCGCGCCAGACCCCCGGCGTGGCCGAGGTCGGCCCGATCGTCGCCAGCCCCGGCGACGGCGCGGCCGTGTTCGAGGTCTACCCGACCACGAGCCCGCAATCGGCCGAGACCGACGAGCTCCTGAACAGCCTGCGCGACCAGGTGATCCCGCAGACGACGGCGGAGAGCGACCTCACGGTCTACGTCGGCGGCCAGACGGCCACCGCGGCCGACTTCTCCTCGGTCCTGTCCGACGCGTTGCCGCTCTTCATCGGCATCGTGGTTGCGCTCTCGCTGCTGCTGCTGATGGTCGCCTTCCGCAGCCTGCTGATCCCGGCGGTCGCCGCGCTGATGAACCTGCTGTCGGTCGCCGCCGCCTTCGGCGTGATCGTGGCCGTGTTCCAGTGGGGCTGGGCCGCCGACCTGATCGGGGTGGACAGCACCGGGCCGATCGAGGCCTTCGTCCCGGTGTTCGTGTTCGCGATCCTGTTCGGCCTGTCAACCGACTACCAGGTCTTCCTGGTGGGCCGGATGCGCGAGGCCTGGGCCGCGGGCGCCGACAACCAGCGCGCCGTGCGCGACGGCCTGGCCGCCACCGGCCCCGTCATCACCGCCGCCGCGATCATCATGGTGCTGGTCTTCGGCTCCTTCGTCCTCGGCGACGAGCGCGCCCTCAAGCTGTTCGGCCTCGGCCTGGCCGTGGCCATCCTGCTCGACGCGCTGATCGTGCGGACCATCCTGGTGCCGGCCGTCATGCACATCCTCGGCCGCGCCAACTGGTGGCTCCCGGGCTGGCTCGACCGGATCCTGCCGCGGATCTCGATCGAGGGCGAGGCGGCCGCCCCGGCCGAGCGCCGGGCCGAGGACCCGCCGCGGCCGCCCCTGGCTCCGACGCCCACGCCCGACTCCTGACGGACATGTCCGTCAACCACAGATCGGCCGCGACGCGTGCACGCCCTGCGATCCTCGCGTCCCAGGTCGTCGTGCTCGTCGCCCTGAGCGGCCTGGTGGTCTGGCGCGTGGACCTGGGCGAGGCGGGCCGGGTGCTGGCCTCGGCCGCGTGGCCCCTCCTGGCGGCGGCCCTGCTGGCCAACGCGGCCTCGGCGACGCTGAAGGCCATGACCTGGCAGGGGCTCATCACCGGGCTGGGCGGCGTCGGCCCGCGCGGCTGCCGCCGCCTCGATCTGGTGGGCCCGTTCTTCGTGGGAGCCACTGTCGAAGAGGAGGATCGGCAGGCCGAAGGCGAACAGCGTCGCCGCGTGGCCAAGGCCTTAGGCAAGTCCAAGCTCCCCGGCGCGGCGGGCGGCGCGCTCCGGTCCGCTCGCTACGAGCGTCGTCATGGCGGCGAGGTGATCCGGGTCGGTCGCGTGGCGCAGCCCGAGGAGGACGGCGACGGCGATGACGATCCAGATCGAGGCGCCGCCCGAGGAGGCGGCGATGCTCTCGTCGAGGCCGAACATCGGATCCACCCGGCCGAGGGCGCAGCCCTGAATCCACGAAGGGCCCGTTGAACACGGGCGCCTCCCCGTAGGGCTGGCCGGCCATGAGCAGGTAGCGAGTGCCCGGGGAGGCATCGGTGACCGCGAACCCCTCGCCGGGGCCGAGGAGGACGAGCTGGGGAGGCCTCGCTCGGCGCCGGTTGGCACCGAACGCGGCCTCGCCCTCCAGCACGTAGGCGAAGCCCTGGAACTCGGCTGGGATTGCTGTGGTGAGCTCCCCGCCCCGCGGCAGCTCGATGTCGAGGATGATCGCGGGCGTCCCCAGGCGAACGGGTGAGCCGTCGCCGACGAGCACCCGGACCGTCGCGTCGCCCTCCTGCCGCACGGGGATCTGCTCCGGCTGCACCACCAGCGCGCTCGGCTCTGCCTGCTTGTCCCTCCGGGCCAGGTTCACCCAGAACAGCACGCCTCGGGTCTCGGCGTCGGCTTGGCCGTCCTCGAGCTCGTCCGCCCCGACCGCCTCGGCGTGCCACACACCTCGCCCGGTTCTGAGCGCGAGCAGCGCGCCCTCAGTGAGTCGCGCCCTCTCCGTGGCTCCGTCCACGCCGGTCGAGTGGCCCGTGCTGAGCGAGCCCTCGAGGAGGTACCACAGGTTGTCGAACCCTCGGTGGGGGTGCCTGGTGTCGACGTCCTTCAGGTCCGACGGCCGGAAGCGACCTTCGTGAACGAGGATGAATGGATCGACCTGTTCGTAGGGCACATTCCGCGAGGGCAGGGCCTCGAGGACGCCCTGCCCCATGACGCGCGTCCGCGCTGCATCCTCCACGAGGACGGCGTCGCGCCCTGTCACTTCACGTTGTTCTTCCATGGCTCCTCCTTGATGGCCCGGCGAGTGTCGTTCGCGCCGGCCGCACTCGCATCCGCCAGTGCACAGCGCGAGTGGCCAGTCGTGTTCCGGCGGCGCCGACGGGACGCCGCCTGGCGGGCGCGGCTAGAGCGGCGGGACGGTGGCCGGCTCGCTCGGCAGGACGCGCTCGAGCTGGTTGCGCGAGCTGATCTCGAGCTTGGTGAAGACCTTGTGCAGGTGGTACTGGACCGTGCGCGGGCTGATGAACAGCCGGGCGCCGATCTCGGGGTTCGAGAGCCCGTCGCGGGCGAGCCGCGCGATCTGTCTCTCCTGAGCCGTGAGCTCGTCGCGCGTCTCCAACGTGCGCTTGCGGGTGGTCTCGCCCGTGGCCGAGAGCTCGCGCCGGGCCCGCTCGGCGAACGCCTCGATGCCCATCCTCGCGAGCATCTCGTGGGCGCTGCGCAGCTGCGCGCGCGCGTCGGCGCGCCGGTGCTCGCGTCGCAGCCACTCGCCGTAGAGCAGATGGCCGCGGGCGAGCTCCCTGCGGACGCGGGTTCGGCCGAGCCGCTCGATCGACTCGCGGTAGTGACTGTCGGCGACCTCGCCCTCGCTCAGGAGGGCGCGGACGCGGGCTTGGATCCCCAGCGCCCACTCCGTCGGCGTCACGCGTGTGCGCTCTGAGAGCCACTCGAGTGCGGCCCGGACGGACGCGACGTCGCCGGTCCTGGACGCCGCCTCGGCCAGCTCGGGCACGACAAAGGGCCCGTACGCCACCGGATCGCGCTCGAATAATCGCCAAGCGGCGTCGCGCGCGGCGTCGTGGCGACCGAGGCCGTTGTCGAGCACCGAGCTCGCGTAGGTCGCGAGGTTGACGCCCAGACCGCCTGCGGTCGCCTCCCCCAAGGCGGCCTCGATCGGCTCAGACGCCTGCGCCTCCCGGCCGCGCCAGGCCGCGAGCATCATCTCGGTGTACGCAAGCGGCGGGTTGCCGGTCGCCTCAGCGATCAGGCGCTCTTCTTCGATCAGCTGCGCCGCCGCGGTCGAGTCGCCGGCGACATGGTGGGTCCAGGCGAGGAGGTTGAGCGCGAACTGCAACTGCACGAGCGCGCCCGTGTCGCGGGCGAACTGTGCCTGGCGAGCGGCCAGGGCATGCCAGGACTCGAAGTCCCACAGCTCCAGGGCGATTGTGGCGCTCCAGCGCCAGCGCCCGACGTCGTCGTTGGCGACGTTCAGAGCGAGAAACGGCTCGAGTGCTCGCGTCAGCGTCGGCGCGGCCGCTGAGTATCCCTCCGTCAAGCGCAGCGCGAACGCGTCGAGCAGGAGGTCGACCCCCCGCGGCGGGTCGGGGCCGGGGGGCGCGGCGCGCGCGGCCTTGGCGGCCTCCCGCAGGCTGCCGGGGCTGTCCAGGTCGTCGGCCCACATCGCGGCCACGAGCGCCTCCAAGTGCGTCTCGCGCGCGGAGTCCGCGTCGATCGGCTCGAGGCGTCTGGCCGCGCCGAGGAGGAGGCGAGCGGCGTCGCCGACGCGCTGCTGGTCAAAGGCGATCTGCCCGCGCAGGTGCTCGACCTCGGCCGTCCGCAGGGCATCGGGGGGCCCGGCCTCGACCGCGACCAGCAGCCCCAGGGCCGGGTCGAGCGCCCCGGCGTCGCGCTTGACCCTGGCGGCCGCGAGCAGACGCTGGGCGCGGCGGGCCGGCTCGGGCGTCAGCATCGCCGCGCGCTCGAGGAAGGCGGCCGCCGCGGCCAGGCCCCCCCGCCTCTGCGCGCGATCGGCCGAGCGCTCGAGCTCGGCGGCGACCTCCTCGTCGGGCCCGGGCGAGGCCTGGGCCCGGTGCCAGGCGTGCCGGTCGGGATCGAGCTCCGGGTCGGTGACCTCGGCCAGCGCGCCGTGCACCGCTTGGCGCTCCTGGAGCGAGGCCGATCGGTAGGCCGCCGAGCGCACCAGCGGATGGCGAAAGCGCACGGAGGCGGCGACCTCGAGCAGGCCGGCCTCGGCCGCCGCCGCCGCCGCCGCCGGCCCGATCCCCAGCCGCCCGGCCGCCCGCCACACCAGCAGCGGCTCGCCGACCGGATCGGCCGCCGCCAGCAGCAGCAGGCGCCGGGACTCGGCCGGAAGCGCCTCGAGCCGACGCCGGAAGCTCTCCTCGATGCTCCGCGAGAGCGGCACCGCGCCGGGGAGTGCGAACCCGCCCGCCAGCTCCGCCGGCGCCACCCCCCGCGCCAGCTCCAGCAGCGCCAGGGGGTTGCCGCGCGTCTCGGCTGACGATCTGGTCGCGGACGCGGGCGTCCAGGGGCGCGGTGAGCACCGAGTCCAGCAGCGCGCGCGCATCGCCCTCGGGCAGCCCCTCGACCACCAGCTCCGGCAACCCCGCCACCTCGTCGCTCAGTCCGCGCGCCGCGAATACCACGCCCACCGATTCCGCCTCCAGGCGGCGCGCCACGAACCCGAGCACCTGCGCCGAGGCGCGATCGAGCCACTGCTCGTCGTCCACCACGCAGATCACCGGCTGCTCCTCGGCCGCGTCGGAGAGCAGGCTCAGGACGGCCAGGCCGACCAAGAAGCGATCCGGCGTCGACCCGCGCGCGACGCCGAAGGCCGTCCGCAGCGCATCCCGCTGCGGCACCGGGAGGCGCTCGAGGCGATCCAGCATCGGCGCCAACAGCTGATGCACCGCGGCGTAGGCGAGCTCCATCTCCGATTGGACACCGGCCGTTCGGGCCACCAGGCAGCCCGACGCTTGCTCGACCATGTGCTCGAGCAGCGCCGTCTTGCCCACCCCCGGCTCGCCACGCACCACCAGTGCCCGGCTCTCGCCCGCGCGAACCGCCCCGATGAGCCGGTCGAGCGCGCCGCCTTCGCTGCGCCGGCCCTTCAGCTCTGTGGCGCGTCCTCGGATACGGGAATCTGCGGCCATCCGCCCGGCGACCGTACACCGGGTACCCGCCCGGCGGCGAGGACTCGCCCGGGCCGACCCGGAGATGACCCAACGGCTGGTCAAGGGTCGGTCTGCATCGCCGACGGGGACGCCGACAGGCGGGCGCGGCTAGAGCGGCCGGACGGTGGCCGGGTCGCCGGGCAGGACGCGCTCGAGCTGGTTGCGCGAGCTGATCTCGAGCTTGGTGAAGACCTTGTGCAGGTGGTACTGGACCGTGCGCGGGCTGATGAACAGCCGGGTGCCGATCTCCGGGTTCGAGAGGCCGTCGCGGGCGAGCCGCGCGATCTGGGCCTCTTGAGGGGTGAGCTCCTCGCGGGTCTCGACGGTGCGCTTGCGGGCGGTCTCGCCGGTGGCCAGCAGCTCGCGCCGTGCCCGCTCGGCGAACCCCTCCACGCCCATCGCGTCCAGCATGTCGTGGGCCGTGCGCAGGTGCTCGCGCGCGTCCACGCGCCGGCGCTCGCGTCGCAGCCACTCGCCATAGAGCAGATGCGCGCGGG
This sequence comes from Miltoncostaeaceae bacterium, assembly GCA_963834875.1. Taxonomy (GTDB): domain Bacteria; phylum Actinomycetota; class Thermoleophilia; order Miltoncostaeales; family Miltoncostaeaceae; genus DATAGF01. The sequence goes on from CAWIDG010000033.1 coordinate 211,000, forward strand.
CGAGATGCACGCGCGCGCGGGTACGGCCGAGGCACTCGATCGACTCGCGGTAGAGACCCTCGGCGGCCTCGCCCTCGCTGAGAAAGGCGCGGACGCGGGCTTCGATCCCCAGCGCCCACTCGCTGGCGGTCACGCGCGTGCGCTCGGAGAGCCACTCGAGCGCGGCCCTGACGAGCGCGACGTCACCGGTCCTGGACGCCGCCTCGGCCAGCTCGGGCACGACAAAGGGCCCGTACCCGAGCTGGTCGCGCTCGAATGCCTGCCGGGCGGCCTCGCGCGCGACGTCGTGGCGACCGAGGCCGTTGTAGAGCACCGAGCTCGCGTGAGTCGCGAAGTTGACCAGCCTGCCCAGACCACGGGCGGCCGCCTCCCGCAGGGTGGCCTCGATCAGCTCAGATGCCGGCGCCTCCTGGCCGCGCCACGCCGCGAGCGTCGTCTCCATGTTCACAAGCGATGGGTTGCGCGTCACCTCAGCGATCAGGCGATCTTCTTCGAGCAGCAGCGCCGTGGTGGTCAACTCGCCGGCGAGAAGGTGGCTCGCCGCCAGGAAGGTGAGCGCGTACTGCAGGTGCACGAGCGCGCCCGTCTCGCGGGCGTACCGCTCCTGGCGAGCGGCCAGGGCATGCCAGGATTCGGCGTCCCAGAGCTCGAGGGCGACGATGGCGCTGGCTCTGGAACCGGCGAGCCAGAGCCAGCGGCCGGCTTCGTCGTCCGGGACGTTGGGAGCGAGAACCAGCTCGAGTGCTCGGGTCAGCGTGGGTGCGGCCGCCGCGTATCCCTCCGTCAAGCGGATCGCGAACGCGTCGAGCAGGACGTCGACCGCACGCGGCGGTTCGGGACCGGGGGGCGCGGCGCGCGCGGCCTGGGCGGCCTCCAGCAGGCCACCGGGGCCGTCCAGGCCGCCGGCCATCGCGGCCCCGAGCGCCTCGAGATACGTGTCGCGCGCGGACTCGGCGTTAACCGGCTCGAGGCGTCTGGCCGCGCTCACGAGCAGCCGAGCGGCGTCGCTGCCGCGACGCTGGTCATAGGCGATCTGCCCGCGCAGGTGCTCCACCTCGGCGGTCCGCAGCGCGTCAGGCGGGCCGGCCTCGACCGCGACCAGCAGCCCGAGGGCCGCGTCGAGCGCGCCGGCGTCGCGCTTGGCCCTGGCGGCGGCCAGCAGGCGCTGGGCACGGCGAGCGGGCTCGGGCGTCAGCATCGCCGCGCGCTCGAGGAAGGCGGCCGCCGCGGCGACGCCCCCGCGGGCCTGCGCGCGGTCGGCCGAGCGCTCGAGCTCGGAGGCGACATCCTCGTCGGGCCCGGGCGCGGCCTGGGCCCGGTGCCAGGCGCGCCGGTCGGGATCGAGCCCCGGATCGGTGGCCTCCGCCAGGGCGCGATGCACCTGCTGTCGCTCCTGAAGCGAGGCATACCGGTAGGCCGCCGACCGCACCAGCGGGTGGCGGAACCGAACCGAGGCGGCGACCTCGAGCAGGCCGGCCTCGGCCGCCGGCGCCGCGGCCGCGGGCCCGATTCCGAGCCGCTCGGCCGCCCGCCACACCAGCAGCGGGTCGCCGACCGGATCGGCCGCCGCGAGCAGCAGCAGGCGCCGGGTCTCGGTCGGGAGCGCGTCGAGCCGGCGCCGGAAGCTCTCCTCGATGCTCCGCGAGAGCGGCACCGCGCCGGGGAGCGCGAACCCGCCGGCCAGCTCGGCCGGCGTCGCCCCGCGCGGCAGCTCCAACAGCGCGAGGGGGTTGCCGCGCGTCTCGGCGACGATCCGCTCGCGGACGCGCTCGTCCAGGGGCGCGGTGAGCGCCGAGTCCAGCAGCGCCCGCGCATCGTCCTCGCGCAAGCCCCTCGACCACCAGCTCCGGCAACCCCGCCACCTCGTCGCTCGGGGCGCGGGCCGCGAAGGCCAGCCCGACCGATTCCGCCTCCAGGCGGCGCGCCACGAACCCGAGGACCTGCGCCGAGGCGCGATCGAGCCACTGCTCGTCGTCCACCACGCAGATCACCGGCCGCTCCTCGGCCACCTCGGAGAGCAGGCCCAGCACCGCCAGGCCGACCAGGAACCGAGCCGGCGCCGGCCCCGGCCTGAGGCCGAACGCCATCCGCAGCGCATCGCGCTGCGGCGCCGGGAGACGCTCGAGGCGATCCAGCATCGGCGCCAACAGCTGGTGCACCGCGGCGTAGGCGAGCTCCATCTCCGATTGGACGCCCGCGGTGCGCGCCACCTCGCAGCCCGAGGCTCGCTCGACCAGGTAGTCGAGCAGCGCCGTCTTGCCCACACCCGGCTCCCCGCGCACCACCAGTGACCGGCTCTCACCCGCGCGGACAGCCTCGATGAGCCGGTCGAGCACGCCGCGTTCGCTGCGCCGGCCCACCAGCTCTGCCGCGCGTCCTCGGATACGGGAATCTGGGGCCATCTGCCCGACACCGACCGTACACCGCGCATCCGTCCGGCGGCGAGGACTCGCCCGGGCCGACCCCGGCGCTTAGGCCGGCGAGGCTCGCCGCTTGTCCACCTCGTCGCGCACTGTGGGGGCGACGTCCTCGATGAAGGTGGTGAGCGTGGCGCGATCGGCCGGGGCGATGAGCAGGAAGGTGCTGAGGCCGAGGTCGAGCGCGAAGTGCGTCAGCGTCTCGGCCCAGTGCTCCGGCGGCCCGACGATCGCCTGGTCGGTGTCGGTGGCGGCAGCCTGCCGTGTTCTCGTGAACGAACCCGGGACGTTGTAGATGCGGCGGATCTCGCGCGGGTCGCGCCCCGCCTCTCGCGCGGCGCGGTCGATGACGAGATTGGCCTGGGCGGCTTCGCGTGGTGGCTTGTAGTTCATCAGCGGGCTGGCCCAGCCGTCGGCGATCCGTCCGGTCAGTGCGAGCGCGCGCGGCCCGTTCGCCCCGATCCAGACCTGTATCGGGTGCGCCGGTGCGGGGCCGGGCCGTGCGCCGTCGAGCTGGTAGTAGCGCCCGTCGAAGCGGATGCCGCGGGGCTCGTCGCTCCACATCGCCCGCATGAGAGCCACGGCCTCGTCGAGGGCGGCGAGGCTCTCCCTGCGCGTCATGGCAGGCGCGCCCATCGCGTGGGCCGCGTCGAGGAAGCCGCCGGCGCCGATTCCGAGCTCGAAGCGGCCGCCGCTGAGCAGGTCGAGCGTCGCCGCCGCCTTGGCGAGCACGGCGGGCGGCCGCAGCGGCAGGTTGCCGACGTCGGCGAAGGCGCGCACCGTCGTCGTCTGGGCGAGGATCGCGGCGAGCAGCGACATCGTGTCCAGGTGGCGAGGCTGGTAGGGATGGTCTTGGACGGCGATCAGGTCGTAGCCGAGCTCGTCGAGCAGGCGCGCCGTTTCGAGGACCCCTCGTGGATCGCCGGCGTCGGGGATGAGGAAGTAGCCGAACTCGAGCGGGTGGCCGTAGTCCAGTGCGTCGCTGGACGACTGCGACAGGGCGTTCGCGCTCATCAGCGTGAGGCGCCCGCGGCCGCCAGCCCGAGCGCCAGGGCGTCCTCGACGACGGCGACGGCCGGGTCCGGCGCATGGCGGGCGAGTCTCGCTCGCACGTCATGGCCGAGCTTGGCCGCGACGGCCGCGCTCGAGGCTCCGATGGCGGCGGCCGGAAGCCACGGTGCGTGCCGGGTCTGCGCGAAGAGGCCGGCGGCGAGCGCCCCCAGGGCCAGTCGGCCCACGAACCCCGGCGGCGCGAGCCTGCTGGGAGTCGCCGGCAGCTTGTCGCCGACGAGCTCGCCGGCCGCCGCCGCCACCAGGAGCCGTCTGGTCCACGGCTGCCGGAATATCGCGGGCAGGGAGGGGTCCGAGCGCGCCACCACGGTCGCCAGGCCGAGCTGGCCGCGCAGGCCGGACGCGGCTCCGAGGAGCACGCTGCCGACGACCGCACCTCGCCGCGTGGTCGGCCGATGCCTCGTCACGGCACGTCGCGCGAGCCTCGTGCTCGCGTCACCTCGCCGATCCCGAGGCAGCCAGGGCACGACCGCGGCATGAGCAGATCTCCCTCGCCGTTGGCGGCGTGGACCACCTCGAAGATCCGCCGCTGCCCCCAACACGTCGGGCAGGGGAACCACACGACCGGGGCGGCGGAGGGGCCGAGGGCGGCGGGTGCGCTCACCGCGCGCCCTCGGTGTCGTGGGGCTCGGGCCCGAAGGAGAGCCAGAGCGGCTCCCTGCCGCCGTCGAGGACGACCAGGCGCGCGCACTCGTCGGGGCAGAGGCGCAGGACGGCACCCGCGCCGACGGTCACGAGGACGTCGTCGAGGAGCAGCCGCACCGGTCCGCCGTCGAGCAACAGAAACCGCTCCAGGGCACGGCCGGCGGAGGAGCTGGGCGCCGGCCAGGGGCCGACGCGCCATCCGGAGCGAGCGCGCCGGCCGGGCGCGAGGCGCCGCAGCGCTCGTGAGAAGGCGTTCGGGCTCATGGCGACGCCCTACCGGCGGTCACCGACCGTCGCGCGCCGCCGGAGGCGCGCTCGCCCCCGCCGCGGCGTACTGATACCGGCGGCTGCGCCAGAGCGCCGAGGTCCGTGGTCGTGCTCGTTCGGCGAGTGCATCCCGGCGATTGTCAGTCGCGCCGGCCGCGCTCGCATCCGCCAGTGACCAGCGCGAGTGGCCAGTCCGTTGCCTCGCGGCGCGTCGCCCGGGACGCCGACTGCCTGAGCCGCACGTCCTCGCATCGCGGGATGATGGTCATCAGCTCGACACCGACGTTACGCGCCTTCCCGACTGGCAACGACGACTGGCCACTGGCGGATGCGAGCGTCGCGCGCGGGCTCCACGCTCAACCCATCGACCAGTTCGCCGTCAAGCCTGAAGGAGACGAAGTGACCAACGATCCCACCGAGCTCACGATCGAGAACTCAGCCGTCGTGCTGATCGACCATCAGCCCTGGGTCGCCTTCCAGTGCGAGGCCGACAGCCTCGCCCTGATCAGCAACGTCACCGCCGTGGCGCGTGCGGCCAAGGCCCTCGAGGTGCCGACGGTCCTCAGCACGGTCGGCGCTGAGGGGAGCGTTCTCGCCGACCCCATCTTCAGCCAGATCAGCGAGGTCTTCCCCGAGATCACCCCGATCGACCGCACGACCACGGCCGCGTGGTCCGATCCGAACTTCCGATCCGCCGTCGAGGCCACCGGCCGCAGGAAGCTGATCATGGCCGGCCTCACGACCGAGGTCTGTCTCGCCCAGACGGTTCTGGGCGCGCTCAAGGACGGGTTCGAGGTCTACTTCCTGAGCGACTGCTCGGCCGGCATCACCAAGGAGGGCCACGAGGACGCGAAGGCGCGCATGATCCAGGCCGGCGCCAGGCCGGTCAACTGGGCGGTCGTCACGAGCGAATGGACCCCCGACTTCACCTCTCCCGAGCGGAGCCGTCTCACGGACGTCCTCCTCGAGAACACCGGGGCGTCGTCCCTCGCAGCGCAGTACATGCTGGCCCAGGTCTCCGCCGGGCTCGTGCCGGCACCGTCCTGGGCCCTCGAGACCGCGAGCTCGTGATCCCGCCTGGCAAGGCTGCGCTCGTCACCGGGGCGTCCAGGGGGATCGGCCAAGCCATCGCTGAACGGCTCGGCAGGGACGGGGCCAGCGTCGTGGTCAACTACTACTCGAATCGCGCGGGAGCCGACGAGCGAGCGCGAGCTGACGAGGTGGTGCAGGCGATCGAGCAGAGCGGTGGCGCCGCGGTGGCCGCCGAGGCCGATGTGGCCGACGCCCAGCAGCTGCGCAGCCTGTTCGACGTCGGCGAGCAGCATTTCGGTGCCCTCGACATCGTGGTGAACAACGCGGCGGCCTGGCGGTTCGCGTCGATCGCGGACGCCACCGACGAAGACTTCGACATGGTCTTTACCACCGGCGCGCGCGCGGCGTTCATGGCGATGCGCGAGGCGGCCAACCGGGTGCGCGACGGTGGCCGGGTCGTGGCGATCGGTGCGGGGCTGGCCCTCATGCCCCGCCCGGGAACGGGGATCTATGGGGCCAGCAAGGCCGCCGTCGATCATCTGGTCCAGGTGTTGGCCCACGAGCTGGGGCCCCGGCAGATCACCGTCAACAGCGTGCTGCCCGGCGCGGTTGATACCGATGCGCTGAGAGACAGCATGGATAGTGAGGCCCGCGCTGGCGAGATCGCCGTGACCCCGCTGGGCCGCATCGGCAAACCTGGGGACATCGCCGACATCGTGGCGTTCCTGGCATCCGATGAGGGCCGCTGGGTCACCGGCCAGCGCATCGGCGCCGGCGGCGGGATGTTCTGAGCGTCCGCGCCTGCGACCTGCCGCACGTCGCCCGGACCTAGAGCGTCTGGACGCTGGCCGGGTCGCCGGGCAGGACGCGCTCGAGCTGGTTGCGCGAGCTGATGTCGAGCTTGGCGAAGACCTTGCGCAGGTGGTACTGGACGGTGCGCGGGCTGATGAACAGCCGGGCGCCGATCTCCGGGTTCGAGAGCCCGTCGCGGGCGAGCCGCGCGATCTGCCTCTCCTGAGCCGTGAGCTCGTCGCGCGTCTCCAACGTGCGTTTGCGGACGGTCTCGCCGGTGGCCAGCAGCTCACGGCGGGCCCGGTCGGCGAACGCCTCCACGCCCATCGAGGCGAACAACTCGTGGGCCGTGCGCAGCTGCGCGCGCGCGTCCACGCGGCGGCGCTCGCGTCGCAGCCACTCGCCGTAGAGCAGATGGGTGCGGGCGAGCTCGGTCCGGACGCTGGTGCGGCCGAGCCGTTCGATCGCCTCGCGGTAGAGGCGCTCGGCGACCTCGCCCTCGCTCAGCAGGGCGCGCACGCGCGCCTCGATCCCCAGCGCCCACTCGGTGGGGGTCACGCGCGTGCGTTCGGTGAGCCACTCGAGTGCGGCCGTGACGAGCGCTTCGTCGCCGGTCCGGGACGCCGCCTCGGCCAGCTCGGGCACGACAAAGGGCCCGTACCCCATGTGGTCGCGCTCGAATGCCCGCCAGGCGGCGTCGCGCGCGGCCTCGTGACGACCCAGGCCATTGTCGAGCACCGAGCTCGCGTAGCTCGCGTAGTCGACCACCGTGCCCAGGCCGCGTGCCGCTGCCTCCTGCGAGGTGGCCTCGATCAGCTCAGACGCCTCTGCCTCCTGGCCGCGCCAGGCCGCGAGCACCATCTCGGGATACGCAAGCGGCGGGTTCCCAGTCGCCTCCGCGACGAGTCGATCCTCTTCGAGCAGCAGGGCCGCCGCGGCCAACTCGCCGGCGACGATGCGGATCCAGGCGAGGAGGTTGAACGCGAACTGCAGGTGCACGAGCGCGCCCGTTTCGCGGGCGAACTGTGCCTGTCGAGCGGCCAGGGCGTGCCAGGACTCGAAGTCCCACACCTCGGGGGCGATCAGGGCGCTGGCTCTTCCGCTGGCGAGCCAGAGCGAGCGGCCGACTTTGTCGTCGGCGACGTTCAGGGCGAGCAGCAGCTCGAGTGCTCGGGTCAGCCCCGGCGCCGCGGCTGCGTATCCCTCCGTGAACCGCAGCGCGAACGCGTCGAGCAGGACGTCGACCACCCGCGGCGGGTCGGGGCCGGGGGGCGCGGCGCGCGCGGCCTTGGCCGCCTCCCGCACGCCGCCGGGGATGTCTGGGTCGCCGACCCACATCGCGGCCTCGAGCGCCTCCAGGTGCGTCTCGCGCGCGGAGTCGGCGTTCAGCGGCTCGAGGCGCCTGGCCGCGCTGACGAGCAGCCGAGATGCGTCGCTGCCGCGTCGCTGGTCAAACCCGATCTGCCCGCGCAGGTGCTCCACCTCGGCGGTCCGCAGCGCGTCGGGCGGGCCGGCCTCGACCGCGACCAGCAGCCCCAGCGCCGCGTCGAGCGCGCCGGCGTCGCGCTTGACCCTGGCCGCCGCGAGCAGGCGCTCGGCACGGCGGGCGGGCTCGGGCGTCAGCATCGCCGCGCGCTCGAGGAAGGCGGCCGCCGCGGCCAGGCCCCCGCGCCCCTGGGCCCGGTCGGCAGATCGCTCGAGCTCGGCGGCGATCTCCTCGTCGGGCCCGGGCGCGGCGTGGGCCCGGTGCCAGGCGCGGCGGTCGGGGTCGATCTCGCGGATCGGTGACCTCCGCCAGGGCGCGGTGCACGTCCTGTCTCTCCTGAAGCGACGCCGACCGGTAGGCCGCCGAGCGCACCAGCGGGTGACGAAAGCGCACGCGGACGTCAAACTCGATCAGTCCGGCCTCGACCGCGGGCGTCGCCGCCTCGCTCCCGATCCCGAGCCGCTCGGCCGCTCGCCACACCAGCGGCGGCTCCCCGGTGGGATCGGCGGCCGCGAGCAGCAGCAGGCGCCGGGTCGCGGGCGCAAGCGCGTCGAGCCGGCGCCGGAAGCTCTCTTCGATGCTCCGCGAGAGCGGCGCCCCCCCGGAGAGCCCGAAGCCGCCGGCCAACTCCGCCGGCGTGAACCCCCGTACCAGCTCCAGCAGCGCCAGCGGGTTGCCGCGCGTCTCGGCGACGATCTGGTCGCGGACGCGCGCGTCCAGCGGCCCGGCCAGCGCGGAGTCGAGCAGCGCGCGCGCGTCGGCCTCGGGCAGGCCCTCGACCACCAGCTCCGCCAACCCCGCCAGCTCGTCGCCGGGAACGCGGGCCGCGAAGACCAGGCCGACCGATTCGGCCTCGAGGCGGCGCGCGACGAACGCCAGGACCTGCGCCGAGGCGCGATCGAGCCACTGCTCGTCATCGACCACGCAGATCAGCGGCTGCTCCTCAGCCGCGTCCGAGAGCAGGTTGAGCACGGCCAGGCCGACCAGGAAGCGATCCGGCGCCGACCCGAGACTGAGCCCGAACGCGGTCCGCAACGCATCGCGCTGGGGGGCCGGCAGGCGCTCGAGGCGATCAAGCGCCGGCGCGCACAGCTGGTGCAGCCCGGCAAAGGCGAGCTCCATCTCCGACTGGATGCCCGCGGCCCGCGCCACGCGGTAGCCCGAGGCGTGCGCGACCAGGTGGTCCAGCAGCGCCGTCTTGCCCACGCCCGGCTCGCCGCGCACCACCAGCGCCCGGCTCTCACCCGCGCGAACCGCCTCGATGAGCCGGTCGAGCACGCCCAGCTCGCCGCGCCGACCCGTCAGCTCTGCCGTGCGTTCTCGGATGCGGGCGTGCGGGGCCATCTGCCGAGCGCCGACGTTACACCGCGTGTCGACCTCGGCGACGACTGGCCACTGGCGGATGCGAGTGTGCCCCGCCGGCGCCACACTGATCCTCATGATGCGGGCAGCCGGCGCCGAAGAACCCCTGCTGCCGCCAGCGGATCGCCGTGCTCGGTGCGGGGCACGTCGGCCCGGTGATCGCACGGGTCGCGGTCGCCGCGGGCTACGACGTGACGATCGCGGCCTCCGGTGACCCGGCGAGGATCGCGCTCGCCGTCCGAGTGCTGGCACCGGGAGCCGAGCCGCGATGGGCAGCCGACGCCGTCGACGACGCCGAGGTCGTGGTGCTGGCGATCCCGGCTCACAGGTTCGCGGCCTTCGACCCCGCCTTGGTGGCCGGCAAGGTCGTGGTCGACGCCATGAACTACTGGCCGCCTGTCGATGGCGTTCTGGAGATCTTCGAGGATCGGCAGTACGGGAGCAGCGAGATCGTCCAGCATCGGCTGGACCGGTCGAGGGTCGTCAAGACGCTCAACCACATCGGCTACCACGAGCTCGACGACGCACGGCGACCTCCGGGCTCGCCTGAACGCCGCGCTCTCGGCGTCGCGAGCGACGAGCCAGGTGCGGTGGACGTCGTCGCGGAGGTCATCGAGCGGATCGGCTACGACAGCGTCCGCCTGGACAGCCTGAGCGCCGGCCGCCTCCTCGAGCCCGGCGGCCCGGTGTTCGGCGTTTCGCTGCGCCGACCCGAGTTCGAACGAGCCGTGCGCGCCCAGGCCGCAGAGACCAGCCGCCCTCCAATCCCCGAACCTTCACACCCGCGGGAGAGACTCGACGTGACCACATCACCTTCAGAAGCCGCGGGCGATTCCGATGGGAGCCCTGGGCAGTTCCCACTCGTCTTCGGCCTTGACACGTTCGGCGACGTCACCCACGACGAGGACGACCGCCCGCTGTCGCACGCACAGACGATCCGGAACCTCGTCGAGCAAGGTGTCCTCGCGGACGAGGTCGGCATCGACTTCTTCGGGATCGGCGAGCACCACACCGATGACTTCCCGTTGTCCGCCGCCGACGTGGTGCTCGCGGCGGTCGCGGCGCGCACGACCCGGATCCGCGTCGGGTCGGCGGTCACCGTGCTGAGCTCGGACGATCCGGTCCGCGTCTTTCAGCGCTACTCCACGCTCGACGCCATCTCCGGCGGCCGGGCGGAGGTCATCCTCGGGCGGGGCTCCAGCATCGACTCGTTCCCGCTGTTCGGTTACGACCTCGCCGACTACGAGGACCTCTTCGAGGAGAAGACCAACCTCTTCGCCGAGCTGCTCAAGGGCGGGCCGGTCACCTGGCGCGGCACGACCCGGCCCCCGCTCACCAACCAGGACGTCGTGCCGCACACCGAGTCAGGACCCTTCCCGGTGTGGATCGGCGTCGGTGGCAGCCCCGAGTCGGTCCTGCGCGCCGCGCGGTATGGCTTCTCGCTGATGCTCGCGATCATCGGCGGGTCCCCGGCGCGGTTTGCACCTTTCTCCGAGCTCTTCCGCCAGGCCCTCGAGAGCATGGGGCAGCCCGCCCGACCCGGTCGGAGTGCACTCGCCCGGTCACGTCGCCGCCACCGACGAGGAGGCCCGCGAGGCCTTCTGGCCGCGCTACCTGGAGGTCATCCGCCACGTCAGCAAGACCCGCGGATTCGCGATCCCGACCGAGGAGTCCTTCATGCGTGAGGTCGGGCCACAGGGGGCGCTCTACGTCGGATCACCAGAAACCGTCGCGCAGAAGATCGCGAGGAATCTCATCACTCTCGGCGCGACCCGCTTCGATCTGAAATACGGCATGGGGGGTCTCTCCCATCACGCACTCATGACCAACATCGAGCTTTACGGGACCAAAGTAATCCCACGCGTCCGCGAGCTCCTGGCCTGATCCAAGCGGGCTACGCGCCCCGTGCACGCCGCTTTCGCGACACCCCGACCAAAGGTGTCGAACTCCCTGCACGCCTTGAGGCCGAAGACCAGGTAGAGCGTCGTCCAGCCTCGCTCCAGGGGCGACCGCCCATTCGGGCGTCCCGCGCTTTCCACAGGTGTACTCAGCCAATGCGCACAGCAGGGGGTTCTGGCACCAGGCATTCGATCAGGCCCGTCGCCGACACGCACCGCGATCCGAGGTCGCTGAGATGGGCCCGCTCGTCAACCGTCCCGTCCCAGAGCTCGCTCGCGCCCCAGCGGCTCGCGCTCGATCCAACGCGTCGCGGCCTCCTGACGTCCGTCTCGCGCCAGGTCGCGCTCGAGCCGGCGCAGTGCATCGTCGGCCGCGTCGACGTGGCGGCCGCCGAGCTCGTCGCCCTCGCGGCCGCGCTCGGGTCCGTCGGCCGACAGGTACAGGTGCGACCCGGCCCGCGCGCGTGACAGGGCCGTGTAGCCCCACTCCCTGTCGAGGCCGGCTGAGCCGAGCACGAAGGCGTGATCGACGCTCATTCCCTGGGCCTTGTGGGCGGTGATGGCGTAGCCGTAGGCCAGGTGGCCATTTGCCAGGTAGGTCGGGCGACAGCTCGAGCATGGCGCCGGCGTCGCTCACGATCCGGAGGCCGCCCTCGCGCGCCAGGCCGAGCACGGTGGCGCGCATCCCGTTCTGGACCCCGAGGTGCGGATCGTTGCGCAGCGCCATCACCCGCTCGCCGGCGGCGACCGGCCCGCAGGGCAAGCTGGCGCTCGGGCCCTCCGACCTCGCCCGCAGCCACCAGCAGCCCCCGCGCGGCGCGCGAGAGCTCGGCGGCGTCCGTCAGGCGCGGGGCGATCATCAGGGCCTCGTGGCCCTGTCGGTGGGCGGCGAACCAGTCGGCCACCAGCTCGCGCCGCGCCGCCTCGGCTCCGGGAGCGACGTGGATGCGCCCGTGGGCCAGGTATGCATCGATGGCCTCGCGGGCCCGGCCCTCCCGGATCGCCACCAGGGCCTGGTGCTCCCAGCCGCGCTCCTGGCGTCGGTTGTCGGTCAGCTCGATCGCGCCCAGGCTCTGCGCCAGCGCCCGGAAGGATCCGCCGGCGGCGATCTCGGACAACTGGGCGTCGTCTCCGACCAGCACCAGCTTGGCGCCGGCCTCATGGGCATGGCGCGCCAGCTCGGCCAGGTCGCGCGTGCCCACCATGCCGGCCTCATCGAGCACGACCACGCTCATCGCGTGCAGCGGCGAGCGCTCGAGATCGCGCGCGTCGAGCAGCAGCCGCGCCAGCGTGCGCGAGGGGATCCCCGAGCCGGCCTCAGCTCCGTGGCCGCCCGCGCGGCCAGGGCCGCGCCGGTCACGTCGTAGCCGGCCGCTCCCAGGCCTCGCGCGCCGGCTGCAGGCGCGTGGGTCTTGCCCGAGCCCGCTCGCCCCAGCACGACCTGCAGGCCGTCGCCGCTTCCGGCGAGGCCGCGCACCATCGCCGCCTGCTCGTGCGACAGCTCGGGCCGGCCGGCGAGCACCGCCTCGATCGTGCGCTCCTCCACCAGCCCGGCGCCCTCGCGCTGGCGCTCGATGGCTCCCTGCAGCAGCTCACGCTCGGTCGCCAGCAGCTCGGGTGTCGAGTAGCGCGCCGGGGCATGGGCCTCGTCGGGCGCGAGCAGCACCGCGTGCTCGGATGCCAGGAACAGGTCGGCCGCCTCGCCCAGCGCGCCGGCCCCCCACATCGGGCCGGCGCGCGCGCACAGCTCGCGCAGCGCATCCTGGCGCGTGAAGGTCGGCTGATGTGCGGTGAGCCCCTCCGGGCTCCCGAGCGCGTCGAAGAGCGGCGCGAGCTCGGCCCGGGTCGGGCTCGCGCACCTGTGCGCGCCAGAGCGTCGCCTCCAGCTCGCGCGGCCCGAAGCCGAGCTCACTGCGCTCGCGCGCGCCAGTCGGCGACCAGGTCCTCCCCGCGCACCGAGTAGTCCTTGGCGGCGCGCGTATCGAGCGCCGCCACCTCGGCGGCGCGACGGCCCGACTCGCCCGCGCTCGACAAGGCGCTGCTCGATCTCGGCCCGGCGGCGGCTGAAGGCGGCTAGGACCTCGGGCGGGAAGCCGGCGATCTCGGCGGCGCCCTTGCATGACCGGGCCCCACTCGACGCCGAGGTCCGTGCGTCAGCTGGTGGCGCAGCTCCTGCTTGGTAGACGTAGCCGGCGCTCTTGGCGTTGCGGTAGATCGCCCGCGAGTCCAATGCCCCGAAGCGGCCCTCGGCGTCCTGGGCGATGTTGGCCACCAGCACGTGGGTGTGAAGGGCCGGGTCGCCGGCGCGCGAGGCGCGGTGGCGAAAGCCCGCGGCGACCAGCCCGAGGGCGGGCACGCGCTCGGCCCCGTTGTGGCCGCGGCGCAGGAAGGCGGCGTGGTCCTCGAGGTAGCCGATCGCCGCCTGCACGGCGCGCTCGTGGGCGCCGATCGCCGCCGCCCGCTGCTCGGGATCGCCGAGGGCGAACAGCAGCGACACCGACTTGGGCGCGCTGAAGGTGAGGTCAAAGCCGGGCGTGCGCGCCCGCCCGCCGGCCGGGCCCCGCACCAGCTGGGAGTCGTGGCGAGGATCGCGGCCGGCAAGCAGCGCGCGAAGCTCGGGCGCGCCGACCTCGCCCGACAGATCGAGGCCGCCGTCGGCCAGCCAGCGCCCGGGCGCCTCGTCGGCGCGCAGGTAGTAGTCCTCGCGGCCGGCGGCTACTGCAGAGAGGTAGTAGTCCTCGCTGCCTGATCCGAGCTTTCCGATGCTGAGCACGGGCGGCGACCTCCGCCCGATAAAGCCGCCAGGGCGGCGGTTGGCCCCTTTGTGCATCTGGATGCCAGTGTGTGAGGCGGTTCAGTTCGAGGGCTCGGCGGTCCGGTGCCGAAGTCGCCGAGCGCCTATCTGATGTCGGCTCCGGACATCGCGGGGGAGCCAAGTAGGGCTGTCAACAGTTCTCGATCCATGGAGCATGGGCGTCGAGACTCGGACCTTCTGACGGTGGCTGAGGTCATGACGCGCTATCGGCTGCGGGACCGGCGCGCGGCGCGTCGCGTGATGGACGCCGCCGGCGGCTTCAAGGTCGGCGCGGGGCTGTTCGTCCGCCTCTCCGATCTCCTGGACTTCGAGGAGCGTCAGCGTCGCGATCGTCGCGGCGCGGGCCACTCCACCCCGGCGATCGCCCGCCGGCGAGTCGCCCGGCGCCCACTCGAGCCCGGGTGGTGGCGGGGCGACGACTCCTCGCGGGCGGCATGAGCGCATTGCGCGAGAAAGCGCTTCCGGGCCAGCTTGACCTCTGTGCATGCGGCGGCGATAGGGTCGGCGCCCGTTCCGTCTCGGAGGTTCCGATGACCAAGGCCTCGCGCCGCGGGTGGCGCGAGAAGATCGAGCCCGGCCTGTATCGAGCACACCGCGTGGCCTGTCCGTCGAGCAGCGATCACAGGACGGGGCGGCGGTGCACCTGTCCCTACGAGCTTCAGGTCCCGGGCGAACGACCCGGCCGGACGCGCTCTGTGACCTTCATCGGTAGCGCGCGCGAGGCGCGACAGGAAAGGCGCCGTCGGCTCGCCGCAGGCCGACCCGCCGCTTCTTCGCCGCAGACGAGCGACCACGGTGCGGAGACGCTCGATGAGTTTGCGGGCCAGTACCTTCGGGCGAGGGCCGCCGTCCTCGAGCCTCACACGATTGCGACGACCGAGCGCGCCTACCGCCTTCGGGTGTCTCCAGAGCTCGGTGGGCTCGCGCTCGGCGACATCACGCGCGAGCGAATCGAACTCTGGCTCGTGGGGCTTCGCCGAGTCGCATCGAGCCGCCGAATGGTCGTCGGTGCGGTGGCGGCCCTGCGGGTCATCCTCAGCGCCGCCGTCGAGTGGGAACGTTTGGCGAGTAATCCTGCGAAGGGTCTTCGCCTGCCGCCACCGCCGACGCAGGAGATCCAGGCCGTCGAGCGCGTCCTCGACCCCGCCCAGGTCAACGCGCTGCTGACGCTGGGCACGACCCGCCTCCGCGTGGAGACGATGCTCCGTGCCGCCGCCGAGACCGGGCTCCGGCGGGGTGAGGTGATCGGCCTGCGCTGGCCGGACGTGAATCTCGTTGAGCGACGCCTCGAGGTACGCCGCAGCGTCTGGCAGGCGACAGGGCCGGACGGCAGACCGACGAAGGGCGTGAAGACCGCCAAAGGACGCCGCGCTCGCCGCGTCGCGATTTCACACGCGTTCGCTGCACGCCTGGCCGAGTGGTACTCGGAGAGCGTCGTCGAGGGTGGGGCCGACGCTTCCGGGCACGTCTGGCCTGGGCGTCGCGGTGAGCCGATGGACGCTGGTACCCCGACCCAGGCGCTCGCCAGAGCGGCGATCAAGTCGGGGCTGGTCAACGATGGGGGGCGGCCGCTGGTGACGTTCCACGGCCTCCGTCACACGGCCGCGAGCATCATGCTCGCCCACGACGTCCCCCTGATCGTGGTTTCGCGTCAGCTCGGCCACGTCAATCCCCAGGTGACTGCGGAGGTCTACGCCCACCTCCTCAACGACTCTCAGCTCGACCTCGCCGCCGGCGCATTCGAGGAGCTGGGGATGGACGTCGCCATGGGGGAGACCATGGGGGAGCGAAAGCGGATTCCCTGATCCCGTTTGGCGAGAGGGATCTCAGGAAAGATCGGCCAAGCTTCCTAAACCTGGTGTCGCAGGTTCGACTCCTGCCGGGGGCATCGGGCGCCAGGCGGCTCTGCGGGGCTGACCCCCGGCCCAGCCTGAAATAGCCTCGGCCCACGATGGGGGTCCAGAGCCACGCCGCTCCACTGCTGGCCCAGAGGATCCACGGCCGCGGCGCGGTCCAGGACGCGCTGACGGCGCTGGTGGCCTCGGAGCAGGGCGGGCCGTTGGCGCTGGTGGGGGAGGCCGGGATCGGCAAGTCGCGCATGGCCGCCTGGACTGGCGAGCGTGCGCGTGAGGCGCGGCAGGTCGTGGTTGAGGGACGGGCCCTGCTCGGGCTGGCCGAGCCGCTGGTCGTCTTCCGCGACCTGGTTCGGGCCGCCGGGCGCGAGGGCCTGACGCCGCGCTCGCGCGATCCCCTGGCCGCCGGCTTCCCCGCCCAGCTGCTGCCCGAGCTCGGCGCCAGCGCGGTCGAGGCGGGCAACCTGGGCGCCACCTTCGAGGCCGCCGCGCGCTACCTGCGCGAGCTTGCCGGCTCCCGTGGGTCCCTGGTCGTGCTCGAGGACCTGCACTGGGCCGACGCCACCAGCCTCTCATTGGTGCCTTTCGTCGCCCGCGCGCTGCGGGGCTCGCCAGTGGCCCTGCTGGTGACCTTCCGGCCCGAGGTCAACGCCGCCGCCGCCGCCCTCGCCGCGATGCGCGCCGAGCTGCGCCGCGACCGCCTGCTCGAGGAGCTCGCCCTGGAGCCGCTGGCCCCCGAGGCGGCCGCCGCGATGCTGTCGGAGGTGCTCGGGCGCGAGCCGGCTCCCGAGGTCCGGGCCGAGCTGTTGCGCCTGGCGGGCGGCAACCCGTTCGCGCTCGAGGAGCTGGCGCGCGCGGCCGTCGAGTCGGGTTGGCTCGACCCGGCCACGGGCCGGCGCAGGGGCACCGGCGCGGTCGAGCTGCCCTGGACGCTGGCCGACTCGATCCGGGCCCGCGCCGCCCGCCTTGCGCCGGAGGAGCGCGAGATGCTCGCTTGGGCGGCGGCCATCGGCGAGCGCTTCGACCTGAGGCTGCTGGTGCGCGCCTCCGGCGCCTCCCGCGATGAGGTGTTGCGGGCCATGGCGGGGCTGGCCGGCGCGGGCATGATCGTGGAGCCTCCCGACGACGCCTCGGGGCAGCGGCTCGCCTTCCGTCACGCGCTGGTCCACGAGGCGCTCGGCCAGGAGGGCCTCGCCGCCCTGCGCCAGGGCCGCCACGCCCGCATCCTCGCGGCCGCCGAGGCGATGGTGGCCGACGGGGAGATCGCGGTGGCGGCCGCCGAGCTGGCACGCCAGGCGATCGCGGCCGGCGATCGGGCGCGGGCGCTTCGGCACTCACGCGCCGCCGCGGCCGGGGCCGAGGAGCTCGGCGCCGTCGAGGAGGCCGTCGACCACCTCGATCGGGCGCTGTCGCTGTGGAGCGAGGCCGACGGGCTCGAGCTGCGCGCCGAGCTGCTGATGGCGTGCGGGCGCATGCGCACGCCATGCGGCGCGCGGCGAGCACACGGGCCGTCGAGCTGCTGGAGCTGGCCCGTGACGCGCACCAGGAGCTCGGCGTCGCGGCGGAGGCCGCGCTCTGCCGCGCTCTCCTCGCCGACGGCGGGGTGGTTCGTGGACGGGCGTCGTCGCTCGACGAGTGGGAGGAGGCGATCGCGGAGCTGCGGAGCACCGGCGACCCGCGGGGGTTGCGCACCGCGCTCGCGGCGCAGGCCAGGACGCTGGCGTCCGAGCAGCTCGCCGGCCCCGCCGTGCGCGCTGCCGAGGGGGGGCTCGCGCTCGTCCCGCACGCGACGACGGCCGAGGAGGCCCGCGACCGGATCAGCCTGCTGGCGACGCTCGGGATGATCCGGCTCTGGCAGTGCGACCGCGTCGCCGGGCGCGGGTTGCTCGAGGAGGCCGCGCAACTGGCCCTCGAGCACCACGACGACGTGAGCGCTGCGCGCGCCAACCACCTGCTCGCGACCAGCAACCTGCTGCTCATCCCGGCGTCCGAGGCGACCGTGCTCATCGGCGCCGCCGCCGAGCTCGTCGCCCGGCACGGGCTCCACGCCGTGCAGGCGGAGTACGTTGCCTGTCAGACCTGGATGAGCGTGCGCGCCGGCGATCGGGAGCGGACCGAGCGGCTGATCGCGGACGCCGAGGCACTGCTCGACCCGGAGGAGCCGGACCCGTACCCGCGCTGGATATCGGCCGAGGCGCGCGCCGACCTGCTCGTCGATCGCGGCCGATCTCGCCGGAGCGGAGGCCGCCCGGCTCGCCCTCGCCGAGGACGCGATGTCCACCGCGTGGACGCGCCTCGCTGACTACTCGCACGACGCGGCCGCGGTCGCCCGCCTGCTGGCCGGGCGACCCCTCCGGGGCCCGCACGCTGCTGGAGTCGTCCTTCCAGCGCTGCCTCGAGCTCATCGAGCGCGGCGCGGCGGAGCTGGAGGTGGTGCCCCCGAAGGTCCAGGTGCTTGTGGCGGCGGGCGACCTCGATTCGGCGCGGCGCCTGGTGGCCTGGGGCCGCGGCCTCCTCGCCGACCACCCGCAGCTTCGCTACTGCGCCGCCCTGCTCGATCTCATGGACGCACCCGCGCGCGCCGCCCTGGACGTCGAGGCGGCGGCGCTGGGCACCGAGGCGCACGGATGGACGTTCGTCGCCGCGACGGACCGGATGGTGGCCGCTGGGATCGCCGCGGGCGCGGAGGGCGGGCGGGCGGCGGCGGTGGACCTGGTGCGCGCTGCGCGCGAGCGCTTCGCGCGAGCTGGGATGCGAGGGCTGGGTGCGCCGGGCCGACGAGACCCTGCGGCGCCTCGGGGAGCGCGCCCCGAGCAGGGCGGGCACCGGCGCCGGCGGCCTGTCGGCCCGCGAGCTGGAGGTGCTCGGCCTGGTGGCCGAGGGGCTCACCAACCGCCAGATCGCCGAGCGCCTGGTGATCAGCGAGCACACGGCGATCCGGCACGTGGCCAACGTCTTCCGCAAGCTGGGCGTCGAGCAACCGCGCGGCGGCGGTCCGGCTGGG
The DNA here is from genome assembly GCA_963834875.1 of Miltoncostaeaceae bacterium. Classification (GTDB taxonomy): domain Bacteria; phylum Actinomycetota; class Thermoleophilia; order Miltoncostaeales; family Miltoncostaeaceae; genus DATAGF01. The sequence goes on from CAWIDG010000033.1 coordinate 229,642, forward strand.
GGGCGAGCGGGGGTTGATCGCGCCCGACATGGCAAGCCGTCCGGAGGCCGAATAGCAAGACCTTGGGATGGCCACGGCGAGGGGCGGCCCTAGCGTGAGGCCATGTTCGAGACATCGGATGGAACCCCCACCGACTTCGCGTCGTTCCAAGCCAGCCGCCGCCGCTTCCTCGACGGGCTGGCCGCGGACGCGCTCCTGACCCGGATCGAGCGCGCCGGCCGCACCGTCGAGTCACACAGCGAGGAGACCCCGATGAGCCCCCGATCGTCATCGAGGGCGACCTCGTGATCCTGACCGGCGAGCGCCGCCTGGTGCTCGGCTACTTCTCGCCCGCCCAGCGCGACCTCGCCGACGTCGTCCGCGACCAACTGGGCCTCTGCGACGAGGCCTTCGGCGTGGGCCAGGTCGGCCGCGTCCGGATCTCCGTCGAGCGTCTGCCCGACCAGGCTCCGGGAGGCGGGCGTTGAGCACGCTCGCCCCACCTGCTGGCCGGGCCCGCGAGGCCCGAGGGCGCCCTGGCCGAGTGGGCCGCCGTCGCCGAGTGCCCCAAGGAGCTGCTGGTGGCCGGCCGCTGGCGGCCGGCGCGCTCGGGCCGCACCCTGGCCGTCGAGGACCCCTCGACGGGCGAGGCGCTCTGCGTCGTCGCCGACGCCGGCACGGCCGACGCGCTCGACGCGCTCGAGGCCGCGCACGCCGCGCAGGCGGGCTGGGCGGCGACGCCGGCCCGCGATCGGGCCCGTGTCCTGCGGCGCGCCGCCGACGAGCTGGAGCGCCGGTCCGACACGCTCGCGATGCTGATCACGCTCGAGATGGGCAAGCCGCTGGCCGAGTCGGCCGACGAGGTCGCTTTCGCCCGCGAGTACCTCGAGTGGTGCGCCGAGGAGGCCGTGCGGGTGGCCGGGACCTGCTCGGAGGGCCCCGACGGCTCGACCCACGTGATGGTGCGCCGTCGCCCCGTGGGCCCGTGCCTGATCGTCACGCCCTGGAACTTCCCCCTCGCAGTCCCCGCCCGCGGCGTCGCCGCCGCGCTGGCGGCCGGCTGCACCGTGATCCTGCGCCCCTCGGCGCTCACGCCCCAGTCGGCCCTCGCGCTCGCCGGGATCCTCCAGCAGGCGGGCCTCCCGGCCGGCGCGCTCAACGTGGTCGTCTCCTCCGAGGATGGCGCCACCGATCCACTGCTGGCCGACGGGCGCCTTCGCAAGCTGACGTTCACCGGGTCGACGGCCGTCGGGCGCCACCTGATCGCCCGCTCGGCCGACCAGGTCCTGCGCCTGAGCGTCGAGCTCGGCGGCCAGGCCCCCTTCATCGTCCTCGCCGACGCCGACCTCGACGCCGCAGTCGCCGGCGCGGTGGCCGCGAAGATGCGCAACGGCGGCGAGGCCTGCACCGCGGCCAACCGCTTCTACGTGGACCGCGAGGTGGCGGGCGAGTTCACTGAGCGCCTGGCCGAGCGGCTGGCCGAGCTCGAGGTCGGGCGCGGCACCGAAGCCGGCGTCCAGCTCGGCCCCATGATCGGCGAGCGCCAGCGCCGCCGCCTGGTCGAGCTGGTGGACGACGCGATCGCCTGCGGCGCGACGGTCGCCCTCGCCGGCGGCGCTCTCGCCGGCCCGGGGCACTACTTCGCGCCGGTCGTGCTGACCGACGTGCCCGACGAGGCCCGCGTGATGGGCGAGGAGATCTTCGGGCCGATCGCCCCGATCCGGATCGTTCGACGGCGAGGCCGACGCGATCGAGCAGGCCAACCGGAGCGAGCACGGCCTGGCCGCCTACCTCTACACGCGCGACCTCGACGCCGCCCTGCGGGTGGGCGACGCCCTGGAGGTCGGGATGGTCGCCGTCAACCGCGGCCGCGTGTCCTCGGCGGCCGCCCCCTTCTGCGGCGTCAAGCAGTCGGGCTTCGGGCAGGCTGGGGGCCCCGGCGCCCTGGACGACTACCTGGAGACGCGGGTCCTGAGCGTCGCCCGGGGCTGACCTCCTGGTGGGCCGGACGCACGCGGCGGCCAGCTATGGACGCAACAGCGGCGCAACACGCTCGGCCTCGCCAGCGCTCGGGCTCTACCGCCTCCGTGCGCGGGAAACCCATCAGCCGGGGCAACGGGCGAGGGGCGGCGTGCTCTGGCGAGGCCGCGACCACGTTTCCTAAACCTGGTGTCGCAGGTTCGACTCCTGCCGGGGGCATCGCCCTTCCCGTGCCGCTTCGGTTCCGGCAGGGGTCGCGGATGCGGGCCGGACACTTCGCCGTACTCGACGCGACCGTTATCGGCCGTCCTCCTCGCGCGCCATGCAGGGACGCTCCCGCGCAGCATCCCTGCATGGCGTGATCGTGCAACGCGCTACCCGGTGACCGTGCCCACCTCGACGGCCGTGATCACGACGTCGTCCACGTCGAGGTGCTCGTCGAAGTCCGCATTGCACCGCAGCGCGATCCTCGTGTCGGCCGGGGCGTCGGTGAGCACCCCGGTCAGCGCGGCGGCGTCGGTGCTGCCGAGCGAACCGCGCACGTCCAGCCCCTCGACCTGCACATCGTCGAGCGTGGTGGCGCTGTCCTGGACGAGCCCGCAGGTGGCGCCCTGGATCGCCGGGTTCCCGTTGTTGCGCATGGTGAACTTGGCCTGCACCAGCCAGTTGTCCGCCGGCAGCACGACCGACAGCAGGTTGGGGCAGGACGCGAGGGCCAGGGTGCAGGTGGGGACGTGCTCGTTCTCCGTCGTCGCCAGCCGCACCCGGGCCTCGAGGGCCGTCTCGGCGTCCGGCGCGATGTCGGCGAGGCGGATGCTCTCGTCCTGGATCTCGGAGCTGCGGACGGCATCGGCCTGGATCTCCGAGCTCCGCACCGCGTCGTCCTGGATCTCCGAGCGCACGGCGTCGCCTGGATCTCCGGGGCGCACGGCGTCGTCCTGGATCTCCGAGCTGCGGACCGCGTCCGCGCGGATCTCCGGGCTGCGCACCGCGTCGGCCTGGATCTCCGGCGAGCGGACCGCGTCGGTCTTGATCTGCGGCGCGCCGACGCTGTCGCGCGCCAGTGTCGCGGCCGTCGCCGTGCCGCCCAGCGCGACGAACAGCGCCAGGGTGGCGACGACCTTCGAGTAGCTGAGCCGGGCGAGCAGACCCCTCGGGGCGCCGTCGCCGTCGTTCGCGTGGATGTCCTGCCTGCCGTGCCTCACGGCTCCTCCTCATTCGCTGGGTCGCCCCGGTTCGTACCTGGGAGGACGCCGCGCCCGGCGTCGTATTCCCCGCCGGGCGCGCGGGGGTCAGGCGGGAGAGCCGTCGTGACGCTGGGCGTCGGGCGGCCGCCGCGCTGGGTGCGGTGGGCCGCGGCGAGGGCTCGCCGGACCTATCCGACCGCCGCGAGCTTCGCCGGCTCCCTAAACCCGGTGTCGCAGGTTCGACTCCTGCCGGGGGCATCGCCGTCAGAGCACCGCCTCCCGGGATCGGTGGTGGCACGGATCCCGGGAGGGCCGGCGCGGTGGGATGATCGCGCCGTGCGCTGGCCACCCGTCGCGGCCTGGACCTGCGCGGCCCTCGCCGGAGCCGCGTTCGGGGCCGCGCTCGTGCTGCGGGGCATCGACGACGAACCCGCGAGTTCGGCGTTCGCCGCCCTCGGCTTCGCCGCGTTCTCGATCCCGGCGCTGGTGGCCGGCGTGGCGATCGCGCGCAGGCGGCCTGCGAATGCGGTGGGGCCGATCGTTGCCGGTCTCGGCCTGATGCCGGCGCTCGACGTGGCCTTCGACGCCTGGGCCGGCGCCGCGGTCGATGGCCACGTCGCCGGTGCCGGGTGGGCCGCGCTCTTCTACAACAGCGACTGGATCCCGGTCTTCGGGCTGCTGGCGCTGCTGCTGCTGCTCTTCCCCGACGGCCGGCCGCCGGGGCCGCGCTGGCGCTGGGCCGTGTGGCTGGCAGTCGGTGCTCCGGTGCTGGTGGCCGTCATCGGGGCGTTCCGCGACGAGCCGTTCGACGCTCCCTACGCGGACGTCGCCCGCCCGCTGCCCGCCCTTCCGGACGGCGTGGACGCCGCCCTCACCGCCCTCGGCCTGAGCGCACTGCTGGCGGCCGTGGCGCTCGGCGCGACGGCCATGATCGTCCGCTTCCGCCGCTCCCGCGGGGTCGAGCGGATCCAGATCAAGTGGCTCGCAGCCGCGGCCATCCTCCTGCCCGTCGCGCTCGTCGCGGGGATCGCCGAGGGGATGGTGAGCGACGGGACGGGGCCTGTGACGCTGGTCTCGTTCATCGCGGCCTACCTGGCGCTGACCGGCGGGGTGGCGGTCGCGATGCTTCGCCACGGCCTGTACGACGTCAACCGCGTCATCAGCCGGACCATCGCGTGGCTGGCGATGTCCGTCGTGCTCGCGGCCGGCGTGATCGCCATCGCGCTGGTCGTCGCGGTGCCGCTCGGCGGCGGCTCGACCGCGGGCGCCGCCGCCGCGGCTGCCGCCGCCGCGCTCGCGTTCGACCCGCTGCGGCGGCGGCTGCAGCGCGTGGTCGACCGGCGCTTCGATCGCGACCGGACGAGCGCCGTGGCGCGCGTCGAGGCCTTCGCGGCGCGCCTCCGCGACGGCACCGCCGAGCCCGAGGACATCGAGGCCGTGCTGCGGGAGACGCTCGGCGACCCGGGCCTGCGCCTGCTCGTGTGGCTGCCCGAGCACGGCGTGCACGCCGACCTGGCCGGGGTCGTGCGCGATGCGCCCGCTGCCGGCGGGGGGCGCACGGTGACCGGCGTCGGGCGCGGGTCGGCTCCGCTCGGCCTGATCGTCCACGCCGACCGTCTCCTGGAGCGCCCCGGCCTATTGGCCGACGTCGTCCGCGCCGCGGCGCTGCCGGTCGAGGTGGCCCGGCTGCGCTGCGAGCTGCGCCGCCAGCTCGAGGAGGTCGAGGAGAGCCGGACGCGGATCGTCCGCGCCGGCTATGAGGAGCGCCGGCGGCTCGAGCGCGACCTGCACGACGGCGCCCAGCAGCGCCTGGTGGCCCTCGGTATGGCCCTCCGGCGGGTGCAGCGGCGCCCGGGCGCCGATCCCGAGGTCGTGCGCAGCCTCGACGGCGCCGTGGACGAGCTGGCCGAGGCGGTCGCGGGCCTGCGCGAGATCGCCCGGGGCCTGCGTCCCAGCGCCCTCGACGGCGGGCTCGGGCCGGCCCTCGCCGACCTGGCCCGCCGTAGCCCGCTGCCGGTCGGGGTGGAGGGGCCGCCGGAGGGCCTTCCACCCGAGATCGAGACCGCCGCCTACTACGTCGTGCTGGAGGCGGTGGCCAACGCGGTGAAGCACGCCGACGCGACCCGGGTGGACGTGCGCGCGGAGCGCCTCGACGGCGGGCTCGTCGTGACCATCGCCGACGACGGCTGTGGCGGGGCGGCCGCCACCGCCAGCGGCGGGCTCGCGGGCCTCGCCGACCGGGTCGCCGCCCACGGCGGCGCGATGACCGTCGACAGCCCGCCCGGCGCCGGCACTCGGCTGGAGGTGGTGCTCCCGTGCGGATCGTGATCGGCGAGGACTCGGCCCTCTTCCGTGAGGGGCTGGCGCTGCTGTTGCGCGACGCCGGGCACGAGGTCGCCGCCGCCGTCGGCGACGCCCCGACGCTGATCGAGGCCGTCGCCCGCGAGGCCCCGGACCTGGCCGTGGTCGACATCCGGATGCCGCCGAGAAACGAGGACGACGGGGCCCGGGCCGCGGCCGAGATCCGGAGCCGGCACCCGGGCGTCGCGGTGATGTTGCTGTCGCAGCACGTCGAGACGCGTCACTCGCTCGACCTCGTCGCCGCCGGCGGCTTCGGCTACCTCCTGAAGGACCGCGTCCTCGACGTCAACGACTTCCTCGATGCGCTGCGGCGCGTGGCCGCCGGCGGGTCGGCCCTCGACCCGGAGGTGGTGGCGGCGCTCGTGGCCGGCCGCCGCGACGATCCCCTCGCCGCGCTCAGCCCGCGCGAGCGCGAGGTGCTGGCCCTGATGGCCGAGGGCCGCACCAACGCGGGCATCGCGCGGCGCCTGTGGCTCACCGACCGCACCGTCGAGACCCACGTGCGCAGCATCCTCGGAAAGCTCGGCCTGCCGGCCTCGGACGAGGATCACCGGCGGGTGCTGGCCGTCCTCGCCTTTCTGCGCGCCGACGCGGGGCCCGGTCTCCGCGCCACCACGTAGCCCGGTCCCGCGCCCGCCACGATGCCGCCCGGGCCGGGCGCCGGGAGGATCGCTCCGACGGTTCGACCACGACCACGGAGGAGCCATGAGCACGAGCACCCGCCACATCGACGTCTCGCCCCCCCGCCGCCTCGGCGCGCCCCACCTCGCCCTCGCCCTCGCCATCCTCTCCCTGCCCGGGAGCCTCCTCCCATGGGACTGGTTCGCCGCCGGGGGGATCGTCATCGGCGTCCCCCTCGCCCTGGCCGGCCTCGTCCTCGGGCTGCAGGCCCGGCGCGACCCCGCGGCAACCACGGGCGGCCGCCGCATGGGCACCGCGGCCGCGGTCGTCGCGGTGGCCGTGCTCCTGATTCCGGTCGTCTGGATCATCGCCTCCGCCCTGGGGTAGGAGCTGCGCCAGGAGCCGCGCGCCCCGGGGCTGGGGCGCGCGGGCTCGACCTCCGGCGCGAGGGCTCGGCTGCGCTCAGCGCCGCGCCGGGCGAGGCGTGGGCCATCGACTGCCCGCATCGACCAGCGCCGGCGGTTGACGGGCCCTACCGGAATCCGCGAGGCGCTGCGTGACACAGCTGACGGCGAGCACGCTTCCGAAGCCTGGTGTCGCAGGTTCGATTTCTGCCGGGGGCATCGTGAGAACCCGTATGGCGCTGGGCTCTCCGGGTTAGGCTCGACCCGGCGCACCCCAGGGGGTTCGCCGTTGTGTCGCAGGTCTTGAGGCGTCATCCGTCGCGCGCACGACGGATGGACGGCCAGGCGAGCCTCGAGCGGACTTGCTCGCCTACCTATCCCAGCACACCTATGCGGGCGAGCGCGTCCGCTCGGTCCAGAGCGGAGAGTCCCGGATTCAGTCGATGCGGTGCGCGCTGGCGAGGGCCCGCTTGTCGAAGCGAAGCCTGACGGCGGGGGGAGGCGGACGCGCTCGCTGCGGCGACGCTCAGTCCGCCCACGACGATGGCGCCGACGATGAGGGGTCTGCCCATGCGCTTCATGTCGTCCGTCCTCTCGCGTTCGGGAAGCCCTTCTCGCATCGGCAGGCGCAGAGTTGCGCGACACCCTGCGCGCGGCCGCTTATCCGATCCTTCACGCGTGTCGGGAGGCGCGGCCGAAGTCGTCTCAGGGACGCATGATCGGGCGACCCCCAGCGCAACCCCTGGCGCGGATCGCCCTGTCCATGCGGGCTCGCAGGCGACAGGACAGGCACCCGAACCCCTGCGCCTCTAGACCGAGCACAGTCGTGCCGAAGAACGCCCGAATCGAGCGGGGAGCCACGGCCGCTATCGCAAGAGCGAATCGCCGGGTGAGCTCTTTCCCGACCCGGCTATTCAGTCGGTTCCCCACGGGTTGTCGATCACGAAGCGCCAGGTACCGTCGGTCTGACGACGCAGGACATCCGCGTTCCTCGCCGCCAGCCGCACCGGTTCGCCGTCTGGCCCCGTGCCGCTGAACGACCAGACGCCGATCACGAGGGCGAGGTCGTCGACCTCGAGGACCCGTGTCACCTCGAGGTCGAGCGTGCCATTCATCGAGATGAAGCCGGTCAGGGCCTCGCGGACGCCGGGTGCGCCGTGGGCGAGGCTCCCGGGCTGAGTCGCGAATGCTGCCTCGCTCTCGTAGAGCGGCATGAGGCTTTCGAGATCCCCGGAGTTGATTCCGGTGACGATCGATTCGAGCACCTGCTCAGGCGTAGCAGTGGACATGCCGTCCTCCTCTTCGGCGGGGTGGGATCCCTACAGGCTCTCGGGGCCCCGCGGGCCGGGCTCAACGGGTACACCCTCCCCCCCACCCAATGCGGGAGGAGATCTTCGGGCCGATCGTCGCATCCGCGCCTCGACACCGAGGACGAGAGCCTCGCGCCCGCCCATGGCGGACCCGAATGGGTCGCGCAGGGCGGGCGCGAAGGCTTTAGGGCAGCAGGTGGATCGTCGTGTCCGCGAGCGGATTGGTGACGGCTCGGTACGTGAGGGTCCCGCTTCCGCGGGCACCCTCGTAGGCGCCGCTGCCTCCGGTCACCACGAAGGCGACCGTCGGCTTCTTGCTGAAGGTGAGCACGGCCGAGCTGGTGATCGTGCCGTCCTGCAGCGTGTAGACGCCGTCGCAGATCAGGCGCGAGCCGATGACCCCCCGGGTGGCCCGCAGGTAGCTGCAACGGCCCTCGTGGATGCCCAGCTTGGCGCCTCCGCCGTCGAGCACGTCGTTCCTGAACAGGTAGCCGTCGCCGGCGCCGGCGCCGGACTTGGTCAGGGGCGGGACGTCGGCATAGACGTCGGCGCCGGGGACCGTTCGCTCCACGAACGTGAGCGTCTGCTCCCCAGGCGCCTGGGCGCTGCCGCCGGTGACGGCGATCGCGGCGGCCGTTGCCGCAGCCACCACGCCCGCGCCGATGATGGTGGGAATGCGTCGCATGTTGCTCCTCCTTCGGTTGTTGGTACTGCGTGCGTCGAGGGCCGCCACGTCCGTGCGTCGCGACGGGCGGGGGGTGTCGTCGCCGTCCGGGCGGCCGGCCATTGGCCGCGCGCCCGGCTGCGGCGCCCGGCGAATCGTGCGAGGAGGGCGCCACGCAGCGCGCCCCGTAGCGCGCCCTTCAACGAAGGGCGAGCGAAGGGCGCCTCGCCCGCAGCGGCGCCCAGGCTCACGATGATCACGTGGCGGTCGGGGAAGAGGCCGATCGCGGACGGACGGACCGCAACCGCGGAGTCCGCGAGGGCGACCCAGACGAGCAGAGCGGCGACGCTGACCATTGCGGGATGTCGGCTCTGCCGATCGGGTGGAGCGACACGCGGCGACGTGGACATCGTGCGACTCCTTCGCGTTGAGCTCGACCGTCGCCGACAGGGTCCGCCCCGGCGGTTGCACGACCCCCAACCGGCGCTGAACAGCCAGCGGGCCCTCCGGTAAACGCGCGTCAACCGCCCGACGGGCAGCGCCGCCGTGCGCGACGAGATGCACGAGTCGACGCCCGACCCACCCCGTCGGCGAGGGCCCCTAGATGGACTTCAGCGCCCTGGCCGCTGGAGGTTGCGCCGACTGTCAGACGTGGCCCTCGCGCCGTTCGCCCAGAAGGCGGCCCCGGCCTGGAGGAGGGGCGCCTGGAGGCGCTCGAGGCATGTATGAAGGCCCCGGCCCGTACCGAAGGGCGACCGCGCTCACGGCTCGCAAGGGATCTTCCGTCCGGGTCGCGCCAGGGGGCGCGGGGCTACGGGCCCTCACACCTCCAAGTCGGCACCGCGACCCGCGGGGCGGGGCGTGACCAGAGGATTGAAGGATGCCTCAGGCGTCGTCGATGAGATGCACCCGGACGGGGCGGATCCCCTCCGCCCTCGTGCCAGCGTCCGGCTCCGCGTCAGGGGCCGGCGAACGGAGCCCGGGTCGGCCCCGAGGGGGATCCGCTCTGGGGGAGCAACGCATCCAGTCGGCGGGCCAGCGACTCGGCACGGGCCAGATACGCGGGCGCACCCACCGCCGCAAAGCCCTCGCGGCAGCGCTCGAGCTGCTCCGCCGCGGCCTCCCGATCGCCCCGACGGCCGGCGAGCTCGGCCAGGTCGAGGTGCGTGACGGCGACCTCGAAGCGCCGCGTCCATGCCGCTGAACGCCTCGAGCGCCTCGCCCAGGCGGCGCTCGGCGCCGGCCAGGTCCCCCGCGGCGAGGTCGATCCGTCCGAGCTCCCGGCGCGCGAGCGCGACCGACCACGGGTAGCGCAGCTCCTCGCTGAGGGAGAGCGCCCCCTCGGCGGCCTCGCGGGCCTCTTCGATCCGCCCGGCCGAGCGATAGGCCCCGGCCAGGAAGCCGCCGAACACGCAGACGAGGCGCCGGAAGCGAAACTCCGCCATGGACGCGACCGACTGCTCGAGAAGCGCGATGGCCCGGGCGTGGTCGCCCTTCTCGCGATGGGAGAAGCCCAGCCAGCCCATGGCGTACGAGCTGTTCAGCGGGTCCGGCGAGCTCTCCAGGCTCTCGTTGAGGTCGGCGATGGCGGCCTCCCAGTCGCCGCGCATCGCGCGTATCCGCCCCCTCATCCAGGCGCTGTAGCTGTGCAGGCGCGGGTCCTGTCGCTCGCGCCCGATCGCCCTCGCCCTCTCGACCACCCGAAGCGCGGCGTCGAACGCCCCGAGGCTGCATGTGGTTGATCGCCTCCCAGCCGAGGGCGTAACCGAGCCACCACCACTCCTCGGTGCGCCTCGAGCGCCGCGACCGCCGCCCGCGCATGCTCGGCCCCCTCCGCGTACCGCCCGGTGAAGAAGCCCTCCCAGGCCAGCACGATGCGGGCCTTGCCGATCGTCGTGCCGTCGCCCGCCCGCTCGGCCTCCTCGATGGCGCGCGCGGCGAAGCGCTCCGACGCCGGTGGGGTCCCCGACGTGGGCGTAGAAGTGCCCCAGCCAGAAGTAGTACTCGCCGGCGATGCCGCGGGTCCCCGAGCGCGTCGACCCTCGGCTGGTGGCGGAGCAGCAGGTCGCGGCCTTCCTCGAAGCGGCCGGTGAAGTACAGGGAGGTGACCAGGCGGACCACTAGGTCGAGCACGCGCCGCTCTCGCCCCTCGGCGGGAAGCCGCTCGGCGTGGGGGAGGGCCTCCTCGAGAGCCCGGGCGGCCTCGGCGTGCGCGTAGCCCTGGACGGCCTTCTCGGCGGACGCGGCTCAGATACTCGACCGCCTTGCCGTCCTCTCCGTCCTCGAGTAGTGGTGGGCGAGGCGGTCGACCACCTCGTCCAGCCGATCCGCGAACTGGCGCTCGAGCATCTGCCCGACCGCCTCGTGCAGCGTGCGGCGCCGTGCTGACGAGGAGCCCTTCGTAGGCGACCTCGTGGGTGAGGGCGTGCGCGAAGACGTACTGCGGCCCCCCGGCGCCGATCCGCTCGTAGAGGAACTCGAAGCGCTTGAGCTCCGCCAGGTGGGGCTCGAGCGGGGAGTCGTCGGTCCAGAGCGGCTCCAGGAGCCGCGGCGAGAACTCGCGGCCGATCACCGATGCGGTCCGCAGCACCCGGCGGGTCGCGTCGGGCAGGAGGTCGATGCGGGCCGCCAGCACGTCGTGGACGCTGCCCGGGACGGCGCTCGCGTCGCCCCTCCTCATGCCCGTCGCGCAGCGCCCGGGTCAGCTCCTCGGCGAAGAAGGGGTTGCCCTCGGCCCTCTCGATCACCGCCTCGGCGAGCCGCCCGGGCAGCTCGTCGCTCGCCCAGCGCCCCGCGCACCACGTCCGCGCTCTCGCTCGGGCGTCAGGGGCTGCAGCGAGATCTGCCTCGCGTAGGAGAGGCCCAGCCAGGGGGCCTGGTAGCCGGGCCGGTAGGTGCACAGCAGGAGGATGGCGGCGCCCTGGAGGTCGTGGGCCAGGCTCGTCAGGAGCTCCTCGGTGAGCGTGTCGACCCAGTGCAGGTCCTCGTACACGAGCACCAGCGGCCGCCGCCGGCTGCCGTTGAGGGCCATCTGGATGAGGGTCTCGACGGTGCGCGCCTTGACGGCCTCGGGGCTCAGCCCGGCGAGCGCCTCGGTGTGCTCCTCCAGCCCGAGCAGGTGCAGCAGGAACGGCTCCCGCTCGTCCGGCGTCGAGGCCGATCTCCTCGAGGGCGAAGCGGAGCTTCTCGCTCACCGCCGCGGGCGCGTCGGCGTCGGTGATCCCGCAGGTCGCCCGGATGTGGTCCCTCACCGGCAGGTACGGGGTGGAGCTGCCGTAGGACAGGCAGCGGCCCTCGGTCAGCGTGATCCGCTCGCCGCCCAGGGAGCGGCGCAGCTCGGTGACCAGGCGCGACTTGCCCATGCCCGGCTCGCCGACGATCCCGACCACCTGGCCGCGGCCCTCGCGGGCGTGGGCCATGGCCTCGGCCAGCGCCGCCAGCACGGCCTCGCGACCGACGAAGGGGCCGAGGGGCCGCGAGTCGAGGCCGTCGCTGCGGCGACCGTGCCGGCCCCAGCCCGACGACGCGGTGGGCGCTCAGGGCGCTGCCGTCCCCGGCCTCCAGCGCTCCGAGGGGCTCGAGCCGGATGGCGCCGGCGACCAGCTGGGCGGTCGCCTCGCTGGCCAGGATGGCCCCGGGCTCGGCCAGCGCGCTGGAGCCGCTCGGCCGCGTTGACGGTCGGGCCGATCGCCGCGGGCTCGGCGTCCGGGGTCGTCGCCCACGCTCCCGATCACGATCACCCCGCTGTCCAGGCCCATGCGGACCCGGACTGGCGCGGAGGGGTCCTCGCCCGCCAGCGCGCCCTCGGCCAGCCGCCGCCGGAGCGCCGAGGGCGGCCAGCACCGCCCGCAGGGCGTGGTCCTCGTGGGCCGCCGGCGCGCCCATCAGGGCCATGAAGCCGTCGCCCAGGAACTTGCTCACCCGTGCCGCCGTAGCGGTGCACCTCCTCGCGGGCGAGGTCGTAGAAGCGGCCCAGCAGCTCGTGCATCGCCTCGGCGCCCAGGCGCTCGGTCAGGGCGGTCGAGCCCACGATGTCGCAGAACAGGACCGTCACGTGCTTGCGCTCGCCCTCCTGGGCCGATCGGGGCGGCGGCGGCGCGGGGCGGCCGGCGGCTCCGGCGCGGCGGCGGGCGGCTCCGGTGAGGCGGGGCGGAGGCGGGCGGCGGCGGGAGCGCCAGGGCGGGGTCGTGGCGCAGGATCGCCCGCTCGAGCTCGGCGAGGGCGGGGCTGGGCTCGATCCCCAGGTCGTCGACCAGGGCGCGCCGCGCCGCCCGGTAGGCCTCGAGCGCCTCGGCCTGGCGGCCGGCGCGGTAGAGGGCGAGCACCAGGCAGGCCCGCAGGCGCTCCCGGAGGGGGTGCTCGCCGACCAGGGCGCTCAGCTCGCCGATCAGCTCGGGGGCGCGGCCGAGGGCGAGGTCGGCCTCGAGGCGGCTCTCGAGCGCGGCCAGCCGCTGCTCCTCCAGGCGGGCGGCGGCCGCCTGGGCGAAGGGCTCGAAGGCGAGGTCGGCCAGCGGCGGGCCCCGCCACATGGCGAGCCCCCGGCGCAGGGCCGCCGCGGCCGCGGCGGGGTCGCCCGCGGCCATCGCCCGGCCGCGCCTCGCTCGACCAGCGCCTCGAAGCGGTCCAGGTCGAGCTCCTCGGGATCCAGCTGGAGCAGGTAGCCGGGCGGCCGCGTGAGCAGGCGCCCGCGCTGCCCGAGGAGCCGCCGCAGCCGCGAGACGTAGACCTGCACGACCTTCAGGGCGGTGGCCGGCGGCTCCTCGCCCCAGAGGCCGTCGATCAGCCGGTCGGTCGAGACGACCTCGTTGCGGTGCAGCAGCAGCAGGGCCAGCAGGGCGCGCTGCTTGGTGCCGCCGAGGGGCAGCTCGCGCCCGTCGACGCGCGCCTCGAGCGGCCCAAGGATCAGGAAGTCCATCTGCCGGCCCCACCTCGGCGGCGGGTGAGCGATCACCGTACACCGGCTCCCCGCCCGGTAAACAGCCCCGTTTACCGCGACGCCATCGTGCTGTCAGCGCAGGTTGGGGGCGGTGCAACCGCAGGACCCCACGGTCGGGCCCACCGATCGACTCGTCCAGGGGGTCCACCGTGTCACCGCCTCGTGCTCTCGTCTCCCTCATCGCCGTGGCCGCCGTCACCGCGCCCGCCGGTGTCGGCGCGGCCGCGGACGCCCCGACGGCCCCAGCGATTCCCTCCAGCGATGCGCCGGCGACGCTCGCCCCCTCGCTGGGCGCCCGCCTTGCGCGCGCGCACGGGCCGCTGCCCGTGCTGGTCACCCTTCGCGACCAGGTGCACACCGGGCGCGACGCAGGCGGGGCCGGCAACCTGATCCGCTCGCTGCGGAGCACGGCTGCGCGCAGCCAGCCGGCCCTCCTGGCGCGCTTTCCGCGCCCGGCGCGCCGGCTGTGGCTCGTGAACGCGGTCGCCCTGCGGGCCTGGCCGGCCGAGATCCGGCGACTCGCCCACGATCCTGCCGTTGCTCGGATCGAGCCCGACCGGCGCGTGCGGCTCTTCGCGCCGACGGCAGAGGCCGACCGCGACGCCGCGGTGGGGCTCGTTGGCCGGGGCGGCTGGGGCCTGGCGGCCACGGGGGCGCCGGCGGTGTGGCGCGACTATGGGCTGGACGGGCGCGGGGTCAGGGTCGGCTCGATCGACTCCGGCGTCAACGCCGAGCATCCCGACCTGGCGGGGAAAGTCGCCGCCTGGCGCGACTTCGTCAACGGCCGGCCAGCGCCCTACGACGACCACGGCCACGGCACCCACACCATCGGCACCATGGTCGGCGGCGCCGCCGGCGGCGCGCCCATCGGGGTGGCCCCCGGGGCGCGGGTGGTGGTGGCCAAGGCGCTCGACGGCGACGGCGCCGCCACCCTCAGCACGCTCCTGGCCGCCGGCCAGTGGATCACCGATCCCGACGGCAACCCCCTCACGCACGACGCCCCGAGCGTCGTCAACGCCTCCTGGGGGAAGCCGCCGGGCCCCGGCGGCGAGGCGCTGCGGCGGCTCATCCGGCGCTGGCGCGACCTGGGGATCGTGCCGGTCTTCTCGGCGGGCAACAGCGGGCCCGGCGGCAGCGTGGCCGCCCCGGCCGCCTACCGCGAGAGCCTGGCGGTGGGGGCCCTGGGCCCCCGCGGGCGCGTGGCCGCCTTCTCGAGCCGGGGACCCGCTCGCGCCCAGGCGGCCGGCTCGGCGCGCGCCGGCAAGGACCCGTCGGCGCTCAAGCCCGACCTGGCCGCCCCCGGGCACGGGATCGTCTCGAGCGCCCCCGGTAGAGCGTGGGCGAGCATGAGCGGCACCTCGATGGCGGCGCCCCACGTCGCCGGAGCGATCGCGCTCCTGCGCCAGGCCGACCGGGCCCTCGCTCCGGACGACATCGAGACGATCCTGCGCGAGAGCGCACGCGACGTCGCAGGCGCCGGCCCCGACCGGCGCAGCGGCGCGGGCGCCCTGGACGCCCGCGCCGCCGTCGCGGCCGTGCTCGGGCCACGGGCGCCGCGCCCGGGGCTCTCGCTGATCGCGGTGCCGCCCGCCGTGACCAACCGGGCCGCCCTCACCTTCGCGGTGGAGAGCGGCGACGCGCCGCTGGGCGTGTGGCTGGACGGCGCCCGCGTGCCGGATGTCGGGACCGGCCCCCTCCTGCGCGTGCCGGTGCGCAGGCCCGGGCGCCACGTCGTCACCTTTGCCGCACTCACCGGCGGCGGTGCCGCGGCGGACGCTCCGCGGCGGTCCTTTAGGGTGACGATCGATCGCCAGCCACCCCGGCTGCGGGTGGTGGTTCGCCGCACCGGGTTGCTCGGGATCGATTACCGGGCCGACGCGGCCGACGCGGCCGGCGTGGTCGACCGGTCCCTGCGGACGCGGCTCAGCGACGGCGGCAAGAGGCGAGGCGGCCCGGCGGGCCGGCACACCTTCACTGCGGCTGGGCCCTACTGGGTCGAGGCTCAGGTCGCCGACCGGGCGGGAAACGTGCGGCGCCTCCGGCGCGCCCTCTCCTGGCCGTCGGCGCTGGTGGCGCGGCGGCTGGCCTGGAACGAGGCCCTGTCCACCCTGGGGGTGGCCTTCTCGGTGGCGAGGGGCCAGCGGCGGCTCACCGGGCGCTACCGGGCCACCCCGGGGCTGGTTCGGCTCCTGGCCGCCAACTGGCAGTGGACGCCCTTCGTCGCGATCACGCAATCCCTCCGCGCGGCCTCCGCGCGGGGCCATCGGCGTCTGGAGCGACGGGCGCAGCCGGCTCTTCCTCTCGATCGAGAACGCGGGCCGGCGCTACTTCATGGAGGACAGGGACGGCCGGCTGGGGAGGGGTGTGCTCTGCCCGCCGCGGGCGTGAGTGGCTGCCGCCCGTACCCGCACCCCGCGCCCCGCGCCGCGCGACGGCGAGGGGCGCTGCTCAGTGACTGCGTACCGTGCTCACCACCCGGCGGATCTCGCGAGTCACCAGGCGGGGTTGGTCAAGCTGGATGTAGTGCCCGCTCTTCGTGGCGATCACGTGGCGGGCGCCAGGCACGAGCGTCGCCAGCTTGTCCTGCGAGGCCTGGAACGCCCGCTCCAGCGCCTCGACCGGCCAGTCGGGCGGGAACCCGAACGGGTTCGGGAGCGTCCGGGAGTGGGACAGGACGACGAGCGGCATCGGGCCAAGCGGCGTGTCCGCTTGGGCCTGGCGCATCTGGGCGGCGCTGACCTCGAGGTTCAGCCGCTCGACCGCCGAGTAGCCCTCGAGCCCGGGCGGCGGGGCCGGGTCGAGCACCGCGGCCGCGTACTGCTCGGGCGTCAGGAGCTCCTTGTAGGCGGCGGCGTAGTCCTCGTTCTGGGCGTCGATCGAGACGAGCCCGGCGACCCCTCGGGGGTGGGTGGTGGCGTAGAGGCGCACGACCATGCCGCCGAAGGAGTGGCCGGCCAGCACGTAGGGGCCCGGGACCCTGGCCGCGCGCAGCAGCCTGCGCAGATCGCCGACGATGTCGGCCGCGCTGCGCGGCATCGCGACCGGGTCGCTGCGGCTCAGCTCCTTGGGGCTCTTGTAGGTGCCCGGGCGGTCGTAGGCGCAGACGCGGGTGAATCGGGCGACCGCCGGTAGCACCGCCTGACCGGGCCCCGAGGGCGCCGTGCTCCAGATGTCGCCGCGATCGCCGGTCCCGGCCTCGAGCACGACGGTCGGGCTCCCCGCGCCGCGGCACTCCAGGTAGAGCCTGCGACCGCCGCGAATCGCGACGCGCCCGGCGAAGTCGCCCTGTGCCGCGGTGGGGGCGCCCGCCCCCGCGCCCGCCCGCCCTCGGTCCGAGGCATCGGCCTGGACGGGTGCGGCCCAGGTCAGCCCCGCGGCGAGCGCCGCCGCGAGCCACAGCCACCGAGTCGATGTGATGGAGCGCACCACCACCCCTCGTGCCCCGGCGTCCCTGCCGCGTTGCCCTGGCGGTCGGGACCGACCGTACCGCAGGTCAGGCGGAACATGCTCGCGCTTCGGGTGGGGCCGGCGATGAGCCACTCCGCCAGGTGGGAGCCGTTGTCGCCAGCGAGCGCGACCGGAGCTCGCGCTTGGACCGCATGCCGACCATGTGGGACGATCGGCGTGGTCGCACCGCCGGGACCAAGGCGGTGCCGTCCGGAAGGAAGCGTCACGCCGTCATTTCGCCCCGAGCTCTCGAGCATGGCGGACGACTACGCGCGGCACGCGCTCTCGCAGCGCGCAGCGTTCGAGGCGACCCATCCGGCCGTGCTGGCCGCCGCGCGGCGGCTCGCGGACGAGCCGGTGCTCCGCGTGGCCGATCTCGGCGCCGCCGACGGGCTCAACTCGCACGGCCTCATCCGCGATCTCGCGAAGGAGCGCGCCGGCCGGCCGCTGATCTACGCGCTCGTCGATCTCCCGACGAACGCGTGGGGGGTCGCCGCCGGCCACCTGCGGGACGCCTTCGGTGGCGCGGCGGACGAGCGCGGGGTCGTCGTCATCCCCGCGCCGGGCGACGCCGGCCTGGGGGCCGCCGATACGGGCACGGGCGCCCATTACGCCTCGCCGGAGGCCCACGGCGAGGCCTGCCGCCGAGCGGTCGGGCGCGACCCGGCCCCCGCCGTCGTGATCAGCCTGGCGGGCATCCCCCTCCAACAGGCGCCCTGCCTGCCGTCGGGCACCGTGCACGTCGCGGTCACCGGGACGGCGATGCACTGGGTCGCCGACGCGGCAGGCCTGGCCTCGAGCGGCTCGGTCTTCCCGGGCTACCCGGACCACGTCGACGAGGCCGAGCGGCGTGCCTGGCGCGTGGCCGCGGCGCGGCAGTGGGAGCGATTGCTCGAGATGCGCGCCATGGAGCTCGCGCCGGGCGGCCGGTTCATCGCCGCGGTCCCGGCCTCCCCCGCCCCGTGCCCGGACAGGACGGGGGTCTACGTCGAGCTCGTCGGGGACATGAACCGGCTGCTCGCCGACTGGTGCCGCGCGGGGCGTATCGGCGCCGCCACAGTGGCCGCGGTGGTCGTTCCGGTGTGGAGTCGCACGCTCGACGAGATGCGGGCTCCCTTCGAGACGGGCGGCGGGCGCGTCGGCGGCCTCGAGCTCGAGAGCGCCGAGCTCTTCCGTCTCGACAATCCCTACCGGCATGACGACCCCGCCGTGTTCGCGCGGAGCTACGTGCAGAGCGTGACCGCATGGGGCGGGCCGCTCCTGCTCCGGGCCTTCGCGCGCGAGGGCGAGGGGCGCGGCCCCGCTCTCCTCGCCGACTTCCTCAGGGAGCTCGAGGAGCGCGTCGCCGACGCCCCCGACCGCTACCGCTGGGACTACGTCGAGGCCCTCGTCATCTGCCGGAAGGCGGACGGCGCGACCTGAGAGGCTCTCCGGTCATGGGAGGCGAGCGCGTCGACGACGTCGTGGCCGAGGCCGAGGCCCTGGGCGTGCGGGTGACCCGGGTCATGTGGTGCGGCAACGACGGCATCGTCCGGTCCAAAGGGGTCGCGACCGGCCGCCTGCGCGCCCGGATGGTCGCGGGCGTCGGCCTCACCCGGGCCCAGCCCGCCCAGAACTCACGCGACGAGATCGCCGACGTCCCCGGCATGGGGCCCGTGGGCGAGATGCGCCTGCACCCCGACCCCGCGACCTTCCGCCTTCTGCCCTACGCCCCTCGCACCGCCGCCATGCTGGCCGACATGGTGGATCACGCCGGGGCGCCCGAGGCCACCTGCCCACGGCACTTCCTCAGGCGGATGGAGGCCGCGCTGGGCGCCGCAGGCCTGGCCCTGCGGGCGGGGTTCGAGAACGAGTACGTGCTGGCCCGCGCGGGGGCCGACGGGTGGGAGCCGATCGATCGCACCCCATGCTTCTCGGCCATCGGCGCCGCGGCCGCGCAGGAGCACACCGACGCCCTCCTCGAGGTCCTCGAGGGCCAGTCGATCGAGGTGGAGGGGTGCCACGCCGAGGGCGGCTGGGGCCAGAACGAGGTCGCCCTGGCGCCGCGCCCCGGCCTGCGCGCCGCCGACGAGCAGATCCTGGTGCGCGAGGCGCTGCGGGGTGTCGCGGGCCAACTCGGGCTCGTCGCATCGTTGGCCCCGAAGCCCTCTCCCGAGGCGGCCGGCAGCGGCCTCCACGTCCACCTGTCGCTCCTGGCGCCGGACGGCCGCAACGCCTTCGCCGATCCGGATGATCCGGACGGCATCTCGCAGACGGCCCGGAGCTTCATCGCCGGCCTGCTCGCCCACCTGCCCGCGCTCTGCGCGCTCACGGCCCCGAGCGCGGGCTCGTACCGGCGCCTCGTCCCCCGCGCCTGGGCCGGCGCCTGGCGCTGCTGGGGCCACGACAACCGCGAGGCCGCCGTGCGGGCCTGCTCCCCGCTCTCGGGCATGGAGGACGCGACCACGAACCTGGAGTACAAGCCGTGCGACGCCAGCGCGAGCCCTCACCTCGCGCTCGGCGCGCTCGTGGCTGCCGGCCTCGATGGGATCGAGCGGCGCCTGGAGCCGCACGCGCCCGTGACGGTCAACCCCGCCGGGCTGTCGGAGCGCGGGCGGGCCGAGCAGGGCATCGAGCGCCTGCCGCGGTCGCCCGGCGAGGCCCTCGACGCGCTCGAGTCCGACCCGGTGCTCGTCTCGGCGCTCGGCGAGCCGCTCGCCCGCTCGTACCTCGCCGTGCGGCGCTCCGAATGGGAGCACGACCGCGCGGCCGACGCCGCCGAGGTGTACCGCGCCGCCTTCCTGCGCTACTGAGCCGCCGGCGCGGACGCGATGACGGGCGCGCCCGAGGCGGCGGTTCGCGAGCAGGCCGACCGGCTCGCCGCGGCGTGGTCGGGCGCGGAGGCGCCGGCGTCATGGGCGCTGACGGCGGCGCTGTTCTCGACGCTGCGCGACGATCCCGAGCTCCTTGCGCTGGCGGCCCGGATCGACGCCGATCGCCTGCCGGCGCTGCTGTTCGCCGCCGCCACGATGGCGCTCGTGGCGCGCGAGCGCCCCCAGCCGCTCTCGCGCGCCGTGCCGGCCCCGGGCGACCGGCGGCAGCCCCCGCTGCCGCAGGACTTCGCCGCCGAGCTCCGGGCCTTCTGCCTCGGCCACGGCGACGAGCTGCTGGCCCTGGCCGCCGCCCACCGCTACCAGATGAGCGAGCCCGCGCGCTGCGCGCAGCTCCTGCCCGCGGTCGCGGCGGTCGCCGCCGACGCCGGGCGCCCCCTGGCCCTCGTCAACGTCGGCACGGGGGCGGGCTTCGCCCTCCACCTGGACGCCTATCGCTACCGCTATCGCCGGCGCGGCCGCGAGGCGCTCGGCGTCGGCCCGCCCGACGCCCCGGTGACCCTGAGCACCGAGCTGCGGGGATCGCGCAGGCCACCGCTGCCCGCAGGGCCGGTGCCGGTCGCCGCCCGCATCGGAATCGACACCGAGCCGCTGGACGTCGGCGATCCGGATGTCCGCGCGTGGCTGCGCGCCTGCACGCCGCCGGTGGCCGAGGCGCTCGAGCGGTTCGACCGGGCCGCCGACTACGCCGCCGCCCACCCGGCCACGTGGGTGCGCGGAGACGCGCTCGCCGTCCTCCCCGGGGTCGTGGAGCGGCTGCCCGACGGTGCGCATCCCTGCCTGCTCGACGCCTACGTCCACGTCTTCTTCACGGCCGAGGAGCGGTCGCGGTTCCGCGACCTGGTCGCGGCGCTCGGGCGCGGCCGCGACCTCGATTGGATCTCGCTCGACCCGCTGGTGCCGATGGGCGCGGCCCCGCGCGAGAGCGTGCTCGGAGCAGAGCCCCCGCCCGGACTGCTGGCGCGCGCCCGCCGGGAGGGCGTGTTCGGCGTCCTCGAGCGCCTCGCGTACCGGGGCGGCGAGGCGACGACCCAGGTGCTCGCCCTCGGCCACCCCGGCGCGGCGTGGCTCGAATGGCTCGCCGAGCCTGCCGTGGCGCGACCGACCGCCTGACGGCAGGGCGGGAGCCCGGCGCGCCGAATGGGACCGGCGGGTGCGCGTCTCCGAGTACATCATCGCGGCGATCCGCGACCAGGGCGTGACGCACTGCTTCATGGACCCCGGGGGGCTCAACGACGCCTTCATGGAGCCCATGACCGGCACCGAGGGGCTTCGGACCGTCGTCACGGCCTTCGAGGGCGGCGCCGCGTACATGGCCGCCGGCCACGCCCGGGCCTCGGCCGGCCTCGGGGTCTGCTTCGGCATCGGCGGGCCCGGGATCCTCAACATGACCACCGCCCTCGCGGCGGCCCGGGCCGACAGGACGCCGGTGCTCGCCATCAGCGGCGAGGTGCCGACCTCGTGGGAGGGGCTCGGCGGCTTCCAGGACGCCTCCGGCGCCGCCCTCGACGACATCGGGGCCCTGCGCCCGGTCACCGGGATGTCCGAGTCGGTCTCCTCGGCCGCGGTGCTGCCGCACCACCTGCGCCAGGCGGTGTCCCACGCCCTCAGCCGGCGCGAGCCGGTCCACCTGTCGGTCCCGGTGGACGTGCAGGCGGCCGAGACCGCGGCCGAGTGGGTGCCGGTGCCGCGCGCGCTGTCGTCGCCGGGCCACCTCGACGTGTCGGCGCTGCGGGACGCGGCCGCGCTCTTCGCGGGCGACGAGGGTGCCCGCGCGGCCGTGCTCCTGGTGGGGCCCGGGGTGGAGCACGCCGGGTGCTCGCAGGAGCTCCTGGCCCTCGCCGAGCGGTACGACCTGCCGGTGGCGACCACCCTGGCGG
Source organism: Miltoncostaeaceae bacterium (assembly GCA_963834875.1). Classification (GTDB taxonomy): domain Bacteria; phylum Actinomycetota; class Thermoleophilia; order Miltoncostaeales; family Miltoncostaeaceae; genus DATAGF01. Next base: position 251,281 of record CAWIDG010000033.1, read on the forward strand.
CGAAGGGCGCGATCCCCGAGGACCATCCGCTGGCGCTGGGGGTCTTCGGCTACGGCGGCTCGCGCTGGGCCACCGAGGCGATCCTCTCCGACGAGATCGAGGTCCTGGTCGTGATCGGCTCCGGGCTCTCCCAGCGCGACACCCTCCAGTGGAACCGGCGCATGCTCCCCTCGCGCGCGATGGTCCACATCGAGTCCGATCCCCTGCTGATCGGCCGCACCTGGCCCTCGGAGGTGCCGGTGGTGGGCAGCGCGGCCGCCGCGCTGGAGTGGCTCCTGGCGCTCGACGGGCCCGCCGCGGCCGGTCTGGAGGCCGGCCGGGAGCGGCGACGCCGGCTCATGGAGGGCGTCCGGGCGAGCGGGCCGCGCCGGTACGGCCAGCAGGACTGCGAGAGCGACGCGGTGCCGATGCATCCGGCGCGCGTGGTCAACGCCCTGCGCGCCGCGGTCCCCGCCGACACGGTCCTCTGCGTGGACTCGGGCGCACACCGCGCCTGGTTCGCCGAGTACTGGGACGTCCGGGTCCCGGGCGCCCACCTGTCGCTGACCAACCTCGGGCCGATGGGCGGCGCGATCCCGATGGGCATCGGGGCCAAGCTGGCACGGCCCGAGCGACCCGATGGTGATCGCCACCGGCGACGGGTGCATGCTGATGCACGGCATGGAGCTCCACACCGCCGCGCGCGAGGGCGTGCCGGTGATCGTGGCCCTGATGAACAACCACTCCTACGGGAACATCTGGTACCGGGCCCACGCGATGGGGCCGGGGCCCGAGTCGCTCACCGACATCTCCGGGATCGACTGGGTCGGCTTCGCCCGGTCGCTGGGCGGCGACGGCGAGACCGTGACCGACCCTGCCGACCTGGCGGCGGCGGCCCGCCGCGGGCTCGAGGCGGACGGGCCCTACCTGCTCGACCTGCGGATCGACAAGACCTATCCGACCCCGATCGCGCCGTGGCGCGCGGCGGTGAAGGAGTGGGAGGACGCGATCTGATGGCGCGGCTCCCCGATCCCACCGACGCGCTGAGCGCCGCCGACCGGGAAGCCCTCGAGCGGATGGCCGCCGCGAGGGCCGGTGCGGACGGCCGCGCCGCCCTGGGCGACGTGTACGTGCGCATGTTCAACAACCCGGCCGTCGCGCGGGCGGTCGGGGCGCTGGGGGAGCACCTGCGCTTCGCCGGGGTGCTGCCGGACGACGCGCGTGAGCTGGTCATCCTGCGCTACGCCGCGCGCCAGGGCTTCGGGTACGAGTGGTCACACCACCAGCGCCCGGCGCGCCAGGCCGGGATCTCCGAGGACGTCGTCGCGGCGCTGGCGGGCGACCGCGTGCCGGAGGGCCTCGCGCCGGAGCGGCGCGCGGTGGTGGAGGCGGTCAACGCCGTCGCGGCGCGCCGGTCCATCCCCGCCGAGGTCCAGGAGCGCGTCGTGGCGGCGTTCGGCCTTCCGGGGGTCGTCGAGCTCGTGGCCCTCTGCGGCCTCTACGCCCTGATGGGGTACACCGTCACCGCCTTCGACATCGCGGTCGAGGAGGGGTTCCCCCCACCGCCCTTCTGAGACCATGAGATGGGGCCCAAGACCCACGGCGCTCCGTCTGACAGCATCGCCCCGAGAGTCGCCGCCGTCCTCGAAGGGAGACGGGATGAGCACGGACACGCACACGGTGAGCGCATGAGCGTCATCCTCAACGTGATCTGGCTCGTGTTCGCCGGCCTTTGGCTGGCCCTGGCCTACGGGATCGCGGCGGTCGTGATGTTCATCCTGATCATCACCATCCCGTTCGGGATCGCCGCCCTCCGGATCGCTGCCTACTGCCTCTGGCCCTTCGGGCGAACGGTGGTACGCCGCGAGGACGCCGGCATCGCGTCGGCGATCGGCAACGTCCTCTGGGTCCTGCTCTGCGGGTGGTGGCTGGCGCTCGCGCACCTCATCACGGGGGTGCTGCTGTGCATCACCATCATCGGGATCCCGCTCGGGCTCGCGAACTTCAAGCTCATCCCCGTCGCCCTTCTCCCCCTGGGCAGGGAGATCGTCCCGGCGGACTAGCTCGCGCCAGACGCGCGACCTCGTCAGCCGCCTCGCGATGCCGGGTGCCATCGGTTGAGCGGCCTTGTTCATGCGATAGCGTGGATGACCGGGACCGCACCCGTCCGCGCCCCATCTTCCCGGCGGGCGCCAGGGCGGGCGTGCCGTCGGCCGCGATGGAGGAGGGCCTGCGCTGACCATGGACGTCGTCGAGTTCATCAGGGACCTCACGTACAAGATGTGCGATCGCGACTTCGATCTGGACCTCGTGGAGTCGACGTTCGCCGACGAGTTCGTCCATCACGGCAACGGGGCGACCACGGACAAGGCCGGGTACCTCGCCCGCGGGCGCGAGTACCGCGAGCAGTTCGCCGGCATCGACCGCCCGGAGTTCGACGAGCTCTTCGCCGTCGATGATCGCGTCGCCGCCGCCTACACGCTCGATTTGCACCGGCGCGACGGAACGGCGGAGCGGATGGCCGTGATGGCCATCTGGACGGTGGCCGACGGCAAGGTGACGGCCCTGCGCGAGGTGGACGCGCCGGCGGCATAGCCTCGACGCCTGAGGTACCTGCACTGCCCCGGCGGGGTACCTCAGGCCTCGTCCGCCCCGTCGACCTCCGCTCCGACGAGGACGACGAGCGCGCTCAGCCACAGCCACAGCAGCACCACCACGATCGTCGCGAGCGCGCCGTAGGTCTTGCCGTAGCTGGCGAAGTTCGCCGTGTACACGGCGAACAGGGCCGACACGACCAACCAGCCCACCGTCGCGACCACCGCCCCCTTGGTGATGAAGCCGAGCCACCCGCGGCGGGACGCCTTCACGGAGAAGCGGTAGAGCAACCCGATGCCGACGACCATCAGCACCGCCAGGATGGGCCAGCGCAGGATGTCGAAGGCGAGCCGGCCGGCATCGCCGAGCCCGGCGTCCTCGATGAGCGGGGGCAGGGCGATGATCAGGAAGAGCACGATCGCCAGGAACACGATCGCCCCGAGGGTCAGCAGCAGCGCCTTGCCGCGCTTCACGACGAACCCCGTGGGCTCCTCCTGCTCGCGCGCGACGTGGATGCCCGTGATCAGCGCGGCCATGCCGCCCGATGCGCTCCACAGCGCCAGGACGATGGCGACCACCGCCGTGATCGAGACGCCCGATCGGTTGGCCTCGACGATCGAGGTGAGCTGGAACACGAGGAAGTCCTGGACCTCGGCGGGAAGCGCGTCACCGAGGTCCTGGACCTGCCGCGTGACGTCCTCCGGGTCGGCGACCAGCCCGTAGATCGAGACGAAGGCGATGAGCGCCGGCACCAGCGCGAGGAAGGCGTAGAACGCGACCCCGGCGGCCACGAGGGTGAGGTTGTGATCGCGGATGCGCGCCGGGAGCTTGGCCGCTGATGACGTGACCGCCACGCTCACCCTCCTCGCGCACGCTGCGTCGTGCGCAAATTACCCGACATCGGGTGGCTCGGCGGGGCCGAAGACACGCTCCCGGATGTCGGCGCCTGCGGCCGCCAGCTCGCAGAGCTCCCAGACGAAGTCGAGCCATCGTCGGTCGGGCGCGCCCAGCTCCCGCGGGACGCTGAGCCCCGACCCACGCACGCACACGGCAAGGCTCAGGAGCCGGGCGATCAGGTCGTCGGCGGCCTCCTGGAGCGTTGCGCCCTCCCCCGCGGCGCATCCGGCGAGGGTGAGCCGGCAGCGTCCGGATCGCTCGCGGAGCCGCAGTTGGGGCGTCCAGCGGCCGTCCACGCGGGAGTGATACCCGCGCGGCGGCCGCCGGACACCCGGGCTACTGGCGGGTCATCGCGATCTTGAGCCGCTCCTCGGGCGAGATGAGGTGGTCGTGGTCGTCGCCGCCGATGTCGAGCTGCACCCAATTGACGCTGCCGGTGAAGTGGCTCTCCTGCGGCGTGTAGTCGTCGCTGACCGGCGAGGCGGTGTCCTGCCCGGTGTCCAGCGTCTCGTCGGCCGAGAAGACCATCGGCACGGTCCCCTCGACCCGCCCCTCGCCGGCGGCGGCGCCGTCGACGAACAGGCGCGCGGTCCCGCCCTTGCCGAGCCCACCGCCGTCGTACTCGAACTCCACGCGCACCTGGTGCGTGCCGGCGGACACCGGCGCCGAGCCCTCGGCGGTGAAGCGCTGGAGGCCGAAGAGGTTGTAGCAGTACCTCGGCACGCCGTCCTTCAGGTAGAGGCTCCACCCGCCGAACGCGCCGCCCTGGGCGACGATCACCCCGCTCGCCCCGCCCTCGGGCACCACGACCTCGGCGGTGACCGCGTGCGACTTGTTCTTGAGGTTGAGCACGGAGTTCTCGGAGAGCCGGCCCATGCCCGCCAGGAGCAGCTGCGAGTCGCCCTTCACCAGCACCGGGCGGCCGGCGAGGTCCGAGTTGAAGCGCTCCACCCGCCGGTCGTCGAGCGGGAAGACGTTGTACTTGGAGGCCTCGAGCACGAAGAGCTGCTGCAGCTCGCCCAGCTTGTCCGGCATCTCCGCAGCCAGGTCGTGCGCCTGGGTCCAGTCCGCCGTCGTGTCGTAGAGCTCCCACACGTCGTCGGCGAACGCCGGGAGGTCGCTCGTCGGGTCCCAGGGCGTGCTGTGGCGCGTGATCGCGGTCCAGCCCCTGTGGTAGATGCCGCGGTTGCAGAACATCTCGAAGTACTGGGTCTCGTGGCGGTCCGGCGCGTCGGGGTCGTCGAAGGCGTACGCCATCGAGACGCCCTCGTAGGGGATCTGCTGGACGCCGTTGACGAACGCCGGCTCGGGCAGGCCGGCGGCCTCCAGCACCGTCGGCGCGACGTCGATCACGTGATGGAACTGGTTGCGGACCTCGCCCTTCGCGGCGATGCCGCCCGGCCAGCGGACGATCGTGCCGTTCCGGATCCCGCCGAAGTGGGACGCGACCTGCTTCGTCCACTGGTAGGGCGTGTCCATCGCGTGCGCCCAGCCGACGGCGTAGTGGTTGTAGGCCCTCTCGGTGCCGAAGTCGTCGATGCGCGAGGCCATGAACTCCGTCGTCTGGAGCTGGTTCGCCCCGTTCAGGTTGAGCAGCTCGTTGAAGGAGCCGTGGAGGTCGCCCTCGGCGCTGGCGCCGTTGTCGCCGATGATCAGATAGACGAGCGTGTCGTCGAGGACCCCGAGCCCCTCCAGCGCGTCGATGACCCGGCCGATCTGGTGGTCGGTGTGCTCCATGAAGCCCGCGTAGACCTCCATCTGGCGTCCGAGGACCGGCTTGAGCTCGTCGGGGATGTCGTCCCAGGCCGGGATCTGCTCATGGCGGGCGGTGAGGTCGCAGTCCTGCGGCACGACCCCGAGCTCCTTCTGCCGCGCGAACGTCTCCTCGCGCAGGGCGTCCCAGCCCACGTCGAACCTGCCGCGGTACTTCTCCGACCATTCGGGGGCGACGTGGTGCGGCGCGTGGGTGGCACCCGGCGCGAGGTACATGAAGAAGGGCTTGTCGGGCATCAGCGCCTTCTGCTGGCCGACCCACCGGATCGCCTTGTCCGCCAGGTCCTCGGACAGGTGGTAGCCCTGCTCCGGGGTACGGTCGGGCTCGATCGGCGTGGTCCCCTCGTAGAGGGCGGGGGAGTACTGGTTCGTCTCGCCGCCGATGAAGCCGTAGAAGTACTCGAAGCCGCCGCCGGGGTGGGGCCAGTTGTCGAACGGGCCCATCGGGCTCGTCTCCCACACCGGCACCTCGTGGCACTTGCCGAGCTGGGCCGTCGAGTACCCGTTGAGCCGCAGGGTCTCGGCGAGCGGCGCGGCCGAGTTCGGCCGCAGCGAGTTGTAGCCGGGCGCCGACGTGGCGATCTCGGTGATCCCGCCCATGCCGACGGTGTGGTGGTTGCGGCCCGACAGCAGCGCCGCGCGCGTCGGAGAGCACAACGCGGTTGTGTGGAACCGCGTGAAGCGCAGGCCCTCGCTCGCCAGCCGCTCGGCCGTCGGCGTGGCGCAGGGGCCGCCGAACGCGCTCGACGAGCCGAACCCGGCGTCGTCGATCAGCACGACCAGCACGTTCGGGGCACCCGCGGGCGGGCGGAGCGGGGTGATCGGGGAGTACGCGGTGTCGGGGTCCTTGGCGTCGTATGTGGTGACGCCGACGTGCGGCCGATCGGGGATCGGCAGGGTCGTCCGTGCGAGATCGTCAGCGGAGCCGGGCACGCGTCCTCCCTTAGTTCTCGCCTCGACTGGGTCCGCGGGCATTCTGCCGGGTGCGAGCACTCGCGCGCCAGGGCGCGCCGCGTTCAGGGGCCGTCGGGAGGCGGGGCGCGGCGAACCGAGGCCGGCTCCGTCGCGAGCTCCGCCAGCCGCCGCTCGAGCAGGCGCCGCTCGGCGTCGTCGTGGACCAGCGCCAGCGCGCGGCGGTAGGCCTCGCGGGCCTCCGCGGCCCGACCGAGGCGGCGCAGCAGCTCGCCCCGGGTCGAGTGCAGGTAGTGGTAGTCCTCGAGGACGAGGCGGTCGACGATGTCGAGGCCCGCCTCGGGACCCTGCTCCTCGGCGACGGCGACGGCCCGGCTCAGCTCGACGACCGGGGAGCCGGTGAGGCGGGCGAGCTCGCCGTAGAGGGCCGCGATCTGGGGCCAGTCGCGGGGCTCGTCGGCGTGCAGCGACGCGATCGCCGCCTGCACGACGTAGGGGCCGCGGCCGCGCAGGGCCAGGGCGCGCTCGAGCACCGCCCGCCCGCCGGCGATCTGAGCGGCGTCCCAGCGCGAGCGGTCCTGGTCGGCCAGCAGCGACCAGCTCGCCCTCGCGAAACCGCGCCTCGCGGCGGGCGTCGAGCAGCAGCATCATCGCCAGCAGGCCGTGCACCTCCGGCTCGTCGGGCATCAGCTCGGCGAGGGCCCGCCCCAGCCGGATGGCCTCGGCCGCCAGCTCGCCGCGGCCGCCGTAGCCCTCGTTGAAGATCAGGTAGACGACCGCGAGGACGGCGGCGAGCCGATCGGGCAGCAGGTGGTCGGGAGGCACCCGGAACGGGATCCCGGCGCCCTTGATCTTGCGCTTGGCCCGCACCAGCCGCTGCGCCATCGTCGGCTCGGGGACGAGGAAGGCGCGGGCGATCTCGCCGGTGGTCAGGCCGCCGAGCGTCCGCAGGGTGAGCGCGACCTGCGCGTCGGTGGCGAGCGCCGGATGGCAGCAGGTGAAGACGAGCTCGAGCCGCTCGTCGGGGAAGGTGGTCTCGTCCATCGCGTCCTCGGCCGCCTCGGGCACCTGGAGCAGGCGCGTCTTCGCGGCGAGCGCGCGATCACGGCGGAGGCGATCGATGGCCCGGTTGCGCGCCGTCGTGACCAGCCACGTCCCCGGGTTGGCGGGGGCTCCGTCGCGAGGCCAGCGCTCCGCGGCGATCGCGAAGGCCTCCTGCGCGGCCTCCTCGGCGAGGTCGAAGTCGCCGAGGAAGCCGATCATCGCGGCGAGGACGCGTCCCCACTGGTCGCGGAAGGCCTGCTCGAGGATCGCTAGTACTCCACGAGCGGGCGCACCTCGACCGCGCCGCCCATGCGCGCCGCCGGGATCCGCGCGGCCAGCTCGATCGCGGCGTCGAGGTCGTCGGCCTCGTACAGGAGGTACCCGCCGACGGCCTCCTTGATCTCGACGAACGGGCCGTCGGTGACCAGCGCCTTGCCGTCCTCCACCCGGACGGTGGTCGCCGTCTCAGGCGGCTGCATGTGGACGCCGGAGGTGACGCCGGGGGTCTCGTTGATCGCCTGGTAGTCGGCGTAGACCGCCCGCTGCTCGTCCTCGGAGAGCCGTGCCCACTCGTCCGGCGAGCTCGGCGTCGCCGCGGTGCCCTGATGGATGAACAGGATGTACTTCATCGCCGCCTCCTTGGAGGAATCGCCTCTCAGACGAACGGGCGCCGAGGAATTCGACAGGCCGTCTGGCGCGGTGCGGGGGCGCCGCCGATCGGCTCGGCGACGCAGCATCCGTCTCCGCGCCACGCCTCGAGGCCTTCCTTCGCGGCGAGGGCGGCGATCAGCAGCCCGACGGCGGGGTCGAGCCACCACGCTCCCAGCAGGGCGTTGCCGAGCAGGCCCACCAACAGGGCTCCGGCCAGGCAGGCGCAGAGCAGGTTCTGGCGCCCCTCGCCCCTGGTCGCCGCGGAGCCGAGCTGGTCGGCGAGTCGCTCCTTGGCGATCCCGAGGTAGGGCATCACGACGAGGCTCGACGCGGCGAGGCCGATGCCGACCCAGCTCGCCTCGGGGCGCTCGCCGGCGACAAGGCCGCTCACCGACTCGAATACGACGTAGGGGGCCAGCAGGAGGAACTGGATCGCCACCAGCCGCTGGGCCCGCCCCTCGGCGCGCTCGGAGAAGATGCGCCGGCCGGTGAAGCGCCAGACGATGACCGCCGAGGCCACGCCCTCGATGGCCGAGTTGACGCCGAACCCGATCAGCGCGATCGAGCCAGCGGCGATGCCGGCGGCGATGGCGATCGCGCCCTCGGCCGCCATGTACGCGAGGCTGAGCCACGAGAGCCGCCGCACCCGGACGGCGAGGCGGCGTCGCTCCGACTGCTCGGGGCGCGGGCCCGCCTGCGCGAGGGTCGTCATGCCCGCACGGTAGCCGGGCGCGACCCGCTTGGGCCGGCGCCGGGCGGCGCTACCCGGTCAGTCGTCCTCCCCGCCGTGTCCCCGGCCTCGGCCGCCGTCGTCGCCCGACCCGGAGCCGGACGAGTCGTCGTCGGAGCCCCGGTCGTCCGAGCGGTCGTCGAAGGTCGTCGTGGGACCGGCCGAGGGGGCCGTGGTCGTGCGGCCGGCCGCGGGGGCGGTCGTGCCGCTCCGGTCGTCCGTCGAGGTGCCGCCGGGCCGTTCCGTCGTGACGGTGCGCAGCGGCAGGTCGTCCGCGCGGGGGCTGAGCTGGCCGGCCCCGCCGGTGGACTCGGCCGCGTCGAAGAGGAACAGGTTGAGCGCGAACGCGGCGGCGGCGATCGCCACCACGATGACCCCGATGCGGAGGACCGCCGCGCGGTCGCGGATCCAGGACCTCATGCGCTCCGCTCCCGGGTCGATGTGGCCTCGTCATGCAGGGAGGGTAGGCGCTCGACGGCCAGCATCGGGCGAGGATTCGTCAAGGCATCGGTAAAGGGCCTGGTGCCCGGCGTCGAGGGCGCCACAATGGCCCGATGAGGATCCTGCTGGTGGAGGACGAGCACGCCATCGCCGAGCCCCTGGTCGAGGGGCTGACCCGGGAGGGGTTCGACGTGACGCACGTTGACAACGGGACCGATGCCCTCGCGGCGCCCGCGCACGACCTGGTGCTGCTCGACCTGCGGCTGCCGGACATCGACGGCTTCGACGTCGCGCGCGAGCTGCGGGGCCGCTCGCGTGTCCCGATCATCATGATCACCGCCCGGGGCGAGGAGGTTGACATCGTCGTCGGCCTCGAGATCGGCGCCGACGACTACCTGGTCAAGCCGTTCGGCTTTCGCCAGCTCCTCGCGCGCATCCGCGCGGTGGCGCGGCGCGCGGACGGGGCCGCCGCCGCCTCGACGGACGGGCTGACGGTGGGGCGGCTGGAGGTGGACGTGCCGGCGCGGCTCGCGCGCCTCGAGGGCCGGGAGCTCGACCTGACCCCTCGCGAGTTCGAGCTGCTGGCCCTGCTCGCCTCCCGCCCCGGCGTGGTGGTGGAGCGCGAGACGATCTTCCGCGAGCTCTGGGGCGGCGAGTGGTACGGGTCGCCGAAGGCCATCGACGTCCATGTGGCCGCCCTGCGCCGCAAGCTGGGCGATCCCGGCTGGATCGAGACGTCCCGCTCGGTCGGCTTCCGGCTGAGGGATCCCGGATGACCCGCCGGCTGGTCGGCACATACCTCGTGCTGGCCGCCATCCTGCTGCTGGCCCTCGTGATCCCGCTGGGGCTCACCTTCGCCGACAGCCAGCGCAGCGACCTCAGCGCGAGGGTGGAGCGCGACGCCTTCACCCTGGCCTCGCTGGGCCGGGAGTCGATGACCGCGCCGACGGCCCGGCAGCGCCGGGACCTGTGGGAGATCGCCCAGCGCTACCAGCGCGACACCGGCGGGCGGGTCGTCCTCGTCGACGCCGGCGGCCGCCTGATCGCCGACTCGGACGAGCCCGACGGGCCGGGCGCGCGGCGATCGTTCGCCTCGAGGCCGGAGATCGACCAGGCCCTCGCCGGCGACATCGCGACCGGCGAGCGGTTCTCGAGCACGCTCGGGGAGAACCTGATGGTGGTCGCCGTCCCGGTCGCGTCCGGCGGCCAGGTGCTCGGGGCGGTCCGCATCACCTTCCCGACAGACGACCTCGACGCGGACATCCGGCGCTACTGGCTCCTGCTGGCCGGCGTCACGCTGGTGGGGATCGCCGCCGTCGGGGCGATCGGCGTGGTGCTCGCGCGCACCATGACCGGCCCCCTCCAGCGGCTGCGCCGGTCGGCCGTCGCCCTCGGGCACGGGGAGCTCTCCACGCGCGTGGGCGAGGCGCCCGGGCCCCGCGAGGTGCAGGACCTCGCGGGCAGCTTCGACGCGATGGCCGGCCGGCTCGAGCGCCTCGTCGCCTCGCAGCGGGACTTCGCCGCGGACGCCTCGCACCAGCTGCGCACGCCGCTCGCGGCGCTGCGGCTGCGGCTCGAGAACCTGCGCGACGGGAACTCGCCGGACACGCGCCGGGACGTCGACGCGGCGCTGGTCGAGGTGGAGCGCCTGTCGGGGATCATCGACGGCCTGCTCGTCCTGGCGCGGGCCGAGTTCGACCGAGCCGCCGCTGGCCGAGATCGCCGTGGACGAGGCGGTCGCGGACCGCGTCACGGCCCACGAGGCGCTCGCCGCCCGGCAGGGGGTGTCGCTGAGCGCGAGCGGGGACCGGGTCTCGGCGACGGCGGTCCCCGGCGCGCTGGAGCAGATGCTCGACAACCTCATCGACAACGCCGTCAAGGCCTCTCCGCGGGGGTCGGCGGTGGCCGTCCGCGCGACGCGCACGGCCGCGGGCGTCGAGGTCCACGTGATCGACCAGGGGCCGGGCCTCAGCGACGAGGAGCGGCGCCACGCCTTCGACCGCTTCTGGCGCAGCGGGGCGACCGGCCGGGGCGGCTCGGGCCTCGGGCTCGCCATCGTCGACCGCCTCGCGACGGCGTCCGGCGGGACGGCCGAGCTGCGCCCCGGCGCGGGCGGCGGCGTCGTCGCGGTCATCACCCTGCCCGCTGTGGCCGAGCGGCCTGCCGACGGCCGCGCCGGCGGCGATCCCGTCGCGCCGGCGGAGGCGCTCAGCCCCTCCCGCCGAGCTCCCGCCAGAGATCGGTGACGGCCGGCCGGCGGGCCGGGTCGGGGGCCAGGCAGCGGTCGATCGCCGCCCCCAGCGCCGCCGGCAGCCGTCGCCGCGCGCGCACCGGCGCCGCCGCCCGCTCGGGGTCCGCGCCGTTCTCGCACGGGTCGTCGTCGAAGGGCATGAGCCCGGTCGCGGCCTCGTAGAGGACGCACCCGAGCCCCCAGACGTCGGCCTTCGCGTCCACGCTCCCGCCGCGCGCCTGCTCGGGCGACATGTAGGCGGGCGTCCCGAGGCCGCGGCGCACCCGCCCCGGCGGACGGGCGACGCTGAGGTCGATCAGGGTGGCCCGTCCGGCGTGGACGACGACGTTCGAGGGCTTGAGGTCGAGGTGGAGGATCCCCTCGCCGTGGAGGTACGCGACGGCCGCCGCGAGCTGGCGCCCCAGCCCCGCGACGGAGGGGGCCGGAAGCCGCCCGCGCCCTTCGTGGAGGAAGCGGTCCAGCGTGTCGCCGGGCAGCGGCTCGAGCACCACGGCCGGCTCGGGCCGCTCGATCACCTCGTACGCGCGCACGAGGTGGGGGTGCGACAGACGCCGCAACAGGCGCCCCTCGGCCAGCAGGCGCCGGCGCGCGCGCGGGTCGCCGGCGCAGTCCGGGCGCAGCCGCTTCGCGACGCAGCGGGTGCGCCGGGCGTCGCTCCAGACGTCGTAGACGTCCAGCGGCCGGCCCCTGCTGATGTGCTCGACCACCCGGTACCCGGGCGCCAGCAGGGCACCGCGCCGCAGGGGCCGAGGGGCCGGGCCGCGGCTCACGCCGGCGCTCCGGCCGCCGCGGGGCGCGCGTCCTCGGCGTCCCGCAGCCAGAGGCGCGCGTACGCCCCACCGCGCGCGAGCAGCTCCGCGTGGGTGCCCACCTCGGCCACCCGCCCGCCCTCCAGGCAGACCACCCGGGTCGCCCAGCGGGCCACGTCGAGGTCGTGGGAGATGACCACGGTCGCGCGGTCCGGGGCGGGGCGCATGAGCGGCGCCATCACGTTGGCGCCGGAGGCCGGGTCGAGCCCGGTCGTGGGCTCGTCCATCACCAGCACCGGGCTCGCGCGCAGGAATGCCCGCGCGATGGCCACGCGCTGCCGCTGGCCGCCGGACAGCGCCCGCCCCTTCTGTCCCACCTGGGTCGCATAGCCCTCGGGCAGGCGCATGACGAAGTCGTGGGCGTCGGCCGCGACCGCCGCCGCGGCGACCTGCGCCGGGGTGGCGCCGGGCCGCCCGTAGGCGATGTTCTCCGCGACCGTGCCGTCGATGACGAGCGCCTCCTGCAGGAGGAGCGTGACGTTGCCGCGCACCGCGTCGAGGGCGAGGTCGCGCAGGTCGTGCCCGTCCAGGCGCACCGCGCCGGCGGCCGGGTCGTCCAGGCGCAGCAGCAGGCGCGCGAGCGTGGACTTGCCCGAGCCGCTCGCGCCGACGACCGCGACCAGCTCGCCGGGCTCGGCCCTCATGCTCACGCCCCGCAGGGCGGGAGCAGGGGAGCCCGGATAGGTGAACCAGACGTCGTCGACCGCGACCGAGCCCCGCAGGCGCACCGGCCGCAGGGCCCCCGGGCGCTCGGCCACGGCGGGCCGCTCGTCGAGCAGCTCGATCACCCGCTCCGCGGCGGCCGCCGCCGAGAAGAGCGAGTTCGCCAGGCTCGTGAGGCCCCGCAGCGGCGAGTACATGCGGCTGAGGTAGACCATGAACGCCAGCAGGCCGCCCAGGCTCAGGCGCCCCTGGCTCATCTCGTAGGTGCCCATGCCGATCACCACGAGCCCGCCGCCCACCTCGATCAGGTCGACGAGGGGCGCGAAGAGCCCCTTGATCCGCGTCGCGGTGAGCTCGGCGACCATGGCCCGGCGCCCCTGGCGGTCGAAGCGCCCGGCCTCGTGCTCGGCCGCCTCGTAGGCCTGGACCAGCGAGACGTTCGAGAGGCTCTCCTCGGCAAGCGCGCCGAGCGACCCGCTCACCCGGCGGCGCTCGCGCGAGGCCGCCCGCATCAGCCGGGAGAAGTACCGGGAGGCGAGCCAGAACAGCGGCGCGACCACGAGCGCCGCGAGCGTCAGCCGCCACGACAGCACGAGCAGGACGGTGCCGAAGACGGCCAGCCGCATGACCGCCGACAGCGCCTCGACCACCCCCGAGAGCACGAAGCCCTCGATGGCGGCGACGTCGCCGGTGACGCGCGACATCGTGTCGCCAAGCCGCCGCCGGTCGTGGAAGCTCGGCGACAGCCGGTGCAGGTGCCGGAAGACGTCGGTGCGCAGGCGCAGCAGGAAGCGCGCGCTCACCGAGGTCAGCAGGTAGTCGTCGGCGAACGAGACCACGCCGTCGAGCAGCACGAGCCCCAGGTACGCCGCGGCCACCCACAGGAAGAGGCCGGCGTCCCGCGGCACCAGCACGTCGTCCACCACGACCTTGAACATCCAGACCGTCGCGGCGTCGATCACGGGCCCGAGCGCCACCAGCCCCAGCACGACCGCGAGGGCCGCGCGGTACGGGCGCGCGTAAGGCCAGAACCGGCGGACGATCGAGCGCACCGGCACCGGCGGCGCCGCCGCCACGAGCGCCGCCGGGTCCTCGTCGAGGACGAGCAGGCGGCGCAGGCGGGCCCGCAGGCCCCGGGGCGGCGGCGGGCCGGCCACGGCCGCCTAGTGGCCGGTGCGGGTGCGCGTCCGGGTCCGCCCCTGCGTGCGCGTGCCCGTCCCGGTGCGGGTCCGGCGCCGGCGCCGGCGACGCCGGCGCGCCGGGGCCAGGTCCTCGAAGTGGCCGCCGCCTCGTCCTCGTGACATGTCCGTCTCCTCTCGTGGGTGATCGGAATCGATCGCCCATCACGGTAGGAGGCGGTCGTCGAGGGGCGCGCCAGCGAACGGCACGGCGACGGTAAGGGTTCGGTCAGGGCGCCGGCATCGCCTCCACGCCCAGCTCCGCCATGAGGCGCCGCACCCGCCCGCCGATGTCGTCGCGGATGCGGCGGATCTCCTCGAGGTCCTCGCCCGCCGGGTCCTCCACCTCCCAATCGACGTAGCGTTTGCCCGGGTAGAAGGGGCACGCGTCCCCGCAGCCCATCGTCACGACGACGTCCGCTTTCCGCACGACGTCGTCCGTCCATGGCTTCGGCACCTCGTCCGAGATGTCGATGCCCACCTCGGCCATGGCCGCGACGGCGCCGCGGTTGAGGGACGCGGCCGGCTCGGAGCCGCCCGAGAAGACGTCCACCCGCTCGCCGGCGAGGTGGCGCAGCCACCCGGCCGCCATCTGGGACCGGCCCGCGTTGTGCACGCAGAGGAAGAGCACCGCCGGGGTCTGGAGATCCATCGGGATCGACTACGCCCCGGCGCCCGTCGAACGCAAGAGCTGCTCCGGGGACCGGCGCACCTGTTTCACTGCCTTTCGATTGACATACGCCGATTGAATCGATAGACACTGATCTATGGCCGTCGCCCTGCAGCTCGCCCCGAAGCGGAAACGCCCCCCCGGGGAGCCCTGTTGCGAGCCCCTCGCCCAGCCCGATGTCGCGCGGGCCGAGGCGGAGCGCCTCGCGGCCGTCGCCAAGGCGATCGGCGATCCGATTCGCCTGCAACTCGTGGACGTGCTGCGGCGGCACGCCGGCGAGGTCTGCGTCTGCGAGCTCACCCCGCTGTTCGACGTGGGCCAGCCCACGGTCTCGCACCACCTGAAGGTGCTGCGCGACGCGGGCCTGGTCGATTCCGAGCGGCGCGGCCTGTGGGCCTACTACTACGTCCGGCCCGAGGGCCTCGCCGCCCTCGGCGACTGGCTGGGAACGAGGAGGCATCCATGAGCGCCGGTGACGTCCACGAGCGCGTCCGCGAGCGCTATGCCGCCGCGGCGCGGGAGGCCGCGGCGGGCGCCGAGCCCTCGATCGCCGGCGGCTGCGGGGAGGGCGGGTGCTGCTCCCCGCCCGCGGAGGCGGCCTTCGGCCCCGCCCTCTACGGCGACGCCGACCGCGGGCAGCTTCCCGAGACGGCGGTCCTCGCGAGCCTGGGCTGCGGCAACCCGGCCGCGGTCGCCGAGCTCCGCGAGGGCGAGGTGGTGCTCGACCTCGGCTCGGGCGGGGGGATCGACGTGCTGCTGTCGGCCCGCCGGGTGGGGCCGGCGGGAAAGGCGTACGGCCTCGACATGACCGAGGAGATGCTCGCCCTCGCGCGCCGCAACGCGGCCGACGCGGGCGCGACGAACGTCGAGTTCCTCAAGGGGCACATCGAGCAGATCCCGTTGCCGGCCGAGACCATCGACGTCGTCATCTCGAACTGCGTCGTGAACCTCTCGCCGGACAAGGCCGCCGTGCTCTCGGAGGCCTTCCGCGTCCTGCGCCCGGGCGGACGGCTCGGGATCACCGACGTCGTGGCCGAGGACCGCCTGAGCGAGGCCGAGCGCGCCGAGCGGGGCGACTGGGCGGGCTGCATCGCCGGCGCCCTGGCGGAGAACGAGTACGCCCGCCTCCTGGCCCGCGCGGGCTTCGATGACGTCAGCGTCACCTTCACGCACGACGTCGCCGACGGCCTGCACGGCGCGATCGTGTCGGCGGTCAAGCCGGCCGGCGCGGCGACCGTCCTCGCGGAGCCCGGCGCCGGGTCCGCCGCGAGCCCGAGCTGCTGCTGACCTCGCCGTGCCCCTGCAGAACCGCGTGACGCCGTTCTCGGAGATCGTCGTCGTCCCCCAGCGCGGCGCGCTGATGGGCAACCGCGGCGTCCTGCACGACGACCGGCGCCGGATCGTGCGCTTCAGCCAGGGCCGGCGCTGGATCGCCTGCCTCACCGAGTTCAAGGGGCGGCGCCGCGCACCGATGACGCCCGGCCGCTACACGGAGCTGTTCTTCCTCGACGAGGCGACCGCGCTCGCCGCCGGGCACCGCCCCTGTCACGAGTGCCGCCGCGCCGACGCGCTCCGCTTCCGCGAGGCGTGGGCGCGCGCGACCGGCGAGGACCCCCGCGCCTCGCTCGAGCTGCTCGACCGCCGCCTGCACCAGGACCGGCTCGAGGCCCCGGGGCGCATGCGGCGCTGGTCGGCCGAGGCGGGAGCGCTGCCCGACGGGGCGATGGTCGAGGTCGGCGGCGCCGCGCACCTGGTGCGGCAGGGCCGGATCGCGATGTGGACCCCTGCCGGCTACGGCCCGGCGGGCGTCGCGCCGGCCGGGCCGGTGCGCGTGCTCACGCCGCGGGCGATCGTCGCGACGATCGCCGCCGGCTACCGCCCGGGGCCCACGGCCTGAGCGTGGGCGGGCGCGCCGCCGGCGCTCCACGGCGGCACCGACGCGTCGGCGCGCGTGACCAGCAGGTTCAGCGCCGCCGCGACGATCGCGATCAGCACGACGATGACGAGCACCCGTGTCCCCACCAGCGATGTGTCGGCAGCGGGGACGCCGACTTGAGCGAGGGCGCCAGGGGCGGTTCAGTCCTCGACGTCGATGAGGAACACCGGATGGTCGGCGGGGTCGGGCAGCTTGGCGAAGTAGCGGTTGACCTCGGCGCCCCAGCTTGGCGCGGTAGGCCTCGATCACCGGGGGCCGGTCGGCGACGGCGATCTCGTCGGCCGCGAAGCGGCGGGTGTGCCCGCGCCGCGCCAGCTCGCCTCCCCGGGCCGCGCGGAGGTTCTTGACCCAGTCCGACTCGCCGCGGGTCGAGACGAGGTAGCGCGCGCCGGCGTGCTCGACCGGGACGACCGGGACGCGCAGCGGCCGCCCGGTCCGCCGCCCCGGCACGGTGACGGTCTCGGTGCCGCTGAGCCCGAAGCGCATCGCGATCGGGTTGAAGACCCTGCGGACGAACCAGGGCGGCGCCAGGTAGGCCACGGACGGATCATCCCGAGGCGCGTCGGCCCGCGCAAGCTCGCCGCTCGCAGGCGTGTAGGTTCGGCCCGTGGGCGACGCGTTCGAGCTCGCGGTCATCGGGTCGGGCCCGGGCGGCCTCAAGGCCGCGATGCAGGCCGCCAAGCTGCACCGGCGCACGGTGGTCATCGACCGCGGGCCCATGGTCGGCGGCGTCTCGACCAACACCGGCACGATCCCGAGCAAGACCCTGCGCGAGGCGATCCTCTACCTGACCGGCCTCGAGCAGCGCGAGATCTACGGCCAGGCGTTCCGGGTGAAGGCGGACCTCACCTTCGACGACCTGCGGACGCGCATGGAGCAGGTGATCGACGTGGAGCGCAACGTCGTGCGCGACCAGCTCCTGCGCAACCACGTGACGCTCATCGACGGCACCGCGAGCTTCGCCGGGCCACACGAGCTGCGGGTGAGCTCCGCGGAGGGCGAGCGGCGCATCGAGGCGGAGCGGTTCCTCCTCGCCCCCGGCTCACGGCCCAGCCGGCCGAAGGGGATCGAGTTCAACGAGCGGACGGTCCTCGACTCCGACGGCATCCTGCACCTCGAGGGGATCCCGGACACGATGGTCGTCGTCGGCGCCGGCGTGATCGGCGTCGAGTACGCGTCGATGTTCACCGCCCTCGGCTGCAAGGTCACCCTGATCGACGGGCGGCCCGACATCCTGCCGTTCTGCGACCGCGAGATCGTCGAGGCCCTGACGTTCTACCTGCGCGACCGGCGCCTCACGCTGCGTCTCGGCGAGCGCGTGACCGCCGTGGAGGAGCACGCGTCCGGCACGGTGACGCGCCTCGAGAGCGGCAAGCTGATCGCGGCCGACGTGGTCCTCTACTCGGCCGGGCGCCGGGGCGCCGTCGACGGCCTCGGCCTCGACGCGGTCGGGATCACGCCCACCGACCGCGGCCTGATCGAGGTCGGCGAGAGCTACCGCACCTCGGCCGACCACATCTGGGCGGTCGGCGACGTGATCGGCTTTCCGAGCCTGGCGGCCTCGTCGGCGGAGCAGGGCCGCGTGGCGGCCCTCGACGCCTTCGACCAGCCGTTCGACACGCTCGCGGACAACCTGCTGCCGTTCGGGATCTACGCCATCCCGGAGATCAGCTTCGTCGGCAAGACCGAGGAGGAGCTCACCGAGGCCGGGGTGCCCTACGAGGTCGGCGTCTCGCGCTACCGCGAGCTCGCCCGCGGCCAGATCATGGGCGACACCCACGGAATGCTGAAGCTGATGGTGGGCGCGGCCGACCGCGCGCTGCTCGGCGTCCACGCCTTCGGCCCGGGGGCGACCGAGCTGGTGCACATCGGGCAGGCCGTGATGGCCCTCGGGGGCAAGGTGGACTACCTCGTGGACGCGGTCTTCAACTACCCCACGCTCGCCGAGGCGTACAAGGTCGCGGCCCTCGACGCCTCCAACCGCCTCGACGGCGCTGAAGGAGGCGCTCGCTGACTGAGACCGCCCGGCGCCGGATCGACGTGGGCGAGGTGCGCCTGGCGGTCGCCGAGGCCGGCGACCCGGCCGGCGAGCCGGTGGTCCTCCTCCACGGCTTCCCCGAGCTGTCGCACTCCTGGCGCCACCAGCTCCCGGCCCTCGCCGAGGCCGGCTTCCACGCCGTCGCCCCCGACCTGCGCGGCTACGGCGGCTCCGACCGGCCGGCGGCCGTCGAGGCCTACGCGGCGCGCGCGCTGGTGGGCGACGTCGCCGGCCTCATCCGCGCGCTCGGGCACGAGAGCGCCCACGTCGTCGGCCACGACTGGGGCGGGTCGCTCGCCTGGGGGCTGGCCGGCAGCAGCCCCGCGACGGTGCGCTCCCTGACGATCCTCAACGCCCCGCAGGGCCCGGTCTCGGCGCGCCTGCGGCGCGAGGACCGCGGCCAGCAGGCCAAGAGCTGGTACATGCTGCTGTTCCAGTTCCCCGGCGTGGCCGAGGCGTGGCTCTCCGACGACGACTTCGCCAACCTGCGGAGCTTCGTCTTCGACACCGCCGCGCCGGAGGCGTTCCCGCCCGAGGACCGCGAGGCGTTCGTGGACGCGCTCCGCCGCGACGGCGCGCTCACGGCCGCCCTCAACTACTACCGGGCCAACATGCCGCCCGCCTCGTGGCTGCGCGACCCGCCCGACCCGCCCGAGATCACCGTCCCGACGATGATCATCTGGGGCGAGGCCGACGCGTACATGGACCCGCTGCTGCTCGAGCGCTCGGCGGCGACGGTGACGGGCCCGCTGCGCGTCGAGCGCCTGCCCGGCGTGAGCCATTGGGTGCAGCAGGAGGCGCCGGACCGGGTGAACGAGCTGCTGCTCGACTTCCTCGCCGGGAACCGGGGCGCCTGAGGCTCACCGGTCCCGCAGGCTCCTCCGGTCGAGCTTGCCCGAGGGCAGGCGGGGCAGCTCGTCCACGACGACGACGGTCTGCGGCGCGCTGTGGGGGGCGAGCTCCCGCGCGACGTGCCGCCGCAGCTCGGCGGCCAGGTCGTCGCCCTCGTCCGACCCCTCGGCGAGCACGACGAAGGCGGCCGGCTTCAGCAGCCCCTCCGCGTCCTGCCGGCCGACCACGGCCGCCTCGGCGACCGCCGCGTGGCCGTGCAGCGCCCCCTCGACCGCGACCGGGCTCACCCAGCGCGCGTCGACCTTGAAGAGGTCGTCGGAGCGGCCGAGGTGGCGATAGACGCCGCCCTCCTCGGAGAGCACGTCGCCCATCCGCAGCCACGGCCCGAAGACCAGCTCCTGGGTCGCCGCCAGGCGGCGCCAGTAGCCGCTGGTGTTCGAGCCGCTCCGGATCCACAGCCGCCCCGGCGCCCCGGGCTCGACCGGGCGGCCCTCCTCGTCGGCGAGGCGGATCTCCACGCCCTCGACGGCGCGGCCGAGGGTGCCGGGCAGCGGCTCGCCCGCTCGGGTGGAGATCACGATGTTCGAGCACTCCGAGCAGCCCAGGCCCTCGAGCAGCTCGATGCCCGCGACCTCCCGCACGCGGGCCGCGACCGACGGCGGCAGGCTGTCGCCGGAGGAGACCGCCAGGCGCACCGAGCCGAGCGCCCCCTCGTCGGGGTGGCGCTCGAGGAACCGTGCCAGCTGGGACCAGAAGGTGGGGACGCCGGTCAGCACGGTCACGCGCTCGCGCGCCACGATGCCGAGCACGGTCCGGGGGGTGGGCATCGTCCCCGACAGCACCGCCGTGGCGCCGCGGCCCAGGACGCGGAAGAAGCCGTTGCCGAACCCGAGCGACGTGAACAGGCGCGCCATGGAGTGGCAGCGGTCGCCGGGGCCGAGCCCGAGCACCTCCGTCGCGTAGGTCTCGACGCCCGCGCGCAGGTCCTTGTGGGCGTGCATGGCCCCCTTCGGGCGTCCCGTCGAGCCGGACGAGTAGACCAGGTACGCGAGGTCCTCGGGGTGCACGGCGGCGACCGGCGCCCGCCAGCCGGCGTCGAGCGCGTCCGGGTCGATCCGCGCCGGCCCCGGCGGGGCGGCGCGGTCGGGCTCGGCCACGATGACGGTCGGCTCGCAGTCGTCGAGGACGTCGGCGAGCCGCTCGTCGCCGGCAGCCGGGTCGAGCGGCACGGCGACGGCGCCGATGCGCGCGGTGCCGAGGAAGGCGGCGAGCCACGGCCTGCCGTCGCGCAGCGCGATCGCGACCCGGTCGCCGCGCCGCGCCCCCGCCTCGAGGAGCGCGCCGCCGGCCCGCGCGGCGGCCTCCGAGAGCTCCGCGAAGGTCCACGCGCCGGAGTCGTCGACCGCCGCCTCCGAGTCCGCGAGGCCGCCTTCCGCGTGGCGCTCGACCAGGAGCTCGACGAGGTTCTCGCCGGCGCGGGCGCTGCGGGCGGCCGCCGGCGCCGGGGCGGGTGGGCCCTCCGGCGGGGCCAGCGCCGCCTCGCCGAGGGCGTCGAGCGCCTCGAGCGGCACCCGCGACGGCAGCACGAGCGCAGCGTCGGTCACGCCGGCTCCGCCCAGCCTCGCGAGCTCACCCGGCACCTCGTCCGGCGGCGCGACGATGCCGGTGCCGCGCAGCCACCGCAGCAGCGAGCGCGGCGTCGTGCCCAGGGCCTCGGCCTCGGGCCGCAGCCACGCCTCGGCCTCGCGGCGGCTCGTGAGCGGGAGGACGAAGGTGTACAGCGCGCAGCGCAGCGGCGGCCGCCCCGCCGCGCGCCGGGCCTCGTCGGCCACGCTGAGCCGCTGAGCGACCTCGTCCGCCCCGACGAACGCGGCGACGATGCCGTCGGCGCGCTCGCCGGCCAGCCGCAGCAGGCGCGGCTTGTGGGCGGCGAGCAGGATCGGCGGCCCTCCGGGCTGGGCCGGCGGCGGCTGGTTGGGGGCGGCCTGGAGCGCTCCCGGGAGGTCGGCCCCGTCCGGGCTCTCGAACATCGCCCGCATGACCTCGAGCGCGTCGCGGACACCCGCCGTCCGCTCGGCCGGCGAGCCGAACGGCACCCCGTAGGCGCGGTGCTCGGCGACGTCCGAGCCGGTGCCCAGGCCGACGATGAGGCGGCCCGCGGAGATCACGTCGATGATCGTCGCCATCTTCGCCGCGAGCGGCGCCGGCCGGTAGCTCGCCGAGAGCACGGCGACGCCGAGGCGCGGCTCCCGCGTGAGGGCGGCCAGCGCCGCCATCGTGGCCAGGGCGTCGAAGGTCGGCTCCCCCTTGATCCGTCCCGGGTTCTGGAGGTGGTCGTTGACCCACAGCGACGCGAAGCCGAGGCGCTCGGCCCGCCGCGCGAACTCGCGGACCTCGGGCCAGCTGGAGCCGTACTGGGGGATCCGGACCCCGATCGACGGCGCGCTCATGGGCTAGGACTACCCGATTTCGCGCAGCGCCCGTCCAGAGCGGGAGGCGGCCGGCGCCGGCCCCAGTCCAGAGCGTGGGGCGGCCAGCCCCGGCCCCAGCCGGTGCCGCCCCTGTTGTCTTGAGTGGTCAGAGCCCGGGGCCCTGCTGCACATCGACACCAGCAGACTGGCGCGCTTTCACCGGCCCGGAGACCTCGCCACGGCGCGCGGGCCGAGGCCTACCGCAGCAAACGCGGCGCAGGCTATGGGTTCGCTGACTGGTGGTTGACGACCACAGCCGCTAGGCCTACGTCGAGCTGCAGCCTGACCAGCGCGGCGAGACCTGCGCAGCGGTGCTGGTGCGGGCGATCGCCTGGAAGGCCGAGCAGGGCTGCGGGCCGACCCGAGCGGTGATGTCCGACAATGCCCGCAGCTACACCACCAGCCGCGCCTTCCTCCAGGCCCTGGCCGGCGCCGGCGCGCGCCAGATCCTGATCCCGCCGCGCACGCCGCGCTGGAACGGCAAGGTGTGTGTCTCAGGATCGTTGCCGTCGCCCGCATGGGCGGCGAGGCTCACCCGCACCCTGGCGGCCTGACTCAGGCAAAAGGCATGCCGGCCCCGAATCGGCCTGGCTTGCGCCTCGACGTGTCGGCTCCAGGGCGCGGGCGGGCCGGCGGTGGTGACTTGATAGGAGAACTCGCGCCGATGGTGCTGCATCGACACAGGAGCGTCCCACGCCGGCCCGCCCGCGATCGTAGACCGATCGAGGCCGGAGGTCGCCATGTTCGTGGGCATCGACGCACACAAGCGCTTTCACGTCGCCGCCCTGGTGGACGCGGGCGGGGTGCCGGTGGACGTCCTGTCGTTCCCAAACTCGGCTGAGGGCACCCGCCGGCTGCAGCGCTTCCTTGATGATCACGGCGCCGGCGACGCGCTGATCGGCGTCGAGGGCGCCGGACACTTCGCCCGGGTGACCTGCGCTCAGCTGCAGGCCGCCGGCCACCGGGTGCTCGACGTGCCGCCCTGGCGCACCCGGCGCGATCGGCGCACCCGCGGGCCCGGCAAGACCGATGCCGCCGACGCCCTCACCATCGCCCAGGTCGTGCGCGTTGACGGCGAGCGACTGGGGCCGGCGCTCGAGCCCGAGCTGGTGCGCGTGATCCGGCTGCTTGAGCTCTCGCGCCGCCAGGCGGTACGCGATCGCACCCAGCTGATCCAGCGGCTGCGGGCGCTGTGGGTGCAGATCGACCCGCAAGCCGAGGACGCCGTGGTCGCCTGCCACCGCAAGAAGGTGCTGGCGCGCCTTCGGGTGATCAGCTTCGGGCACGGGCTCGCCGCCGAGGTTGCGGGCCGAAGCGTGCGCCAGCTGGCCGCCGACATCGAGCGGCTCAACCTGCGGATTGCCCAGATCGAGGATGAGCTGGCCGAGCTGCTCGAGCGCCACGGCAACCCGGTGGCCGACCTGCACGGGGCCGGGGCGACGGTGGCCTCGGCCCTGATTGCCCAGGCCGGCGACGTGCGACGCTTCCGCGGCCCGGCGGCCTTCGGCCGCTACTCGGGAACGGCGCCAATCCCCTGCGGATCGGGCCAGAGCGCGGGCCGTCACCGCCTGCACCGCGGCGGCAACCGCCAGCTCAACGCCGCCCTCTACCGGATCGCCCTCGTGCAGGCGCGCGACGATCCTGTCGGCCGAGCCTTCATCGCCCGCAAGCAGGCCGAGGGCAAGACCAAGCGCGAGGCTCGCAGAGCCCTGCAGCGCCATCTGGCCAACGTGGTGTACCGGCGGATGCTCGCGTGGGCCGACACCACCCTGGGGCCGCCAATGGCTTGACAATTCAGCTAGCCCGGGCCGATGACCAGGACGACCTGGGCGTCGGCCGGGACGGCCGCGGCGAGCCCGCCCGAGGCCGGCAGCGCGACCACCTGGTCGACCTGGAGGTCGGCGGCCACGCGCTCCCCGGCCGCCTGCTGGCCGTCGCGGTAGTACACGGTGTCCGGGTCCGTGGTGGTGGGGGCGTTGCCCGCGCTCACCCCCGTGTAGCCGAGGCTCTCGGCCTCGTCGGCCGCCCGCCCGGCCGCGCCCTGGACGTCGGTCGCGTTCAGGACCGCGAGGCGGATCTGGTCGCGCGCGGGCGGCGCGGACGGCGGCTCCCCGGCGGTGGTCGCGGGCGGCGCCGTGGTCGACGGGGCCGTCGTCGTGCCCCCGGTCGTGTCGGCGGGCGCCTGGCCCGCGGGCTCCGGCGCGGGCGGGGCCAGGACCGTCGCGGGGCCGTCGTCGCCGCGCAGCACCCAGCCGGCGATGAAGCCGATCACCAGGCACGAGATCACGAGCACGGCGGGCCGCACCCACGCGCGCCCGCCCGGGGCGCGTTGGGTGGCGGCGGTGTCGGGGTCGGATGCCATGCGGACGCGGACGCGCGGAAACGGGGGGACCGGGAGCGATGCTACCCGGTCGCCCGGTCGGCACGGCCGGACCATGAGCTTTCGGGAACCTGCGCGATCGCCGAGCCCGGTGCTATGGTTCCGCGCAGGTCGCGCTGCCCCGCGCTGCCGGCGTCTCCGGAGACCGCTCCCACGCCGGCATCCCAGTACGACGCGCGACCGTGGTAAGGCCGCGGCCTCCGAGCGTGCCCGCTCGCGGGAGGCCGGAACGAGATGCCCGACGGATCGCATCCCACGACCGAACCGACCGCCCCGGCCCCGCCCGGCGAGGCGCTGTCGCGCGCGCTCGCCGACCCGGCGTCGGCGTGGCCCGACGTCGTGCTGCGCGAGCACCAGCTCGAGGCCCTCGACGAGCTCGCCTCGCGCCTGTCGCACGGCGCCACCCGCACCTGGGTGGACGCGCCGACCGGCTCCGGCAAGACCATCATGTTCCTGGCCCTGGCGGCGGCCCTCGGCGGGAGCACCCTCGTGCTGGTGCCGCGCCGCAACCTCGCCGACCAGACCGCCGCCGGCCTCGCGCGTCACTTCCCGGCGGTGGAGTCGCACCCAGAGGGGCCCGACTCGGCCGGCAAGCCCGGCGTCGCCGTCTGCACCTACCAGGCGGCCCTTCGCCACCAGGAGCGGATGGACTGGGAGCCGGTGACGCTCCTGATCTGCGACGAGGCCCACACGACCCTCGGCGCGCAGACGCGGCGGATGCTCGACCGGGCGGCCAACGCGGTGATCGTCGGCTTCACGGCGACCGGCGCGACCACCACCGGCCACGTGGAGCAGGTGTTCGGCCCGGTGGCGACGACCCTCGACCGCCTCTCGGCGATCGAGCGCGGCATCCTCTGCCCGCTCCGGTCGCTGCGGGTGGAGCGGGCGGTCGACCTCTCGGACGTCGCGAGGGTCCGCGGCGACTTCGACCAGGCCTCGCTGGGCCGGGCGCTCGACCGCGCCAAGTGGCACCGGGCCTGCGCCGACGTCTGGGAGGAGCACTTCGCGCCGATGGGGCTCGCCGGCGTCGCCTACACCGCGACCGTCGCGCAGGCCCACGCCCTCGCCGAGGAGCTCGCCGCCCGCGGGGTGAGGGCCGCGGCGGTGTCGGGCCAGACGCCGGCGCGCGAGCTGCAGCGGGTCCTCTTCGACTTCGCCTCCGAGCGCATCGACGTCCTCTGCAACGCGGACCTGCTCACCGAGGGGTGGGACGAGACGCGGGCCTCGGTCGTCATGCACCTCGCGCCGACGACCTCCGAGCGCGTCTTCGTGCAGCGCCTGGGGCGGGTGATGCGGCCCGCCCCCGACAAGGAGGCGGTGTCGGTCGAGTTCCTGCCGGTCGGCGACCCGATGGGCGTGCAGACCAGCCACGACGTCTTCGGCCTCGGCTGGTACAAGCCGCTGGGCCGGGTGGCCGGGCCGCCCGAGACCGGCGAGCGCGGGAAGCTCGCGCAGGCCGCGCAGCTCCTGGCGGACCAGAACGGCGGCTCCGCCAAGCTGGTCAACCCCGCGGCCGCCCCCGGCCTGATCGCCGCCGGGCTCGTCGACGGCGGCTGGCGCGACGCCGACCCGGCGCTGCTGCCGGTCACGCTCATGGAGGAGTGGGTGGAGGCCGCGGCCCACGACGTGACGGTTGACGAGCTCATCGAGCTGGTGACCGCCGGCGTGGACCCGCTCGCGGCGGTGCCGTGGTGGGCGCTCAGCGGGCTCGTCGCGCGGCGCCTCCACGACGGCGCCGACCAGCCGCTCTGGCGCGCGTGGGCGACCGCCCTGCTGGTGCAGCCGGACCTGCGCCGGGCGCTGCCCGACGACGTGCCGCGGCGGGTGCTCGACCGCCTGCGCATGACCTCCCGGGAGCGGTTGCGGGCCCTGTGGTGGCACGCCGACCAGTCCGGGCGCTGGGAGCGCCTCGCCACCCTGGAGCAGCTCGGGCGGTCCGGCGACCGCCGCCGCCGCTGGTCGGCGCTCGACGAGGCCTCGACCTGGGCGCCGAGCTGGGCCTGGGACGTCTCGCGGGCGCTCGCCGACAACGCCCGCCCCGGCCGCAACCAGGAGGTCGCGCGCATCGCCGCCTGGGAGGCGCACCACCTGATCTCGAACGGCGGCGAGCTGGCGCTCATCGGGATCTGGCTGCGCGCCGCCGGCGAGCCGCCGCCCGAGCCGGTCCCGCCCGACGACGAGGGCGCCCTTCGCCTGGGCCAGGCCGCGCGGCTGCTGGTGATGCTCGGGCCGGGGGACGTGCCCGCCCGCAGCGAGCACCTGCGGCTGGCGGGCCGGGCGGCGGCCGCCGCGGGCGGCTGGGCGAAGCTCCGGGGGCACCTCGACGCCCTCGACCTGTCGAGCCCGGACGCGCGCCGGGCGCTGCGGGCGGCGGTCGGGGCGATGCAGCCGAAGGCGCTCCTCTCGCGCCGCGCCTACAACGCGCTCCGCGCCCGCTTCCCGCGCCTCCCCGAGCCCGACCTCGTGGGCGTGGGGGAGCCGCGCAAGCGCGCCGCCGGCGAGGAGGGCGCGACGCCGGCACCGCGGCGCGCGCCGCCGCCGCCGGCGCCTGCGCGCGGCGCCCGGCGCCGAGGGCGCACCCCAGGGCGGGGAGGCCCAGCCGCAGCGGCGCGAGGAGCGGCGCGACGGCGAGCCCGCGACTCCCGAGGCGGCGCCCGTGACGCGGCGGCGCCGGCGCCGGCGCCGGCGGCCGCGCAGCGCGCCGGCCGGCGCGGACGCCGCGGCCGGGCCGGACGCTGCCGCCGCCGGAGCCCGCCGGGGCGTGAGCCGCCCCGCGGGCGGCGACCGGTCCGAGGCCGTCGCCGACGAGCAGTGGGACCGGGTGCGCCGGCTGGCCGAGCGGGTGGCCCGCTACGAGGAGGCCGACGCGCTGGGCGAGCTGGACGAGGAGGGCCGGGCCCGCCTGGACGCCCTGCGGGTGCGCGCGGCCCGGGCCGCCGAGCGGGCGCGGCTGGCCGACCACCTGGCCGACATGGTGGCGGAGGCCAGGGCTGCGGGGCGCCGCCGCACCCAATTCCCTTAACGTCCGTTCAACCCGGCCTTCGCCGTCCCGCGATACAACCTCATGTCGTGAGCTCAGGCCTGCCCCCCCTCGAGCCTCGTCCGCGCGCCGACGGCCTGCCCGCCGTGGCCCCGCGCCCGGAGCGGGGCCCCGGCCTCCCGCCGCTCGACCCGCCGCCGCCGGCCGGGCCGCTCCCGCCGCTGTCCGGACGAGGCGCGGGCGGCGACGACGACCGCCCGGCCGTCGTGCCCAGGCGCCGCGTGTCCCGGCGCCGGATCGGCCTGGTCGCCGCCGTGCGCCGCCGGGCTCGTGCTGGCCGGCGGGGCCGGCGCGCTGGTCGGGGGCCTGGTGAGCGGCGACGAGCCGGCGCCCCAGCCGGTGGCCGAGACCCCGGCGTCCACGACCACCCCGCCGCCGGCGCTCGGCGCGGAGGCCGAGCTCGCGGACGCCGTGGCGCGGGTCCGCACGTCGGTGGTGCAGGTGCGGACCACCTCCCAGAGCCAGGGCAGCGGGGTCATCCTGTCCCCGTCCGGCCTGGTCGTGACGAACTACCACGTCATCGAGGCGGGAGGCTCGGTGAGCGTGGTCACCAGCGACGGGCGCGAGGTGCCCGCCGAGGTCGTGGAGGCCGACCCGCGCCAGGACCTCGCGATCCTGCGCCCCGAGGGCGCCGTCCCCGGGGGCGCGGAGCTGGCGGAGGAGCCGGACGGCGGCCTGCGCCAGGGCGACCGCGTCTTCGCGATCGGCAGCCCCTTCGGCCTGCCCAACACCGTCACGGCCGGCGTGGTCAGCGCGGTGGGCCGCACGAACCGCGAGGGCGTCCCGATGATCCAGATCGACGCCCCGATCAACCCCGGCAACTCCGGCGGCGGGCTCTTCGACCTGCGCGGCCGCCTGGTGGGCATCCCGACCTCGATCCTCGGCCCGATCCCCGGCAACGTGGGCATCGGGTTCGCCGTGCCCGCATCGCGGGTGCGGGAGCTCGTCTCCAGCGCTCCCTAGGGGCGAACCGACCGGAAGGACGTGCACGCGATGGACGACAGCACCCTCGAGCGCGGCGAGCCGACGGCGGTCCCGTCGGCGGGCTCCACGCCCCGCGAGCGGATGGAGGCCGTCCTGTACGAGCTGCGGCGGGTCGTCGTGGGCCAGGACCGCCTGCTCGACCGCGTGCTCGTGTCGCTGCTGGCGCGCGGGCACGTGCTGCTCGAGGGCGTGCCGGGGCTCGCCAAGACGCTCACGCTCGAGACCGTCGCGCGGGTCAGCGGCGGCCGCTTCCGCCGCATCCAGTTCACGCCCGACCTGGTCCCCTCCGACGTCGTCGGCGGGCAGGTGCTCGACCGTCACGGCGACTTCACGACCCGCCTCGGGCCGGTGTTCGCGAACTTCGTCCTGGCCGACGAGATCAACCGCGCCCCCGCCAAGGTGCAGTCGGCGCTGCTGGAGGTGATGGCCGAGGGCCACGCCAGCATCGCGGGCGAGACCCACCCCACGCCGCGCCCCTTCTTCGTGCTCGCCACGCAGAACCCCATCGAGAGCGAGGGCGTCTACCCGCTGCCGGAGGCGCAGGTCGACAGGTTCGCCATGAAGCTGATCGTGGGCTACCCCTCGGTCTCCGACGAGGAGGAGATCGTGCGCCGCATGGCCTCCGACCCGCCCCAGCCGCGCCAGCTCCTCGACCCCTCCCAGATCATCGAGCTGCAGGAGATCGCCGACGCGGTCTTCGTGGACCACCGCGTGCGCCAGTACGCCGTGCGGCTGGTGAACGCCACCCGCGAGCCGGCCCAGGAGGGGCTCGGCGACCTCGAGCCGTACCTCGACCTCGGCGGCTCCCCGCGCGCGTCGCTGGCCCTGATCCGCGGCGGGCGCGCGCTGGCCGTCATCCGCGGGCGCGAACTACGTCATGCCCGAGGACGTGCACAGCCTCTTCCACGACGTGCTGCGGCACCGGGTGATCCTGTCGTACGAGGCGCTCGCCGCCGACGTGAAGCCCGACCAGGTGCTGGACGCGATCATCGACGCGGTGCCCCAGCCCGACGTCGAGCTCGGCAGTGGCCGCTCCGTCGCGTAGCGGGAGCGCCAGCCCCGAGGCGGTCCTGCGGCGGGTCGAGCTCCGCGTCGCGCGGAGGCTCGACGGGATCCTGCAGGGCGAGCGCCGCGGGCGGCGGCCCGGGCCGGGCGGCGAGGCGTCGCTGACGCGCGCCTACGAGGACGGCGACGACGTGCGCTGGGTCGACTGGCCCCTCAGCGCCCGGCAGGGCGAGCCGATGGTGCGCGTCCCGGAGATCGAGCCCGTCCTCACGGCCTGGGCCCTGGTGGACCGGTCGCCGTCGATGGCCTTCGGCACGCTCGGCCAGACCAAGGATGAGCTCGGCCGCGAGGTGCTGGCCGGCCTCGGCATCGTCATGCGGCGCCGCGGGGACCGCCTCGGGGTGGTGGCGACCCGCGCGGGCGACCTCGACCTCGTGCGCCAGCCCCGCGCCGACCGCCGGGGCCTGATCGCGGCCATCGCGGCCGTGAACGCCCTGCCCGACCCGCCCGAGGGCGGCGGGCGCACCGACCTGGTGCGGGCGATCACGTCGCTCGGGCGCATCGCCCGGCACCGGGGCGCCGTGGTGCTGATCTCCGACTTCCCCCTGCAGCCCGGCCTCGAGCGGGCCGTCGGCGGGCTCGCGCGCCGCCACGACGTCGTCGCCATCGAGCTCCGCGACCGCCGTGAGCGCGAGATCCCGCGCATCGGCCCGGTGGAGCTGCGCGACCTCGAGACCGGCCGCCGGCGGCTGATCGACACCGCCGACCCGCGGTTCCAGGACCGGTTCGCCGCGGCCGTCGCGGCGACCGACCGCGCCCGCGACGCGCTGCTCGCGCGGGCCGGCGCCCGGCACGTGATCGCCGAGACGGGCCGCGACTGGGTGCTGCCGCTCGCGCGGTCGCTCGCCCGGCCCGTCCGGCGGCGGAGCGCCGCGTGAGCTTCCAGCAGCCCCTCCTCCTGCTCACGCTGCTCGCCGTGCCGCTCGTGGCGGCCCTGGTCGTCTGGTGGCGGCGGCGGCGCCCGGCGCCCGGCATCCCCTACCCCGACCTGGACGTCGTCGCCCGCGCCGACCCGGGCCCGCGCGCGCGCCGCCACCTGCCGCTCGCCCTGGCGCTGCTCGCCCTGACCGGCCTGGCGTTCGCGCTCGCGCGGCCCGAGGTCGACCGCGCGCAGCCGCGCGAGCGCGCCACGATCATGATGGCCATCGACGTCTCGGGCTCCATGGCGGCGGCCGACGTCTCGCCGTATCGCCTGCGCGCGGCCCAGGACGCCGCGCTGACCTTCGCGCGGGAGGTGCCGCGCCAGTATCAGGTCGGGCTCGTCAGCTTCAACGGGCGCGCCAACCTGCTCGTGGCGCCGACCACCGACCGCGACGCCCTCGACCGCGCGATCCAGAGCCTGGTGCCCGACGGCGCGACCGCGGTGGGCGAGGCGGTCGTCGCGTCGCTCGACGCCATCCGCGCCTCGCAGGGCCTCGCCGCCGAGGGCGGGCGGCTCGAGGCGGCGCGCATCGTCGTGCTGTCGGACGGCGCGACGACCGTCGGCCTCCCGCCGCCGGTCGCGGCCGAGCAGGCGGCGCAGGCCGGGGTGCCGGTGTTCACCGTGTCGCTGGGGACGCCCGACGGGATCCTGCCCAACGGCCAGCGCGTGCCCCCCGACGTCATGGGGATGCGGGCGCTCGCGGAGGCGACCGGCGGTGACGCCTACGAGAGCCGCGACGCCGAGGAGGTGAGCGCGGTCTACGAGCAGCTCGGATCGTTCATCGGCACGGAGCAGGTGAAGACCGAGGTCACCGGCTGGCCGGCCGGGATCGCGGCGGGCCTGCTCGTGCTGGCCGGCCTGGCCGCCTGGCGATTCGGGCCGAGGCTCTCGTGACCTTCCAGTCGCCGGACTGGCTCTGGGCGCTGCTGGCGCTGCCGCTGCTCGCCGCCGGGCTGATGATGTGGGCCCGCGGGCGCCGGCGCGCGGCGGACGAGTGGGCCGAGCCGGGCGTCATGGCGGTCGCCCCGGGCGGGCGCGTCCCGTGGCTGCGCGCCGGAGCCGCACTCGTCGCCGTGCTGGCGGTGGGCGCCGCGATCGTCGCCCTGGCGCGCCCCTCGGTGGAGCAGACGCGCGAGGAGCAGCGCAGCACCGTGATGATCACGCTCGACGTGTCGAGGTCGATGCTGGAGACCGACATCCAGCCCAACCGGCTGGCCGCCGCGACCGACGCGGCCGAGCGGTTCCTCGACGAGGCGCCCCCGGACACCGCCGTGGGGATCACGACCTTCGCAGACCGGGCGTCGGTGGTGCTCGCGCCGACCACCGACCGCGCCGACGTGCGCGCCGCGCTCGACGCGATCGAGGGGACGCGGGTGGGCACCGCGCTCGGCGAGGCGGTGGCCGTCTCGCTGACGGCGCTCGAGGCGGCGGGGGCCGTGCAGGAGCCGCCGCCCGCCGACCCGTCCGACTCCCCCGGCCGGATCCTCGTCCTCACCGACGGCGCGAACTCCATCCGCCGGGCCACCTCGCCGGAGTCCGCCGCGCAGCGCGCGGCCGACGCGGGCGTGCCGGTCTACCCGATCCTGCTCGGGAACGACCCGGGCCGGCCCGACCAGCCGCTGCCGTCGGAGACCCTGGCCGCCATGGCCACCCAGACCGGGGGCGTCTTCGCCCAGAGCACCACGGCCGAGGACCTGCGGGCCGTGTTCGCCGACATCGGCTCGATCGTCGCGCCGGTCGACGAGGTGCGCGAGCTGATCGGTCTGGTTCGTGGGGCTGGCGATCGCGCTGATGGCCCTCGCGGCGCTCCTCGCCGGCCTGGCCCGGCCCCGGCCGCCGCGGGTCGGCGCCGGCGCGCGCGCGACGGGAGCCTAGGGGCCGAGGAGCCCGCCGTCCGCGGGCGGTGAGGCTCCGCGCCGCCGCGGGTAGGAGAGCGGCGTGGGCCCGCGTCCGGCCACCTCACCCGTTCGCCGCTGCGCCGTGTGCGGCTCGCCGGCCGTCGCGCTGCTCTGCACCGCCGAGACCATCGGCCGCGATCTCGGGCGGGCCCGCCGGGGGCTCGACGGGTTCCTGCACGACGACGCCAGGGCCGTCTACCGGTGCGAGTCGTGCGGGAGCGCCTTCCGGGACCCCCCCGCGAGCCGCGCCGACGACCTCGCCCGGTACGCGGGCTGCCGCTACCGCGACGACACGCTCGACCAGCTCTGCCGCGGGGGGCGGGCCGAGCTCGATCGCGATGCCGTCCGCATCGGCGCGCGCGGCGTGGTCGATGGCGCCCGGGTGCTGGAGATCGGCTGCTACGGCGGGGCGTTCCTCGAATTCGCCCGCGACGCGGGCTGCCGCGCGACGGGCGTCGACGTCAACGCCGACGTCGCGGCGCACTGCGACGCGCGGGGCTTCGACATCCGCTACGGGGCCTTCGAGCCTCATCGCTTCGGGGCGGGCGAGTTCGACGGCGTGTGGATCCTGAACTGCTTCGAGCAGCTCCCAGACCACGGCCGCGTCCTCGCCGGCGTCGCGCGCGTCCTGCGCGCGGACGGCACGCTCGTCATCCGGACTCCCGACGCCGAGTTCCTCCGGCTCCTCTACGCGACGCGCTCAGGCGCGCTCCTGCGCCCGGCGGCGAGCGCGAACGCCCTGCTCGGGATGCCCTTCGCGAAGTGCTTCTCTCCCGCGGCCCTGGTCGGCGCGATCGAGGCGCACGGCCTGCACGTCGAGCGGGTGGAGCACCGGCAGTTCTCGTCCCTCGCGCGGGCGGAGTGCCCGCGCTGGCGCCCGTGGCTGGAGGTGACCGCCAGGCGGACGGCCGGTCGCTCGGCTACTTGACCGCCCCGGCCAGGAGCCCCTGGACGAAGAAGCGCTGGAAGGCGAAGAACAGCGCGAGCGGGATCACCAGCGAGATGAAGGACGCTGGCGCGATGATGTCGATGTTGGAGCCGAACTGGCGCAGCTGCGAGAAGATCGCGACGGTGATCGGCTGGGTCTCGCGGGCGAGCGTCAGCGCGACGATGAGGTCGTTCCAGGTCCAGATGAACTGGAAGACGGCGAGCGCAGCGATCGCCGGCAGTCCGAGCGGCAGCACGACGCGCGTGAAGATGCGCCACTCCGACGCCCCGTCGAGGCGCGCCGCCTCCAGCAGCTCCTTCGGGATGCCGATGAAGAAGTTGCGCAGCAGGAAGATCGCGAACGGCAGCCCGAAGGCCGCGTGGAACAGGATCAGGCTGAGCTCGGTGTCGAAGATGCCGAGGTCGCTGTAGAGCGAGAACATCGGGATCAGCGCCATCTGGACCGGCACCACGAGCAGGGCGATGACCAGCACGAAGATCCAGTCGCGGCCGGGGAAGTCCAGCCACGCGAACGCGTAGGCGGCGGCCGCCGCGACCGCGATCGGCAGCACTGTGCCGCCGACGGCGATGATCGCCGTCGTCACGAGCGACGAGGTGATGTCCTCGTTGGAGAAGATCTCGTTGTAGTTGTCGAACGTCGCGAGGCTGGGCTCGGAGAAGATGCGCCACCAGCCGTTCTCGCCGGCGTCCTCGGCCGAGAGCAGCGACGTGAGGAAGAGGCCGACCGTCGGGATCAGCCAGGCCAGACCGATCACGATCAGCACGACCTGGACCGGGGCGTGGGTGAGCGCGCGCACGACGCGGGCGCCGAGACGCTCGCGCTCGGGTGCAGTCGCCGGAGCCGGAGCCGTGGCGGTCGTCACTGCTCTCTCCGGAAGCGGCGGATGTTCAGCACCAGGATCGGGATCACGAGCAGGAACAGCAGCACCGAGATCGCCGAGCCCAGGCCGAAGTCGTTCTCGCCCGTGAACGCCACCCGCCACATCGCCAGCGCGATCACGGACGCCTCGTCCTGCACCGAGGCC
Organism: Miltoncostaeaceae bacterium; assembly: GCA_963834875.1. Taxonomy (GTDB): domain Bacteria; phylum Actinomycetota; class Thermoleophilia; order Miltoncostaeales; family Miltoncostaeaceae; genus DATAGF01. The sequence goes on from CAWIDG010000033.1 coordinate 285,433, forward strand.
GGCGCGACCGCGAGCACGATGTCGAAGACCTTGAGGACGTTGATGACCATCGTGACCAGGACGACCAGGAGCACGGGCGCCAGCAACGGAACCGTGACGCGGCGGAAGACCTGCCACTCGTTCGCGCCGTCGGTGCGCGCGGCCTCGAGCAGGTCGCGCGGCAGCGCGGCCAGCCCGGCGGCGATCACGACCATCGCGAAGCCGGCCCAGACCCAGATGTAGGCGATGATGCAGGAGAAGGTGATGAGCGAGGCCCCGAGCCACTCGACGCCGTCGAAGGGCGCGCGGAACGACGCGGAGCCGATCCCGAGCCGGTAGCCGCCCGGCGGGAGGTCCTCGAAGGCGAAGGTGCCGTCGGCCGCCGTGGTGGCCGTCCGGCTCTCGCCGTCGGGCCCCCGGATCTCCACTGTCACGCCCGGCAGGCCGACCTCGTCGGGCTCGACGACGCCGGGCCGGCCTCCCCCAGGTCGGAAGTCACGCCAGACCACCCCCGTGATGCCGCCGGGGATCGGCTCCGGCTGCACCGCCTGCCGGGCGTCCTCGGGCACCTCGCCGGCGGGGATGCCGGTGAGGCCCAGGCGCGCCGCCTGCCCGGGCCGCACCGGCTCCCTGAGGGCGATGGCGCCGCCGGTCGCCTCGAGCGCCCGCCCGGACGGCTCGGCCCCGGTGAGCGGCCCCGGCGGCTCGACCGCGTCGTAGACGGTGCCGATGGCGGCGTTGACGGCGCCGCGCTCGGGGCTGATGTCGAGCATGATCCGCCAGCTGATGCCGGCCGCGAAGAGCGAGATCGCGATGGGCATGAACACGAGCAGCTTGAAGGCCGTCGCCCAGCTCACCCGCTCCGTCAGGACCCCGAAGATCAGCCCCAGGGCGGTCACCAGCGCGGGCACCACCGCGACCCAGATGAGGTTGTTGGTGACCGACTTCAGCAGCGCGTCGTTGGTGAAGATCTCCGTGTAGTTGTCGAAGCCGACGAACGCGTCGCCGGCCCGGTCGTAGAAGCTGCGGAGGACGGTCCAGACCGTCGGATAGAGGATCCAGACGGCGAGCAGCACGAAGGCGGGCGCGAGGAACGCGCCCGCCGTCAGCAGGCCCCGCAGGCGCCCGTCACCGCCCGCCGGCTCCGGTGAGGGAGCCGGCGGGGGGGACGCGGTGACGGTCTTGGTGCCCACCGCCTCAGGCTGCTAGTCGGCCCGGGTGGCGGCCTGCTCGAGCTGCTGGGCGACGGCCTGCGGGTCGCCCGGGTTGGCCAGGTAGTCCTGCAGGATCGCCCACATGCCCTGGCCCGCCGTCGCGCCGAACGCCGGCGGCGTCAGGTCCGACAGGTCGAAGCGGAAGGTCTCCGCCTCGGCCAGGTCGGTCGCGATCTGCCGGGTGGTGTCGTCCGGGTAGACCGCCGGGTCGAGGTTCTTGTTCGCGCTCAGGAACCCACCGCGCGACGCCCAGGCCTCGGCGGCCTCGGGCGTGGTCAGGAAGGTGATGAACGCCTGGGCCGCCGGGGAGTCCTTGAACATGACCGCGAAGTCGCCGGCGCCGACGACCGCCGGCGCGGAGCCGTCCACCGAGGGGAAGGTGAACACGCCGAAGTCGCCCGGCTGGGCGTCCGTCTCCTGGGTGATGTTCGTCGCGACGAAGTCGCCCTCGAAGTACATCGCCGCCTTCGGCGGGCTGGTGAAGAGCTGCTGCACCGCCTGCGGGTTGGCCTGCTGCAGCGCCCCCCGCGAGCCCCCGGCGATGTTGGCGCTGGTGCCGATGACGGTCTTCATGCGGTCGAGGGCGTCGACCACGGTCGGGTCGGTCCACGGGATCTCGTGGCGCGCGAGCTGGTCGTACATCTCGGCGCCCGCCGTGCGCAGGTAGATGTTCTCGAACAGGTCGGTCAGGGTCCAGCCGTCGGCCCCCGCCACGGAGAAGGGGGTCACGCCGGACGCCTTGACCGTGTCGGCCGCCGTCGCGAGGTCCTCGTAGGTCGCGGGGGGCTCCACCCCTGCGTCCTCGAAGGCCTGGGTGTTGTACCAGCCCAGCGACTTGTTGGCGGCCTTGAAGAGGACGCCGTAGAGCGAGCCGTCGAACGTCGCCGTGTCGGCGACCGACTGGCCGAGGTTGGTGACCACCGCGTCCTGGGCGAAGTCGAGCGGCTTGGCCTCGCCCTGGGTCGCGTACTCCTGGACGGTCGCGGGCTGGGCGATGAAAGCGATGTCGGGCGGGTTGCCGCCCTGGACCGCGGTCCCGAGGACGGTGACCAGGTTGTCGCCCGCCGTCTGATATCTCACGGAGACGTTCGGGTACGTCTCGTTGAACTTGTCGATGACGGCCTGGAACGAATCCTGCTCCACGCCGGCCCAGATGCCGAGCGTGCTGATCGACCCGCTGACGTCCTCGTTGACCGCACCGCCGCCGGCCGTGTCGGCCGCGTCATCGTCGTCGCCGCCACAGGCGACGGCCGCCGAGCGCCGTCACCACCGCCACCAGCAACAGCGCCAGCAGCCACAGCGGGCTCCGGCGTCTCGTCTTCGCCCTCTCCATCCTGCACCTCCTCGGCTTTCGGCCGTTCTCGATAGATCGCGAGGCCCGAGCCGGCGTCGAAGAAATGCAGCCCGCCGGTGTCGACGACCAGCTCGATCGCCTCCCCCTCGCGCGCCGCCGATCGGGCCCCGAGGCGGCCGACGACCACCGCGCCGCGGCCCTCGGCCGCGACGCCCGGCGCGCCGTCCTCCGCCCCCACGTCCTTCGCGAGCTCCACCACGTCCTCGGTGACCGCCGGGACCGCGTCCGGGACGCGAACGTGGCCGACGATCTCGGAGCCCAGCGCCTCCGTGAGCTGGACGGTCCCGCGCATGCGCCGGTCCGCCGGCGCCTCCGGCAGCGAGGGCCGCGTCCTCCAGGCTCTCGGGCCGGATGCCGAGCACGACCGCCTCCCGCAGGTACTCCCGGATGCCCGGGCGGGCCTCGGCGAGCTCCGGCGCGATGGCCAGGCGCGTCTCGCCCATCACCGCGCAGAGGCCGCCCTCGATCTCCTCGATGCGGGCCTCGAGGATGTTCATCGCCGGGCTGCCGATGAAGCCCGCCACGAAGAGGTTGACCGGATGGTCGTAGACCTCCTGCGGGGCGGCGACCTGCTGGAGGACGCCCTTGCGCATCACCGCGACCCGGTCGCCCATGGTCATGGCCTCGACCTGGTCGTGGGTGACGTAGATCGTCGTGACGCCCAGCTCGTCCTGCAGCTGGCTGATCTCGGCCCGCACCTGCACGCGCAGCTTCGCGTCGAGGTTGGAGAGCGGCTCGTCCATCAGGAAGACCTGCGGCCGGCGCACGATCGCCCGTCCCATGGCCACGCGCTGGCGCTGGCCGCCGGAGAGCGCCCCGGGGCGCCGGTCGAGGTAGTCGCTCAGGCCGAGCGTCCGGGCGGCCTCGCGCACGCGGCGGTCGATCTCGTCCTTCGGCTCCTTCCGGAGCCGTAGGCCGAACGCGATGTTGTCGTACACCTTGAGGTGCGGGTAGAGCGCGTAGCTCTGGAAGACCATCGCGATGTCGCGATCCTTGGCGGGCACGTGGTTCACGACCCGCTCGCCGATCCGGATGGTGCCCTCGGTGATGCTCTCGAGGCCCGCGACCATCCTCAGCGCGGTCGTCTTGCCGCACCCCGAGGGGCCCACCAGCACCATGAACTCGCCGTCCTCGACCTCGAGGTCGAAGTCGCTCACGGCTCGCGAGCCGCCCGGGTAGACCTTCCCGACGTCCTCGAAGGTCACGCGCGCCATCAGGGCCCCGCCCTGCGGGCCGCCGTGGCGGGCGGATGAGCTGCCGGGAGCACTCGGGCCTCTCCTCCCCGGCGACGTGCGCTTTGAAACTTACCCGCCCCTGCGCGCCGCCAGGGCCTCGGCGATCTCCGCCGCCCAGTCGGGCCTGCGCGCGGCCGCCCAGCGCGCCGCGCTCGTCCTTCGACGACCACCGGCCCTCGAGGACGTAGCGCAGCCCGCGGGCGGCGGTCAGGACGGCCTTGCGGTTGTCCGGCTCGTGCTCGGCGTACCAGTCGAGCGACTCGGCGATGGCGGCGAGCTGCAGCGATCGCGGCACCGGCGGAAAGGCCTCGGCCGGCGGCGGGCCCGCCAGCGCCCGGCCGTGCTCGCGTCCGATGGCGGCGTCGAGCACGAACCAGTGGCGCGGCTCGCCGGCTGCGCCGAGCGCGACGCGACGCGCCATCCGGGGCCCGTCGTCGAGGTTCAGCTCGACGATCGGCTCCGCGCCGCCCCCGAACCGCGCGACCACCAGCTCCAGCCCACGCGCCGGGCACGGCAGCGCCGCATGGTCGACGCGGGCGACGAGCGCCTCCTTGGCCTCGGGACGCACCGGCCCGCGGACGAGCGCCCAGACGTCGAGGTCGCTGACCCCCGGCACGTCCGCGCCCATCGCCGCCGAGCCCATCAGGTAGACGCCGACGAGCTCCTCACCCAGCGCCGCCGCGATGCCGGCGCGTCAGCTCGGCGAGGTACGCCTCGGCGTCGCTCACCCCACGGGCCGCAGGGCCTCCAGGAGCATCGCCGTGTCGGTGAACTCGTCCACCCGCACGGCTTGGCCGTCGCGCAGGGTCCAGACAAGCGCGAAGGGGATCTCGACGTACCGGCCGCTGGCCTTCGGGCGGCCGCAGAACCGCCCCAGGGCGACGACGCGATCGCCACCGTCGATGAACTCGTCCGCGTTCGCGCTGAAGTCGTCCCACCGCGACTGGACCTCGCCGAAGTACGCCGCGAGCGCGTCGCGTCCCACGATGGTGCCGCCGTGCGGCAGCACCTCCGGCATCGAGAACTCCACCTCCGGGTGGAAGATCTCCATGGCCGCGAAGTCGCCCTGCGCCATCCTCTCGTAGAAGCTCCGCACCCGCTCTCCATTGGCCGTCATCCCGTCCCTCCCGATCGAGCACCGGCGTCCGCGAATTGTTCCGGTCGAGCGGGCGCCACCAGCTCCGCGGGGTGCGCGACGCGCGTCGTCGAGCCGATCTCGCGCAGGCCGGCGGCGATCTGGATCGCGCAGCCCGGGTTGGCGACGGCGACGACCGGCGCGCCGGCCGCGGCGATCGCCTCGGCCTTCTGGCGCCGCAGCCGGCCGGCGAGCTCCGGCTGCAGGACGCTGTAGAGGCCGGCGGCGCCGCAGCAGCGGCCGCCGTCGCCGAGGTTGACGCAGTCGGCGCCGGCGCGCCGCAGCATCGCGCGCGGGTCGATGCGCTGCGCGTGGAGGTGGTGGCACGCGTCGTGCACCGCGACCCGCCCGAGGCGGCCGTCGCGCTCGGGCAGCTCCAGCTCGATCAGGTCGAGCACCTTGGCCGCGACCCGCTCGGCCCGCTCGGCCCAGGCGGGGTCGTCGGCCAGCAGCTCCCCGTAGGCGCGCACGTGGGCGCTGCACCCCGAGGCGTTGACGACCACGATCTCGCCCGCCTCGAGCTCCGGGATGCGCGCCCGGGCCATCTCCCTGGCCGCCTCGGGCTGGCCGTGGTGCATGGCGAGCGCGCCGCAGCAGGCGCCCGGAGCGGTGCGGACGGCCAGGTGACCGGCCGCGGCCACCGCGCGCATCGTCGCGCGCTGGACGGGCCGGAAGGCGACCTCCATGACGCACCCCGACAGCACCGTCGCCGTCGGACCGGCGCCCAGCCGCTCCGGGATGGGCAGGAGCATCTCGCGCAGGGTGGCCGGCGGGGTGGAGGCCCGCTGGGCGGGCGGCGCGAGCCGGTCGAGGCGCAGGGCCCGCGCGGCCGCGAGCAGCCAGCCGGCCGCCAGCACGAGCCGAGGCCGGGGGAGCACGCCGGCGAGGCCGAGCCGCTTGACGCCCCGCTCCCGGGCGCTCCGGGTGGGCTCGGCCTGGGCGCGCGCCGCCTCGATCATCCGCCCGAAGGGCACGCCGCTGGGGCACGCCGCCTCGCAGGCGCGGCACGCCAGGCACTCGTCCATCATCGTCGTGAACGAGGCGTTAACCTCGCCGTGGCCCTCCTCGACCGCGCGCATCGCGGCGATCCTGCCCCGCGGCGAGGCGGTCTCGCGGCCGGTGAGCCGGAAGGTCGGGCAGTGGGGCAGGCAGAGGCCGCAGGCCACGCACTTGACGACGTCGTCGGTGGCCGGCGCGAGGAGGTCCGGGTCCCAGCGGGCGACCGCGCTCATGCCGGTGCGGGCTCCCAGAGCAGCATCCGGCGGTTGAGGACCCCGGCCGGGTCGAAGGCGTCGCGCAGCCGGCGCATCAACTCAAGGCCGGGCGGCGGCGGACCCCAGGGGTCGGCGCGGAGGTCGTCCGGGCCGTCGACGACCTGGGCGTGGCCGCCGAGCCCGAGCGCCAGCGCACGGGCGCGCTCGACCTCCTCGGCGCCCTCGACCGCGATCAGGCACGTCCCGACGCCCATGCGGGCCTCGTAGCCGAGACCCGCGTCCTCCAGGCGCGCCGCGAGCTCGCCCGAGCCGCGGCGGCGGCACGCCGGCCTCCAGCAGCCCGCGCCCCGCGAGATCGGGGGGCGGCCCGGCGAGCGGCGCCATCCCCTCGGGCGGGCGCACGTCCTCCTCCGGGCCGATCAGCTCGACGGCCACCGCGCCCGGCATGAGCAGCACCGAGGCCGGCCGCGCCGGGCCGGCCAGCGCCCGGGAGACGGCGGCGACCCGCTCGCCGAGGGGCGCCTCGGCGCCGAACCAGCCGCGCGCGGCGGGGATCGGCCACAGCTTGAGGGTGACCTGGACGATGGCGCCCAGCGTGCCCAGCGAGCCGACCGCCAGGCGCGGGATGTCGTAGCCGGCGACGCCCTTGACGGTGCGCCCGCCGCCGGTGACGAGCCGCCCGTCGCCGGTCGCGAGCACCACCTCGAGCAGGGAGTCGCGCACGGCCCCCATGCGGAGGCGCTCGCGCCCGCTGGCCGCCGCGGCCAGCACCCCGCCCACCGTCGAGCCGGGCCGGATGTCGGCCTGGGGCCAGCTCTGTCCGGCCGAGGCGGCCAGCTCGGCGAGGTCGGTCGCCGGCAGCCCGGCCTCCACGGTCACCGTCAGGTCGGCCGGCTCGTGGGCGACGACCGCGCGCAGCCCGGCCGTGCGCAGCTCGCGGTCCGGCGGCGGGCCGGGGCGCCCCCGGCGCGATCGGGTGCCCCCGCCCACGAGGTCGACGGACGCGTGCGCGGCCGTCGCCTCGGCCAGCGCCGCGGCCGCGTCCTGCGGCGAGGCGGGCGCGAGGACCTCGGTCACAGCCAGGTGCCGGGCGGCAGCGACCCGGCGTCGAGCACCAGCTCGCCGCACCGGCTTCCGACCGGGAGGACCTTCGCCGGGTTGAGCCGTCCGCCGGGGTCGAAGGCGTCGCGGGCGCAGGCCTGCGCGGCGAGGGAGACCGCGTCGAAGGTGAGCGGCATGAAGTCGCGCTTCTCCAGGCCGATGCCGTGCTCGCCGGACAGGACCCCCCCGACCGCGACGCACGCCTCGATGATCTCCTTCCCGGCCGCGTGGACGCGCTCGACCTGCTCGGCGTCGCGGCGGTCGAACGCGATGAGCGGGTGCAGGTTCCCGTCACCCGCGTGGAACACGTTCATGACGATGAGGTCGTGCGCGGCCGCGATCTCCTCGATGCGCTCGAGCACCTCGACCAGCCGCGTGCGCGGCACCACGCAGTCGTGGAGGTAGTAGTTCGGCGCGATGCGGGCCACGGCCCCGAAGGCGCTCTTGCGCGCCTTCCAGAACAGGGCCCGCTCGGCCTCGTCGCGCGCCACGCGCACCCGCCGCGCGCCGTGGCCGAGGCCGACGCCCTCCACGACGGCGGTGTGGGACGCGACCTCCGCCGGGGTGCCGTTGACCTCCACCAGCAGCACCGCCGCCGCGTCGACCGGCAGGTCGGCGTGCACGAACTGCTCGACGGCCGCCGTCATGCGCCGGTCCATCATCTCCATCGCGGCGGGGATCACCCCGGCGGAGATGATGCCGCCGACCGCCTCGCCCGCGGCGCGCACCGTGGGGAAGTCGAGCAGCATCGTCCGCACCTCCGGCGGGTTGCGCATCAGGCGCACGGTCACCTCGGTCACGACCCCGAGCGTCCCCTCGCCGCCCACCACGAAGCCGCGCAGGTCGTAGCCCGGCGGGTCGGGCGCCGTGCCGCCGAGGCGCAGCACCTCGCCGTCGCCGAGCACGATCTCCATGCCCAGCACGTGCTGCGCCGTGACCCCCGAGGCCAGGCAGTGCGGGCCGCCCGCATTGGTGGCGACGTTGCCGCCGATCGAGCAGGCCTGCTGGCTCGAGGGGTCGGGCGCGTAGTGCAGGCCGAGGTGGCGGACCGCGGCCGACAGGTCGAGGTTGAGCACCCCGGGCTCCACCCGGGCGCACGGCACGTCGGGGTCGATCTCGAGCACCCGCGTCATGCGCGCGACCGACAGCACCACCCCGCCGTCGAGCGGCACGGCCCCGCCGCACAGCCCGGTGCCGGACCCGCGCGGCACCACGGCCAGGTCGAGCTCGCGGGCGAGCCGCACGCAGGCGACCACCTCCTCGGTCGTCTCCGGCAGCACCACCAGGCCGCAGTCGCCCTCCGCGATCGAGCCGTCGCGCGAGTAGAGCCGGCGCTCGAGCGGATGGTCGATCACGCGCTCGCGGTCGAGCAGGGCCAGGAAGCGCTCGGAGATCGCGGAGGTCGTGACCGTCGCCACCGGTCGACGCTAGCTGATCGGCGGGACCCCGGACGGGTCGACCCGGGGCCCGGCCTCGCCGGCGAGCACGGCGCGCGCGGCGCGCTCGCCCGCCTCGATGGCCTCGATCACCGCGGAGCCGGGCGCGAGGTGGACGCCCTCGATGCCGTCGAGCCAGAGGGCCGGGGCGCGGACGGCCGGCACCTGCGCGAGGTCCGGCACCGGGTAGGCGCGCGGCAGGCGAAGCACCTCGAGGGGGGCCGCCGCGTCCGGGTCCTCCAGCCATCCGAGCGGGTCGGACAGCGCCCGGGCGCAGGCCCGCGCCAGGACGGCGTCGTCGAGGCCCCAGACCGGGTCGGCGGGGTCGGCCTGGCAGTAGCACTCGAGGCCGACGACGGTGCGGCCCGCCGGCGCGAGCGCGGGGCTCCAGTTGACCGGCTCGAACGCGCGCGCGAACGGGACGCGCGGATCGTCAACCTGGATCCACGCCTCGGGCGTCAGCCGCCCGCTCGGCACCTCGAGCTCGAGGTACGCGATGCAGACGGCCCGCATCCGCACCTCGGGCGTCGCGGAGGGGGGCGGCGCCGGCTCGGCCATGCTCGCCGCCGCGCCGGCCGGCAGGGCCACGACGGCCTGACCGGCCGCCAGCTCCTCTGGGCCGCCGGGCCCCTCGACGAGGGCGCCGGCCATGCGGCCGGCCGGCACCCGGAGGGCGGCCAGGCGCGTGCCCAGGCGCAGCTCGGCGCCGGCGCCGACCGCGGCGTCCGCCATGGCGTCCATCAGCTGGCCGATCCCGTGGGCCGGGAAGACGAACCCGGCGGGCGCGGCCTGCTCCTCGAGCAGCCGCCGCGCTCGCTCGCCCGGGATCCGCTCCAGCGGCACGCCGTCGATCTTCTCGAGGTAGCGGCGCAGGACGCCGTTGACGAAGTCGGCCCCGAACCGCGCGCCCAGCTCGCCGTGGGCCGACTCGTCCCGTGCGGCCGGGATCAGCGGAGGCTCGGGCCGCTGGTCCAGGTAGCGGCCGGGCACAATCCTGCCGTCGCGCACGCACGCCACCGGCCGGTTGACGTACCGCAGGTCGGCGCCGAGGAGGTCGCGGAGCCAGTCGAGGCGCGCCCCGTCGCGGACGAAGGGGATGTGGCCGCCGACGTCGTACGCGAAGCCGTTGCGCCGCCGCGTGACGCAGAGGCCGCCGACCTCGTCGCGCGCCTCGACGAGAGCGACCCGGGCCCCCTCGCGGGCGAGCAGGAGCGCGGCGCCGAGGCCCGCCGGGCCCGCCCCGAGGACCAGCGCGTCGAGGGTCGTCACGCCCGGAACATCAGCGCCGGCCGCCCGTCGCGTCAACCGGCGCGGGACGTCCGTCCTCCGATGCGCCCCATGGGCTGGGCTATATTCGGGCGCGGTGATCGGCCCGCCGTCATGACGCTCCGCGTCCTCGCACTCGTCCTGGCCGTCGCCCTTGCCCTGCCCGCGATCGCCGTCCTCGCGCGCTCGGCCGTCGCGGGGCGCGACCGCGACGGCACCCGCGCCCACCGGCGCCTCGAGGCGCTCTGGGTCGTCGTGCCGATCGCGCTGCTCGCGGCGTTGGTGGGCCTCGCGGTGGCCGCGTGACGACGCGGACGCTCCCCGCCGCCGCCGAGGCGCGGCCGCTCTCGGTCGTCGCCGACTACGTCCGCCTCACCAAGCCGCGGATCATCTCGCTGCTGCTGGTCACCACGGCCGGGGCGATGTTCGTCGCCGCGGGCGGCGTCCCCGACGGCTGGCTGCTGTTCTGGACCATGGTGGGCGGGTACCTCGCGGCCGGCGGCGCCAACGCGATCAATCACTACGTCGACCGCGACATCGACGGCCGCATGAGCCGCACGACGGGGCGCCCGGTCGTCGCGGGCCGCGTCCCGCCGGCCCGCGCGCTCGCCTTCGGCGTGGCGCTCGGGGCGCTGTCGGCCCTCGTGCTCGGGGTGTTCGCGAACTGGCTCGCCGCGGCGCTCGCGCTGCTGGGCCTGGCGCTCTACGTCGGCGTCTACACGCTCTGGCTCAAGCGCACCACGGTGCACAACATCGTCATCGGGGGCTCGGCCGGGGCGGTGCCCCCGCTGGTGGGGTGGGCGGCCGTGACCGGCGACCTCGGCCTGATGGCCTTCTTGCTGTTCGCGATCGTCTTCTACTGGACGCCGCCGCACTTCTGGGCGCTGGCGCTGATCCTCGAGCGCGACTACGCGGCGGCGGGCGTGCCCATGCTCCCCGTGGTGCGGGGGGAGGCCGAGACCCGGCGGCAGATCCTCCTGTGGACCCTGGTGATGGTCGCCGTCACCCTCCTTCCCGTCGTCTCCGGCGCGGCCGGCGCGCTCTACCTCGCCTCCGCCCTCGCGCTCGGCGCCGTCTTCTGCGGGCTCGCGGCGCTCCTCGCCCGCGATGGCGGCCTCCGCTGGGCGCGGGCGACCTTCCACTACTCCCTCCTCTACCTCGCGCTGATCTTCGTCGCCCTCGCGATCGACGCCGCCTAGCCTTCGGCGATGAGGCGCGGGACCGCTCAGGGGGGGCGGGGGCCGTCGTTCTTCCTCTCCCCGCTCGGCATCGTCTTCACGACGGTGGTGATCGACCTCGTCGGGTTCGGGATCGTGCTGCCGATCCTGCCCCTCTGGGCAGAGAGCTTCGGCGCCTCGCCCACCGAGATCGGGCTGCTGACGGCCTCGTACGCGGTCGCCCAGCTGCTGTTCGCGCCCCTGTGGGGCCGCCTGTCCGACCGCTACGGCCGCCGGCCGGTGATCCTGGCCTCCCTCGCCGGCAGCGCGGTGGCCGCGCTGCTGATCGGCCTCGCGACAGACGCTGGCTGCTGCTCTGGGTCGCGCGGGTCCTGCAGGGCGTCGCCGGCGCCTCCTACGCGGCCGCCCAGGCGTACGTCGCCGACGTCACCACGGCCCGCGACCGCGCGCGCGGGATGGGGCTGATCGGCGCCGCCTTCGGGCTGGGCTTCATCCTCGGGCCCGCCTTCGGCGCGGTGTTCTCGGCCGTCGACGCCCGCCTGCCGTTCTTCGTGGCCGCGGGCCTCGCGGCGCTGAACCTGGCCATCGCGCACCGCCGGCTGCCCGAGTCGCTCCGGCCGGGCGCGCCGCGCGCCCCGGCCCCCCGGCTCGAGGTCCTGCGCCGGGCGCTCGCCAGCCGCGAGCTCGGCCCGCTGGTCTGGCTCTCGTTCGTCGCGACCTTCGCGTTCGTGGCCATGGAGGCCACCTTCGCCCTCTTCGGCGAGCGTCGCTTCGACTACGGGGCGGTGGAGATCGCGGCGCTCTTCGCCTTCATCGGGGTGATGGCTGCGGTGTCCCAGGGATTGCTGGTCGGCCGGCTGGCGGAGCGGCTCGGGGAGGGCCGCGTGATGATCGCCGGCCTCATCGGCACGGCGGTGGGGCTGCTGCTCGTCGCCGTCTCCGGGAGCCTGTGGGTCCTGCTGCCGGGGCTCGCGGTGCTGGCGGTGGGCTCCGGGCTCGTGTTCGCGGCAACGACCGCGCTGATCTCGCTGACGGCCGGCGAGGCGGAGCAGGGGACGGTGCTGGGGCTGACGGCCTCGGTGGGCGGGGCGGCGCGCATCGCCGGCCCGGTGATCGGGATGCTGCTCTTCCAGCACGTCGGCATCGCCAGCCCCCTCATCCTCGGCGCCGTCCTCTTCGCGCTCTGCGCCGCGGGCGCCATGAGGCTCAGGACCACCTGGTCGCCGGGCGCGGCTGCGCGCCCGGGCTCCGCATGAACCACGCTCCCAGCGCGCCCAGCGGGCCCGCGAGAGGCCCGCTGGACGCCCTCGCGAAGGGGACGTGTGACCCCGTCCCGACGCCCGTTTCGGGCCCGAGGGCACCTGATAGTTTCCCCGCGTGCTGAGGTCGCGCCACACCGTGCCGCTGCTGATCCTCACCCTCATCATCGGCGGCGCGACGGTCGCGGTGGCACTGGCGATCGACTGGATCCCGGTGCAGGCGGCGGAGCAGGCCGAGCGCACGGACACCCTGCTGTGGTTCGTCGTCTGGGCCTCGATCGTGATCTTCACCCTCGTGACGGTGGTGATCATCTACTGCGCATGGCGCTTCCGCGCCAAGCCGGGCGACGACAGCGACGGCCCCCCGATCCACGGCAACACGAAGCTCGAGATCGTCTGGACGGTCGTGCCGGCGGTCCTGCTGGTGGTGATGGCCGTCTGGGCCTACCTCGTGCTCGCCGACAACGAGGCCCTCGCGAGCGACCGCCTGGTGGTCGAGGTGACGGCCGAGCAGTTCACGTGGGAGTTCGTGAACCGCGAGGCCGGCATCGCGTCCGGCGACATGCGGGTGCCGGCGGGCCGCCAGGTCGAGCTGGAGATGCGCTCGCAGGACGTCATCCACGACTTCTACGTCAAGGAGTTCCGGGTCAAGCTGGACATCGTCCCGGGCATCACCACGCGCCTCGTCTTCAACCCCGACCGCCCCGGCACGTACCAGGTGGCCTGCGCCGAGCTGTGCGGCGTCGGGCACGGGGTCATGCGGGCCCGCGTGATCGTGATGGAGCCCGACGACTACGAGGCCTGGGTCGCGCTGGCGAAGGCCGAGGTCGCCAGGCAGCCGAAGCCCGCGCCGGCCGCGCCGGCCGGGGGCGCCGCGGCGCCCGCGCCGACCGCCCCCGCCGAGGCCGCGACCGCCCCCGCCCAGCCGTGACCCCGTAGACGAGGACCATGGCCACCCACGCGCCCACCCACTCGCCCCCCGGGCACCACGTCCACCACATGGACCCGCGCCCGCTCTCCTACTGGTGGAAGCGCGCGGCCCTCTGGACGGTCGGGTCGATCCTCTTCGCCTTCGCGCTGGTGTGGCTGCTGCGGAACGCGTTCGGCAACACGCCGACATGGGAGCCGCAGGTCTACAACACGGTCGCCGCGACCTTCGGGGCGATCGGCTTCCTCATCGGCATCGGGTGCTTCGACTGGTGGTGGCGCTGGATCACGGGCCGCCGCGTTGACTACGAGGACCACTCGATGCACGGCGCCCACAGCTGGCGCGACTACTTCAAGGTCAACACCGACCACAAGGTCATCGGGGTCCAGTACCTCGTCACGGTCTTCTTCTTCTTCGTGATCGGCGGGATCTTCGCCGAGCTCGTGCGCGCGGAGCTGGCGGAGCCGGGTCAGTCGATCGGGGACGGCGAGACCTACAACGGGCTCTTCAGCGTGCACGCCACGCTGATGATCTTCCTCTTCGTCATCCCGGCGTTCGCCGGCCTGGCCAACTTCGTGCTGCCGATCATGATCGGCGCCAAGGACATGGCGTTCCCGCGGCTGAACGCCCTGTCGATCTGGATGCTGATCCCCGGCGGCCTGATGATGGCCGTGAGCCCGGCCTTCGGGGCGTTCTCGACCGGCTGGACGGCCTACACGCCGCTCGCCACCCAGGGCGGCACCGGACAGACCCTCTTCGAGGTGGGCGTCCAGTTCGCCGGCGCCAGCTCGATCATGACCGCGATCAACTTCCTGGTCACGATCTTCACCATGCGGGCGCCGGGCATGACCGTCTGGCGCATGCCGCTGCTCGTCTGGGCGAACGCCACGACCTCGGCCCTGGTCGTGTTCGGCACCCCGTTCATCGCCGGCTCGCAGTTCCTGACGCTCTTCGACCGCGTCATGGGCACGGACTTCTTCAACCCGGCCGGCGGCGGCGACGTGATCATGTACCAGCACGTCTTCTGGTTCTACTCGCACCCGGCCGTGTACATCATGATGCTGCCCGGCTTCGGGATCATCAGCGAGGTCATCGCGACCCACGCGCGCAAGCCGGTGTTCGGCTACCGCGCGCTCGCGTTCGCGACGGTGGCGATCGCCGTGCTCGGCTTCGGCGTCTGGGCGCACCACATGTTCGTCAGCGGCATGGCCGCCTGGCTGCGCGTGCCGATGATGATCACGACGATCATCATCGCGATCCCGACCGGCATCAAGGTGTTCTCGTGGCTGGGCACCCTGTGGGAGGGGAAGATCCACCTGAGGACGCCCATGCTCTTCGCCATGGGCTTCATCATCACGTTCACGATCGGCGGGTTGTCGGGCGTGATGCTCGGCACCATCCCGGTCGACATCCAGGTCACGGACACGTACTTCGTGGTCGCCCACATCCACTACGTGTTCCTGGGCGGCAGCGTCTTCACCATCTTCGCGGGCGTCTATCACTGGTTCCCGAAGATGACGGGCCGGATGTACAACGAGACCCTGGGCAAGTGGAGCTTCTGGCTCCTGTTCATCGGCTTCAACCTCACGTTCATGCCGATGCACTGGCTGGGCCTGCAGGGGATGCCGCGCCGTGTGGCGAGCTACGACGAGCGCTTCGCCGACATGAACATGTTCATCAGCGTGGCCTCGGGGCTGATGACGATCGCGGTCCTGATCTTCTTCTACAACATGGTCACGTCCTGGCGGAGCGGGCCGAAGGCGCCCTGGAACCCGTGGCGCGGCCGCACCCTCGAGTGGCTGGTCTCGTCGCCGCCGTCGACCTTCAACTTCGAGGCGACGCCCCAGGTGGTCGGGGGGCCGTACCAGTACGGCGTGCCCGGGGCGCGGCACGCGGTGGTCTTCGCGCCGGAGGAGATCGGCGGCGAGCTCACCGAGACGGAGAAGCGCACGATCCTCGTCATCGCCAACGAGACCGTCGCCTCCTCCACGCTGGTCGACGAGATCCGCCGCCGGGGCGACGAGGGCCTCTGGCGCTTCACGATCGCGGTCGCCGCCGGCGAGGGCGACCGCACGGCCGCCGACCGGCGTCTGCAGGTCGCGCTGTCCGTGCTGGCCGAGGCCGGCGTTGACGCCAGCGGCCTCGTCGTGGCCGGCGACCCCTTCGACGCCGCCCGCCGGGTCATGGACGAGGAGGACGTCCACGAGATCATGCTCGCCACCTATCCGACCGGCCGCTCCGGCTGGATGGGCGGCGACACGGTCGATCGGCTCCGCAAGGAGACCGGCCTCGGGGTCACCCGCGTCGTGGTGCGGCCCGACCAGGCGCGCGAGCCGCTCGCCCGCCCGGGCGTCACCCGCGTCGCGGTCATCGCCGACGACGCGCTGGCGAACGGCGGGCTGGTCGAGGCGCTCCGCGAGCGCGCCGACCGCCAGCCGATGGCGACGGTCCTGCTCTACCCCATGGCGCTCGACGTCCCGGGCTGGACCGACGAGGCCGAGGAGGTCCGCTCGGCCGCGTCAGAGCGCGTGCGCCTGGCGATCGACCGTCTCCAGGCGGCCGGCGTCCAGGCCCGCGGCGAGGTCCTCGACGGGGACGCGGCCGACGCCGCCCGGATCGCGCGCGACGCGCACCAGGCCCAGGCCGTCCTGGTCGTGGCGACCCGGGGCGGGCACCTGGACTCGGACGAGGCCGTCCAGCGGGTGAGCGCCGCCGCCGACCCGGTCCCGGTGGAGCGGATCGTCGTCGAGGCCCCGACCGCCCCCGCGAGCGGGTAGCGAGCCGTGGCCACCGTCGAGCCCAGCGTCACCGTCACGCCGCAGGCGGCGCCGCCGCCCTCGCGCGGCGCGCAGCTCAGCCCCGGCCTCCTGGCCATGGTCTTCTTCATCGGCTCCGAGGTGATGCTGTTCGCGTCGTTCTTCACGGCCTACTTCTTCGTCCGCTTCAACGTCGCCGACCGGTGGCCGCCCCTGAACGACCAGGGCGAGCCCTTCGAGCTGCCGGTCCTCATCACGGGCGTGAACACCGCGATCCTGGTGTCGTCGAGCTTCACCGTCTGGTGGGGGGAGCACCGCCTCAAGCACTACAACGACCGCAAGGGCATCGAGCGCGGCCTGCTCGTGACGATTCTGCTGGGCGCGACGTTCCTGATCATCCAGATCAACGAGTACATCCACATCGGCTTCACGCCGCAGGACAAGGCGTTCGGGTCGGCCTTCTACTCCCTGACCGGCCTCCACGGGCTGCACGTGTTCATCGGCCTGACGCTGCTCACCTTCTCCTACATCCGGGTCAAGAAGGCCCACGACTTCTCGTCGAAGTGGGCGACGCCGCTCACGGCGGCCGGCATCTACTGGCACTTCGTCGACGTCGTGTGGGTGCTGCTGTTCATCCTCGTCTACCTCATATGAGCGCCGCCTCGAAGCTCCGCGCCGGCCGCCTCGCGGCCGCGCTCGCCCTCGCGCTCGCGGGCCTGGCCGCCGCCGGCTGCGGCGACGATCTCGAGGCCGCCGACACGGAGGCCGGCAAGCAGACCTTCGTGACCCTCTGCTCGAGCTGCCACAACCTCCAGGACGCCGGCACGGCGCCGACCATCATCGGCCCCGACCTCGACGACGCCTTCCGCGCCGCGCGCCAGGTGGGCATGAAGGAGAACCAGTTCGCCGGCGTGGTCGAGCGCTGGATCGAGATCGCCCAGCTGCCCATGCCGCGCAACCTGGTGACGGGCCAGGACAAGACGAACGTGGCGGCGTACATCGCCGAGGTGGCCGGTACCCAGCCCGAGAGCCGCGCGCGCCCGGCGCCGCCGCCCACCCCCGAGGTCCCCGAGCCGCCCCGACAGCAGATCGCCGACTAGAGCGGGTGGGCGGGCGGCTGGACGGCGCGCGCGTGATCGAGGACCCCGGCCCCCACGTCGAGGCCGCGTAGTGGACCGCCGCCTGAGCCCCATCCCCCCGCTCCGGCCGACCACCGGCTGGCGCGAGGTCCCGATCGAGCCGGTCGACGAGCCCCTGGTCCGGGTCGCCGACATCGACGCGCGGGTGCGCGACGAGCCCCGCTACCACCGGGCCGGGCTGCCGGGGGCCCAGCGGGCCGGCTGGGTCCGCGAGGGGGTCGCGCGGGCGCTGGCCCTGGCCGCGGGGGCCCTGCCCGACGGGCTTACCCTGGTCGTCTGGGACGGGTACCGCTCGCTCCAGACCCAGGCCGCCCTCTTCGACGGGTACCTGGCCGAGCTGACGATGGTCCACCCCGACCAGCCGGCCGATGCGCTCGAGGAGGCGGCCGCCCGCTACGTGACCCCGCCCTCGCGCGCGCGGGACGCGCCACCCCCCCACCTCACCGGCGGGGCCGTTGACCTCACGCTCGCCGACGGCGACGGCCGCCCCCTCGACATGGGCACGGACTTCGACGCGTTCGTCCCCGAGGCGGGGGCCCGGGCGCTGGAGGACCTCCTCGTCCCGGCGCGCGACCGCCGCCGCCTGCTCTTCTGGACGATGGCGGCGCAGGGCTTCACGGCGTACCGGGAGGAGTGGTGGCACTTCGACCTCGGGGACCAGTTCTGGGGCCTCGTGCGCGGCCGCGCCGCGCGCTATCCCGGCGCGAATTCGCCCCTTTGAAGGCGCGTAATGACGTCATTTTCGCAAGTTGAGGGGAATCCCTCATGCGCCGGGCGGCGAGCCCGTCATAGCGTCGCGACCCTCTGGCGAGCCGATCCGAGAGGAGGCAGAGGCATGCGACAGCCCGATCGCGCCGGAAGCCCGGCCGGCCGAGGACGAGGCGCGTGGCCCTCGGCCCTCCCGGGTGGGCGGAGTTCGCGGCGGCGCGGGAGCGGTTCATGCGGACCGTCGCGGTCGCCGGCCTGGAGACGGCGTGGTGCGCCCCGGCGCGCGAGCCGCACCACCGGGGAGCGGGAGGAGGGGACGGTGATGCTCACCGGCGTGATCGCCCGATACTTCGACGCGTGGAACGACCACGACGCCGAGGCCTGCGCGGCGTGCTTCGCACCGGACGGCGTCCGGGAGTGGCGGGTGCTCGCGCCACCGCACCTCGGCGGGGCGCCCTTCCCGCGGTTCGCGGGGCGGGCCGCCATCGCGGAGCGGATCGCCGAGTTCATGGCCTCGGTGCCCGACCTCGAGCTCGAGGTGAGCGCGCTCAGCGAGGGCAGCGACGACCGCGTGTGGACCGAGTGGAGGCTGCGCGGCACCCACGCGATCGACCTCGGGCCCTGGCCGGCGCGCGGCGAGCCGGTCAACTTCTCGGGCGTGTCGATCTACCGCGTCGGCGAGCAGGGCATCGACGAGGAGCTCGCCTACTGGGACACGATGCTGATGCTCGGCTCGCGCGCGGGGGCGGCCGCCGATATCGACTAGCTCGGAGCCGCGCCCAGGACGCGGCCCTGCCGGCGAAGCGCCGCGCCAGCTCGGTGCGCGAGCGCAGGCCGAGCTTGCGGTAGACGCTGCCCAGGTGGCGCTCGACCGTCTTCTCCGACAGGAACAGCCGCGCCGCGACCTCCCGGTTCGTGAGCCCCTCCGCCACGATGACGGCCACCTGCAGCTCGCGGGGCGACAGCTCGTCGGATGCGCGGGGCCGTCCCGGCCGCGGCAGGCCCGCGCCGCTCGCCGCGATCTCCTCGCGGGCGCGGCGCGCCCAGGGGGCGGCGCCGAGATCCTCGAAGGTCGCGAGGGCCCGGCCGAGCGCTCCGTGCGTCCCTCGGCCCGCCGGCGGGCGCGCCGCAGGCGCGCGCCGTAGGCCAGCTCGGTGCGGGCCCGCTCGAACGGCATCGGCGTCAGGTCGTGGAGCCGCAGGGCCTCCGCGAAGTGGCGGTCGAAGTCGTCGTCGAGGAGCCCCCGGCAGCGGGAGGCGACGGCCCGCGACCAGGCGCCGCCGGTGCGGTCGGCCTGCTCGGCGAGCGTCGCCAGCGCGCGGCGGGCGTCTCACCGTCCGGCCGAGCCGGACGTACGCCTCCACCAGATCCGGCTGCCACATGACCGTGGCCGGCTCGCCGAGGCCCTGCTCGGCGGTGTAGTCGCACGATGGGCTCGAGCAGCTCCACGACCGTGTCCGGCCGGCCCGTCCCCTGCGCGAGCAGGCCGAGGGCGAAGGCGTGCGTACACCCTGATCGAGCCCAGGCCGAGGGCGCTCCCGATCTCCAGGGCCTGCTCCGCGTGGGCCCGGCAGTCCTCCTCGCGGCCGAGCCCGGCCTCGACCTGCGCGAGCGTGACGAGGGCGAAGGAGAGCGGGCTCGTCTGGCCGGTCTCCTCGAGTGAGCGCACCGCCTCGAGGCCGCGGGCGACGGCGTCGTGCCAGCGCCCGCGCCGGAAGTCGATCTCGGCGGCGTACGCCTGCGGGAAGCCGACGTAGGCGAGGCACCCGGCCGCGCGGGCCGAGGTGAGCCACCTCCGGACGTGGCGCTCGGCGGCGTCGAACTCCCCGAGCCAGGTGCGGGGCGTGAGGGACAGGACCAGCGCGTCTGGCCCTCGGGCGACAGGGGCTCGACGGCCTCCAGGTACCGCTCGGCCCGGGCGAACAGCGGACGGGCCTCCCGCGCCCTCCCGGCCAGGGTGAGGCCGGCCGCGAGCGAGCCGATGAGCTGCGGGGCCTCGTCGAGGGAGACGTACGACGCCGCCTCCTGCATGGACCGGAGCGCCTCGCGGCAGCGGCCCGACATCGCGTTCGCCGAGGCCCGCGTCGCACAGCATCTGCGCGGCCTTCGCCGGGTCGTGGGCGCGGGCTCGCCGGGCCTCGCGCGACCAGGAGCGCGAAGGCGTCCTCGGCGCGGCTCGAGAGCATGGTCAGGAAGCCCCACAGGTGGGCGGCCTCCGCGCGCAGCGGCCCCTCGGGCTCGCGCCTCCCAGAGCCGCTGCGGCGACCGCCACGGCCTCGCGGCGCGTCGCCGGCCGCGAACCACATCTGGGCCGCCGCCAGCAGGTCGGCGCCCGGACCTCGCCGGGGCCTCCGCGAAGAGCGCCGCGCGCTCGAGCAACGCGGCGGCCGCCGCGTAGCCGGTGCGTCCTGCGGCCCGCCCGGCCGCGTGCTCGAGGGCCCCGGCGACGTCCGGGTCCGGGCCGACCGAGGCCTCGGCGAGGTGCCGCGCGCGCTGCTCCACGTCGCGCTCGGGGTCGAGCGCCCGCGCCATCGCACCGATGGGCATCGCGCCGCTCGCCCGGCGCGCTCAGCTCGAGAACCACGGACCGCAGCACGGGGTGACGCAGCTGCGCCGCGTCGTCCTGCAGGACGAGGAAGCCCGCGGCCTCCGCGGCGACGAGGTCCTCGGCGCCTCCGCCCAGCTCGCCGAGGGCCGCGGTCAGCGGCCCGAGCGCCCCGTCGGCGCTGACCGCGGCGACCACCAGGGCCCGGCGCGGGCCCGGCTCGAGCCCCTCGACGCGCCGGCGGAAGGCCTCGGCGATCGCCGCGCCCGCCCGCAGCGGCCGGGGGAGGGGGGCTCGCCCGGCGCGCTCCTCGCCGCTCATCGCCCCGGGCAGCTCGACGAGGGCGAGCGGGTTCCCCTCCGCCGCCGCGAGCACCTCGCGCGCCACCGCCGGGGCGAGGGGGGCCGCGGCCGTCGCCGACGCGAGCAGCGTCGCGGCCGCGTCGCCGTCCAGCGGCCCGACGTGCAGCTCCTCGACGTCCGGCATCTCCAGCCGCTCGGGCGGCCGCTCGCGCGAGGCGGCGAGGATCGCGACCGGCTCGTCCTCGATGCGCCGGGCGCAGAACGCGAGGGCCTCCCGGGTGGGGGCGTCCAGCCAATGGGCGTCGTCGACGACGATCAGCACCGGCGAGTAGGACGCGACCGTCCCGATCAGGCTGAGGGTGGCCGCGTAGGCGGCGAAGCGGTCGGGGGCGGCGGGCGGCCCCAGCGCGAGCGCGCGCGCGCAGCGCCGCCCGCTGCGCGGCCGGCACGCTCGGCAGGCACTCGAGCACCGGCCTCAGCAGATCCGACAGGCCGGCGAAGGCGAGGCCCGACTCGGACTCCAGGGCGCGGGCCCGCAGCACCCGGAAGCCCATCGGCCTCCCGCGCGGCCTCCTCGAGCAGCGCGGTCTTGCCGATCCCCGGTGGCCCGATCAGCACCAGGGCGCGGCCGCGCCCCCGGCGCGCCCCTCCGACGGCCCCACGCACGACCGCCCGCTCCTTCGAGCGCCCCACCAGCACCCGGCGATCATCCGCCCGGCGCCCCGCCCTGTCCACCCGAGATTCCGGCAGGTTCCGGAGCCTCGTCAGCCCCCCACGGCCGAGGCCTGGACGTCCCGGATCACCTCGGCCAGGGTGGCCGGGCGGTTGCTGACGATGCCGTTGACGTCGCAGGCGATCAGGCGCCTCATCTCGTCCTCGTCGTCCACCGTCCAGGCGAAGACGCCGTAGCCGTGGCGGTGCATCCGGTCGACCATCCCCTCGTTGACGATGTCGAACGGGACGCCCACGCCGGTGGCGAGGCGGGCGCTGCCCGCCTCGCCCATGGCCAGGCTGGCGAGGCTCGCGGCCGAGTCGACCAGGTGGATGACCGGGGTGTCCGGCGCGAGCTCGTCGAGGCGCTGCCACACCTCGGGGAGGAACGAGATGAAGGTCACCCCGCGCTCGGCCCCCGCGGCGCGCACCGCGGCGAGGGCGTCGTCGACGATGTCGGCCTCCTTGAGGTCGACGTTCACGCGCACGCGCCCCGCCGCGAGGGCGAGGACGTCCGAGAGGGCGGGGATCCGCTCGCCCTGCCCGGCGTCGAGCGCCTGCGCCTCGGCCGCGGTCATCGCGCGCAGCTCGCCGGTGCCGGAGGTGGTGCGGTCGACGGTGGCGTCGTGGAGGATCAGGAGCGCGCCGTCGGAGGTGCGGCGCACGTCGCACTCCACGACGTCGGCGCGCTGGGCGATCGCCAGCTCGAACGCCGGGAGCGTGTTCTCGGGCCGCTCGGCCGACGCCCCCCGGTGGGCCACGTTCCAGACCCGGCGGCTCGTCCCCATCGGCCCATCCTACGCCCCGCGACCGGCGCGCGGCCCGGCGGCTCGGCCCCGCCGGAGGGGCCTCCCGCCCCGGTAACATCGGCGTCGTGACCACCTCGTCGAGGGCGGCGGCGCCGGCCGCGGGGCTCGGGCTCGTGCCCGCGCTGCTGGGTCTGGTGCGCTTCTCGCACACGATCTTCGCCCTCCCGTTCGCCTTCGCGGCGGCCGTCATGGCGCGAATGGAGGTGCCTCGCGCCGGCGTGCTGTGG
Organism: Miltoncostaeaceae bacterium; assembly: GCA_963834875.1. Taxonomy (GTDB): domain Bacteria; phylum Actinomycetota; class Thermoleophilia; order Miltoncostaeales; family Miltoncostaeaceae; genus DATAGF01. The sequence continues at coordinate 307,929 of CAWIDG010000033.1, forward strand.
TGGATCACGATCGCGATGGTCGGCGCGCGGAGCCTGGCGATGGCGCTCAACCGCCTGATCGACGCCGACATCGACGCGCGCAACCCGCGGACGGCCGAGCGGGAGCTCCCGTCGGGGCGCCTCACCGCCGGCCAGGTCGCCTGGTTCTGCGCCATCAGCCTGGTGGTGCTGCTGCTGGCCGTGTCCCAGCTGCCGCGCGAGACCTGGGTGCTGTGGCCGATCCCGGTCGCGGCCTTCGTGATCTACCCGTTCACCAAGCGCGTCACGTGGATGTGCCACCTGGCCCTCGGGCTCACGATCGGGCTGGCGCCGGTCGGCGCCTGGCTGGCGGTGACGGGCGACCTGGGCGCCGCGCCGATCCTGCTCGGGCTGGCCGTGGCGTGCTGGATCGCGGGCTTCGACATCATCTACGCGCTGCTCGACCTCGACTTCGACCGCGCCACCGGGATCCACTCCATCCCGGCCCGCTTCGGCGCGGCGCAGGCCCTCTGGGTCACGCGCGGGCTCCACGCCGCCGCCCTCGCGCTCCTGGTGGCCGCCGGGCTCGCGGCGGGGGCGGGCGCCGTCTACATGGTGGGCGTCGGCGTCTGCGGCGCGGTGCTGGCGTACGAGAACACCATCGTCGGCCCGCGCGACACGAGCCGCGTCTCGGTGGCCTTCGCACAGTCGAACGGCCTGCTCGCGGTCGTGTTCCTGATCTTCACCCTGCTCGAGGTGACGCTGTAGCGCCCACCGAGCTCGTGACGGCGTCCGGGCTCGTCAAGCGCTTCGGCGAGCGCCGCGCGGTCGACGGCGTGGACCTCCGGCTCTCCGCGGGCGAGTGCCTGGCGGTGCTGGGCCCCAACGGGGCGGGCAAGAGCACGCTCCTGAAGATGCTGGCCACGCTGCTGCGCCCGGACGCCGGCGAGCTCGCCGTGTGCGGGCACGCGCTGCCCGACGGCGCGCGCCGGGCGCGCGCGGAGATCGGGTACCTCGGCCACGACCCGCTGGTCTACCTCGACCTCACGGCGCGCCAGAACCTCGAGCTCTACGCCGACCTGTACGGGCTCCCGGACGCCCGCCGGCGCGTCGACGACGCCCTCGACCGCGTCGGGCTCCTGGCCCGCTCCTTCGACCTCGTCCGCACCTTCAGCCGCGGCATGGCCCAGCGGCTCGGGCTCGCCCGCGTCCTCCTCCACGAGCCGCGACTGCTGCTGCTCGACGAGCCCTACGCCGGGCTGGACGCGGCCGGCGCCCACCTGCTCGACGCCCTGCTGTCCGACGCCTCCCGGGACCGCGGGGTGGTGATCGTCACCCACGAGGTGGAGCGCGGCGTCGCGCTCGCCGGGCGCCTGCTGGTGCTGCGCGCGGGGCGCGCGGTGCTGTCGGAGCACGTGGGCGCGGTCGAGGCCGCGGCCTTCCGCGCCCGCTACGAGGAGCTGGTCGCGTGAGCGCGGCGTCCCCCGGTTGGCCGCGCCAGATGCGCGCGCTGCTGCTGAAGGACCTGCGCCTGGAGCTGCGCACCCGCGACACGGCCGTCGCGATGGTGCTCTTCGCCGTCCTGGCCATGCTGATCTTCCAGTTCGCGATCGGCTCGCGGGGGGACGACCTGACCCGCTACACGGGGGGGATCCTCTGGGCCACGCTGTCGCTCACGGCGGTCCTCGGCGTGGGGCGCTCCTGGGTGCCCGAGCGCGAGCAGCGCGTGCTGGACGGCATCCTCGCCGCGCCGGTGCCCCGGCTCGTGCTGATGGCGTCGAAGGCAGCCGCGATCTACGTCTACCTGCTCGCCGTCGAGATCGTCGCCGTGCCGCTGGTCGCGCTGTTCTTCGTCCGGGGGTCGGTCGCCGCGGACCTCGGGCTGATCGCCCTGACCTGCCTCCTGGCGAACCTCGGGATCGCGATCCTCGGGTCGCTCTACGCCTGCCTGGCGCTCTTCGCCCGGGCCCGCGAGCTGCTGCTGCCGGTGCTGTTCCTGCCCTCGCTGCTGCCCGTCGTGATCGCCGCCTCGGGGGCCGTGAACGCGGTCGCAGGGGGGACGAACGACCTCTCGGAGTACCGCGGCTACAGCCTGTTCCTGGCGGTCTATGCGGTAATCTTCGCGCTTGTGGCCTACGCGACGTACGATCACGTCTTCGATGACTGACGCGCGTCCCGGCCGGCGGCTCGCGGTCACGGGAGCGGCCACGGCGGCCCTCACCGCGCTCGCCGTCTACGGGGTCTTCTTCGTCGCCCCGGAGGACGCCGACCAGGGGATCATCCAGAAGATCTTCTACTTCCACGTGGCCATCGCGATCGGGTCGCTGCTCGCCTTCGCCGTCGCCTGCGTCTACGGCATCGCGCTACCTGCGGTCGCGCGACGAGCGCCACGACGAGGTCTCGTCGACTGCGGTCGGCATCGGCATCGGCTTCGCGGTGCTCGTCGTCATCACGGGCTCGATCTGGGCCAAGGCGTCCTGGGGCACCTGGTGGGTCTGGACCGACCCGCGGCTGGTGACCTTCCTCGTGGTGCTGCTGCTCTACGCGGCCTACTTCGTGCTGAGGTCGTCGGCGGAGGGCGAGCGGCGCGCGCGCTACTGCGCGATCTACTCGATCGCCGCCTTCGCGTCGGTGCCGTTGTCCTTCTACTCGGTCCGGGTGGCGCGCTCGTTCGTCCACCCGGTGGTGTTCACCCAGAGCGGCGCGAACATGCCCGACTCGATGCTGATCTGGTTCGCCGTCAGCCAGCTGGCCGTGATCGGCGTCTTCCTCACGATCATGCAGGTGGAGCTGGCTCAGCGTCGCGCCGAGAGGGCGCTGCGCGCGCATCAAGATGCGCCTCGAGGCGGCCGCGTGAGCACCGGCGCCCAGTACGTGGTCGCGGCCTACGGCGTGGTGCTGTTCGGGCTGCTGCTCTACGTCGTCGTCCTCGGCCTGCGCACCGCCCGCCTGGCCCGCGAGGCCGAGCTGCTGGCGCGCCTGGTCGAGCGGGACGAGGCCCGGCCGAGCCCCGAGCCGGCGGCAGCTCCATGAGCGCGAGCCGCGTCGCCCCGGGCAGGGCCCCCGGCCCCGGCAAGGTCTTCTACCCGGCCTTCGTGGACATCGAGGGCCGGCGCTGCCTGGTCGTCGGCGGCGGCCCGGTCGCGACCGAGAAGGTCGAGAAGCTCCTGGAGCACGGCGCCGTGGTGCGGCTCGTCACGCCGGCGATGACCGGCGAGCTGGCGGCGCTGGTCGACTCCGGCGCGGTCGCCGAGCACCGGGCGCGGGGCTACCGGGCCGAGGACCTCGAGGGCTGCTTCCTGGTGATCGCCGCGACCAACCTGGACGCGGTCAACCGCATGGTCTGGCAGGACGCCGAGGCCATGAACATGCTCTGCAACGTGGTCGACGTCCCGCCGCTGTGCAACTTCATCGTGCCCTCGATCGTGCGCCGCGGCGAGCTGGCGCTCGCGATCTCCACCGGAGGGGCGAGCCCGGTGGTGGCCAAGCACATCCGGCGCGAGCTGGAGGAGGCGTACGGGCCGGAGTGGGAGGCGCTCGTGGACCTCCTGCGCGAGTTGCGCGACGAGCTGAAGGCCCGCTACCCGGACATGCCCGGCCGCCGCGACGCGGTCGAGCGGCTCTTGGAGACCGACGTCGTGCGGCGACTCGCCGACGGCGACGACGACGGCGCGCGCGAGCTGGCGGGCCGGGTGCTGGACATCGGGGTGCGGGCATGACCCTGCTCGTCCTCGGGCTCTCCCACAAGACCGCGCCGGTCGCCCAGCGCGAGAAGGCCGCCCTGTCGGAGGCCGAGTCGCGCGCCCTGCTGCGCGACCTCACGGCGGCGGGCGCGGTCTCCGAGGCGGTCGCGCTGTTCGACCTGCAACCGCACCGAGATCTACGCGTCGGCGCCGGACCCGGCGCGGGCCGAGGACGCCCTGGCCGCCGCCCTCGTCGCCCACACCCAGATGTCGGCCGACGAGCTGGCATGCGCCCGCTACATGCTGCGGGACGACCGGGCCGCGACCCAGCTCTTCCGGGTGGCGTCGAGCCTCGACTCGATGGTCGTGGGCGAGAGCGAGATCCAGGGCCAGGTGCTCCAGGCGTGGGAGCTCGCCGCCGAGGAGGGCGCGACGGGCGCGATCCTCAACCAGCTCTTCCGCCAGGCCCTCGAGGTCGGCAAGCAGGTGCGCGCCCAGACGCGCATCGGCGCCGGCCCGGCATCGGTCTCGGCCGTGGCGGTGGAGCTCGCCGAGCAGGTCCTCGACGACCTGCCGGGGCTCCAGGTGCTGCTGGTCGGCGCCGGCCAGATGGCCGAGTCGACCGCCCGCTCGCTGGTGTCCCACGGGGTGGGCGAGGTCGTCGTCGCCAACCGCACGGTCGGCACGGCCCGCGAGCTGGCGGGCCGCGTCGGCGGGCGCGGGGTCGGGTTCGACCGCCTCGCCGAGGAGCTTCGCGAGGCCGACATCGTGATCTCCTCGACCGACGCGCCGCACGCCATCCTGCGCCGGGACGAGCTCGCGCCGGTCATGGCCGGGCGCACCGCGCGCCCGATGGTGATCGTGGACATCTCCGTGCCGCGCGACGTCGACGCCGCCGTCGCGGAGATCGAGGGCGTGTCGCTCTTCGACATCGACGACCTCGAGCGGGTCGTCGAGACCAACCTCAACGGCCGCCGCCTCGAGGCCGAGCGCGCCGAGGGCTTCGTGATCGGCGCCGTGCAGGGGTTCTCGGCCTGGCGGCGGGGCCTGACGGCGTCGCCGGCCATCGCCTCGCTGCACGCCCGCGGGGAGGAGATCCGCCGCGCCGAGCTCGCGCGGATCGAGGCGCAGTGGGAGGGCCTGTCCGAGGCCGACCGCGAGCGGCTCGAGGCCCTGACGAAGGGCATCGTCAACAAGCTGCTGCACGAGCCCACGGTCCGCGTGCGCGCCGCGGCCGAGGACGGCGACGCCCTGAGGCACCTGGAGAGCCTGCGCCACCTCTTCGCCCTCGAGGCGCCGACCGGGCCCTGACGGCGGGACGGCGGCCGTCCGCCTGATCCTCGCGACCCGGCGCTCGCCCCTGGCGCTCGCCCAGACCGAGCTCGTGGCCGCGCGCCTGCGGGCGGCCGGGCACGAGCCCGAGCCGCTGCCGCTCACCACGACCGGCGACCGCTGGAGCGCCGCGGACAGGGCGCCGGCCCCCGACCGGGGCCTGTTCGTCATGGAGCTCGAGGAGGCGCTGCTGGACGGCCGGGCCCACCTCGCCGTGCACTCGGCCAAGGACCTGCCGGGCGAGCTCCCGCCGGGCCTCGCGGTCGTGGCCGTGCCGCCGCGCGAGGACCCGCGCGACGTGCTCGTCGGCCCCGAGGCGGGCCTCGAGGGACTCGCCGCGGGCGCCCGCGTCGCGACCGGGAGCCCCCGGCGGGCCGCCCAGGTCCTGGCGGCGCGGCCCGACGTGGAGATCGTGCCGATCCGCGGCAACGTCGGGACGAGGCTGGAGAAGCTCGCGCGCGGCGAGGCCGACGCGCTGGTGCTCGCGGCTGCGGGGCTGCGCCGCCTCGGCCTCTGGCCTCGCGGGACGACGCCGCTGCCGGCCGGCGTCTGCACCCCCGCCCCGGGGCAGGGCCTCCTGGCCGTCGAGGGCCGCGCCGGCGATGCGGGGGTCGCCGAGGCGGCGGCGGCCCTCGACGACCCCTCCGCCCATGCCTGCCTGCGCGCCGAGCGGGCGTTCCTCCAGGCCCTCGGGGGGGGCTGCATGAGGCCCGTGGGGGCGCTCTGCGCCGCCGAGGGCGACCGCCTGGCCCTCATCGCCTTCGCGGGCACGGAGGACGGCCGCGCGGCCGAGCGCGCGGCGCGGGACGGGTTCGCGGCCGACCCCGAGGCCCTCGGCCGCGAGGCCGCGGCGGCGCTGTCGGCGCTCTCGCGGTGAGCCGCGCGAGCGGCATCGTCCACCTCGTGGGCGCCGGGCCCGGCGCGCCGGGCCTGATCACCGTGGCCGGCCGCGAGGCCCTGGAGCGGGCCGACGTGGTCGTGTACGACCGCCTGGGCACCGAGGGCCTGCTCCCCCTCTGCCGCCCGGCCGCCGAGCTGGTCGACGCGGGCAAGGCCCCCGGGCGGGCGGCGATGTCCCAGGACGAGATCAACGCGGCCCTCGTGGAGCACGGCCGCGGCGGGCGCCGGGTGGTGCGCCTCAAGGGCGGCGACCCCTTCGTGTTCGGGCGCGGGGGCGAGGAGGCCGAGGCCCTCGCGGCCGCCGGCGTCCCGTTCGAGGTGGTCCCCGGGGTGACCAGCGCGATCGCCGCGCCCGCCGCGGCGGGGGTCCCGGTCACCCACCGCGGGCTCGCGACCTCGTTCACCGTGGTGACCGGCCACGAGGACCCCGGCAAGCCCTCCGAGCAGACCGATTGGGCGGCGCTCGCCAGGGTGCCGGGGACGCTGGTGGTGCTGATGGGCATGGGCCGTCTCGGCGACATCGCCGACGCCCTGATGGCGGCGGGCCGTCCGCGGGACGAGCCCGCGGCGGCGGTCCAGTGGGGCACGACGCCGCGCCAGCGCAGCGTGGCGGCCACCGTCGGGACGCTCGCGGCACGGGTCGAGGAGGCCGGGCTCGGCCCCCCGTCGGTGATCGTCGTCGGGCCGGTCGCCGGGCTGGCGGCGACGATCGGGGCGGAGGCGGCGCGCCCGCTCGCCGGCCGGCGCGTCGTCGTGACCCGCGCCCGCGCCCAGGCGAGCGAGCTGTCCGAGCGCCTGCGCGCGCTCGGGGCGGCGGTGACGGAGCTGCCCGCGATCCGCATCGAGCGGCTGCCGGAGCGGCCGGAGCTCGCCTCGGCGCTCGAGGGCCTGGGCGACTACGGCCTGGTCGTGCTGACGAGCGTCAACGGCGTGGACGCCCTCTTCGACGCGCTGGCCGCCCGGGGCCGCGACGCCCGCGCGCTGTCCGCGGCGGCGACGGTCGTCGCGATCGGCCCGGCGACCGCCGAGCGCCTGGCGCGGCGGGGGGTGCGCGCCGACGTGGTCCCCGAGCGCTTCGTCGCGGAGGGGGTGCTCGAGGCGCTCGCCGGCGTGCGCCTCGAGGGGGTGCGCGCGCTCGTCGCGCGAGCGGCGGGGTCGCGGCCCGAGCTCGTCGACGGCCTGGAGCGGCTCGGCGCCCGGGTTGACGAGGTGCTGCTCTACGAGGCGGTGCCGGAGCCCGCCGACCCGGCCGCCGTCGCGGAGGCGCTCGGCGCGGACTACCTCACGTTCACCGCCTCCTCGACGGTCCGCGCCTTCGCCCGGCTGCTCGGCGACGCCGACAGGGCGCGCCTCGCGGACGGCGGCCCGAGGGTGGTCTCGATCGGCCCGGTGACCAGCGCGACCGCCCGCGAGGAGGGGCTGCGCGTCGCCGCCGAGGCCGCCGAGCACACGATCCCGGGCCTCGTGGCCGCGCTGCTCGACGATGCCGGCTGAGCGGCCGGTCGTCGCCCTGCTCACCGACTACGGGCCGGGCAGCGAGCACGTCGGGGCGCTCCACGCGGTCGTCGCCGCGGGCTGCCCGGCCGCCGACCGCATCGACCTGGCCCACGACCTGCCGCCGGGCGACATCCGCGCCGGCGCCGTGCTGCTCCGGCGGCTCGCCCCGCTCGCGCCGCGCGCCGTGGTCGTGGCCGTGGTCGACCCGGGCGTCGGTGGCGGCCGGCGGGCCGTGGCCGTGGCGCTCGCCTCGGGAGGCGCCCTGGTGGGGCCCGACAACGGCCTCCTCGGCCTCGCCGCCCGCGACCTCGGCGCGCGGGCGGCCGTCGTCCTCCCGCCGCTGCCCGCCGGCGCTCCGGCCACGTTCCACGGCCGCGATCTGCTCGCGCCCGCCGCCGCGCGCCTGGCGTCGGGCATCCCCCTGGCCGAGCTGGGCGACCCGGCGGACCCGGCGACCCTGGCCGAGGCCGATCTGCCGCCGCCGGAGGTCGCTCCCGGGAGGCTGCGCGCGACGGCCGTCGTCGTCGATCGCTTCGGCAACGTCGAGCTGCTGGCCGGCGCGGGCGACCTCGAGCGCGCGGGCTTCGCCCCCGGCGACCGCATCTCCGCCGCGACCGGCGAGCGCCGCCATCCCGCGACCGTCGCGAGGGCCTTCGGCGACGTCCCCCGCAAGGGGATGATCGTGCACGTCGACAGCCACGGCCTGGTGGCCCTCGCGGTGAACGGCGGCAGCGCCGCCGCCCGCCTGCCGGCATCGGCCGGCGACGGGGTCACCCTCGCGCGCTGGTGAGCCTCGCGGCGATGGCGGCGGCCAGGCGGTCGGCGGCGGCCGGGGCGTGGGCGAGGAACAGCGAGGGCTCGAGCAGCTCGAGCTCGATGACGAGCGGCGCGCCGTCCGGGCCGGGCACGAGGTCCACCCGGGCGTAGAGCAGGCCCTCCGGGCCGCCGGGCACGGCCTCGAGCGCCGCGCGGGCCACCTCGCGCTCGGCCGCCGTGGCGGCCGCGGGCGCGATCGCCTCCTCCACGAACAGGCCGCCCACCACCTCCAGGCCGGGCACCAGCATCGGGCCCTTCCGGACGGCGTGGCTGAACGCGCCCCCGATGTGGACCATCGCGGTCTCGCCCGCCTCCTCGACGGCAGCGAGGTACGGCTGCGCCATCGCCGCCCGGCCGTCGGCGTGCAGGCGCGAGACGTGCGCCTCGGCGTCGGCGCGGCGCCCGGCCGGATAGCGGTCGGTGTCCAGCGACCCGGCCGAGACGACCGGCTTGACGACGACCTCTCCCTCGGGCCAGGCCATCGCGTCCCCGGGCGCGGCGAAGGCCGTGGGGACGACGGGGACGCCGGCCAGGGCGAGCTCGGCGAGGTAGCCCTTGTCGCTGCTCCAGCGCAGGATCGCCGGCGGGTTGAGCAGGAGCGTGACCGCGTCGACCGCCTCGGCCCAGGCGAGCAGCTCCGCCCGCCGCCGCGGGTAGTCCCAGACCGACCGGACCACCGCGAGGCCGAACCGGCTCCAGTCGACCGCGGGGTCGTCCCACTCCACCACCTCGCGGGGGATGCCGCGCCGCTCCAGGGCCGCGGTGAGCGGCGGCAGGTCCTCGTCGAGGCCGCGCGCGACCGACGCCGTGACCAGCGCGACGGTCATGCGGCGGGCCGCCGCGACCGCCACTCCTCGCGGGTCTGCCCCCAGATCTCGACCGGCATCGCCAAGGGCTCCGGCAGGCGGCCCCGGCCCCGCCGGCTGGCCCCGAGCCGCTCGGCCACCCGGATCGAGGCGGCGTTGGCAGGCTCGATGCAGTGGATCACCTCGGCCCAGCCGAGGACGTCGAAGGCCCAGTCCACGGCGGCGGCCGACCCCTCCGTCGCGTAGCCCCGCCCCCAGCGGGATCGCACGATCCCCCAGCCCACCTCGGGCCCCGGCCAGCCCTCCGGCATCCACGGCCCCAGGCGGCCCACCCAGGCGCCGGTGTCGCGCTCGAGCACCGAGAACATCCCGAACCCCTGGATCTCCCATGCCCCCGCGACCGTGAGGAACCCGCGCCACGCCATCGCGCGCGACAGGGGCCCGCCGATCCAGCGCGCGGCCTCCGGGTCGGCCATGAACTCGGCCCACGGCTCGAAGTCCTCGGCCCGCGGCGGGCGCAGGAGGAGGCGCTGGGTCTCGATGCGGACGTCCCCGCGGCCCATGTCGCAGAGACTAGGGCTGGATCGTGGTGACGGACCCGACCCCGTCGGTGACCCAACCCCCCAAACAGCCCGCCGCGGGCGGTGCTCGGGTCAGCCGTAGTTGTCGGCGCCGATCAGTCGCGCAGGTCGTCGGTGATCTCATCGGCGAGGAGGCTGACGGTTCCCTCGGTGTGATTGGCGACGTGGGCGGCGATGGGGGACGGGCCGGCGTTGTGGATGACCACGAAGCCCTCCCGGGGCGGCGCTGGCGCGACCGCGCCCGCTACGGCGGGCAGCGTCGGGACGGCGACCGCGGCGACGGCGGCGGTGATGGCGAATGCTCGGATCATGGTGCCGTGACGACCCGGGCCGAGGGCCCCGGGCCCGGCGGCTGCCATCGAGGTGGGCCGGGGCGGCCGCACGAGCGCGACGCTACGTCGGTCGCCGCTCCGAGAGCCAGACCCGGACGGGCGTTCCGAGCGTCTCGCCGTGCTCCACCTGGAGGGTGGTGTGCGCGATGCCGAAGTCGCGGCGCAGCATCTCGCTGAGCTCGCGGCGCCGCGCGTGGCAGTCCTCCCCCTCGGGGACGAGGACGTGCGCCGAAAGGGCGGGGAAGCCGGAGGTGATGGTCCAGATGTGCAGGTCGTGGACCTCCGAGACGCCCTCGACCGCCGCCATCCGCCGTCCGACGGCGTCCGCGTCGATGCCCTCGGGCGCCGCCTCGAGCAGCACGCCGAGCGACTCGCGCAGCACCCGCCACGAGCTCGCCAGCACCAGCACGCCGATCAGCACGCTCACCAGGGGGTCGGCGTAGAGCCATCCGGTGGCGAGGATGACGAGGGCCGCCACGATGACGCCCACCGAGCCGAGCAGGTCGGCGACGACGTGCCGGAGGGCGGCGCGCATGTTCAGGCTCCGCCCTCCCGAGCGCCGGAGGATCACGACCCCGAGGACGTTCACCGCCAGCCCCGCGAGCGCCACCGCCAGCGTGACGCCGGCGAGGATCTCGGGAGGGTCCGACAGGCGCTGGGCGGCCTCGACGAAGATCCAGATCGCGATCGCCACCAGGGCGACCCCGTTGAGCAGCGCCGCGAGGATCTCGGCCCGCCGGAAGCCGAACGACAGGCGCGCGGTCGGCGGGCGCGCGGCGAGCCAGAGGGCCCCGAGGGCCAGCGCCAGCGACCCGACGTCCGACAGCATGTGGCCGGCGTCGGCGAGCAGGGCGAGGCTCCCGCCGATGAGCCCCCCGATGAGCTCGGCGACGGCGAGGAGGACCGTGAGGCCGAGCACGAGCCCCAGGGCACGGGCCTCGCCGGCCCGGCGCGACGCGTGGTCGTGCGCGTGCGGGTGCGTCGTCAGCTCCGCGCCTCGAGCTCCACGCGCGGCGCCGCGCCGAGCCCGGCGAGCTCGATGGCGCGGTGGGCGGTGGAGCCGGGGCGCACGACGAGCCGCAGCCGCGCCGCGCCCGTGCGCGGGAGCAGCTCCCCGACCAGGCGGGTCCCGGCGCTGTCGAGGAAGGGGACCTCCCGCAGGTCCACGGTGAGCTCGTCGCCGGGGGCGATCTCGCGCCGCATCTGCGCGAGGAGGCCCGGCGCCGAGGCGTGATCCACCTCCCCGGTCACACGCACGAGCACGGCGGCCGCGCCCGACCCGTCCCCGTGCCGCGACACCTCCATGCGCCCCGGCCCGCCGCCCTCGACCGGCGCCGGGGGCGTGCCGCCGGCGGCGCGGCCCGCGGCCCAGGCGCCGGATCATCCGCACGACGGTCCCGGCGGCGTCGGTCCGCACGGCGACGTCGTCCATGAGGGCGCGCATCATCCCGAGGCCCCGGCCGCGGTCGCCCGGCGCCGGCGCGGCCCGCCAGCGCCCCGTGTCCCGGATCTCCAGCTCGACGGCGCCGCCGTCGAGGCGGGCCCTCATCAGGATCTCCCCGACCGGCCTGCGGCGGTAGGCGTGCTCGACGCAGTTGGCCGCCGCCTCGCTGCCGGCGAGCACCACGTCCTCGCCCGCGGACCCCGCCCCGGCGTCGCGGAGCCAGCGGGACAGCCGGTGCCGCAGCGTCGCCAGCTGGACGGCCTCGGCCGGCACCGCGACCTCCAGCGGCTCGGGGGTCGCCGGGTCGAGGCGGAGGGCGAGCAGCGCCGTGTCGTCGTCGGACCCTCCCGCCGCCATGGTCGCCAGCAGCGCGTCGCAGAGCGCGTCGGCGGACGGCGCCGCCGCGGCCGTCGCGGCCCTCCGGAGGCGCTCGAGCGAGTCGTCGATCGACTCGCGGGCGCGCTCCACCAGCCCGTCGGTGTACAGGAGCACGGTGTCGGCGGGCTCCAGGCCCCGCGCCGCCTGCGGACGGGGGCCCGTCGTCGCGACGCCCAGCGGCGGCGAGCGCCCCTCCCAGAGGAACCACGCCCCGGCGCCGGCGCCCGCCGGGATGACGAGCGGTGGCGGGTGCCCCGCGCAGGCGTACCGCACCTCGCGCGAGGCGAGGTCCACCAGGCAGAGGGCCGCCGTCGTGCCCATCGCGTCGGGGACGCCCGCGGCGAAGCCCGCGAGGCGGTCGAGGAGCGGCCCGGGCTCGGGGTCCTCGTCGGCGAAGATCCCCAAGGCTCCCCGCATCTGGCCCATGACGGCGGCCGCGTGCGGGCCGCGGCCCACCACGTCCCCGACGCACAGGAGGACCCGGCCGCCGGGCAGGGGGAGGGCGTCGTACCAGTCGCCCCCCACCCGCCCCGGCTCGGCGCTCGCGACGTAGCGGCGCGCCAGCGCGCCGCCCTCCATGGCCGGGAGCTCCAGCGGCAGGAGCGCCTCCTGAAGGGTCTCCGCCACCTGGCGGTGGCCCTCGTAGAGGAGGGCGTTGTCGAGTGCGAGGCCCGCGTGGCGACCGATCTCGACGGCGAGGTCGCGGTGCGCCTCGGTGAAGCGGCGCCCGGAATCGCTGCAGATGAGCGCGAGCGTGCCCACGGCCCGGCCGCGGGCGGTCAGCGGGACGCCGATGTAGGACGCGGGCGCGAGCTCCCTCACCCTGGCCACGAACTCCTCGTCGTCCATGGGGAGCTCCTGCTCCCAGCCCTCCTCGGTGACCTCGGAGATCAGGACGGCCTCGCCCGAGCGGATGATCTCGGCGGGGCCGCCGCGCACGCCCAGCGACTGATCGCCGGCGAAGGCCGCGCGCACGAGCTCCTGCTTGGCGGGATCGGCGTGCCGGCAGGCGACCAGCGGGGGGTGGCCGTGCTCGTCGATGACCCGCACGGTGCACCAGTCGGCCAGGCGCGGCACCACCGCGCGCGCCAGCGCGTCGAACCGCTGGGCCAGGCCCACCGGGGCGTCGAGCGCGAGGCTCACGTCGGCCAGCAGGCGCGCGCGGTCCTCCGCCTGCTCGGCCGCCTCGCGGGCGCGCTGCTCGGCGTGGTGGAGCCGAGCCCGCTCGAGCGCCGACGAGCACTGCGCGGCCAGCGCGAGGGCGTGCTCGCGCTCCTCGGCGCTGAACCGGCGCTCGTCCTCCGAGAACCGGAAGGCGACCGCGCCCGTCAGCGCGCCGTGCGCCGACAGGGGAAGGCCCACCGCGACGCTGCTCATGCCGCCGCGCCGCGCGGGGAAGCTCGCGGGCCAGTCCCCCTCCGACTCGAACCAGAAGGGCTCGCCGGTCCGCAGGACGTCCACCAGCGGCAGCGGCGCGTCGAGCGGCAGGCGCTGCCCGGGGACGAGCACGTGGGTGGGATATCCGGTCGAGGCCAGGACCCGCACGCCGTGGTCCTCGCGCAGCATCAGGACGCCGGCGATCGCACCGAGCGCGGCCATGCCCTCCGAGACGATCAGGCGGGCGACCTCCCCCTCGTCGAGGGTCGCCGCGAGGGCCGCCGTCATCCGCTGGAGCCGCTCGATGCGGGTGCGCGCGGACGCCTCGGCGGCGTAGAGGCGCGCCCGCTCGAGCGCCTGCGCGCACTGGCGTGCCAGCGTCTCCGCCAGCTCCCGTTCGGCCGCGGGCACGTGGCGCTCGTCCGCGAAGACGACCAGCACCACCCCGAGCGTGCCGCGATGCCCGGCGAGCGGCAGGATCCCCGCGGCGCTCGCGCGCCCCGCGAAGAGCTCGGCCCCGGCCGGGCACTCCCGGCGCCATGTCGCCCGGTCTCCGAACCAGGCGGGCTGGCCCTCGCTCACGACGCGCGTCAGCGCGACCTGAGCTGCGAGCGGAACCCGCCGGAGCCGCTCGGCGATGACCGGATCGATGCCCTCGGCGGCCGCGAGCGTCAGCTCGCCGTCGCCGAGCAGGCAGACGGCGGCGCCGTCCCCGCCGAGCACCGAGGTCGTCTCCCGCAGGGCGATCGCGACCACCTCGTCAGGCGTCAGCGCCTCCGAGAGCTCGGCGGTGACCCGGGCGAAGCGGGCCACGCGCCGCGTCCCGGCCTCGCCGGCCTGCAGCGCCGAGCGAAGCGCGACCTCGCCGGACGCCGCGCCGGCGAGGTCGGCGAGCGCGGCCGCGTGCTGGGGCGTCCATTCCCGCCGCCGCCTGTCGCCGACGCAGAGCGCCCCCAGGACGTGACCCTCCATCGAGCGGATCGGATGCCCGGCCCACCCGACGATCCCGAGCACCTCGATCGCGCCGTCTCCCCGGGTGCGGGCGTCCTCGCGCGCGTCGGCCACCAGCAGCGGCTCCCCGCTCGCGACGACGTGCCGGCAGAGGGCCTCGCCGACCGGCAGCTCGTCCCGCGGGGGGCCCCCCGGCCCGAACCCGACGGAGCTCTTCCAGAACGCGCGGCGGTCGTCGACCAGCGTGACGAAGGCGAGCGGGGCGTCGAGCAGGCCCGCGGCGCGGGCCGCGAGGCGGTCGAACGGCTCCTCGGGGCCCGTGTCGAGCAGCTGCGTCGCCCGGACCGCCGCAACGCGTTCCGGGTCGCGGACCGAGTCCACGGGTGGAGCCTAGCGGCTCAGGCGCCTCCGGCGGCGGTCCGGAGGCCGAGCTCCGGGGCGATCGGCTGCAGCGCGGCGATGACGTTGGCCACGTGGTCGTCGAGCTCGAGGCCCAGCAGCTCCGCGCCCGCGTACACCTCGTCCCGGTGCACGCCCGCCGCGAAGGATGGCTGCTTGAGCTTCTTGCGCACCGACTTCGGCGTCAGGCCGTCCAGCCCGGTGGGCCGGACGAGGCCGCAGGCGTGGACGAACCCGGACAGCTCGTCGCACGCGAACAGCGTGCGCTTGAGCGGCGTGTCGCGCGGCAGGCCGAGGTGCTCGGCGTGCGACAGGACCGCCTCGACGAGCTCCTCCGGGTAGCCCTCCTCGCGCAGGATCGGCGCTCCGTCCTGGGGGTGCTCGTCGAGCGTCGGGTGCATCTCGTAGTCGAAGTCGTGCAGGAGGGCCGTGGCCGCCCAGAAGTCCTCGTCCTCGCCGTCGCGGCGGGCGTAGAAGCGCACCGAGGCCTCCACGGCGAGCGCGTGGCGCAGCAGCGCCTCGCTCGCCGTGTACCGCGTCAGCGTCTCCCACGCCCTGTCGCGCATGCCCGCCACTGCGACGAGACGATAGCGGCGCCCGGGCCGCCTACGACGCCACGGCGACTCCGTTGAACGAGCACCGGTCCGCCGCCCCGTCGGCGAAGGAGACGGCGTCGACGCTGACGGTGCGGGTCGGGGTGATGAAGAGGACGTTCGCGACCGCGCGGGCGTACTGGCCGTCGGGGGCGCCCGGCCCGCCGAGCGGGACCGCCGGGCCCGCCGGGAGGTCGGAGCCGAAGTTGTTGACGCTGGTCGGGCCGGGGTTGTTCGGGTCGGCCCCGGTGTCCACGGCCGCGCTGCCGACGATCGTGGTCGGCTGCTTGAGGTCGGCGGTGGTGGTCACGCTCGCCTCGCCGCCCGGCCCCGCCTCGCAGCCGAGCGTGATCGCCAGACCGGGGATGTCCAGCACCTTCTGGGCCGGCGAGCCGACGGCCGCCGAGTAGGCCATCCGCGACGCGCCGGGGCCGGCCGGCCCGGCGGGCCCGGCGGGGCCGGCGGGCCCGGTCGCGGCCGGCTTCAGGGCGTCGAGCCGGGCGTTGGCGCGCGTTGGCGCGCTTGACGCCCTGCTGGGCGATGCGCTGGTTGATGCGCAGCTGCTCGACGCTCAGCGTGAGGCCCGAGCCGCCCTGGGCGCTCGCGGGCGAGGCGGCGCGGTCGAGCCCGAGCGCGAGCAGCAGGCCGAGGGCCACGCCCACCGGCACCGCGATCCACCACCCCATGCGTCGTGCGCGTTCCACCGGCCTCTCCTCTCATCCGAGCGCGTCCGTCCGCTGAGGGAGCGGCGGATCCGCGACGTTTGGCGTGCGAGAGCGTAGCCGCCGCCCGCGGGCGACGAGGAACACGCCGACGAGGATCAGCACCATCCCGCCGATCGTCGCCGCCGAGACCGGCTCGTCTCGCAGGGCCCAGCCGTACGCGAGGGCGACCGGGGGGATCGTGTACGCCACGACCGATGCCCGGCCGAACCCGATCTCGGCGATGAGGCGGAAGTAGACGACGAACGCCCACGCCGTCCCGGCCAGCGCGAGCACGACCACCGCGAGCACCGCGACCGCCCCGGGAGCCGCGTCCGGCGGCTGGGCGGCGGCGGCCGGCAGCGTGAGCACCGCGGCCGCCCCGACCGAGAACAGGGTGGTCACGACCGGCGGGAAGCCCGCGTACTCCCGCTTCAGGATGAACCCCGACACGGCGTAGCTCGCGGCCGCGCCGAGCATCGCCATCGCCCCGAGGAACTCCCCCGGCGTGCCGATCTGCTCCACGCCGACGAGCAGCCCGACGCCGACGAGGCCGACGACGAGCCCGCCCCACTGGAGCGGCGACATGATCTCGCTGCGGTCGAGGAACGGGGCCAGGATGGCGATGAAGATCGGCGCCGCGGCGATGAGCACCGCCGTCAGCCCCGACGGCACGGTGCGCTCGCCGAACGTGATGAGCATGAACGGGAGCGCGATGGCGAACAGCCCGAGGAGGAACGCAGTCCCCGGCCGCCGGCGCGCGTCGGCCAGGAACGCGGCGGTCTCGCCGCCCCGGAGCCGGGCGATCGCGAGCAGCACGAGCGCCGCGAGCCCCGTGCGCAGGAAGACCACGAGCGACTCGGGGATCTCCTCGATCGCCTCGGCGATCAGGAGGTACGAGGCACCCCAGACGACCGACAGGAGCGCGAGCATGAGGGCGTGTCGGGGTCTCATGAGCGGCGGCCCACCATAGGGGACCGCCGCTCCCGAGGGCCTTTCGCCGCAGGCCGGGCGGGACCGAGCCCGGCCGGGCATGATCGTTGAGCAGGGAGGACTCGGGGATGCCACCGCGCGCACAACCGCTCGCGCCCGGCCTGGAGCGGCCGGGCGCCCTCGTGAGCGTCCTGACGCATCCGCTCGGCCTCGGCGCGCTGTCGGGGGCGCTCGCCCTCGCCCTCGCCCTCTGGGGGCCGCCCGGCACCGACCTCCCGGCCCACCTCTACGAGACCGAGGCCTGGCGCGAGCACGGGTTCCGGGTCTGGGACAACCTCTGGTACGGCGGCCGGTACGCGCAGGTCTCGTACTCTCCGCTCCTGCCTCCGCTGGCGGCGCTGCTGAGCCCGGAGGCGGTGGCGGCGGGCTCGGCGGCGGGGGCCTCGGCCGCCTTCGCGCAGGTGCTGCGGGCCCGCTGGGGTCCGCGATCGGCCTGGGCCGCGGTCGCCTTCGCGCTCCTCGTGCCCATGGCGGTGCTGTCGGGGCAGCTTCCGTTCCTGCTCGGGCTCGCCCTCGCGCTGGGCGCGCTCGCGGCGCTCCAGGCCGGGCGCGTCGCGACCGCGCTCGCGCTGCTCCTGCTCACCGCCCTGGCGAGCCCGCTGGCGCTGGCGTTCGCCCTCGTCCCCCTGGCCGCCGCCGCGGTCACGACGCCGGGCTGGTGGCGGCAGCGGCGGCTCGTGGTCGCGGCGGCCGGGGTCTGCGCGATCGTCGCCCTGGCGTGGCTTCACCAGCGCGCGTTCGCGCGCCCCGGTGCCCGCTACCCGGCCGGCGCCGGCGAGGCGGTCGTCATCGGGCTCGTGTGCGCCGCCGGGCTCGCGCTCGCCTGGCGCGTGGCGGGCCAGCGGCTCATGCTGGGCGTCTTCGCCGCCTACGCCGCCCTGGGCGCGGTGGCGCTCGCGGTGCCGTCCCCCCTCGGCGGCAACTGGGTGCGGCTGGCCGTCGTCATGGCCGCGCCGCTGCTGCTCATCCCGGCGGCCGCCCGGCGCTTCCGCCCGCGCGCGCTGGCGCTGCCGGTCCTGGCCATCGCGCTCGCCTGGCAGGTGGCGTACGTCGTCTCCGTCGCGCGCGAGAGCGCCGCGAGCCGGTCGTCCGAGGAGGCCTTCTGGCGCCCGGTCCAGGAGTTCCTGTCGGCTCACGCCGACCCGGGCTACCGCGTCGAGGCCGTCGCCACGACGGGCAAGTGGGAGGCCTACCACCTGCCGCGCCACGGCGTGCCGCTCGCCCGCGGCTGGTTCCGCCAGGACGACTGGCCGCAGAACGCGCCCCTCTACGACGATCCCCTCACGCCCGCCGCCTACCGCCGCTGGCTGCGCGACCTGGGCGTGCGCTACGTCGTCCTCCCGGACGACCACCGCGACGGCAGCGCCCGCGCGGAGGCGCTGATGGTCCACCGGCGGTCCGTGCTCCCCGAGGTCGCCCGTCTGCCGGGATGGACCGTCTACGAGCTGCCGGGCGCGACCCCCATCGCCACCCCGGCGAGCGGCATCCGCGTCACCGCGCTCGACGCGGAGACGGTGACGCTGCGCGTCACCCGCGCCGGCGCGTACCGGCTGCGGCTGACCTACACCCCCTACTGGCGGGTCGAGGGACGCGCGTGCGCCGAGCCGCGCGAGCCCTGGGGCACCACGCTGCACGCCGAGGCGCCGGGCATCCTGACCCTGCGCGTGGACGTCGATCCCGGCCGGATGCTCGACGCCATCCTGGGTCGCTCGGGCCACTGCCAGGCGGCCGGCGCGATCCGGTGGCGACGCGCTAGCCCCCTCCGGCAGGCACCCCCTCGGTCGCCTCGGCCGGTGCTGCGGGCACCCACTCGGCCGGGAAGGTGAGCGGCTCGCCCTCGCCCTCACCCGCCGCCTCGATCTCCTCGTCCGGCTCGTCGTACCAGAACTTGTCCGAGACGTGATAGCGGACCTGGATCGCGGCGTTGGGGGTGAACTCCCAGACGTCCCCGCCCCATGCCAGCGAGTACGAGAACTTCAGGTAGCCCTCGCCCCAGGCCGCCGGCTTGATGTCGAGGATCTCCCTGAACGGCCCGCGTCTGCGGTATCCGAAGTCCACGGTCATGCCGACCTGCATGCGGTCGGCTCGGATGTAGCGCCTCACAGGATCTGCCCCCTGTCGGTCGTGTCCCTCACGTACGCGTAATTGTGGGCATCGGCTCCGGCGGCCACCAGCGAGCCCCCGCGCCAGCGGCCGTCCCGCGATCCGTCCCGGCCCCCGGAGCGCATGGCGGCCAGGTGGCCGAGAACCCCTCTAGTGAAGCGGGGTTCCGGTGATGGCGGGACCCAGACTCGAACTGGGGACACCACGATTTTCAGTCGTGTGCTCTACCAACTGAGCTATCCCGCCGCCGCGTCCCTCTCCCGAGGGCGGGCCTGCGAACGGTAGGCGCCGCCTCCGGTCGATTCAAGGCTCGCGTCGTCTGCCACTATCATCGCGGCGATGGCGAGCCGCGGACACGTCCTCATCGTCAACGACGAGCGCGCGATCCGGCGCCTGCTCCGCATGTACCTGACCGACGCCGGCTTCACGGTGGCCGAGGCGGCGGACGGGCCGGCCGCGGTCGAGCAGGTGCGCCGGGGCGGCATCGACCTCGTCCTGCTCGACCTCATGCTCCCCGAGATGGACGGCTTCACGGTGGTGCGGCGGCTGCGGGAGACCGCGCAGGTCCCCGTGATCATGCTCACCGCGCGGACCGACGAGACCAACCGGGTGACGGGCCTCGAGCTCGGCGCCGACGACTACGTCGTCAAGCCGTTCTCGCCGGTCGAGGTCGTCGCGCGCGTGAAGGCGGTCATGCGCCGGGTGCACGCGCCGCCCGACCTCCACCGCACCCTGCGCGCGGGGCCGGCGGAGCTGGAGCCCTCCAGCCGGCGCGTGACCCTCGACGGCCGCGAGGTCGAGCTGACGCGGCTGGAGTTCGACCTGCTGGCCGAGCTCGCGGCCCACCCGCGCGTCGTCTACACGCGCGATCGCCTGCTGGAGAAGGTCTGGGGCTACCAGTCCGCCGTGGGCGGGAAGACCGTGGACGTCCACGTCGCCAACCTGCGCCGCAAGCTCGGCGATGACATCGGCATCGTCGCCGTGCGGGGGGTCGGCTACAAGCTGGAGCCGGACGCGTGAGGGCCCTGCTGCAGCGGCTGCGGCCGCGCACCATCCGGGCGCGGGCCGCGATCGCCATCGCGGTCGCGCTGGCCGTCGTCGCGGTGATCGTGATCGGGTTCAGCTCCATCGTCGAGAGCCGCGCCCGCGCCGAGGTCGAGGCCGCGCTGCAGGAGCAGGCCGACGCCATCGCCTCGGCGATCGACCGCGGGGGCGTCTCCAGCGCGGCCGGGGAGGCGCGCAACGCGGAGCGCTTCGTCGGGGACGCCCGCCTGGTGGTGCTGGTCCAGGGCGAGGTCGTCCACTGGAACGATCCGGTGGCGGACCTTCAGGCCCGGGCGACCGCGCGCAGCGGCGACGTCGAGGTCATCCTGGAGCGGCCCGACCCCAGCGCCGCCGTCTCGGACTGGGTGATCTCGTCGCTCGTCATCGGCGGGATCGCGATCGCGGGCGCCCTCGTGTGGGCGCTCTCGAGCGGCCTGGCCTCCCGCCTGCGGCGCTCGGTCAGCGAGCTGGCCGACAGCGCGGAGGCCGTCACCCGCGGCCGCTTCGACGTGCGCGTGCGCGAGACCGACGACGAGCTGGGCCGCCTGGGCCAGTCCTTCAACCGCATGACCGAGCGCCTCGAGGCGGGCGACACCCGTCAGCGCGAGTTCCTCGCGGACGTCGCCCACGAGCTGCGCACGCCGGTCACGGCGATCGAGGGCTTCGCGACCGCCCTCGGCGACGGGACCGCTTCGACGCCCGAGGCGCGCGCCGAGGCGGCCGAGTTCATCCGCGCCGAGTCGGCCCGGCTGCGCGAGCTCGTCCGCCAGCTCCAGGAGCTGACCTGGCTCGACCTCGAGCCCAAGGTGCGCGCCGAGCCGGTCGATCTCGCGGCCGCGGCCCGCGAGTGCATCGCGCGCCTGAGCATCGACGCCCACATCAGGGGCGTCGAGCTGACCGGGCCCGAGGGAACGCTGCCAGTCACCGGCGACCCCGACCACGTCGAGACCATCCTGAGCAACCTCGTGACGAACGCGCTGCGCGCGACTCCGGCCGGCGGCTCGGTGCGCCTGGAGGCTCGGTCCGCGGCCGGCGAGGTCGGCATCGCCGTGATCGACACCGGTCGCGGGATCGCGCCCGAGCACCTGCCCTACATCTTCGACCGGCTCTACCGCGCCGATGCCTCGCGCGACCGCGAGGGGGGCGGCTCCGGCCTGGGCCTGGCCATCGTCCAGCGCCTGGCGTCCCTCCTCGGCGGCCGGGTGACGGCCGAGAGCGAGGTCGGGGTCGGCTCGACCTTCACCCTCTGGCTGCCCGCGCGCGCCGTCGCCCCCCCGCGCCGCGCCAGGGTAGGCTCGGGGCCGGCGTAACCCCGAGACGGAAGGGGATCCCGGTGGCCCAGCGGCGCTACATCCTGTCCGAGGACGCGATCCCGCGTCGGTGGTACAACGTCGCGGCCGATCTCCCCTCGCTGCCGCCGCCCCCGCTCCACCCCGGCACCGGCGAGCCCGTGGGCCCGGACGACCTGGCCCCGCTCTTCCCGATGGCCCTGATCCTCCAGGAGGTGAGCGACGAGCGCTGGGTGACGATCCCGGACCCGGTCCGCGAGGTCTACTCGATGTGGCGGCCGACGCCGCTCCACCGCGCCCTCGGCCTGGAGCGGGCGCTCGGCACGACCTGCCGCATCTTCTACAAGTACGAGGGCGTCAGCCCGGCGGGCAGCCACAAGCCCAACACCTCGGTGCCGCAGGCGTACTACAACCGCGAGGAGGGCGTCGCCCGGCTGGCGACCGAGACCGGCGCCGGCCAGTGGGGCTCGGCCCTGGCGTTCGCCTGCGAGCTCTTCGGCCTGGAGTGCAAGGTCTACATGGTGCGCGCCTCCTACGATCAGAAGCCCTATCGTCGCTCGATGATCCGCACCTGGGGCGGCGAGGTCGTGCCGAGCCCGTCGCCGGACACGAACGCGGGCCGCGCGATCCTCGAGTCCGACCCGGGGAGCACGGGCAGCCTGGGCATCGCGATCAGCGAGGCCGTCGAGGACGCGGCGACCCGCGACGACACGCGCTACGCCCTCGGGAGCGTGCTGAACCACGTGCTGCTGCACCAGACCGTGGTGGGCCAGGAGGCGCGCGAGCAGCTCGCCGAGGCGGGCGCCGAGCCCGACGTGATCGTGGGCTGCGTCGGCGGCGGGTCGAACTTCGCGGGCCTGGTGTTCCCGTTCATCCCGGACCTCGCCGCCGGCAGGGAGATCCGGATCGTCGCCGCCGAGCCGACCGCCTGCCCCACGCTCACGAGGGGCCACTACGGCTACGACTTCGGCGACACGGCCAAGATGGCGCCGCTGCTGGCGATGCACACGCTGGGGCACGGGTTCGTGCCGGCGGCGATCCACTCGGGGGGACTGCGGTATCACGGCATGGCGCCGCTCATCTCGCACATGGTCCAGACGGGGATCATGGAGGCGCGGGCCTACCACCAGAGCGAGTGCTTCGCAGAGGCCGTCCGCTTCGCCCGCGCCGAGGGCATCATCCCGGCCCCCGAGCCCTCCCACGCGCTGCGCGCGGTGGTCGAGGAGGTCGAGCGGGCCCGGGAGGAGGGCGTGGAGCGCACGATCCTGTTCAACCTCTGCGGCCACGGGAACTTCGACATGGGCGCCTACGACGCGTTCCTGAACGGCGAGATGACCGACTACGAGCTGCCCCAGGAGGAGCTCGACCAGGCGGCGGCCGAGCTGGACGGCCTGCCCGCGCTCCCGGCCTGACGCCGGCCTCGACCTTCGGCGGTTGCGCCCGCGGCCGGCGGCGGGGCAGGATCGCCGGGTGAGACGCCGCCGCCTCGCCGCCCTCGGCGCCCTGGCCGCCTCGGCCGCCGCCGCCGGGGTCGCGCTCGCCGCCCCGGGCGACATCTCGCTGGTCTCGGTCTCGTCGGGAGGCGCTCTGGGGACGACCCCCGCCGAGGCCTCCGCGGTTTCGGCGGACGGACGTTTCGTCGTCTTCACGTCGGCCTCGGCGCTCACCGCGACGCCCACGGGCGGTGTCGTCCAGCTCTACGTCCGCGACCGCGCCGACAACACCACCCGCATCGCCTCCGTCAACGCGGCCACGGGCCAGGCGGCGAACGCGGCGGTCAACGCCGAGGACGTCGGGAACGTCCAGTTCTCGATCTCGGGGAACGGGCGGTACGTCGTCTTCGCCTCGCTCGCCACCAACCTGACGCCCGCGGACGCCGACGCCGGCAAGGACGTCTACCGCAAGGACCTTCAGACGGGCGACGTCGCACTCGTGTCCGTGAACTCGGCCGGCCAGAAGGCGAACGCGGCCGTCTTCGGCGACCCGGACGTCTCCTACGATGGCCGGCGCATCTCGTTCGGCAGCGGGGCCGCGACGAACCTCTTCCCCGCCGACGGCAACAACGCCTCCGACATCGTGGTGCGCGACCTCGGCGCCGGGAACGACCGCCCTGGCCGCGCAGAGCCAGGGCGGCGCCCAGGCGAACGGCACCACCGAGCGCTCGGCGATCAGCGCCGACGGCAACGTCGTGGCCTTCGAGGCGCCGACCGGGACCTTCAACCTGCTGCCCGGCGATGCCGACGCGCGCGGGAACGACGTGGTGGTCCGCAACCTCGCGGCCGGAACCACCGCCGGTGGGAGCGACCCCACCCGGGCGACGGGATCCGGCTTCCCCGACATCTCGGGGAACGGACGCTACGTCGTCCTCGAGACGGGCGAGAAGTACGACGCGACCAACGACGTCAGCGCCGGCAACGACGTCTACCGCCGGGACATGACGACAGGCGTCACGACGGGCGGGATCGCCCTCGTCTCGGCGAAGGACGGCGCCGACACCGGCGGGGACGCGGGCGGCATCCGGCCGGCCATCTCGGCGGACGGCGCCCGGGTCGCCTTCACCTCGACGTCGGTCGAACCTCGTCGGGGGGGTCGACGGCAACGCGGCGGTGCGCGACGTCTACACGCGCGAGGTCGCCGCACGCGCCACCCTGCGCGCCAGCGCGCGGAGCGACGGGTCGCAGACGGCCAACGACTCCGACAGGCACGCCATCGCGGGCAACGGGGCGATCGTGAGCTTCGTCAACAGCGAGGCCGGCATGGCGAGCCCGCTGGCCGTGGGCGACGCGAACAACCAGCCCGACGTCTTCGCCAAGGAGTTCCGCCCGACCGACGCGGTGCCGCCGGCCATCGCGATCGCGGGGGCGACGGGGACGGCGAGCGACCCTTCCGGGATCGGCGAGGTGACGGTGAACGGCGCGGCCGTGGCCGTGGGAGCCGGGGGGACCTTCCCCGTCTCCGTCGCCCCGGGGACCCAGACCGTCCGAGCGGTCAACGGGGCCGGCAACGCCGCCAGCACCACGAGGACCATCACCCCGGCCGTTGCCGCCCGCCGCGCAGCGCTGCGCCCGCGCATCCAGCGCCTCAGGGCGTCCCTGAAGGGGAAGGTGCTGACGGTGCGCTTCCGCCTGGCCGCCGACGCACGGGTCACCGTGACGCTGCTGCGCCGGACGGTGCGGCTGAAGCCGCGGCGCAGGGTCGTGCTGACGGCGCTCCGGCCGAAGGCCTCGCGATCGCTGAAGGCCGGGCAGCGCACGGTCGTCCTGGCGCTGAGGAAGCGCCCGGCGGCCGGGCGCTACGTCGTGAGGGTCCGCGCCCGGGCCGGCGCGCTCGTCGTGACGAGGACGAAGGCGCTGAGGGTCGCGCCGCCCAAGAGGCGCTAGTAGGGGGTGGGCCGCCCCGGCCCGGAGCCGCGCTCGCGATCGTCCTCGCCGTGCGCGCGCCGGCGCATCCGGCGCTGGCTCGCGGCCACCCCGCCGAGGATCAGCAGCCCCATGAGCAGGTAGGGGATGCCGAAGAGGAAGCGGTTCTCGTCCAGCAGCGCGAGGAAGAGGATCCCGCCGACGGCGAAGATCAGCCCGATCGCGTACGAGAACGCGACGCCGGTGGGGCTCATCCCGCCTCGGCGAAGTGGGCCTGGAGCTCGTCGATCACCCGGGGGACGAGCTCGTCCCAGTCTGCGTCGTCCTCCTTCGTGACGCTGACGAAGTTCGCGGTCATGAAGACGTTGGTCACGCCGTCGAGCGCGAAGATGCGGGCCCCGAGCGGCGACTCGGCCGGTTCGGAGCCCGCCCGGAACGTCTGGGAGCGCCCCTCGGTGGACGGCCGGTCGAGGGTGAACTTGACGGCGTTCGGGTTCGGCGTCGGCTCCGGCACCACCTCGGTCATCTGCGGCTCCTCCGCTCGGCGGGTCATCCGGGCACCCGCAACGGTAGCGGTCCATAGGATGCCCGCGTGCCCGCCGACGCCGCCCGCGCCCGCCTCGCGACCCTCCTCCGCGAGCACGCGCTGGTGCGCGAGTCGGTCGTCCTCTCCTCCGGCCGCCGGTCCTCGTACTACTTCGACGCGCGCCAGGTCCTGCTGGACCCCGAGGGCGCGGCCCTCTCGGGGGCGCTCGCCTGGGGAGCGCTCCGGGTCGCGTCGCCCGCGGCCGTCGGCGGCCTCACGCTGGGGGCCGACCCCCTCGTGTGCGCCGTGAGCGCGGCCGCGTGGGCCCAGGGACGCCGCGTCACGGGGTTCTTCGTGCGCAAGGAGGCGAAGAAGCACGGCCTGCAGCAGTGGATCGAGGGGCCCTTCATCGAGGAGGGCACGCCGGTGGCCATCGTCAACGACGTGCTCACCACCGGCGGCTCGCTGGTGACCGCCACCGAGGTGGCCCGCCAGGCCGGCGGCGTGATCGTCGCGGCGCTGGTCGTGATCGACCGGGGCGAGGGCGGTCGCGACGCGGTCCAGGCCGTGCTCGGGGACGCCCCGCTGCACGCCCTGTTCACGGCCCCCGAGCTTCTCGAGGCCGGGCGCCCCTCGCCGTGAGCCCCGCCGACGCCGCGCCGGACGAGCGCCCGGTCGTCCTCCGGGTCTCCGGCCCCACGGCGAGCGTCTGGGCGGACGGCGAGGAGGTGGAGGCCCTCGTCGCGCGGCGGCTGCCGGGGGGGCCGCCGGTCGCCGGTGACAGGGTCGAGCTGCGCGGAGACGGCGACCGGGTCACCGTGGTGGGCGTCGCCCCGCGCCGCAGCCTGCTCGCGCGAGGTGAAGGGACCCAGCGCCGGCCCCGCCCGCTGGCGGCGAACGCCGACCTGCTGATCGTCGCGTCGGCCGCGGCCGAGCCGCCGTGGCGCCCGGCGCTGATCGACCGCTACCTCGTCATGGGGGAGGTCGGGTCGCTGGAGCCGGCCCTCCTTGTGACGAAGACCGACCTGCCGCACGACGAACGGGGGCTCCGCTCCCTGCTCGATCGCTACGGGGCGGTGGGCTATCCGACGCTCGCCGGCTCCAGCCGCGACCCCGCCCTGGCCGCCCGGCTGCGCGCGCTGATCGGCGGCCGGACGGCGATCCTCGCGGGGCCGTCGGGGGTCGGGAAGTCGACGCTTACGCGGGAGCTCACCGGCGTGGAGCGCGCCGTGGGATCGGTCAGCCGCAAGGCGGGCACGGGCCGCCACACCACGACGGACCCGCGCCTCATCCCGCTGCCCGGAGGCGGCGCCGTGGTCGATACGGCCGGGGTGCGCACCTTCCAACTGCCGCGGCTGTCCCGGGAGCAGCTCGAGGCGGGCTTCCCCGAGATCGCGGCCGCCGGGCGCGACTGCCGCTTCCGGGGCTGCGCCCACGACGGCGACGCGGGCTGCGCGGTGCCCGGCCGGGTGAGCCCGGAGCGCCTCGAGAGCTACCGCCGGATGCTCGACGACATGGGCTGATCGGGGATCGCCGAGGGGGCTCGGCGACCTTGACCTGCCCCGACGCGAACCCGTAAGTTCGTGCGGCACCGCACGAATCGACCCCCCCGCCCGATCCGACCCTTGTTGGAGGAGTACATGACCCGTCCGCGCCGTTTCCTGCCCCCTGTCGCCGGCGGCGAGAAGAAGACCGGCTGGGAGGCCCTGGAGAAGTGGGTCGGCGGCGGCGGCGGCGGCGAGGCCGACGCGCCCGCGGCGCCGGCCGGCGAGAAGAAGACCGGCTGGGAGGCCCTGGACAAGTGGGTCGGCGGCGGCGGCGGAGGCGGCGAGGCGGCCCCGGCCGCTGCGGCCGAGGCGGCTGCGGCGCCCGCGGCGGCGGCCGCGGCGGCCGACGCGCCCGCGGCGCCGGCCGGCGAGAAGAAGACCGGCTGGGAGGCCCTGGACAAGTGGGTCGGTGGAGGCGGCGAGGCGGCCCCGGCCGCGGCGGCCGACGCGCCCGCGGCGCCGGCCGGCGAGAAGAAGACCGGCTGGGAGGCCCTGGACAAGTGGGTCGGCGGCGGCGGCGAGGCGGCGGCGCCCGCGGCGGGTGAGGCACCGGCGGCGGCCGCCGCGGCCGGCGCGACCAACGGCGCGGCGGCCGAGCAGGCCGTCACGGCCGGGGCCCCCGCGGAGGGCGCTGCGCAGGCGACGGGCGGCTTCAAGGGCTTCCTCAAGCGCCTGTTCGGCGGCAAGTAGACCCACGACGGCCGAGTAGCCGAGCCCGCGCGTCGGCGTGGCGCGCGTCATCAACGAGCGGTCCGCCGGGGGCGTGCTGCTGGTCCCCGTCGGCTCGGCGCTGCTGGTCGCGCTGATCTCGCTCCGCGGCGGGCAGGTCCTCGCGCTGCCCAAGGGCCACATCGAGGCAGGCGAGCAGCCCGAGCAGACCGCCATCCGCGAGACGCGCGAGGAGACGGGGATCAGCGGGACCCTGATCGCGCCGCTCGAGGAGATCTCGTACATGTACTGGTCGCGGACGAGCCGCGCGCGCGTCGCCAAGCGGGTGGCGTTCTACCTGCTCGCCTACCGCGCCGGGTCGCCCGCGCACCACGACGCGGAGGTGGAGGGCGTGAGGCTGGTGCCGGTGGCCGAGGCGGCCGCGGCGCTGAGCTATCCGGGTGAGCGGCGGGTGATGGAGGGCGCCCTCGCCACGCTCAGGGCGGGAGGTTACGGTGGGCCCGGCGCGAACGAGGAAGGGTCCTGAGAGAGCCCGACCGCGCCCTGCCCCGACCAGCCCGACCCCCCGAGGACGCCCGTGTTTGCGCTGAACTTCTACTCGCCGCTGTTCATCGACCAGCTCCGCAAGGGGCGCAAGACGGCGACGATCCGGCTCGGCGACAAGTCGCACAAGTACAAGCAGGGCCTGCTCGTCTGGGTCACCGTCGGTCACCGCCACGGGCCGCGCCAGCGCATCTTCACGGCGATCATCGACCAGGTCGACGTCAAGCCGGTGCGCGAGCTCACCCAGCGCGAGATCGAGCGCGACAACCCAGAATTCCGCCTCGTGGAGGACACGCTCCACTTCCTCTCGCACATCTACTCCCGCGAGGTGACCCTGGACGACACGGTCTCGGTGATCCACTTCAGCGAGATCATCGAGTACCCGTCCCTCAAGTGACGCGGAGAGGCGCGCCCACGGCTTGAATACCGCCGGGCGCGGTGGCAGTCTCTTTGGCACTCTCATTCATCGAGTGCCAAAGAGGGGGAAGGTTCGTGAATCTGCAGCCCTTGGCCGACCGGGTGGTCGTCCGGTCCATCGAGGCTGAGCAGGTGACCGCGAGCGGGATCGTCCTCCCGGACACGGCGGCCGAGAAGCCACAGCGGGGGAAGGTCCTCGCAGTCGGCCCCGGCCGGTTCGAGGACGGCAAGCGCGTCGAGCCGCAGGTCGCGGAGGGCGACGAGGTCATCTACTCGAAGTACGGCGGTACAGAGGTGAAGGTGGACGGCGAGGATCTCCTGATCCTGCGCGAGTCCGACATCCTGGCGAAGGCGGTCTGACGGTGCCCAAGCTCATCAAGTTCAACGAGGAGGCCCGCCGCGCCCTGGAGCGCGGGGTCAACACCCTGGCCGACGCGGTCAAGGTGACCCTCGGCCCCAAGGGGCGCTATGTGGTGCTCGACAAGAAGTTCGGCGCGCCCACCATCACCAACGACGGCGTCACCATCGCCAGGGAGATCGAGGTCGAGGACCCCTTCGAGAACCAGGGCGCCCAGCTGGTGCGCGAGGTGGCCACCGCCACCAACGACGTGGCCGGCGACGGCACCACCACCGCCACCCTGCTGGCCCAGGCGATCGTCAGAGAGGGATTGAAGAACGTGGCCGCCGGGGCCAACCCGATGGGACTCAAGCGCGGCATCGAGGCCGCCGTCGAGGTGGTGGTGGACCAGATCGCCGAGCGCAGCTCCGAGGTGGCCGGCAAAGAGGACATCGCCCGCGTGGCCACCATCAGCTCCCGCGACCGGGCCATCGGCGACGTGATCGCCGACGCCATCGAGAAGGTCGGCAAGGACGGCGTGGTCAACGTCGAGGAGGGCCAGACCTTTGGCATGGACCTCGAGTTCACAGAAGGGATGCAGTTTGACCGCGGCTACATGAGCCCCTACATGGTCACCGACCAGGACCGCATGGAGGCCGTCCTGGAGGAGCCCTTCGTGCTCATCAACGGCGGCAAGATCTCAAGCGTCCAGGACCTGCTGCCCCTGCTCGAGCAGGTGATCGGCCAGGGCCGGCCCCTGCTGGTGATCGCCGAGGACGTCGAGGGCGAGGCCCTGGCGACCCTGATCGTCAACAAGCTGAGGGGCACCTTCACCGGCATCGCCGTCAAGGCCCCCGGCTTTGGCGACCGGCGCAAGCGCATGCTGGAGGACATCGCCATCCTCACCGGCGGCGAGGTGATCTCAGAAGAGATGGGCCTCAAGCTCCAGAACGCCCAGGTCTCCCAGCTGGGCCGGGCCCGGCGGGTGGTGGTCTCAAAGGATGCCACCACCATCATCGACGGCGCCGGGCAGAGCGAGGAGATCAAGGGCCGCATCAAGCAGATCAAGGCCGAGATCGAGACCACCGACTCGGACTTCGACCGCGAGAAGCTCCAGGAGCGCCTGGCCAAGCTGGCCGGCGGGGTGGCCGTGGTCAAGGTGGGCGCCGCCACCGAGACCGAGATGAAGGAACGCAAGCACCGCGTCGAGGACGCCCTCCAGGCCACCCGCGCCGCCCTCGAGGAGGGGATCGTCCCCGGCGGCGGGGTGGTGCTGATCAACAGCATCCCGGCCCTGGACAAGCTCAAGCTGGAGGGCGACGAGGCCACCGGGGCGGCCATCGTGCGCCGGGCCCTGGAGGAGCCCCTGCGCCAGCTGGCCGAGAACGCCGGCCTGGAAGGGTCGGTGGTGGTGGGCGAGGTGAAGGCCAAGAAGACCGGCATCGGCCTCGATGTCGAGAGCGGCGAGTACCTCGACCTGGTCAAGGCCGGCATCATCGACCCGGCCATGGTCACCCGCTCGGCCCTCCAGAACGCCTCCTCGATCGCCAAGAACATCATCACCACCGAGGCGGTGGTGGCCGACAAGCCCGAGGAGGGCGGCGGCGCCGGCGCGATGGGCGGCATGGGCGGCATGGGGATGGACATGTAATTCGGCCGGCGCCGAACGACAGAGTCACCGAAGGGGGCCCCATCGAGGGCCCTCTTCGCCGTTCCGGGTGGTACGAGAGGCCTCGCGGCGCTCGTAGAATCGCGCCGTGGATGTTCGAGACCGACTGCTCGGGGGCATCGCGCGCCAACTCGGCCATCCCAGAGGGGTGGCGGGGCGTTTCGTGGGCGTGGCGCTCAACCTCGGCGATCGAAAGGACGTCTCCGCCGCGGTCAGTGCGCTGCCGATCTCGCCGGAGGGCGTCGCCGCCGACATCGGCTTCGGTGGCGGGGTCGGCATCGCGCTCCTGCTCGACCGCGTCGATGCCCGTGGGAAGGTCCATGGGGTCAACGTGTCCTCGACGATGCTCGATCGGGCCGCGCGCCGCTTTCGGAGGGAGATCTCCACCGGCCGGCTGGAGCTTCACCGGGCGTCGATGACGGATCTGCCGTTGGCGGCGGCGTCCCTCGACGGCATGATCACCACCCACACGATCTACTTCATCCCCGATCTCGATCGGGCCTTCGGCGAGATCGCCCGCGCGTTGAAGCGCTCCGCTCGAGCCGTCATCGGGCTGGGGGATCCGGATGCGATGGAATCGTTCGCGCGCTACGGCTTCCGCATCCGCCCGCTCGGCGAGGTCGTGGGGGCACTCGAGCTCGCCGGGCTGAGTCTCATGGAGCACCGACGGGTCGGCAGGGGCTCCCGCCGCTTCCACATCCTCGTGACCGCACCGCGCCGGGCGGACGACGTCGAACCACACCACGCGGTCCCCTGAGCCCGATCGCGCCGCCGTGAGCGCCCAGCCTCAGGTCCACCGCCGGGCGCTCGTGTTCTGGACCGCGACCGCGCTGATCGCGGTCAACACGATCCTCTTCACGATGGTCGTGCCGGCCCTGCCGGAGTACCAGGACCGGTACGGCTTCTCCGATGCCGTCGCCTCGCTGATCTTCGCCGCCTTCCCGGTCGGCATGCTCGTCACGGCGCTCTGGGCGGCGGGGCTGGTCAACCGGTTCGGCCGCCGGCCGGTCATGATCCTCGCCGCCCTCACCCTGGCGGGCGCCACGCTGGCGTTCGCGCTGGCCAACGGCGTCGCGCTGATCACCCTGGCGCGGTTCGTGCAGGGGCTCGCGGCGGGGCTGGTCTGGACGGCGGCCCTGGCGGCGATCTCCGACGTCTACCCGCAGGAGGAGCTCGGCCTCCGCATGGGGCTCGCCGAGACGGCGGGCGGCGTGGTGGGCCTCGCGGGCCCGCCCTTCGCGGGGGCGCTGATCGCGGCGGTCGGCCTGGACGTCACCTTCTACATCGCCACGGCGCTCCCCGCGCTCGCGCTGATCCCGACCCTGCTCGTCCCGGAGACCCGCCGCGGGCCCGCCGCGGGCGCCCGGCTGATCCCCGACCTGCGCCGGCTCTGGCGGGTGCGCACCTTCAGGGTGGCCGGCGTGGCGCTGGCCACCGGCGCGGCCGCGCTGGCGCTCGTTGAGCCGCTCCTGCCGCTCGACCTCTCGGACCGGCTGGGGCTGTCGTCGCTGGGGGTAGGGATCGTCTTCGGGATCGGCCTGGCGGCCTACCTCCTGCTGGTCCCGATCGCCGGGCGCTGGTCGGACCGGCGCGGGCGCCGCGCCCCGATCATCGTCGGCGGCGTCCTCATGGCGGCCGGGCTGCCCTTCATCGCCGTCGGCCCCGTCTGGTCCGTCACGATCGCCTTCTGCGTCGCGGGCGCGGGCATGGCGGCGATGATCGCCCCGACCGGGCCGCTCATGGTGGAGGCGGTCGACGAGGCGGGCATGACCGGCCGCTATGGCCTGAGCGCGGCGGCGCTGACGGTGATCTTCGCCATCGGCTACGTCGTCGGCCCGCTGTTCGGAGCGGCCGCGAGCGCGGGCCTGCCCTTCCTGGCGACGACCCTCATCGCCTCGGCGGCGATCGTGGCGATCACCGTCTGGCTCGCCCGGGCCCTTCCCGGGACGAAGCCCGCGCCCCCGGCTCTGGTCACGGGGCCAAGGGGCCGCGCGCCGTCCCGTTGGTAGCGTCGCGGGCGTGCAGGCGACGGAGCGGGCCGGTCCCGCGGTGGTGGGGCTGCCGGCCTGAGGCTCGCTCAGCCGGTCCGCGCCAGCGCGACCACGGGGATCGTGCGCGTGGTCTTCTCCTGGTACTCGCCGAACTGGGGGAAGCGGTCGGCCATCGCCGTGTAGATGCGGTCGCGCTCGTCCCCGGTGATCTCGCGCGCCCGGGCGTCGTACTTCTCGGTGCCGACCTCCACGGTCACCTCCGAGTTCGCGCGCACGTTGTGGAACCAGTCCGGGTTCTCCGGCGAGCCGCCCTTCGACGCGAAGACGTACCGAAGGTCGCCCTCGTCGAGGAACATCAGTGGCGTCATCCGCGCCGCGCCGGTCTTCGCCCCGGTCATGTGCAGCAGCAGGATCGGCTTGCCCTTGAAGTAGCCGCCGACCGCCTCCTCGACGACCCCGTTCTTGGACCGGAACTCCTCGATGACCTCGCGGTTCATCGCGTCGAAATCGCTCATCCGCGGCACCTCGCGCGTCGTGTCTCGTCGACGTGAGCCTACGCCCCCCGCACGCGCCGGGGCCGTCGCCACCCTGTGCCACCGTGGCGACGGCCCCATGTCCTTCGGACCTCGGCTCTCGCCCCCCGCAGGAGAGCGCGGGGCGCGAGCCGTGCTGACTTCTGTGGGGTCCTGGGCGGCCCCCCACGGCCTCGTCAGCCGGTGGGACCGCCCGTGGTCGCCGCATCCAGAGGCGTCACCTCCCCGCGACCCATCCGCCCGTGCCGACGGACGCCGTCGGGTCGCTCGGTCGTCGCATCCACCCCGTGGCGCTGCGAGGGCCCACGCGCTCCTCGGAGTCGTCGGGGGTGGCGAGGCCCGGGTCGCGATTCCGCCGCCCGCCCCACTTCACACGGGGCGCCAGACCACCGCGCAAGAGCGCGGAGGCTCCGGATGCCGGCCGCGCGCGGCCGGTGCTGAAGCCCGAGGGGTCAAGGACGCTCACCTGCTTGTGGCTGCGGTCCATGCGGTCCACGATCCGGTCCGACCTACGGACGGGACATAGGCCTCGGGGTCCGAGGCACCGGACCCGCTGGCTGCTCATCCCGTAGGGCGATGCTCGCACTCGGCCGCACCCCGGTCAAGGCGACCCCCGGGGCCCTGCTCACGAGGCCCCGGAGGGCGTCAGTGCGACTCGATCACCCGGTCGATGATGCCGTAGCCGCGGGCCTCCTCGCTGCTCATGAAGAAGTCCCGCTCGGTGTCCCTCTCGACCTTCTCCAGGTCCTGCCCGGTGTGCTTGGCGATGATCTGGTCGAGCCGCTTGCGCAGGTCGAGGGCCTCGCGCGCGTGGATCTCGATGTCGGTCGCCTGGCCGCTGAAGCCGCCCGTGAGCTGGTGGATGAGGATCTTGGCGTTCGGCAGCGCCATCCGCTTGCCGGGGGCGCCGCTCGAGAGCAGCAGCGCGCCCATGCTCATCGCGATGCCCACGCAGATCGTCTGCACGTCCGGCTTGATGAACTGCATGGTGTCGTAGATCGCCAGGCCCGCGTAGACGCTGCCGCCGGGCGAGTTGATGTAGACCGAGATGTCCTTGTCGGGGTCCTCGCTCTCCAGGTGGAGCAGTTGGGCGACCATGAGGTTGGCGATCTGGTCGTCCACCGGCGTGCCGAGGAAGACGATCCGCTCGTTGAGCAGGCGCGAGTAGATGTCGAAGGCGCGCTCGCCGCGCGACGTCTGCTCGACCACCATGGGGATCAACGGGCTCATCGCTCGCCAGCCTACGCCTCGAGCGCCGTGATCCGCCCGCGCTCGTCGAGCCGGAGCCGGTGGACGCGGTCGTCCACGCTCGCGGCGGCGCGGTCCAGCACGCGCACCGTCAGCAGCACGTCGGGCGGGTCGAGCCGCGCCCGCCGGAAGCCGGAGCGGCCGGGAGGGGTGGCGTCGCGGACGCCCTGCGGGTCGGCGGGCGCCCCGCCCACGCGCACCTCGGCGTCCGGGGCGAAGAGGGCGGTGAACGCCTCGGCCGAGGTGTTGAGCGCCCCGACGTACGCCTTGCCGAACTGGCGGGCCTGGTCGTACGTGGGCGTCACGCCGCGCGGATCACGAGGATCACGTAGACCAGCACCGCGACGACGCCCAGCGTGAGGGCGGCCGCGGCCAGCGGGCTCATCGCCCGGCGGGGCCGGGCACCGCTCGCCGCGCGGCCCGCGCGCGGTTCGCGCCCGCGCAGGCGGTCGGCCACGACCACGGCGGCGATGGCGAGGCCGGTGGCGAGGGCGAGGCAGGCGCCGACCCCCAGGCCCGTGGCGGGCAGGGCGGCGAGCAGGACGATCCAGACCGGCACGCCGATGGCGGCGCCGCGCACCACCCGCCGGGTGATCCGCTCGACCTGGTCGAAGTCGTCCCCCGGTCCCTCAGAAGCCGTAGCGCTCCTCCTTCCACGGGTCGGCGCTGTTCGAGTAGCCGAGCCGCTCCCAGAAGCCGGGCCGGTCGCCCTCGACGAGCTCGAGGCCGCGCAGCCACTTGGCGCTCTTCCAGAAGTAGAGGCTGGGCACCAGCAGCCGCAGCGGCCCGCCGTGGACCGGCTCGAGCTCGGCCCCGTCGAAGCGGTACGCCAGCAGGACGTCGTCGGCGCGGAGCCGCTCGAGCGGGACGTTCGCGGTGTAGTCCTCCTCGGAGTGGGCGACGGCGTGGGTGGCCTCGGGGCGCACCCCCACCTCCTCGAGGAGCGGCCACACCGGCACGCCCTCCCAGACCGTGTCGAGCTTGCTCCAGGTGGTGACGCAGTGGATGTCCGTGGTCACGCTGCGCGTGGGCAGGGCCCGGAACTCATCGAAGCTCCAGCCCCGGGGCCGCTCGACGGCACCGAAGACGCGGAAGTCCCAGCCGGGCGGCGGCGCCTGGTAGGGGACCGAGCCCGCGTGCAGCACGGGGAAGTCGCGCACGACGTGCTGCCCCGGCGGCAGCCGCGCGCGCTCCTCGTCCGTGAGCCCCCTGTTGCGGAACAGCGCCACGCGCCCTCCCGGATCCGCCGCCTCGCGGACCGATAGTACGCTCGCGCGATGCTGCGTTACCCGGCGGCCGCGCTGCTGCTGTGCACCCTGCTGCTCGCCGGTTGCTCAACCGCCAAGCCGGCGTGGCAGGAGCTGCCCCCCGCGCCCGAGGCGCGCACCGAGGTCGTGGGCGCGGCCCTGTCGGGGAGGGTCGCCGTGGTCGGAGGGCTCACCGCCGACGGCCGGGCCTCGGCCCGCGTCGACCTCTACGACCCGAGGCGCGAGCGCTGGCTGCGGCTCCCCGACCTGCCCGAGGGCCTTCACCACGCGATGGCCGCCTCGCGGGCGGGGCGCCTGTACGTGGTCGGCGGCTACCGCCTCCGCGCCGGCGAATGGGAGGCGAGCGACCGCGCGTGGGTGCTCTTCGACCGGCGCTGGCGGGCGCTGCCGCGGCTGCCCCAGCCGCGGGCCGCGGGTGGCGCGGCCATCGTCCGCAATCGGATCTACGTCGTCGGCGGCACGACCGCGCGGGCGCCCGGGAGCCTCGCGGAGGGCTCGCTCCTCCTGGATCTGCGGACGCTCCGCTGGCAGGGCTTCGGCGGGCTCTCGCGGCCGCGGGAGCACCTCGGCGTGACCGCGCTCGGCGGCCGCGTCTACGCGATCGGCGGCCGCACCGCGGGGCTCGAGACGAACACCGCCGCGGCGGACGCCTACGACCCGCTGTCGCGGCGATGGTCGCGGCTGCCGGACGCACCCACCCGCCGCGGCGGCAACGGAGCGACGGTCGCCGGCCGGCTCGCCGTGGCCGTCGGCGGCGAGGGCCCCGACGGCACCATCCGGCCGGTCGACGCCTTCGACCCGCAGAGCGGGTCGTGGCGGAGCCTTCCGCGCAGCCCGAGGCCCCGGCACGGGGTTGCGGTCGTCGGCATCGGGCGCACGCTGTATCAGGGCCTCGGCGGCCCGCGGCCCGGGCTGACGGTCAGCGCGACGCTGCAGTCGCTGCGGGTGCCGCCCCCGTGATCAGCCGTCCACCAGCGAGTGGAAGGCGACGCCGGTCAGGAGCTTCGGGAAGAAGTAGGTGGACTTCTGGGGCATCGTCTCGCCGGCCTCGGCGACCGCGGCCACCTCCGCCTTGGGGATCGGCCGCAGCATCAGCGCCGCCGCGGCCTCGCCCGAGGCGACCAGCCGGGCCGCCCGCGCGGCGTCCACCGTGTAGCCCAGGTCGCCGTCGGCGGTGAGCGCGGCCTGGTCGGCGCCCAGGCGGGGGACCAGGATCTCCCGCTCGAGCACCGCGGCGTCGAGCCGCTCCCCCGGGCTGGCGCCGCCGTGCGCCCGGCCGGTGAGGAGCCGCATCCCGTCGGGCCGCACCAGGCCGAGGGCGGGAGCGTCCTCGGGCGCGTCGGCGAGGGCCGCGCGCAGGGCGTCGAGGCCGTCGACCGGCCGCGAGGCGAAGGCCGATTCGGCGCCCTCGGGCCACCGGGTCAGCACGCGGTGGGTCGGCAGCACGACGAGGCCGGGGTCCTCGAGCGCCGTCAGGCCCATCAGCACGCGGTCGTACGGCGCCTCCCCACCGCTCGCGGCGCCGTTCCCCGTCGCGCGCGCGCGACGCTCGTCGCGGTAGGCGAGGGCGGTCTCATAGCGGTGGTGCCCGTCGGCGATGAGGATCCAGCGGTCGCGCATCGCCTCGGCCACCGCCCCGTGCGCGGCCGGGTCGGCCACCCGCCAGACACGGTGCAGCGTCCCGTCGCGGTCGGCGAGCTCGGCGTCGGGCGGGCCCTGGAGGCCGAGCGCTGCCCACACGGCCTGGCCGGGGTCGCGGTAGAGGCCGAAGACCGGCGAGAGGTTGGCCCGGACCGCGCGCGTCAGGCGCAGCCGGTCCTCCACCGGCCCCGTGTGGGTGCGCTCGTGGGGCCGCACGACGCGGCGCTCGTACGGCTCGAGCCCCACGGCGGCGAGGATCGTCCGCCGCTCGCGCGCCACGCCGTCCTCGAGCGTGAAGCTCTGGGTCCAGGCGATGAGGACCGGCTCGGGCGAGGCGCCGATGACGCCGGTCGCCCGCCACGTCGCGATGAGCCCGCCGACCTCCTCGTAGGGCAGCTCGGGGAGGATCAGCCGGACGGCGTTGTAGGGGCTCGCCGCCAGGTACAGGCGGCGCTCCTCGGGGGAGATGACGTCGTACGGAGGCGCGACCAGGTCGCCGAGGGGGCCGGCAGCCGCGGTGTAGCGCAGGGCTCGGAAGGGGCGGACATCGGCCACGGCGGCCGAGTATGCGCAAATTGGCACGCGAGCGATCGGCCAATTGGCACATCGTGCGCGGACGAGCCCGGTGACGTCCGCGGCTCTGCGTACCATGGCCGGTCCGATGTTGGACGGTCTCACCCCCGAGCAGCGCGCCGCGGTCACCCACCCCGGCGGCCCCGCCCTGGTCCTCGCCGGGGCGGGGGCCGGCAAGACGCGGGTCCTGTGCCACCGCCTGGCATGGCTGGTCGAGGGCGGCGCGTCGCCGGCCGAGATCGTGGCGCTGACCTTCACGCGCGAGGCCGCCGTCGAGCTCCGCGCCCGCGCGGAGGAGCTGATCGGCCGCTCGCACGAGACGCTGCGGGTCACGACCTTCCACGCCTACGCGCTCGAGCTGGCGCGCGTGCACGGCGTCGAGCGAGGTCTGCTGCCGGCGACGTCGGTGGCGCGGACCGAGGACCGGATGCTGATGCTGCTCGAGCGGCTCGACGAGCTCGACCTTCGCGAGCACGACCTGCGCGGCGACCGCGGCCGGCTGGTCGCCGACCTGGTCGATCGCATCGACACCTGCCGCGATCAGCTCGTGGACGCCGCTCGCTACCGCGCCTGGGCCGAGGAGCGCCTCGCGGGCGCCGGGTCCGGCGCCGCTGCGCACAGGGCGCGGCGCCAGGTCGAGATCGCGCGGGTGTTCGAGGCCCACGAGCGCTGGCTGGCCGAGGACGGCCGCGAGGACTTCGGCCTGTCGATCGTCCGCGCGCTCGCGCTCCTGCGCGCGCACCCCGACCGCCTGGAGGCCGTCCGCGCGGACGCCCGGCACGTCCTCGTCGACGAGTTCCAGGACACCAACCACGCCCAGGCCGAGCTCCTCTACCTCGTGGCCGGAGGGGCCGACAGCCTGATGGTCGTCGGCGACGACGACCAGGGCATCTACCGCTTCCGGGGGGCGTCGGCCAAGAACGTGGCCGACTTCCGCCGCCGCTTCCCCGAGGCGGCCGAGCTGCGGCTCGAGGTCAACCACCGCTCGACCCAGGCGATCCTCGACGCGGCCGCCGCGGTCGTCGCGCCGATCCCAGACCGGGCGGCCAAGCGCATCGCCGCCCGTCCGGGGGCCGCCGGCCCGCCGCCGCGCTTCTGGCGCGCGCCCGACCCCGACGGCCAGGCGCGGGCCGTCGTCCAGGAGATCGTCCGGCTGGCGGAGGCGGGCACGCCGCTCGAGGAGCAGGCCGTCCTCATGCGGGCGGTCCGGCTCGAGGCCCGCCCGGTGACCGATGCCCTCGAGCGCGCGGGCGTGCCGCACCAGGTGCGCGGCGGCTTCGGCCTCTTCGAGCGCCGCGAGGTGCGCTCGGCCGTCGCGTGGCTCCGGGCCGCCACCGACCCGGCCGACGCCCAGGCCCACCTGCGCGTCGCCGCCGACCGGCGCCTCGACGTGCCCTGGACCGAGGCCGCCGACGCGGTCTCGGCCGCCGCCGCGGCCGGCCGGCCGGTGGCGGGGCCGCTCGTCGGCGTCGCGCCGGCCCTCGCCCCACTCCTCGAGGAGGCGGGCCGCGCCGCGGCCGACCTGCCCCCCGCCGACGCCCTGCGGGCGATCATCGACGGGTGCGGCCTGCGTGCGGCCGCGCTGGCGGCCGGGGGCGCCGAGGGCGCCGGCCGGCTGGCCGGCCTCTCCACGCTCGAGCGCCTCGCGCGCGAGATCGCCGCCGCCGAGCCGGCGCTCGACGCCCGCGGCCTGGCGGCCCGCCTGGCCGGGCTCGCCGAGATCGGCTTCCGCGGCGACGGATCGTCGCCGCCGGAGCGCACCGGCGTGCAGGTGATGACGATCCACCAGGCCAAGGGCCTCGAGTTCGACGCCGTCTTCGTGATCGGGCTGACGCGCTCGGGCTTCCCGGGCGCCGACCGCGGCCGCGCCGACATCCCGGACGCCCTGCTGCCCGAGGTGCTCCCCCGCGGGCGCGACGCCCACGTGGCCGAGGCCCGGCGGCTGGCCTACGTCGCGATGACGCGGGCCCGCAGCCACCTCGTGGTCGCCACCCTCGCGGCCGGGTCCGGCGGCGTGGCGCAGGCGCCGTCGCCGTTCTTCGAGGAGGCGCGCGAGGCGGTCGGCGCCTCGATCGAGGAGGTCGGCGAGGCGCCCGAGCGCGGGCTGCTGGCCGCCGTCGCCGAGCGCCACGCCGCCTTCGAGGAGGCCTCCGTGCGCGCGGCGGCGGCGGTCGCGGACGGGGCCGGCGACGCCGGCGAGCGGATGGCCGCCGCCGAGCGCGCCGCCCGCGACCTCGTGGAGGCGCGGGCCCGGGCGCTGCGCCCGACTCCCGCCCCGCGGCCGCCGTCGGCGCCCCCCCGTCCGGCGCGCCCCGGCCTGGAGCTCAGCCCGAGCGCCGTGGAGGCCTACCGGACGTGCCCGCTGCGCTACCGCTTCGCCGCCGTCGACCGGGTGCCGTCGGCGCCGAGCCCCGCCCGCGCCGTCGGCGTCGCCGCCCATTCTGCTCTGGAGGCGCACTACCGTCCCGGCGGCACGGGCGGCGACGGCGAGGCCCTGGTCGGGCGCTTCGCCGCGGCGCTGCGCCGGGCGGGCGTCGAGGGGACGGCCGAGGGCCGCCAGGCGCTGGCGCGCGGCCGCGAGGCCCTGCCGCAGTACCACGAGCGGGTGGTGCGCAGCGGGACACGGCCGGTGGCGGTCGAGCGCGAGTTCACGCTCACGGTCGCGCCGCACCGCGTCCACGGCCGCGTCGACCGCATCGACTCCCACCCCGCCGGCGGCCACCAGATCGTCAACTACAAGACCGGGAAGCCCCCGGCGGCGGGCTCCCGCGGCGACGAGGACGACCTCGTCCTGCGCATGTACCTGCTCGGAGCACGCGAGGCGTGGGGCATCGAGCCGCGCGGGGCGACGGTCGCGCACGTCCTCGACGGGGCGGCGCGCGGGGTGCATCCCGACGCGGCGGCCGACGCGGCCGCGGTCGACGCCGTGCGCGAGGCCGCCGAGGGCATCGCCGCCGGCCGCTTCGAGCCTCGCCCGTCCTGGGCCTGCCGCACCTGCGACTTCGCGCTGCTCTGCCCGGCGCTGGACCGGTGACCCCGCTCGCGTCCCTCGAGGCCGGCGCCCCCCTCGAGGGCGTCTACGCCGTGAGGCGCAAGGAGCGGCGGCTGTCGCGCCAGGGCCGGCCGTTCCTCGCGCTCACGCTGGCCGACGCCACCGGCGCGGTGCCCGCGCTGGTCTTCGACGAGCCGGACTTCTTCGCCGCCCAGTTCGACGAGGGCGACCGCGTCCGCGTCACCGGCCGGGTCGGCGAGCGGGACGGCCGCCCGCGCGTCGTGGTGAGCCACCTGCGCGCGGCAGCCGACGAGGCAACCGCCGAGGACCTCCTGCCGCGGGCGCATCGCGACCCCGACGAGCTCTTCGGGTTCGTGCTCCACCTCGCCGACGAGGTCGCCGACCCCGGGCTCCGGGCGGTACTCGACGCGCTGACCGGCGACCCGGAGCTCGCGCGCGACTGGCGCACGATGCCCTGCACCCGGTCGGGCCACCATGCATACGTCGGCGGCCTCGTCGAGCACAGCGTGGGGGTGGCCTCGATCGTCCAGGCGCTCGCGACGTGGCACCCGCGGCTGGACGCCGACCTTCTGCTGGCCGCGGCCCTCGTCCACGACATCGGGCACGCGCGCGCCTTCCGGCTGGGCGCCACCTTCGAGGCGACCGACGAGGGGCGCCTGCTCGGCCACGTCGCGATCGCGCACGAGATCGTCGGAGACGCCGCCCGGGGCTGCGGCCTGCCGGCCGGCCGGCGCGCCGAGCTGCTGCACGCGATCGGCTGGCACCACGGGCCGCCGCCGGGCCAGGCGCCCGGAGCGGCGAGCCCCGAGGCGCTCGCGCTCTGGCGGGCCAACCAGCTCGAGGTCGGCGTCAAGGCGCGGCTCGAGGGGCCCGGCCCCGCGCTCGCCTGAACCGGCGAACGAGCCGGCGGGCCTACCGCCGGGCCAGCTCCAGCGAGTAGGCGCCCGACAGCGCCCGTCCCCTGACGCCGCGCACCTCGACCCACACCTTGGCGCCGCGCCCGCCGTCGTTGGCGATCGTGAGCCTCTCCCGCGCGAGGCCGCGCAGCCTGCTCTTGGCGATCGCGCCGCGTCCGTGGGCCCGCTGCGCCCTGGACGGCCAGACGAAGAGGTCGGAGGGCATGAACCGGGGCGTCAGGCGGACCGAGACCGCGCCGCCCCCGGGGACCCAGACCGGGTAGACGTCAACCGGGTCCTTCTGGACGTCGATCCGCGCCCGCACCGCCTGCCGCGCCGAGGTGCGCAGGAAGGGACGGTCGGGGCGGAAGCCGCTGCTGCCGTCGACCCAGCGGATGTCGTCGTTCGGCTCGAACGGATCGTTGAGGGGGGCCGGCGCGCGGACGGCGGCACCCAGGTCGAGCGCGCCCCACCCGGTCGAGATGTCCCACCCGGGCCGGCCCAGGTCGCGGGCCGAGCGGCGCAGGATCTCGGCGACCTGGTCGGCCGACAGGCGCGGGTTCTCGGCGATGACCCACGCCGCCGCCGCGCTCACCATCGGCGCCGCGAAGCTGGTGCCGTCCCATCGCGAGTAGCCGTCGGCGACGCCGTCCTCCACGTCGGCCCAGCTCGGCACGGCCACGAGGATCGACTCGCCCGGCGCCGACAGGTCGGAGTAGAGGTTCTGGTGGGAGAAGCCGGTCGGCTGGTCGAGCGCGTTCAGCGCGTTGACCGTCAGCACGTGCAGGTCGTTGCCGGGCTGGATCCATGGCTGGACGGGCCGGAAGTTGCCCGACGCGGCGACCACCGTGGCGCCGGCGCCGAACGCGTAGCTCGTGGCGTCGCGATGCTCGCGGCACGCCCCGAAGGGGCCGAAGCCGTAGCTCGCGTTGATGACGCGGGCGCCGTCGCGCACCGCGTGGCGGATGGCGGTCGCCACGTCGTGGCACAGGCCCGAGCTGCCGTAGACCCGCACCCGCGCGCCCGGCAGGATCCCCTCGAGCCCGCGCCCGTCCCGCGGGGCGCCGATCACCCCCGCGACGGCGGTGCCGTGGGCCACCCCGTCGAGGAACTCCGCCACGGCCTCGTCGTCGTTGGCGTTGGGGAGGGGCCCGTACCGGCGCTGCTCGACCCAGCCGCCCGCCATGTCGGGGTGGTCGGGGTCGAAGCCGGTCTCGATGATCGCGATCGGCGGGACCCTCGCGATGGGCGGCTCGAGCCCCGCCGGCACCACCCGGGGCAGCCATTCCTGCTGCGGAGCCAGCGGATCGGCGCCGAGGGCCGGCGCCGCGGCGCAGGTCAGCGCCGCGGCGAGGAGGCCGATCCCGCCGGTGAGTCGCGTGGGGCGGATAAACGCAAGCGTATTTCAGCGGAGCGGGGGCGCTCCCCCCCGAAAGGTCAGTCCGTCACGGGGCGAGACCTAGACGTTGAAGCGGATCTGGAGGACGTCGCCTTCCTGGACCACGTAGTCGCGGCCCTCCGTCCGCAGCAGCGCCTGCTCGCGGGCGCGGGCGAATGAGCCCGCCGCGACCAGGGCGTCCCAGGCGATGACCTCGGCGCGGATGAAGCCGCGCTCCATGTCGGAGTGGATCCGCCCGGCGGCCTCCGACGCGGTCGTGCCCCGCCGCACCGGCCACGCCCGCGCCTCGGGCGGGCCGGAGCCGGTGAAGAACGTGACAAGGTCGAGCAGCCGGTAGCCGGCGGCGACCACGGCATCGGCCCCGCGCTCGCCGCCGAGCTCGAGCTCGGCGGCGAGCTCCGCCGCCTCGGCGGGGTCCATCTCGGCGAGCTCGAGCTCCATGCCCACCGGCAGCGCGAGCGCCTGGCCGCCCTGAGCCTCGGCGTGCGCCGCCAGGCCCTCGGGCGGCACGAGCCCCTCGTCGGTGTTCGCGAGATAGAGGACGGGCTTGGCGGTGAGGAGCTCCATCTCGCTCCCCAGCGCGCGCGCCGCCTCGTCCGCGACCAGGCGTGCCGCGCGCCCCGCGTCGAGCGTGGCGGCGAGGGCCTCGAGCGACGCCAGCTCGGCCGCGGCGCCGCCCTCGCCGGCCCTGGCGCCCTTGCGCACCCGCTCGAGCCGCCGCTCCACGTGGTCGCGGTCGGCGACGACGAGCTCGAGATCCACGGCCTCGGCGTCGGCGACCGGGTCGAGCCGCTCGGCGGGGTGGGGGACCTCGGCGTTGGCGAAGGCGCGGACCACGTGGATGAGCCCGTCCGTCTGGCGCAGCTGCCCCAGTGCGGCCCCGCCGAGCCCCTCGCCGGACCCGGCGCCGGCGGCCAGGCCGGCGATGTCCACCAGCTGGACCTGCGCCGGCACGCGCCGCGGGATGTCCTGCGCGTCGGCGATCGCCGCGAGCCTCGGGTCGGGCACGTCGGCCATGGCCCTCGCGGGCTCGCGCGTGCTGTACGGGTAGGGGGCGACCTCGGCGTCGGCCCCGGTCACCAGCGCGAAGAGCGCGCTCTTGCCCGCGTTCGCGCGGCCCACCAGGCCGAGGTCCATCCTCAGCCCTCGCTGGCGAGCGCGGTCAGGTGCCCCCGAAGCCGACGCGGCCGGGCGGCTCGCCGGGCGGAAGTCGCACGTAGAGGAGCTCCTTCTCGGCGATCCAGAAGGTGCCCTCCTCGGCCTCGATCGCGCGCCATGCGGGCCCGTTGCCCGCCGCCAGCGCCCCGGT
The DNA here is from genome assembly GCA_963834875.1 of Miltoncostaeaceae bacterium. Taxonomy (GTDB): domain Bacteria; phylum Actinomycetota; class Thermoleophilia; order Miltoncostaeales; family Miltoncostaeaceae; genus DATAGF01. The sequence continues at coordinate 352,044 of CAWIDG010000033.1, forward strand.
GAGCTCCTGGCTGACGGCCTCGTCCACGGTCAGGCGCAGCACCGTGCCGCTGTCGAAGCCGAGCTCGAGTCGCCGCGTCGCCATCGGGGGCAGTCTAGTCGGGGCCGTGCGGCCCGGCCTGCACGAGCTCCGTGAGCACCCCGACCGCGGAGCCGGGGTGGACGAACGCCACCAGGTGTCCCCCGAGGCCGGGCCGGGGCCGCTCGTCGATGAGCTCGGCGCCGCGGGCGCGCAGGTCCGCGAGCGCGGCCTCGAGGTCATCGACCTCGAACGCGACGTGGTGCAGGCCCTCGCCCCGGCTCTCCAGGAAGCGCGCGATCGGCCCTTCGGGGTCCAGCGGCCGGATCAGCTCGACCGCGCCGCCGGGCGGTCCGCAGAGCGCGGCCTCGACCCCCTGGTCGTCCATCACCTCGCGGATCGCCGGGCGGAGGCCGAGCGCCGCGTCGACTCGCGCGAGCGCCGCGTCGATGTCGGCCACGACGTAGGCGACGTGGTGGATCCGCCCGATCATCGCCGCCCGTTACTCGACGAGCTCGAGGCGGGGGTTCGGGCGCTCGTCGCGCCCCACCTTGGCGCAGGGGACGCCGTCCACCCGCACCACGTCGGCGGTGAAGTCGTTCGAGCCGCCGAGGAGGGAGGTGCCCACCCCGTAGGCGTCCACCGGCACGCCGGCCTCCTCGAACTGCCGGATGCGGCGGGCGTCGAACCCGCCCGACGCGACGATGCGCACCCCGCCGTGGCCGGCGCCGTCGAGGGCCCGGCGCACCTTCCACACCAGCTCGGGCACGACGCCGGTGGGGCGGAAGCGGCCCATCTCGTGCCAGAGCGACCGGTTGACCATGGTGCTCGCCGTGTCGAGGCGGACGCCCCAGAGGCGCGAGCCGAGGGCGTCCGCGACCTCGAGCGCCGTCCGGACCGAGTCGTTCTCGAAGTCCACCAGCACCGTGACGTTCAGCTCATCGGCGTAGCGGTCCGCGAACCGGCGGGCAGCGGCCACCGTGTCGCCGCCGTACGCCGCGATCAGCCCGTGCGGGACCGTGCCCATGCCTTTGCCGCCCCACCAGGACGCCTGGGCGTCGGTGGAGACGCCGATCGCGCCGGCGATGTGGGCGGCCCAGCCGTCGCCGGTCTGCACCTGCCAGTGGTCGAAGCGCGCGGGGAAGTACAGGATCGGCTTGCCCCCGGCGGCGGCAACGACGTCCCGGACGTTGCGGCTGATGAGCGTGCGGCGCGCCAGCACGCCGAGGTACAGCGTCTCGAGGTGGGCGAACAGGCTGTAGTCGCCCTGGATCGTGAGCACCGTCTCCCACGGCTCGATCTCGTCCCCGTCGTGCAGGGCCCGCACCTCCAGCCGGTCCCAGCCCGGCTCCCACTCGCCCGGGCCCAGGCGGCGGCCCGAGCAGAGCTTGAGGATCGCGATGGCCTCGTCCACCCCACCGAGCACCGAGCGCTCGCGCTGGAAGACCTGCATGACGACGTCGGGGTGGTGGTCGTCGTGCTCGAGCACCCCCCGGGTGAAGGTGAAGTAGGCGTCGCTGTAGTAGCCGTCGCGCATCCGCTCGACGGGGAGCTGGAACGTGCCCGGGTCGAGCCGCTGGCGGCGGCCGGCTGCCCTCACGGGCCCTCGTCGTCCTCGGGGAGCCTCGCGGGCCGCGTTGACCAGAGGAAGCCGACGGCCGCCGCGGCGAGCAGCGAGATGCCGATCGCGATGACCCCGAGCCAGATGCCGGCGTCCGACCCGCCGTCATCGTCGTCCGAGGCGGCCCCGCCCGCCGCGGACGATCCCGGCGCGCCGATCTCGACGGCGGCCGCCGGGCCGGGGTCCGTGGGGCCGCTCTCGGATGCCTCGGCGCCGCCCGGGGGCTCCGGCGGGCCGGTCCAGGGCTTCACCTGGCCGTCGGCGTACGTCTGGCGGACGGGCCAGATCGCGAGGCCCTCCTCGAAGGGCGTCCCCAGCACGCGGAAGTCGGCGTAGCGGCCGACCGGGATCCGGCCGCCGCTGTAGACGACGCCGCGGAAGCTCCCGTCGGGACGGCGCAGCGGCGCGAGCCGCCAGCCCGGGGGCGGCTCGGCGAAGCTGAAGACGGTCACCTGGGCGGGGAACTCCACCCCCACCCTCGTCGTGGCGACGTCGCGCTCCGTGGGCACGCGGATGGCGAACTCGGTCGCCTCGCCCGCCGGGACGAACCCCGGCAGCACCTCGACGTGTGCGAGCGCCGCGCCGGCGCCGGCCAGCCAGGCCGCGGCGGCGAGCGAGGCGATCAGCGCCCTCACGCGCGCACGCTGTCGCTGAGGGCGTCGAGCATGGCGACGTAGATTAGAGCCTGGGTGCGGTCGGTCACGCTCATCCTGTAGGCGAAGGCCATCGGGCCGCTGGCGTCGGCGTCGATCGTCACGCGCGTGCCGTCGGGCTCGCGGGCCAGCGTCGTCCGGGTCGGCGCGCGCAGGCCGAGCCCCCGAGCCTCCCAGACGATCTCGTCCGGTGGCTCGACCGCCGTGAGGCGCGGCCGGGTGTAGAAGTCGCGGCCGCGCGGGTGGCGCAGGTTCAGCTCGAGGGTCGTCCCCGGGGCCAGCGGCCCGTCGAGCGTCGCCCCGATGCACTGCGGGTTCCACCGCGGCCAGCCGGCGAAGTCGGTCCAGCGCTCCCAGACCGCCTCCTGGGCCGCCGGGGCGACCACCGTCACCGAGACGCTCATCGCCGCCGCGGCGGTCAGGCGCGCGTGTCGGCGGCCTCGGCGCGCAGCAGGGCCTCCATGGCGGCCTGGCCGACGAGCAGGTCGCTCGAGCTCGGCTCGCGCGTGGCGAAGCCGGACTGCATCGCGTGGCCCATCCCGTGAACGGCCCGCGAGACCGGGTGCTCCGGGCGGCGCGCCGAGAAGGCGAACACCTCGACGGCGGCGCCGATGCTGAGCGCCGCCACGGCGGTCCGGCTGCCCAGCGTCCACCCGAACATCTTGCGGGCCACGGTGTTCCCGACCGTGGTCGTCACGAGCAGCGGGACGACGAGGTTGCTGCCGCAGCGGTCGTGCTCCTTGGCGTGGTCGGCGGCGTTCTCGACCTCGTCGGCCCCGCCGGCCTCGTAGGCCGCGATGCTCTTGTGCTCCACCGCGTGCCAGACCGCCGCCCGCGAGCCGCGCAGGCTCACGAGGGCGGGGGCGAGGCCGGCGACCGCCCCGATCGCCTCCTGGGCGAGCACCGAGCGCAGCCGCATCCTGGCCATGACCGCGACGCCCATCGCGGTGAACGCGGCGACGACGGCCCGCGGGTCCTCGAGCGCGAAGCGGGCCTGGGGCAGCTCGCGCCGCACCGCCGGCAGCACCGTGAAGGCCTCGCCGAGGCGCACGAGGCCGCGCGCGAGGGGCAGGTCGGTCAGGGGGCCGGCGCGCAGCAGGCGCTTGCGACCGGACGCGACGAGCACCCGGCCGTCCTCGTCCCGCACGGCCGCGGCCCAATGGCGCGGGCCGTGCACGAGGAGCCCGTTGGCGAGGGCCATGCCCCCGAGGCGGTGGCTGCGCGCGGGTTCGTCCACGGGCTCAGACTAGCGCCTCGGCCTCGATCTCCACCCGCCAGCGCGGGTCGAGCAGCCCGGCCACGACCACCATCGTCGCGGCGGGCCGCACCTCCCCGAAGGCCGCGCCGTGCACCGACCCCACCGCCTCTGCGTCGGCGGGGTCCACGATGAACATCCTCGTGCGGACGACGTGCTCGAGCCCGGCGCCCAGCGACTCCAGGGCCGCGGCGACGATCTCGAGACAGCGACGGGCCTGGGCGGCGGGGTCGGGGTCGCACGAGCCGTCGGGCCACACGGGCGCGGTCCCTGAGACCAGCACGCGGCCGCCCACGCGCACGGCGCGGCTGAACCCGATGGCGTCCTCGTAGGACGACCCGCTCGACGCCCGCCGGCGCGTCCGGCTCACCCGCGCGCCCGGCGCGCTTCCGACCGCGACTCCGCCGCCAGGCGCCCCGCGGCCGGGTCGCTGCGGTCGACGAAGGTCATCATGGCCGCGATCGCCGTGTGCCCCGCGACCTCGGCGATCTGGCGGTGCATCTCGCGGACGACCCGCCGGTAGGACTCGTGCCCCTGCGGCTGGCTGCGGAGCTCGATCAGGTGCATCGCCTCGCGCGCGTTCAGGAGCATCGTGAAGCGGATGCGGTGCGCCAGCGTGACGGCGTACGCGGCCTCGTCCGGCACGACCTCCGCCAGGTCGTCGTGGAGCCGGGCGCTCGCCGCCTGCACCGCCTCGTAGGCGTCGCCGCCTCCCGCCTCGGCGACCTCCGCCGGCAGGTCGTAGCCGAGCCTCGGGGTGAGGGGTTGGGCCTGGAGGGTCAGCATGCGGTGGCGCTGGAGGTCGCGGTACGCCCCGTAGTCGCAGACGATCTCGAAGGCGTACGTCGTGGCCTCGAGCGCGCGACCCGGGCGCTGGCGGCGGTCGGAGCGGTCGCCCGCCCAGGCCGCGAGCGCCCGCGCGCGCTCGCCCGGGTCGAGCTCGGCGGCCCGCGACCGGGCCTCGGCCAGGCCGCCGCCCCCAGCGGGCCAGAGCGCGTGGGCCAGCACCCGCGCCTCGCCGTCGGGGTCGAAGTCGACGAGCCGCACCCGCGGCCCGGCCGGGACCTCGGCGGGCGCGGGCAACACGCGGCCGGCGATCTCGGCGGCCGCGAGCTCGGACGCGCGCAGGTAGCGCCCGTGGGCGCCGCCCCGGTCCTCCCGGTCCACGCGGGTGAGGAACGCCGGGATCACCTTGCGGAGCTCGGTCAGCATGCGGGCGGCGCACTCGCGGGCCTCGGGCAGCGGGTGCGCGCCCATGCGAACGAGCATGGCCTCGTACGCCTGGCCCGAGGCGAAGATCCCGACGTTGGCGGTCGTCGCGGCCGGCAACAGGCCCCGCAGGAGGTCGAGGGCGCGTGCCCGCACCGCGCGCTCGCGCGCGGCGGGCGCCGCGCCGGGGCGCTCGGGCACCTCGCGGGCCACGTGCTCGACCATCAGGGGCAGCAGGGCGGAGTAGGCGTCGAACGCACCGTCGAGCGTCCTCGTATAGGAACGCCCGAGCTCGGGCAGCGCCATGACGGTCGCGGGGCGGTGGTAGCGGTAGTCGCCCCCGGGCCGGTCGGTGAAGGCGATGTACCGCGTCGACTGCTCGAGGTAGCTCGCCAGGCGGCCCCACTGCAGGACCTTGGTCAGCAGGTTGGAGGCCCCCTCGACGGCGATGTGGGCCCCGCCGAGCTGGGCCACCGAGTCGTCGCCGTACTCCGCGAGCACCCGGTCGTAGAGCGCCTCGGCGCGCGCCTCGCCCACCCGGGGCACGGCCTCCTGGACGACGGGTGCGTCCGGCAGGAACTCGTCGAGCAGGAGGCGCCGGAGCGACTTCGGGCTGCGCGAGTAGCGGGCGAAGAGCGCGCCCTTCACCACCTCGGGAAGGCCGGTCAGGGCGAAGACCGGCCCGATGGGATCGGTCACGTAGGGCGCGACCCTGGCCCGCTCGGGCTCGCTGAGGTCGTGGACCGTCAGTCGGCTGCGTGACAGCGGGGTTGGCGTCCTGCGACAAGACCGCCATCCTAGTGGGGTGCTCGGAGGCCGCCTCATCGCCGCCGTGGCGGCCGCGACCGCCGCCACGCTGCCCCTCGCCCCCTCCGCCGACGCCGCCCCGGCGCCGGCGGTGCTGGTGCGCGTCGCGCCGGCGGGCGCCGCGGACGTCCTGGGCCCCGCCGCGCGCCCGGCGCTGCCCCCCGCGTGGGTGGCGCGGCTCGAGCGACGGGCGGGCCGCCGGCTGCCCGAGCTGCGGGGCCTGTACCGGATCCACGCCGACGGCCCCGCCGCCGCCCGGCGCATCGCGTCCAGGCTCGATGCGCGGCCCGCCGTCCGCGCCGCCGTCGAGCCGGCCCCCGTGCCCCCGCCGGCGGTCTGCCGGCCCGAGCCCGAGGGCGGCTGGCCGGTCTTCGACCCCGGGACGCCCACGCCCGACCTCTCCGGCTACCAGGACTACCGCGCGGGCATGGACGTCCCCGACACCGCGGCGGGGGCCGGCGTGCGGGTCGGCGACGTCGAGTACGAGTGGCGCCGCACGCACGAGGAGCTCGCGGAGCGGGCGCTCCCGGCGCCGGTCCGCCGGCCGGGAGGCCTCCCCGGGTTCCTGGCGGAGGACCACGGCACCGCCGTGCTCGGCATCCTCGGCGCCGACGTCGACGGCGAGGGGACCACCGGCGTGGCGCACGACGCCCAGATCCTCCCGCTGTCGCCCTTCTTCGAGCCGAACCCCGGACAGCTACGACCTGCCCAGGGCGGTCCTGGCGGCGGCGCTCGGGCTGCGGCGCGGCGACGTGCTGCTGATCGAGCAGCAGACCACGCTGCGAGACGCCGTCGGGCCCGGTCTTCGCGCCGGTCGAGGCCGACCCGGCCATGCGGGACCTGATCCGGGCCGTCGTCGACGCCGGCATCGTCGTCGTGGAGCCGGCCGGCAACGGCGGCCGCGACCTGGCGAGCCTCGGCCTGTCCTGGCTGGCCGACCCGGCGGACCCCGCCAACAGCGGGGCGCTGCTGGTCGCCGGGGGCGAGTCGCCCGCCACCGGCGTTGACCTGGCGCGGACCCCGGGCTCGAACTACGGGGCCCGGGTGGACCTCCAGGGCTACGGCGCGGGCGTCGTGACGACCGGCTACGGGCTGGGGATCGGGCCGGCGCAGCCCGGGGACCGGGCCTACACCTCGTGCTTCGACGGGACCTCGAGCGCCTCGGCCACCGTCGCGGGCGCCGTCGCGGCCCTGCAGGGCCTCGCGATCGACGCGACGGGCTCGCCGCTCACCCCGGCCGCGCTGCGGGCGGCCCTGGTGGCGACCGGCGAGCCCCAGGCCGGCCCGGCGGAGGAGCGGATCGGCCCGCGCCCCCAGGTCGCCGCCGCCGCCGCCCTGCTCGGCCCGGTCGAGCCTCCGGCCGGCCCGGACCCGCCGCCCGCGCCGCCGCTCTCAGCCCTCCCGGTCCGGGCCCCGCCGCCGAGCCGGGAGCAGGCCGTCGCGCGGCCGGCGGCCCGCGGCGCGCAGGCGCGCCTCGACCGGCGCGCCGGGACGCTGACGATCACCCTCCGCGGGCTCGCGCCCCGCGCCGTCGTCTTCGTCGCGGGGCGCAGGGTCCGCGTCGCCGCGGGAGGGCGGATCGTCCTTCCCGTCCTCACGCCCCGGCGCTTCGTCCTCGTCGTCGCCGCGCCCCGCAGGGCCCGGATCGCCTACGTCCTGGCCCGGTTCCGCGTCACGGTCCCGGCGAGGGGGCCGGCGCGCGTCGCGCGTCTCTGAGCCGGCGAGGGCGCCGCCCGCCGGCTACCAGGACGCGGTGGGCCCGCTCGTGTCGGTCTGGTCCCTCGGCCAGACGGCCGGCAGGTCGACCTCGAAGTTGCCCTCCTCGTCGGCGTGCTTCTTGTGCCACTCGGTGAAGTTCGGGATCGAGAAGCCGATCACCTGGAAGCTGTGGCGGTCGACCCGGACGATCAGCTCGCGCTCCGGGTCGAGCACCGCGAGGGCGGGGGCGGGGATGCCGTAGGAGCAGTGGTATGCGTCCTTCTCGGCGTCGTAGCGCGTCATGGCGTCGGACGGCGAGTGGGTGCCGCCGCCGACGGCCGAGGCCGGCCCCTCGGGCGGCTCCTCCCCGCCGGGGGGGACGCCCGGCGGCGGTGTCGGTGGGGTCGTGCTCATGAATCTCCTTCCAGCAGGCGTTGGGCGATCGCCCGGACCTGTTTCCCGTCGGCCCGGCCCGCCACGCGGGACATGGACGCCTTCATCACGCGGCCGAGATCCCCGGGGCCCGCGGCGTCCTCGGCGGCGATCACCTCGGACACGACGGCGGCGATCGCCGCCTCGTCCATCTGGGCCGGGAGGTAGGCCTCCAGCACCGCCATCTCCTCGGTCTCGCGCGCCACCAGGTCGTCGCGGCCGCCCGCCCGGAACTGGTCGATCGACTCGCGGTGCTGCTTCACCAGGCCGCGGAGGACACGGGCCGCCGCGTCGTCGGGCAGGGGCCCGCGGGCCTCGATCTCGGCGTTCTTCAGCGCGGCGCGGGCGCGCCGGATCGCGCCCAGGCGGACCATCTCGCGGGAGCGCATGGCGTCCTTGAGGTCGCTGTCGAGCCGCTCGGCCACGCCCGCGGCCGCGTCATCGGGCATGCGTGGAGTCCTCCCCTGCCACCCGGACTCTACGGATGCCCGTCCCGCCACGCCGTCCCCGGCGCCCGTCGAAGGGGCGGTCCAGGAGCCAGAAGAGGACGAGCGCGAGGGCCGCCACCGAGACGATGTACCAGGGCCACGGCCCCAGCACGTCGATCAGGCTGCTCCGGGCCGGGGGCCGCCGCAGGAACATGTAGTTGCCGTCGAACGCGACCGTCCCGATCGCGGCCAGGGCGGTCACGCCCAGGCTCCAGGCGTAGACGCGCGGCACGGCCCCCGGCCGGGGGGTGCGCCGCAGCCCCCAGGCGAGGAAGACGGCGGCGATGACGACCCCCGCGTGCGCCACGAAGAACCACCACCAGCGGTAGTCGGGGAACCCGCGGCGCAGGTCCGGCGTCAACAGCGCCTGGACCGTCGCCGTCATCGCCCAGAAGTAGGTCAGCTCGAAGGCCAGGGCGCTGGGCCGCCAGAGCGCGATCACCGCGGCGATCGTCGCGGCGTCGGTCAGGTGCAGCGGCAGGTCGCCGCGGGCCGACAGCCCCTCGTCGAGCTGGAGGACGACGTGGAAGGCGATCTCGTTGAGCACGAGCAGCACCGCGAGGCCGCGCGCCGCGGGCGTGATCCAGGCGGCGTCCGGGTCGCGGCGGGCGGCCAGCCCGAGGCCGGCGCACGCCGCGGCCGTGGCGCCGAGGACGATGAGGTGCTGGGGGGAGAAGAGCTCCACGGGCCGGCCGCCTCAGAACGGCTGCTCGCCGGCCTCGGCCTCCCCGCGCGCCCCGCCGCGCAGCTCGCGCAGGCGCGCCGACAGCTCGCCCTCGGGCCCGCGATCGGTGGGATGGAAGAAGGACGCCTCCTCCAGCCCCTCGGGCAGGAGCGACTCGTCGAGCACCCCGTCGGCGCTGTCGTGGGGGGAGCGGTAGCCCTCTCCGTGGCCGAGGTTCCGGGCGTTGGCGCGGCTCGCGTCCCGCAGGGCCAGGGGAGGGCGCCGCGCCCCCTCGCGCTCCACCAGCGCCTGGGCCGCGTTGATGGCGGCGTACGACGCGTTCGACTTGGGCGCGAGGGCGATGTACGTGGTCGCCTGGGCGAGGTTGATGCGGGCCTCCGGCAGGCCCACGAACTCGACGGCCCGGGCCGCCGCCACGGCCACCTCGAGGGCGCGCGGGTCCGCGTTGCCCACGTCCTCGCTGGCGGCGACGATCAGGCGCCGGGCGATGAACTTCGGGTCCTCGCCGCCCGCGATCATCACCGCCAGGTAGTAGATGGCGGCGTCCGGGTCGCTGGCGCGCAGGCTCTTGATGAAGGCCGAGATCGTGTCGTAGTGGGCATCGCCCTCGCGGTCGTAGACGACCGCGCGGCCCCCGGAGGCCGCGCGCACGGACTCGACCGTGACCTCCTCGCCGTCGGGCGCGCCCGCGGCCGCCGCCTCGAGCAGGTTGAGGGCGCCCCGGGCATCGCCGTTCGCGCGGGCGACCAGGGCGGCGCGTGCCTCGGCCCCCAGGCGCACGCGCCCGGCGAGGCCCTGGGGCTCTGCGAGGGCCCGGTCGATGAGGACGCCGACGTCCTCGGGGCCGAGGGGCTCCAGCACGAACACCCGCATCCTCGACACCAGGGCCGCGTTGACCTCGTACCAGGGGTTCTGGGTGGTCGCGCCGATCAGCGTCACGAGGCCGTCCTCGACGGCCGGCAGCAGCGCGTCCTGCTGGGCGCGGTTGAAGCGATGGATCTCGTCGAGGAACAGCACGGTGCGACCGCCGGCCGCCAGGCGGTCCCGCGCCCGGGCGAGGACCGCGCGCACGTCGGCGACGGTCGCCGACACGGCCGAGAGCTCCTCGAACTCGGCCGCCGTGCGGTGCGCGATCACGCGCGCGATCGTCGTCTTGCCGCTTCCCGGCGGGCCGTACAGCACCATCGAGGGGACGCGGTCGCCGGCGATGGCCTCGCGCAGCGCTCCGCCGGGGCCGAGCAGCGCGGGCTGGCCCACGACCTCCTCGAGCGTGCGCGGGCGCATCCGCGCCGCGAGGGGCCGGGCCGTCTCGAGGCTCGACCGCACCGCCTCGCCGAAGAGGTCGTCGCCGCCCGGCGGTGGCCGGCGCCTGGCCATCACGCGAGCGCCCCCGCCGTGGCCGCGGGGCGCTCGGGCAGCAGCAGGGCGACGGCGCCCCCCACGAGCGGCAGGGCCGCGACGCCCCAGAGGGCGGCCTCCCGGCCGGCCGAGTCGGCGATCGCTCCGAAGAGGGCCAGCCCGGGGGGCGCGGAGCCGATGGCGCCGAAGCCGATCATGAGGCCGGCGGCCAGGGCGAGCCGGTCGGGCAGGTACTCCTGGCCCATCATCACGGTGACCGAGAACGAGGCCAGCAGGACGAACCCGGCGGCGGAGAGCAGCGCGATGCTGAGCGCCCCCTCGGTGAGGAGGAAGCCCGCCACGAGCGGGCTCACGACCGGCATGGTCCACAGCAGCATCCGCCGGCCGCCCACGCGGTCGGCCAGCGCGGCGCCCGCGACCGTTCCCACCACCCCCGCCCCGGCGAACGCGGCCACGGTGAAGCCGGCCTCCTGATCGGAGTAGCCGCGGTCGTCCACGAGCAGCAGCGGCGCCAGCGCGAGCAGGCAGAACTGGGTCCAGGTGCGCATGCTCGTCACGAACAGCAGCAGGCCGACGCTCCAGGCGCTCGCGCGGCCGCGGCGCGCGGGCGTGCGCGCGGGGCGCCGGGAGGGCGACGGCCAGGCCGCCGCGCTCGAGGTAGAGCCAGGCGAGACCGCGAGGCCGGGCACCAGGAAGACCAGGGTGGCGCGCTCGTCGAGCAGGGGGATGAAGAGCGCCGCGAGCAGCGGCCCGGCGGCGAAGCCGGCGTTGCCCCCCACCATGAACCAGGCGAGCCCGGTCGCCTTGCGCTCGGCCGAGATCTGGTTGGCGACGCGCGCCGCCTCGGGGTGGAATGCCGCGATGCCGAGGCCGGAGCCGACGATGCAGGCGAGCACGCCGAGGTAGCCGCCGGCGAGGCCCGACAGCGCGAGGCCGGCGGCGCCGACGGCCACGCCGCCCCAGATGAAGGCCGGCGACGGGCCGGCGGTCCGCCAGCAGCCCGAACGCCGGCTGGATGGCGGACGAGACCAGCAGCGACGCGCCGAGGATCATGCTCGCGGCGAGGTCCGAGAGCGCGAAGATCGCCGTGAAGACCGGGATCATCGCCGGGACCGCGCCGACGACAGGCGTCGATGACGAAGTGGCCGGAGGCGAGCAGGGTCAGGCCGCGCGCGGTCCATCGACCCCCGCGCCCCGGCGGGTGGGGCCGCCGTGCGGACCGTCGCGCTCATGCGGCAAGAGTAGGTTGTTCCGCGTGCCCGGCGGGCGGCCCATCCACGGCCGGGACCTCCAGGCGGCCCTGCGGTCGTTCGGGCCCCGCGGGCGCCGACGCCGCCGCCCTGAGGGCGGCGATCCCCGACGACGCGCCCGTCGGGAGCTACGAGGACCTGGCGCGGGCCGCGCCGCCCGAGCGGCTCGGCCTCACGTCAGGTGCCCACGCGGCCCTGTTCGGGCCCCTCTTCGGCGAGTTCGAGTGAGCTCTGGGAGGGCTCGAGCTCGGCGGCGCTCTCGATCTCCGCGGCGTAGTCCTCCTCGCGCTCCTCGTACCAGCTCGGGCTCGTGATGAGGCTGTAGCAGCGCGCGCCGGCGATGCCGAAGCCGAGCGAGCAGAGGATCAGCACCACGGCCGTGAAGCCGCCCGCGTCGACGCCGAAGAGGCCGGTGGGCGTGTCGAGCCGGGCGTCGGCGACCCCGCAGAAGACGAGGCCCACGACGAGGGCCGTCACGGCCCCGAGCACGAGGCCCTGGATCGCCCAGTGGCGGCGCACCAGCCGCGTGATCACGAGGCCGTGGAACGCCATCAGGACGACCCCGCGCGGCCAGGGTGGCGTAGAGCCCGGTGGGACCGGCGGTGTCGCCGATCAGGGCGAGCGCCTCGGTGGCGCCGGTCTCCTCCTCGGCCGACCCCTGGATCATCGTCCCGAGGACGTGGTTGAAGTCGAGGTCCGTGTAGCCCTTGCGGAACGACCCCTGGACCATGATGAGGAACAGGACGGCCGCAGCGACGCCGCTGACGACGATCGCGATCAGGACGCGGAGCGCGGCCCTCACGGCGCCTCGCCCTCGGCCTCGTGGGGGTTGGCGCGCAACCACGAGATGCGCAGGAAGAGGTCGCGGTCGGAGACGTCGGGCTCGAGGTCGAACGCCTCGCCGCAGAGCGGGCAGGCCGTGAACGGCTGGAAGGACGGGATGCCGTCCTCGTCGGCCACGCCGGTCGGGATCAGCATCAGGTCGCCCCAGCAGTCCGGCGTCGGACAGCGCGTCCTGCCGTCGATGTTCGAGAAGGCGCTCTTGGGGAGGATCGGGCGGGCCATCGCCGTCATCATGGCTGCCGGCGCCGCTATACTTTTCGAAGTATTGAGCCGGCAGGGCCGGGTGCGCAACCGCCCCGCCGCCGGAAAAGGGTAGAATCCCCGCGTAGAATCGCTGGTTCAGCCGCTTTCACTGGAGACGACATGGCGCGCAGCTACCAGGATCTCCTCGCGAACGCCCGCGAGCAAGTGCCCGAGGTTCAGGTCGCGGACCTCGCGGCCCGGCGCGACGCCGGCGATCCGCCGCTCGTGATCGACGTCCGCGAGCAGTCCGAGTGGGACGAGGGCCACATCCCCGGCTCGATCCACATCCCCCGCGGCCTCCTCGAGAGCCGCATCGCGGGCGTCGCCCGCCCCGACCAGGAGATCGTGATCTCCTGCGCCGCCGGCAACCGGTCGCTCCTGGCGGGCACCACGCTGCGCGAGATGGGCTACGAGGACGTCGCGAGCCTGGCCGGCGGCTTCGCCCGCTGGAAGCAGAGCGGCCAGCCGTGGGACGTGCCGCGCACGCTCACGCCCGAGCAGCGCTCGCGCTACAGCCGCCACGTGCTGATCCCGGAGATGGGCGAGGCAGGGCCAGCTCCGGCTGCTGGACTCGAAGGTCCTCCTGATCGGGGCCGGCGGCCTCGGCTCGCCGGCCGCCTTCTACCTGGCCGCCGCCGGCGTGGGCACGCTCGGGCTGGTGGACGACGACGTCGTCGACGCCAGCAACCTGCAGCGCCAGATCATCCACACGACCGACCGCGTCGGCATGCCGAAGGGCGAGTCGGCGAAGATCGCCATCGAGGCGCTCAACCCGGACGTGCAGGTGAACGTGCACCCGTTCCGGGTGGACAAGGAGAACGTCCTCGACCTGATCGCCGGCTACGACGTCATCGTCGACGGCGCGGACAACTTCCCCACCCGCTACCTCCTCAACGACGCGGCGCTCATGACGCGGACCCCGCTCGTGCACGCGAGCATCCTCCGCTTCGAGGGCCACGCCTCGGTGTTCCTGCCCTACGAGGGCCCCTGCTACCGCTGCCTCTTCCCGGAGCCGCCGCCGCCCGACATGGCGCCGTCCTGCGGCGAGGCGGGCGTGCTGGGCGTGCTCTGCGGCGTGATGGGCAACATCCAGGCGAACGAGGCGATCAAGGTGCTGCTCGGCATCGGCGAGACGCTCTCGGGCCGCCTCCTCATCTACGACGCCCTCGCGATGACCTTCACCGAGCTCAAGGTGCGGCGCGACCCCGACTGCCCCGCGTGCGGCCAGAACGCGGTGCTCGAGTTCCGCGACTACGACGCGTGGTGCGCCGGCGTCGGCAGGCACCGCGTGGCGGCCGCGACGGCGTGAGCACCGTCCGGATCCCGCCGGTGCTGCGGCAGGCCACCGGAGGCGAGCGCGAGATCGAGGTGGACGGCTCGACCGTCAGCGAGGTGCTGGACGCCCTCTACGCCAAGCATCCGGGCGTGCGCGAGCAGCTGCAGACCTCCGAGGGCGAGCTGCACCGCTTCGTCAACGTGTACCTGAACGACGAGGACGTGCGGCTCCTGTCCTGGCTGGACACGGAGGTGTCCGACGGCGACACGCTCCTGATCCTGCCGGCGATGGCCGGGGGCGGCGCGTGACCGACGTCGGCCTGGCGCCGCCCCCGGCGGCGGTCTCGCCGGACCTCGTCGCCACGATCGGCGAGACGCCCCTCGTCGAGCTGCGCCACGCCTCCCCCAACCCGGACGTCCGGATCCTCGCCAAGCTCGAGAGCCACAACCCCACCGGCTCGATCAAGGACCGCACGGCGCTCTCGCTGATCGAGGACGCCGAGCGCCGCGGCGCGGTGCGGCCGGGCGACACGATCATGGAGCCGACCTCCGGGAACACCGGCATCTCGCTCGCGATGATCTGCCGGGTGCGGGGCTACCGGCTCGTCGCCGTGATGCCGGAGAACGTGACGCCCGAGCGCCGCCAGCTGCTGGAGCTGTACGGGGCCGAGATCGTGTCCACCGACGGCGAGTTCGGCTCGAACGGCGCGGTCGAGGTCGCGCGACGGCTCGCGGCCGAGAACGGGCTGCACATGCCGTTCCAGTACGGCAACCCCGCCAACCCCCGGGCCCACTACGAGGGCACCGCCGAGGAGATCGTCCGCGACTGCCCCGAGATCGACGTCTTCGTGGCGGGCCTCGGCACCGGGGGCACCCTGATGGGCGCGTCGCAGCGGCTGAAGGAGCATCGCCCGGAGATCCAGGTCGTCGCCTGCGAGCCCCTCCAGGGCGAGCCCGTGAGCGGCCTCCGGAGCCTCGAGGACGGATTCGTGCCGCCGATCCTCGACGTGTCGCGCCTCGACCGCAAGCTGCTGGTGTCCAACCGCGACTCCATCCTCATGACGCGGCGGCTCGCGTCCGAGGAGGGCATCTTCGCCGGCGTCTCGTCCGGCGCCGTCGATCCACACCTGCGCCCGCCTCGCCGCGGAGATGACCCGCGGCACGATCGTCGGGATCGTCTGCGACGGCGGGTGGAAGTACCTCTCGGCCGGCATCTGGACCGACGACGTGGACGACGTCGAGGACAAGTTGGACCGCGGGGTGTTCTGGTGAGGAGCCAATGCGGATGGCCGCCTCTTGCGGGCGGCCGTATGCGGCGCCTCCGGGCCCTGGCCGGGCCCTGCCGGCAAACGGCGGCACCGCCTTCGGCGGGGCTGGCCGCCTTCAACCCCGGCGGCGTAAGGCCGTTGCGCGTAGCGTTGGCCAGGTGAGGATCGGGCCCTCCCTCGTGCGGGAGCTCGTCGACCACGCGCTCGCCGACCTGCCCAACGAGTGCTGCGGGATGATCTCCGGCTCGGACGGCGAGGCGACCCGGGTCTTCCGGGCGGCCAACACCGAGGGCAGCCCGTTCATGTACGTCATGGACCCGCGCGAGCAGCTGCGGATCATGGACGAGATCGAGGGCTCGGGCGAGGACCTGCTCGCGATCTACCACTCCCACACGCGCTCGGCGGCCTACCCGTCGCGGACCGACGTCGAGCTCGCGTTCTTCCCCGACACGCTCTACCTGATCGTGTCGATCGCCGATCGCGACGCGCCCGAGATCCGCGCCTTCAGGATCAGCCGGGCCGCGCCGGACGGCGAGCAGATCTCCGAGGAGCCCGTGGAGATCGGGTGAGGAGGCCGCTCGCCGCGCTCCTGTGCGCATGCGCCGTCGCCCCCGCCGTGGCGTGCGGGGGGTCCTCCGGCGACGAGGCCTCGGAGGCGGCGACCGCGACCGCGCCCGCCCCGGCCCCGACGGCGCCGGCGGGGGGCCTGACCGCGCTGCTCCCGCCCGAGGACGCCGTGAGCGGCCTCCGGCCGGGGGCGCCGCGCGCGCTGCCGACCGCGCAGGCGTTCGTCGACGCCCTCTACCAGATCGACGACCCGGCCCGCGACGCGGCGCTCCGGCGGCTCGAGGAGGGCGGCTACCGCGACGGGGTGCTGCGCGACCAGGCCGGCCAGGACCCCGAGGGCGGCGCCGCGCTGGTGCGCAGCTACGTCATCCGGATGCGCGACGACGAGGCGGCCCGCCAGGAGGTCGAGGAGGCGGCGGAGGAGGTGCGCGACAGCACGCTCGGCGACCCGACCGAGGTCGAGGTGCCGGGCGTCGACGGCGCCCGCGCGCTGCGGGTGGAGGTCTCGCAGGGCGGCGTCTCGGGGTCGGTGATCTTCGTGACCTTCCCCGCCGGGACCGAGGTCTACGGCATCCAGGCGGTCTCGCGGGAGGGGGCGGAGCTGCCGGAGGACGAGGTGCTGGCGGCGGCGCAGGACCTGGCGGCCCGCGCCGGCTCGCCGTAAAGGCTCGGCCAAGGGCGGAATGGGCGCCGGCCCGGCGGCGTCCTCTCGGGCGGATCGAACCGACCGACCGGGAGGAGCCATGGAGACACGACGACGATCGTCGGCCGCGCGGGCCGCGCGGCCGCCCTGGCCGGGGCGCATCGAGAACCCGGTGCAGGGGTACGCGGCGGCGCTCTTCGAGACCTGCGCCGAGAGCCGCGGCTCGCAGGACGCTGCTGGAGCTGGAGGTCGCGCCGGGCGGCGCGGATGGGGCCGCACGCGCACGCCTACGACGAGACCTTCACGTGCATCGAGGGGTGCATCACGGTCACGGTGGCCGGCTTCCCCTACGAGCTGCGGCCCGGCCAGGAGGTCACGGCGCCGGCCGGCATCCTGCACGCTCGTGGTCGAACGACGAGGACCGCGGCGCCCTGGCCCTGGTCGAGCTCAGCCCCGGGCACGCCGGTTCCGAGACCGCGCTGCGGGTCCTCTCCGGCCTGGCCCGCCGACGGGCGCGTGCGCCCGGGCGGCAGGCCGCGCAGCCAGCTGCACGCGGCGCTGCTCGCTCGAGTGGGGCGAGACCGGCCTGCCCGGCCTCTCCGGGGCGCTGCGCCCCGTCATGAGGGCGCTCGCGGCCGTCGCGCGGCTGCGCGGGCTCGACCGCGAGCTGATAGGCGCTACGCTGCCAGGCCTCGCGCCTCCGCCCGGGCTCGGCCGCCTTGCGGGTCGTGCGCCGCCGCCGGGGCTTCGGCGCCTCCGCCTCGGCCGCGGGCTCGGCCGCCTTGCGGGTCGTGCGCCGCCGGGGCTTGGGGGCCTCCTCGGCCGCGGTCTCGCCGCCGTCCGCGGCCGCCTCGGCCGCGGGCGAGGCGCGCCGCGTGCGGCGCTTGGGCGCCGGCGCCTCCGCGTCGTCCGTGCCGGCCTCGGCGACCGGCTCGGCCTTCTTGCGGGTCGCGCGGCGCCGCGGCTTCGGGGCCTCCTCGGGAGCCGGCTCGGCCTCCTCGGCGGCCGGCTCGGTGGGCGGCGCCGGCTGAGGCTCGGCCTCGGCGGCGGCCGTCCGCCGGCGCACCCGGCGCCGGGTCGGCGCCGCCGGCGCCTCCTGCGGGGCGGCGGGGTCCGGAGCGGCGATCGGCGGCCCCTCGACGTCCACCAGCGGCGCGGCCGCGGCGTCGGCGGGCGGCTCGGCGGCCGCGGCCTCGGGCTCGGCGGCCGCGGCCGCGGTCGCGCGGCGCCGGCGCCGGGGCGGCGTTGCGGCCTCCGCCTCCCCCTCCGGGGCCTGCGTCTCGCCGGCGTCCGCACCCGGGACGGGCTCCGCCGGCAGCTCGACCACGATCTCGTCGACCGGCTCGAGGTCGGCGACGGTCGGCTCCGGCTCGGCGACCGCGGCGCGCCGTCGCCGGCGCCTCGAGCTCCGCGGAGGGGGCTCGCCCGCGTCGAAGTCGGTCGCCTCGGCGAGGTCCGGGACGTCCTCGCCGACCTCCGGGGGCGGGCCGTACATCACCATGTCCTCGTACGAGATCGGCTCGTCCAGGGGCGGCAGCGTGCCGAGGTCGGGATCGGGGGTCGGCTCGATGCGGACCTCGAAGACCTCGGCCTCCTCGACGGCGTCGGGCGCCGGGGACTCGGCGCGCCGCCCACGGCGCCGGCGCCGGCGGCCCTCGCCCTCATCGGCGGCGCGCTCGGCGGGCGCGGCCTCCGCCGGCGGGGGCGCGGCGGTGGTGTCTGCGAGCTCAACCCGGTAGGTGCCGCTGCGCGGGTCGGTCTCGATCTTCACCATGCCGGCGCCGGCGGCCTCCTCGAGGAACTTCGAGAAGGTCGAGAAGCCCTGGTCCGTCTCGTCGAAGGCCGGGTACTTGCGGCGCATCGAGTCCTTGACCACGCTCGCGAGCGGCCACTCGGTGCCCTCGCGCTGCAGGGCGGTCAGGGTCTCCTGCAGGAGCTGGAGCGGGTTCGGCCCGCTCCCGCCCCGCCGCCGCGAGGTGCCGCCGCTCGCCCGCGCGACGAGGGTGTCGTAGTAGATGAACTCGTCGCAGTTGGCGACCAGCAGGTCGCTCGCCGACTCGCGGCTGCCGACGCCGATGACGCGCTTGTTCAGCTCTCGCAGCTTGCCGACGAGCGGCGTGAAGTCGCTGTCGCCCGAGACGATGACGAAGTTGTTGACGTGGTCGCGGCTGTAGGCCAGCTCCATCGCGTTGACCGCCATCTGGATGTCGGCTCGGTTCTTGGCGCCCTCGCGCGCCGAGGGCATCTCGATGAGCCCGAGCCCCGCGTTCTGCAGCTCGTGGCGGGCGTCGCGGTAGCGGCTCCAGTCCGCATAGGCGCGCTTCACGAGCACGCGCCCCTTCTCCGCGAGGCGGTCGAGGACCAGGTGAATGTCGAAGTCGTTTCGTCCCTTGGCCCCGGGGCGGGCCATGTTCTCGAAGTTGACCAGCACGGCGAGAGAGCTCTCGTGCTCGGCCAAGGTACCTCCAGTAATCCGTGTGTGGCCGCCGGAGCGGCGGCGGGTCAAGCGGCGTGACGCCGGATCCCGCGCGTACGCAGGACGAGCGGATGGTACCAGGGGCGGCGCCGATCCGCTCCGCGGACAGCCCCGCAGCGCGCGCCGCGTCACTAGAATCCCCAGGATCCCCGAGCACCGGTAGGTGCGACACCCTCGTCAAGGGAAAGCTGCATGACCACTCGACAGTCGACGGCGGCGAGCACCGCGCCTGGAGCCTCCGGCGCCGAGACGCTCACGATCACGGACAACCGGACCGGCAGCAGCTACGAGCTGCCGATCGCCGACGGCACGATCAGGGCGACGGACCTGCGCCAGATCAAGGTCGACGAGGACGATTTCGGCCTCATGACCTACGACCCGGCCTTCATGAACACGGCGTCCTGCCGGAGCGCGATCACCTACCTTGACGGCGACGCCGGCATCCTGCGGTACCGCGGCTATCCCATCGAGCAGCTCGCCGAGAGGAGCAGCTTCCTCGAGGTGGCCTACCTCCTGGTGTTCGGCGATCTGCCCACCCAGGAGCAGCTCGACGGCTGGGTACACGACATCACCCACCACACGTTCGTCCACGAGAACGTGAAGGGCCTGATGCAGGGCTTCCGCTACGACGCCCACCCCATGGGGATGCTGCAGTCGAGCGTCGGGGCGCTCAGCACGTTCTACCCCGAGGCCAAGGACATCGGGGACCCCGACAACCGCTACCTCCAGATCGTCCGGCTGATCGCCAAGATGCCGACACTCGGCGCCTGGGCCTTCCGGCACACCTCGGGCAAGCCGTACGTCTACCCGGAGAACGAGCTCTCCTACTCGGCCAACTTCCTGTCGATGCTCTTCACCATCGGCGGCAAGCGCTACGAGCCGGACCCCCGCATCGAGCGGGCGCTCGACGTGCTGTTCATCCTGCACGCCGACCACGAGCAGAACTGCTCGACGAGCGCCGTCCGCAGCGTGGGCTCGTCGCAGGTCGACCCCTACTCGGCGGTCGCCGCCGGGATCGCGGCGCTCTACGGGCCGCTGCACGGCGGCGCCAACGAGGCCGTCCTGCGGATGCTCCGCCGCATCGAGTCGACGGACAACATCCCCGGCTTCATCGAGGGGGTGAAGGGCGGCGAGGAGCGCCTGATGGGCTTCGGCCACCGCGTCTACAAGAATTACGACCCGCGGGCGACGATCATCAAGAAGGCCTGCGACGACGTCTTCGCGGTCACCGGCGTCAACCCGTTGCTGTCGATCGCGGTGGAGCTGGAGCGGATCGCGCTGGAGGACGAGTACTTCGTCTCGCGCAAGCTCTACCCGAACGTCGACTTCTACAGCGGCCTGATCTACGAGGCGCTCGGGATGCCCGCGGACATGTTCACGGTCCTGTTCGCCATCGGCCGCACGCCGGGCTGGGTGGCCCAGTGGGCGGAGATGCTGCAGGACAAGGAGCAGAAGATCTCGCGGCCCGCGCCAGATCTACGTGGGCTCCGGCGAGCGCGACTACGTGGAGATCGGCTCGCGGTAGTCAGCGACGGCCTGGAGGAGGGCGACGAGCTGCGCCAGCTCGTCGTCGTCCAGGCGGTCCCAGAGCCGCTCCAGCACCTCGCCCCGGCCCGGCAGCGCCTCCTCGGCCACCCGGAGGCCCTGACGGGTGACGTGGGCCTGCACCATCCGCCGGTCGCTGGGGTGTGGCAGGCGCTCGACGAGCCCGCCCCGCTCCAGGCCGTCGACGAGCTTGGTGACATTGGGGCGGGTGACGCCGAGCTCGTCGCCCAGCGCGTGCAGGCACGCCCGCCGGTCGGCGCAGCAGCAGAGCACCTCGAGGACCTCGAGCTTGGCGTCCGAGAGCCCGAAGTCGACCGCGTGGCGCTCGAGCCGGCGCGCGGCGGCGCACGCCGCCCGGTCGAGGGCCTCGCTCGCCCGGCGCGCGAGCTCCGCGCGAGACGACGCCGCGGTCGTTGCCGGGTTCATCATGTCTCACGGTACCACCGTCGCGTGGCGGCCCGTCAAGGTCGCCCGGCCGTTAGTGTTGGAGGGGTGACGGACCCTCAGGAGCAGGTGCGGCAGGCGCTTCGCGACCTGGGCCAGGAGCTGTCGAAGGCCATGGAGCAGGCGCAGCGCCTCGCGCGCCAGGTCGGCGACGACCTCTCACGGCTGGTGAGCGAGCCGCCGCGCAAGCGGGCAAAGCGCGCGCCCGGCGCGCCCACCGAGCTGATCCGCGAGCTCGCGCGCCTCCGCGACGAGGGGCTGGTCACCGAGGAGGAGTTCCAGGCCAAGAAGGCCGAGCTCCTCGCGCGTCTGTGACCTCCCCCGAGGCCTGGGCGCGACTCGTCGAGGGCCTGCGGCCCCACGTGTCGCCCGAGTGGGTGCGCAGCGCCGAGGAGCACGGCGCCCAGGGGTGGATCCGCCTCATCCTGATGGTCGACGCGCACCATCAGCTGTCCTCCCCACGGGTGGCGGAGAAGGTCGCGATGACCATGGCCGACCTGGCCGTCGGTCACGAGCGGCAGGCCGAGCGCGAGGGCTGGGAGGAGGTGCGGCGCACGGCCCAGGACCAGCGGGTGGAGGTCGTCGCCGGGCTGGTCGACGCGTCGACGACCCTGCTGCCCGAGGATCTGCAGCCGCTCTTCGCCCGCTCGATCGAGCCGTCCCCGCCGGGGATGTGAGCGCCGCCGCCGGCCGGCACCCGAGCGACGCCGAGCGCGCGGAGGCCGCCCGTCCGATGCTCGAGGATCTGGTGCGCGCGGCGGCCGCCGCCGACGCGGACGGCGTCGCGGCCTGCCTCGGCGAGGACGTCGTCTGGCTCGCCCCGGCGGGCGCGGTCACGGGGCGGGGGGAGGCGGCGCGCCGCATGCTCGAGGCCGCGGGCGAGGGCGCCGCGTGGGCGCCGCCGCGCCAGCACGGCGCCCATGCGGTCCTGGGCTGGAGCGCCCTCGACGGGTCGCGGGGCGGGGTCGTCGTCGAGGTCCGGCGCGGGCGCGTCGTCCTCGTGGCCGCGCCGTGATGGCCGGGGTCAGCCCCGTCCCAGGGTGCGCAGCGCCGCGGGCGGGTAGAGCGCCCGCAGGCGGCCCCCCGCGGGGCGCGTCCCCTCGACGTCGAGCAGCGCGAGCGATCCCTTGCGGAACTCCACCACGCCCCCGCCGGTGAGGTCGGCGACCAGGTCGGAGAGGTCGGGCTCGTGGCCGCAGACGAGCACCGAGGCGGCGCCGGGATGGTCCAGGAGGGCGCCGGCCAGCTCGTCGAGGCCCATGCCCGGGGCGAGCCGGCGGTCCTCGCGGGGCTCCCCGCCGAGCCGCTCGCAGACGATCTCGGCGGTCTGGCGGCAGCGGACGAGCGGGCTCGTCAGCACGACCTCGGCGCCGATCCCGAGCGCCGCCATCCCGCGGGCGGCGGCGCGCATGCGCTCGGCGCCCTCGGGGGTGAGCTCCCGGGGCGCGTCGCGATGTCCCGTCCTCGGGCCCGCGTCCTCCGCGATCCCGTGACGGAGCAGCAGCAGCCTGAGGGTCAGTCGATCATCCGGTAGGCCGGCAGCGTGAGGAAGTCGACGAAGTCCTCCGAGGTGGAGATGTCGTCGAAGAGCGCGGCCGCGCGGTCGAAGTAGGGCGCGAGGTCGGCCGGGTACTTGCCGTGGATCGCCTCGAGCTCCTCGGCGACCATCGTGCGGAAGAGGTCGATGTCGACCTTCCGCCCGTCCTCGAGCACGCCGCGCGAGCTGTGGATCCACTGCCAGACCTGGCTGCGCGAGATCTCCGCCGTGGCGGCGTCCTCCATCAGGTTGTTGATCGGGACGCACCCGATGCCGTTCAGCCAGGCGCCGAGGTACTGGATTCCCACGCTGATGTTGGTGCGCAGGCCCTGCTCGGTGATCGGGCCCTCGGGCACGAAGGTGAGCAGGTCCTTCGCGGTGATCGTCACGTCCTCGCGCTTGCGGTCGATCTGGTTCGGGCCCGTCATGACCGCGTCGAACGCCTCCATCGCGATCGGCACGAGCCCGGGATGGGCGACCCAGGTGCCGTCGTGGCCGTCGTTGGCCTCGCGCTCCTTGTCGGCGCGCACCTTGGCCAGCGCCTCCTCGTTGGCGACCGGGTCGTTCTTGATCGGGATCTGGGCGGCCATGCCGCCGATCGCGTGCGCGTCGCGCGCGTGGCAGGTCTTGATCGCCAGCAGCGAGTACGAGCGCATGAAGTGGGTGGTCATCGTGACCAGGGCGCGGTCGGCGAGGACGAAGTCCGGCCGGCTGCGGAACTTCTTGATCACGCTGAAGATGTAGTCCCAGCGGCCGCAGTTGAGGCCGGCCGAGTGCTCGCGCAGCTCGTAGAGGATCTCGTCCATCTCGAAGGCGGCGAGGATCGTCTCGATCAGCACCGTGGCCCGGATGCTGCCGCGGGGGATCCCGATCTCCTCCTGGATCACCAGGAAGATGTCGTTCCAGAGCCGGGCCTCGAGGTGGCTCTCCAGCTTGGGAAGGTAGAAGTAGGGCCCCGAGCCCCTGTCGAGCAGCGGCCGGGCGTTGTGGAACGCGTAGAGCGCGAGGTCGAAGACGCCGGCCGAGACCTGCTCGCCGTCCACCAGCATGTGCTTCTCCAGCAGGTGCCAGCCGCGCGGGCGCACGAGGAGCGTCGCCAGGCTCTCGCCGAGCCGGTACTCCTTCCCCTCCGGGCTCGTGAAGTCGATCGTCCCGTCCACGGCGTCCCGCAGGTTGATCTGCCCCTGGAGCGTGTTGTCCCAGGTCGGGGTGTTCGAGTCCTCGAAGTCGGCCATGAACACCTTGGCGCCGGAGTTGAGCGCGTTGATGATCATCTTGCGCTCGACCGGCCCCGTGATCTCGACGCGCCGGTCCTGGAGGTCGGCCGGCGCGGGCGCCACCTTCCAGGCCTTGTCCTCCCGGATGTGCGCGGTCTCGGGCAGGAAGTCCGGCTCGACGCCCTGATCGAGGGCGCCGGCGCGCGCCACGCGGGCGGCCAGCAGCTCGCGCCGCCGCGGCTCGAACTCGCGGTGCAGCCTCGCGACGAGGGCGATGGCCTCGTTGGTGAGGATCTCCGCCGCCGCAGGCGGGACCTCGGCGATGATCTCGACTCCCTCCGGGGGGCTGATCGTGCTCATGGGCGGGGCGACACCTTTCCTCGATGCTCGGGCCGGGCCGACAGCCTACGTTCCACCGGGAACCTGCGCCACGAGCAGCGAGGCGATGACGACGACGGCGAGGGCCAGCGCGAGCTCCGAGGCCGCCACCCGCCGCACCAGCCGCATCGTCGGGATGTTCGGCCGCGGGACGCGCCGGAGCGCCTCCAGCACCCGCCGGTTGTAGAAGGCGAGCGCAGCGATCGGGATCAGCAGCCCGATCTTGAGGAGGATGCTCCGGCCGTAGGCGGTCTCCCACAGCTCGGCCGGGTCGTCGAGCTCGCCGAGCGATCGCACGACGCCCGTGAGGACGGCCAGCCCGACGGCGATCAGGGCGACGCGCGAGAACCGCGCGAGCAGCCGGGTCGTCAGGGCGGGGCCGTCCTGGGGCGCGACGGCCGGCAGGCGCAGGTAGGCGAGCGCCACGAGCGCGAGCCCGGTGATCCAGGTCGCCACCGCGACGACGTGGACGAGCTGGGCGGCGACCTGCAGGCCCGAGAGCGACGCGGCGCTGGCGTGGCCCTGCGCGGCGATGCCCCCGAGAACCGACAGCAGCAGCGCGGCCATCAGCAGCGCCCCGACCCGCGAGCCGGTCGCCGACGGCGGCCGGGGGGACCCGGCGTTCCCGTACTCCCGGATGAACTGGATCGCCCCCAGCGCGAAGAGCCCGAACAGGAGGGCGCCGCGCAGCTGCACGAGCGACCCGAAGCGGGTGTCGCCCAGCACCTGGCTGATCCCCGTCGCGTCGCCGAGGACGTCGAGCACGCCGGTGCCGAGCACGCTGGCGCTCTGCACCACGAGCAGGTACCCCTCGGCCAGCATGGCCCCCACGGCCAGCGCGCCGAAGGCCACCCAGAAGACGTCGCGGCCCCAGCCGAGCACGGCGTCACGCTCGCCCCCGGCCACCCCCCCGCCGCGCACGGCGGGGCCCCAGACCAGCCAGCGGAAGGCCAGCAGGCCGATGAGGCCGCCCAGGCCGACCATCTCCAGGAAGCGCGAGCTGACGCCCCAGGGCCCCGTCTCGGACGGGCCCTCGGTCGTGCCCTCCAGGTACGGCGGGCCCAGCTCGCCGGGGCCGACGCCGAACACGAAGACCTCGGGGATGACGTGCGAGTCCGTGGAGAGGACCGTGGAGCGGACCGTGTAGGTGCCGTCGCCGAGGCCGGGCCGCAGCGGGATGTCGACCGTGTCGGCCTCGGCCGCGTTCGTCGCCGGGCCCCCGGTGACGTCGTTGCCCTCGGCGTCCACGACGCCGATGTCGTCGCCCTGGACGATCTCCACGGGCTCGCTGTAGGTCAGCGTCACCCGCTCCGGCGGGGCCGCCAGCCGCGCGTCGGCCGCCGGCGACGAGGAGACCAGCACCGCGTGGCCCAGCGCCGTGCTGGCACCACCAGCGAGGCCAGCAGAGCGGCGGCGGCCACGAGGACGGGCACCAGGCGCTTCACGCCCTGAGCGTGGCCGTCGGGCCGACGCGGGCGCAAGCGGGCGGGGTGGTAGCGTGCCGCCCGATCCGGGCGGCGGGGGCGTCCGTCACGCGCCCCGACGCCCTCAATCGCCGAGGAGGATCGCGTGCCCGAGCTGCTCGACGGAACGGCCGCGCTGGTGGTGGGCGTCGCCAACAAGCGCAGCATCGCCTGGGCCATCGCGCGGCGCCTCGACGCCGCCGGGGCGCGGATCGCGCTCACCTACCAGAACGAGCGCACCGAGGGCGACGTCCGCAAGCTGGCGGACACGCTGTCCCGCTGCGAGGCCGTCCTGCCGCTCGACGTGCAGGACGACGGCCAGGTGGCGTCGGCGGTGGCCGGCGCGGCCGACGCGCTCGGCGGCCTCCACACGCTCGTTCACGCGGTCGCCTTCGCCCGGGCCGAGGACCTCGGGGGGCGCTTCGTTCGACACGGGGCGCGAGGGCTTTCATGCGGCGCTCGACGTCTCCGCCTACTCGCTGGCGGCGCTCGCGCGCGAGGCCGAGCCGCACATGCGCGCGGGCGGAGGCGGGTCGATCATGACGCTCAGCTACATCGCCGCGGACCGTGCCGTCCCGGGCTACAACGTCATGGGGGTCGCCAAGGCGGCCCTGGAGGCGATCGTCCGCTACCTCGCCTGGGACCTCGGCGACGCCGGCATCCGGGTCAACGCGATCTCGGCGGGGCCCGTGCGGACGCTGGCCGCGCGCGGCATCCCGGGCTTCGGCTCGATGGCCGACCAGGCCGCACAGCGCGCCCCGCTGCGGCGCGACATCACCGCGGACGAGGTCGCCGACGCGGCCGTCTTCCTCGCCTCGCCGCTGTCGGCCAGCGTCACCGGGGACACCCTCTTCGTGGACGCCGGCTTCCACGCCATGGGGTTCTGAGCGGCCGCCGGCGCAGCCCCGTGCGGATCGGCGTGGTGGCCGACACGCACGTGGGCGAGCACCTCCCGGTCCTGCCCTCCGAGGTCGCGGAGGTGCTCGACGGCGTGGACATGGTGCTTCACGCCGGCGACCTCACCGACACGGTGGTGCTGGAGGAGCTGGGCAGGATCGCCCCCGTCGTCGCCGTGCGCGGCAACCACGACGACGAGGCCGGCATCACGGGGCTGCCGCGCGACGCCGTGGTGGAGGCCGGCGGGCGGCGCATCGGCGTCACGCACGGCACGCGCACCAAGGCCGTGGAGCTGCCGGCCGCGGCGCTGTCGCTGCTGGCCGCGCGCGCGGTGCTGCTGGGGTTCGACCGAGCCATGCGGAGGCGCTTCGGCGACGTCGACTGCGTCGTGGTCGGCCACCTGCACATGCCCATCCACCGGGTGGTCGACGGCGCCCTCCTCTTCTCGCCGGGCGCCGTCTACGTCCCGGAGCTCGACCCCGGCTACTCCTGGTCGAGCCTGAAGGCGCGCGGCTACCGGCGCTTCCGCGACCGCCTGCCCCCCGCCGCCCGCGCGCCCGGGGTCGGCCTGATCGAGGCGGGCCCCGGCGGCGTCTCGGCCAGGGTCGTCCCCCTCAGGCGGCCTATTCGGGAGGTTAGGTGAGTCCGGCGGCATCGGCGATCGGGTGACGTATCGTCCGAGGGCGCCGTGACGCTTCTCCGCGACAGAGAGGTCCCCGCCCGGATCCTGCAGGCGTGGCGCGACGGGCGCCTCGTCGGAGCGCTGCGCTGGCGGTGGCTCGTGCTCGAGGCCGAGGGGTGGCGGCGTCTCGGGCTGGCGCCCCGCTACCGGAGGCTCGCGTTGCGCGGCGTCACCGTCATCGGGGTCACCGGGAGCTGCGGCAAGACGACCACCAAGGAGCTCATCGCCGCGGTGCTGGCGACGAGGATGTCCGGCCGCAGGACGCTCGCCAACGCCAAGGCGTCGCCGTACCTCGAGCGGGCCATCGTGCGCACCAGGCCGTGGGACGACTTCTGCCTCGTCGAGATGACGATCTCCAGCGGCGGCGAGCTGGTGTTCGACGACACCCTGCGCCAGATCCGCCCGGACATCGGCGTGGTCACCGTGATCGGGACGGACCATCTGAGCATCTTCGGCTCCGCGGAGGCCGTCGCCGCCCAGAAGGGCCGGCTGATCGAGTGCCTCCCCGCCCACGGGACCGCGGTCCTGAACGCCGACGATCCGCTCGTCCGCGACATGGGGCGGCGCACCCGCGCGCGCGTCATCACCTACGGCGAGGCCGAGGACGCGACCCTGAGGGCGCGGGACGTGAGCGCCCGCTGGCCGGAGCGGCTGTCGTTCACCGTCCACTACCGGGGCCAGGCGCTGCGGGTCCGGACGCGGCTCTACGGCGCCCACCTCCTGCTCCAACGTCCTCGCCGCCCTGGCCGTCGGCCTCGCCATGGGCATCCCCCTCGCCGAGGCCGTCGCGGCCGTCGAGGACGTCGCCCCGGTCGACGGGCGGCTGAGCCCGGTCGACCACCCCGACGGGTTCACGATCGTCCGCGACGGGTTCAAGGCGTCGCTCTGGTCGATCCCCGCCGCGCTGCGGTTCGTGGGGGAGGCCCGCGCCTCGCGGAAGATCGTCGTGTTCGGGACCGTCTCCGACTACGCCGGCAACTCGAACAAGGCGTACGCCGGCGTGGCGCGGCAGGCCCTCGAGGTCGCCGACCGGGTGATCTTCGTCGGCAACAACTCGTCGCGAGCCCTGAGGGCGAGGCGCCACGAGGAGGACGAGGCGGTCCAGGCCTTCTACTCCGTCGAGGTCGCGGCCGAGCACCTCCGGGGCGAGCTGCGGCCGGGCGACCTCGTGCTGCTCAAGGGCTCCCTGGCCGACCGCCTGGACGTGATCGCGGCCGAGGTCATGCGCCCGCGGGACGCCGGCCGACGGCCGCCCGACCCGGACGGGGCCGGATCCGGCGGCCGCCTCCAGGTCGTGCTCGGCCTCGGCAACCCCGGCGCGGCCTTCGACGACACCCCCCACAACGTCGGGCACCGCGTCGTCGATCTCCTCGCGCGCGACCCTCGGCGCGTCGTGGATCCAGCAGAAGGACGCGATGGTGGCGCGAGTGGACGGCGAAGGTCAGACGACCTACCTCATCAAGCCGGCGGCCCGGATGAACGTGATCGGGCCGGCCGTGCGGAGGATCGGCGGGCGAATGGGGTTCTCAGCCTCGGACTGCATCCTGGTGCACGACGACCTCGACCTGCCGATCGGCACGGTGCGCGTGCGGACCCGCTCCAGCGACGGCGGCCACCGCGGCGTTCGCTCGGTCTTCCAGGCGTTCCGGACCGACGAGAT
Organism: Miltoncostaeaceae bacterium; assembly: GCA_963834875.1. Lineage (GTDB taxonomy): Bacteria > Actinomycetota > Thermoleophilia > Miltoncostaeales > Miltoncostaeaceae > DATAGF01. The sequence goes on from CAWIDG010000033.1 coordinate 380,657, forward strand.
CCGGCGCGTGCGCGTCGGCGTCGGGCGGCCGGAGCAGGGCCAGCCGGTCGAGGAGTTCGTCCTGACGCCCTTCGCGCCGGCGACCCTCGCCGACGTCGACGGGGCCGTCGCCGAGGCGGCGGATCGCGCCCTGGAGCTGCTGGGGCGTCCGGAGCGGGTCAGGCGAGGGGCTGCTCAGCGAGGGGTCGCGTGACGGAGCTCGTCGATCGGATCCGGGGGGCCGTTCGCGGCGGGCGCCTCATCGAGGCGCTCGAGTGGAGATGGCTCAAGCTCGAGGCCGCGGGCTGGACGCTGCTCAACGTGGCGCCGTTCTACCGGAGGCACCTGCTGGGCCGCGTCGCCTTCATCGGCGTGACCGGCAGCTGCGGGAAGACGACGACGAAGGAGCTCATCGCCGCGGTGCTGGCGACGAGGATGTCCGGCCGCCGGAACCCCGCGAACCTCACGGGCTCGCCGTACCTGGAGCGGACCGTCCTGCGAACCCGGCCCTGGGACGACTTCTGCATCATGGAGACGCCCCTGGGCAGCGAGGGGCCGCAGCGGTTCGAGGCCATCCTGCGCCTGGTCCGGCCGACGATCGGCGTCGTCACCGTGATCGGGACCGACCACCTCTCCTTCTACGGCTCCCCCGAGGCCATCGCCGCCCAGAAGGGGAGGCTGATCGAGAGCCTGCCGCCGCGGGGAGCGGCGGTGCTCAACGCCGACGACCCGCTCGTCCTGGACATGCGACGGCGCACCCGCGCGCGGGTCATCACGTACGGACTGGCCGAGGGCGCGACGCTGCGGGCGCATGACGTCAGCGCCCGCTGGCCGGAGCGGCTGTCGTTCACCGTCCGCCAGGGGGACGAGGAGGTCGAGGTCCGCACCCGGCTCTGCGGCGCCCATCTCCTCTCCAACGTGCTCGCCGCCCTGGCCGTGGGCGTCGCGATGGGCATCCCGCTGGCCGAGGCCGCCGCGGCCGTCGGGACCGTGCCGCCCTTCCACCAGCGGCTGAGCCCGGTCGAGCACCCGGACGGCTTCACGATCGTCCGCGACGACATCAAGGCGCCCCTGTGGTCGATTCCCGCCGCGCTGCAGTTCATGGAGGAGGCCCGGGCGCCGAGGAAGGTCGTCGTGCTCGGGACGATCTCCGACTTCGCGCGCAAGGCGGACCGCGTCGTACGCCGCCCTGGCGCGGCAGGCCCTCGAGATCGCGGACCTCGTCGTCTTCGTGGGGAACAACTCGGCGAAGTCCCTCAAGGCGCGGCGGCACGAGCAGGACGACGCGCTCCAGGCCTTCTACTCCGCCGAGGCCGCGGCCGAGTTCCTCCGCGCCGAGCTGCGGCCGGGCGACCTCGTGCTGCTCAAGGGCTCCCCCGTCGACCGGCTCGAGCTGATCGCCGAGCGGCTCGAGGTGCCCGCGGGCACCGCCGGGCGTGGGGTCGAGGTGCCGGACTCCGGCGGCCGCCTCCAGGTCGTGGTGGGCCTCGGCAATCCCGGCGCCCGGTACGCCGACACGCCGCACAACGTCGGGCACCGCGTCCTCGACCTCCTCGCGCGCGCCCTCGGCGCCGACTGGGTGCCGGGCCCCGACGCCACGGTGGCGCGGGTGGGGAGCGACGGCCGGGCGGTGTGCCTGGTCAAGCCGGAGGCGCGGATGAACGCGACCGGGCCGGTCCTTCAGCGGGTCGCCCAGCGCGATGGGGTTCGGGCCCCCCGACTGCATCCTCGTCCACGACGACCTCGACCTCCCGGTCCGCTCGGTGCGCGTGCGCACGCGCTCGGGCGACGCGGGCCATCGCGGCGTGCGCTCGGTGCTCCAGACGTTCCGGACGGACGAGATCCGCCGCGTCCGTGTCGGCATCGGGCGGCCCGAGCCCGGTCAGGGGATCGAGGAGTTCGTCCTGACCCCCTTCGCGCCCGAGGTGCGCGCCGACGTTAACGGCGCCGTCGCCGAGGCGGCCGACCGCGTCCTCGAGCTGCTGGGGCGGAGCGAGCGGATCAGGGGGCGGGCGAACCGAGGCCGGGGAGCGGCCGCGTGACCAGGCCCTGCGCGACGTACCACTCGGCCGCGCGGCGCAGCGACTCCTCGATCGGCGTGTAGGCGAGGCCGAGCTCCCGCGCCGCGCGCGAGCCGTCGTACCGGTGGCCGTGCAGGATCGTACGCACCATCTCGCGGCAGACGGGCGGCCGCCGGCCCCGGACCCTCGCGACCGCCTCGACCGCCGCGGCCATCGTCATCGCCACCGGCGGCGGCAGGCGGCGGGGCCGCTCGTCGGTGCCGGAGACGCGGCCGAGCAGCCCGATGGCCTCGCGGACGGTGAGGGTGGCACCGGAGAGGAGGTAGCGCTCGCCGGGCTCGCCGCGCTCCTCGGCCAGCACGTGCCCCTCGGCGCAGTCGGCGACGTCGACCACCGACAGGCGCGAGTCCACCACCAGCCGCAGGCGCCCGTTGAGCGCGTCGATGAGGATCTTGGCGGTGCCCCGGACGCGCCCGGGCCCCTGGACCGAGGCCGGGTTGACCGCCACCAGCTCCACGCCGAGGCGCGCCGACTCCGCCAGCGCGACGCGCTCGGCCTCGTGCTTGGAGCGCTCGTAGTGCGACAGGAAGCGGCCCCGGTGCGGGGAGCGCTCGGTCCCGACGGTGCCCGCCTCCTCGCCGACCGTCGCCGCCGAGGAGGTGTAGACGATGCGCCGCACGCCCGCGGCCGCGGCGGCGCGGACCACGTTGCGGGTGCCGTCGACGTTGCCGCGGTCGAGCACGGCGGGGTCGGGGAAGCAGAAGCCGTTCACCCCCGCGACGTGGTAGACGACCTCGGCGCCGGCCATCGCGGGACCGAGCGACCCGGCGTCGAGGATGTCGCCGCGGGCCGGCTCGGCGCCGGCGGCCGCGAGCGCGGCGGCCGACTCGTCCGAGCGCGCCAGCGCCCTCACCGGCCGCCCGCCGGCGACCAGCCGGTCGAGCACGGCCCGGCCCACGAAGCCGCTGCCGCCCGTGACGAGCACCGGTGCGGTCACCGCCGAACCGTACTGAGTGGCGCCCGGCCTGGGTGACGCAGCGATGAGTCCCGGCGCCCGCCGTCGTCAGTACAGGTGGCGCGGAGAGGAGGGAGATGCTGCTGGAGGACAGGACCGCGGTGATCTACGGCGGGCGGCGCGATCGGGGCGCGGTCGCGCGGGCGTTCGCGCGCCGCGGTCAACATCAGCTGCGGTGCGCTGATCGACTAGGGCCCGGCCGCCACCAGGGCGCGCACGGCGGCGGCGTCCTCGAGCTCGAGCGCGCGGCGCGCGAGCTGCCGGGCGGCCTCCGTCTCGACCTCTCGCACGGCCGCCTTCACCAGCGGGACCCGCCTCGGCGCCACGCTCAGCTCGACGACGCCGAGCCCCACGAGCAGCGGGATCGCCGCCGGGTCGGAGCCGGCCTCGCCGCAGACGGCGACGCGGCAGGCGTGACGGGACGCGGCCTCGGTCACGGCGGCGATCAGCCGCAGCACCGCCGGGTGGACCGGGTCCGACAGCCGGGCCACGCCCGCGTTGCCGCGCTCGGCCGCCATCGTGTACTGGACGAGGTCGTTGGTGCCGATCGACAGGAAGTCGACCTGGGCGGCGAGCGTGGCGGCGGCCAGGGCCGCCGCGGGGACCTCGACCATCGCGCCCACCTCGACCTCCCCGGCGCCGCGGCCCTCCTCGGCGAGCGAGTCGCGCGCCTCGTCGAGCAGGCGCAGGGCCTCGCGCAGCTCGCCGGCATCGCTGACCATCGGGAACATCACCGACAGCGGCGCCTGGGCGGCGGCCTGCAGCACTGCTCGCAGCTGGGTGCGCAGCAGCTCGGGGCGGGCCAGGGCCAGGCGCAGCCCGCGCACCCCCAGGAACGGGTTCTCCTCCGGCGGTTGCCCGAGGTAGGGCAGCGGCTTGTCCGCCCCGGCGTCGAGCGTCCGCAGCACGAGGCGCCTGCCGCCCAGCGCGGCCGCCGCGTCGGCGTAGGCCCGCCGCTGCTCGTCCTCGCCGGGCGCGGTGGCGCGGCCGAGGAAGAGGAACTCGGTGCGGAACAGCCCGACGCCGTCGGCCCCCTCGGCGACGGCGCGCTCGACGTCGCCCGGGGCCCCCGCGTTGGCGGCGACCTCCACGTGGCGGCCGTCGCGCGTCACCGCCGGCTCGCTCGCCCGCTCGCGGGCGGCGGCCAAGCGGCGCTCGGCCTCCTCGCGCCGGGCGCGGTGGGCGGCGCGCGCCTCGTCGCCGGGCGCCACGACGACGGTCCCGGCGTCGCCGTCCAGCAGCATCGGCGTCCCCTCGGCCACGGCCAGGATCCGCGGGCCGAGGCCGGCCACCGCCGGGATGCCCAGGGCGCGCGCGATGATCGCGGCGTGTGAGGTGGGCCCGCCGGCCGCCGTCGCCATTCCCGCGACCCGCTCGGGGTCGAGCGCCGCCGCGTCGGCGGCGCCCACCTCGCCGGCGACGAGGATCGCCGCCTCGGCCGCGCCGTCGGTCGCGGCCTCCCGGGGCCCGCCGCCGGCGAGGCGCTCGAGCACGCGCCGGCCGACGTCCAGCAGGTCCGTCGCGCGCGCACGCAGGTACTCGTCGTCGAGGGCCTCGTACCCGCGGGCCGCCGCCCGGACGGCGTCGTCCCAGGCGCGCCCCGCGGGCGCACCGCGCGCGATCGCGGCCTCCGACGCCTCGACGAGCGCCTCGTCGCCCAGCAGCAGGAGCTGGGCGTCGAGGATGTCCGCCGCCTCCGCGCCGGCGCGCTCGGCCGCGGACGCGCGCAGGTCGCGCAGGTCGGCCTGGACGGCCTCGCGCGCCGCGCGCAGGGCGGCCCGCTCCTCGCCGGGCGGGCCCGCGGGAGCGTCCGGGATGGGCGGCGCGGCCGCGCCCGGCGTGGACGCCGGCCCGGCCGCGTGGCCCGGGGCGGCGGCGACGCCGACCAGCTCCTCGCCCGCCGCGGGGGGCGGTGGCGCGTCCTGGCCGGCGCCGGCCGGCGCCGAGGCCGGTGGCGGCGGCTCGGCCGCGCCGCCGTCCTCGGCCACCAGGGCGGCGACGGCCGCCAGCGCCTCGGCCGCCTCGGGGCCGCGGGCGAGGATCCGCACGGTGTGCCCGCGCAGGGCGCCGAGGGTCGACAGCGCCGTGAGGCTGCGGGCGCCGGCGGGCCCGCGCCCGGCGGTGACGTTCTCGAGCCGCACCTCGGCGTCGAGCGACGCGGCCGTCCGCACCACGGCGGCGGCCGGGCGGGCGTGCAGCCCGTGCTCGGCGCCCACGACCGCGGTCGCGCTGAGCCAGTCCTCGTCGCCCTCCTCGGCCGGCGCGTCGGCGGGGCTCGCCGTCCGGGGCGTCCGCGCCGAGGTGGGCCTGCTTGCCGGCGAGCCCGCGCCGGGCCTCGGCGGCGGCCTCGTCGAGCGAGGCGCCGGCACGCGCCGCCGCCGCCGCCGCGACCGCGCCCTCGACGAGGGGCGCCTCCAGCAGCCGCACGCGCGCCCGCGCCTCGTCGTCCAGGAAGTCCAGGGCCGTCTCGGCGCTCAGCACCGCCGAGCCCAGGTCCATCAGCACCAGGGTGCCGCCGTCGGCGGCGTCCCCGACCTCCTGCAGCGCCGCCACGACCCTCGCCGCGTCCGTGCCGAGCGGCTGCCCGGGCTCGTCGAGGCCGCCGGCGGCCGCGATCGGCACCTCGTCGCCGGCCATCTCGCGCGCCAGCTCGACCACGCCCTCGGCGAGCCGGGCGCTGTGGGACACGACGACGATCCCGACCATCGCCGCGCCGTCCCGCTAGAGCCCGTAGGCGCGGTGGAGGATCTCCACCGGGTGGACCGACGGCGTGCCGGTCGCGTGGGAGATCTGCCAGCGGCAGGTCTCGGAGTCGCAGACCGCCAGCTCGGCGCCGGAGGCGGTCACCTGCTGGAAGAGCGGGCGGCCCACGGCCATGGCGATCTCGTACTTCTCGCGCTTGAGGCCGTAGGTGCCCGCGATGCCGCAGCAGGTCGCGTCGACCTGGGTCGCCGTCAGCCCGGGCACGAGGGCCATCAGGTCCAGGGCCGGCGTGCCGATGCCGTGGCCGCGCTGCTGGCAGGGGGCGTGGTAGGGCACCGCCATCGTCGACCGGCTGGAAGTCGGTCCGCAGCTCGCCGCGCTCGGCCATCAGCCCGAGGTACTCGCAGATGTCGTAGAGCCGCTCGCGCACCGCCTCGCAGGTCGGCGTCCTCGATCCCGAGGATCTCCTCGGCCTCGCGCTTGAGCATCAGGCCGCAGCTCGTGGAGGTGGCGACGATGTCGTGGCCCGCGCGGGCGTAGGGGGCGAGCGCCGCGGCCAGCTTGCGCGCGTAGCGGCGGGCGTCGGGGAAGAGGCCGTTGCTCTGCAGGGGCAGCCCGCAGCACCCCTGGCGGGGGATGATCACGTCGAGGCCGTTGTGCTCGAGCACCTCCACCGCGCGCCGTCCCGTGTCGGGCTCGTAGTAGTTGGCGCCGCAGCCGTGGAAGTAGACGACGCTGCCCATCGCCCCGGGCTCAGGGGGCCGGCGGCGCCCGGTGCGGTGGGCCCAGGCCTGGAGGGTCCGCCCGGCCCAGCGCGGCATCGGCGCGGAGTGGTGGATGCCGAGGGTCCGCTCCAGGAGCCGGCGCGCGAGCCGGTTGCGAAGGGTCGCGTTCGCGAGCGGCGCGGCCGGGGTGCCCAGGCGGCCGGTCAGCGTCGGGCGGGCGATCAGGCGGTCGCGCAGCGGGACGCCCCGGTCGGCCTTCATCAGCGCCCGGGCCTGCGAGTTGATCTCCGCGATCTTCACGCCCTGCGGGCAGACCTGGGTGCAGATGCCGCAGCTCGAGCAGTAGTCGAGCGAGGCGTCCGGCGACGGGCCCGCCGGGTCGCGGTAGCGCTCGGCCTGGGGGCCCACGTACTTGGGGCCGGGGAAGAGCGGCGTCGCTGCGGCGACCGGACAGAACGTCTCGCAGATCGTGCACTTGACGCAGTGGTCGAGCGAGTCGCGGATCATGGCCTGGACGGTCGCGTCTCCCATCAGGCCTCCACGATCGCAGATGCGGCAGCGACGGCGCCGGCGAGGCAGATGCCCTCCCCCGACTTCTCGCGCCACGGCTCGGCTCCGGCGACCAGGCCGCCGACGGCGTGGAGGTTCGCCCAGACCGGCGCGCCGTCCTCGTCGACCGGGCGCATGAGGCCGTCCACCGCGACGCCGCTGCGCATGAGCGGCTGATGGTCGAGGTGGCGCGGGCTGAGCGGCGCCTCGTCCGGCCCGGGCCCTCGCACCGGGAGCCCGGCGACCGTCTCGCGCAGGGCGCCCCGCGAGTCGAGCTCGATGCCGCCCGATGCGAAGCCGCCCGTCGCCAGCACGACCGCGTCCGCCGGCAGGCCGCGGACGCGCGCCGCCTGCTCGACCCGGACCGCGGTCAGCCGGCCCGCGGCGCCCTCCACGCCAACGGCCGCGACGCCGAGCACCAGCCGGCCCCCGGCCGCCTTCAGGGCGTCCACCAGGGCCCGCTGAAGGCGCATGCCGGGCACGCAGGGCGGGACGGTCGGGACCTCGGCCACGGCCGCCCCCAGCAGCTCCTGGAGGTCGTCCCACGCCTCCACGGCCCGGGCGAGGCCGAGCAGCGCCGGCATCGCCACGGTCTCGCCCGGCTCGAGCTGCGGGCGCAGCTCGCCGGCGAGCCGGCGGCGCTCGGCGGGGTCGTCCAGCCCGCGCGCGTGGACCGGGCCGGCGACGTCCGCGCGGCCGGGGCGGGCCGACCAGTCCACCTCGAGCGCGCGGGCCTCGGCGCCTCCGTCGGATCTGGGCAGGTTCTCCGCGAGCAGGGCCGGGTAGAAGTCCTTCAGCGAGCGCACCCCGACGACCGCCAGCCGGGCGCCGCCCCCGCGCAGGTCGCCGGCCGCGATGCTCGCCGGGGCGAGGGCCGTCGGCCGCACCGCGCCGACTGCGGTCGGCAGCAGCATGTTCCGCCCCGGGTCGCCGGCGTAGCGCAGGGAGGGGACCAGGCCGCGGAACCACTCGAGGGCCTCGCCGAGCGGCTCGGGAGCGAGGCCGGCGTAGGGGTGGCCGGGCCGGCCGGCGAGGAAGGCCGCCATGGCCTCGGCGGGCTCGTCAACCCGGTCGGGCGCGTAGCCGAGGACGTCGATCGTCCCGGGCGACAGGTGGAGCCCGCCCGACCCCTTGGCCACCACGGTGACCGACGCCCCGCCCTGGGCGAGGCGGATGCCGGCGGCGAGCCCGGCGAGGCCCGCGCCCACGACCACCGCGCGGCTCATACCGGTCGGGCGGGGAGCGCTGCCGGCAGGTGCTCCACGTCGAGGATCCCCTGGAAGATCCAGTCGTCGAGCACGGCCTGTCGCACCTGGTCGCCGTAGAGGATCGGCTCGAGCCCCTGCCAGCGGTGCTGGAGGAACATCAGCAGCAGCTCGTCGGCGCGCTCGGCGTCGGCGTGGCCCAGGCCGTGCAGGATGCCGGCCGCGCGATAGGTGCAGAAGCCCCCCTGGCAGGGCCCCATGCCGAGCCGCAGCGTCCGGCGGACGTCGTCGAGGTTCATCCCCGGGCGCTGGTCGGCCACCTCGACGAGCGCCCGGCGCGGCAGCAGCTCGCACTCGCACACGATCTGGTCGTCGGCCATGTCCTGCTCGCGGGCCGCGAGGCGCGAGCCGAGCCAGTAGGTGCGGCCGTCCTCCGAGCCGGGCAGGGCCTCCTGCGCCGTGCGGCAGGGCCGCTCCTCGCCGAGCTGCTCGCACATCGCGTCGACCACGGTCTCGGCCATCAGCCGGTAGGTCGTGAGCTTGCCCCCTGTGATCGTGAGGAAGCCGCCGACGCCGTCGCGGCGCAGGTGGTCGACCAGCGCCAGGCCGCGGCTCATCGTGCGCGGGTCGTCGCCGCCCTCCTCGGCGCCGGCCCGCTCGTCCTTGAACAGGGGCCGGGAGCCCGACCAGGCGTGCAGCGCGCGCGCCTTGCGGAAGCCGGGCACGAGGACCTCTCCGGCGTCGAGCATCTCCTGCACCTCGTCCCGGGGGATGCCCAGGTCGTCGGGCGTGTCGGCTTTGGAGTCGGTCGTGCCGATCACGCAGACCGTCCGGATGGGCACGAGGATGTCGCCGTCGCCGGGGGGATCGCAGCGGTTGACCACCGAGGAGACGAGCCGGTGGTTCATCGCGATCATGATGCCCTTGCCCGGGACCACCGTGACGCCGGGGCAGTCGGCCAGGTCGGCGATCTCGCCGGCCCAGACGCCGCTCGCGTTGACCGTGAAGCCGGCCTCGATCCTCACCTCGCCCCCGCCGCGGTCGTCGCGCGCGACCGCCCCGACGACGCGGTCGCCGTCCCGGAGGACGCCGGTCACCCAGTGGTAGGTGAGGATCGTCGCGCCGTAGCTCCCGTGCCGAGGCGGCGTTGCCCCACAGGAGCTTCCAGGCGTCGACGGCGCCGTCCTGCACCTCGAACGCGCGCGAGATCCCCGGGTTGAGGCGCGGCTCGCGCCTCAGGGCCTCGGCAGGCGTGATCTCCTGCGCCGGCACCCCGGCCTCCGCGCAGCCGGCGGCGAAGCGGTCGGCGTAGCCGGGGTCGTCGGCGGGGGTCGTGACGAAGAAGCCCCCCGTGTCCTCGATCGCCCCCGCCGCCACCCGGCGCAGGACCACGTTCTCCTCGGCGCACTCCGTGGCCGAGCGCGGGTCGGACACGACGTAGCGCCCGCCCGAGTGCAGCAGCCCGTGGAACCTCCCGGTGGTCCCCTGGCCGAGGTCCACCCGCTCGACGAGCACCGAGCGGAAGCCCCGCATGGCGGCGTCGCGCACGACCCCGAGGCCGGTCGCGCCGCCGCCGATGACGAGGACGTCACACTCCATGCACCCAGCCTGGGCCAGTCAGCCCTCCTCGTCCACCCAGTCGAACGACTTCGTCACCGCCTTCTTCCACTGACGGTAGTACTCGTCCGCCTTGGCGGAGTCCATCTTCGGCGACCAGCGCTTGTCCTCGACCCAGTTCTCGCGCAGGTCCTCCTGCTCGGCCCAGAACCCGGTCGCCAGCCCGGCCGCGTAGGCGGCGCCGAGCGCCGTGGTCTCGGCCACCGCGGGGCGGATGGTGTCCACGCCGAGCAGGTCGGCCTGGAACTGCATGAGCGTCTCGTTCGCGACCATGCCGCCGTCCACCTTGAGCGACTCGAGCTTCACCCCCGAGTCGGCGTCCATGGCCTCGGCGACCTCGCGGGTCTGGTAGGCCGTCGCCTCGAGGGTCGCGCGCGCGATGTGGCCGGCGTTGACGTAGCGCGTCAGGCCCGCGATCACCCCGCGCGCGTCGCCGCGCCAGTAGGGGGCGAAGAGCCCCGAGAACGCCGGGACGAAGTAGCAGCCGCCGTTGTCCTCGACCGTCTTGGCCAGGTCCTCGACCTCCGGGGAGGTCTTGATCAGCTTGAGGTTGTCGCGCAGCCACTGCACGAGCGCCCCGGTGATGGCGATCGCCCCCTCGAGCGCGAAGACCGTCGGCTGGTCGCCGATCTTGTAGCCCGCGGTCGTGATGAGGCCGTTCTCGGACTGGACAGGCTCGTTGCCGGTGTTCAGGAGCAGGAAGTTGCCGGTCCCGTAGGTGTTCTTGGCCTCGCCCACCGCGAAGCAGGTCTGGCCGAAGAGCGCCGCCTGCTGGTCGCCGAGGTCGCCCGCGACGGGGATGCCCTTGACCGCGTCGAGCGCGGCCTCGCCGTAGACCTGGCTCGAGCCCTTGATCTCGGGGAGCATCGCCTTCGGCACGCCGATGGCGTCGAGCAGCTCCTGGTCCCAGTCCTGGGTCTCCAGGTTCATGAGCATCGTGCGGCTGGCGTTGCTGACGTCGGTGATGTGGAGGCCGCCGTCGGGCCCGCCGGTGAGGTTCCAGATGACCCAGGTGTCCATGTTGCCGAACAGCAGGTCCCCGGCCTCGGCGCGCTTGTCGGCGCCCTTGACGTTGTCGAGGATCCAGCGGACCTTCGGGCCGGAGAAGTAGGTCGCGATCGGCAGGCCGGTCTTGGGGCGGAAGCGGTCCTGGCCGCCGTCGGCCGACAGCTTGTTGCAGATCTGGTCCGTCCGCGTGTCCTGCCAGACGATCGCGTTGTGGACCGCCTCGCCGGTGTTGCGGTCCCACACCACCGAGGTCTCGCGCTGGTTGGTGATGCCGATGCCGGCGAGGTCGTCCTTGGCGACGCCCGCGGAGTCCATCGCCTCGGCGACGACCTCCTGCGTGCGCGCCCAGACCTCGGCGGGGTCGTGCTCGACCCACCCCGGCTTGGGGTAGATCTGCTCGTGCTCCTTCTGCGAGATGGAGACGACGTTCCCGCCGTGGTCGAAGATCATGAAGCGGGTGCTGGTGGTTCCCTGGTCGATCGCGCCTGCGTACTGCGCCACGTCGTTTCCCCCTATCCGGTCGTACTCAGGAGTCGGCCCACGTGCGCGCCGCGCACCCGACGAGGAGGGCGCTCGATGTCGCGCCGGGGTCCTGGTGCCCGGCGCTGCGCTCTCCCAGGTAACTCGCCCGGCCCTTCCGCGCCACGAGCGGGATCGTGGCGGCCACCCCCTCGTCGGCCGCGCCCGCCGCGCGGGCGAGCGCCGCGCCGAGGCCCGCGCCCTCGGCGACGGCGGCCCTCAGGGCCGCGCCCGCCGGCAGCAGGGCGTCGAGCATGGTCTTGTCGCCCGGCTCGGCCTTGCCGCGCGACTTCACGCCCGCGACCGCGGCGTCGAAGCAGTCGGCCCACGCCTCGGGCGACAACTCCGTCGCGTCTCCGGCCGTCGTGCCGAACTGCAGGAAGAAGGTGCCGTACAGCGGCCCGCTGGCCCCGCCGACCTTCGAGATCAGCGTCATGGCGACGCTCTTCATGAGCGCGCCGACGTCGCCGGGCTCGTCGCCGTCCAGCTTGTCGATGACGGCGCGCATCCCGCGGTCCATGTTGATGCCGTGGTCGGCGTCGCCGATCGCCTGGTCGAGCCGGGTCAGCTCGTCCTTGTTCTCGGCGACGACGGCCGCGAAGGCCCTGATCCAGGATGCGACCTCGGGGGCCGTCGCCCCACCGGCCCCCGAGGCGCTCGTGGCCTGCGTCATGCGCCCCAGCGCAGCCCGGCGGTCCTGACCGGGGCGTCCCAGAGGCGTGTCATCTCCTCGTCCAGCTTGAGGAGCGTGATCGAGCAGCCGGCCATCTCCAGCGAGGTGATGTACGGCCCGACGAGGCTGCGGCCCACCTTCACGCCGCGCTCGTCGAGGATCGCCCGCAGCTCGTTGTAGACGATGTAGAGCTCGAGCGGCGGGGTCCCCCCCATGCCGTTGACGAAGGCCAGGACCTCGTCGCCGGACTGGAACGGCAGGTCGTCGAGGATCGGGTTCGCCAGCATCGCGGTGATCTCGCGCGCCGACGCGAGCGGGACGCGCTCGCGCCCCGGCTCGCCGTGGATCCCGATCCCGATCTCCATCTCCTCGTCGCCGAGCTCGAAGGTCGGGTTGCCGGCCGCGGGGACCGTGCAGGAGGTCAGCGCCATGCCCATGCTGCGCCCCTGCGCGTTCACCCGGCGGCAGATCTCGGCGACCTCGGAGAGAGCCTTCCCCTCCTCGGCCGCCGCGCCGACGATCTTCTCGGCCAGGACCGTCACCCCGACGCCACGCCGGCCGGCCGTGTAGAGGCTGTCCTGCACGGCGACGTCGTCGTCCGTGACCACCGCCTCGACCTCGATCCCGTCGGCGCGGGCAAGCTCGGCGGCCATCTCGAAGTTGAGGACGTCGCCGGTGTAGTTCTTGACGATGTGCAGGACGCCGGCGCCACCGTCGACGGCCTTGGTGGCCTCGCTCATCTGGTCGGGCGTGGGGGAGGTGAAGACCTCCCCCGGGCACGCCGCGTCCAGCATTCCCATCCCCACGAAGCCGCCGTGCATGGGCTCGTGCCCCGAGCCGCCGCCCGAGACGACGCCCACCTTGCCCTGCACGGGGGCGTCGGCCCGGACGATGTAGGCCGGGTCGTGGTTGACCCGGACGAGGTCGGAGTGGGCCGCCTCGAAGCCGCGCAACGCCTCCGCGACGACGGCGTCCGTGGCGTTGATCAGCTTCTTCATCAGTAGTCCTCCTCCACGGTCTCGCCGCGGGCCTCCAACCCCTCCGCCTCCGGCTTGTGGCGGGATCTGAGGACGTACGAGATGAAGAACTCGTAGAGGATGCAGCCGACGATCGCGCCCACTATCGGCCCGGCGATCGGGATCCACCAGTAGGCATCGAGGTTGCCCTGCTCACCCGGGAACGCGGCCGCGCCCCAGCCCTCCAGCGCCGCGAGGATCCGCGGGCCGAGGTCGCGGGCGGGGTTGATGGCGTAGCCGGTGCTGGCGCCGTACGACATGCCGATGGCGAACACGGCGAGGCCGATGATCAGCGGCGCGAGGTTGGCCCGCGGCGGCAGGTTCATGAGGTCGACGACCGCGAACACGAAGATCAGCAGGAACGCGGTGCCGATGGCCTCGCTGAGGAACGCGTCGCCGTAGTTGTCGATGTACGCGGCGGGGCCGGTCACGAATATCCCGATGCTGCCCGCGCCTCCGTCGCGGACGATCGGCGGGTCGGCGCTCGCCTCGAAGGCGCTGATCGCGTCGTGGTAGGCCCAGTAGACGAGCGCGGCGCCGGCGATGCCGCCCAGGATCTGGGCGACGATGTAGCCCGGCACCTTCGACCACGGGAAGCCGCGGAACGTCGCGAACGCGATCGTCACCGCGGGGTTGATGTGGGCGCCGGTGATGCCGCCGGCGACGTAGATGGCGAAGGTGACCGCCATCCCCCACCCGAGGGTGATGAGCAGCCAGTCGGCGTCGGAGATGATGCCGTCGCCGCGGCCCGACTGAGGCAGGCCCGCGACGGACATCGCGACCACGCCGGTGCCGAAGGCGATGAGGACGAAGACCCCGAAGAACTCCGACAGGTAGTCGCCGAGCGCGGTCCGGCGCCATGCGGCCTCCGGCCCGATCGTCCGCGGCGAACCCGCTCGTGCGGGTCTGGGAGGTGACTCGGTTGCCACGCGACCTCCTCTCGCGATGGTCCGGGACGCGGGGCGCAATGTGGGGCACTCGCCCCGCGGAGATCGTGTCGATCGACACGAATATCCACCCGCCGCCGAGCACTGTCAAAAGCTTCACGAAACCCCCGCGGCGACGGCCGGAATCCCTCCGCCGGAGGGACTCCGAGGCACCCCGGTTGGGGGACTAGCGCGAGTCTGAGAGCTCGGCGCGGGCGCGGCGGCCGCGCCCGAGGTCGATGCGGGACTCCTCGCCACGGAGCAGGCGCCGCGCGTTGCCGCGGTGCAGCACGAGCACGGCGGCGGCGGCGATGCCCGTGAAGACGAGATCCGAGACCGGGTAGTCGAGCGCCCAGACCAGCGGCGTCGCGACCAGGGCGCCGACGATGGCGCCCAGCGACGTGTACCGCGTGGTGCCGACGACGACGACCCAGATCGCGAACAGGATCAGCGCCGCGAGCGGCATGAGCCCGAGCACCGCCCCGCCGCTGACGGCCACGCCCTTCCCGCCCTTGAAGCGCAGCCACACCGGGAAGACGTGGCCGGCGATCGCGGCGGCGGCGGCGATCGCGGGCCACGGCTCGTCCGTGAGGAGCCGGGCGATCACGACCGCCACGAGGCCCTTGAGGATGTCGGCGGCCATGACGGCGAGGCCCATGTCGCGCCCGAGGGAGCGGAAGACGTTCGCCGCCCCGAGGTTGCCGCTCCCCACGGTGCGCAGGTCCACGCCGCGGGCGCGCCCCGCCAGGTACGCGAACGGGATCGAGCCGAGCAGGTACGCGACGCACGACGACCAGCGCCTGGGTCACGGCTCCTCCACCGCGTCCGCGCCGACCGTCTTCTTGCCCCCGAACAGCCGCCAGCGCGCCATGAGGAAGTAGTGGGCGCCGCTGAGGACGGTCAGGACCAGCGCGATCCCGAGCAGGACGTCAGCCACCCCGTCGGGGAAGCCCGGGAGGATGATCGCGCCGAGGGCGACGTTCTGGCTCAGGGCCTTCGCCTTGCCGAAGCGTCCCGCCGAGATGATCACGTCCTGGGCCGCGGCCACCAGCCGCAACCCGGTGACGGCGAACTCGCGGGCGATGATGACCATCGCCACCCAGGCCGCCACCTCGCCGGTCTCGACCAGGGACACGAGGACCGCGCTGATCAGGAGCTTGTCGGCGAGCGGGTCGAGGAAGGCGCCGGCCACGGTGACCTCGCCGCGCGAGCGCGCCAGCCACCCGTCGATCGAGTCGGTCACGCAGGCGACCGCGAAGATCGCGAACGCCCACCACCGCGCGCCGGGGATGTCGTCGACGAGCAGCAGGACCATCAGAGGGGGGATCGCGACGATCCGGACCGACGTGAACCAGAGCGGCGCGTTCATCAGCCCCGACCTCATGCGGCGAGCATAGCCCCCGCCCCGGGCCGTCCCCCGCCGCGGACTCAGGCGTGCGCGGCCTCCTGGAGCCGCTCGCCCGGCGAGAGGGGGTACCAGCACGCGACCGTGTGGCCCGGCGCGACCTCCTCGAGCGGCGGCATCTCGGAGCGGCAGTTCTCGGGCACCTCGTCGGCCGAGCCCGACGACCATCCGCGCCTTGGGGCAGCGGGGGTGGAAGGGGCAGCCCGGGGGAGGGTCGGCGGGCGAGGGCACGTCCCCGGTCAGCAGGATGCGGTTTCTGGCGGCGCCCTGGTGGCCCTTCGGCACCGCCGACAGGAGGGCCGCGGTGTAGGGGTGGCGGGGGTCCTCGTAGATGCGGTCGGCGCCCGCGACCTCGACGAGGCGGCCGAGGTACATCACCGCGATCCGGTCCGAGACGTGCCGCACGACCCCCAGGTCGTGGGAGATGAACAGGTACGTCAGGTCCCCCTCGTCCTGGAGGTCCTTCAGCAGGTTGAGGATCTGGGCCTGGATGGAGACGTCGAGCGCCGAGACCGGCTCGTCGGCCACGATCAGCCGCGGGTTCAGCGCGAGCGCCCGCGCGACGCCGATCCGCTGGCGCTGGCCGCCGGAGAACTCGTGGGGGTAGCGGTTGTAGTGCTCCGGGTTGAGGCCCACGCGCGCCATCAGCGCCTGGACCATCTCGCGCCGGTCGCCCTCGATGCCGTGGATGCGGAAGGGCGCCGAGATGATCTGGCCCACGCTGTGGCGCGGGTTGAGCGACGCGTAGGGGTCCTGGAAGACCATCTGCATCTCGCGCCGCAGCGGGCGCAGGTCGCCGCGGCCCAGATGGGTGATGTCGCGGCCGTCGAACCGGACGACGCCGTCGGTGGGCTCGAGCAGCCGGGTGATGAGGCGCGCCGTGGTCGACTTGCCGCAGCCCGACTCGCCCACGAGCCCGAGCGTCTCGCCGCGTCGGATGTGCAGCGTCACGCGACTCGACCGCCTGCACGGCGCCGATCTGCTTCTGGAAGATGATCCCCTGGGTGATCGGGAAGCGCTTGGTGAGGGCCTCGACCTCGACCAGCGGGGGCGGGTCGGGTGCGGGGACCGGCCCCTGGGGCGCCGGCTGGGCGGACGTCGTCATGCAGCGGCGTCCTGGAAGCGCTGCTGGCGCTCCGACCACAGGCGGCGCTTGTCATCGAGCGACAGCAGGCAGGCGTCGCGGTGCGTCGAGCCGTCCCGTCGGACCAGCGGCGGGTCCTTGCGGTCGCAGCGGCTCGAAGCGGTGGGGGCAGCGCGGGTGGAAGGAGCAGCCGCGGCGGCAGGTGGATCAGCGACGGCGGCGAGCCCTCGATCGGCAGCAGGCGCTCCACCCGCACGTCGGCCGCGGGATCGACTCCAGCAGCCCCCAGGCGTAGGGGTGGCGCGGCGCGCGGAAGATCTCGTCGCGGGTGCCGATCTCCACCGGCCGGCCCGCGTACATGATCATCACCTGCTGGGCGACGTCGGCGATCGACGCCCATGTTGTGGCTGATGAGCACGACGCCGATCCCGAGCGCGCTCCTTCGATCTCGGCGATCAGCTCGAGGATCTGCGCCTGCACGGTGACGTCGAGCGCGGTCGTGGGCTCGTCCGCGATCAGCAGGTCGGGCTCGAGCACCAGCGCCATGGCGATCATCGCGCGCTGGCGCATGCCGCCGGAGAACTCGTGCGGGTACCCGCGGGCGCGCTGCTCGGGCGACGGGATGCCG
>CAWIDG010000034.1:0-24783 GCA_963834875.1 Miltoncostaeaceae bacterium
AGGTGGGCCGGACCCTGGCGGCGTCGCTGCTGGGCCGGCTGCCGTACACGGCGATCGGCCTGCTGCTGATCCTGCGGGTGCGCGAGATGGGCGGCGACTACGCCGAAGGCGGGGTCGCGGCGGGCTCCTTCGCCCTGGGCCTCGCCTGCCTGTCGCCGTTCGTGGCGCGGCTCGTCAACCTGCGCGGCCAGCGGGCGGTGCTGCTGCCCTGCGCGGTCGCGTCGGCGGTGCCGCTGGTCGCGCTCGCGCTGGTGCCCGACGGCACCTCGCTGGCGGTCGTGGCCGGGCTCGCGGTGCTGGCGGGGTTCGTGCACCCGCCCCTCAGCGGCGCCATGCGCGCGCTCTGGCCGGAGCTCGTGCCGCCGCGGCGGCGCCATTCGGCCTACGCGATCGAGGCCGCGGGCGTCGAGCTCACGTTCATCGTCGGCCCCCTGCTGCTGGTCGGCGCGCTCGCGGCCGCCACGTCGACGAGCGTGGGCCTGGTGACGTGTGCGGCGCTGCTGCTCGCGGGGACGGTGGCGTTCGTCACCGCGCCGTCGTCGCGGCGGTGGCGCCCGGCCCGCGCCGCCCGCACGCTGGCGGGCGCGCTCGCCAGCCCCGCGCTGCTCACCCTGCTGATCGCCGTGACGTGCATGGGAGCGTCCTTCGGGGCGATCGAGATCGCGATCGCCGCCTCGGCGGACGAGGGCGGCAGCCGCGCGCTCGTGGGCCCGCTGCTGGCCGCCTGGGCCCTGGGGAGCATGGCCGGCGGCCTGCTGATCGCCCGCGGACGGGCCCCGGCCGACCCCCACCGCCGCCTCACCGGCCTGCTCGCCGCGACGGCCGTCGCGGACGGGCTGGTCGCGCTCGCGCCGACCCTGCCGGCCATGGGGATCGCCCTCTTCCTGGCCGGCGCCTGCATCGCCCCCGCCTTCGCGACCCTCTACGCGATGGTCGCCGACCTCGCTCGGGAGGGCACCCTCACCGAGTCGTACACCTGGCTCACCACCGGCATCGCCGCGGGCATCGCGACGGGGTCGGCGGTGGGGGGCGCGGTCGTCAACGCCGTCTCGACCCACGCCGCGATCGGCGGCGCGCCGGGCATGGTGGCGCTGGCCGCCCTCATCGCCACGGCCGGCCGGCGGCTGCTCGCCCTGCCGGCGCCCGCCTGAGCGAGACCGATGAGTTTCGCCGCACCGAAGGGTCATACCCGCGTGACGTCCCCCACCGATCGAGGAGCGTGATGACCTCAGACAGCGCCCTGGCCATCGAGGCCACCGGCCTGGTCAAGACGTTCGGCGAGACCCGCGCCGTCAACGGCGTCAACCTGGCGGTGCGCGCCGGGTCGGTCTACGGCGTGCTCGGCCCGAACGGGGCCGGCAAGACCACCACCATCCGCATGCTCGCGACGCTGCTGAGGCCCGACGAGGGCTCGGCCCGCGTCCTCGGGCACGACATCGTGCGCGAGGCCGAAGCCGTGCGCGGCCTGGTCAGCCTCACCGGCCAGCTGGCCTCGGTGGACGAGGACCTGAGCGGCCGCGAGAACCTGGTCCTGCTGGCCCGCCTCCTGGGCCTCAGCCGCAGCGGCGCGCGGGAGCGCGCAGCCGTGCTGCTCGACGCCTTCGGCCTCGCCGAGGCCGCCGGGCGGCTGGTCAAGACCTACTCGGGCGGGATGCGGCGGCGCCTCGACATCGCGGCGAGCATCGTCGTCACGCCGCGCGTGATGTTCCTCGACGAGCCCACCACCGGGCTCGACCCCCGCTCGCGCAACCAGGTCTGGGACATCGTCCGCGCCCTCGCCGGCGCCGGGACGACCATCCTGCTCTGCACCCAGTACCTGGACGAGGCCGACCAGCTTGCGGACCGGATCGCGGTCATCGACCACGGCACCGTGATCGCCGAGGGCACGCCCGGCCAGCTCAAGGCGTCGATCGGGCTCGGCTCGCTGCACGTGCGGCTGATCGACCCTGCCCAGCGGCCCGAGGCGGCGAGCCTCCTGGCCGAGCGGCTCGGCGATGTGCACCTCGAGGCCGACCCGGCCGCGCTCTCGGTGCCCTGCTCCGACGCCGACCTGGGCGCGGAGGCGATCGCCGAGCTGTCGCGGTCCGGGGTGCGGATCGCCGACTTCGCGCTCGGCCAGCCCACCCTCGACGAGGTGTTCCTCGCGCTCACGGGGCGGCCGGCCGAGGAGGACGAGGAGGACCAGGAGATGGCGGCATGAGCGACGCGTCCACGACCACCACCACCGCGCTCGCGCCCCCGCAGGAGGCGGCCACGCTGACGACGGCCCTGCTGGAGGGGCCGCGGCCGCCGCGCCCCAGCGCCGCCCGGGCGGCCCTCACCTTCGGCTGGCGGGGCATGCTCAAGATCAAGCACGTCCCCGAGCAGCTCATCGACGTGACCCTCACGCCGGTGCTCTTCACGCTGCTGTTCACGTACGTGTACGGCGGCGCGATCGCGGGATCGACCGACGCCTACCTCCAGTACATCCTCCCCGGCATCCTCGCGATGTCGGTGCTCTTCACGACCGTCTACTCGGGGGTCGCGCTCAACACCGACATGACCAAGGGCGTGGTCGACCGCTTCCGGTCGCTGCCGATCTGGCGCCCGGCGCCCCTGGCGGGCGCCGTCCTCGGCGACGCCGTCCGCTACCTGGTGGCCGGGACCGTCGTGGTGGCGGTGGGGCTCGCCCTGGGCTACCGGCCGGACGGCGGCGTCGAGGGCGTGGTCGGGGCGATGCTCGTCGTCGTGGCCTTCGCCTTCGGCCTCTCGTGGGCCTTCACGACGCTCGGCCTGCTGCTGCGGGC
The DNA here is from genome assembly GCA_963834875.1 of Miltoncostaeaceae bacterium. GTDB lineage: Bacteria > Actinomycetota > Thermoleophilia > Miltoncostaeales > Miltoncostaeaceae > DATAGF01. The sequence continues at coordinate 2,787 of CAWIDG010000034.1, forward strand.
GCCGAACGCGGTGATGAACGCCGGCTTCATGGCGCTGTTCCCGCTGGTCTTCGTCAGCAACGGCTTCGTCGAGCCCGACACGCTGCCCGGCTGGCTCGAGACGATCGTCGACATCAACCCGATCTCCCACGTCATCACCGCCGCCCGGGGCCTGATGGACGGCGACCCGTCGGCAGGGGACATCGGGCTGGTGCTCATCGAGGCGGTCGTGCTCACGGCGATCTTCGCCCCGCTGACGGCGCGGCTCTACCGGACCAAGAGCTGACGGCGACGGTCCTCGACATCGAGACGCCCCACGGGCCGGCCCGGGCGCACCTGCGCCCGGCCGGCGCGCCGCGGGGCGCGCTCGTGCTGGGTCACGGCGCGGGCGGCGGGGTGGCGGCGCGCGACCTGGTGACGGCCGCGGAGGTGGCCGGCGAGGAGGGCCTGGCGGTCGCCCTGGTCGAGCAGCCCTACCGCGTCGCCGGCCGGCGCTCGCCCGCCCCGGCGCGGCAGCTCGACGCCGCCTGGACCGCCGTCCTCGCGCGCCTGCGCGAGGAGGAGCTCGCCGGCCTCCCGCTGATCGCCGGAGGCCGCTCGATGGGCGCCCGGGTGGCATGCCGCACCGCCGAGGCGGTGGGCGCCGTCGCCGTGCTCTGCCTCGCGTTCCCCCTGGAGCCGCCGCGGCGCGCGGGCGCCCCGGCGCGCAGCCGCCTCGACGAGCTCGACGCCGTGGCGGTCCCGACGCTGGTGGTGCAGGGCGAGCGCGACCCGTTCGGCATGCCGCCTCCCGGTCCCGGCCGCGAGGTGGCCCGCGTCGCCGGCGACCACAGCCTGCGGTCGGACCTCGGCGCGGTCGCCGAGGCCGTGCGCGGCTGGCTCGGCGCGGTCCTCGCCCCGGCCCCCGGGGCGGCTCGCTCCTAGCGGCGGCCGACCAGCCGCGCGAGCGCGGTCATCAGCTCCTCGCGCTTCTCCTCCTGGTTCTCGGGGTCGGCCCCGAGCACGCAGTGGCGCGTGTGGTCGTCCACCAGCGCGAGGGCCACCTTGTCGAGGGCGGCCTGCGCGGCGCTGATCTGCTGAAGGACGTCGATGCAGTACCGCTCGTCCTCGACCATCCCCGCGATCCCGCGCACCTGCCCCTCGATGCGCCGCAGGCGCCGCAGCACGTCGTCCTTGGCGCCGGCCACGGAGTAGCCGGGAATCGGGCTCGTCACGTCTGCCATACTGGGTGGGAGTATGACACATCGCGAGCCCACCGTGAGCCTCCCCGCCCTCCCCGAGCGGCTCGACCTGCCGATCGAGGGGATGACCTGCGCCTCGTGCGCCGCGCGCGTCGCGAGGAGCCTCAACGGCCTGGAGGGGGTCGACGCCTCGGTGAACCTGGCCACCGAGACCGCCACGGTCGCCTTCGATCCCGGGCGGATCGACCCGGCGCGGCTGGTGGAGGCGGTGGAGGCCACGGGCTACCGCGCCCGCCTGCCCGGTGCCGGCGAGCCGGGCCGCGAGGGCGACGGGGGGCTGGGCCGGCGCCTGGCGGTCTCGGCGGCGCTCTCGCTGCCGGTGCTGCTGGTGTCGATGATCCCCGCCCTGCGGTTCGGCGGCTGGGAGTGGGCCGCGCTGGCGCTGGCGGCGCCCGTGGTGCTGTGGGGCGGCTGGCCCTTCCACCGCGCGGCGTGGGCCGGCCTGCGCCATCGCGCCGCGAGCATGGACACGCTGATCTCGCTCGGCACCCTGGCCGCCCTCGGGTGGTCGGCCACCGTCGTCCTGTCCGGCGCCGACGCCGAGGTCTACCTCGAGGTCGCGACGGTCGTCACCACCTTCCTGCTGGCGGGGCGCTGGCTCGAGGCCCGGGCCAAGCGGCGGGCGGGAGCGGCGCTGACGGCGCTGCTCGAGCTCGGCGCCAAGGAGGCGTCGCTCCTCGGCGAGGACGGCAGCGAGCGGCAGGTGCCCGTCGCCGAGCTGCGGGTCGGCGACCGCTTCCTCGTCCGGCCCGGCGAGCGGATCGCCACCGACGGCGTCGTCGAGGCCGGCTCCTCGGCGATCGACCGCTCGCTGCTGACCGGCGAGAGCGTCCCCGTCGAGGTCGGCCCCGGCGACGAGGTGGCCGGCGCGACCGTCAACGCCGGCGGCCGCCTGGAGGTGCGCGCCACCCGCGTCGGCGCCGACACGGCCCTCTCGCAGATCGCCCGCCTCGTGACCGAGGCGCAGTCGGGTGTGGCGCCCGTCCAGCGGCTGGCCGACCGGGTGTCGGCCGTCTTCGTGCCGGCCGTGATCGCCCTGGCGGCCGCGACGCTGGGGGTCTGGCTCGCCGTGGGCGGGGGCGCGGCCGCAGCCTTCACCGCCGCGGTCGCGGTGCTGATCGTGGCCTGCCCCTGCGCGCTCGGCCTCGCCACGCCGGTGGCGCTGATGGTCGGGACGGGCCGGGGCGCCCAGCTCGGGATCCTCATCCGCGGGCCCGAGGTGCTCGAGTCGACGCGCCGCGTCGACACCGTCGTGCTCGACAAGACCGGCACGGTCACGACGGGCGCGATGGGGGTGGTCGACGTGGTCCCGGCCGCCGGCGCCGACCGCGGGGAGGTCCTGCGCCTCGCCGGCGCCCTGGAGGACGCCTCGGAGCACCCCATCGGGCGGGCGATCGCCGAGGCCGCCCGCGCCGATGCCGGCGCGCTGCCGCCGCCGGAGGGCTTCGCGAGCCGCGAGGGCCTGGGCGTGGAGGGCGTCGTCGATGGCCACGCCGTGGTCGTCGGCCGCCCGGCCCTGCTGGCCGGCTGGGGCCTCGCGCTCGACGACCGCCTGCGCGTGGCCCTCGAGCGCTCGCAGGACGGGGGCGGGACGGCGGTCGCCGTGGCCTGGGACGGCGCCGTGCGCGGGCTGGTGGTCGTCGCCGACACCGTCCGCCCGACCAGCGCGGAGGCGGTCCGCCTGCTGCGTGGTCAGGGCCTGCGCCCGGTGCTGCTGACGGGCGACAACGCGGCCGCCGCGCGCGCGGTCGCCGCCGAGGTCGGGGTCGACGAGGTCGTCGCGGACGTGCTGCCCTCGGAGAAGGCCGCCGTCGTGCGCCGCCTGCAGCGGGAGGGCCGCGTGGTCGCCGTGGTCGGCGACGGCGTCAACGACGCCCCGGCCCTGGCCCACGCCGACCTGGGCATCGCCGTCGGCACCGGCACCGACGTCGCCATCGAGGCCTCCGACCTCACCCTGGTCTCGGGCGACCTGCGGGGCGCCGCCGACGCGATCGCGCTCTCGCGGCGCACGCTGCGCACGATCAAGGGCAACCTCTTCTGGGCCTTCGCCTACAACGTCGCCGCCCTGCCGCTGGCGGCCGCCGGCTACCTCGACCCGCTCATCGCCGGCGCGGCGATGGCCCTGTCGAGCCTCTTCGTCGTCGGCAATTCGCTGCGCCTTCGGCGCTTCCCCAGCCTACGCCGGGCCTCTTAGAGCTGGTTTCAGAAAGAAGGTCCAAATCGGAGGCGGCGATGTCGGCTCCGCGCCCGCTGGGCGCCGAACGCTCCCAACAACTCGCGTGGCCCAGCTCAAGTACTTCCGCTTCCACGCAAAGCAGCAGTGCGCTGCGCGGTTCGAGCACGCTCGCGTGTCGTCCAAACCGGGCCTCTCCGGCCCGCGAGCGGAGGCGCTCGCTCACGACAGCGCAAAGCAGGTGCACGCCTCAGTCCGGCGGGATGTTCTGGTTCAGCCGGAAGAAGTTCGTCGGATCGTAGGTGCGCTTGAGCGCCTTCAGCCGCTCGTACTTACTGGCGCCGTACGCCTGCCTGATCCGCTCCCGGCCTTCGTCCATGAGGAAGTTCACGTAGACGCCGGTGTGGTGGGGCTGCAGCGCGGACCAGAAGGCGCGTGCCCACTCGCGCTCGGCCTCGAACCCTTCCGCGGTCACGCTGTTGCCGTTGATGTTGAAGGTGAACGCGGCATCACGGCCGTTGAAGGCGGTCTCGGACTCGCCCATGCGGGCAACTGCCCCTCCCATCTGGAAGACGGCGACGCTCGTGATCGGGGAGACGATCCGCCTCCCGTGCTCGACCATCACGCCGATCACGTCGTCGGTGAGCCCGGCGACGTCGCAGGCGCGGAAGTAGTACCACCAGCCGTGTGGGAACGATCGATCGAACGTCGCCTGATGCGCGACGTAGGCCTTGGGCTCACAGAGATCGAGCACCGGCGACCCGAACGCCCTGAGCGGCCGCACGACCCTCTCCCCGTCCTCGACGGGCCCGGCATAGCAGCACACGACGGCGACGACGAGCTCGCCATGGAGCTCCCGTGGGACGAAGGGAAGCGGCGGGGCCTTGCGCTGGACGACCATCGTCATCAGCTCGTCCGGCGCCTCGGCGCTCCACTCGCGGTAGAAGCGCAAGAGCTCTGGCGCCTGCTCGATCGGCCAGAAGATCGGCCCTGCGAGGACGCCCGGGCCCACGGGGTGAAGGCGGAACTCGAACTCGGTGACGATCCCGAAGTTTCCGCCGCCGCCGCGCAGGCCCCAGAAGAGGTCGGAGTTCTCCGTCTGGCTCGCCTTGACGACCTCGCCCCCGGCGGTGATGAGGTTGACGGAGAGGAGCTGATCGATCGTCAGGCCATACCGGCGATGCAGCCAGCCGATGCCGCCGCCGAGCGTCAGGCCCGCGACGCCGGTGTGGGAGACGATCCCGCCCGTCGTCGCGAGCCCGAACGACTGGGTCTCGCGGTCGAGCTCGCCCCAGAGCACGCCGGCCTGGACCCTCGCCGTGCGCGCCTCAGGGTTGACGCGAATCCCCTTCATCGGCCCCAGGTCGATGACGATGCCGCCGTCGCAGACCGACAGGCCCGGATAGCTGTGCCCCCCGCTTCGCACGGCAACGGGGAGGCCGGTGCTCCTGGCGAACCCGACCGCCGCCCTCACGTCCGCCGCGCCGGCGCAGCGCGCGATGAGCGCAGGGAAGCGATCGATCGACCCGTTCCAGACCCTGCGATGCTCATCGTAGGTCGGGCCGCCGGGGCCGACGAGCTCGCCCTCGAGGGACGCGCTCAGCTCGCCCAGCGCGGTCTCGTCGACCCGGATGTCAACACCGATTGCGCTCACAGCCCTCCCTCCTCCGGACCACCGACCTCCGCCGGGCACCGGCCCCAGCACTGCAGGAGCGTGAACGTGGTGCCCCAGCGGCCAGGCTCCTGGAGCTCGGCCTCGCCCTGCTCACGAAGCTCCCCCAGCTCGTCCGCGCTCACCAGGCGCAGCAGCCGCTCCTCCAGCGAGGTGGCGAACTGCAGAGGCAGGCGCAGGTACGGGTGCCCCGGGGCGAGCACCACGACCTCGGCCCTGACATTTCCTTCGATCCCGAACTCCCGCAGCAACCCGAGGTTCGTTCGCCCGGCCGCCAGGTCTCCGCCGCTCAGCAGGAACGCTTCCTGGATCAACTGGATGAGCCTCTCCAGGGCGGGGGCCGGGGGATTGAAGTGCCAGGAGCCCGTGTCGGGGTCCTCGAGCACGATGGTGCCGCCGGGCCGCGCGAGGCGGATGTACGTCGCCATCTGCTCGTGGCCGCGCCCGAGGGGAGTGATCTCGTAGCGGGCGTGCACGAGGTCGAACGAGTCCGGCTCGAGCTCACTGGCGAAGAGATCGTCCTCGACCAAGCCCACGTTCCGCAGGCCCTCCTCGGTCACGAACCGGTCGGCGGCGACGAGCATCGCCTCGTCGATGTCGGTCCCCGTCACCTCCCCGTCGGGTCCCACCCACTCGCTCAGGACCCGCAGCCACCCGAGCACGCCGCACCCGACATCCAGCGCGCGGGTGCCGCGGCCGTCGCCGATCTCCTCGAGCAGCCGCCGGCCGCTCGGCTCCCAGACCCGCGACTGGACCTGGAGCCGCTCGAGCTCCGACGCCTGCCCGGCCAGCAGGTACCCGGCCGAGCCGGCTGCCGATCCCTTTTGCTTCGCCCGTTCAGCGTGGGCGGTGTCGCTGCTCTTGGCGGTCGACATCTGTTCCTCCCGTCGCTCGACTGACGCGGTCGAATATCGACGCGCGGGGAGGCGGTGTCTTCGCCTGTTCGAGCCAACCTCGCGCATGGCCTGTCGAGGCCATGCGGCCAAGCCCGCAGGGCCCCTACAGCAGGTGCAGCCGGTTCGCCTCCGCCACCGCCGAGGCCCGCGAGCAGCAGCCGAGCCTGGCGTAGGCGTTCTGAAGGTGGCGGTGAACGGTGTGCTTGCTGAGCACGAGCCGCGCCGCGATCTTGCCGTCCGTGAGCCCTTCCGAGACGAGGCGCAGGACCTCGAGCTCGCGGGGAGTAAGGAGCTGATCGCCGGGCGGAGCCCGCAGGGCCATCGGTGGGGCTCCGAGGCTCCCGAGCAGCTCGCGAGCCCGCGCCGCCTCGCCCGCCGCCCCGATCTCGTCGAGACGCCTGAGCGCCAGCGTCGCCTCGCGCACGGCTGCGTCCTCGCGACCCAGCGAGGCGAGTACCCGCGCCAGCTCGAGCCGCGCCCGCCCCAGCTCGAAGGCCGCACCGCTCGCCGCGAACAGGTTGACCGCGTCCTCGAGCCTCTCGCGCGCCGTCTCCCCGTCGCTGGCAGCCGCCGCGACGAGCCCCTCCGAGAGGCTCAGCGAGGCGCTCAGCGGACGCGTTCCCACCGCGTCGACGATCGATCGTAGCTCCACGAGGAGCAAAGCGGCCGCCTCGGCCTCGCCGGTGGCCACCTTCGCCCTCACCATCACCTCCACGGGGGCCGCCCGCAGGCTCCTGTTCTGCGCCGGCACGCGCCGCAGCGCCGGCTCGAGCAGGTCACTTGCCGCCGAGGCATCCCCGAGGTCGAGGGAGAGCTCGGCCAGCACCACCGGGGTGAGCGCGTTCCCCGCGGCTCGACGGAGGAGCTCCTGCGCCTCGGGGACCCGCCCCTGGCGGCGGCGCAGCTCGGCGAGCCGCACGACTGCCAGGCCGCTCCAGGTGGGCCGCTGGGCGGCCAGGTACTCGGTCGCCTGGGTGAGCTCCCGCTCGGCCTCCTCCCAGCGGCCCTGCCAGGTCAGCACGGCGCCGTAGTGCGCCCGGCAGGCGCCCGTGACGAAGTTGATCTTCATCTCGTGGCCGAACTCCTCGATCTTGCTGCACCACTCGGCGGCGCGCTCGTAGTCGCGCACCCGCTCGCATGCGTTGAGCAAGATGCAACAGGTCCACCCGGCCGGCACGACCAGCTCGAACTCGCCCGCCAACGCCGCGGCGGTGGCCTCGTCGAGGCAGCGCATGCCGTCCGCGACCTCACCCTCGTTCACCAGCGCCATGCCCTCGACGGAGAGCGCGAACATCTCCAGCGAGACGACGGCGAGCCGGCGGCCCAGCTCGCGCGCCCGGACGGCGAGGACCCTTGCCCCCGCCGGATCGCCCTCGCCCATGGCCTTGTATCCCCGAAGCGCATCGAGCCAGCCGTGCTCGGGACAGGGCTCGAGCCCCTCGAGGAGGCGGGCCGCGCGCTGGAACCAGCCGTTGGCGATCGCGCCCTCGCCGCGAAAGAAGAGGTAATCGTTGGCGAGCCACACCGCGAGCATCGCCGCGCGCCGCGGGTCGCCCTCCCGGCGGCTGAGCCGGTAGGCGCGCTCGAGTGCCCCCAGGCACGCGGGCACGTCATCGACCCACCACGCGGCCCAGCTCAAGCCCTCCAGCGCATCGACCGTCTCACGTGCCTCGAGCTCCCGCTCGAAGATCGCTCGCGCCTCGCCCCACGCCCCGCGGGCCAGCGCAGCGTCGCCCTCCCGGACCCGCTCGCCCCGGGACGCGATCTCGGCCATGAGCGAACAATAGCCGCGGGGGTGGCTCCGCGGGGGCGCGGATCGCCTGCTTGCGCCGTGGCGACTCCGCTATCGCTCCGGGCGTGAGAAGGAGGCGCGCCTCAGACCGTGCCGGAGACGGGCGCCTTGGACGAGGCCCGGTCGCGCGGACTCGGGGTCGCGACACGCCCGCTTCGCCCGGCGAAAGCGAGCGTGAAGTGACTCAGCTGACGACAGACTCGCGCCTCGTCCCGAGCAGCAGCGCGCACGATGCCGCCGCACACGACCGCTCGGGACGAGCCGCGGTAGTCGGGCTGCGGCGGACCCGCTCGATGTCGATGCTGCTTCGCTCCCGAGCGATTCTGGGCCGCGCGATTACCGCTACCGAGCGCGCTCGACCCAGCTTGCCGCCGGGACGCTCGCCTGCCCGCGCTGCGACGCGCCGGTGCGCCCGCGCGCCCGCCGTCGCCGGCCGAGTGGCTCGCGTGCCCGTTCTGCGCGCATGCCGGGGCCATGCGCGCGTTCTCTCGGTCGAGCCGCCCACGCGCCCGGCGCGCGTGGTGGTGCGCGTCTACGCCGCCCAGCGGAAGCCGGTCGCCGCGGGGCGCGGCGCCAGCGGGGTGGCCGGCAGGCCGCCCTGCGGGTCGTCCTCGTTGTAGGCGCTCGGCGCCACGTCGTTGGGCGCGTCAGCGTGGAACAGCGCGGCGAGCAGCTCGATCTGTCCGCGGCCCACGCCCAACTCGCCCATGCCGCCGCCGTACATCGGCCGCCGCTCCCGCGCGCAGCGCGCGTAGACCTCGAACAGCGGGCGGAGGCTGCCAATCCGCGACGGCTTGACGTTCACCACGCGCGCGGCCAGCGGCGTCGCGCCGATGTCCTCGGCGCTGCGGATCGGCGAGTCGTAGGACACACGCTCGAGGTGATCGCCGAGCCGCTGAGCGATCTCGGGCAGGTCGTGCGGGTCCTCCAGGTAGGCGTCCGGGAACGCGGCGAGCACGTGGTCGTACAGAGCACCCAGTGCCTCCGGATCCTCGACCTCGAAGCCGTACTGGCCCTTGAAGTCGATCGTGTCGACCGCGCCGGTCGCCGCGACCTGGTCGACGAGCGCCGGCGCCCAGGTCGCCTCCGCGTCGAGCTTGAAGCGCACACCGGGGGAGCGCGCGAGCCGCCGGCGCACCGGCTCGATCGAAGGCTCCTTGCCGAGGCCAAGCGAGTTGACGAAGCGCACCGGCCGCGGGTCCAGCCCGAGCACGTCGTGCAGCGAGCGGCCGGCCTGGCGCAGCGCGAGGTCGAGCGCCGCCGACTCGAACGCCCAGTTGCGGAGGCGCAGGGCCACGTCCCACTCCGGCGGCTCCGGCCACAGCTCGAGCGTGGCGAGGTGGTCGCAGAAGCCGGCCAGCGTCCACTCGCCCTCGAGCGGCAGCGAGGGCCGGGTCTCGTGCAGCGCGGTGCCGTCCTCGCGGAACACCGAGACGTCCTCGCCGAGCCCGTCGGCGTCGGCGCCGACAAGCCGGACGTGCGTCGTGATGCGCTCGAACTCGTCGGCGAGGACGGCGTGCAGGCGGTCGTACCCGCACGCCTCGATGAGGAGCGGCAGCCCCGCGAGCCGCGGCCACAGCGACTCGCCGCTGATCGCTGGGCTCGCGGGGCTCACCGCCGTCACTATTTCATCCAGATCGAGAGCAAGGGTTAGGCGGCAACGGCGGTTGCGGTTTGGACGAAGACGGGGAGTCCCGCCGAGGCGCGGGCAGAGTCTCGCAATCCCCGATAGACGACACTGATGCTGTACACGGCGCGGAAATCAGTGGGGCGGCGGATGCTCCATCCCCAGCTCCTGCCGTCACGCGCGTCGGTCGGGGCACGTGTTGATGTCTGGGTGTTGATTCCTACCTGTTGATCCTTTGGACAGCAACAGGCCGCCGCCCGTCTCCGGACTCGACTTCAGTCTGCGTCTGGGCTTCCCTCGTTCACGGCGAAGGGGTCGGCATCCGCCGTCATCATGGGAGGGGATGCCTGTGGCCCAGGAGCGTGGGTCGTCTCGGACGAGCTGTGGGAGCTGGTCGAGCCGCTGCTGCCGAGCCGCGAGCGGCGCTCTCGCTACCCGGGAAGACGGCGGGGCGCGTGCGCTGGCCGGTCGAGCGCAGCCTCTCCTGGCTGCACCAGTTCCGCCGCCTGCTGGTGCGCTTCGAGCGGCGGGCCGATATGCACGAGGCGTTCCTAGTGCTCGGCTGCTGCCTGATCTGCCTCAGGAAGCTGCAGGGCTCATTCTGAAACCAGCTCTTAGCGGGCCCGGCGGAGGCCATCGGGCCCCTCGCCGGGGCCCGATGTGGACCGGCGGTACCGGCTGCGCCGGGGCCGGCCGCCGGAAACGGCACCTGAGGAGCGACCGTTCTCCGCGGTGGTGTTGACCTTTCCGGCGCCCGCCCCGCCGAAGGCGGTGCGCCGGTCTGCCGGAGGGCCCGGCCAGGGCCCGGAGGCGCGCTTGGCCGCCCGCAAGAGGCGGCCATCCGCACTGGTCGCTTCAGCGTTCCAGGGTGAAGGGCGGGTACTCGTCGCGCATGAGCGACGCGTACGCGATCACCCGGAAGACCCAGCGGTTGAACGCCACGATGAGGTCGAACAGGCCGCGCGGGTAGCGCCCGGTGAAGAGCAGGGCGATGGCGGCGAAGAGCACGAGGATGGCGATCAGCCCGCCGCCCGAGGGGCCCCAGATGTGGGTCGACCAGCCGCCGCCCCACCAGCCCCAGTCGCCCCAGCCCCAGCCCCATCCCCAGTTGCCCGCGAGGATCGCGATGACGATGTACTGGGGGATCGCCAGCAGCCACCACTTCACCAGCACGAGGCCGCGCGAGAGGCGCTCCGGATAGGGCACGTCCAGCTCGCCCGGGTAGTCGGTGCGCTCCAGCGAGAACGGCGGGTAGCGGTCGGTGGCCAGGGCGCTGTAGCCGTAGTAGCCGACGCGCCAGGTCCAGCGCAGCACGCCGAGGTTGAACTCGAAGAGCTCGCGCGGGTAGCGGCCGGTGAAGAGGATCGCGAAGAACGCGATGACGGCCACGAAGAAGTACGCGATCCAGAGGAAGAACAGCACGATGTAGTGCGGGATCAGCAGGATCCACTTCACCAGCCAGAGCCAGCGGCTGAGGCCCGGGTCGAGCTCGCCCGTGACGTCCACCGGGTGCCTGAGCGGCGGCCCGCCGGCCGGGGGCGGGGCGCCGACGGCGGCCACGGCGGTCCCCTCCTCGGGCTCACCTGGCGCCGCGGGCGGGCCGGGCGGCGCGCGCGGGCCCCGGCCGCCGAACACGACCATCGTCACGCCGCCGCCCAGCAGGAGGACGCCGAGCACCAGGGCGCCGATCGTGAGGCCGAGCAGCCAGGAGATCTTGACGCCCGCCGACGCGTCGACGGCGACGCCCGGCGATCCGTCGGGGTTCATCGCGACGATCTGCCAGTTGCCGTCCTCGACGTCCCAGGTCAAGGTCTGCTCGCCCGGCCCCGAGGCCCGCGCCGCCCAGAAGGCCTCGCCGCCGGGCGGCTCGGGCAGGCGACGGCCCAGCTGCGGCGAGTAGGTGGCGCGGAACGGGTCGAAGTCGAGGTCCGTGATCACCGCGTGGGGCACGCCCGCAAGGAAGCGCTGCACCTGGGCGCGCGGCCCGACGCCGAGGAAGATCGGCCCACCGTCCGGCCGCTCGGCCGTGATCCTCAGGCTGGCCCAGAAGTCGTCCCCGCTGGGGATGTCCCCGAGGTCGAGGTTCTCGGTGACCAGCGCCCGCAGGGGCGTCTCGAGCCGCTCGGGGTCGCTGGTGTAGTAGCCGTCGTCGTCCCTCAGCGACGTGTGGGCCCAGAGCCCCACCGCGCCGGCGATCAGGAGCGCCAGGCCGATCAGGCCGACGATGCAGCCGAAGACGATCAGCGCGATGCGGCCGCCGCTCACGGGCGGCCGCCCGATGCGCGGGCGAGCGCTACGGCGCGACCGCCTGTGTCTTCACGTCGATCGACTCGAGGAACGCCACGACCGCCGCCTGATCGGCCGGGTTGGCCAGGACGTCCGGCCGGGTGTTGTTGGCGGTGCGGTGGCGGGCGTTGCTGACCACGCAGGCGAGCGTCTCACAGGCGCCGTTGTGGTAGTAGGGCGGGACGAGCTTGAGCCCGAGCAGCGACGGCGTGTTGAAGCCGTTGCCCCGGCCGTCGTTGTTGTAGTCGATGCCGAGCGCGTCCTGCTGCGGCTGGGCGACGCCGTTCACGAGCGTGGCGCTCGCCTTCTCGGTCCCGCCGATGTTGGCGCCGATCGGGTTGGGCCCGCCGGGCACGCCGAGGTTGAACGAGCCGATGTTCTGCAGGAAGGCGTTCAGGTACTGGCTGCCGACCGGGTTGCCGAAGACCTGCGGCGGGGTGCGCTCGGTGAAGATGGTGTTCGCGGCCGGCGGGGGCGTGAAGTTGCGGCTGCTGATCGTCCAGTTGGTGCCGCCGTGGCAGCTCGCGCACCCGGCCTGGGTGAAGAGCGTGCGGCCCTTGTTGATCGTCGCCTGCGAGGGCCCGCTCTTGACCTTCGGCTGCGTCAGCGGGGCGTTCGGCGTGCGGATCGCGAACCGCACCCACTCCCTCATGGCGGTGAGCGCCGGCACCTGGGTCGCGCTGCCGGGCAGCGTGACCGTGACCTGCTGGCGGTTCGCGTTCGCGATCGGGATGAAGTTGGGGATGGCGCACGGCGGCTGGTCGATGCTGCCGTTGTCGCCGATGATGAGGCCGTGGTTGGGGTCGAGCGTGGACGTCGCCGGCGGCGGGTTGGCGCAGGCGATCGCCGCCGCGAGGGGCCCGGGTCCCGACACGTTGCGGATGTTGAGGTCGAAGTCCTCGACCTCGTCGCGCACCGGCGTGTAGTTGAGGATCCGCTGGTCGGCCCGGTTGTGCGGATCGAAGGTCGAGTTGAGCGGGATCGACTTGCGCGGCCCGTCGCCGAACGACCAGATGACCCCGTCGGTCAGCCCCTTGAAGTGGCAGCTCGAGCAGGCCTGCCAGCCATCGCTGGAGAGCCGCTCCATGGTGGAGCCGGTCGTGCCCGCGGGGCGGTTGAAGTTGCCGCGCGAGGAGAAGAACATCTCGGCGCCGACCGCGATCACCTCGTCGGGCGATCCCGGAGCGGCCAGCTTGGTCGTGCGGATCGTCTTGATGACCTGGTCGTTCTGCAGGTTGACCACGCTGACGTTGCGCGAGACGAAGTTGTTCACGTAGGCGCGCGTCCCGGCCTTGTTGATGACGATGCCCTGCGGGTTCTTGCCGGCGTTCGCGCCGCTCGTGCGCGGGTTGGCCGGGTCGTTCAGGTCGATGTAGCCCGTGGTGTTCGCGTCGCCGGTGAAGTTCAGCTTGCCGTTGCCGGCGACGGTGACCTTGACGAGCAGGTCGCTGCCGGCCGAGACGACGAGGCCCCGCTGCTTGGCGAAGGCGATGGCCCAGACGTTCGAGAAGAAGAGCTTCTTCTTGCCGGGCGCGGGCTCCTGGGCGCCGACGTTCAGGTTGAGGAACTTGGCCGCGCTCGCGTCGGTCTGGGTGTTGCCGTTGACGCCGTCGATCACGTTGACGAAGGCCTGCGTGTCGCCGTTGAAGCGCAGCGGGCCGGACGGTGAGGCGGCGATGTTCGGCAGGTAGGCCTGGTTGTTGCGGATGACGATGCTCTGGAGCTGGTTGGGGAACGCCGACGTGTCGTCGGGGGTCGCGTCGCCGGTGCTGTCGATCTTGAAGCCGGTGATCTGCGAGCCGAGCTTGATCCGCTTGGCCACCGACGCGCCGACGCCCTTCGCCCCGGTCTGGATGTTGAGGCGGCACACCACCCCGGAGCGCCCGGTGTCGGTGGCCTGCTGGCCGCCCGGGTTCACGTAGGAGAGGAAGCGCGTCACGTACAGCTTCTTGCTGTTGCCGGTGATCGCCATCCCGCGCGGCTGGAAGGTCCGGCTCTTGTCCTCGGCGTTGCAGAGGCTCTTCCTCAGGCCCACGTCGCCGACCAGCTTGCGCGTGGCGACGTCGAGCACCGAGATCGTGTCCTGGCCGCTGTTCGCGACGTAGACGCGCTTGCCGTCCGGCGAGGCGACGACGTTCCACGGCTCGGAGCCGGTGACCAGGGTCCCCTTGGAGCCGAAGCGGCCGTCCTTGGCGGCCGCGAAGTTGCCCGGCCGCGCGTCGGTGATGCGGATGACCGTCAGGCTGTTGCCGGCGGCGTTGACCACGTACGCGTAGCGGCCGACGGGGTCGAGCGCGACGCCCTGGGGCTCGTTGCCCACCGTGATCTTCTTGATCGCCTTGTTCTGATCGGTGCGGATGACCGAGACCGAGTCGTCGTCCGGGTTGACGCTCCACACGAGCTTGCCGTCGGCCGACATGGCGATCGGGCTCGAGTAGGTGGGAACCGCCGGAGGGGGCTTCGGCTTCGGCGCCGGCTTGCCCGCCTGAGCGGCGGCCGTCGCGCAGAGGGCGCCGGAGAGCCCGAGGGCCGTCACGACCGCGGCGACGCGGTGGGCGCGAACGCGACGGGGCGGCGTCATCATCCGGCGTACTCCGATCTCGCGTGGGTCGGGGGACCCGGGCACCACCCTCTCAGGCGGCCGTCAGGCGGTCAACGTCGTACCAGAACCCGGTTCCCGGAGGGGTCGCGCAGCCCCACGCCCTCCTCGTCGCGCACGACGGCGGCGCCGGCGGCGCGGGCGCGGTCCTCGATCCGATCGAGCTCGGCCGCGCCGGGCACCACGACCTCGAGCCGGCGCAGCCCGCGCGCGCCCTCGGGCGGCGGCGGCGCGCCTGCCGTGCCCCACGTGTTCAGCCCGACGTGGTGGTGGTAGCCGCCGGCCGAGACGAAGAGGGCCCCCGGGTAGCCGCGCACCGTGGGGTCGAAGCCGAGCACGCCCGACCAGAAGGCCTCGGCCTCGGGGATGTCGCGCACCTGCAGGTGGACGTGGCCCATTGTCGTCCCCTCGGGCATCCCCTCGTCGGGCCCGGCCGGCATCTCGCCGACGACCCCCTCGACGTCGAGCGGCAGGGTCGCCATGCGGAGCTCGCCGCCCTCGCGCTCCCACTCGGCGCGGGGGCGGTCGCGGTAGATCTCGATGCCGTTCCCCTCGGGGTCGTCGAGGTAGAGCGCCTCGCTGACGAGGTGGTCGGATGCCCCGGTGAACGACGCGCCCGCGTCGAGCACCCGCCGCAGGGCCCGCGCGAGCTCGGCGCGGCCGGGCACGAGCACCGCCAGGTGGAAGAGCCCGGTGCTGCGCCGCGGCCGCTCCGGGGCGTCCGGGCGGTTCTCGAGCTCGACGAGCGCGGGGCCCGCGGGCGGACCGAGGCGCACGATCCCGTCCCCCGTCGCGAGCTCGGCCAGGCCGAGCGCGCCCCGGTAGAAGGAGCGCGCGCGGTCGAGGTCGGCGACGGTCAGCCGCACCGCGCCCATGCGTGTTGCGGGATCGATGGAACTGCTCATGACACGCGCTTTCTCGGCTCTTCCTAGACGATCGATGGGGTGTTTCCCCTCCGGGTCAAGCCTAGGGTCTCGTGCAGATGAGAAACCACGGAGAGCACGACGTGCAGACCGGGGCGCTCACCGAGCCGCCGATCGACGACTGGGAGCGGCAGGGTGCGCTCCGCGAGCTCACCCGCGTCGCCAGGGACCTGCAGCGCGAGGACCCCGACGCCGTCGTCGGACGCCTCGGGCGCCTCACGGGGAGCCAACGCGCGGCCGTCGCCGAGGCGATGGAGCGGATCCTGGAGCTCGGCGACTAGCTCGAGCGTCGGCGGCGCCCGATCGGCGCCGTCCACAGCAGGATCCTGGCCGCGAGCGCGTAAGACTCGGGACATCCGTTTCAGACGGCGATTCGCCTGTTCGCGATAGCCTAGGAGTCTCGCGTGTCAACCACGTCCTCACAGACCGTCCAAGTGGTGCTGCCGGAGCTCGGCGAGTCGGTCACCGAAGGCGTCGTCGTCGAGTGGCGCGTCGCCGAGGGTGACGAGGTCCGGGCCGGCGACACCCTCCTCGACGTGACCACCGACAAGGTCAACGTCGAGGTGCCCTCGCCCGCGAGCGGCGAGGTGGCGAAGATCGTCGCCCAGCCGGGCGAGGCGGTGGAGGTCGGGGCGCTGCTGGCCGAGCTCCGCACGGGCGACGGCTCCGAGGGCGACGGCCGGGCGCCGGGCGCGGCGCCCACGGCGCCCGAGGCCCCGGCCGTGCCCCCGCCGCGGCGGGCGGCACGGTCGACATCGTGTTGCCGGACATGGAGTCGGTCACCGAGGGCGTGGTGGTCGAGTGGCGCGTCGCGGTCGGCGAGGCCGTGGCCGCGGAGCAGACCGTGGTGGAGGTCTCGACCGACAAGGTCAACCTCGAGGTGCCGGCGCCCGCCGCCGGGACCCTGGAGGAGATCGCCGTCGAGGCCGGGGAGACCTTCCAGGTGGGCCAGCCGCTCGGGCGCATCGCGGTCGGGGCTGGCGGCGGCGCGCCCGCCGGGGACGGCTCAGGCCCGTCGACGGCCGCGGCACCTGCGCCCGCGGCCGCGCCCGCCGCCCCGTCGCCCCCGGCCGGCGACCTCGAGTGGCCCCGCATCAGCCCCGTCGCGCGCCGCCTGGCGATCGGCCGCGGGATCGACCCGACGACGATCCGGGGTACGGGTCCGGGCGGCATGGTCCGCAAGGCCGACGTGCTCGCCGCGGCGCCCGGCGCGGCGGCGGCCGGCAACGGCGGGGCGCCCGCGGCGCCCGCGCCGGCGGCGGCCGGCGAGGAGGCCGTCGCGCTCCGCGGCCCGGCCGCGGCGCTGGCCGGCTACATGGACGAGAGCCTCTCGATCCCGACCGCCACGAGCTTCCGCACCCTCGGCGTCGGGACGCTCGACGCCCAGCGCCGCGCCATCAACGCCGACCTGAAGGGCGCCGGGCGCGAGGAGAAGCTCTCCTTCACCCACCTCGTCGCCTGGGCCCTGGTCCGGGCGGCCGAGGCGCTGCCGGTCATGGGGACCGGCTACGCCGTCGTCAACGGGACGCCCCACAAGCTGGTGCGCGAGGCCGTCAACCTGGGCCTGGCGGTCAACGTGGAGCGCAAGGACGGCAGCCGCTCGCTGCTCGTCCCGGTGGTGCGCGACGCGGCGGCGCTCGGCTTCCGCGGCTTCCGCGACGCCTACGACGACCTGGTGCGCCGGACCCGCGCGGGCCAGGTCAAGCCCGACGAGCTGCGCGGCGCCACCATCAGCCTCACCAACCCCGGCGGCCTCGGCACCGTGGCGTCGGTGCCGCGCCTCATGCCGGGCCAGGGGACCATCGTCGCGACCGGGGCGATCGGCTACCCGGCGGGGCTCGCCGCGGTGGACGCGGAGGCCCTCGCCGGGCTCGGGGTCGAGAAGGTCATGACGATGACCAGCACCTACGACCACCGCGTCATCCAGGGCGCCGAGAGCGGCGAGTTCCTGGCGCGGATCGAGCGCCTGCTGCGCGGCGAGGACGGCTTCTACGACGAGGTCCGCGCGAGCCTCGGCCTCGGCGCGGCCGCCCCGGCGCCCGCGCCCTCCGCCGCCCCGGCGGAGCCCGCCCCGGCCGTCGCCGCGGGGCCGGTCGACGACGAGCTGCTGGCGGGCGTCGCCGCGGCGATGTCGTTGGTCAAGGCGCACCGCAGCCACGGCCACCTGGCCGCGGACCTCGACCCCCTGGGCGCCAAGCCGCCGGGCGACCCGGCGCTGGTGCCCGAGAACGTCGGCCTCACGCCGGAGGTCATGGCGCGCATCCCGGCGTCGCTGCTGCGGGTGAAGGTGCCGGGCGAGAGCTTCGCCGCCGCCCTCCCCCACCTGCGCACGGCCTACTGCGGCACGATCGCCTACGAGATCGAGCACCTCTCCGACCACCAGAAGCGGCTCTGGCTGCGCGGCGTGATCGAGTCGGGGCGGCTGCGCGAGCCGCTGCCGGCCGAGCGGCGGGTGCAGACCCTGGAGCGCCTCGTGCAGATCGACGCCTTCGAGCGCTTCCTGCGGCGCACCTACCTGGGTCAGAAGACGTTCTCGATCGAGGGCGTGGACGCCCTCGTGCCGATCACCGACGAGGTCATCGAGCTGGCCGGGGCCGAGGGCGCCAAGGACGTCGTGATGGGGATGGCCCACCGCGGCAGGCTCGCCTTCATCAGCCACGTGGTGGGGAGGCCGGAGGAGTCGATCCTGGCCGAGTTCGAGGGCCACATGGCCTTCGAGACGGGCGACGAGGACATGCGCGAGACGGCCGGCGACGTGAAGTACCACCTCGGCGCGGTGGGCGTCTACGAGACGCGGGACGGGCGGCCGGTGCGCGTCAGGCTCGCCTCCAACCCCAGCCACCTGGAGCAGGTCAACGCCGTCGCCGAGGGCCTCACCCGCGCCCTCCAGACGACCCGCACCACGCCCGAGGCCCGCCACGACCCGGCCGTGGCCGTGGCCGTGCTGATCCACGGGGACGCCGCGTTCACCGGCCAGGGCGCGGTGGCCGAGACGCTCAACCTCCAGGCGCTGAGCGGCTACAGCACCGGCGGCACGGTGCACGTGATCGCCAACAACCAGATCGGGTTCACCACCGACCCGAACGACGCCCGCTCGACCTACCACGTGAGCGACCTGGCGCGCGGGTTCGACATCCCGGTCATCCACGTGAACGGCGACGACATCGACGCCTGCGTGAGCGCCGCCCAGCTCGCCGCCGCCTACCGCAGCCGCTACCAGCGCGACGTGCTCATCAACCTCATCGGCTACCGCCGCCTCGGCCACAACGAGCTCGACGAGCCGGCCTACACCCAGCCGGTGATGAGCCGCACCATCAAGGCCCACCCGCCGGTCAGCAAGATCTACGCCCAGAAGCTGGTGGACGAGGGCGTCGTCACCCGGGAGCAGGTCGACGCCATGATCGCCGCGGCCGAGCGGCGGATGCGCGACGCGCACGAGGCCGTGACCAGCCGCGGCGTCCTCGGCGAGGACGAGCACGAGCCCGTGCGGAGCAACGGCTCGCCCCTCCCGAGCACGGCGGTCTCCGCCGACGTCCTGGGCGACCTCAACGAGCAGCTGCTCGCCGTGCCCGAGGGCTTCACCATCCACCCCAAGCTGCTGCCGCAGCTCGAGCGCCGGCGCGAGGCCATGGGCGCCGAGGGCGGCATCACCTGGGCCCACGCCGAGGCCCTGGCCTTCGCCTCGCTGCTCACCGAGGGCGTGCCCGTCCGCCTGACCGGCCAGGACACGGCGCGGGGCACCTTCAGCCAGCGCCACCTCGAGCTGCACGACATGGGCGAGGGCGAGACCTGGACCCCCCACACCGGCCGGGTCTGGACGCCGATGGCCCACCTGCACGCGCGCGTCGGCCTCGTTCGAGCTCTTCAACAGCCCGCTCTCGGAGGCCGCGGCGGTGGGCTTCGAGTACGGCTACAGCACCGAGGCCCACGAGGCGCTGGTGCTCTGGGAGGCCCAGTACGGCGACTTCGTCAACGGCGCCCAGATCATGATCGACCAGTTCATCGTCTCGGGCCGCGCGAAGTGGGGCGAGGCCTCGCGCCTGACCCTGCTGCTGCCGCACGGCTACGAGGGCAACGGCCCCGAGCACTCCTCGGCGCGCATCGAGCGGTTCCTCCAGCTCGCGGCGGAGGACAACATCCGGGTGGCCAACTGCACCACGGCGGCCAACTACTTCCACCTGCTGCGCAAGCAGGCGCTCACGGGCCGGCAGCGGCCGCTGATCATCTTCACGCCCAAGAGCCTGCTGCGCGCCCGCAGCGCCTCGTCGCACCTGGAGGACCTGACCGACGGCCGGTTCCAGCCGGTCTACGACGACCCGCGGGCCGCCGCCGGCCGCGACCGGATCACCCGCCTGATCCTCTGCTCGGGCAAGGTCTTCCACGAGCTCGACGGCCACCCCCAGCGCGAGGCGCACCCCGAGCTGGCGATCGGCCGCCTGGAGATGCTGTTCCCGTTCCCGGAGGAGCCGCTCGCCGGGCTGGTGGGCTCGTACCCCGCGCTAGAATCGGTGTGCTGGGTCCAGGAGGAGCCCCGCAACATGGGCGCCTGGGACTTCGCGCGACTCCAGATCGAGCGCCTGCTGCCCGCCGGCGTGTCGCTCGGGTACGTGGGACGCGCGCGCCGGGCGAGCCCCAGCGAGGGCTATCCCCAGGCCCACCAGGCTGAACAGGACCGGCTGCTCGCGGCGGCGATCAGCGGCGAGCGAGAGGACTAGCAATGAGCACCAACGGGGGTGACGGCGCAGGCGCGCCGCGCGTCGTCGTGCTGGGAGGGGGCCCCGCGGGCGACGTCGCCGCGCTGCGGGCCGCCCAGCTCGGCGCGGACTCCACGCTGATCGAGCGCGCCGAGCTCGGCGGGACCTGCCTCAACTGGGGCTGCATCCCCACGAAGTCGCTCCTGGCGACCGCCGACCTGCTGCGCAAGGTGCGCCGCGCCGACGAGTTCGGCCTCGTCGTGCCCGAGGTGTCCTTCGACTTCTCGAAGATGATGGAGCGCAAGGACCAGATCGTGCTGCGCCAGCGCCAGGGCGTGGAGGGGGCCGCCAAGCGCAAGGGCGTGAAGGTGGTGCGCGGCGAGGGCCGCGTGGACGGCGACGCGGTCGTGGTCGACGGCGAGCGCCACCCCTTCGATCACCTCGTCGTCTGCGTCGGCACGGAGCCCTCGGGCCTGCCCGGCTTCGACATGGAGCACCCGGCGATCCTCACCTCGAACGACATCCTGGTCCTGGAGAAGGTCCCGGAGTCGATGCTGGTCGTCGGCGGCGGGGTGGTCGGGTGCGAGTTCGCCAGCCTGTTCGCGCCCCTGGGGACGAAGATCACCGTGGTCGAGATCCTGCCGCGGCTCCTCCTCGGCATCGACAACCGCACCGCGTCCCAGTTCCAGCGCCTGCTCGAGAAGGACGGCGTGGAGGTCCGCCTGGGACGGCAGGTGGCCGAGATCACCGAGTACCGCGACGACGGCGTCACGGTGCGGCTCGACGACGACACCGAGGTCAGCGCCGAGAAGCTGCTCGTGTCGGTGGGCCGGCGCTCGCAGGCGGCGGGCATCGGGCTCGAGGAGATCGGCGTCGAGATCACCGAGCGCGGCCACGTCGTGGTCGACGAGTTCCTGCGCACGGCCAACCCCAGGGTCTGGGGCGCCGGCGACTGCATCGGCGGCCTGCAGCTCGCCCACCTGGCCTCGGCCGAGGCCGCGCGCGCGGTCGAGAACGCCGTCGGCGGGGAGATGGTGCCCATCGACCGCACCGTCGTGCCGAGCTGCATCTACACCCACCCCGAGATCGCGACCGTCGGCCTGAACGCCGACGACGCCAAGGAGCGCGGCTACGAGGTCACCCTCGGCCAGGCCCGCTTCGGCGGCTCGGGCAAGGCGCTCGGCGAGGGCGAGCCCGACGGCTATGCCCAGCTCGTGGTGGACTCCGAGACCGGGCTCCTGCTGGGCGCGACGATCATGGGCGTCCACGCGGTCGAGATGATCCACGAGATCGGCGTCGCCATCGCCGAGGGCCTGACGGCCTCCGAGCTGGGCGAGGTCATCCACGCCCACCCGACCGTCAGCGAGATGGTGATGGACGCCGCCCAGCAGGCGGTCGGGGTCGCCCCCTACCTCTCCTGAGCCGGCCCGCGCCGTCCTGCGGCGCGTCGGGCCGGACGCGCTGCCGCCCTGGGAGGCGGTGGCGCGGCCGGTCGACCTGCTGAGGTCGATGACGGCGGGCGGCACCCCGATCTCCTCGTGGTCGACCGTCACGGAGCCCTGCCTGGTGCTCGGCCGCTCGGGCGATGACGCCGGCGCGATCGAGGACGCGGCGTACGAGGAGGGGCTCCCCGTGCTGCGGCGCTCGTCGGGGGGCGGGCCGGTGCTCTGGGATGCGGGGCTGCTCGCGCTCGACGTCGTCCTGCCCCACGGCCACCCGCGCGAGTCGCAGGACGTCGTCGAGGGCTACCGCTGGCTGGGCCAGGTGCTCGCCGACGGGCTGCGGGCCCTGGGCGCGCCGGACGTGGAGCTGGTCGAGGTGCCGCGCGCCCGCGCCGCCGATCCCCGGCCGGCCGACGTCGCCTGCTTCGGCGGGCTCTCCCCCTACGAGGTGCTCGCCGGAGGGCGCAAGGTGGTGGGCCTGTCGCAGGCGCGGCGGCGCAACGGGACGCTGCTCCAGGCCGGGGTGCTGCTCGACCTCGACGCGGCCCGCCTGGCCCGCCTGCTGGGCGGCGGGGACGGGCTCGCGGCCGACCTCGCCGCCGCGGCTGCGGGCCTGCGCGAGCTGATGCCCGGGATCGACCCCGACGGCGTGGCCGCCGCGGTCGATCCCGTG